>CAJTDC010000004.1 GCA_910575055.1 Clostridia bacterium
TGGTGGGCTATTATCTCACCAACTAGCTAATCAGATGCGGGCCCATCTTTTACCGAATAAATCCTTTCTTTCTTAGAAGATGCCTTCCAAGAACCGTATGCGGTATTAGTCGTCGTTTCCAACGATTATTCCCCAGTAAAAGGCAGGTTACCCACACGTTACTCACCCGTCCGCCGCTAAAATAATCAAAAGCAAGCTCTCAATTATTTTCGCTCGACTTGCATGTGTTAAGCACGCCGCCAGCGTTCATCCTGAGCCAGGATCAAACTCTTATATTAAAATCCTCTGTCTCAGATTACTCTGACTTTTTTATATTAGATTTTTTTCTAAAAATCTACAAAAAATTTGAATAGACTTGGGTTGTGTTTTATTTCTTAACTGTTCAGTTTTCAAGGACCAATTTGTTTTTTGTTTCGACTTTTTTCGAAGTCGGCGTGATATATAATACCATCACTTTTTTAACTTGTCAAGCACTTTTTTTATTTTTTTAAAACATTTTTTAGTGCTCTTTTGTCAACTGTTTTTAACAGTCACGAGTAATTATTATACTCTTTTTTCATCATTTGTCAACAACTTTTTTTAAAAAAAATTTATTTTTTTAAAACGGAGAAGGTGGGATTTGAACCCACGCGCCGCTACTAACGACCTACCCGCTTTCCAGGCGAGCCCCTTCAACCACTTGGGTACTTCTCCAAATGCTCTCAACAAAATTGATATGGCGGAGAGGGTGGGATTCGAACCCACGGCCCCTTGCGGAGTCACTGGTTTTCAAGACCAGCTCCTTAAACCACTCGGACACCTCTCCATACTTTTTAGTTTATTACTTTTCAGCAATTAACTTCTACATATTACATTATTTTTTTTCATTTGTCAACACTTTTTTTACTATTTTTTCTTCTTTTTCCAAATTCTATAACAGCAAAATGTTAACAGCTCAATTACTATACTTTATTTTTATTTCCTTGTCAAGCATTTTTTATACATTTTTTTATTTTTTTCTTTCAGCCATTTTTCATATGCTACATTTTCATCTATTACAACATTATTATACTTTGCCAAATCTTTACTGAAAGGAAATGCTTCTCTAAACTTTTTTACAATATTCTTTTTGAAATTTGTCAAGTAAATCAAAAATCTTTTTTCAAATAAGTATATCTTTCTTCTCCTTTTTCCAATATCGCACCTATTATCATTATAAATTTTCCCCTTATAAAATTACCATTTACAATGACTATTATACCATATTTTCTATTTTTTACACAAAAATTCATTAAAAATGCTATTTTCCCCTTTTTGTTCTGGTTAAAAATTAAATATCGTGTTAAAATAGCATTATTTCAAAATAAAATGTATACACAAGGAGATGGTTTTTTGAAAACTGTTACAGATAGGTTTTTAGAATATGTAACATATCACACTACTTCAGACGAAGCTGTAAAAACTTGCCCTAGCACACCACAGCAGTCTGTTTTTGCTTCTTTTTTAGCAGAAGAATGTAAACAAATTGGCTTAGTCAACATTACTGTAGATGAAAACAGTTACGTGACTGCTTTTTTACCTTCTAATACAACAAAACAAATTCCAACAATAGGCTTTATTGCTCATATGGATACCAGCCCTGATGCTTCAGGGGAGCACGTTTGTCCTCAAATTACTGAAAATTATGACGGAAAAGACATTGTTTTAAAAGCGAATACAACGCTTTCTCCTTTAGAATTTCCTTCTTTATTGCAATATAAAGGGCAAACAATTATTACCTCAGATGGTATTACACTACTAGGAGCAGATGACAAAGCAGGTATTGCCGAAATATTAACTGCTATGCAATATTTAAAGCAACATACAGAAATTGAACATGGCAATATTGCCATTTGTTTTACTCCTGATGAAGAAATTGGCAGAGGTGCTGACCTTTTTAATGTTTCTGCTTTTGGTGCAGATTTTGCTTATACTGTAGACGGCGGTGCTGTTGGGGAATTAGAATATGAAAATTTTAATGCGGCTCGTGCCAACATTACTATACAAGGCAAAAGCGTTCATACTGGAACAGCCAAAAATACTATGATAAATGCGGCTCTCATTGCAGCGGAAATTATATCTTCTTTCCCTGCGGAGCAAACACCTTCTCACACAGAAGGCTATGAAGGTTTTTATCATTTATGTTATTGCAACAGTAATGTAGGTTCTGCTACACTTTCTTATATTATAAGAGATTTTGACCAGCAATGTTTTCAAAAAAGAAAAGAATTTATCGAAAATATGATTGCAGAAAAAAATGAAAAATATCACGACAGAATTTATTTAACAATATATGATGAATACCAAAATATGCTAACGCAGATACAAGACAAACCTCACATTATAGAACTTGCAAAATCTTCTATGGAACAATGTGGTATCACTCCTATTATACAACCTATACGTGGCGGTACAGATGGTGCAAGGCTTTCCTTTAAAGGACTTCCTTGTCCTAATTTATTTACAGGTGGTCACAATTTTCACGGCCCTTATGAATATATTTCTGTTTCTTCTATGGAAAAAGCAGTTGATGTCATTGTAACTATTTGCAAAAATGCTGTGACACTTTTATAAAATGTAAAAAGAGAAGCCATTTAATATGACTTCTCTTTTTATACTTTTCTACTTATACTTATTATAATTGTTTAAAACTGTTTTAGACTACTTATTTACATCATTAAAAAGTGGGTGCAATACCGCCTGATAAAGCAGTAAGTAATTCATCTGTTGATTTTACTTTCCATTGGTCATCTACTTTTGTTACTTCTATATCTACAGTTTTTGTAATTTTGTTTTCTTTATTGTCTTCAATGGCTTGTTTGAGCATTTCCATAGATTTTTCTTCGTCCATTGCTTCAACGTCTCCACTTTCTGTCATTGCTGCTGTCATCATACTTTGCATTACTGCTGTCATATCTACATTTGTAACATCTGTTGTTACAGTAGCTGTAGTGCTTCCTTCTTCTGCATTTACAGATTTTATTTCATATGAAATATTTCCAAATACAACTTGTGCTTCTGAATTGACACCTTCTGTATCTTCTGAATACATTACATCATCTTCTGTTACATATTCATTTAATTTTGCCTGGTCAACTGCTTTAAACGCATCTAAATAACCCGCTACTGCTGCTTCTGGTGTATTTGTACTTTGTTCTTCTCCACCGCCGCCACCGCCGCAGGCTGCCATACCCAACACCATCATTACTGATGTCAACAACAACAAAATTTTTCTCATAATTTAAAAACTCCCTTCCTTATTCATACTATTATGATACAATACTACTATTCGTCAAAAACTTGTTTTAAACATACCACATTATTATAAAACACTTTTTATAATATTGCTATACTATTTTCTTTAAAAATTTTTTAATATACTAAATTTATTGAAATGTTTCTTCTGACAAACCACCCGTTAATATCGTATTTAATTCGTCTGTTGTTTTTACTTTCCATTGTCCGTCCTCTGCTTTTTTTACTTCTAAATTCACTGTTTTTGTAATGGTATTTTCTTTATTTTCTGCAATACTATCTTTTAAAAGTGTCATAGCTTCTTCTTGTGTCATATCTGTACTATTTTCAGATGCTTCTAATGCCTTTTTCATATATTCTTGCATTACAATATTCATATCTATATTTGTAATATCTACTGCTACACCAGCTGTACCTTCTGTATCTATCACATCTACAGACTGTATATCATATGTAATATTTTCAAACATTATTTTTGATTGTGTAATATCTGTTTCACTTTCTTCTGAATACATACTATCATTTTGTGCTACATATTGATTTACTTTTGTTTGGTCACCTTCTTTTACTGCGTCCAACAAAGCTGCTACAGTTGCCTCTGGTGTACTATTATTTTGTTCACTTTCTACTTGTCCACTTTTTCCGCAGGCTGCCATACCCAACGCTACAACAATCGATGTCAATAACAACAAAATTCTTCTCATAAAACAAAACTCCCTTCTTTAAAAAAACTGTATTCTTATTTTAAACAGCACTATTATAAAATACCTTTCTTAATTTTTTTATACTATTTCTTTTAAAAATTTTTTAATTTTTTACACTATATTATTAGAAATATTATATCATATTGCATTATTTTTTTATTGACTTTATGTTTTCATTATGTTACTATACTGAAAAAATAGATTAGCTATGATTGAGATATGGGCAAAACTGGTTACAATAGCAGAGAGCAGTTTGTTTGCTGAAAAAACTGCAGCACAGTATTTGTAAATTACGCCTCAGGAGCTTTCTGCAAGAGTATACAATATTGTTACAAAGGCAGAACGGTTACCGCTCGTTATTGTGGTAAAAGGTATTTTTTAATACGAATTAAGGTGGTACCACGGGTTTCCTCGTCCTTTTGGACGAAGAAGCCTTTTTTTATTACTTCCTTAAAAAAATAATATTTATAATAAAGGAGTTATTAATATGGAAAAAACAAATGCTTATGATGTACTAAAAGAAAGAGGATTTATTGAACAAATGACTCACGAAGACGAAATTAGACAATTATTTTCTAAAAACGAGCCTGTTACATTTTATATTGGCTTTGACCCTACAGCTGACAGTCTTCACGTAGGACACTTTTTAACAGTTATGGCTATGGCTCATATGCAAAGATGCGGACACAAACCTATTTGTCTTATGGGCGGCGGCACTGGTATGATAGGTGACCCTACTGGCAAAACAGATATGCGTCGTATGATGACAACAGAAGAAATTGACCATAATGTAGATTGTTTCAAAAAACAACTTTCTCATTTTATAGATTTTAATGATGACAAAGCAATTATTGTAAACAATGCAGACTGGTTAAGAAATCTCAACTATATTGAATTTTTAAGAGAAATCGGTGTCAGCTTTTCTGTAAACAAAATGCTTACAGCAGAATGTTTTAAAACAAGAATGGAAAAAGGACTTTCTTTTTTAGAATTTAATTATATGATTATGCAGGCATATGACTTTTTAGAATTAAACAAACGTTACAACTGTGTTATGCAGTTAGGTGGCAACGACCAATGGTCAAATATTATTGCAGGTGTGGATTTAATACGAAGAAAAGAAAGTAAACCAGCTTATGGTATGACATTCTCACTTTTGACAAACAGTGAAGGCAAAAAAATGGGTAAAACAGAAAACGGTGCTGTTTGGTTAGATGCTTCTAAAACATCTCCTTATGAATTTTATCAATACTGGAGAAATATCGATGACAAAGATGTAAAAAAATGTCTTAGTCTTTTGACATTTTTGCCTATGGAAGAAGTAAACCGTCTTTCTGCTTTAGAAGGCAGCGAAATCAACAAAGCAAAAGAAGTGCTTGCATTTGAATTGACCAAAATTGTACACAATGAGCAAGAAGCAACAAAAGCACAACAAGCAGCAAAATCTTTATTTGAAAAAGGTGCTGCTGGTGGTTCTGTTCCTACTACAGAAATGTCTACAGCAGAATTTGTTGATGGTATTGATATTATTACACTTTTGACAACTGCTGGCATTGTACCTTCTCGTTCTGAAGCTCGCAGGCTGGTACAGCAGGGCGGCATTAAAGTAGCTGATAAAAAAATCACTTCTATAGAACATAAAGTAACCATTGCTGATTTTACAAACAACGAGGTTTTAGTACAAAAAGGAAAAAAAGGCTTCCATAACATTGTTATTTTTTAATAAAATGCTATATACTATTTTAAAATTTTATCTGGAGGTTATTATGTTTCATAGAAAGAAAGTAAATAATATACTTCGTAAAGCTAGACGTATTGATAAAAAATATGAAATATTTGGTGTTTCACGCCACCATTACAAACTGAATTGCCCTGTTAATAAAGAGTTTGTTCACAAAGTAGAAGAAAAATACCATTTTATACTTCCAAAAGATTATGCTCAGTTTATTACAGAAGTTGGTGACGGAGGTGCAGGGCCAGAGTATGGAATATATCCCTTCGGAAAAATTTTAACAAAAGGAAAAACTCCCAGAATACAAAAACGCTATGAAGAATATAGATACAGTCTTGGAAGGGAATTTTTGCCTCAACCTTTGCTATTGAAAGAATATGAACTAGAATTGCTTGAGATAAATTTCGAGTTTGACAAACAATGCTATAAACAAAATCCTCAAATCTATTTTATTTATGAAAATGATACTGATTTGTGTGATACAGATGGATTTCTTGAACTTGGAACAAATGGTATATGGTGGTTTGGTTTAATAACTTGTGGTAAAAGATATGGGCAAATATTTGAAACAGACAGAGGTGGTATCTATAGATTTGTTGCCTATAGTTTTACTGAATTTTATCAAAATTGGCTTAATGGTATTTCAAACACACAAAAATTTCAGAAAACACTAAATTTTTGGAAAAGAACAATTTAGTTATCAACACAAAAGACCCTTCAGAATACTCTGAAAGGTCTTTTTGCTTTTTAAATCATATGAAAAACAAATACGACTTCCCTCATTTTTTATTATTAGCAGCCACAGTTATTTCCCAACTGATTGTTATTATTGCCACAGCAGCACAAAAGCAATATTATCCACAGCCAGGAATTATCTCCAAAACCGCCATTATTGCCATTGCCACAGCAGCATAAAAGCAATAATATCCAAATCCAATTTTCTCCACAACCACAACCAAATCCATTCATACTATAATACCTCCTTAAATTTAAGAAATGTTTATTGTTACATCTCTATACTATGAGGCATTTTGTAAAATATTGCCTGTCTAACAAAAAAATTTTTGTCGTACAAGCTCAAATTTCTGTTCTAGTATGAAATTGTTTTAAATTTCCTTGTTTTAACTCTCTTTTTTGCAATTCCTCAAATACTTCTTGCCAAGTAATTTCTTTTTCTGCAAGCAATACAGATATGTGGTACAATAAATCAGACAATTCATATATTACTTCTTTTTTATCCTCATTTTTTGCTGCAATAATGGTTTCTGTTGCTTCTTCTCCTACTTTTTTTAATATTTTATCTAATCCTTTTTCAAACAAATAATTGGTATAAGAACCTTCTTTTACATTGCTTTTTCTATCTAATATAATATCATACAGTTCATAAAGCACTTCACTGTTTTTCATTATAATACTTCCTCCCCTTTTTCATTTCTATAAAAACAAGAACGTTTTCCTGTATGGCAAGCTGCTCCTATTTGTTCAATTTTTATCAAAACAGCATCTGCATCACAGTCATACAATATTTGTTTTACGTGCTGAAAATGTCCTGACGTTTCTCCTTTGTGCCACAGCTGTTTTCTACTTCTGCTGTAATAATGTACTGTTCCTTTTTGTAATGTCAATTCCATTGCTTCTCTATTAGCATAGGCTAACATAAGCACTTGTCCATTTTGGTAGTCTTGTGTAATAACAGGTATCAAACCCTTTTCGTCAAATTTTAATTGTTCTATAAAAGACATCTTTTTCTCCTTCACTATATCCTAACAGCTATTTCTTTTTCATTCAAATACTGTTTTAATTCTCTAATTTCCAATTCTCTAAAATGAAACAGTGATGCGGCAAGTGCTGCATCTGCTTCTCCTTGTGTAAGCACATCATAAAAATGCTGTTTTTTTCCTGCTCCACCTGAGGCAATCACAGGTATTTTTACTTTTGAAGCGATTGCCTTTGTTAATGCGATATCATATCCATTTTTCACACCATCACAATCCATACTTGTTAAAAGTATTTCTCCTGCTCCTAAATCCTCTGCTTCTAATGCCCACTCCACTGCATCTCTACCAGTATTTACTCTCCCACCATTCAAATACACATCAAAACCGCCCTCGGGTCTTGCTTTGGCATCTATAGCAACAACAACACACTGATTTCCAAATTTTTCTGCAGCTTGTTTTATCATTTCTGGTCTTTTTAATGCAGCACTATTTACTGAAATTTTATCTGCTCCTGCACTCAATATTTTTCTAAAATCTTCTATTGTTCTAATACCTCCCCCTACTGTAAGAGGGATAAACACCTGCTCTGCTGTTCTTTTTACTACATCTAACATAATATTTCTAGCATCAGAAGATGCTGTAATATCCAAAAATACCAGCTCATCTGCCATAGATTGATTGTAATAAGAAGCAATTTCTACAGGGTCACCTGCATCTTTTAAATTTACAAAATTTACCCCTTTTACCACTCTGCCATTTTTTACATCTAAACAAGGTATAATTCTTTTGGTATGCACAATGTTTCTTCCTTTCTTTTTTTAAAATACTACTAAAATTTCATCTATAATGAGCAAAACAAAGTTTTTGTCAATATTTATATTATTCAAACTTTTTTACAATTTCTGTCAAATCCAGCACACCCTGATACAATGCTTTTCCTACAATAACACCTTGCACATTACTATTTTTTACATTTTCCAAATCCTGCATACTAGAGATACCTCCTGATGCTATAATATCCATACCTGTTTTATCAACAAGTTCTTTTGTTGTCTCTACATTTCCTCCAGACATCATACCATCTTTTGCAATGTCTGTATATATCACTGTTTTCACACCATATTCTTTCATTTTCAAACACAATTCTAATGCAGAAATATTGCTGACTTCTTCCCAACCTGCTACTGCAACATTACCATTTTTCGCATCAATACCCACTACAATACTATCTACTCCAAATTTTTCTACTGCCTGTTTTACCAACAAAGGCTGTTTTACAGCAACTGTACCCAATATCACACGAGATACGCCTTTTGACAATTTTCTTTGTATATCCTCCAGAGAACGTACGCCTCCCCCTGTTTGTACTGGTACATCACTTAATTTTACAATTTCCTCTAGTATTTGCTCATTTTGTGATATGCCTTGTTTTGCACCATCTAAATCTACTATGTGCAAATAACTTGCTCCTTTTTCTATCCAATTTTTTGCTGCTTTTACAGGATTTTGTTCGTACACTGTTACATCATCAAATTTTCCCTGTTTTAATCTCACACATTTGCCATTTTTGATATCTACTGCTGCATAAATCTGCATTTGTTATAACCTCCCAAAATTTTGTAATATATTTAAGCCTACATCACCGCTTTTTTCAGGGTGAAACTGTAACGCAAACACATTTTCTTTTTGTGCTGCTACTTGTATTTCTTTACCATAATATGTTGTTGCACTGACAATATCTGCTTCTGTATTCAAATGATAAGAGTGTACAAAATAAACATAAGGCTCTTGTGAAAGCCCTTCAAACAAAGGATTTTTCTTTTTTATATTTAAAGAATTCCAACCCATATGAGGAATTTTTACATTCTCTGGCAATTTTACAATTTCTCCCTGCAATATTCCCAGTCCTTTATGTTCTCCATATTCATAGCTTTTTTCAAAAAACATCTGCATACCTAAACAAATTCCCAGAAGTGGCTTTTTTTGCTCTACCACATCATAAAGCACTTTATCAATCCCTTTTTGTTTTATTGTCTGCATAGCATCTCTAAAAGCCCCTACTCCTGGTAATACCACTTTATCTGCTTTTTGTATTTCACTTGGTTGCTGTGTTATGACTGCTTTATATCCTAAATATTCAAAAGCCTTTTGAACACTTCTCAAATTCCCCATACCATAATCAATAACTGCAATCATTTGTTATCCCTCCAACATTCCCTTTGTAGAAAGTACTCCTTCTATTCTTTCATCATAACTTGTTGCAATATCAAGTGCCTTTCCAAATGCTTTAAACATTGCCTCTGCAATATGATGGTCATTTTTTCCTGTAAACACTTTGATATGTAAATTTAATCCTGCGTGAAGGCATACTGCTCTAAAAAATTCTTCTATCATTTGTGTGTCCATAGCACCTATTTTTTCAGTCTGGAATGTAGCATCATATCCCAAATAAGGTCTTCCGGAAATATCCAATGCACACAGCACAAGTGCTTCTTCCATAGGCAATACAAAACTACCATATCTTTTGATGCCTTTTTTATCTCCTAATGCTTGTGCTATTGCTTTTCCCAATACAATACCTACATCTTCCACAGTATGATGACAATCTACGTGTAAATCTCCTTCTGCTTTTAATTTCATATCTATAAAACCGTGTTTAGAAATATGTGTTAACATATGATCAAAAAATCCTATTCCTGTATCAATACTATTTTCTCCTTTGCCATCTATATTGATATTTAATGTAATACTGGTTTCAAAAGTATTTCTTTTTATTTCAGCTGTTCTCATATCATTTCTCCTTTCTTACTGAAACAGCATTTGCGTGTGCTGTCAGTCCTTCTCCCTTTGCAAATGTCATAACATCATCAGACAATTCTAAAAACGCCTCTTTACTAAATGATAGTATACTTGATTTTTTAATAAAATCGTCTACAGAAAGAGGTGAAAAAAATCTTGCTGTACCTCCTGTAGGCAGTACGTGATTTGGCCCTGCCATATAATCCCCTAAAGGTTCCGGTGTATAGTGTCCCAAAAATATAGCACCTGCATTTTTAATATAAGGCAGCAATTCAAAAGGTGCTTTTGTACAAATTTCCATATGTTCTGGTGCAATGCGGTTTGACAATTCACAAGCTTGCTTCATATCTTTTGCTATTACTATTAAACCATAATTTTCAAGTGATTTTAGTATGATTTCTTTTCTTTCTAATTGTTCTGTTTGTATATACAATTCTTTTTTTACTTCTTCTGCCAATTTTTCACTATCTGTTACAAGTATTGCTGATGCCATTTCGTCGTGCTCTGCTTGTGAAAGCATATCCGCTGCTACATAAACTGCATTAGCACTATCATCTGCTATGACAAGTATTTCGCTAGGTCCCGCTATAGAGTCAATATTAACTTGTCCATAAACACTCTTTTTTGCCAATGCCACATAAATATTACCTGGCCCACATATTTTATCTACTTTTGGCACACAAGTTGTACCATAGGCAAGTGCTGCAATGGCTTGTGCTCCTCCTACTTTATATACTTCATTTACTCCTGCTTCTTTTGCCGCTACCAATGTTGTTGGTGTGACTCTACCATCTTTTTGTGCTGGTGTTGTCATAATAATATGAGGTACTCCTGCTACAGAAGCTGTTACTGCATTCATAAGCACACTGGAAGGATATGCTGCTTTTCCTCCGGGAACATAAATACCTACTTTTTCAATAGGACGTATGAGTTGTCCTAACATTTCTCCATTTTCAGAAGGTTCTAACCAACTATTTATTTTTTGTTTTTGATGAAAATTTCTAATTCTTTGAGCTGACTTTTGTATTACTTTTATCAATTCTTTTGGTACTTGTTCATAAGCATATTCAAATTCTTGCTGTGTTACTTTGATATTTTGTTCTGTGATTTCTATGCCATCAAACTGTTTTGTATATTCAAAAAGTGCTTTATTTCCTTTTGTTTTGACAGCATATAATATTTCATCTACTATTTTTTGTACATCATTTTTTTCTATAGTATTTCGGCATAGTATTTGTTGCAATTTTTCATTGTCATTCTTTTTTAATACTGTTATCACTTTTATTCTCTCCTTATCGTATTGCTCTCATTTTATCTATCATATCCATAATTCTTTTATGCTCCATTTTCATACTACCTCTATTTACAATTACTCTTGCTGAAAGAGGACAGATTTCCTCCAACACTTCCAATCCATTCGCCTTTAATGTAGAGCCTGTTTCTACAATATCTACTATCACATCAGAAAGCCCTACAATAGGTGCTAATTCTACAGAACCATTTAATTTTATAATTTCTACTGTAATTTGCTGTTTATCAAAATAATCTTTGGCTATGCGAGGATATTTTGATGCTACACGAATATTATTCATTGTTTTTAATTTTTGTTTCATTTCTGGCTTTCCTGCTACTGCCATACAACATTTGCCTAAATGCAAATCTAGCATTTCATATAAATTTCTTTCTTCTTCTAATATGGTATCTTTTCCTACAATTCCTACATCTGCTGCTCCGTGTTCCACATAAGTTGGTACGTCACTTGCTTTAGAAAGAAAAAATTTTAGTTTTAATGCTTCATTTACAAATATTAGTTTTCTTGTTTTTTGTTTCATTTCTTCACAAGGCATACCTATTTTTTCAAACAGTTCCATTGTTTGCTCTGCGAGTCTTCCTTTTGCCAATGCAAACGTCAAATATCTCATATTGTTCCCTCCTCTACATTAGGCAATATTAATTCTGATACAGCAATTTCTGCTGTAAATCCCCCCATTTCATCTGCTAAACTAATTACTTTAACAGTTTCACTATCTACAAAATACAGCACATGGCTCATTTGTTTTGACTGTGCATAAGCCATATTTTTAGCAACATCTTCTCCCAAAAGACTCATCTCTACATACATACCACTTCTACGATAAATATTTGAAATTTCAATGGCTTTTTGTCTACCTTGTTCTGTAAATGCCACAAGTGTTTTTGCTTTTTTCTCTTCTATTACAATACCTTGTTTTTGCATAGCAAAAAGCACTTCATTGAGTTTTAATACCATACCTACTGCTGGCATATCGGTACCATATTGTGCCACTAGATTATCATAACGTCCTCCACTCAATATACTATAGCCACTATCGTCAACATATCCTCTGAATATAATCCCTGTATAATAATTTAGTTGTCCTACCATACCTAAATCAAATGTAACATATTCTTCAATATGATAACAACGCAATATTTGATACAATTCCTGTAAACGGGATATTGCCCTTTTTGCTGTTCTGTTTTTGGTAAGCCTTTTGGCATAGGCAAGCACTTCCAATGTTCCTACCAACTTAGGCAGTTCTATAAAAAGCTGTCTAATACTTTCTGGTATATCATACTGTGTTACTATATTTTCTACAGAAACATAATCTCTATAAGCAATACGCATTTGCAGTTGTTTACAAATTTCTTCTGACAGTCCTGTTTCTTCTAATATTCCCTTGAAAAATGCTACATTTCCTACTATAATTCTAAAATCAGAAAGCCCTGCTTCTAACAAGCTATTTATTGCTACTGCAAGCACTTCTCCATCTGCATCTGCACTGTCTATACCTAAAAGTTCTACACCTGCCTGATAAAATTCTCTCTGTTTTCCTTGATATTCTTCATTATAGCGAAATGTATTTCCAAAATAACTAAATCTCATAGTTTCGTCTTTTTTATCTGCAAAATTTGTGGAAGCGATACGAGCTATAGGAGGTGTCATATCTGTACGCAATGCCAATGTAGAACCATCTTTGTCAAAAAAACGAAACATTTCTTTTTGTTTTGTACCTCCTAATTTTTCATCTGAAAATACTTCCATATATTCAAATGTAGGTGTTTCTACTTGTCTATATCCAAAACATCTAAAAATTTCTCCTATTTTATGTGTAATATTTCTTTTATTATCACATTCTTCAAAAAGCATATCTTTTACACCAACAGGCGTATAAAGTTTATTATCTCTCATAATATTATTTCCCTTTCTTTTTGCTTTATCACTCTACCTAAATAAAGTATATCGGCTATTATAATACTGTTTTTTCTATTTGTCAAATTTATATGCAAACAAAACCCCGACAGAATAATTGTCGGGGTTTTATTCATTACAAATTTGTTTTTTCTTTTGCCATTTTATCCAATTCTTCACGGAATTTATTAATGTCTGCAAATTGGCGATATACAGACGCAAAACGCACATAAGAAACCTCATCTAACTCTTTTAGTCTTTCTATTACCATATCACCTATTTTTTGACTTTCTATTTCTCTTTCTCCTGAACCAACTAATGTTGTTTCAATATCTTCTACCAAAAGCTCCATTTGGTGCACTGAAACAGGTCTTTTATAGCAAGATTTCATAATACCATTTAACAATTTTATTTTATCAAACAATTCTCTCGTGCTATCCTTTTTGATTACTGTAACGGGAATGGCATCAATTCTTTCATATGTTGTAAAACGTTTTCCACATTTGTCACACAACCTTCTTCGGCGTATTACAGAATTTTCCTCTTGACTTCTTGAATCAATTACTCTTGTATCTTCATAATTACAAAATGGACATTTCACAATACACACCCTCCCTTCTATCACTATTTTTTTACACATTCATACACTGTATAGTATATACAAAAAACTTTTACAGGTCAACATTTTTTGCCATATTTTAGTATGGTTTTACTATTAACACTCTTGAAGTAATTCTTCTAAACTAGACTCTATTAATATAATATCATCTCCTATTTTTTTAATACATTTCCAAGGAATATAATATTGTTTATTTCCTCCTCCAAATATATTCCACATTTTCCCATTTTCTACCGGTATAATCAATGCCAGTATTCTTCCATTACAACTATCAAATTCTAAATCTGTTACATAACCTAGTCTACAGCCATCGCAAACATTGATAACCTCTTTTTGTTTTAATTCACAAAAACGTTCCATACTTTTTCTCCTTACAAAAATTTTTTATTTTTACAGTATATGCTTATATATCGCCTTTCCTACCCTCTATTACTACCATAATTTCACAAATGCCATATTGACGGATTTCTTTTTCTATACTACAATATATACACGCTTAATATAAATAGATTGCTATATATTGTGTTTATCGACAAATATCGCCACAACACAGCGATATTTTATTGCACTTTTTTGTAAGAACATATGTTCTTAATCCTCTAAATACTGCAATAGTAAAAACAATTACAAAGAGAAGGAAGGGAATTTTTTTATGATTACAACTATTCAAAAAAGAGATGGAAGACTAGCTCATTTTGACATTAACAAAATTGCCAATGCAATACAAAAAGCATTTTCTTCTACTGTGGGAAAAAAAGAATATACCATTTGTTTACAATTAGCACAAAAAGTTTGCGAGCATTTACAAATGGAGTCTCCCTCTGTAGAACAAATACAAGACACTGTTGAAAAAGTTTTAATCGAAAATGGACACATTAACACAGCAAAAGCATATATACTTTACAGAGCAGAAAGAACTCGTATTCGCAATATGAACAGTCGTTTAATGAAAACATTTGAAGATATCACATACAAAGACGTAAATGATAGCGACATCAAAAGAGAAAACGCCAACATTGACGGCAATACTGCTATGGGTTCTATGCTAAAATATGGCTCAGAAGGTGCAAAACATTTTTACGAATGTTATGTGTTAAACCCTGCTCATTCAGAAGCACACCAAAACGGTGACATACACATACACGATTTAGATTTTTACACACTTACTACCACCTGTTGTCAAATTGATTTATTAAAACTATTTCATAATGGCTTCTCTACAGGTCACGGTGTTGTTAGAGAACCTAACGACATTGCCAGCTATGCTGCACTTGCTTGCATTGCTATACAATCCAATCAAAATGACCAGCACGGTGGACAAGCTATTGTCAATTTAGATTATGGCTTAGCACCAGGTGTCAAAAAAACATATTTAAAAAGATATCATTCTAATATGGTTTCTTCTATTGAATTAATGACAGATGCTCAAAAAGCAGAAGAAGTCAAAAACAGTTTAAAATCTCTTTTAGAACAAGGATATTATGCTACCATTGATGAAAACGAAAATTATATACAAAAAGAAACAGATTTACTTTGTTCATTGGGTTTATCAAATGAAATCATACAAAAAGCACAATCTTTTTCTAAAAAGAAATCTTTGTTAGAAACAGACAAAGCCACATACCAAGCTATGGAGTCATTGATACACAATTTAAACACTATGCACTCCAGAGCTGGAGCACAAACTCCTTTTTCTTCTGTCAACTATGGTATGGACACCTCTACAGAAGGTAGAATGGTAGTGAAAAATTTATTGCTTGTTACAGAAGTAGGGCTTGGTAATGGGGAAACACCTATATTTCCTATACAAATATTTAGAGTAAAAGAAGGCATCAATTTTAATCCAGGAGAGCCTAATTATGATTTATTTCGTTTAAGTTGTCGTGTGAGTGCAAAAAGGCTTTTTCCTAATTTTTCATTTCAAGATGCTCCTTTTAATTTACAATACTATAACGGCACTCCAGAAACAGAAATTGCTTATATGGGCTGTCGTACCAGAGTAATGGGAAATGTCTATGACAAAAATAAAGAAGTTTCTCCAGGCAGGGGCAATTTGAGTTTTACCACTATCAATCTTCCTCGTATTGCCATATTATCAAATGGTAATATAGACTGGTTTTACAAAGAATTAGATAGCAAAATTGATTTGGTAATAGAGCAGTTACTAGAGCGTTTTGAAATACAGGCAAAGAAAAAAGTGCATAATTATCCTTTTCTTATGGGAGAAGGTGTTTGGATTGACAGTGAAAAATTAAATCGTGATGATGAAGTCAGAGAAGTATTAAAACACGGTACACTTTCTGTAGGTTTTATAGGTTTAGCAGAATGTTTAAAATCTCTCATAGGTATGCACCACGGTGAAAGCGAAGTTGCACAAAATTTAGGTCTGGACATTATTAGCCATATGAGACGCCGTATGGACGAGGCTTCCCAAAAAATGAAACTAAATTTTACATTACTTGCTACACCAGCAGAAGGACTTTCTGGAAGATTTTTAAAATTAGACCAAAAACGTTTTGGTATACTAGAAGGCATTACAGACAAAGAATATTATACTAACAGTTTTCACGTGCCTGTTTATTACAACATCAGTGCTTTCAAAAAAATACAAATAGAAGCACCTTACCACGCTCTTACCAATGCAGGCCATATTACTTATATTGAATTAGACGGTGACCCTACTCAAAATGTAGATGCTTTCGAAAAAGTCATACGTTATATGAAATCCCAAAATATAGGATATGGCTCTATCAATCACCCTGTTGACAGAGACCCTGTATGTGGTTACAACGGTATTATAGGCGATACTTGCCCAAAATGTGGCAGAAGTGAAAAAGATGGTATTCCTTTTCAAAGAATACGTCGTATCACTGGTTATTTAGTGGGTACTCTTGACCGCTTTAACAATGCCAAAAGAGCAGAAGAACGTGACAGAGTAAAACATACTATATCACAATATACAATTTCTGAAAATGGAGAACAAAAATAAATGAATATAAAAATTAGTGGTATTGCAAACGACTCTATAGTAGACGGAGAAGGTATTCGCTTTACTATTTTTACACAAGGCTGCCCTCATCATTGTCCTCATTGCCACAATCCCCAAACACACGACCCCAATGGTGGCTATGAAGAAAATACAGAAAATTTAATTGCTATGATAGCACAAAATCCCTTGCTAGATGGTATTACACTTTCTGGAGGAGAACCTATACAGCAGCCTCTCCCTTGTTCTATACTTGCTCAAAGTGCTAAAAAAATGGGGCTTACTGTTTGGCTATATACTGGCTATACTTGGGAAGAATTACTTGCTAAAAATGACAAAGCAATACAAAAATTGCTTCATTTTACAGATGTGCTTATTGATGGTACTTTTATATATGAACTACGTTCTTTAGAATTGTCTTTTAAAGGTAGTTCTAATCAGAGAACAATAGATGTACAGAAAAGCCTTTTACAACATTCCGTTGTGCTTTGGCAAAAAAAACCCTATCTTTTTAGATAGGGTTTTTTTAAATTTTTTATTATTTTTTTAAAAAAAGTGTTGACAGATTACAATTTATATCCTATAATAATATCCGTTGTGGGTCACTAGCTCAGCAGGTAGAGCACTGGACTTTTAATCCAGGTGTCTCGGGTTCGAACCCCGAGTGACTCATGTCAAGCTATCATTGAAAAACAATGATAGCTTTTTTTATGCAATAAAATAACGGATACAAAAAAGGGAGTAAATACTCCCTTTTTACTGTCAAGCAATTTATTTTTATCACATAGGTTTCATTATTAATGAAAAATTATTATTCATAAACGTTTTTGTATACTGTACAGTGTCTGTATCATAACTCTTAATACTAATTCCTGAAAAATTCTCTAAATCAAGTCTATTAATCAATTCTACTAATTTGTCAACATTTTTTTCCGTTTCTAAAAAAGTAGACATTACCCCTATATATCCTCCTAAAGCAACTACATCGTCCTCTTTTATTGTTTTTGCACCAAAATCTAATTTCAGTTCTAAACCAAGCAATTTATCTGTTGCATCATCTGTTTCATATTCTATTAATACATTATTATGTTTCAAAACATAAAAACTAACTGGCAAATAGTTTTCTTCTTCTTTTTCTATTTCTTCGACTTTGTCTAATTCCAATACTAATGAGCTATCACTATATTGTAATGAGGCATTGACCATATCAAAAAAGTCTTTACTGTTTACATCAAATGCTTTTTTTGCTGTTTCTCTATAAAGTAAAGGACTTTTTACAAGAGAAGCTAAATCATCTCTATATTCTTCTATATCACTGAAATCAAAATTGTTTTGTCCTAATGTTATTTCTAACAGTTCTAAAGTAATACCAAGCGTTTTAACACCATAATCGCCATTTTCTTCTATATTTTTGCCTAAATCAGTTACTATAGAAAGTGCTTCCTCTTTTTCTATTTCGCTATTTAAATATTGGTCAACTGTATTTAGTGCTTTTGTTGCATAACCATAATATTCCTCATTGAATAATGTACCATTTGTACTACTTTCGGCATTTGTATTATTTGTAATATTTCCACAAGAAGCTACTCCCAATACCAGACAACAACACAACACTGTTGCTATTATCTTTTTCATTTTATCCCCTCCTTATATAGTTACTATCATAATAGCATAATATTCTACTTTTTACAACACCTATCGTCTTTTTTTTACAAACACTGTTATAAAACAATATCATTGATAAAAAATACATTAGAGGGAATATATTTGTTATTGTACTTTACTTAATATACTGTTACATAGCAAAAACCCTTGATTTTTTCAAGGGCACGCTCGTAATGCACTCTACAGGAATTGAACCTGCGGTCTTTCGGTTCGGAGCCGAATGCTTTTTCCACTAAGCTAAGAGTGCATACAACTTATCATTCTACAATTAAAAAAACATTCTGTCAAATGGATTTTAAACAGATACATTTATTTACTTTATTATATGATAGTCACATTTTTAACATTACAGCAATACATTTTTGTTCTCTCTTTTTTATTTTTTATAGCCTAATAATATAAAAATCCCTCATATTTTATTATGAGAGATTTTACAATTAATACAAAATTGTTCGTAAATTTTGTTCTTTTGGTATATTATAACATTCTACACTATTTTTTACTTTTTTCTTTTTTAAATAATCTTCCAAAAGGGACTGTATTTCTGTTTCACTTGTAAAATCTTTTCCAAAACAATACATATTATTTTCCCCCTTTCCTAATTACTACTATATTATGTAACAATAAATCAAAACGTTACAAATGAAATATATTATTATTTTATCACACCATAATATTGTGCTAATTGTTTAAAATAAGGCAAAGCATTTTGTATGGTTTCTTTAGAAACACAATATGCTATACGCACATATCCTGCACAGCCAAATCCTACTGCTGGTGTGAGCAAAAGTCTATACTCTTGTGCTTTTTTGCAAAATGCTTTATCATCTTTTTCCAACGCCTTTACAAAAAGATAAAAAGCCCCTTGTGGTTTAATACACTGATATCCATATTTTTGCAATGCTTTATAAAGCAATTCTCTATTGGCATCATAATATGCTACATCTGTCAACTCATCACAACATTCTGCTACTACTTTTTGTTGCAAAGCAGGTGCATTGACAAATCCTAATACTCTTGTTGCCACTTCTGCCGCTTGAACAATTTGCTCATAATCACACAATTCACTAGGCAAAACCAGATACCCTATTCTATCTCCGGGCAAAGAAAGAGATTTCGAAAAAGAATAGGCTACAATGGTATTTTTATAATAATGAGGCACATAAGGCACTTCTGCACCATCATATACTAATTCTCTATAAGGTTCATCTGAAACTAAATAAATTGTAGTACCATATTCTTTTTGTTTTTCTTCTAATATACAACCTATTTCTGCTATAATACTTTCATCATACACAACACCTGTAGGATTATTAGGTGAGTTAATCAATACCACTTTTGTTTTTGGAGTGATATACTTTTCCAATGTATTCAAATCAGGTAAAAATGTTTCTGTATTGGCAGGTACAGACTTCAGCACTGCCCCTACATTCATAGCATAAGCATCATATTCACTAAAATAAGGAGCAAATGTAACGATTTCTTCCTGTTGATTTAAAAGTACTTTAAATATGACATTTAATCCTCCTGCTGCTCCTACTGTCATAACAATATTTTTTGCATCAAATTCTGTATCAAAACGGCGGTTAATACTATTTGCAATTTTTTTGCGTACTTCTTCATATCCTACACTATCTGTATAACTATGCAGTTGTAAAGAATTTTCTTGTTGCAATATTTTAATTGCTGTTTGATTGATACTTTCTGGTGCTTTGACATTAGGATTACCTATACCAAAATCATACACATTTTCTGCACCATACTGTTGTTTTAATTTTCTAGCATCTGAAAACAAACTGCTAATTCCTTCACTTTTTTTAATCAGTTCTTGCATATTTTTTGAAATCATACTATTATTTCTCCTTTAGTTTTCTAGTATATTTTACAAATACTTTTCCTAATATAAACAAGGCATTATCACTATATTTTTAAATACTTTTTCTGATTTAATATAATTTATCAACTCTATTATAGTTTGTTTTGTTTTGTTTCTCAACTAAAATTTCAGAGCAAATCAAAAAAAGAAGCCACATTTGTGACTTCTCTTTTTGATTTGCATTTATTTTTATTATAGTAAATACTATAATATAAGAGGAGATATATATCTGACGGGTATTCCCGCAGAAAACAAAGTAATAAAATAATAAATTTTTATATATTGTATTTTTTTAATCCCAGTTCATACGACCATAACGTTTTGTTAGAGAAAGTATTTCTTGCTGCAATTCTTCTGTCAATTCTTCTCTTGTCAATCTCCACTTCCAATTATTCCCTACTGTGGAAGGTTTATTGATACGACTAGCATTGTCATATCCTAAATAATCCTGCATAGGAATAATACAAATTTTGGAATTACTTCTCATAACAAGAGATATAAAACACTTATACAATTCTTCTTTAGGAGTATAGTGGTCACATAAATAATTTCTTGCTAATATTTGTTCTTCTTTTGTAATAGAGTCAAACCAACCTGCAATGGTTTCATTATCGTGCGTACCTGTATAAGCAACACTATTTTCAATATAATTATGTGGTAAATAGTCATTTGCTGAACCAGAGTCCCTAGAGTCAAAAGCAAATTCTAATACTTTCATACCTGGAAAGCCACTATCACGCACTAACTGACGCACATTATCTGTAACATAGCCTAAATCTTCTGCAATGACTTCGTGCCAGCCTAAGCGGTTTTCTATACAGCGGAACAACTCTATACCTGGACCTTTTTCCCAATGCCCTTCCCTTGCTGTTGTTGCTCCATAAGGTATTGAAAAATATTCATCAAATCCTCTAAAATGGTCTATTCTTACCACGTCATACATTTTAAAGCAATATGCCATACGACCAACCCACCAATCATATCCAGTACTTCTATGATACTCCCAGCGATACAAAGGATTACCCCACAACTGCCCATTTGCAGAAAAGCCATCTGGAGGACAACCTGCTACTGCATAAGGTATATTTTGAGCATCTAACTGAAACAATTCAGGGTGTGCCCAAGTATCTGCACTATCTAATGCTACATAAATAGGAATATCTCCTATAATACGAATACCTCTTTCATTAGCATATGATTTTAAAGCATACCACTGTTCAAAAAATTTAAACTGCATATATTGATGAAATTCAATGTCAAAATAGAGTTCTTTTCTATAATAGTCCATAGAATAGCCCCAACGTAATCGAATATCTTCTGCCCACTGTGTCCAAGTAACACCGCCAAATCTTGACTTTACTGACATAAATAGTGCATAATCAGAAAGCCACCAACTATTTTCATTTACAAAACGTAAATAGTTTTCATTTTGTGTAATATTACTACGTTCATATGCCTTTCTTAAAAGCGTATAACGGCTTTCATACATTTTTTGATAATCAATTTCTTTTTCATTGTCACCAAAATCCGCTTTGTCACATTCTTGTTGTGTCAAAACACCTTCCTCTATGAGTGCCTCCAAACTAATAAAATAAGGGTTTCCTGCAAATGTAGAAAATGATTGATAAGGTGAGTCACCATAGCTTGTGGGTACAAGCGGTAATATTTGCCAATAAGTTTGACCTGCTTCTTTCAGCCAGTCTACAAAGTCATAGGCACTTTTTGAAAAACAACCTATGCCATATTTTGAAGGCAGGCTTGTAATAGAAAGCAATATTCCTGCTGCTCTATTCATAAATAACTCCTCCTTCCTTTTTTTATATCATTTGTTTCAATACACACGCCGTAATGGTCTGAAACTTTAGGCTGTTTGATGCCATTAAACATTACTTTACTATATTTTACTGGTACTGCCTTATTGCACCAGATATAATCCATTCTCATACTTTTTTGTTTTTGTTCATTGTGTTTGTCATCTTTCCAGCCATCAATACTACCCTCTACGGTTGTGCCTTTGTCTTTCTGCTGTGCTATAGTATAGCTATCATACCAGCCAGAATTTTTGATGACGTCATATCCTTGCTCTTTTATTTCTGCGGGACTGTTAAAATCGCCCATAAGCCATACTGTGGTAGTATTACATTTCTGTTTTAAAGCACTTTCAAATCTTTTCCACTGTGCTAAAAACGGTTCCTGCTCATCTTTCCACCAACCCATATGCACCGTATAAAACCAATCTTTACAACCGCTTATTTGCACTCCCAATACTTTGCGTGTTTTCCAATACTGGTAATCTTGGCACTCACTTATAAAAAAGCTGTCTGTTTGTACAATTTCACCATTTAAGCACAACAACGCCATACCTTCATCATATATCCCGTATCCTATTTTAGCAGAAATCCACGTCCAAGAGCAAGTAATTCCATTTTCAAAAAGACGAAAAGCTACTTGTGCCGCATGATTGTCTTTTCGTATAGGTATTTCATTATTTGAACAATGTACATATCCCTTTAAAAATTTTTGTTCAGCAACAATAGCATTAACTGATTGATTGACTTCCTGTAATGCAACTACATCTGGTTTTTCTTGACAAATTGTTTGAACAAATTGCTCCAATTTTTGGAGGTAATTTTCTTCTTGAAGGCTATGTGTATTCAATGTTAATAATTTCATAACAATTCGCCCTTTCTATTTTTCAAACACAATTTATAATATATCATTAATGTCAGATTTTAATACGTCTGCTTTTGGCCCATAAATTGCCTGTATACCTGTATCCTTTTTTACCAATCCTTTGGCACCTTCTGCTTTCCACGCAGGTGTATCTGCTACTTTAGAAGGGTCTTTTACTGTTACTCTCAAACGTGTCATACAAGCATCTACTAATACAATATTTTCACGTCCGCCCAAAAGTGCTATAATCCTTTCTGGTTGGCTGTTTCCATCGCCTTTATTTGCAGAAGCACCGTCTGCTGTTTCTTCTTCGCCTTCTTCATTTTCATAATTTCCAAGTCTTCCTGGTGTAGCAAACTGGAATTTTCCTATCATAAAATATGCTACAACATAACCTATTACCAAAAAGGCAACACAACAAATAATAAAGTGGATAATGTCACCACTCAAACCTGCTTTTAATGACATAGGTACACGTGTTAAAAATTCCAAATTTCCAAAAGAGTGTAAACGTAAATCCATAACACCTGCCATAGCAAATGCACAACCTTGCAATACTGCATAAACAATATAAAGTGGCAATGCACAGAACATAAACATAAATTCTAATGGTTCTGTAACACCTGTTAAAAATACTGCTAATACTGTAGAGAAAAACATAGAACGATAATTATGTTGTTTCTCTTTATCTACTCTACGATACATTGCAAGTGCAATACCCATAAGCAAACCTGTTGCACCAATCATTTGACCTACTTTAAAACGAGCTGGTGTTACTGTTGTCATTAAATTGGTATAGCTTGCCATATCTCCTGCATCTTTAAAGTTAATCAAATCTGTTACCCAAGCTAACCACAATGGGTCTTGACCAAATACTTCTGAACCTGCATTGATACCTGTCTGCATTACATATGTTCCACCAAATGCTGTATAGTTCATAGGTATTGTAAGCATATGATGCAAACCAAATGGTAATAACAAACGTTCTAATGTTCCATAAATAAATGGTGCTAATATTGGTGATGTGGAAGAAGAATTTGCTATCCAAATACCAAATGCGTTAATACCTGACTGCACTACTGGCCATATTACTATCATAATAATAGAAATGACTGTAGAATAAGCAATCACTGCCAAAGGTACAAATCTTTTACCATTGAAAAATGCCAAAGCATCAGGCAGTTTTCTGAAATTATAAAATTTATTATAAACAACGCCGCCTACAAAACCAGCTATAATACCTACAAATACACCCATATTTAATGCTGGTGCACCTAATACAGATGTGAAATAATTTTCAACCAACATTTCCTGTCCCAATATAGAATGTACTACTGCTCCTGCTTCTGAAAGCATCGCTTCTGTTACACCAAATGCTGCACCTGTAATACGGTTAATCAATATAAAAGCAATTACTGCTGCAAATGCACCGCCTGCTCTTTCTTTTGCCCAAGAACCGCCTATTGCTGCTGCAAACAAAATATGCAAATTTCCTATAATCGCCCAACCTATATTTTCCATAGTGCTTCCAACTAAATAAATAAAATTGATGTCTGCACCTGCCATTTGTATCAGTTTTCCCAAACTAAGCATAAATCCTGCTGCTGGCATAACTGCAATAACTGTCATAAGCACTTTGCCTAGTTTTTGTAAAAAGTCAAAGTCTATTATTGCTTTCTTTTTCTTTTCTGTTGATGCTGCCTCTACTGTAGGTGTTGTTTCTACTACAACAGCTTCTTGTGTTGGTGTTTGTACTGAAGACTGCTGTGCATTTGGTGTGACAAACAACACTGCATCTTTTCCAGCCTCTACCCTTCCTGAAGCTGTTTTCATTGTTTTATCATCTAATCCTGCACATATCAGCACTGGAGTAATGGTAGGTAAATTTTTGCTTTTAATAAAGTCAACATCTACTTCTGCTATCAAATCCCCTACTTTTACATCGGAGCCTTCTTGTTTATGTACTGTAAATCCCTCTCCATTAAGCCCTACTGTTTCTAGCCCAAAATGTATGAGCATTTCTAGCCCTTCCTCTGACAAAAAACCAAAAGCGTGTTTTGTTGCTGCCACAGAAACCAGTTTCCCATTTACTGGACTATAAATTTTACCATTATCAGGCTGTATTGCAATGCCATCTCCCACTATTTTCTCTGCAAAAACAGGGTCTGGTACTTTTTCCAGTGCAACAATTTCTCCAGATAAAGGAGCAATAATTGAAATATTATTTTCGTTAGTCATAAATATCCTCCCTTTCTTTTACGATTGCTATTTTGTTTGACGTTTTTTAAATGATAAATATAATAACGATGCGTATGCAAATATAAAGCAATATCAATGCAAAATATTGAAATAAATTATTCTATTGCATTATTATTGCACATTATTTACGCAATATAAATATATCTCTTTTGCAGTAAAAAATCAATCAAAATTTCACAGTAAAATTCATTTTCTCTATAATATATAATTTTTTTGCTTTTATTTTATGCAATATAACAATACTAATGTATTTCAAATCACTAATATAGAGAAAATACTTGTAATGCCACTGCTTTTATTGACTTTTAAAAAACTGTTTTTTATAATTGAAATCATATAATATTCATTTAAAACATTTGCATAAATTTGCCTAAACGAAAGGAGTGCTATTTATGGCTGTTACAATAAAAGAAGTTGCTGCACTGGCTGGTGTATCGCCCTCTACAGTGTCTAGAACGTGCAAAAATCACCCCTCTATCAGCAAAGAAACGAAACAAAAAGTGCGTTATGCTATGGCACAATTAGGATATGAGCCCAGTATACAAAATACTACCACTATTGAGCAATTTGCTCCTATGCTGAGCATTATATTGCCTCCTTCCTCACGAGATGTTTATGAAAATTCTTTTCATTTGGAAGTAATAAGGGGCATCAGTCAGTTTTGCAATATCAGAGGATATATCAGTACAGTAGTAACTGGTCAAGACGAATACGAAATATTAAAAGCAATACAAACACTTGTAAAAGAGGAAAGAACAGGAGGATTTATACTGTTATATGCCAAACAGGATGACGCTGTAATAGATTATTTATATAACGAAGGGCTTTTATATGTTTTAATAGGAAAAGCAAAACAATTTGTCAACCAGACTATTTATATTGACAATGATAATTTTTTAGCTGGTATGGAGGCAACAGAATATTTATATCAATTAGGTCATAGAAATATTGCTTATGTAGGCATAGAAAGCAATATGTATTTTTCGGCAGAAAGAAAAGCAGGGTATCAAAAAGCTTTAGAAAATCACGATTTGCCTTTTCGTGAAAATTATTGTGTTGAAATAGACAAATGCTGTATGGATAACACAGCATCTTTTTCTGCTTTATTAGAACAGCCTCAAAAACCTACTGCTGTTGTAGCAAGCGATGATATATTAGCTGTTGCACTGGAACAATGTTGTGCTAAAAAAGGACTTTCCATACCAAAAGATTTATCTATTGTTTCATTCAATAATTCACTGTTTGCACGCATTACCTCTCCACAGCTTACTTCTATTGATGTCAATTCTCATCAATTAGGTATAGAGGCAGCTTCACAACTGATTAACCACATTGAAAATCCGAATTTACTTGCAACAAAAATTATTGTGCCTCATTCTCTTATTATAAGAGAAAGCTGTCGAGAACTTTAATACTGCTTATTTATTTTACAAAAAACGAAATAAAAACTTAACATTTTATTAATGCTGTAATAAATTGGCTTTTACTGTCGTTATTCATAATAGAATATCAAAACGACAGGAGGGTTTGTTATGTATTACTATAACAAAATAGAAAGACAACAGCAATTTACAGAATTTATTAAAATACAATTTGCTATGATATTTATGATAACTGTAATAGGACAGCAATACAGAATGTTATATTGTATGATAGCTATTTCTGTATTATTTTGCGTAATTTTGCAGCAAAATATTGCTTTTGAGCACAAACAGCATAACATCAAATTTTTATGTTATAACTTAAAAGAAGTTTTAAAAGATTTACCTAGACACCACTTTTTTCAATACTGTAACCGATACAGTATAAGCAATGACATCATACAGCAGGCTTATCAAACTGTAGAAAATGGTTATATTTATATTGTGCTTTCTGACACAGGTACTCCTGCAAGTGAATTGATTTCATTATTTACGAAAAAAACTTATAATCACGCTTCTATTGCATTTGATGCACAGCTCAAAACACTGATGAGTTATAACAATGGGCAATGTATTTCTCCTCCAGGATTGAATGCAGAAAAAGTGCAATATTTACGCAAAAAAGAAAATGCTTGCATAATTGTATATCAAATGCGTGCAACAGCAGAACAGAAAAAACGTATGATTTCTAAAATAGAAAAAATAAACAGTGAAGGTAGTTCTTACAACACCATAGGACTTTTATTAAAACGTTCCTTTTTACCTAATATTATGTTTTGTTCTCAATTTGTATATTGTTTACTTTGTGAAGCAGGTATTGCCTATTTTGATAAAAAAATGGAAACTGTTACCCCTATGGATTTTGTGGAATTAGATTACAAAAGAAAACTGGAGTTTTTATATGAAAAAATATTATAATAAAAAGGCATAATACTGTTGTTTTTTTAAATAGTATTATGCCTTTATACTTTATTATTGTATAGCAACAGGTATTTTATATTCTTTTCCTATAAAATACGTAGGCTCATAAAACTGCAATTTGATGGATTTTTCATTTTTATTTTGAAACTCTTGTTGAAAATCTTCCTCCAAAAGTGAAAATGAAATTGTTTTACAAAAAATATCATTTTGTTGTGTTGTTTCAATGGTGCTGCAATGTACACCATAATAGCTCCCTTCTGCTCCTTTAGTGTTTATATGATACAACATTCTTTCTTTTTGATTTGATTGTATATTAAAATTTAAAATCAATTTATCTGTCAAACCCTTTTCTGCATAATATTTCCCATTTTCATCTAAACTATGAACACCAGTATAGTCTATTGTCTGTATATGATTGACAGAAAGTATTTTGACTGTGCCATATTGAAAAGGAATACAAATATCTAACGGAATTGTTTGTCCTATTTCTGGAACGGGTATTTGTACAAATTCACATTCCTCTGTTTTTGCAGAAAGTGCTGTATAATAAAATGTTGCTGGAAAGTCTTTTTCTGTTGCATCAAATACAATTTCTCCTCCATTTTCTATAAAATTTTTTGCAGTAATGATTTTTGCAAAATCACCGCTTTTTGTTTTTAAATAACAATTATAATACGCATTTGGTATTGTTTCAAAATGTGGCATATAATCAAAATATGACCTGTATTCTCCAAACTGATGTATTGTTTTTGCTTCTTCTGAACAAATAGCATAATAATCAATTTTT
The DNA here is from genome assembly GCA_910575055.1 of Clostridia bacterium. Lineage (GTDB taxonomy): Bacteria > Bacillota > Clostridia > Lachnospirales > Anaerotignaceae > Coprocola. The sequence goes on from CAJTDC010000004.1 coordinate 28,645, forward strand.
GCTCCTTTTTCTGTCATTTCTGCTTTTGCTGTAATAGAAGTACCATACTGTGTTACAGTATTTCCTATGCTATTCAAATTGGATATTGCTTTTGTTTCTTTTAAACGAAATGACAATTTTTCATCAAAACCATTTATACCTATTTCATAATAGTTATTTTCTGACTTTTCTATAATTTGATGAAGTCCTTTTTCTATTTGTTTAAAATTATTTCTTAAATTTGCACCACCTTTTGTAAAAAAAAGTTCTCTTTGTTCTCCATTATGATACCAAGTAATGGTATATTTTTCGTTCATTTGTTCTCCTATTGTCCTATTTTCATCTGAAAACAGTTCCTCTTTATGAATATAGGGGCTTATATCTGTAATGCTTATGGTTCCTAAAAGAAAATCTCCCTTCACATAACAATCTTTTAATTCTACTGTAACATTATCTTTTTGCAGTTTACCACAAATTATTTCTACTTCATACACTACATCACTTTCTACTACGCCAATATTAGGTATAAAGTGAAATATTCTTTCTAATTCTGCTCTTACTGGTTCTGATAAAAACACTACAAACAATACAAAACAAGCTGCTACAGTGACTGCAACTGTATTTTTATGTGTCTTTTTTAATTTCTTTTTTACTATTTTTTGTATTCTCTTTTGTACAACATCATCTTCCATAGCAATAAGCGGTATTTCTTCCCACTGTTCTAATTCCTGTTGTGTCATACTATCTAAAAAATCATTTATATTTTTGTTCATAAAATACACCTCCCTGCAATGCTTTTTTGAGCTTTTCTAGTCCTCTTTGCACTTTTTTATCTACGGTATTCTGTTTTAAATCAAATTTTTCTGCTATCATTTTACTGCTATATCCCAAATAATATTTCATAATAAATATGTAACTGTCTGGCTCTCCTAATTCTGCTATACATTGCAGCAATACAGAACGATTTTCTATTTGCTCATATTCTTTTTGATTGGTAGGAAATTCCTCTATCAATGGCAATGATTGTTTTTCTATCAGCTTTTTATATCTTTGTGCTGCCTTTCTTCTTGCAATAACACAAATGTATGTTTTAAAAGAACCTTTTTCTAATGAAATATGTTCTCTGCCATGAAAAACATCTACAAACACATCGCTAACGCATTCTTCTATTTCCTGCTGTGAAAAATCTGCTAAACGATTTTTTACAATACTATAACAAATCCCCATATATTTTTTCATAATCTGTTCTAAACCTTTATTTGGCTTTTGTTTTAATAATTCTAATAATTTTTGTTCTTGTTCGTCCATACATTTCCCCCCTTTATACTATTCTATTGCAATAAAAAAACAAATTTCTGACAGAAATAACAGAAAAACTTGATTTTATATAGCCAAGTATACTATAATTTATACGTTGTAATTCATCACATTGGAAAGGGTGTGTTTTTACTTATGTTAACATCAATAGTAGGGATTAACTGGGGAGATGAAGGAAAAGGAAGAATGGTTGACCTTCTTTCTGAAAATTATGACATCGTTTCCCGTTATCAAGGAGGAAATAATGCAGGACATACTGTCATAAATGACAAAGGCAAATTTATATTAAATCTTTTGCCTTCTGGTATATTGCGTGAAAATGTTGTAAATATTATGGGAACTGGTATGGTAATCGATTTAGAACATTTAAGCAATGAAAAGAAAAAATTAACAGATGCTGGTGTTAAAATTACACCAGAAAATTTAAAAATCAGTGATAGAGCCATTATCTGTATGCCTTATCACAAACAACTTGACATATTAGAAGAAGACCGTCTTGGTGATGCAAAATTTGGTTCTACTAGGCGTGGTATTTCTCCTGTATATGGCGATAAATATATGAAAAAATGTATTCGTATGGGCGATTTACTTCACCCTGAACAATACAGAGCTTCTTTAAAAAATATATTATCTTGGAAAAATCTAACAATACAAAATGTATATGGTGCTCCAGAAGTAAGCTATGACGATATGCTTGTTTGGTTAGATAAATATGCTCAAGAATTTAAAGATTATATTTGTGACACAAGCATTTATTTAAACAATGCTGTAAAAGAAGGTAAAAAAGTAATGTTTGAAGCACAACTTGGTGCTTTGAGAGATATTGACTTTGGTATTTATCCTTATACTTCTTCTTCTTCTACCATTGCCGCATATGCTCCTATTGGTGCAGGTGTTCCAAATTTAAAACTAACAAATGTCATAGGCATTATGAAAGCGTATTCTTCTTGTGTTGGAGAAGGCCCTTTCACAGTAGAAATGTTTGGAGAAGAAGGAGAAGCACTTCGTGCTGCTGGAGGAGAATATGGTGCTGCAACGGGCAGACCTAGACGTGTAGGTGCATTTGATGCGGTTGCTTCTCGCTATGGTATTAGAGTACAAGGTTGCGACGAAGTAGCACTGACTAAATTAGATGTACTTTCTTATTTAGACAATATTCCTGTATGCACTGCTTATACTGTAAATGGAAAAGAAACAAAAGAATTTCCTATTGGTGCAGAATTAGCAGCAGCAAAGCCTGTATTTGAATATGTAGAAGGCTGGAAATGTGATATTTCAAAATGCAGAAAACCACAAGACTTACCAGATGCTGCATTAAAATACATCAAATATATAGAAGAACTGTCACAGTGTCGCATAAAATATGTTTCTGTAGGTGCTGCAAGAGAAGAATATATTGTAATGTATTAAAAATTTACTTTATGGGGGAGAATATCTCCCCTTTTTTTCAGCCAATAAAAAAATATATGGTATTGCTACTTTATTTTTTATATAGATTGTATGTTTTTTACAGCTTTATTTATAAAAATGCCACACATAATACTATAAGCATTGTTACTATACCACATTATTATTGTATATATTATACAACTACTTTTTTATGCTAAATAAACAAAGTCTTTCTTTTTTTTATTTTATACTAGACAAAGCTGTTTTGATGCTATAAAATGTAAAAAATTGTGTGCAAATGCAGTTTTATTGTGTTGCTCTAAAAATGATATATTTGTAACCCTAGCGTAATGACGGAGGAATGAAAATGGAAAAAAAAGTATATCTTGTATTAGAAAATGGGCAGTTTTTTGAGGGAAATGCTTTCGGTGCAGAAGGTGAAATCACAGGAGAAATTGTTTTTGCTACTGCTATGACAGGCTACCTTGAAACATTGACAGACCCTAGTTATTATGGACAAATTGTTGTACAAACATTTCCTTTAATTGGCAACTATGGTGTAATTCCTGCTGATTTTGAAAGTGCAAACACTCACGTGAAAGCATATATTGTTAGAGAATGGTGTCAAGAACCTTCCAATTTTCGCTCAGAAGGAAATCTTGACACTTTTTTAAAGGAACGCAATGTCATAGGTCTTTGTAATATAGACACTAGACAGCTAACCAGAATAATAAGAGAATATGGTGTTATGAATGCCCGTATTGTAAATTCTATTGAAAATTTAGACAGTATTGTTTCAGAATTAAAAAATTATCGTGTGACTGACGCAGTCAAAAACACAACCTGTCACGAAATTACCATTTCAAAACCAGAAATATCTAAAAACAAAGTGGTACTAATGGATTTTGGTGCTAAAAAACACATTCATAAAGAACTCGAAAAGAGAGGCTGTGAAGTGATTACTGTACCTGCTTATACCACATATGAACAAATTATGGAATTAAAACCAGATGGTATTATGCTTTCCAATGGTGCTGGCGACCCCGCAGACAATGTTTCTATCATTGAAGAAATCAAAAAATTATTACAAACAAAAATCCCTATATTTGGCATTTGTTTAGGACATCAGCTTGTAGCACTTGCAAATGGTGCTAAAACAATCAAATTAAAATACGGACACAGAGGTGCTAATCAACCTGTAAAAGATTTAGTGACAGGTAATGTTTACATCACCAGTCAAAATCACGGTTATGCAGTAGACCACAATACACTTCCCTCTAGCTGTAGTATGCGTTTTGTAAACGCTAACGACAACACTTGTGAAGGAATTGATTATCAGGAAATTCCTGTTTTTACAGTACAATTCCACCCCGAAGCAAATGGTGGCCCTAGAGATACTATGTTTTTATTTGACCGTTTTATAACATTGATGGGAGGTAACAAATAATGCCATTAAGACAAGATATTAAAAAAGTTTTAGTAATTGGTTCTGGTCCTATTGTCATAGGACAAGCAGCAGAATTTGACTATGCTGGCACACAGGCGTGCCGTACATTGCGTGAAGAAGGTTTGGAAGTTGTTCTTGTTAACAGCAATCCTGCTACCATTATGACAGACAAAGCAATGGCAGACCGTATTTATATTGAACCCCTTACCATTGATACATTAAAAAGAATTATAGAAAAAGAAAAACCAGACAGTGTACTTTCTACATTGGGTGGACAAACTGGTTTAACACTTTCTATGCAGTTAGCAAAAGAAGGTTTTTTAAAACAACATAATGTAAAATTATTAGGTGCTAATCCAGTTACCATTGACAAAGCAGAAGACAGACAAATGTTCAAAGACACTATGCTTGAAATAGGAGAACCTGTTATTCCTTCTGAAGTCGTAAATACAGTAGAAGATGCAATTAGTTTTGTAGAAACAATAGGCTATCCTGTTATTATTCGTCCTGCTTTTACATTAGGTGGTACTGGTGGTGGTATCTGCAACAATGAAGAAGAACTTGTTGAAATTGCTTCCAATGGTTTACGTCTTTCCCCTATTTCACAAATATTAGTTGAAAAATGTATTTCTGGCTGGAAAGAAATTGAATTTGAAGTAATGCGTGACAGCAAAGGAAATGTTATTACGATATGTAGTATGGAAAATTTTGACCCTGTTGGTGTACACACAGGTGACTCTATTGTTATCGCTCCAGCAGTCACATTAGCAGACAAAGAATATCAAATGCTTCGTTCTGCTTCTTTAAATATCATTTCTGCACTTGGTGTAGAAGGTGGTTGTAATTGTCAATTCGCTTTAAATCCAGATAGTTTTGAATATGCTGTTATAGAAGTTAATCCTCGTGTATCTCGTTCTTCTGCACTTGCTTCCAAAGCAACAGGCTACCCTATTGCAAAAGTTGCAGCTAAAATTGCTATAGGTTACACATTAGACGAAATTAAAAATGCCGTAACAGGCAGCACTTATGCTTGTTTTGAGCCTACAATAGACTATGTTGTTGTGAAACTGCCAAAATGGCCATTTGACAAATTTGTATATGCAAAACGTGTTTTAGGTACACAAATGAAAGCAACAGGCGAAGTTATGGCGATTGCTCCTAATTTTGAAATGGCAATTATGAAAGCAGTAAGAGGTGCAGAAATTTCTCTTGACAGTTTGAATTTGCCTAAACTAGAAACACTTTCTAAAGAACAAATATTACAAAAAGTACACATTTGTGATGACGAACGTCTTTTTGTAGTATTTGAAGCACTCAAAAGAGGCATTACACCACAAGAAATTAACGATATTACTAAAATTGACAAGTGGTTTTTATATAAACTACTCAATTTAATAAACTATGAAAAAGAATTATCTGAAAAAACACTTGATGATGCTTTATATTTAAAAGGCAAAAAACTGGGCTATCCAGACAAAGTCATAGAAAGAATTTCAAATCAAAAAATACAAAATCCAGTTTCTGCTGTATTTAAAATGGTAGATACTTGTGCAGCGGAATTTAAAGCAGAAACGCCTTATTTCTATTCCACATATGATACAGAAAATGAAGCACTAGAGCACATTCAAACACACGGTTCTGGTAAACCAACTGTCATTGTATTTGGTTCTGGCCCTATTCGTATAGGGCAAGGTATAGAATTTGACTATGCTTCTGTTCATTGTGTTTGGGCATTAAAAGAAGCTGGTTATGAAGTGGTTATTGCTAACAACAATCCTGAAACGGTTTCAACTGACTTTGACACAGCAGACAGATTGTATTTTGATGCACTTACACCAGAGGACGTTATGAACATTATTAAAACAGAAAAACCTTATGGTGTAGTAGTAGCATTTGGTGGACAAACAGCAATTAAACTTACTAAATTTTTAGAAGCAAATGGCGTTAAAATATTAGGTACTCCTGCCGACAGTATTGATGCTGCAGAAGACAGAGAACGTTTTGATGAACTTTTAGAAAGTTTACACATTGAACGTCCTTCTGGTTATACTGTTATGAGAACAGAAGATGCTTTGAAAGTTGCCAACAATTTAGGTTATCCTGTTTTAATGCGTCCTTCTTATGTTTTAGGTGGTCAAAATATGATTATTGCCCACAGCGATGAAGATATTAGAGAATATATGCAGATTATACTTTCTCACAATATCGAAAATCCTATACTCATTGACAAATACCTTATGGGTGTGGAAATAGAAGTGGACGCTATTTGTGATGGAGAAGAAATACTCATACCTGGTATTATGGAACACATAGAGCGTGCTGGTATTCACTCTGGTGACTCTATTGCTGTATATCCTGCTTGGAATGTCAGTGGAGAGTTGACTCAAAAATTAATTGAATATACCAAAAATCTCGCAGTTTCTTTAAAAACAAAAGGTCTTGTCAATATTCAATATGTTATTTATGAAAATCAAATTTATGTAATAGAAGTTAATCCTCGTTCTTCTAGAACAATACCATACATTAGCAAAGTAACAGGTGTACCTATGGTAGATTTGGCAACAAGAGCAATGTTAGGTGAAAAACTGAAAGATATGGGTTATGGCACAGGACTTTATAAAACACCTCCTTATGTTGCTGTAAAAGTACCTGTATTCTCATTTGAAAAACTTATTGATGTAGATGTACAGTTAGGGCCTGAAATGAAATCTACTGGAGAAGTATTAGGTATAGGCAAAACACTCAGCGAAGCACTTTACAAAGGTCTAATTGCTGCTGGCTACAAAATGAAAAAACAAGGTGCTATGTTTGTAACAGTGCGTGATGCAGATAAAGCAGAAATTGTGGACATTACTAAAAAATATGCTTCACTTGGTTTTGAAATTTATGCAACAAAAGGTACTGCAAATGTATTATTGCAAGCTGGTATCAGTGTAAAAGTCGTAAACAAAATACACGAGTCAAAAGATAATTCAAAAGTGCTTTTGGAAAGCGGAAAAATCAATTATATTATTTCTACTTCTTCAAAGGGACGTTTGCCAAGTTTGGACAGTGTAAAAATACGTCGTCTTGCTGTAGAACATTCTATACCTTGTTTAACTTCTTTAGATACAGCAAATGCCCTTGCAGATAGTTTAATCAGCCGTTTTTCTGAATACAGCACAGAACTGATTGACATTAACCATATGAGAGAAAAACATATGAAACTACCTTTTACAAAAATGTCTGCTTGTGGCAACGACTATATTTATTTTAACTGTTTAGATGGTCACGAAATCATAAGTCCTGAGTCACTTGCCGTTTCACTTTCTCATAGACATTTTGGTATAGGTGGTGACGGTGTTGTATTGATGGAAAAATCTGACATTGCTGATGTCAAAATGAGAATGTATAATCTGGACGGTAGCGAAGGTAGAATGTGTGGAAATGCCTTGCGTTGTATTGGAAAATATGTTTATGAAAATGGATATGTTCCTAAAACAGATATGACAGTGGAAACACTTTCTGGGGTAAAACAGTTAAAACTTTTTGTACAGAATGGTGTAGTGGATTTTGCAACGGTTAATATGGGCAAGGCAATATTAGAGCCTGAACAAATCCCTGTCAAAATAAGAGGATTGCAATTTAAAAATGTATTAAATTATCCTGTAAATATAGATGATAAAGAATACAGCATTACTTGTATTTCTATGGGTAATCCTCACGCTGTTGTATTTTGGAACAATCTGGACAATTTAGACATCGAAAAAATAGGCCCTGCATTTGAATATAGCCCACTTTTTCCAGAAAGAGTAAATGTAGAATTTGTACAAATTATCAATTCTACTACATTAAAAATGAGAGTTTGGGAAAGAGGCAGTGGTGAAACTTGGGCTTGTGGTACAGGTGCTTGTGCAGCAGCGGTTGCAGCAGTATTAAATGGTTATTGCAGTAGAGAAAAACAAATCACTGTAAAATTAAAAGGTGGCGATTTGCTGATTAAATATACTGATGACGCGGTTTATCTTTCTGGAAAAGCCGAAAAAGTATATGAAGGTATTGTTGAAATCTAAATCATTGTAATATAAAACACAAGAAGTACATTGTTGTATTTCTTGTGTTTTTATTGTTTTTTATTTTTTAGCAACAACTGACATTCTAAATAATAATCAATAAAATTATCACATTCCACGACATAATTTTTCTAAAGTTAATAAAGTAATATTTTCATTCCTTTCAATATTATATAATATCTCATTATCTATACCAATTTTTTTAAGTAAGTAAAATTCCAATGATAAACATAACAAAGAAAATTTTCTATTTTTTCTCATAGCTTTTATAGTTTTTCCAAACAACTTACTATTAAACACTACTTCATCTCTATTTTACTTTTCAAACCACAAAATTTTAATCATTTTCAGTATTTTTTCTTTCTTCTCAACATCTAAATCTTTAATAGTTCTCAATATTTCATAATCTAAAGCAAGTACGCAATTATGGTATTGGCTAGATAACAGATAATCTATTGAAGTATTCAAAGCATTAGCAATCGCAAGTAATATATTCAAACTAGCCTTTGTATAATTATTTTCAATGTTAGAAATATGAGAAGTATTACAACCAACAATTTCAGCAAGTTTGTCTTGAGTTAATCCTTCAGATTGACGCATTTTTTTAATTTTCATACCTAATTCTTTATAATCTATTTCTGTTTGCAATCAAAGCACCCTCTTTATAAGATTTTTATTAAATATCAATCATCTATAAATCTTACAATATCATTAGGAGTACAATTCATTCCACGACATAATTTTTCTAAAGTTAACAAAGTAATATTTCCATTTCTCTTAATATTATATAATGTTCTATTATCAATACCAATTTTTTTAAGTAAGTAATATTGTGTTATCTTTTTTTGCTCCATCAATTTCCACATAGGACTAAAATCTATCATTTTTATATTCTCCATTACTAAATTGCTAATTAAAACTTTAATTATTTTTAGTATTTCTTTAATATTTTTATTTAAAGTATTTTATATTTGTGCTAATAAAATCAATAAATTTTTCTTTGTTATTTTCATTTAATGAATTGATTGTCATAAGACTATTTACAAATTTATATTCTGTATTATATTTTGTATTTCCCTTTAAAAAATCAATGCTCACATCAAGAGCACACGCAATACTATCTATTGTTGGCAAACTAGGCATACCTTCTCCTCTTTCAATCTTTCCTAAAAAATTATCTGAAATTCCAGCTTTTTCTGCTAACTGTTCCATTGTTAACAGTTGTCTTTTTCTTTCTTTTCTAATATTAGCACCTATTATTTTTATATCAATCATTATAAATCACCCTGTTATTCATTTTATACAGCTTAAACATACTTTTTAAGTTCCTAATATTCTTTTTTATATAGACAAATATTCCTTAATAGAGTATAATGTTAATAAAATAATAAAAAAAGCTAGTAAGAATTTCGGAGGGATTACTATTGAAATTTGCACAAAGATTAAAAGAACTAAGAAAAGAAAACGATTTAACACAGCTTCAATTAGCAAATATGTTAAATTATGGATATACTGCGATTGCTAATTATGAAAATGGGAGAAATCAACCTCGTTTAAATGATATTATAAAAATGGCAAATATATTTAATGTATCAGTAGATTATTTCGTTGGAAATTCTGATATAAAATATAAAAATCAAAATCATTTGTATTACAATATAAACAATCAATTACATAAAAACGGTATTAAATTGAAAGATGAAAATTATTTTTTAATAGAATTACTTTATTATAACGCAAATCAAATTTTTATAGCAAAAAATATTGCAGAATACAATATTGATAAATTGTTTGAAAAAGCAGTACAAAATTGTCAATATTCTTTTTCAAAATCATTACTGTTACTATTGCAGAACAAACTGTATTATGATATTGTCAAAAATTGTATTGCAGAACAATTTTATAACAATCAACATTGAAAAATAGAATATGTCATAGTATAATTACTAAAAATAACAGAAATGAGTGTGACAATAGTATGATAGTGTTAAATTGTATTTCCATATTATTTTATATGGATTATATGGTTTATATTACAAAAGAGGTACTTTTTAATTTTAATCAAAAACTTCCTTTACAGTCTAACACAAACATATTTCGTTTGACAGTATTTATATTAGCATATTCTATTGCTTCTACTCAAATCAAAGCAATTCTATTTGTTGCTATGATTTTATATGTCTTTTTATTGTGCTTTTACATAAATAAAAAAAGCAAACAACAACAAATACAACATTTATATGCAAAAGAAATAAAATATTTAAAAACACTTGCTACTATAATGAGTATATTATTTGTCATTTTTTATTATATTTTTCATAATATACTATAACAGACAAAAAAGAGATGTAAAACACCTCTTTTTTAAATGTTAATCATAAAAACCTCTTAATCTCTTTCCAATTTCAAAGCTCAAATCTGTTTCTTTACTTAAATTTCTAATAATATATTCTTCTCCTACAACACCCAATATATATTCTTTTTCCTCTTCAAGTAATTCTTCTCCTGTATTATTTTCATACAACTTATTTAATTCATATTGCTCAAAACTAGTTAGTTGAAACCTTTGCTTATTATATCGACGATTTGGATATTCTTGCTGAAATTCCTCCAGTTGTCTTTGTAAATATTGTTGTTTTAATTCTAGCTTTGTCATTCTAACAAAATCAGTCATAGCTTTATACCCAACTCTTGTATAATATTGTTTTATATCATCAATATGTGTTACATCTTGTGTATAAAAATCTTGTATTACTTTCCTAAAATAATCAGCTTTACTTCTTGCATAGTCTAAATCTAATACAATATTTACTATATTTTCCTCTTTAATATATTCCTTTACCGCTTCTGTATAATTATTATGACTACCGTAGTGTTGTGGCAAACGACTTCTTATAGTTCCATATTGTCCAGGTAGTGCAATGCCATTCCACGCCTGGTCAAATTCTTCCAAATCAATTACTCTTGTTCTTTGTAATGCCTCTTTAATCACTTCTATGGGAATAATATGGTGTGCTTGTGTTCCCTCTGGTGCATTGATGTTACGTGCTAGTGTCTGAGAGTCAAATAGACATTGTGTAACATCTGTTGCCATACTTCCACTATTTTATGTTCTAATATAGCCATTATCTGCTTCTTTTTCTAAAGCAGTATCATTGTTTACACCAACACCATTTATTGTCATAGTAGGCTTTACAATGCCCTGTTTTTGTTGTACTACGTGCACTAATTCGTGCATTAAATGTTTTTCCTGTCCTGATGCAATATAGATATTTGTGCCTTGTGTGTATGCAAGTGCTTGTAATTGTGCTGGTTTATTAGAATGATACTGTACTTTGACATCGTCCATAGAAAAACCAGAACGATTTTCTATATTTTGTTTTAAGCTATCAGGTATTCCTGTATCATTTTTCTTTTTTTGTATCATAGCAGGCATAGTAGTATAATGTTGTGGTTTTTGATATTCCCTTTGTGATGAAATGACTTGTGTTTTCTGAGAAACCGTATTTTCATATTTCTTTTTTGACACAAACATACTATTCCCCCTTTTTTAATATTATTATAGTTCTTTTATTCCTTTTAATCTAGCACCAATTTTTTGCTGTATATACACTTGTTCTTCTATATTGCTTATAATACTTCCATCATTTGTAATAGTACGCACCCAATTTTTTTCTTCTTCTGTTAACTCTCCCTCTATTTGTATTTTTAAATAAAAACTAATCAAATTTGCCCAATCTGAAACACTTAAATCGCCATAGTTTATTCTACTTCTTTCTAAATTTTCCAATCGTATAAAATCATACATTGCTTGACGTCCTACATTTTTAAAATATAAATTGATGTCATTTAGTTGTGTTACCCCTTCAAAAATATAATTTTCAATAATATTTCTAAAATGTTGTGCTGTCTGTTGAGCATAATTCAAATCCGTTACCAATCTTTGCATATTATTTTGTCCTATATATTTTTTAACAGCAGTAGTATAACTATTATGTCTACCGTGATGTATGGGCAAATAGTTACAAACATACTTACTTGGCAAAGCAATACCATTCCACGCTTTGTCAAATTCACTTAAAGGAAATGTACACAATTCTAAACTTTCCTGTATTACTTGTATAGGAATAATATGATGTGCTTGTGTTCCCTCTGGTGCATTGATGTTATGTGCTAATGTCTGAGAGTCAAACATACATTGTACTACATCTTTAACAATCGTATCACTAGGAGGCTTTTTTCTAATATATTGCATATCCGCTTCTTTTTCTAATACAGGGTCATTATTTACAGCAATGCCATTTATGATTACAGTAGGCTTTACAATGCCTTGTTTTTGTTGTATTACGTGTATGAGTTCGTGAAACAAATATTTTTCTTGTCCTGATGCAATATAAATGTTTGTTCCCTGTGTATAAGCAAGTGCATTTAATTGTGCTGGTTTATCAGAGTGATAATATATTTTGACATCACTCATAGAAATTCCAGAAATTTTTTCTATGTTATATTTTAAATAATATGGTATTTTACTTTCATTTTCTTTCTTCTGTGTTATAATAGCTACATTATCATTATTTTTTTTCCTTTGGTACATAACAGTCCTCCTTTTCCTATGTAAAATTTGGTATAATTATGGCTATTATAACATAAAATTCACGATTTATCGACAAAATCCGACAATTTATCACTTTATATTTATAAATAAAATTTACTTGATTTTGTTTCAAAAATATGAAATAATTTATTAGAAGCATTTTTTTAATAAATAATAGCTTATTGCTTCTCATAGCATAATACAACAGAAAGGAAACAAATATGGAACTATTAGACATTATTGACTTAAAAGAACTGCAGCAAATGCAGGATATGTTTTCCTCTGCTACAGGCTTAGCAGCAGTTACTGTAGACTTAAATGGTGCATTTATCACAAAACCTAGTAATTTTACAGATTTTTGTATGAAATATACAAGAAATTCCCCTATTGGTATGAAAAGATGCGAAAAATGTGATGCAGAAGGAAAGGGTACTTACTTTTGTCACGCAGGTTTAATGGATTTTGCAGAACCAATTATAATAGATGGTGTACAATATGGAAATATACTAGGAGGGCAAGTACTTCCTCAAAAGCCAGATATAGAGCAATTTAAAGTGATTGCAAGAGAATTAAACATACCAGAAGACGAATACATTAAAGCACTTCAAAAAGTAACCATTCGTTCCGAAAGTTCTATCAGAGCCGCTTCTGCTATATTAAAACAAATGGTAAATACACTTGTTAATTTTAAACAGATATTAAAAAGAAATAAAACAAAGGTTTCTATTTTAGAGCAAGAATTAGGCACTATGGTAACAAAAGCAAAAGAAATTACCTCTAGAACAAAAGAACTAACAAAAATATCACAAGAACAAAGAATGCTTTCTATTAACGCAGCAATAGAAGCAGGACGTGCAGGAGAAGCAGGTGCAGGTTTTCGTGTTGTGGCCAATGAAATGGGGCATCTTTGTGAGTCTTCTGCTGAAATTTATACAACCATTATACAAAATGCACACATCATAAGCAACGCTGTAAAAAATTTAGAAAATGCTTTTACAAAATAATAGTCTTTTTATATAAAATATAACATTATATCATATATATTATTACACTATACAAGGAGATATTGCTATGAAAAACCCTACTGTATTACTTACAGAAAGTGATAAAATGATATTGGGCTCTTACAAAAATATTGCAGATGCTTTAGGAGAATTTTTAGGAAGCAGCTGCGAAATTGTTATACATAGCCTAGAAAGTTTAGACTCCTCTATTATCAAAATTGTGAATGGTAATCATTCTGGACGTATGGTAGGTGCTCCCATTACTGATATTGCACTTTCTATGCTTTCCAAATTAGAAGAAGAAAACGCCCCTCAATTTATTACTTATTTTGCCAAAAACAAAAGAGGAGAACAAATTAAATCCTCTATTGCTGCAATTTATGGGCAATACCATAAAGTAATTGGATTATTTTGTATTAATGTTTTTTTAGATACTCCTTTATCAGAATTTTTAAATTCTTTTATGAACAATGCTATTATGGGAAGTGAAAACAATATTTCTGAAAATTTTGTTGACAATGCACAAGATTTAATGATAGGAGCATTGGAAGAAGTCAAAAAAATAGTATATAACGATTTGTCTATTTCTTCCTCCAACAAAAACAAAGAAATTGTTTCTATGCTTTATCAAAGAGGCATATTTAATTTGAAGGACTCTGTTATCACAATATCAAATCATTTGGGTATTTCTAAAAATACCGTTTATATGCACATACGAAATATCAATAAATAAAAATAAGGGAACTTTTCAAAAGCAGAAAAGTTCCTTGTTTTATTTAAAATTTATTATTTTTATATACAAAAGCAGTAAGGGTATTATTATATTACGGCACAAATTTATTACAAAAAGCACAATCTATTACAATAATCGGTATTTGTTTTTTTAAAGCAAATTGAGCTGTCATATTTGTACCACTACGAGCAGTTATTTTATCTTTATTAAACACAGCAAGCAAACAATCCGCTTTTTCTATCATATATTCATTTCTTTTTCTATATTGTTTTTCTTTGGGTTGTTGCTCAGAATTTACAACAACAACTTTTTCATTATGTTTTATAATATTTTTTAGTCTTTCTTTGCTTTTTTTTGTCCAATTTTTGTTATATTCTTCAAAGGGGATTGCAAGCATTATTTTAATATCACGATATGCTTCGTAACTTTTTAGCTGTATCAATATTTCTGCTGACCACATATCTACTCCTTCTGCTCCACCAATCCAAAATGTACGTACGCCTCTTTTATACAAATATTTTAACTCTTTTTTAATTTTCTTTTTCAGCCTTTTGCACATTGTGTCATATTCATTGTTTTTAAATGAAAATCTTGATGGTCTATGTCCTGTAATAGCACAAACTTTCATAATAAATATCCTTCCTCTTTTTATATGTTCTTTTTTTAGACAACATAATATTACCAACTGTTAAAAAATTATTTAATATTACACAAAAAATAAAAATTTCAATTCATATTTTTTATTAATGCTAATAGTATATTTGCTTGTTTTTTTGTTAATAAAGAAATAGATTGTAAAAGTTCTTTTTCAAAATCGTTTGGATAATAAACATTTGAATTGTTATTAAAAAATTCTGCTAATGTTATTTCCATTGATTTTAAAATTTTATTGAGAGTACGAATATTAGGGTCATTAATACCTTTTTCTATATTGTGAATATGATTTTCAGAAATACCAGAAATTTTAGATAATTTATAAACAGATATTTTTTTTTGCTTTCTTATTTTTTTTAGTTGTTCTGCAATGTTCATAATATACTCCTATTTTTTTATTTAAGAATATATTATTTTTTATATAAAGTCAACTAATTGATAAATTAAAATACACCACAAGTTTATCTTTCTCTAATAAGTTAAATGATAAAAAGATGGTGAAAAACAATGGTAAATTTTAGAGCAAATATAAAAAAGTTAAGACAACAAAATCATATGACACAGAAAGAACTAGCACAGCGAGTAGGAGTTTCAAAAGCGATGATTTCTGCTTATGAAACAGAAATGAGATACCCTTCTTATGATGTTTTAATAAAATTAGCAGCAACATTTGGTGTAACAACAGATTTTTTATTAGGGCTAGAAAAAAAGAATATTGTTGATGTTACAGGTTTAGATGAGGAAGAAATACAAATTATAAATAGCTTAATTTCCGTATTTAGAAAAAGAAAAAAAAGATGAATAAAATACAAAAAAATAAGGGGAAACTTTTCAAAATTGGAAAAGTTTCCCCAGCTTTTAATGAAATATTAT
Source organism: Clostridia bacterium (assembly GCA_910575055.1). Taxonomy (GTDB): domain Bacteria; phylum Bacillota; class Clostridia; order Lachnospirales; family Anaerotignaceae; genus Coprocola. Next base: position 44,687 of record CAJTDC010000004.1, read on the forward strand.
CATATCATTATTTTACTACGCTTTCTTCTTCTACCTCCACAGGAAGCCATTTTACAGAAATTCTATCCTGCATACCTTTAATATCTAATTCCTCATCAAACAAGTCTTTATCAATAGAAATATACTTTTGATTATCTCCAAAAAATTGCACCTCAAATGGTTGCATTACTCCATCTAAAAATACAAGCATTTCTGTACAATAAATATTCAAATAACCGCCTTCACTCAAAATATGTTTCTCTAATTCCTGTTTAGAAGGAAATGTTGCTATTACCCATTCTCCTGTCTGTCCTGTCATATCATAAAGCTGATAGCCGTGAAAAAATAATTTTTCTTCTCCTGTAGAGCCTTTATCTTCATTTGCTTTTCCTTTTACAAACAATGGTTTTCCATTTTCTCCATTTTTAATGATTTCTGCCCCTTTGATATAACAGTCTACAAATTTTTTTACTTCTTCTGTTTTATTGGTATTTTTAATTACATTATAATCTCCGTGGTCATAACAATAACTTCCTAATTCTTCTAAAAAAACACGTAATGTTTTTTCCATAATAAAAAACCTCCTAAATACTAAAAAATGATAATTTTTACTATTATATTGCATTAAATACTATTGTAACAGCATTGCTAACAAATTTCAATTCCCTAAAGTCATATATCTTTCTGGTACAGTACCATTTATTATGGTATCTACAAGCATAATTTTTCTACTAACAGACATTGTTTCACTTCTGAGAGGATTTACAATTCTAATATCCATACAAACATTTAACCATATTTTAAAATTAATTTGATTGATGCCTTCCGCTGAAAATGAAGTTTCATAATCTACAGAAGCTATTCCCATAGGTTTGATATAAAAAGGAATACTTGGCCCTATATTAGAAAACATTTCTATCCCTGTAATGACACCTATGGGAATAGAAATATGTTCTTCTGCTATTTTTTCCATACCTTCCGTAATTGCCATACTTACAGTACTACAAAATGTATTTATTAGTATGGTGTTGACAGAAACTGCTGTACTATATTGCTGTTTTTCTATAAAAAAATCAGAAGAAGTAATATTTAATTCTTTTATGGTATTTTGAACTGCTTCATCAATAATAGTATTTGCTGTTGACTTAGATTGTATGTGCGAAATTTCTACAACTGTTTTAAAAATTTTTGTATCATACAACATCAATATCACAAATATGATAGATGTAAGCAGTAAAAACACAATAAAAAGTTTCATAAAGCTATGTACTTTATTATTTTTTTTCAATTTGTATCACTCCTACAAAAACAGGTTTTATAAAATTGTTTCTTTTATTTATGTATTGTTTTAAAAAACAGAAGTATTACAAAATTAATCTATAAAAACGTGCAAAAATAATACAAAAAAAGGCATTTTTTGCAAATAATTAATAAAAGTAATAAATTTGTAAGAGAAAAACCTTTCTAAAATGGAGTATATCTGTTATAATCAGTTCATATGAGGGAGGTTTTTGGAACATGGACGAACCAAAAAACATACAATATCCATCAGGGCAACAGCGTCCCACACAGCAACGTCGTACTCAAACGCAACAAGGACAATCTCGTTATATGGGTCAAAATCTATATCGTGAAAATGCTCCGTATCAATCTAATACAGGACAAAGACCATCTAGCAATTATTATACGAATACGGCACAAAGACAAACAGCATCAGGACAAAGACAAATGGGACAAATGCCGCCAAATACAGCACAAAGGCCACAACAATATCCGCCTCAAAGACAAATGATGTCAGCACAAAGGCCACAACAATATCCGCCTCAAAGACAAATGATGTCAGCACAAAGGTCGCCTTCTGGACAAAGACAAAACACGGGACAACGTACTCCAACAGGACAGCGTACTCCATATTCACAGCATCGTACGCAAATGCAGCAACGTCCTCAACAAAACAGAAGGAGAAAAAGAAAAAAGAAAAAAAGTATTATAGGTAGAATATTCAAATTTTTATTTATTACTGGTATGATACTTTGCTTTGCTGTAGGTGGTGCAGCACTTGGTATGGTTATGGGTATTATAGAAGGTACAGACAATATCAATGTTGCTGATGTTGTACCAGAGTCCTATACTTCATTTATTTATGACAGTGCAGGAAATGAAATTGACAGTTTGCACGGAAAAGAAAACAGAGAATATGCAAAACTGGAAACCATACCTGTCAATTTACGCAGAGCCGTAATTGCCATTGAAGATGAAAGATTTTATCAACACAATGGTATTGATATGAGAGGTATGGCAAGAGCAATGGTTACAAATATCAAAAGTAAAAGTTTTGAACAAGGTGCTTCTACACTGACACAGCAACTTATCAAAAACGAAGTGCTGACAAATGAAAAGAAAATACAAAGAAAAATTAAAGAACAATATCTTGCAGTAATATTTGAAAAAGATTTAGAAAAACAGCTTGGTTCAAAAGAAAAAGCAAAAGATTACATTTTAGAATTATATCTCAACACCATAGCACTAAATCACGGCTTAAATGGGGTACAGTCTGCTTCCAAATTTTATTTTGGAAAAGAAGTCAGCGATTTAACACTGGCAGAGTCTGCTTGTATTGCAGGTATTACAAAAAATCCTTCTCGCTATTCCCCTATCAGCAATCCAGAAGAAAACAAAAAACGTCAAATCACTGTATTAGACAAAATGTTAGAGTTGGGTTATATTTCTCAGGGAGAATACTCACAGGCAAAAGCAGAAGATATTTATTCTAAACTGGTAGGAAGTATCACAGAAGAAGTCAGCGGCGAAGCAAAACACAATTATTTTGTAGATGCTTTAATTGAACAAATTGCAAATGACTTACAAAACGAAAAAGGTATGACAAAAGCACAAGCATATGACAAAATTTATAGTGGTGGTTTAAAAATCAATGCTACTGTAGATATGAATATGCAGGGTATTATGGAAGAAGTTTATCAAGATGACTCTTTCTTTCCTTCTTCTGACAATACTATAGAGGCAACATATACTATTTCTGTTATGGACACAGCAACAGAAAAACAGAGTCATTATTATGAAACAAAAACAGTAAATTCTGAAGAAGAAGCACAGGCTTTTGCAGCAGAAGTAAAAGCAAAATATGAAGACTCTGCACACCAAATGGTAGCTGAAAAATTGTCTATGTCTTCCTCTTTGCAGTCCGCAATGGTAATTATGGATTACCACAATGGCGAAATTAAGGCATTGATAGGTGGTAGAGGCAAAAAACAAGGTGATACTGTATTTAACAGAGCTACACAAGCATTGCGTCAACCAGGTTCTTGTTTTAAAATTTTATCTGCATATGCTCCTGCTATAGATATGGGATTATTAATGCCAGGCTCTATCATTATTGACGCACCTTTAAAAGTAGGAGAAAAAGAATTCCAAAACTGGGATAAAAAATATAGAGGTGCTACTACTGTAAGAGAAGGTGTTACTCGTTCTATGAATATACTTGCTGTAAAGGCACTGATGCAGGTAGGCTATGACAAATCTTATGAATATCTGCAAAACTTTGGTTTTACTTCTTTAGTAGATGAAGAAGAAAGAAATGGTCAAATTTTTAGTGACAAAGGTGCAGCACTTGCATTAGGTGGTATTACAGATGGTATTTCTGTATTAGAATTGACTGGTGCATATTCTACCATTGCTAATGGTGGATTACACTATGAACCAAAATTCTATACTACTATTTATGACCACGATGGCAATGTATTTTTAGAAAACAAAGACGAACCTACAAGAGTATTAAAAGAAACAACAGCATATTTACTTACAGATATGATGAAAGATGTTGTAGTACGTCGTCAATATTATGCAACAGGTACTGCCGCAGCAATACCAGGTATGACTGTTGCAGGAAAAACAGGTACTACTACAGATGATAAAGACTTAATGTTTGCAGGATATACACCATATTACTGTGGTGCAATATGGTTAGGATATGACAATCCAAAAACAATGACAAACAGTGGTACAGTACATTTAAAAATCTGGAAAGAAATTATGTCAAGAATACACGAGGGAAAAGAAGATACAGGATTTTCACGCCCTGATGGTATTGTATCCAGAAGTTTCTGTTCTGCATCAGGAATGGTACCACAGTCCATCTGTAGCAGAGATTATTATGGTAATGCTATTGGTTCTGACTTATGTTCTTCTGATTTTGGTTCTTCTACAGAAGCGTGCAATTATCATAAAACCTATTCTGTAGATTTATCTACTGGAAAATTGGCAAATTCACACTGTAGAGCAACAAGCGTTGTATTAGCTGTTGACCCTGAAACAGGCGAAATTGTCAATAAAGCAACGGGTGCTGATGGCAAAGTAGATATTGACATTCATAGCACTTGTACTGTACACAGTGCAAGTAATCCTGGATTTGTCAAACCAAAACCACAGCCAAAACCAGATTCTGATATTCCTATTGGTGGGGATTATCCAGAACAAAACAGCACTGAAAATAATAACGAAAATGATAATAATACAGTACCTGACAACAATACTACTACAACACCAACTGTGCCAGAACCAACAGTACCCGAGCCTACTCCCCCTCCAGTGGCTGAGCCAGAATCTGAACCTGCTCCCGTTGTTGGTATAGACTCTATGGCACCTATTGGTTCAGAATAGTAAAAAAATACTCCTCTTTTATAGAGGAGTATTTTTTTTAAAATATATTGACAAAATATTGTTTTTTTAGTAAAATAGAAAAGTCGTCGAGGCGTGGCTCAGCTTGGTAGAGCGCTACATTAGGGATGTAGAGGTCGCAAGTTCAAATCTTGTCGCCTCGACTGCTTCAAAAATGCTGTAATTCCAACGTTTTCAAGGCTTACAGCATTTTTTTACTTCTTTTTTTTCTATTCAAAACATACATAATTTATCATAATCATCGTTATATATCAAAAATTATGCAAGTCAGATGCAAGTCAAAGCATTTTTTTGTTTTATGCAATTTTATATTATATTTATACATCGCCATTTATAAAGTCAGATAACACCATAAAATAATAAAAAAACACCTCTTGTATTAAGAAGTGTTTTTTAATATGTGTAAAAAATAATACACAAGTATCTTTTAAGAAAAGTTAAATATTTTTTCATATAAAAAAGTCTAGCTTTTCGCTAGACTTCTTTTTCTTCTTCCTTTGTAAAGTCAATATAAGGTATATTATATGGAGCAATTCCAGATTGACCTGTAACAAAAGCTACAATAGGACGCATATAAGATAAAAGTAAGGCAGAGCCATTTTTCCTTAAAAGTTTATTTAATGCTTCTTCTGGTATATCATCTGTCCATTTAAAAGGTGATGTTATTTCTATTTCGATATAAAAAGGTGAACTTTCATTTACTTTTCCAATTTTTCCTAATAATGTTACTATAGCTTCCTTTGCACTTTTTCTTCCTACAACATTTGTATGAAAAATTAATTCAATTTTATCAAATTTCTCTATGTCAAAATCATCATTCAATGCATAATTTAATCTTTTTAATATAGGGTTTTTAAATTGAAAATCACTTTCTTTCATAAAATTATTCCTTTCTAGTTATGCAACTCGTGCATAATCGTTATCTTTAAAATTTATTATTTCCCATTTATCTTTTTCATTATAAGATACTGGAATTTCTTCATTTAAAGTTTCTAATTGATAAGTATAACAATTTTCTTCATCTAAAGTTTCTAATCGACAAGCATAAAAATCTTCTTCTCCAAGAATTTCTAATAACTCTTTATCAGTAAATGGAGTGGCTGAATATTGAACTTCAAACTCTAAATTTTTAGAATGTTCAGCAGACCTTTTTACTGCGTCATCAAAATCTTTTTGCAATTCAGTAATATCACCATCATAATCCTTCATTGCCTTTAGACAATTTTTTAATAAATTTTTTAGTTTATCGTCCATATTTTTTCACTCCTCTACTAATTTTTTGTCAAATATATAATTTGCATTTTTTACAGTATAAATACATTTTGCTGATAATGTAGGTTCTATTTTGTTGCTATGTACATCATAAGAGTAAAGAGAAGTAGGAGGAACACGAGGATATTTTCCTATTATTTTAACTACACTATATGTCGATAAATGTTCTTTTACCATTTCAGAACTAAAAAGAGTGTTTAACTTCTCACCCAAATCTACATTTTTATATACATCATATTTTCTTTTCATCTTTCGGCAATAATTTTCCCATAACATTTCAATAGTACGACAAGTCTCTTCATCTGTTAAATCCAATAAATCATCAATATAAATTTTAGCAGATACAATAGAAAAAGATTTTCTATTATGCGTTTTTCGCTTTTTTTCCCTTTTCCAATACTTCGCATTTGATAAATTATCCCAAAAGTACATACCAGAGCCTAGCCAAATACCATTTTCTTCACTTCTGATTAAATAATCATCTTCTTTTAAAAATTTTTCACAACGTTGTACATCATTACAATGAAATACTTTTATATTTTCCCTATTACTTTGATTTATCTCCATTATAGTATAATCCTTTTTTAATAGATAGCTATTTTCATACAAAACTTTTAACAAACTTTGTCAATTTTGTTCATAATAACATATTTTAATACTAAATTCAACAAAATTCGACTAAATAAAACTAAACAGCTTAAAATTATAACACATTATAAAACCAAATTCAATAAAATTTGATAAAATAAAGGTAGCATTTCGCCACCTTTACAATACTTTCATAATTTTTTCTTTCACTCTTTTGCTAATTCTATTAACTGTAGAAACACTGTAGTCCATCTGCTCAGCAATACTTTCGAGTGTGTCTTCTTTGTTGCTCAAATACAGAAACTGTTTTTCTCTAGGAGTGAAATTGCACTGGTCAACAAAGAAGTCTATTTCTTGTTTTACAAAATTAGGTATCTCTTTTTTGTGCAAAAAGCAACACCTTACTTTCTTTTTCTTTTAGTTCCCTTTGACCTGCTCTTTCTCCTTACTTTCACTCGTGCCATTATATATATCACCGTCATTTCCAATATAATTCGCTGGTGCATCTCCATTGGAGTCTACCGTAACATAGTCATAACTTTGAAACACCCACAGCCACGCCATATTTGTACCAACCAAAGCAACTAATAACAAAATAATAATTACCCATAACGCCCTTAATTGTTTTTTCAGCATTGAAAGCAAATCTGTTGCTAAAAATCCGCTTTTTTCCTCTTTTTCTTTCTTTTCTTCCATTGTCGCACCTCCATTTTATTTACAGTATACGACAATATAACATTTACTGCAATCCTGCCATTGTAGCAAGATAAGTAAGCAATATTGCTAATACAACATTGATAACTTGACTTAGTATGGCATCATATCTTTTTATGGGCTTTTCTTTTAGTTCTTTTAAATCCTCCTGTATACTTGCAATGCCTTTTTCTATATGCTCAAACTGCAAATCTAGCCTTTCGAAATGTGTACTTCCTTGTGATAACTTTTCCTGTACAATTTCATATTTTGCTTGCAAATCCTTCACCGCTTCACAAGGACAACATTTTTCATCATTCATATGTACCACCTCATCTATCATATACTCCCATTCTGTCGTGTATGACAAACAGCCTCAACATTGTACCAGTCAACAACAATTCTCCTTTTTCATTTCCTTTTAATGCACCTTTGTCAATCAACTTTTGTACCGTTGGCTTTGCCCAATCTGGCATATTTTCATCAATATAGTTGTATATCATTTCTACACTTTCCTCCTTTTGTTCGCTCAACTTCTTTTTAAAGTCTAGCCATTGCACTTGGTTTCTAATAAAAGGTTCTGGGCACATTTTGCCCGTCACATCATAGTGCCTTATTACATTTCCTATTGGTATGTTGTATTTTGCCATAAGCACATTTATGAGTTCAACCGCTGTATTTTGTGTTTGTTCATTTATGTAGTATTGCCCTTTCTCATCTTTTTCGCTACACATCTCCACACCAATACTGTTATCATTTCTGCATATAGTGTGTTTGTAGCTTTTTGCTCCACAATGCCAAGCAGTATCCGTATCTTTTACACTTTGTACTATAGTATTTTCATCTACAAAATAATGAGCCGAAGCATTTCTATTTGGCTGAGCAAAATAATTACCATTGCCTTCTGCCTTGTCACCGTTATTCGCTGTATAATGTACTACAATATATTGTATAGGCTGTTTTCTGCCTTTTGTGTAGTTGCTTTGATGTGCTAACATCTGTTTGATTTCCATATGTATCACCTCAATCTTTTTTAGGTTTCTGGTAAGTCAATGCCTGTTTACTATCTGCAATACCTTGTGTAGTAGGGTCATTGACATAGCCCACAATCGCTACAACTACACACCCCAATGCAAAAGGATTACTCAAAAGATTTTTCACTTGCTCCGCCAATATTGCCCAACTGGTAAACATTTCTGGTTTTGCACCAACCGCCGCCAACACTATCGCCACTAATCCGAACCAAAAATACGGATTTTTTGCCCTTACCTTCCAGTTAATCACTATTATCACTCCTTTTATAAACCACTTGGCACATAAGAACCACCTTTTATGTAATGTACTAACGTTTCTTTTGCTGTACCTAATTCAATGCCATTATATTTTTGTGCCACAGCGTCCCAATCATAAGAAATCACTCTTGCATTTCTTTTCAAATTTGTTCTTTCGTCTACAATGGTAACAATATCTCCTATTATCACATTTTCCAAGTCTTTATATTTTTCATAGCCTTCCAGACGGGAAAGCATTTGGAAATTAACATTGATATTGACATTTACAGTTGCTTTTTGGTCATAGTCAAATGTAACCAAATTAACTAATATCTCATAAAGCATATCATCTACTTCGGAAGGGTCATAGCTGTCATATTGTATTGCCCTCACTTTAGGATATACATAATCTCCTACGTGAACACTATCTATGTATTCTTTGCTATAGGGCGGAATAGGTTCTTCTTCTGTTCCTCCCCCTATTCTAGGATATACCCTAGTGATAATGTCTGAAATGTCTTCTTCTACTGTCAGTCCTGTCATATTTCTGCCATACTGAATACAAAAACCTGTGCTTTCTTCACTCCACTGCTTAAAATGTACGTGCCATTTATCCCTTATCAATGTCATATCTTCAAACCAAGATATAAAACTTCTATTTTCACGCTGTATTTTATTTTGTGGCTGATAAGGTTCAATGAGTGCGGCAACGCCATTCATATCTTTTGTAATAAATCCTTTTCCAGTGCCTTCTGTACCTTCTTGCCACTCCGCTGTAAATGTAAATCCTTGCTCTAACACTAACGACTGTTTGTAAGTATCTAGCCATTGTTGAGGGTCTGCAAAATTTACTTCAAATTCTTTTGCCATATTGTCAAGCAAGTCATAAAATATGTGTTTGGCATAAACCGTAATACTTTCAAAATTTAAAACGGTTTTATATATTCTAAAAGGCTGATTTCCTAGCGGAGTAGGAGCCACAATAATATTTTGAAGCTGTAGACCTTTCCACCTTCCCTGCACATCATAGGGGTGTGTCAATGTCATTTCAAACATACCATTTAACTCCTCTTGTACTGTACAACTATCTGGATACAATAGATTGCTTCCTATACCTGTAAAATCCCTAGTGAATTTATTATGTATTGTTATCATACAACTTCGTCCTCTATTCTATCCTTTTCTTTTACAATTTGTTCATATTGTTGCTGTGTGATTTTGCCTAATGCAACATATCTTTGCAACTGGTCTTTTCTGACAAAATTTCTTTCGTATCTTAGTTAAATAAATATAGAAAAATAAGAAGTGTCTAGAAATATTGAAAATACAATCATTTTTAACATTTTCTATATGATATAATTTCAAATTATCATTTCACAACAATAAAACAACATTACACAGCAAAAATATTGTAATATCAAACAAATACTTTATACTAAATATAGAGGTGATGTTTATGAATATAAATAATATAAGTCCATCTATGCCAAGTATGAGTATGCCTAATATCAGCGGCGAAGGTAGTGACAAATTAAAATCATTAGAACAAAAATTACAGCAATTAGAAACAGAAAAACAAAAAGCAATACAATCTAAAGACAAAGAAAAAGAAGAAAAAATCAAAAAACAAATAGAGAAAATACAAAAACAAATACAGGAAATCAAACAAACACAGCAAAAAGGGCAAGAAAGCTGCAATACTTCTTCTGATGACATAAAAAAAAGGGTTGATACCTATGAAGCACAACCGCCGCAACAATCGGCGGGAGTGTATCAAGTTACTCACGATGAAAATGGTCAGAAAATTATTCAAGTAGATAAGAGTTGTGAAACTGCACAGGGACAACCTAAAGCCAATCCCCAGGACGAGAGAGAAAAACCTAATATTGTAAAGACTACTGTAAACACAGATAAAGTAGATAAGGAGATTGAGAAGTTAAAGCAAACACAAACACAGCTTGAACAGAAAGTTGCGGCGGCAAAGGAACCAGAGGAAAAAGAGAAATTAGAGACACAGCTTGTACAAGTAAATGCTGAACTCAAAGCGAAAGACAATGACACATACCGTCAGCAACACATGGAAATAACGGAACAAAAAGTGGTTTCAAAAGTTGGCGAATAAATTTCTCATTTATCGGGCTAATTCAAAACTCAAAACAGGGCGGCGAGACAGATATTGACTATCCCGCCGCCCTGTCAGTTATCGCTCCATATCCTGCTTTCTGTGGGTCTGTTGTTCCCGCTGTTCCTGCCGCAAGATACTGTAAACGCTCTTTCTGATTTTCTCCGCTTCTTTCACTTCCTCTTTCAATGCAAATATGTATAATATAAAAACAAATAGTATAAAAACTATATTGGAAAAGTATTTTCAATTATGAAAGCATTTTTCCAAAAATCCCTTTATCCCTTTTATGAAAAATTTATATTGTATTAAGTCGAAAAAAAGTAATTTTTTTTTGGCTTTTTTTATTGAAAAAAGTCCGATTTCATACTAAAATAACAAGTACGAAATCAGACTAAAATGGAGTGATGAACTATGCAATATGATAATGATAAAAAATTAAAAGAATATAACGATATTCATAGACAAATAAGCGATATTTACCACGAAATTGCAGCAAAACTAAAATTGTCAGTCAGTGCATTTACTGTATTTTATACTATTTGTGATATGGGAGGTACTTGTTCTCAAAAAGATATTTGTGACTTATTTTATACCAGCAAACAAACCATTAACTCTTGTATCAAAAAATTAGAAAAAGAAAACTATATTTATTTAAAACAGGGAAAAGGGAAAGACAAAAATATATATTTAACAGAAAAGGGAGAACAAATTGTAACACAAAAAATTGCACCTATATTAAATATAGAACAAAGTATATTTTCAGAAATGACAGAGCAAGAATGTGATATGTTGTTACAATTATCCAGAAAATATTTACATTGTTTTAAACAAAAACTAAACGAAATGACATAAGGAGCGTTTTATTATGAGAATACAATTATCAGACCACTTTAACTACAGCAAATTATTAAAATTTGTATTACCTTCTATACTTATGATGATATGCACCTCTATATATGGTGTAGTAGATGGCTTATTTGTTTCCAATTTTGTAGGAAAAACACATTTTGCTGCAGTCAATTTAATTATACCTTTTTTTATGGGCATTGTAACAGTAGGATTTATGATAGGTACAGGAGGCAGTGCTATTGTAGCCAAAACATTAGGAGAAGGCAAAAAAGAAAAAGCAAATGAATATTTTACTATGCTTATTTGTTTAACAACAATATTAGGTATTATTGTCACAGTATTAGGGCAGTTATTTTTACGCCCTATTATTACAATACTTGGTGCAAAAGGCATATTAGTAGAATATTGTGTGACATATGGTAGAATTGTATTGTCTTCTATGACAGCATTTATGTTACAAACCACTTTTCAAAGTTTTTTTATTGTTGCTGAAAAACCTGAGCTTAGTTTAAAAATTTCTATTGCTTCAGGAATTACAAATATGATATTAGACTTTGTTTTTATTGCAGTATTTCATTGGGGACTTGTAGGTGCAGCAGTTGCCACTATGATGGGGCAAATTGTAGGTGGTGTAATACCTATTTTTTATTTTGCCAAAAAAAACAACAGTTTACTTCGTTTTACAACATTCAAATGGAATTTTGGCATTATATTCAAAACTTGTACAAATGGTTCTTCTGAAATGATGACAAATCTTTCTTCTTCTGTAGTAAACATATTGTACAATTATCAGCTTATGAGATTAGCAGGAGAAAATGGTATTTCTGCATATGGTGTAATTATGTATGTCAATTTTATATTTGCAGCAATTTTTATAGGTTATTCTATGGGAAGTGCCCCCATTATAGGCTATCACTATGGTGCGGCAAATCATTCAGAATTACACAATTTATTTATAAAAAGCATAGCATTAACTGCAATATTTAGTGTCATACTAACTATTTGTGCAGAACTACTTTCTTTGCCTCTTTCTCGCATATTTGTGGGATACGACAAAGTATTACTTGATATGACGTGTAACGGCTTTCGATTATATGCCATTTCATTTATAATAAGTGGATTTAATATATTTAGTTCTGGATTTTTTACGGCATTAAATAATGGTGTTATTTCTGCTATCATTTCTTTTGCCAGAACATTAATATTTCAGTTAGGTTCTGTACTAATACTTCCTTTTTTTATAGGACTTAATGGCATATGGCTTGCTATTGTCGTAGCAGAATTGTTAGCACTGTTTATTAGTATTTATTTCTTTGTTTCTAAAATAAAAGTATATCATTATTAAAAAAGGGAAATTTATCAAATTTCCCTTTTTACATTCTCTATTAAAATATTTTATTGCTTATTTTTATTTACAATTATACAATATATAAAAAGGAAGTATTTCAATTAAAATATGGGAGGAAAGCATATGAAAGAATATCGTTGGGCAACACTAGGTTGTGGTGTCATTGCAAATCAACTTGTTCAGGCACTTTCTCAGCAAGGCAGAACATTATATGCAGTAGCAAACAGAACATATGAAAAAGCAGTTGCTTTTGCTCAAAAATACAATATAGAAAAAGTATATTCTGTAATAGAAGATGTGTTTACAGATGAAAATGTAGATATTATATACATTTCCACTCCTCACAACACACACATTTCTTATATTATACAGGCACTCAAAAACGGAAAACACGTGTTGTGTGAAAAATCTATTACATTAAATGCACAGGAACTGCAACAGGCTGTTCATTTAGCAAAACAAAACAATTTAATATTAGCAGAAGCAATGACAATATATCATATGCCTTTATATCAAAAACTGAATGAAGTAATACAAAATGGTACATTAGGTGCTCTCCGTTTTGTTCAGGTCAATTTTGGCAGTTACAAAGAATATGATATGAATAACAGATTTTTTAATAAAAATTTAGCAGGAGGAGCATTATTAGACATTGGTGTATACGCACTATCTTTTACAAGATGGTTTTTTACTCAAAAACCTGACAACATTTTGTCACAAGTAAAATTTGCTCCTACTGGTGTAGATGAGCAAGCAGGCATATTACTTATGAACCAAAATGAAGAAATGGCTACCATATCTTTATCTTTACATGCAAAACAACCCAAAAGAGGTATTGCTGCATATGAAAAAGGGTATATTGAAATTTATGACTACCCCAGAGCACAGCAAGCAACAATATATCATACAGAGCAAAACAAAAAAGAGGTTATTGAAATAGGTAAAACAGAATATGCTTTATTATATGAAATAATGGATATGGAAAAAGCAATCTCTGGTGAAAAAAATGTAATGTGTTTGCAGTACAGTATTGATGTTATGGAGCAAATGACAGCACTTAGAAAACAATGGGGATTAAAATATACTGAAGAAGAATAATATACAAAACAATTTACTATAAATATTACTGAAATTTTCTAATATGTTATAAAAAATATTGTGCAATTTGATTTTAAATGCTTATGTTATATAGTATAATGTATTTGATATATGGACAAAAAAAATAGTGTATAAAAAAAAGAACATATTACAACAAAATACTATATAAATTGAGCAAAAAATACAAAAACTGTATATATTGCATAAACAAGTATACTATTCTATTCAAAAACAAAACATATTGACGAAATATAAAAGTATTATTATAATAAATTATGGTAATGATTGCTATTCAAAAATTTTTATGATATTGGAGGAGATAACAATGTTCAAAGTAACAAATACAACAAAAGCACCTGCAGCAATAGGTCCTTATTCTCAAGCAATAGAATACAATGGATTTTTATTTGCTTCAGGACAAATCCCTATTGACCCAGCAGTAGGCGATGTAGTAGCAACTGACATTGTAGGACAGGCAGAACAAGTTATGAAAAATGTTTCTGCTATATTAGAAGAAAATGGTATTGGTTTTGAAAATGTTATTAAAACAACCTGCTTTTTAGCAGATATGGCAGATTTCCAAACATTTAATGAAGTATATGCAAAATATTTTGTAAGCAAACCAGCACGTTCTTGTGTTGCAGTGAAAGACCTGCCTAAAAAAGTATTGTGCGAAGTAGAAATTATTGCAGCAAAATAATCATACATTGTAAACTGTTCAATCAAATTTGGAGGAGAAAAAAATGGTTACATTAGAAATGATTAAACAAGCACAACAAAATTTAAAAGGTGTTGCACGTATGACACCACTAATTTCTGCACCTAAAATTGGTGAAAACGTTTCTATTAAAGCAGAAAATTTACAATTAACAGGCTCTTTCAAATTAAGAGGAGCATATAATAAAATTTCTTCATTAACACCTGAAGAAAAACAAAAAGGTGTTATTGCTTGCTCCGCAGGAAATCACGCACAGGGTGTAGCATTATCTGCTACAAAAAACGGTATTCATTCCACTATTTGTATTCCAGCAGGTGCTCCTCTTTCCAAAGTAGAAGCAACAAGAGGTTTCGGAGGAGATGTAGTACTTGTACCAGGTGTATACGATGATGCTTATGCCAAAGCAGTAGAATTGACAAATGAAAAAGGTTATACATTTGTACATCCTTTTAATGATGAAAAAGTTATTGCTGGACAGGGTACTATAGGACTTGAAATATTAGAGCAAGAACCTCACGTTGATGCCGTATTTGTTGCTATAGGTGGAGGCGGTTTAGCAAGTGGTGTTGCTTGTGCTATAAAATCTATGAAACCAGACTGTAAAGTATATGGCGTGCAGGCAGCAGGTGCTCCTAGTATGTACGACTCTATCAACAAAGGCGAAATTATAGAATTGCCAAGTGTATCTACTATTGCAGACGGTATTGCAGTAAAAAAACCAGGCGATTTAACATTTGAAATGTGCCAAAAATATTTAGATGGTGTTGTTACAGTATCAGAAGATGAAATTGCTACTGCAATATTAACACTTATGGAAGGACAAAAAACAGTTGCAGAAGGTGCAGGTGCAGCAAGTGTTGCAGCGGTAATGTTTGACAAAGTACCTGAAGTAAAAGGCAAAAACATTGTTTGTGTAATTTCTGGAGGTAACATTGATGTAAGCATACTCTCAAGAGTTATTACAAAAGGTTTAACAAAAACAGGAAGAATTACAGAAATCAAAACAAAAGTAATTGACAAACCAGGTCAGTTAATCAATTTACTTCAGTTAATTTCTAATGCTGGAGCAAATATTATTACAATAGATCACCAGAGAGAAGCAAAACAATCAGAAGTAAATTCTTGTATCGTTTCTATGGTATTAGAAACAAGAAATGTAACACATTCTCAAGAAATTTGTGATGTATTGCAGCAAAATGGCTATGAAATATTTGAGTCTTAATACATAAAATATAGTAAAATAGTGGAATATACTGATATATTCCACTATTTTTTTGTATCTTGCTCATATTGTTGTTTGAAATAACAAATGCTATAATATGTCATTATAACAATATGAGGAGGAAAAAATATGAAAAAAGCATTAAAAGCTGCTTTTCCTTATACAATACCTATATTTGCAGGGTTTTGGTTTATTGGTTTGACATATGGCATATATATGAATGTTTTAGGTTTTTCATTTTGGTATCCTTTTATTATGAGCTTAACCATATTTGCAGGCTCTTTGGAATTTGTCGCAGCAAATTTAATGCTTAGTGTATTCAATCCTTTGCAAGTTTTGCTCATTACACTTATGATACAAGCAAGACATTTATTTTATGGCATATCTATGTTAGACAAATACAAAAATAAAGGTATCAAAAAATGGTATTTGATATTTGGTATGTGTGATGAAACATTTTCAATCAACTACACTGCAAACATTCCCAAAGATGTCGACGAAAGCTGGTTTTTATTTTGGGTAACGGCATTAAATCATTTTTATTGGGTTTCTGGTGCTACATTAGGGGGAATATTAGGCTCTCTAATACAATTTAATACAACAGGATTAGATTTTGTTATGACAGCAATGTTTGTTGTGATATTTTTAGAACAGTGGTTAAAAGAGAAAAAACATTGGACAGCACTGATAGGCATTTGTTGTTCTATTATTTGTTTACTACTTTTTAAAGCAGACAATTTTATGATACCTACTATGATTGCAATACTTTGTATGCTTACACTATTTCGAAAACCTATTGAAAAAGAAGGTGGTTTTTCATGACAATAACACAACAAATTATGACAATAGCAATTTGTGTCATAGGTACTATGGCAACAAGATTTTTACCTTTTTTGGTATTTTCTTCTCAAAAGCCTACACCACAATACATACAATATTTAGGCAAAGCACTCCCTTGTGCTATATTTGGTATGCTTGTAGTATATTGTTTAAAAAATGTTAGTTTATTTAATGCTCCTTATGGCATACCTGAAGCCATTTCTATTATTGTAGTAATACTACTCCATATATGGAAAAGACAAATGCTTTTATCTATTGCAGGCGGTACTATTTGTTATATGGTATTGATACAAATGATATTTTTGTAATCATTTTTTAATGGTTTTATAACATTTTGTTGCAATGATTTTTATTGTTTTTTTTCATTTGTTAATTTATAATAAATATTGTCAAATAATACATATTGAGGAGGATATAACAAAATATGAACGCGTTTCATAAAAAAGTAATAAAAGTATTTACCACAGCATTGTTATGTAGTAGTATATGGAGTGCTACCGCATACGCTTACAATGCTACACAAACAGTACACGTTGGGCTTTCTGGTATAGGCAGCAACATATCACTTTCTAACAAAATTATTACAATAGGGGCAGAAGAAAATGGAAATTATATCAGTGGAGGTACACTAAAATCTGAAAAAGGTTTTACATTTGCCTCTGGAAGCGGTACCTATGCGGCAGTATCTCTTTATTATGACAGTTATGATGCTGCAAAACAAAAAGCAGATACTATTTCAAATGCTTTACCTGCTTATACAGGAGGGGGAAAATGGCAAATATATGTTTCTGGCACAACAGGTGACCAACTTAGACAAAAAACAGGACTTGCCTGTGAAAATGTTTCTTCTACAGCAAATATGATACTGATACAATCCAATGGTAAAACAATCGCTTTGACAAACACTATTACACCACAATTTGGTGCAGCAGACAATGATGATGAAACTATTACCATAAACAACAAACAGTACAGAGGTAAAATACAACCTACTCGTGTAAACGGTGGCAGTATTGTACCTGTTAATGCAGTAAATATAGAACACTATCTTTATGGTGTTTTACCTGGAGAAATGTCACCTAGTTTTGCAACAGAAGCACTCAAAGCACAAGCAGTTGCTTCTCGAACATATGCTCTAAAAAAAATAGATATGAAAGCACATACTACAAGTGGTTATGACATTTGTGACGGCACACATTGCCAGTCTTATAAAGGCAAGCCTTCAGAATTTGATGCTACAAATGCTGCCGTTGATGCTACAAAAGGTTTAGTAATGTATTATCAAGGAGAACCAATAGAGTCTGTATTTTTTGCTAGTAGTGGAGGTTATACAGAAAACAGTGAAGATATTTGGACTTCTCCCCTCCCCTATTTAAAAGCAGTACCTGATGTATACGAAATAGACACTAACACTTGGACAAAAAAATTTACTGCGGCACAGCTTACCAATTTAACAAGCTCAAAAGGTGACAATATTGGACAAGTTACAGACTTAGTATTATCTAAAATTGCATTAGGAGGACGTGTACAGGAATTAAAAATAGTAGGTACAAGTGGTACAAAAGTATTGACAAAAGACCAAGTTAGAACATATTTTTCCTCTTTAAGCGGTACTTTCCCTAGTAAAATGTTCACTATAAATGGTAGAGGAAACGGTTCTAAAACAAGCGTTACTATGATTGCTCCTTCTTCTAGTCCACAAAGTTCTACAAATACAACAACCTCATTGCCAACTGTTAGTACATTACCTGACAATACCAATGTATCTGCAGAAGAAAGCATTGCAGACAATTATGTAATAGGAAGTGACAGTGCTATTATGACACAACCACAAACAGAAGCACTACCTAATACAACAAGTACAACAAATAGCGTAAGTGCTGCACCTACAAATGCACCACAGCGTACGGTTACTGTAACAGCAGCTTCTTCTGGCATTAGTACAAATGACGGTTCAGGTACATTTGTAATAGAAGGAAAGGGCAACGGACACGGCGGAGGTATGAGTCAAAAAGGTGCCAATGGTATGGCGGCACAAGGCTATGACTTTTTAAGTATATTGCATCATTATTATACAGATGTTACAATACAATAATATATTCATAACATACCCCACATATTTTCTGTGGGGTTTTATTTACAGATAAATTAAGGAGAAATAATATGGACAAAAAAGATTTTTATTACGAATTACCACCAGAATTAATTGCACAACAGCCTTTAAAAGACAGAGCCTCCTCTCGCCTTTTGGCATTAAATAAAAACACTGGTGAAATAGAACATAAAACATTTAAAGACATACTAAGCTATTTAAAAAAAGGTGACTGTATAGTGCTCAATGATACAAAAGTATTACCTGCACGACTGATAGGACAAAGAAAGCAAACAGGTGCAAATGTGGAGTTATTACTTTTAACAAGAAAAGATTTGGATAAATGGGAAACACTTGTCAAACCGGGTAAAAAAGCCAAAGTTGGTGATAGAATTGTTTTTGGTGATGGCAAATTAGAAGCAGAAATACTAGAAATTATAGAAGGCGGAAATCGTATTGTACAGTTTTATTATAATGGTGTATTTGAGCAGATATTAGATGAATTAGGACAAATGCCTCTTCCTCCTTATATCACACAACAATTACAAGACAAAAACAGATACCAAACCGTTTATGCCAAACAACAAGGTTCTGCCGCTGCTCCTACTGCTGGACTACATTTTACACCAGAACTACTGGAGCAAATAAAACAAAAAGGGGTTCACATTGCTTTTGTAACACTTCACGTAGGTTTAGGCACATTTCGCCCTGTAAAAGAACAAAACATACTAGACCATCAAATGCACTCTGAATATTATGTTGTAGAAAAACAACAGGCAGATATCATAAACAATGCCAAAAAAGCAGGAGGTAGAATTATTGCAGTAGGTACAACAAGCACTAGAACATTAGAAAGCATAGCAGATGAAAATGGTTTTATAACACATTGCAGTGGCTGGACAAATATATTTTTATATCCTCCCTATCGTTTTAAAACTATAGACTGTTTAATTACAAATTTTCATTTGCCCAAGTCTACGCTAATTATGTTAGTATCTGCACTTGCTGGCAGAGAAAATGTACTAAATGCTTATGCTGTTGCTGTTGCTGAAAAATATCGCTTTTTTAGCTTTGGTGACGCAATGTTTATTCATTAAAATATAAAACAAAAAA
The DNA here is from genome assembly GCA_910575055.1 of Clostridia bacterium. Taxonomy (GTDB): domain Bacteria; phylum Bacillota; class Clostridia; order Lachnospirales; family Anaerotignaceae; genus Coprocola. The sequence goes on from CAJTDC010000004.1 coordinate 64,590, forward strand.
AGCCGCAAAAACATTACGGCTTTTTTATTTTATTACACTATTATTTATCTCTTAACTGTGCCTGCAACTGACTTGACAAATGCTCCAATATTTGTTTCATTGCTTCTGTAACATCTTGTTCTACTAATGTTTTATCTGCTGCTCTAAATGTAATAGAATATGCTACAGATTTCAAACCTTTTCCTATTTGTTTGCCTTGATATACATCAAAAAGTTTAACACTTTCTAAATATTGTCCTGCGTTTTGTTTAATCACATTTTCAATTTGTTTCACTGTAACATCTTCTGAAACTACCATAGCAATATCTCTTGTTACTGCTGGGAATTTTGGCAATGCTTTATATTCTTTTACCAAATCTGCATATGCTATTACTTCTGGCATATTGATAACTGCAATATATACTTTTGTACCTATATCATAGTTAGAAGCAATTTGTGGGTGCAGTTCTCCCACATAACCGAACTGTTTGCCTTCTACACAAATAGAAGCTGTTCTTCCTGTGTGCATATGAGCAATCGTTTTTTCTGTAGCATATTCTACTTTTTCACTCATACCCAGCACTTCAAACATTTTTTCTACAATACCCTTTATATCATAAAAATCCATATTGCCATACATACCTATTGTAAGTGTACTAATTTCATCAGGCAATTCTACTACTGGTACTGCCTTTGGTAAATATACTTTTGCAATTTCAAACAATCCAGCACTTTCATTTCTTCTATTATAGTTTGTAGCAAGAGAAGTTAATATTGCATTGAGTGTTGTGGTTCTCATAATGCTATAATCTTCTCCCAAAGGATTTGATATGGTAACTGTTTTTCTCAAATTACTATCTTTTGCAATATTGAGTTTATCAAACACTTTAGGGCTTTCAAAACTAAATGTCATTGCTTCACACAATCCACTTGAAATCATATTTTGTTTTACCATTGCTGTAATAATTTGACTACGACTTCTTTTTCCTACTGTAGGAGTACCTGCTGCTAATGTTGGTTCGATTTTATCATAGCCATAAAATCTCGCAACTTCTTCTGCCAAATCTGCTTGTGCTTCTAAATCTGGTCGGAATGTTGGCACAACAACTGTATGATTTTTTTCATCTACTTTTAACTCTATTCTCTCAAATATTTCTTTCATTTGTTGCTCTGAAACATTTGTACCAAGCAATTTATTTATTTTTTCTGGAGAATAGCTAAGTGTCCAGCTTTCTCTTTTATTAGGGTAGCAATCTACTACGCCCTCTACAACTTCTCCTGCACCTAACATTTCTACTAACTGAGCTGCTCTATTTACTGCTTCTAATGCGATATTAGGGTCAAGTCCTTTTTCATATTTACTAGAAGCATCTGTTCTCAATCCCAATTTTTTGGCAGTTACTCTAATATTAGAGCCGTGAAATGTTGCAGACTCGAATAATATTGCTTCTGCATTTTCATTAATTTTAGAATTTTCACCACCCATAACACCAGCAACTGCTACTGCTTTTTGTGGGTCTGAAATCACAAGCATAGAACTATCCAAATTTCTTACATTGCCGTCCAATGTTGTAATTTGTTCTCCATCATTGGCATTTCTGACAATAATTTTTCTTTCTGCAATACAGTCAATGTCAAATGCGTGCATAGGCTGTCCCATTTCTATCATAACATAGTTTGTAATATCTACAATATTGTTGATAGGACGTACTCCTGCTGCTCTCAATCTTTTTCTCATCCACAAAGGAGAAGGCTCAATTTTTACATTTTTTACTACTCTTGCAGCATATCTTGGGCAAAGTTGTGGATTTTTAATTTCTACTGAAATATAATCAGAAGCATTTCCTCCTGCTTTTTGTTGTACTTCAATTTTGGGGTAGTGAAATGGTATTTGATATGTTGCTGCTGCCTCTCTTGCAATGCCTAACACACTAAAGCAATCTGGTCTATTTGATGTGATTTCAAATTCTACTACATCATCTTTTATTCCCCATACATCTATTACATTTTTACCTAATTCTACTGCTTCTGGAAATACATAAATACCATTTTCGCAAGCCTCTGGAAAATCGTGTAAATCAAATCCCAGTTCTTGTATAGAGCAAAGCATACCTTCTGAAAGTATTCCTCTCAAACTACCAGAATGAATTTCCACACCATTGGCTATTTTAGAATTATCCAATGCAACAGGTACATAATCGCCTTCTTTTAAATTTGTTGCACCTGTTACAATTTGCAATTCTCTTTGTTTTCCTACATCTACTGTTGTAATAACTAATTTATCTGCATCTGGGTGCTTTACTATTTTTTTAATTTGTCCTGTTACAACATTTTCAATATCACCGCCTATAGTGGTATATCCCTCCACTTTTGAGCCTGTTAATGTAATATCTTCTATAAATTGTTTTATGTCTGCTGTGACATCTGTATATTCTTTCAACCATAACATTGGTACGTCCATATTTTTATCTCCTTTCTTAAATTGAGTGCTACCCCTCAAACTTCCAAAAACCTTTTCAAAGGCTTAACTTAAATTTTAAATGTAAAACTTCATTTTGTTATTTTTGCTTCCATTTATGAAATTACTTTTTTTAATAAAGTAATTTAAAATTGTTTTAAGAATTTTACATCATTTTCAAAAAGCAATCTCAAATCTGTAATACCATATCTTTGCATTGCTACTCTTTCTAATCCCATACCAAAAGCAAAACCGCTATATTCTTCTGGGTCAATACCAGACATTTTCAACACTTTAGGGTGTACCATACCACAGCCCAACAGTTCAATATATCCTTCTCCTTTACAAACACGGCAACCTTTTCCGCCACAAGCAAAACAAGTTACGTCCATTTCTGCACTTGGTTCTGTAAATGGGAAATGATGTGGTCTAAAACGTACTTTTACATTTTCTCCGAACAATTCTTTTGCAAATACTGCCAATGCTCCCTTTAAATCTCCCATAGTAATGCCTTTATCTACCACTAAACCTTCCAACTGATGGAATACTGGGGAGTGTGTGGCATCTACTTCATCAGAACGGTATACTGTACCTGGACAAACTACCCTTATAGGCAATTTCCCTTTTTCCATTACTCTTACCTGTACAGGTGATGTTTGTGTTCTCAAAAGTATATCTCCATTTACATAAAATGTATCTTGTTCATCTTTTGCAGGATGGTCTTTTGGTATATTTAATGCCTCAAAATTATAATAATCTTTTTCTACATCTGGGCCTTCTGCAATTTCATATCCCATACCTATAAAAATATCAGAAATTTCATCAATTACAATGCTCATAGGGTGTTTATGGCCACATTCACATTTTCTACCTGGCATAGTAACATCTATTTTTTCTGCTTCCAATTTTATCTGCTGTTCTACTGCTAAAATATGTTTTTTTGCTTCTTCTAATTTTTTCTCAATATCTTGTCTTACTTCATTAGCAAGCTGTCCTATTACAGGCCTTTCTTCTTTAGAAAGTTTTCCCATTTCTTTCAATACTGCTGTCAATTCTCCCTTTTTTCCCAAAAGTTTTACTTTTGCTTCTTCTAATTCTTTCATTTGTTTTATTTCACTTAGTGTTGTCAATGCTTTGTTATGAATTTCTTTTAACTTTTGTTTCATATCATTTACACTCCTTCTAAAAATAAAAAAAACATTCTTCCCAAAAGGGACGAATGTTATTGTTTTCCGTGGTACCACCCAAATTCCTGCACACAAAAAGGTACAGGCACTCTTTACTGTATAACGCACAGCACACGGATTTTCCTACTTGATTAAAAAATGGTTCAAAAAATCAGCTCCAGCGGGAACTTCGACAATCTGTTTCATCAAAAATGCTTTCAGCCGATGACATTTTCTCTCTGTGATAACAGCACTGTTTACTTTTCGCTTTCATTGCTTTTATCTTATTGATAATGAAATTATTTTATCACATTTTTAATACTTGTCAATATTGTTTTTTAAAAATATAATATTGTTTAAAATATTTTAGACAATTTCAACAGTTTATGATATAGTATTATTATGTTTTTTATTTGAATAAACAAAAGATATGATTTTTAGGAGGAATAAAATATTATGGCAAAAAGATGTCCCCATTGTGGTCACGTTATTGAAGATGAAGAAAAATTGTTCTGTCCTAGCTGCGGAGAACTCATTGACAGAAAAATAAGCGACAATTTAAAGTTGCTCAATGAAATTGACAAAACTCTTGATGATTACAAACAGTCACAATCAACAAATTACAACAAATCAAAAAAACAAACACCACAAAATATAAACACGACACAACGCAGAAGAAATGATGATGATGATTACATACCTATCAAAAAATCAGTTCCCCCTAAAAAAAGCAGTAATTCTATGTTGATATTAATTATTATTATTATTGTTGTTGTCATATTAAAATTTTTACTGTTTTAGTGATTATTTTTGTCCCCTTTTTTAAAATAATTTAGACAATTTTAACAAATTATGCTATAGTATTACTATAAAAATAATATGTAGTATTACTATGATTTTAATTTCTGCAAACACTTATTTCACTTAGGAGGAATACATATGGCAAAAAAATGTTCTCACTGTGGCTTTTCTATTGATGACAACGAAAAAATATTCTGTCCCAACTGCGGAGAATTTATTGACAAAGAATTAAATTTAATCAAAAATCTTGACAAAACATTAGATACATACGAAAAAAACGAACAAAAAGCGGTAACAGAAAAACCCAAAAAAACAGAAGTAAAACAAGTAGCCCATCACAAATATGATGATGACGATAGCGAAATAGCAAAATTGAAAAAAACATCTTCAGGCGGTATCAATACCACATTTATTATTATTATTGCTGTCATTATTGTGATTGCAATAATATTAAAATTCGTATTATTTTAAATAACAAAAAGCACTCACTTTTTAGTGAGTGCTTTGCTTATCAAAAAACATTGAGAGCGTTGCTCTCAAACTCTTACTTCTTTCTTAAAAGAAAGAAGCAAAGAATTTTAAACGGAAACTTCGTTTCCTTAAAAATATTGATTTTATAATGAAAAATGACAGTTTTTCAAAAAAATTTGCAATGTATAAAATGTCCAATGAACATTTGTACTGTATCAACCGAAGCGTAACGCAGACTGTACGAAGTCCACAAAAAAACTTTATTATTATAATTGTTTTTTTATTGCATCAATACAAGTCTGCAAATAGGTTTTTCCTTGTTCTACCCAAATATCTGGTTCTGTACCGAATTCTTGGCTATTGGTACCGTCTGCTGTTGTACCATAAATAGGGCTATATCTTACAATAATGCCACTGTTAGGTAACAATATAGGCAAAGGGTCACTTCCTATACCATCTCCTCCTGTTCTTTCTCCTACCAATGTGGCAAAACCTGTTGCCTTTGAAAACATTGCCGCATATTCAGAAGAAGAAAACACAGTTTCATTTACTAATATCCACAATTTTCCTTTTAACATTTTTTGTTTTTGACTTGGCTGTATAAAATACACACTCTCTAGCATCAAATCCAATTCTTTTAAATCCTCTTGATTGATTTTAGGCAGTTTAGGCAATTTTGAACTACTCTCAAAACCATCTTCTCCAAAAAACTGCATATTATATTCCCCTGACTGCATCAACTCATATACTTTGGTATAAAGTATTTTATCTATATTTGGTGCTGCAATCAAATCATTAAAATAAAACATACCGCCTCCACCATTTTCTGTAAAATCAAATATTACATTATCATAGTATTGTACCTGTTTATAAAAATCAAAAAGTTTCTTTTTATCTTCTTCATAATATCCCATATCAAAACTACCTACATAAATATAAGCAATTTTTCCTTTTTCTATTATTTTTGTTTCTACATTACTACGCTTTTGTGTATTTTGCTGTGTAGTACTTTTTTGCATAATAGGCAGCATTTTATTTTTTAATGCAGTATATGCTTTTTTTGCTTTTTCATCCGCATATACTTTTCTAATTTTTTCCATTTGCTCCCAATAAAATTCAGGTACACCTGTAGTATCACTATAGCTTTTTACAAACCAATCATAATCAAAAGGAGAAATAGTTGACAAATGCCCTACCATATGAGATTGATTTGTAAAACGGTTTACTATGGTATAAAATTCAAAATCTGTTTTACTGTTTTCAATTTCTTTTATTGCTTTTTGATATTCTTGTTCTAAATCTACATTGTACATTCTTTTTAACATATTTATGTAAGGATAGTTTTGCTGTAATGTTTGATACAAATATTCCATATCCTGCAATTTTTGCTCTTTTGTCAAATTATACCAATTATCATTACTATTTTGTATATATGCACTTTGTACATTGTATTGCTCTATATTTTGTGTAGTATTTGTAAACTGTTGTGCTGGCACTGTAATTGTTGTAAATATCATAGACAATGCTAACACCATTGAAAAAAGTTTCATATGTTTTTACTCCTCTCCCATTTTTATAACAGTATAACACTTTTTACAAACAAATGTTATAAAATTTTATTTTTTTGAAACATTGCTTTTTAAAGCATTTCGTGTTATATTATTAACTGGCGTCTTTTTTAAAATATGCCACTTATAAAAAAGCTGAATGGAAATTTTTTGTAATAATTCCCCTTTTTCCATTCAGCTTTTTGGAAATATAGAAAGGAAAATTAACAGATGGAAAATTTAAAATTTGAAGATATGCAATTATCTTCTGAAATTTGTCGTGCAGTATTGGATATGGGATTTGAAGAAGCAACTCCTATACAATCTCAGGCAATTTCTATTATTATGCAAGGAAAAGATGTCATTGGACAATCCCAAACAGGTACAGGAAAAACTGCTGCTTTTGGTATTCCTTGTTTAGAACAAATTGATGCAGAAGATAAAAGATTACAAGCGGTAATACTTTGTCCTACTCGTGAACTTGCGATACAAGTGAGTGAGGAATTTAGAAAATTACTCAAATATACTGAAAATATTCGTGTATTACCTATTTATGGTGGTCAACCTATTGACAGACAAATTGCTGCACTCAAAAAAGGGGCTCAGGTGATTATAGGTACACCGGGACGTGTTATGGACCATATGCGTCGTCGTACTTTAAAAATGGAAACCGTAAAAATGATGATATTAGACGAAGCAGACGAAATGCTAGATATGGGATTTAGAGAAGATATTGAAACTATATTAGTAAAAGTACCTGAACAACATCAAACAATTATGTTTTCTGCTACACTCTCTACTGAAATACTTTCTTTAAGCAAACGCTTTTTAAAGGAACCAGAATTTATAAAAGTTGTAAGAAAAGAACTTACTGTTCCCAATATTGAACAAATCTATTTTGATGTCAAAGAAAGAACAAAATTAGATGCACTTTCTCGTATTGTTGATGTGTATGACCCTAAATTAGCACTTGTATTTTGTAATACAAAAAAACGTGTAGATGAAGTAGTAGAACTGTTACAGGGCAGAGGTTATTTTGCAGAGGGATTACACGGAGATTTAAAGCAATCTCAAAGAGATAAAGTAATGCAAAAATTCAGAAATGGCACAATAGAAATACTGGTTGCCACAGATGTTGCAGCAAGAGGCATTGACATTGATGACATTGATGTAGTATTTAATTATGATGTACCTCAAGATGAAGAATATTACGTTCACCGCATAGGCAGAACAGGGCGTGCAGGCAGAACAGGAAAAGCATTTACATTTTGTGTAGGAAAAGAAATTTACAAATTGCGTGATATTATGAGATACACCAAAACAAAAATTGTACAACAAAAACTTCCTACACTCAGCGATGTAGAAGAAATGAAAACAAATATTTTTATAGAAAAAACAAAATCTATTATAGAAGAAGGTCATTTAACAAAATATATCAATTTAGTAGAAAAATTAATTGCAGAAGACTATGCTGCCATTGACATCGCTGCGGCACTTCTCAAACACAATTTAGCAGATGTCAGTGTTGACAGTATTGATGCCATAGATGATATAAATTTAGGTGGTACTGAAATTTATGGCGGCTCTGCTGAAAAAATGGTACGATTATTTTTAAATGCAGGCAAAAAAAATAAAGTTAGAGTAAAAGATATTGTTGGTGCGATTGCTGGTGAAACAGGCGTTTCTGGCAAAATATTAGGCTCTATTGATTTGTTTGACGACTATGCTTTTATTGATGTTCCTGCAGAATATGCCAAAGATATTATTCACGGTATGAAAAATACTAAAATTAAAAATAAAAAAGTAAATATTGAAATTGCCAAAAAAGCAAAAAATAAAAAATAATAATAAGCAGCCATACCATTTATGGATTGGCTGCTTATTTTTTTTACTATATTAGTTTTTTTACTTCCTCTATTGACAATCCTGTTTTTTCTGCGATTACTTCTATATCCAATACTCCTATTAGTTTTTTAGCTATCTCTTGTTGTTTTTTTAATTCTCCTCTTTGTTCTCCTATTTTTATTCCCTTTTGTTCTCCTATTTTTATTCCCTTTTGTTCTCCTATTTTTATTCCCTTTTGTTCTCCTTCTTCAAGCCACGCTTCTCTTGCCACATCAATATCAAATTCTGTCATTAACATATTCAGCACCTCACTTCCATTTATCTGCAAAAATTTTGCCATAATATTTTGTTTGATACAGCTTTTTATTGCATTTTTAACAGCACATTCAAAACTCATACCCTTTTTTTGATTTTGTTTTACTTCAAATATAAAATAACTATACTCTTGTAGTCTATGACATTGCTGTAAAAAAGGCTGATTTTGTTCATAGTTAATGTTAATTACTTTTACTTCCAATTCTAGCTTTGTGTTATGAGTATCTGTTATAAAAGCATCTGACAATTTTAATATTTTTTCATTAGGATATTTTCTTACGCCATTATACAATACATAAAATTCTGGTGTTGGTATTTTTATCAATGTTGTTTTATACAATGCTTTATTATCTATTAGTCTTTCATACTCTCTTGCAACATAAATCAAAAATCGCAAAGGCATATTTTCATTTATGGTACTTTGATGTTCCAACAACACTACAATTTGATGATCAATTTTAAAACAAATGTCATTTTTTCTTCCCATAAAAAGTACATCATCTAATGTTATTACTTCTATTTTTGTATCTGTACCATAATTTGTACCTTTTAACACATTATAAAGCTGTCTAAGCTGTTCTTCTTCAGAAAACAGTCTTGTAAACAAAGAGTCTTTATATTTTCTATTTACTTTCATACAATCCTCCTCTATTTATTATACAAAATAACGCCCTTGTTTACAACTCTATACTGAAATACTGACAGGGTACTTTTTCACAAAGCCACACACCATTATCAGACAAATAAAAACAAAAACCATCTTTTACCATTTTTTCAGCATCTACATTTAATACTACTGCTTTACCGTGTCTTTGACCAACTTTTACTGCTGTTTGTATGTCCTTTGACAAATGCACATACTGTCTTGACATTTTAAGCAATCCCTTTTTTTGTATGCTTTCTAAAAATCTCTCTGCTGTTCCGTGATATAATACTTTAGGTGGTATTTTTTGTTCTAATTGCAAATCTACAGAAATAGAATGTCCTTGACTTGCTCTAATTTTAGTATGGTCTTTATTAAAAGAATATCTCTTTTTATCATTTTCTGCTACAATTCTTTCTAATGTTGCCATATCAATATATTTTCCGTGTTCCTTCATTGCTTTTAGTAATTGTTTGACATCTGCATAGCCATATTCATCTAATACAATACCAATACTTTCTGGTTTATGTCTTAACACCATACTCATAAAACGCCCTAATTTTTCATCGCCTTTCATTACTACTACCACCTTTCTATTTTTTACAAAAAAAAGAGCAGAAAATACTGCCCTTTTACAATTATTTATTTATTTTCAGTTGTTCTACTAATTTTTGATTACTTAATATGTATCGGAACAAAGGATATCCTATACAAGTTACTACTGCAAATTCTCCTAGTGCAACCGTTGCCATAGAGAAAAACAAAGGCAATCCCAAAACAATATACAATTCTACTCCTATAAATGCGTTGCATATTGTTGGCCACAATGTCGCTACAAAAAGATTTTTTGATTTTGTAATGCCTATCAATGCCGCTGTAGTACAAGCTGTACCAAATACCACATCTACTATTCCCATAGGACTAAAAGCATTTGCTATCACACAGCCTAATATGAGTCCAGGTGCAAAGCCTGCATCAATAAATGCCAACAGCACAAGCACTTCAGAAAATCGAAGCTGTATCGCTCCAAAACTTAATGGTGCTATAGCAAGTGTTGTAACGGCATATGCTGCTGCAACAATACCTGTAAATGCTACTGCTCTTGTGGTAATTTTCTTTTTTGACTGTTTACTTAATTCTACTGTTTGTTTCATAATAAATTTCCTCCCTGTTTTTTATTTTCGAGATGGTTATGCAAGGAACATCTCTTTTTTATTGTTACAAACAATTTTTAATTATACAGCATTATTATAATATTTTCAACATATATTTTCAATATTATTTTAGTCATTACATTTTCTTTTTTTATAAATCAATTCTGTAATGCCATTATCATATTGTGTTTGTATCAATTTTAATTTTATTTGCTGTTGTGTTTCTCCAAAAAGTCTAATGCCTGAACCCAATATAGTTGGTATGATAGAAATCATATATTCATCAATCAGTTCATATTGTATGAGAGGCTGTATAATATTGGCACCACCACAAATCCATATTTTTTCCCCTTTTTGCTGTTTTAGTTGTTTTATTAAATCACAAGGAGCAGTTTGTGTAAACACAATATTTTCTGTGGATTTTAATGCTCTATGTGTAATAACATAACTTGTCATATCATTATAAACCCATTTATTTGGAGATAACTCCGTTACAATTTGATGATAAGTATTCCAGCCCATTACAACCGTATCTACCTTTTTTATAAAATTAGTATAACTATCTCCATTTTGTTCTATATCATTTTGTCCCTTTATAAAATCCACTTTACCATTTTTATCTGCAATATATCCGTCAATACTCATAGCAATATATAATACAACTTTTCTCATATACTTTCACCTCTTATTATGTTTCAAATTTTAAATCAAATTTTACTACAAAATCTTCTTCACACACAAATTCTTTTGCTCCTATCTGTTTTACAAAATAATATTCATTTTTAGAATAAATTTGTGCCGTAATGTATTTTAGTATAGGTACTCCATATTCTTCTATATCACAGCCATCTTCTTTTAACAGTTCTAGTTCACAAACAATTTCTCGAAATAACTCATAACCACAAATTGCTTTATTTTCTGCTAAATATTTAGATAAAGTGTTATTTCCTCTCAAAAGGCACTCTAATTTATAATACTGTTTTCTATCTAACACTATATGATATATTCGTCTATCTTTTCCTAGATTTCTCCTACAATCAATAATTTCTGAAATCACTTCCGCATCATTTATGATTTCTAAATGAACTAACTTATTATTTTGTTCTTTTACTCCAATGCAAATAAACAAATCTGGTGATATACTATAGTGGTATCGGCACATATATGTAAAATTATTATCTATTGCAATAGGACTACCACATACTTTTTCTATTTCTTTTATATCAATAATATCTCCAAATTTTAGCCCAATTCCTATTTCTTTTAATATTACATTTCCTACTCGTCTTTCTTTACTATTTTCTATTTCGGTCAAACTAATTGCAGATGTTTTTTCACCATTCCCTTTTTTAAAACAGAAAAATTTATGGACAATAAAGTTAACAACCATTTCTGCTTGTCCCGATACTCCACCATACTCAGTTTCTTGTTCATATATATCATAATGCTTAAAAATTTCTTTGAATGTTAACATATTTAATTTTAAATTCAAAATATAACACCTCTTTATTTATTTTTTACGAATACTACTCTGCTTTAAAATTATACATTGGTTTCATTACTTCTACAACATCTACTGTTTGCTGTACTGCATTTATAATATCTTCTAATTTTTTATAAGCCATAGGTGCCTCATCTAATGTTTTCTCTGTTATACAAGTAGAATAAATACCTTTCATTTCTTTTTGATACTGTTCTAATGTAAAACACTCTTTTGCTTGACTTCTGCTATATAGCCTTCCTGCACCATGTGGTGCGGAGTAATTCCATTCTTCATTTCCTTTTCCTATTGCCAATATACTACCCTCTTTCATATTAATAGGAATAAGCACTTTTTCCCCTTTTTTTGCAGAAATTGCCCCTTTTCTAACAATGTTTTGTTCTATATCAATATAGTTATGTATGGTATGAAATGCTTCTTCTATTTTCCAATCCATAGCTTCTATTATTTTTTGTGCAATGAGTTCTCTATTTTGTTTTGCAAATTGCTGACATATTTCTATATCTTCTAAATATTGCTTCATATATTTTCCGTACAAAAAACATAACTCTTCTGGCATTTCCAAACACTTCGGTGTCCAAGTAATTTCTTTGAGTGCCTTTTGTAATTCTTTTCTTCTTCCTTCTGCTTTATATTGTGCTATCATTTGTTCCTTCTTTTGAAAATATTCTTCTTTTCCTTTTTGCAAGTCGATTGCCATATTCTGATAATAATGTGCTACTTGTTTTCCTAAGTTACGGCTTCCTGTATGTATTACCATATATTTGACATTGTCTTTTGTTTTTTCAATTTCAATAAAATGATTTCCTCCCCCTAATGTACCTATACTTCTCATTATTCTTTTGGTATCTTTTAAATCTCTATAACAATTTAATACTGTCAAATCAAATTGCTTTTGTCTGCCTTCCCATACATTTTTACCAGAAGGTATCGTATATACAACTGCATCTAATTTTTCAAAATCAATATCTATTTTTCCTAGACAAACTGTATACATACCACAGCCTATATCTACTCCCACAATATTAGGTACTACTTTATCATTTATTGTCATAGTCATACCTATGGTACAACCTGCTCCTGTATGCACATCTGGCATTATTCTTATTTTGCTGTCTTTGGTAAACACTTGGTCACACAACATTTGTATTTGTTCTATTGCAGAGTCTTCTATAGTATCTCCATATATAACTGCTTCATTTTGTTTTCCTATAATTTTCATACAGTTTCCTCCTTTTTGGCAAAAAAAGGGCTTACAGAATAAAAGCACATTTGTACTTTATTCTATAAGCCCGATGTCACACTATTTATTTTTACTATTATTAATATCGGCTGATGTTCCAAAAACTTAATATCAATATTACCAATTATACTACTCTTTGAGGAAATCCTATTTTTTTGTGTACTTTTCGCAATGTTTTTTGTGCTAACGCAGAAGCTTTTTCTGCTCCTTGTTTTATAATATCATCAACATAGTCTTGATTTTTTTCTAATTCTTTTACTTTTTTCTGTATTGGTTCTAAATTCGCTACAACAGCCTCTCCTACTGCTTTTTTAAATGTGCCATATCCCGCATTGGCAAATTCCTTTTCTGCTTGTGCTATGCTTTCTCCTGTCACAGCACAATAAATGTCAAGTAAATTTCTAATACCAGCTTTTTCTTCACTATAACGCACTTCATTTTCAGAGTCTGTCATTGCTCTTTTAATTTTATTCATAACCACAGCAGGTTCGTCTAGCAATGCTATGGTATTATTTTTATTTTCATCAGATTTTGACATTTTTTTAGTAGGTTCTTGCAATGCCATTATTCTTGCACCAACTTTGCCAATATATGCCTCTGGTATTTTAAATACATCACCATACACACCATTAAAACGCCCTGCGATATCTCTTGTAATTTCCAAATGCTGTCTTTGGTCTTCTCCTACTGGTACTAAATCTGTTTGATATAATAATATATCTGCTGCCATAAGCACAGGATAAGTAAACAATCCTGCATTGATATTATCTGCATGAGAAAGTGATTTTTCTTTGAACTGTGTCATTCTATTGAGTTCTCCCATATAAGTATAGCAATTTAATATCCAACCTAATTCTGCGTGTTGAGGCACGTGGGACTGATAATATAATATACTTTTTTGAGGGTCTAATCCTACAGCCAAATATTGCAAAAGCAATTCTTTTGCTTGTTTTCTCAATTTAGAAGGGTCTTGACGTACTGTAATTGCGTGCATATCTACAATACAATATAAACAGTTATACTCATCTTGTAATTTTCTCCAGTTATTCAGTGCTCCTAAATAGTTGCCCAATGTAATCAGCCCAGAAGGCTGCATACCACTAAATATAATTTTTTTTTGTTGTTCTGACATCATTTTTCTCTCCTTTTTTTGCTCAAAATAGTATCAAAATAAAAAAATCCCCTGTATATTTCAAAAATACACAGAGGACATAATATTTTTATGCGGTGCCACCTCTATTGGTTATATCTATAACCCTCTTATTGTTGTACAGAAAATACAACATTCTCTATAACGGGAGAATACCGAGTTACATACTATTCTAAAAAGAAATTCTGTTTCTACTCACAAGCCCATTCCAACAATAAAACTGTATTGGTTTGCATCAAACACCAACTTTCTAAAATCAGTTTTTATTGTGTACTTACTCTTGGTCAACGCTTTCACATTATATCACTAATATTATTTTAATCTTTTTTTATTATTTGTCAACAATATTGTTATAAATATTTATCGTGCATTGTGCATTGCTATAAAATCACTTGCAAAATACAACAATTTTTACTATGATATAATGTAAATTAAAATCGAAAGGATTTGTATAATATGAGTTTCAAAGTAATACAAAACATTCCCTCTCCTGAGGAAATGCTCGAAAAAGTGGCTATGTCACCAAAATTACAACAAATTAAAAAACAGCGTGACGAGGAAATGAAGGCAATACTAGAAGGAAAACAAAACAAATTTATTGTTGTCGTTGGCCCTTGTTCCGCCAGTGATGAAGATGCTGTATGTGATTATGTTTCTCGTTTGGCAAAACTAAATGATGAGGTAAAACAAAAACTGTTTATTGTGCCTCGTATTTATACCAATAAACCTAGAACAACAGGAGAAGGCTACAAAGGTATGCTTCATCAGCCTGACCCTGAAAAAGGTGCAAATATATTAAAAGGCATTGTAGCACTCAGAAAAATGCACATCAGAGCAATAGAAGAATCTCACTTGACAGCAGCAGATGAAATGCTTTATCCTGAAAATTTGCCTTATGTCGATGATATGCTTTCCTATATTGCTATAGGTGCTCGTTCTGTTGAAAATCAACAACACAGACTTGTTTCCAGTGGTATTGATGTGCCTGTAGGTATGAAAAATCCAACAAGTGGTGACTACAGTGTTATGCTCAATTCCATATATGCTGCACAGTCTGGACATACATTTATGTATCGTGACCACGAAGTTTCTACTACAGGTAATCCTTATGCTCATGCTATATTACGTGGCTCTGTAAACAAACACGGTCAAAATATACCAAATTATCACTATGAAGATATGATATTAGTACACGAACTCTATCAAAAACACGGTCTTGTAAATCCTTGTGTTATGGTAGATGCTAACCACGCCAATTCTAAAAAAATATATTATGAACAACCAAGAATTGTGGCAGAAATATTACACAACAGAAAAATAAACAAAGATATACACAATATGGTAAAAGGTGTTATGATTGAAAGTTTTATAGAAGAAGGCAATCAAAAAACAGATGGCCATATTTATGGGAAATCTATTACAGACGCTTGTATCGGTTGGGATACTACAAAAGAATTACTTCTTTATATGGCAGATAATGTATAATATAGAAAAGCACTCACTTTATCGCAGTGAGTGCTTTTTTAATACTAAAACTACTTACCGCCTTTTTTGCTTTTTAATGACCTGTTCTATTTATTATATGGAAACAAATCAAACATTCACTTATTCTTCATAAAATTCTTCCAATTCTTCTGAATCTACAAGCCCTCTAATGAAATCCTCAAAATTATCTGCTAAAAGGGTAATTTCATAATCTAATTCTTGGTCAATATGTACTACTTTAGGTTCTCCTTGTCTAC
The DNA here is from genome assembly GCA_910575055.1 of Clostridia bacterium. Classification (GTDB taxonomy): domain Bacteria; phylum Bacillota; class Clostridia; order Lachnospirales; family Anaerotignaceae; genus Coprocola. The sequence goes on from CAJTDC010000004.1 coordinate 80,605, forward strand.
CACACTCACGATAATCTAAAAAAATCATTTCATGTCCAGCAGAAGGAGTATCACAAATAGCTACACCAATATCAGGATATCCCCAATCATCTTTCATAAATTGATTTTCATCACAAATAGAATTAATTTTTATAAAACTAGTGATACCTATTAGCTTCCAACTGTTTGATACAGTTACTAGAAAATCTGTTTTGTTAAGCAAACCTCCATTATGTTGTTTCATTAACCAAATGTAAGAAGCAGGCAATTTATAACCAAGCTCTTTTTCGATTTCTGCAATTAACTCATCAGATGGAGACTCTCCAATCAAATCCATATTTTCAACATCATCGTTCCAAAAATCAGCAAAGTCAAAGTTCTCAAACATATTTTATTCTCCTTGTCATATTTTAATTTATATTTCTAATAGAATACTACAATTATGTTCATACCTCTTCAATTTTTATATGCTCAGTCTGTCAAAAAATTTATTTTTACTGTAAAAAAAGTGAGTGCTTTTTACTATCCTCTTATAAATTCCTGTATTGCTGTATTTAAGTCTTCACAAGTAAGAAGCGACAACAGTTGTCTTTCTTGTTTTTCTTTTGCAATTTGAGAAGAAAACATTGCATTTTGCTGCCATTGCATAAATCTTTCTGCTGCTACTGCCATAGTATGCTCCAATAATCTTCTTGCTTCTCTACCATTACCAAAATTTTCATCTTTTACTCTTTTTTCAAAAAATGGTAAAAGTATATCTTCCCAACCTTTTTCTAAATGAAATGTAGCATTATTGGCAAGTGCCTCAAATATGTCAAGCATTTCTTTTGCAGTATAAGGTGAAAAATGCACTGTAAATGTAATTCTACTTGATATGCCCGGATTTTCATCTAAAAAACGTTTCATTTTATTATTTTTTTCGTGAATGTCTCCTCCATATCCTGCAAATATAATCAATTTATCATCGCTATGTTCTTCTACTTCTATACAAAGCTGTGCTAATGCTTCTTGTGAAAAATTATCTGTTCTTTCTGTTTCATTATAATTTACCAAAGAATATGCTTCATCTATTATAATAATATCATTTGTTTCAAATATTTGATGCACTCTGTCAGAAGTTTGCCCCACATATTTCGCTTTTAACTGTGTTCCTGTAACATAAGCAATACTTCCTCCCGAAAGCAATTCTTGTTCTGTCATCATTTCTGCAAAATATCTTGCTGATGTCGTTTTTGCTGTACCTGGAGGGCCTATAAATGCCAACACTTTATGTATAGGCGGTGTCGGCAGATGGTACTCCTCTCTTTTTCTAGCAAACTGATACACTGCACCTAATTTACACAATGTATGTTTCATTTCTTGCTGTCCTATTACATTTTGACAAAGTCTTTGATATGCTGCTGTTTCTTCAGGAGATACGTCCATTACTTTCGTTTTTTGTCTTTCGGGTGTTTGATGCTGTAAATGATATTTTCCATATTCTATATATGCCTTTAAAAATTCATATTCTTGCACAGAAAGTCTTTTTTCAAATTTATTCCCTACTTCTGATATATCCGTATTTGCTATCAATTCCAAAAATTTCATTCTATCCTGATTAAATTTCATCACGCCGCTATCATTGATAATGGCAAAATCAAATCCTTGATTTTTGTATACTGCATATATTTTTTGTATTGTCAAAGCAGCTTCTTCTGTTGGTGTTTTGGAAACATATGCTGCATTTTCAAAGGAACGCTGCTCTAATTCTTTTAGCTTTTTTTCTTCCATACTACTTTAACTCCTTATTCTGTATAGCTACTATCACTTTGTATTGCAATACTTTGTGATTGTTCATTCCACGCTACACCAAAATCAATTTCTTTTGCCAAATCTCTCAATTTAAAATAGGTATTTCCATCTATATTATAAGCGAGTAATGCTTTTTCTACTCCATTAAAATACAACTTTCCATTAGAAAACAATGCTGTTTTATTTTTTGCATCTCCTTTTTGCAATTCTCCCCCTACTACAGTATAGGCAGTATTTGTGACAACATTGATTGCTTTTTCTGTTTCATTCCAGAGTGTATCAAACTGTTTTTGTGTACCATTTAATGCCATTGCCACATCTCTTAATTTAAAATAAGTAAAATCATTTATAATATACGCATCAAATGACACTTCTTTGCTATCTACTAATACCTTTGTAGCAGAAGCAAATGCCTGCTGTTGTTGTGCGGACACAGAGGGTGTTTCTACTGGTGGTGTTTCTACTGGTGGTGTTGTCTGTGTTGGTTCTGGCTCTACTGGTTCGGGTATAGGCTTCTCTGGTTCTATAATTGGCTCAAATGCAACAGGTGCATTGTCTATTTCATTTTGATTTGGTGGTATTACAACGGAAGGTGTTTCTGTTGATACAGAAGGTATTGTTGTTTCAGGAGTTTGCTCTTGTGGTATTTGCGGTGTAGGTATTTGTTGTCCAGTACCGTCTTTTTTAGCATAATAATTCATTACTGCAACTTTACAATTTTGTCTATTGTCAAGCAAATCTCTCAAACTAAAATAAAAACTGCCTTTTACATCATATTGCTCATTTAATAATAATTCTTCTCCTATTTCTGCTGCAACATCATCTTTATATATTCCCTGTCCTATGTACAAATCTACATTTGTATTTTTGACTTCTTCTGTCCACCATTTTACAAGTGTTTCATAATCTGCTGCTGCTGTACCTCTTGCCCAATAAATTTGAGGTACAATATAATCTACATATCCATTTTTTATCCACGTTCTGACATCGCCATAAACAGCATAATATCCCTCTGCTCCTTTTGTATCAGAACCTGTACTGTCAGAACCTTTATTTTTCCATATTCCCATAGGACTTACACCAAACGCCACATCTGATTTGATAGATTTTATAGTATCGTGTACTCTTCTAATCATATCATTCACATTTGCCCTTCTTTGGTTTGCCTGTTGTCCATCTTGTGTTTCTCCTTCATTTAAAGGATATCCATTAGGGTAAAAATAATCATCAAAATGTATGGCATCTACATCGTAATTTGTTACAATTTCTGCAACTGTATCACAAATATGTTGTTTTACTGCTTCATTTGCAGGGTCATAATATAAACCATTGTTATATGTAATTACCCAATCTGTATGAAGTCTTGCAGGGTGATTTTCTGCTAATACATTTATATCTGTACCGCTTGTTGTAATTCTATAGGGATTGAGCCAAGCGTGAAATTCCATACCCCTTTTGTGTGCTTCTTCAATCATAAATGCCATAGGGTCATATCCGGGATTTTGTCCTTGTGTACCTGTCAATATTTCTGACCAAGGATTGATATTTGACTGGTAAAAAGCATCTGCTTTCGGACGCATTTGCACCACAACAGTATTTAATCCCATTTTTTTGATTTCGTCTAATTTTGTAATAAATTCTTGTTTCTGTTTTTGTTCATCATTTTGCACAGAAGGATAATCTGCACTATATACAGTAGAAATCCATACTGCTCTCATATCAGCATTACCACTTGATTGCTCCAATGCTTCCGCTTGTTGTGGTATCAGTGCGCAAGCACTCAATAAACAAATGCTTAATAACGCAGATACATATTTTTTTAAATTTTTCATAGTTTCCGTCCTTTCTTTATTCATTGCTTTTTATTGCTATTTTTTTATTATAGCATTATTTACAACAACTGTCTTTACGATTTTATTACAATATTGTGTTGAAAAATCATTATTATTCTTGTATGATATACACGAGGTGAATGATTATGCAATATGGACTAATCGGCGAAAAACTAGGACATAGTTTTTCCAAAATAATACACGAAAAATTAGCAGACTATACTTACGATTTACACCCTTTACCAAAACAAGAATTAGCTTCTTTTTTGGAAAAAAAAGAATTTCGTGCTATCAATGTAACAATACCCTACAAAATAGATGTTATGCCTTATTTATATGAAATTGACCAAAGAGCTCAAGCAGTAGGTTCTGTCAACACTATTGTAAACAGAAACGGTAATTTATACGGATATAATACAGATTTTGGCGGTTTTTTGTATTTACTTAAACACAACAACATTGATGTTAAAAATAAAAAAGTGCTTGTATTAGGAAAAGGTGGTGCTTCTAAAGCAATTATTGCTGTTCTACATTATTTACAAGCAAAACAAATTATTACGGTTTATTACAAACAAAGCAATGATGCTATTACATATGAACAATGCCAAAAATTACATAATGATGCAGATGTCATTATAAATACTACCCCTGTAGGTATGTATCCTAATTTGGACGGTTGCCCTATTGATTTAGAGCATTACACAAATTGCAATGCAGTAGTAGATATTATATATAATCCTATTAAAACAAAATTATTATTAGAAGCACAAAAACACAATATGATTGCTGTAGGCGGTTTAGAAATGCTCATTGCACAAGCAAAATATGCCGTTGAAATATTTCTAAACACTTCTATACCAGAATATAAAATTGATGACATATACAAAGAAATGCTTTTTGAGAAAAAAAATGTCGTTTTAATTGGTATGCCTAGCAGCGGCAAAACTACCATAGGTGCAGAACTTGCCAAATTACTTCACAAAGATTTTGTTGATATTGATGCTCAAATTGTTTCAAAAATTGGTATGCCTATTTCAAACTATTTTGAACAATATGGCGAAAATGCTTTCAGAGAAATTGAAACAGAAGTTACAAAAGAATTTGCTGGCAAAAATAATATTGTTATTTCTACTGGCGGTGGCTGCATTAAAAAACCGGAAAATATGTTATATTTATCTATGAATGGCGTCATACTTTTAGTAGAGAGAGATTTATCAAAATTGATTGTAGGAGAAGGTCGCCCTCTTTCTAGCAGCATCAATGCCATAGAAAAAATGTATCAAGAGCGTTTTCCTCTTTATATGCGTTACAGTCAAAAAAGTATTCAAAACAACACTACTACAGAATATGCTGTCAAGCAGGCTCAAATTGCCTATATGGAATTACTACAATAGTATTATAAAAAAAGCGACTTGAAAAAGTCGCTTTTTTCTCTTTCCGATTAAGATGAGATTAAGAAAGAAATATTATTATTGAGAATTAGGGAATTTTCTCTTGTTTTTATTCCTCAACAGTTTCTTCATCATCAATCATATTTGTAGCACGCAATTCTGCATTTTTATCTTTTATAAATGCACCAATGATACCACATATAATTGTTGGAACAAGCCAGTTGAAACCATATGTTGCAAGTGGTAATGCTCTTACAAAACCACAAGCTTCTACACCATAATTAGCTGCTGTTGTCAATACACTCATAATAAATGCACCTAATGCTGCTGCTTTATAAATATTGTCATTTTTAATATTATTTGCAAATAATGCCAATACGATAACTGCTAATGCTGCTGGATAAACTAAGTCTAATATAGGAGCGGATATAGAAACGATAGTATCCAAACCTACATTTGCTAATATAGCACTTACTACGCAAGTAATAATAACAACTTGTTTATAACTTACTTTTCCTTTTGTTAATTCTTCAAAGAAAGAACCACAAGATGATGCCAAACCTACTGATGTTGTAAGGCAGGCAAATGAAACTACTACACCTAAGAATATAACGCCGCCTTGACCTAACAATGATTGTACAATTTCTACAATCAAGTTTGCTCTTGTAATTTCATCTCCTGTGTGCAATGTAGACATTGTTGCTCCTAAATATGTTAAACCACCATAAATAATTAAAAGACCTATACCTGCAACAATCGCTGCACCGCCTGTTACTAAGTTCTTTTCTCCTATAGAAGTATATCCTTTATCTTTTACCGTTTTCAATATAATAACACCAAAACAAAGTGCTGCTAAAACGTCTAATGTTTGATAACCTGAAAGAACACCTGTCTGTACTACAGATTCAAGTTGTGTTGTGTCAGATATTGGGGCGATTGGGGAAATAAAGCCCTTTATAATCATAATCAACAAACCAATAAATAATACTGGTGTTAAAAATTTACCAATAATATCCAAAACAGAAGACTCATTCAATGAAAGCACTATTGTAATCGCAAAGAATACAATACTTGTAATTGCTGTTACTGCAACATTTCCTGCTTCTAAACCAAATATTGGCATTACACCCATTTCATATGTTGTAGCTGCTGTTCTTGGTATAGCAATACCAGGTCCTATACAAAGTACTGTAGCACAAGACAATATTACAGCAGGTATTCTACCTATATGGCTCATCATACCAGCAAAATCTGTATTTGCTCTAAGCATAGCAAATATTGCAACTAATGCTAAACCAATATCTGCTATGTAATAACTAACAAACCCCAGCCCCCAAGAAGCACCTGCTTGCATACCTAAAAATGGAGGAAAAATAATATTACCAGCACCAAAGAACATTGAAAATAGTGCCAAACCGATAACAAACATATCTGCCTTTTGATTTTTCATTCAAATCACATTCCTTTCACTCACTTTCACCCATTACACTATAAACAGTTTACAGTTTTTTTTCCTTTTATATTTTCTTTCTTATCACATTGTCAACACCTCTCATCTTTCCCTTATACATATTTTACTATAAAATTGCCAAATAGTATAGAGAAATTTTGCATTTTTTTAATTTTTTTTTTGGAAATTATTAAAATATGCTCTGTTGTCTGTCAAATTCATATATTATTGCTACTATTTTGCTTTTTTTTATTACATATATTACAAAATATTTCCTTTTATAAAACTACTTTTTATTTTGTTTGAATACAACAATGTTATATATATACAAAAAATATGGATTTTTTATTTTTATTTCAGTTATTTTATATTTTATTGTTATTATTTATGCACCAACTGTTTTTACTATATTTTTTTACTATCTCTTTTAGTTAAAAATAACAATGTTGTCATACAAATATAGCATTTTTTAATGTTTTATTTATAGCATCATAGACACAAAAAAAGTGCAAGCTCTCGCTTGCACTTTTTGATTTATATCACAATATTATTTTACTTCTGCTGCTTTTTTCTGATAAGTTTCCAATCTTGCTTTTGCATCTTCTTCACATTTCTGGAACAATTCTTCTGCGATTTCTGGGAATGTTCTCTGTAATGCACTATAACGTACTTCACTCAACAAGAAATCTCTGAAGCTTGCTGTTGGCTCTTTAGAGTCTAATATGAATGGATTTTTGCCTTCTGCTTTCAATTCTGGATTGAAACGATACATATGCCAGTAACCTGCTTCTACAGCACGTTTGATTTCGTTTTGTGCTCCAGACATACCACCTTTTAATCCGTGATTGATACATGGAGCATATGCAATAATCAATGATGGGCCGTGATATTTTTCAGCTTCTACCAATGCTTTTACAAGTTGGTTTTTATCTGCTCCCATTGCAACCTGTGCAACATATACATAGCCATAGCTCATTGCCATCATACCAAGGTCTTTTTTCTTTACTCTCTTACCAGATGCAGCAAACTGTGCTACTGCTCCAGTTGGTGTTGCTTTAGAAGACTGTCCACCTGTATTGGAATAAACTTCTGTATCAAATACTAATACGTTTACATCTTCTCCAGATGCTAATACGTGGTCAAGTCCGCCGTAACCAATGTCATAAGCCCAACCGTCACCACCAAATATCCATTGTGATTTTTTAACAAGTTGGTCTTTATTTTCTAATACATAAGAAACAATATTTTTTGCTTCTGCATCGCTACCTGAATAGTTTGTCAATGCTTCTATTACTGCGTCAGATGCTGCTCTGGAGTTTTCTCCATCTTCCATTGTTTCTATCCATTTATCAACAACACCTGCAACAGATGCGTCAATTGCTTTTAATGCTTCCAATTTATCTTTTAAGCCATTTCTCATCTGTTTTACAGCGGAAAACATACCAAGTCCAAATTCTGCATTATCTTCAAACAATGAGTTTGCCCACGCTGGACCTCTACCTTCACTGTTTACTGTATATGGCATAGATGGTGCAGAACCGCCCCATATAGAAGAACAGCCTGTTGCATTTGCAATATACATTCTATCACCAAATAATTGTGTTACTAATTTTGCATATGGTGTTTCACCACAACCTGCACAAGCTCCTGAGAACTCAAGCAATGGTTGCTCGAACTGGCTACCTTTTACAGTACCTTTGTTTGCAAGATTTGCTTTAGGTGCAACTTTATCTACTGCATAATCCCAGTTTGCAATTTCTGCTTCTTGTGTTGCAAGTGATTTCATAATCAATGCTTTTCCTGGTGCTGGACATACTTCTGCACAGCTTCCACAGCCCAAGCAGTCAAGTACAGATACTTGCATTCTAAATTTCAAGCCATCTGCACCTTTTAATCCTTTTGGTGCTACTGCTGTAAATCCTTCTGGTGCTGCTTTTACTTCTTCTTCTGTCAACAAGAATGGACGAATAGAAGCGTGAGGACATACATAAGAACATTGATTACATTGTATACATTTATCTGGTTGCCATTCTGGCACATCTACTGCAACACCACGTTTTTCATATGCTGCTGTACCACATGGGAATGTACCATCTTCTCTACCATTGAATGCACTAACTGGCAATTTATCTCCTTCTTGTGCATTCATTGTATCTACAATGTTTTTCACAAATTCTGTTTTTGGTCTTTCTGTTTTTACTTCTGTATCAACAGCATTTGCCCATTCTGCTGGAATATCAATTTTAACAGCTCCATCTACACCTTTATCTACAGCGGCATAGTTCATATTCAATATGGTATCGCCTTTTTTGCCATAGGATTTTGTAATGGCTGCTTTCATATATTCTACTGCTTTATCAATAGGAATGATATTTGCTAATTTAAAGAAAGCTGCTTGCAATACTGTGTTAATTCTATTTCCTAAACCGATTTCTTTTGCAATATCTGTACCATTGATAGTATAGAAATTGATTTTCTTTTCTGCTAATTGTTTTTTAATGCTTGCTGGCAACTGTTTGTCCAATTCTTCAGGTGTCCAAATTGTATTTAACAAGAATGTACCACCTGGCAACAAATCAGAAACCATATCATATAAATGCACATATTCTTGTTTATGGCAAGCAACAAAGTTTGCTGTTTTTACAAGATATGTGGAACGAATTGGTTTTTTACCAAAACGTAAATGGGATTGTGTAATACCACCAGATTTTTTGGAGTCATAGCTAAAGTAAGCCTGTGCATACATATCTGTGTGGTCGCCAATGATTTTAATAGAGTTTTTATTCGCACCTACTGTACCATCTGCTCCCAATCCCCAGAATTTACAACTAATTGTACCATCATTTCCAGTTACGTCAACTTCTTCTCCTACTGCAAGAGAATGGTTTGTTACGTCATCTACAATACCCATTGTGAAATGATTTTGTGGTTTATCTAATTTCAAGTTTTCATACACTGCTATAAATTGAGCAGGTGTAACGTCTTTAGAACCTAAGCCATAACGTCCAGCTACAATGACAGGATTATTTCCTGCTTCATACACTGCTGTACATACATCTTGATACAATGGCTCGCCTAATGCGCCTGGTTCTTTTGTTCTATCCAATACAGCAATTTTGTTTGCTGTTTTTGGAATAGTAGCCAATAATTTTTCTGCTACAAATGGTCTAAACAAATGTACTTTTACAAGACCAACTTTTTCGCCTTTTGCTGTTAAATAATCAATTGTTTCTTCTATGGCTTCACAAGCAGAACCCATTGCAATAATAACACGTTCTGCATCAGCAGCACCATAGTAGTTAAACAAATCATAATTTCTACCTGTAATTCTGCTAATTTCTTTCATATACTGTTCTACTACTGCTGGCAAAGCATCATAAAATTTGTTTGCGGCTTCTCTTGTCTGGAAGTAAATGTCAGGATTTTGTGCTGTACCTCTTGTTACAGGGTGTTCTGGATTTAAAGCATTTCTCTTAAATGTATTTACTGCATCCCAGTCAAGCACTTTTGCTAATTCATCATAGTCAATACATTCTATTTTTTGAATTTCGTGACTTGTTCTGAAACCATCAAAGAAATGTAAAAATGGTACTCTACCTTTGATTGCAGAAAGATGTGCCACAGATGCCAAATCCATTACTTCTTGTACACTATTTGAAACAAGCATAGCAAAACCTGTTTGACGGCAAGCCATAACGTCGGAATGGTCACCAAAAATAGACAACGCCTGTGCTGTTAATGCACGAGCACTTACGTGAAATACACCTGGTAACAATTCACCAGCAATTTTATACATATTAGGTATCATCAACAACAAACCTTGTGATGCTGTATATGTTGTTGTCAATGCTCCAGCAGCAAGAGAACCGTGTACTGTTCCTGCTGCACCTGCTTCAGACTGCATTTCTACTACTTTTACTGTTTGACCAAAAAGATTTTTCTTTCCATTTGCAGCCCAGTCATCTGTTTTTTCAGCCATTGGGGAAGATGGAGTGATTGGGAAAATACCAGCTACTTCTGTAAACGCATAGGAAGCGTAAGCAGCAGCTTCATTTCCGTCCATAGTTTTCATTACTTTAGACATAAATTTTTTCCTCCTTAAATAAATAAATTACGTTAATAGCTTACTTTTATCCATACTTATCGTATAAAAGTAGTATAACCACAAATCAATTTTTGAATATTTTATTATTCAGAAATACAAAATTTTATCATTTTATATATGCTTTGTTACAGAATTAATATACAAAATTTTGATATTGTTATTATAGTTATACCGCTAATAACTGAATTATACATTTTTTTTTACAATATTTCAATGGAAAAGTTGTAAAAATATACTAAGTTTTTTATTTTGTACAGTACAAATATCACAATATCGTTATTATCAAAAATATTTTACTTTTTTTGTGTATATTATACAGCATTTAAGTTATATTATTAAGGCTGATTTTGTACTAATAAATACTGATAATTATCTTTGAGCATTTTTTTCATTTCTACAAAAGGTATTGCATACTCCTGTGTTACACCATATTCATTTTCCCAAAACACAATGAGGCCTCTATCTTTATCAAAATAAAATTGTTCTTCTGTTTGTTCTGGCAGTTCTTTCAATGAAATACGTAGTTCTTTTGCTAATTTTTGTTTATAATCTTTTTTACGGAATAAATCTCCTAATTTTATCATTTTTTGTGTTTGAAAATCAATATTGATGGTTTGTTGTACTTGTCTTTTTTGCTGTTGATTTTCTATATCTGCCAAAAATACGATACTGAGCATTTCTTTGCTTCTATAAGGTGTCGTATAATCTGCTTTTAAATTTGATTTTACCGTTTCTTTTTGATTTTCTGTCATAAAATACTGTATTTTATCTGTAATATCACTAGATAGTTTATGGTTTAGACTTTTTTCATAATTACTATCATTCAATCCAATAATTACAGGTACTGCTACATCATAACAACGGTCTTCTCTTTTATAAATCATTTCATTTTTATACACAATAGGTCTTTGTACTGCTTCTGTCCTCAATGTAATTTGCTTTTGTTTTCCATCCCATATAATATTAGTATCAAAGTTTTCCTCCATAAAATCCGCTGTAACATAAGTACAGCCATTTCTAATTACTGGTGGGTCTTTTAATACTACACTATAGCCATTTACAGCTGCTTTTTGTTTATCTGTTTCTATTCTAATATTTTTCCCTTGATATTGTATTACTGTAGCATTTGTTTGTTTTTCCCATGTAATATTTCCTTTTAATTCTTCCATTACCCATCTAAGAGGAATTAAAAGTTTTTGACTTTTTTCATCAATAATAGGTAAATTTTTTACAGTTTCGTCAAATATTTTTGTACTTCCATTTATAGTATATTCTTCTTTTCCAATGGCAAATTCCATTTCATCATTTGTATTCAAATACATTCCTACATAAACAGAAGAACATATCATAACACCTGCGGCAACAGCAATCACCGTCAATTTTTTCAGTGTCATTGTATTTCCGCCTTTCCTTTTACTGTCTATATTGAAAAAAGACAATAAGAGTTATTTATTCTTTTTCTTTTACAATAGCAATTCCTAATTCTTCTAACTGTTTTTGTTCCACAACATTCGGTGCATCTGTCATAGGACAAGAAGCATCTTTTACTTTTGGAAATGCTATGACATCTCTTATACTTGTTGCACCAGACATTAACATAATTATTCTATCTAATCCAAATGCAAGACCACCGTGAGGAGGGACTCCATATTGAAAAGCATCTAACAAAAATCCAAATCTTTCTTGTGCATCTTCTGGTTCAAATCCTAGCAGTTCAAACATTTTTTGTTGTATTTCTCTACGATGTATTCTAATACTTCCTCCACCTAATTCATAGCCATTTAACACAATATCATATGCTTTTGCTCTTACTGCACCAGGCTCTTTTTCCAGCAATTCTAAATCTTGCTCCATAGGTGCCGTAAATGGGTGGTGTACTGCAACATATCTATTTTCTTCTTCGTCCCATTCTAACATAGGAAATTCTGTTATCCACAAAAATGCAAAATCATCTGCTTTTGTCAATTCTAATCTTTTAGAAAGTTCTAATCTTAACGCTCCCAATGCGTCAAATACTACTTTATTTTTATCTGCACAAATCAATATCAAATCTCCTGCTTTTGCCTCCATAGCATCTACAATTTCCTGCAATTTTTCAGTTGTAAAGAATTTTGCAATTTGAGATTTTAATGTGCCATCTGCATTTACCACTATCCAAGCCAATCCCTTTGCCTGATATGTTTTTACAAATTCTACAAGGCTATCAATTTGTTTTCTTGGGAAATTTCCACAGCCTTTTGCATTGATTGCTCTTACACTTCCACCATTTTCTAAAGCATTTTTAAATACTACAAATTCTGTTCCTTTTACAATATCAGAAATATTTTTTAATTCCATTCCAAAGCGAATATCTGGTTTATCAGAACCATATCTTTCCATTGCTTCTTTATATGTCATTCTCTGCAAAGGTAATTTTATATCTACATCAAGCAATTCTTTAAATACTTTTTGCATCATTCTTTCGTTAATATCCATAATATCATTTTCATCTACAAATGAAAGTTCCATATCTACCTGTGTAAATTCTGGCTGTCTATCTGCTCTCAAATCCTCATCTCTAAAACATTTTGCAATTTGGTAATATTTATCCATACCAGATACCATCAATAATTGTTTATAAAGCTGTGGTGACTGTGGCAAACCATAAAAATTGCCAGGATGTACACGGCTTGGCACTAAATAATCTCTTGCTCCCTCTGGTGTACTTTTTCCTAATATAGGTGTTTCAATTTCTAGAAATCCCTCTTCATCTAAAAAAGAATGTATTACTTGAACCACTTTATGACGTAACATAATATTTTTTAACTGACTTGGTCTTCTTAAATCAAGGTATCTATGTTTTAATCTCAAATCGTCTTTTACTGTTACACTATCCTCAATTTGAAAAGGCAAAACTTCACTTTCAGACAATATTCTAAATTCTTCTGCAATAATCTCAATTTTACCTGTTTTCATATTTTCATTGATATTTTGTTCTGTTCTTGCACTCACTTTTCCCTTTACTGCTAATACAAATTCACTACGTACTGTTTCCGCTTTTTCAAACAGTGCTTTTTCTGCTGTATTGCCATCTACTACAATCTGCACAATACCTGTTCTATCTCTCAATGCAATAAATAAAAGTTGTCCCAAATCTCGGCGTCTTTGCACCCAACCCATTACTGTGACATTTTCGCCAATCATTTTCTCATTTACTTCTGCACACATATGGCTTCTTTTTAAGCCTGTCATATATTCTCCCATAATATTCTAATCTCCTTACACTATAATAATGAACTACATTTTACTATAATCATTTTTACCAAAAATGTAAATATCAGAAATCAAAAAATATGCAAAAAACTTATATTTATTTTATGCTATACTATATCTTCCCACTTTTATAAAAAAATTAAAAAAATTTTTATCAGAAAAATACACATTATATTCTCTTTATTTTAACAAATTAATAGAATTTTTGACTTTACTATTAAAATACGCTATACTAATACAAAATAATCATTACAAATATTTCTTCAAAAGGGGGAACATTACTTTATGGAAAAATCAATTATCACCATCAGCCGAGAATATGGCAGCGGTGGACGTTTAGTAGGGAAAACACTTTCAAAAATATTAGATATTCCTTTTTATGACAATGAACTGATTACATTATCTGCTCAAAAAACTGGACTTTCACAACATTATTTTAAAGAAGCAGAGTCTGCTTCTGTGGGAAATATTCTTTTTTCTTTGTCCAATCTTTTGCCTAATAATTCCCCTCACGAAGTATACGGACTGCCTTTAACAGAAAAAATATTTCTGGCACAGTCACAAGTCATTCGTGATTTAGCCGAAAAAGGCTCTTGTGTTATTATAGGCAGATGTGCTGACTATATTTTAAAAGGAAATGAATGTTGTACCAATGTTTTTATACACGCTAATATCAAAGACAGAATACGTCGTGTAGTAGATACTTATGGCTTGTCAGAAAAACACATTGAACATACTATTGTTAAAACAGACAAACGTCGTGCCAATTATTACAGCTATTTCAGCAATCAAAAATGGGGACAAGCTGACAATTATGATTTAGTACTCAATACTTCCAAAATTAGCATAGAAAACGCCGCTGAAGTTATCAAAACATATATATTATTAAAACAACTAAATAAATAGCTATTATATCATTCTATCAAAAAAGCAGATGCAATTTCTGCTTTTTTATTTTTTTATCTATTTTCTTTTATTTGTAGTTATTTTTTTAGTTTGTGTTATAATAAACTTATTTGAGTAAGGTGGTGTATAATAAATGAGAATTGTTGTAGTAGGAGAGGGAAAAGTTGGCAGTACCATTGTAAAGCAATTATCTATGGAAGGACATGATGTTGTTATTATTGATAACGACCCCATTATACTAAAAAATGCAAGTAACACAATGGACGTTTTTTGTGTAGAAGGAAACGGAGCAAGCTATGCTGTACAACAAAGAGCAGAAGTAGGGCGTGCTGATTTACTCATTGCAGCAACTTCTGCTGATGAGGTAAATATGTTATGCTGTTTAATAGGCAAAAAACAAGGTGTAAAACACACCATTGCACGTGTCAGAAATCCAGAATATTTTTTTCAAATGGACGTTATAAAAGAAGAATTAGGGCTTAGTATGACTGTAAATCCAGAATTATTGGCAGCAGACGAAATTGCTCGTCTTTTAAAATTTCCTTCTGCTTTAAAAATAGAAACATTTGCAAAGGGTCGTGTAGAACTAATTGAATACAAAATAGCAGAAAACAGTCCTCTTGCAGGTATGCCCCTTTTTGCACTTTACAAAGAATATCAAGTAAAAGTTTTAATTTGTGCAGTACAAAGAGGCAACGAAGTATACATTCCAGCAGGTGATTTTGTATTACAATCAGGCGATAAAATCAATTTGACTGCCTCCAGAGAAGAAATTGTTGGTTTTTTTAGAGCAATAGGTGTTTTTAGCAACAAAATCAAAAGAGTACTTTTAATAGGAGGAGGACGCATTGCTTACTATTTAGCAAATCATTTAATTTCTACTGCTCGTATGAAAGTTAAAATTATCGAAAAAGATTTAAAAAGATGCGAATATCTTTGTGAGCACATACCAGAAGCTGTCATTATACACGGTGATGGTACAGACAGAGAGCTTTTGACAGAAGAAGGACTTGAAAAAACAGATGCGGTTGTAATGCTGACAGGTATGGACGAAGAAAATATTGTTGTTTCTATGCTGGCAAAGGCTTGCAAAGTATCAAAAGTAATTGCAAAAGTAAACAGAATTTCTTTTCCAGAAATATTAAATTCATTAGAAGTAGACAGTTTTATTTCACCAAAAAGCATTGCCGCTAACAGCATTGTACGCTATGTCAGAGCAATGCAGAATTCTA
The DNA here is from genome assembly GCA_910575055.1 of Clostridia bacterium. Classification (GTDB taxonomy): domain Bacteria; phylum Bacillota; class Clostridia; order Lachnospirales; family Anaerotignaceae; genus Coprocola. Next base: position 96,543 of record CAJTDC010000004.1, read on the forward strand.
TGGGCAGTAATGTAGAAACACTACATATGCTTATAAATGACCAAGTAGAAGCACTGGAATTTCGTGTCAGAAAGGGCGGTGAATTTATAGGTATTCCCCTCAAGGATTTAAAAACAAAAAAAGGCATATTGATTGCAACGATTGTGAGACAGGGAAAAATTATTATTCCGGGAGGAAATGACACTATCGAAGTAGGTGACGGTGTCATTGTTGTTACAACAAATCAACATTTATCTGATTTAAAAGATATATTAATTTAAACAATATATTACAGCATACGAGGTAAATACTATGAATTACAATATGATTATATATATATTAGGAAATCTTATGAAAGTGGAAGGCTGTATTATGGTTGTGCCACTGTTTATTTCCATTGCAAAAACAGAAAATGCCCCTATGAGAGCATTTATTACTACTATCATAATGCTTTTCATACTTGGCACAATACTAACCAGTATCAAATTTAAAAACAAAGATATTTATGCCAGAGAAGGGTTTGTCATTACAGCACTTTCTTGGATTGTATTATCTTTTTTTGGTGCAATGCCTTTTTATTTTTCTGAAACAATACCTTCTTTTATAGACAGTTTTTTTGAAACGGTATCTGGTTTTACTACCACTGGTGCAAGCATACTCACTGAAATAGAAGGGTTACCTCTTTCTATATTATTTTGGAGAAGTTTTACACATTGGATAGGTGGTATGGGTGTACTTGTATTTTTACTTGCTATTATTCCTATGGGTGGTGACCGTTCTATGTATATTATGAAAGCAGAAGCTCCTGGCCCTTTAGTAGGAAAATTAGTCCCTAAAGTAAAATCTACAGCAAAATTATTGTATTTAATATATGTCTTTTTAACCATTGCAGAAATACTATTTTTAATTGCGGGAGGTATGCCCCTTTTTGACAGCATTGTTTCTGCATTTTCTACAGCAGGTACAGGAGGATATAGCATAAAAAATACAAGCATTGCCGCTTACAACAGTGCCTATATTGAATATACTATTGCGATATTTATGATGATATTTGGTATTAACTTTAATTTATTTTATTTATTGCTTATGAAAGACTTTATCAACATATTCAAAAACGAAGAATTACGATATTACTTAGGCATTATTGCTGTTGCAACAATGCTCATTACTGCAAACATTGCTTCTATGTACGACAGCATAGAACAAGCATTTCGTAATGCCTTTTTTCAAGTCACTGCACTGATTACTACAACAGGTTTTGTTACAGCAAATTTTGAATTATGGCCTGAATTTTCAAAAACAATACTTATTGTAATTGTTATGATTGGTGCTTGTGGCGGTTCTACAGGAGGAGGGTTAAAAGTTTCTCGTCTTGTGATAGTGCTTAAAATGATTACACAAGAACTCAAAAGAATGGTACACCCTCGTTCTATCAATATTATCAAATTAGATGGTATGAAAATAGAACAGGAAACAGTAGACAGTGTTACTAGTTTTTTTGTAATATATGTTTTTTTAATATTTGGCAGTTTTATTATTATTTCTGTAGACAATTTTGATTTTACAACTTCTTTAACTGCTGTTATGACTTGTGTTGGAAATGTTGGTCCCGGTTTAGGCGGTGTTGGTCCAGTAGAAAATTTTTCTATATTTTCCCCTTTTGTAAAAATGGTATTGTGTATGGATATGCTTTTGGGTAGATTAGAAATATTTCCTCTTGTTATGTTATTTTCTCCTGCTGTTTGGAAAAAAGGGTTTATGTAAATTTTTAAAGTATAATTTGTTTATAAAATGTAAGATTTTTAACCAAAAAAATTAATATTTTTATTATATACTAAATAACATACAAAAATATTATTTTTTTGAAGTGATTTTCAAAATCATATCGTATTAATTGAAGTATTATAACATACTAGAAAGGTGAGGGAATATACTATGAAACAAAAAATACTAGCACATAAAAAGGGAATTGTAATCGCAGTAGTAATTTGTTTGATTGCAGGAATTGTATATTATAAAAAATCTAATGCAACAAATACGGAAATGCCTACAATGGTAAATACTGCCTCTGTACAAAAAGGTGATATAAAAGAAAGTATTTCATTAAGAGCAGCATTAGAAGGTACAGAAAGTGCAGAAATTGTTTCCAGATTACACTATGAAGTATTACAACTTAATGTCAAAGAAGGCGACAGAGTAAAAAGAGGGCAAGTGCTTGCTGTATTAGACTCTGACACATTAAAAGAAGAAATCAAAAGAGCAGAAGACCAATTAGCACTGGCAAAAGTAGAAAGCAGTGAAGCAAGTTCTCGCAGTGCCCAAAATGTAGAACTTGCAAAGGCACAATTAGAAGACAAACTCAAAGACCAACAAACAGCATACGAAAAGGCGGTATTAGACAGAGATGAAATCAAAAGAAAATATGATAACATCAAAACATTAGTAGATGCAGGCATAGAAACAGAAGAAGCACTCAAAGAAATACAAAATACATATGACGCTGCACAACAAGCTGTAGACAGTTATACTGTAGAAGACGGCAAAGTTGTTGCAACCGCAGCAGATTTAAAAAGTATAGAAAATTCCGCAGACAATTCTGCTGGTTCTCGTGCAAAAAGCATTGCTATGCTTCAAACAGAATTAAACAACAAAAGAAAAGATTTGGAAGAATGTCAAATTGTAAGTCCTATTGACGGTACAATTACAAGAGTAAATATTAAATTAGGAAGATTTGCAGATGATACAGATGATGACAAACCTATGTTTGTGGTAGAAAATATTGACCAATTAGAAATGGATATTCTTGTAAGCGAATATGACATTGGTAAAATTGAAATCGGACAAACCGCCACCATTACCGCAGACATATTAAAAGGCGAAACAGTAGAGGGCATTGTAGATAGGATTTCTCCTACAGGTGAAGAAATGTCTAGTTCTACAACAGAAAGAGTTATTCCTACTACAGTACGTATCACTGGTGATACAAAAGGTTTAATTGCTGGTATCAATGCCAAAGCAGAAATATTGATTTCTGAAAGTAATGACACATTGATATTGCCTTTAGAATGTTTACAACAAAATGAAGATGGTACAATATCCGTATTACGTGTAAACAGCGAAAATAAAATTGAAGTGATACCTGTTACAACAGGTGTAGAAAATGACTTAAATGTAGAAGTATTTAGCGATATGCTTCAAGAAGGTGACAACATTGTTGTAACACCAACACCTGACTTAGCAGAAGGAACACTTGTTACAACTCCAGAAATGATGCAGCAAATGGATACAAAAGCTGATGTTGAAAATCCTCAAGGCAATATAGAAAACAACACTGATGAAAATACACAAAGCGATGCTGAAAACAATATCGATGAAAATACAGAAGGTGACACCGAAAACGACACTGACCAAAACACAGAAGACAATGCCCAAAATGCAGAAAATGCCCCATCAGACAGCATAGAATAGGCAGGTGTATAATATGAATGAAATTATCAAAATACAGGATTTAGATAAAATTTATGATACAGGTGCCATACAAGTACACGCACTCAAAAAAATCAATTTATCTATTGAACAGGGAGAATATGTTGCCATTATGGGACAATCTGGTTCTGGAAAATCTACACTGATGAATATATTAGGCTGTTTAGACAGACCTACAGACGGACATTATTATTTAGACGGCATCGAAGTAGGGAAATTATCCGAAAATAAATTATCGCTTGTCAGAAATAAAAAAATTGGTTTTGTATTTCAGTCTTTCCATTTAATTCCTAGAACTTCTGCTATGAAAAATGTGGAATTACCTATGATATATGGCAAAGTAGGTACAAGAAAAAGACATCAGAGAGCAAAAGAACTTTTGTGTAAAGTAGGACTTGAAAAAAGATTAAACCATTTGCCTCAGGAGCTTTCTGGAGGACAAAGGCAAAGAGTAGCAATCGCAAGAGCACTCGCCAATGACCCCCCTATTATACTCGCTGATGAACCCACAGGAAATTTAGACACTGCTTCTTCTGTTGAAATTATGGAATTATTTACAGAATTAAACAAAGAAGGTGTCACTGTTATTATCGTTACACATGAAGATGACATTGCAGAATTTACAAACAGAGTGATACGATTTAAAGATGGGCAAATTATGAGCGATGTTAGAAAGGGGGAAAATACATAATGCTTTTATGGGAAAATATGAAACTAGCATTGACAGCAATCAGAGTAAACAAAATGCGTTCTTTTCTGACAATGCTTGGTATGATTATAGGCATTAGTTCTGTTATAGCTATTGTTTCTATTGGTGATACTATGAGAAGTATGTTCGCTAAAGAATATGAAGAGATTGGATTAAACAGAGTAAAATGTTATGTTATGAAATTTGATGGCTACTATTATTACAGTGAAAATTTTACTGCTGACCAATTTAACGAAATTGCTTCTGTATTTTCAGATGATATTGAGTATATTTCAGTAAATGAAGGGGGAACCGTTACAGGTATCAATGGTAGAAAAAATTATGATATTGTATCCACAGGGGTAAGAGGTGGCTATGAAAAAGTACAAAAAGTAGATATTATAGCAGGAAGAATGATAAATGACAAAGATTATGAAGGCAAAAAAAATAATATTGTATTAGAAGAAGCTACTGCTATAGAATTATTTGGTACTGCTGATGTAGTAGGAAAAAAAATGAAATTAAAATACACACGAGGCGGTTTTGGCAGTGGTAGTATTGTAGATGATTTTAATATTGTAGGTGTTTATCGAAACAGTCAATCTGTGCTTATGAAATTGATAGGAGGTACAGACAACACAAGAGGTCTTGCTTATGTACCTGAAAGCGTTGTATTTGACATCAATGCTCAAGGTGCTTGGATGATTGATATGTTTGTATCCGAAAATGCTCCCTCTACATTTCAAAACACATTTACAAATTATGTAGCAAGAATGACAAATGCTCAACCAGAAGATGTCAGATATTCTTCTGCTAGAGAAGCTATGGGAGAAGCAGACTCCATACTAGGAACACTTTCTATAGCAGTAGGTGCCATTGCGGCAATATCACTTGTAGTAGGTGGTATAGGCATTATGAATATTATGCTTGTTTCTGTTACAGAAAGAACAAGAGAAATCGGTATCAGAAAAGCTCTCGGTGCAAGAACAGGAGATGTTTTGACACAGTTTTTAATTGAGTCTGCTGTAATATCTTTAGTAGGCGGCATTATAGGTGCAAGTTTAGGTGCTGGTATTGTCATTGCTGGTGGTACTGCACTAGGCGTTGATGTTGTTGTAAAGCCTTCTGTTATGCTTATGGCTTTTGCATTTTCTGCATTGGTGGGCATTTTCTTTGGATTATATCCTGCTAGAAAAGCTGCAAAATCTGACCCTATCACCGCATTACGTTATGAATAAAATAATAAAACGGTAGTATTATGTTACTGCCGTTTTTTTGTTTCAAATCATATTTTTATAAATCGTTTATTTTATTATTTATTGTTGCATACTCTTTAAAAACTTGCACAGTTTGAGGCAAAGTTTAAATGTATTGCTTTTTCACCACTCCAATTATAATTCAGAAAACGAAGTTTTCTGCAAAAGTTTTGCCTCGCTTTTTCAAAAGCGAATGAAGTTTGAGTTGCAAAACGTTCAGTGGACATTTATTCTGCAACGACCGAAGCGAAGTTGAAACCAAATCTTCAAAGTTTTTCTGCTTCAAGTGTATTTTTGAAGGGGAGGAGTGAAACGATGGGGGAACTTTTACAAATGAAAAAGTTCCCCTATAAAATGCTCGTTTAGTCCTCCCTTTTGTTATGCAATATTGACTTTTATGCTAAAATAAACTATAATTATTTTATTGTTCTTTAGTAATAATATAAAAATAATAACAAAATTATACTGTAAAATGATATAATTCAACAAATAATAACTTGTTTTTACTATAAATTTAATTACATAATACAAATGCAATAACTGTATGCTATATTATGATGAACAATTAGAAAGAGGTATATTTATGAAAGCAACAAAAAAATTATGGGATATTTCTTATTTTGACCGCTATTTTTTTGCTATTTTAATTACGATAGAACTTTTAATGTCATTTACTTTTTTAGGATACATTCATATATCACCTATTTCTATTACAATAGCATATCTTCCTATATTAGTTGCTGGGTGTCTATTAGGGTCTATACAATCTATTATCATTGGATTTATTTTTGGACTTTCTAGTATGTACAAAGCGTCTGCTTCTTATGTTATGCCTTCTGATGCAGTATTTTCTCCTTTTTTAAGCGGCTCTCCTATCAGTAGCCTTTTTTTGAGTATTGGAACAAGAATGCTTTTCGGACTTTTTGTAGGAATTGCTTTTACTTATGCAAGAAAAAGAAAACATTATCGCATATGGATTGCTGTAATTTCTGCTATTGCACCTAAAGTGCACTCTTTACTTGTTTATACTACAATGGGTATTTTATTTCCAGAACTTGGCTATGACTATAGTTCAACATTTCATTGGAATTTGAATAATATTGTTTTTACTATCATCTGCATTGTTGTTGTAGAATTATTGTGGGCAATTTATCAAAGTGATACCATACAAAACATTAAATCATACATCAATCAATCTATTAACAATCCTTACGCATCAAAAAATATAAATTTATTTTTTATTATATTTGAATTTTTTATGTTATGTATGGCAATTTCTGCAGCAATCTATTTTTCTCAAAGAGAATACTATATGTTGGAGTGGCATAATATAAAAGTATCTCGTACTATTTCTGCTGACCTCTTACTTTTACAGATACAATTTTTAATTTCTTTATTTTCATTAAATATTATATCTGTTATTTTATTGGTTTCTATTTATAAATATATGTCATACAAAGAATATAAGGGAGAAATAGACGAATTGACTGGCATAATGGGAAGAAGAATGTTTCTCTATCATTGTGAAAAAGCACAAAAAGTAAATAGTTCAGATTTAAAAAAAACAGGTTGGTTTTTATTTATAGATGCAGATTATTTTAAATCCATTAATGACACATTTGGACATTCAACTGGCGACGAAGTTTTAAAAACGATTGCAACAAATTTACAGAATACTTTTGGAGAAAATGGAAAAGTTGGCAGAATTGGAGGAGATGAATTTGCTGTTATTATTGAAAATGAAACTTCAGAACAACAATTAAAACAACAATTAGAACAATTTTTAAATGTTATTTCTGACACACTGCCTAACAAAAAAATAAGTTGCAGCATAGGTGCCTATCAATTTGTTTTTCCTCAAGATGTTAAACATTTATTGTCAGAAACAGATGAGGTATTATATAAAGCAAAAGAAAATGGTAGGGCTTGTTATGTAACAAAAGCATATACTCCTAATGAATAATGAACATTGTATTTTATTGAAGATACTAATGAATTTTATTCTTGTTTTCATATTTTAGAGGATACAAGGCACACTTTATATACCAATAAAATGGAGTTTCATATTCTGGAACTTACAAAACTTCCAAAAAAATTAAAAGAAGATGCAAATGATATTTTACTTTGGGCAAAATTTATTAATGCAAAAACAAAGGAGCAGTTTGAAATGTTAGCAGAAAAAAATAAGTCCATTTCACAAGCCTATCAGCAACTACAAGTCATTAGCCAAGACGAACAAAAATAATTAGAATATAATGCACGACAAAAAGCAATTTGGGACTATAATCAAAGTATGTTAGAAGCAAAACAAGAAGGAGAACAAATAGGAATAGAAAAGGGAATAGAAATACTTATATTAGATTATGTAGAAGAAGGTTATACTAAAGAAAGAATTTTACAAAAAAGATTTGATTTAACACCAAAACAATCAGAACAGTATTTCCAAAAATTTAAAAACGAATAAATAAAAAAACAGCAATACTATATATTAGTATTGCTGTTTTTGTTTACTACATTTAATTATGCCTGTTGTAATGCTCTGTCTTTTTGTCTTCTTTCTTCAATCGCTTTTTTCGCAATCATATCTTTTACTTTCATCAATCTTGTGGTACTTGCTCTGTCATTTTCTTCCAATTTCATAGAAATATATTTAATCGTTTCTTCATAATTTGGTATCATAACATTTTCAAGTGCATTTACCCTTCTTCTTGTTTTCTCAATTTCTTGTGCTAAAAGCTGTGCTGTTTTTTCACTTTCTGCCAGACGCAGCAATGGCTGCATAGCATCAGAGAATGACTCCATAGCACTATCCAATTCACCAGAAGTAAAAGCAAGACCATAAGGGTATATGTCTGATTGATTATCTTCTGTTTTAAAATCAAACACAGGCACATTGACACTCATAATGTTTTTTACAGAAACATCTACTGCAACAGATTGTTTTGGCATCATCAAAGCCTCTCCCAAAAATTCCTGACTGAGCACAGCTCTTGCGATAATAAAGTTTTTATATGCACTATCTAATGCTTTTTCTGCTTCTTCTCTCAATCTTTTATTTTCTTTGACAATATCCAAAAACTGTTTCATTAATTCGTCTAATTTGTCCTTCAACAATTTATGACCTCTAATTGCAGTTTTGAGTTGCTTTTTCAAGCGTGTCATTTCCATACGGGTTGGATTTACATTTAATTTTGCCACAGTTCATCACTCTCCCTCTGGCAAATATTTCTCCAAGTATTCGTCACGAATACGTTTTAATTCACTCTTAGGAAGCATACGCAACAATTTCCAGCCTACTTCTAATGTTTGCTCTATTGTTCTGTCTGTTTTAAATCCTTGTGAAACATATTCATTTTCAAATTCTGTTGCAAATTTGGCATAAATCAAGTCAATTTCTGAAAGTGCAGACTCACCAAGTATTGCCATCAATTCTTTGGCATCTTTTCCTCTAGAATATGCCGCAAACAACTGGTTCATAGTATCTGCGTGGTCTTCTCTTGTTTTGCCTTTACCAATACCTTTATCTTTCAAACGGGAAAGTGATGGCATAACGTCAACTGGAGGCTCTACGCCCTTTTTATACAAATCCCTTGTCAATATAATCTGACCTTCTGTAATATATCCTGTCAAGTCAGGTATAGGGTGTGTTTTATCTTCTTCTGGCATTGTCAGTATAGGTATCATTGTAATAGAGCCTTCTTTGCCTTTCATTCTTCCAGCTCTTTCATACATTGTTGCCAAGTCTGTATACAAATATCCAGGATAGCCTCTACGTCCAGGAACTTCTTTTTTTGCCGCAGAAATCTCACGCAATGCCTCTGCATAGTTTGTAATATCTGTAATAATAACCAATACATGCATACCTTGTTCAAATGCTAAATATTCTGCTGCTGTCAATGCCATTTTTGGCGTAGAAATACGTTCAACAGCAGGGTCATTTGCCAAGTTTACAAACACTACAGAACGGTCAATAGCACCTGTTGCTTTAAAGTCGTTTATAAAGAATTCTGCATCTTCAAATGTAATACCTACAGCTGCAAATACAACGGCGAATTTTGAGTCTGTACCTCTAACTTTTGCCTGTCTTGCTATCTGTACTGCTAAATTAGCGTGAGGCAAACCAGCAGCAGAGAATATAGGCAATTTTTGACCTCTAACCAATGTATTCAAACCATCAATAGCAGACACACCTGTTTGTATAAATTCCGCAGGATACTCTCTTGCCGCAGGGTTAATAGGTGCACCATTTACATCAAGGCGTTTTTCTGGAATAATTTCAGGGCCTCCATCAATAGGTTTTCCCATACCACTAAATACACGTCCTAATATGTCAGGAGAAACACCAAAGTCGAGGCTTTTACCCAAAAAACGTACTTTACTTTCAGAAAGGTTAATACCTGTTGCACTTTCGAAAAGCTGTACCAAAGCATTATCGCCATTGACTTCCAATACTTTACATCTTCTAATTTCACCATTAGAAAGCTCTATTTCTCCCAGTTCATCATATTTTACATTTTCAACGCCAGTAACTACCATAAGAGGGCCTGCTACTTCTTGAATACTTTTATATTCTTTTATCATAATTCTTCAGCCCCTTTCTTAATTAAGTCGTCTACTTCTGTCTGTATATCGTTTTCTATTTCATCATATGCTTTATCAACGTTTTCTTCTTCTACATATTTCGCACGACCTATTCTTTCAATAACAGACATTTTCGTAATTTTTGTAATAGAAATGCCTTGTGCAATGGCTTCTCCTGCAATTCTATAAAATTCTAATATCAATCGTAACATTCTATACTGTTTATGCAGTGAAGTATATGTGTCTACTTCGTGGAAGGAATTTTGATGCAAAAAGTCCTCACGAATAGAACGTGATGTTTCCAATATCAATCTGTCACTATGTGAAAGAGAGTCCACACCAACCAACTGCACAATCTCTTGCAATTCTGCCTCTGTTTGCAAAAGTTTCATAGCTTCTTGTCTTTGTTTTGCAAAGTTTTCATCTACATTTCTTTCTGACCAGTCATCTACTTTATCCTGATACAGTGAATAACTTGTTAACCAGTTTATAGCAGGGAAATGACGTTTATATGCTAATGATGCGTCCAATCCCCAGAATACTTTTACAATTCTAAGTGTTGCCTGTGAAACGGGTTCTGATGTGTCACCACCAGGAGGAGAAACCGCACCAATGGCTGTCAATGTTCCCATTCTGCCCTCATTTCCCAAGCAGATAACTCTACCAGCTCTTTCATAGAACTGTGCCAAACGGCTTCCCAAATAAGCTGGGTAACCTTCTTCACCAGGCATTTCTTCCAAACGTCCAGACATTTCACGCAATGCCTCTGCCCAACGTGATGTGGAGTCTGCCATAAGTGCTACGCTATAGCCCATATCTCTAAAGAACTCTGCTATTGTAATACCTGTATAGATAGATGCCTCACGAGCCGCAACAGGCATATCTGATGTATTTGCAATCAGCACTGTTCTCTGCATCAATGACTCCCCAGTACGAGGGTCTTTCAATTCTGGAAACTCATTCAAAACGTCTGTCATTTCATTTCCACGTTCTCCACAACCAATATAAACAACGATATCTGCATCTGCCCATTTTGCAAGCTGATGCTGTGTTACTGTTTTACCACTTCCGAATGGTCCCGGAATAGCCGCAACACCACCCTTTGTAATAGGGAAAAATGTATCAATAACTCTTTGTCCTGTTACAAGTAAAGAGTCTGGTGATTGTTTTTCTTTATAGGGTCTTTCTTTACGTACAGGCCATTTTTGCATCATTGTTAAAGGCACATCTTCCCCTTTTTCATTTGTGATAACACAAACGGTTTCTTCTACTGTAAAATCTCCCATAAATATCTCTTTGATTTTACCAGAAACACCATAAGGTACCATTATTTTACAGCTTACTACTGCTGTTTCTTGTACTGCACCTATAATGTCGCCTGCTACTACTTCATCACCAATGTTTTTTACTGGCTCAAATTTCCATTTTTTCTGTCTATTTAAAGAGTCTACCTCTACACCTCTTTGAATATTTGTTCCAGATACTTCATACAGTTTTTCCAATGGTCTTTGTATACCATCATAAATTGTTGAAATCAAACCAGGTCCAAGTTCAACACTCATTGGCATACCCAGTGAAACAACTTCTTCTCCTGGTCCAAGTCCTGATGTTTCTTCGTATACCTGTATAGAAGCATTTTCTCCGTGCATTTCAATAATCTCGCCAATTAAATGTTTTTCAGAAACACGAACAACGTCAAACATATTGGCTTCTCTCATTCCCTCCGCTACAACAAGAGGGCCTGACACTTTTATGACTGTGCCTGTTTTCATATTTATACTCACCCACATTCTATTTTATTCTATATTGTCCCTTTATTCACTGAACAATATATCTGCACCTATGGCACGTTTTGCTGACTCTCTTACCTCATTCATACCTATTCCCATACTTCCACCTATGCCAGGAATAATAATAATTGCTGGTAATCTATTGTCTTTATATCGTGCAATATATTCCTGTACCAAAAGACTCGCTTGCTCTGTGATATATATAATAGCATATTCCTTTTCTACCAAATCTCTTATGTTTCTTTTAATTTCATCTGCTTCATAAGCTGGAAAAATATCAATGCCAAGTGCAAGAAAGCCCATAATACTATCTTTGTCGCCTATGATACCTACTTTATACATATGCCTCTCGCACCCTTTCTTTAATAATTTCACTGCTAATTTGGTTGAGTTTACTTGTCAATATAATACGCACTGTTTTGATTTCTGACTCTTTTGCATACAAATAAGCAATCAATGGCTCCAGTGTCAAAGCAATATATTTTGCTGATTTTACATAATCCATTATAAAGTCATCACACATTTTTTCAAATTCTGTAAAGCCTTTTTCTGAACCAATTTCAAATATTTGGTCATATCTTGTACCTTTAAATTGGTCTGTTGGATTATCTGTACCATATGCGTTAAAAAATACAGACGATGAAATATCTCCACCTTCTACAAATACATTCATAAATGCACCAAAGTCTTTATTCATATGCCTCATTCTCAAAAAACTTTTCAGATTTGTTAAATCGCACACTCTTGCTGTATAACCTATTACAAAAGCATTTTCAGATTCTTTTGCTGACTGTGCCATTTGACGGAATGCACCTCTATCTAATGCAATATCTATCATTTGTCCGCTTTGTGTTTTACTATAAAGTTCTAATGCTTCCTCTATGGCTTCCCCCATTATTTTAGGCAAATCTGTATAGTTTCTATCAAGTATGGACTGTTTTAATTTTTCTACGGGTTCTGTGCCGCCCTGTACAATATATTGTGTCCCATCAATACCAGAAACTTCCTCTTTTAAAAGAACTTTCAAATTTTGATAGTCATTTTTATACAGAAAAATATTTATAAATTTTTCTTCTGGCACTAACTCTCGTATTACTGCATATGTTTTACTTAGTTCAGCAGAAAGCACTTGCTCGAACTCTCTGGCATTGCCCTCTGGCACATTATCATAACCATATTCTGTTAATGTTCTCAAACAACTCTCAATTTCTTTTTCATCTGCCATTTGATTTAATGTTTGTTTGCTTAGAAGGTTCTTTTCCAGCACACGTATTCGTGCTACAGCATAAGGATATATTTTTTCTTCTGCCATTTTACACCCTCCTTACGCAAATAATATTTCTGCTGCAATTTGTTCAATATTCTCTTTTTCTACTGTCAATATTGCTTCAAAAGAATAGTTATATTCAATTTCGCCTTTTTTTACAATAAAACCACCTTCTAAAGGTCTTGTTTCATCAGCTACTACAACATTCTTTTCTGCCATTTTTGACATCAATGCCTCATTTTGTTTATCCTTTGGAGAAAGAATAATTTCTTCTCCCTTTTCTGCTGTTTCTATCATAGCACCAATCATTGCAACATATTCTTGCTCTGAAAGCTCTGAAAGTTTTTGTTTTACTCTATCTAATGCCATTTTTACACATTCTTGCTTTGTGGCAAGCACCATTTTCTTTGCTTCCATTTCTGCACCAGAAATTTCTTTCCCTCTTGCTTTTTCTGCTTCGGCATCAGAAAGAACATCTTCATTTTCCATTATTTTAGCAGACTGTTCTTTTGCTTTATTGATTACAGCATCTGCTTCATTTTTTGATTTTTCTAATATCTTCGCTTTTTCTGCTACAGCATCTGCTACAATTTTATCTATTATCTTTTTTTCACTACTCATAGGAGTGCTTCCTCCTTCTACAATTTTTATTTTCTCTCATTAGCCTATTGTAATACCATTGTATGCCAAGAAAGATACCAGCAAGCCCAAAAGTGCATATGTTTCAACGATAGCTGCAAATGTAATTGCTTTACCAAGTTCTTCTGGTTTCTTTGCTACAATGCCTACACCTGCTGCTGCTGCTTTTCCTTGATAAATACCAGAAACATATCCAACTAAACCAATAGGTAAACCTGCTGCTAAAAGTTGGAAGCCTTGTGCTGCTGTTGGTACTGCTGCTCCACCTATAATACCTGCTTTGGAAAGTATCAAGAACGCAATAATAAATCCATACAAACCTTGTGTACCTGGAAGCAACTGTAATACTAACAACTGTCCAAATTTACCAGGGTCCTCTGTTACAACACCTGCTGCTGCCTGACCTGCAATAGATGTTCCCTTTGCTGAACCCATACCTGCAAATAATGCTGCGATAGCTGCACCTGCGATTGCCAAAAATTGTCCATCAGAAATAGCACTTAAAAATTCCATAACTTACATCTCCTTTTTGTTTTTTTGTATCATTATAAATTATTTTAATTTTGTTCTGTACGAATTGCAGTATATTTTGTTTTTCTTTTAAATGGTGAGAACGGAATACCGCCACCTTCAAAGAATTTTCCAAAAAATTCAACGTACTGCAATCTGCTTGTGTGTACATATGCACCCAAAGCATTGATTAACAAGTTTGCTGTATGACCTATTACGCATATAAATATTGCTGGTATAGGTCCTGCAATATCTCCTAGTAAATTGATAACCTGACCAATAACTCCTGTTGAAAGACAAAGTGCCATTAAACGAGAATAGGAAAGTATATCCGCAAAATAGCTTGTAATGCCATACAAACTAGCTACACCTTTATATCCCTTCATAATAATGCCTTTGAAACTTCTTCCTTGTGTTAATACCAATCCTATCGCTCCTACAATAGCAAGATATTTTCCTATTTCTCCAAATATACCTATAGGACCAGCTACAACAGGTATTACAAGAAGACAAATTCCAGTAATAAACAAATACCAAAGCCCTACATCAAATAGAGCATCTAATGCTTTACCATCTCTTATTAACATATATCCTTTGATACCCAAACCTACATAAATGTGTACAATACCAAATGCTAATGACATTCCCATCAGTATCATAACATCATCTAGAGGACTAATTAATGCTGGAATTTTTATCAAATCTCCAAATACACCACCAAATATTAATCCCCAAACTACAGTAGAAACGCCACACCAACCAAGCAACTTAAACAAATTGCCCTCGCCTTTTCCCATTTTTCCTTTTTTTACTATAAAGAAACAAGCAAGTGCAATAATAACACCATAGCCTGCATCACTGAGCATCATACCAAAAAATATAATATAGAATATAGACATAATACTATTGGGGTCAATATCTTTTGTACCTGGGCAGCTATACATATTTGTAACGCTTTCAAATGGTGTTACAATACTATTATTTTCTAATAATATTGGATAGCCTTCTTGTGCATTTCCTTTTTCTGTTTCTACACAGCAATGAAATTTACTTTCTAATTCTTGTTTTAAATTTTGTGCTTTCTCAAAAGGCAGCCAGCCACTTAAACAAAATGTATTTTGTGTTGTTACTAATTTTTCATGAACTTTTCTTTCTTCTCTTTGTATCATATAATAGTCGTAAAGATTTTCCAACTCTGGTATGGTATCCGCATAATGTTTAATGTCTTCTGCAAGCTGTGCCTGTTCTTTTTTACGCTGCTCTATTTGATTTTCAAATTCTTTAATACCTTGCTGTGGTGTTCCTTCTACTTTTGGCAGCGTTGCTGGCACAAATCCAAATTCTTTGAGCAATTCCATTGTCTGTTCATAAGCTTCTTTATGAGCAATAACGTAACAATAGTCAAATTGCTTATCGGATTTTACAACATTTACAATGCTTTCCAGTGCTACCTCTTCCAGTTTTGGTCGAACTTGCACTAATTTCATTGTTGTTGGAAATGTTCCTAATACCATTTTGCTATACTTTGTTTCCATTTGATGCAGAGGAACGTCTAATGAAGCCCATGGCAAAAGTATTTCTTTTTTCATCATTGCCGCATTTTCTTCATTTTTAGCAGCTTCTAAATCTCTATGAAACATATTAATTTTTACCGCTGTTTCAAATATTTTGTCCTCCTCTATTTCACTTTGTATCGCATGATATTCTCTTTTTGGTGCAAACATTGGTTTTTTTATTGTAACATACTTTTTAATACTTTCTAAGCATTGTGATAAAAGTGATATTTTTTGGTCAAGCTGTATCACTTCAGACTCTGCACTATCTCTTTGCAATGTTTCACCATACTCTTGTTCCAACAGGTAAGAACTATCATCAATCTGCACCCAACCATATTCCATAAGCAAACGCAATATTGCACGCTTGTCTGCATTTAGACCAACAATGGAAAGTTTACTCATTTCTACGATTGCCATATCTTACCCCACTACCTTTCTAATCACTGCATCTGCGGCCTCTTCCAGCCTCGTCTGTGCAGTTTGTTTAATTTGTTCGCAATGCTGCGTTGCTTCTGCCAAAATTCTTTCTCTTTTTGGCTGACTTTCTGCAATGGCTTTTTCAATTTTTTGCTGACTTGCTTGTTTTGCCATTTTTTTGGCTTCTGCAATCATATTACTACTTTTTTCTGCTGCTTCCGCCTTCATTGTTTCTTTTTCTACAGAGGCCTGTTTCAATATTTCTTCTGCTTGCTGTTCTGCTTGTAGAATTTCTTTCATAACTTCAAATGCCATACATTTTCCCCCCTTAATTTTCATTTTTTATTTTTATATAATAAACTAAACAATAAAAATGTTCAGATATTTTTACTACTACAATGCTTGATACAAATTTAGCATATTTTAATAACAATTCTCAACATTTTACATATAATATAATAAAATACTACTAAACATTTGTCAATATCTACTTGTTTTTAACGTCAATACTATATTCTACTTCTTTTTTATTTTATTTCTTGTGAAATATTCGTCAAATTGTGTCTTATTTTATCATTTTATTATTGTTTTATCGTAAAATAATGTTTCATTACTTTATTCTTTTTATTAAAACATACTACTTTTTTGTAAAAAAGTTTATGCAATATATAAAAAGATATTCTCAAATTTTTATATTATACTATTGCATACTATAGTATAATCACAAAAGTAATAAATTATATCTTTTTTCTGTATTTTAAAATAACCGTTTATTATCACAAAAAAGCAGATAATAAAAAATCATCTGCTCTAAATTCACAATGTCATATGATTATCTTTTTCTATTTCTGTAAGCACTTGCGTAAAATCTCGTTTTAACCACTTTGGCAAATCCCATTGCTGTACTTGCTCCAATGTCAACCAAAAATAGTCATCGTGTTCTGCACTTAATATCACCTCTCCACATTCATAAGTGCAAAGATATGTAAATATACAAAGATGTACGTGAGGTTTTATCATATCAAACAGCTTAAACGGTTTTATAATTTTTACACATAAACTTGTTTCTTCTTTTATTTCTCTTAAAAGCCCCTCCTCAGAACGCTCAAAATAATGTATCCCTCCTCCAGGCAAATCCCATTGTTCTTTTTTATTCATATAACTATGTTTTATTTCTTCCGCAGAACGGTGAAGAAGAAGGACTTTATTTTCTCGTACAACAATCGCTTTTACTGCTACTGCAAAATCTCTTTTCATTGACCTCCTCCTTATTTATTATTTATTTTGCACTTTCTAAAAGTGTTATCAATTCCTGCTGTTCAAAATAATATTCTTTTGCACAAAAATGACAATGTAATGTTGCTTGTTTATCTTCTGTAATAATTTTTTGTAATTCCTCTCTCCCTATACTAATAAGTGCTTTTTCCACTCTTTCCCTTGTACAATTACAATAAAAACAAGGCTGCATTCTATCTGTAATTTTAGGCTGCAAACCTTCCAAAAGTATTTGTAATATTTCTTCTGGTGTTTTTCCCATATCATACAAATCTGTAATATATGGCATTTTTGATATATTTTTTTCTAACTGTGAAATCACTTCTTCTTCTGTATCTGGCATAAGCTGCACTATAAATCCTCCTGCTTGTTTTACAGAGGTATCCCTATCTATCAATACCCCTAATCCTACTGCGGAAGGTGTTTGTTCTGATTGTGCAAAATAATAAGTCAAATCTTCTGCAATTTCTCCTGTAACTAACTCAATTTCGCCAGAATAAGGTTCTTTCATACCTATATCTTTTATAATTCTCAACACTCCATTTCCTATTGCACCACTTACATCTAATTTTCCCTTATATTTATCTGGAATTTCTACATTAGGCTGAAATACATATCCTTTTGCTCTTGCTTTATTATCTGCTGTGACTACAATGCCTTGCAAAGCTCCATTTCCTTTTATTTGCAATGTTATTAAATCTTTTTCTCCCTTTAATGTTGTACCCATTATTGCCCCTGCTGTAAGCAGTCTTCCTAATGCTGCTGTTGCAACAGGGGAAGTATGGTGCAACATTCTTGCTTGCTGTACCATATCCTTGGTATAAGCAACAAATGCTCTTACTGCTCCCTCTGCACCAATAGCTCTAATCAATTCATCTTTCATTACAAAACTCCTCCTGTAGTACATCACATTGCTCTGTTTTTTGCACTTCTTTTGCCACAAAATATACTCTTTGGCTATCTGATTTAGGTGGCTGAAATGTATATGCATCATATACTCCACACAATTCTAATCCACTTTGTTCCAAAAGTTTTTTTACAGTAACAATGTCATATGCTCTTTCATAGTGGTATTCTTCTTTTCTTTCATAACTTCCATCTTTTTGCTTTATAAAAAAATTCATATAAAATTCATTTATTTTTTGTTCTTCATCGTAATAGTTTTCCCATATGTATGCAGAATTTTGTTTTGTTTCTCCGAATGAATTTTGTGCTAATATCTCTTTGAATTTATATTCTGTATTCATATCAAATATAAACAGTCCTTTAGGGTGCAAATAATTATTGACTAGACGAAACACTTGTAAAAGTTCTTGCTCCTCTAATATATAATTTAAACTATCATATAAACTAATAATACAATTTACAGTGCCATACAATTCAAATTCTCTCATATCCTGCAAAAGGTACAATATATCTAAATTTTCTGATTGTGCCTTTTTTTTGGCTTCTGCTAACATATCTTCCGACATATCTATGCCTATTACATCATATCCTTGTTTTGCTAATATTTGTATAACATTTCCTGTACCACAGCCTAAATCTGCTATCAACTTAGGCTGAAAATTTTGTTTTTCCCAAATTTGATGCAGATAATTTACCCACATAGCATAGTCTGTTTCTTCCATAAATGTGTCATATACTGACGCAAATCCTTCATAGGCTTCCATATTTTTACTCCTTTATACATTGCCTTGTAAAATTCTACATACTATATATTATAACTTTATCTAGTCAAATGCAACATCTATTTATGTGCAATAAACATTGAACACTGTTCAATGTTTATTGCTACACTGTATCAGTTATTATGCTCTTGCTTTTGCTCTTTTTGTTTTTCTCTTTTTCTTTTTCCCATAATTCCCCCAATTTTTCCACTTTCTTTACTACTTAATCCTTTCCAACCTACTTTTTTGACTTTTTCTAAAAGTCCTAACTCCCCTGCAATTTCATATTTCATTTCCATAGCTTTTTTCTGTTCTGATGTCATTTTTTTATTACTCATATTTTCACTCCTTAAACCACTTTTATTATTATTGTTTTCTTGTTTTTATTTTCTATACAGTAAATTTATTTTTTTGTCAAAAACATTTGACATAACACCTTTTTCGTGCTAGAATGTTTAATAATTCCAAAATGAAGTAGAGGTGCATATTTCAATAGTACACAGACAAATGCTATAAGGAGCAAAAGAAGTTTGTGAAAAGGGAAATTTGCCGAAGAAAGAGTTTGCCTTATCTCTCTCTTTCTGGTTGTGCAGTAAATAGCTGTATGACTGTCATCTTGAAAAAGATGGAGCGCTACAAATTATCAGTTTTACAAATGTATTGCTGATTTTTTCCGGCGTAAGTCGGATTTTTTTTTACAAAAATACGTAATTTTAATAATCAGGAGTGAATAACAAAATGAAAAAAGTAAATTTAGCAGTAGTCGGTGCGACAGGTATGGTAGGCAGAACATTTTTAAAAGTATTAGAAGAAAGACAACTTCCTATAGAAAATTTTTATGTGATGGCTTCCAGTCGTTCTGCTGGTTCTACATTGACATTTAACGGAAAAGATTATATTGTAGAAGAATTAAACGAACATTCTTTTGATAAACCTATTGACATTGCTCTTTTTTCTGCTGGTGGTGGCACAAGTGCAAAATATGCTCCTATTGCAGCAGAACACGGTTGTATTGTTATTGACAACAGTTCTCAGTGGAGAATGGATCCTAATGTACCTTTGATTGTTCCAGAAGTAAATCCAGAAGACATTAGTTGGCACAAAAATATTATTGCTAATCCAAACTGCTCCACTATTCAAGCAATGGTAGCATTAAAACCTTTGGACGATAAATTTAAA
Source organism: Clostridia bacterium (assembly GCA_910575055.1). Lineage (GTDB taxonomy): Bacteria > Bacillota > Clostridia > Lachnospirales > Anaerotignaceae > Coprocola. The sequence continues at coordinate 116,833 of CAJTDC010000004.1, forward strand.
ATAAAACGTGTGGTATATTCTACATATCAAGCAGTATCTGGTGCAGGTGTTGCTGGCTGGAAAGACTTGGAAAATGGTTTAAAGGGAGAAGCTCCTCAAAAATTCCCTCACCCTATTGCAAACAACTGTTTACCTCATATTGATGTTTTCTTAGAAAATGGATATACCAAAGAAGAAGAAAAAATGATTAACGAAACCAGAAAAATATTACATCACCCTGACTTAAAAGTAACAGCAACTACAGTGCGTGTTCCTGTTTTTGATAGCCACAGTGAGTCTATTAACATTGAATTTGAAAATGCTTTTGATATGAAAGAAGTATTCGAAACATTAAAAAATGCACCTGGTATTATATTAGAAGATGACCCACAAAACAATGTATATCCTCTTGCTATCAATGCTGCTGGTCACGATGAAGTTTATATTGGAAGAATTCGTCGTGATGAAAGCGTTGATAATGGTATTAATATTTGGGTTGTTGCAGACAACATTAGAAAAGGTGCTGCAACAAATGCAGTTCAAATTGCTCAAGTAATTATTGAAAATATGCAATAAACTTTTTTAATTATTTTTGGAGGTGTTTTTATGTCTTTATTTACAGGTTCTGGTGTTGCCATTATAACACCTATGCAACAAGATGGTAGTGTAAACTTTCCCGTATTAAAAAAATTACTCGAATTTCAAATTGAAAATGGTACAGATGCTATTATCATTTGTGGTACTACTGGTGAAGCATCTACTATGACAGATGAAGAACAAATCGAAACCGTTCGCTTTACTGTTGAAACAGTAAATAAACGTATTCCTGTTATTGCAGGTGCAGGCAGTAACGACACCGCTCACGCTATTGAATTAGCAAAAGGCTGTGAAGCTGCTGGTGCAGATGGACTTCTTCTTGTAACACCATATTACAACAAAACAACTCAAAAAGGCTTAATTCAACATTATACAGCTATTGCAAACAGTGTAAATGTACCTATTATTCTTTACAATGTACCTAGTCGTACTGGTTTAAACATTGCACCACAAACTTGCTATGAACTTTCTAAAGTAAAAAATATTGTAGGTATCAAAGAAGCAAGTAGTAATTTTGGAAATATTACACAAATTGCGGCACTTTGTGGTACAGATTTTGATTTATATTCTGGAAATGATGACCAAAACATTCCTATTATGTCATTAGGCGGAAAAGGCATTATTTCTGTACTTGCTAACGTTGCTCCAAAAGATGCTCACGATATGGCAGCAAAATTCCTTGCTGGTGACACAAAAGGTGCAGCTGAATTACAATTAAAATCTATAGAACTCATTAATGCTTTATTCTGTGAAGTAAATCCTATACCAGTTAAAAAAGCACTCAATTTAATGGGCTTCAATGTAGGTTCTTGTAAAGCTCCTCTTTGCGAAATGGAAGAGGCAAATGTAGAAAGATTAAAAAATGCTATGAAAAATTATGGTTTAATTCAATAATTTTTAGCAATAACAAAAAAGGTGCAGTTTTTACTGCACCTCAGCTTATCAATAAAGTCTTTTTTGTAGAATTCGTACAGTCTACATTTCGCTTCGGTTGGTGCAAGGCAAATGTCCACTGGACATTCTGCACACTGCAAACTTTGGTCAAACACTTTTCCTTCGGCTGACCGCTCTCCCTTGAGCGGTGTGCTACTGAAAAAAAGTTTGATAAAAAAATTTGCTGGAAAAATTAGCATTTTTCATTATAAAATCAATGATTTTAAGGAAACGAAGTTTCTGTTTAAAATTCTTTGTTTCTTTCTTTCAAGAAAGAAGTGAGAGTTTGAGAGCAACGCTCTCAAGGTTTTTGACAGATTAAGGTGCAGTTTTTACTGCACCTTTTTACAAAAAGAAAGGAGTTTCATATATTATGGTAAACATTATTATGCACGGTTGTGGCGGTCATATGGGGCAAGTAGTTGCTTCTGTAGTAGAAAAAGACCCCTCTTGTCAAATTGTTGCTGGTATAGACCCTAGAGAAGTGCAAGCAAATTTTAAAACATTTCAAAATATTTCTGACTGTGATGTTTCAGCAGATGTTATAATTGATTTTTCTACTGCTTCTGCTATTCCAGAACTTTTGGAATATTCCAAACAAAAACAAATACCTGCTGTAATATGCACAACAGGTATTTCTGAAGAAGTGTTAAAACAAATTGACCAAACAAGCAAATCTGTTGCTATATTAAAATCAGCTAATATGTCCGTTGGTGTTAATCTTTTAATCAATATTGTTGAAAAAGTAGCACAGACATTATCAGAAGCTGGTTTCGACATTGAAATATTAGAAAAACATCACAACCAAAAAATTGATGCTCCAAGTGGCACAGCTCTTGCTATTGCTGACGCTATCAAAGCATCTCTTTCAGAACAACATCACTATGTTTTTGACCGTTCTCAAAAAAGAGAAAAAAGAGAAAAAACAGAAATCGGTATTCACGCTGTAAGAGGTGGCACCATTGTAGGAGAACACGATATTATATTTGCTGGACGTGATGAAGTGATAGAACTCAACCATAAAGCAATGTCAAAAGATATTTTTGCAGTAGGTGCAGTAAAAGCAGCTAAATTTTTGGCTGGTCAAAAAGCTGGTTTCTATACTATGAAGGACGTTATGGAATAATTAACATAAAAAGGTAGTAAACTATAATAGTCTACTACCTTTTTTACTTATTCATTTTTATATACAATTTTATTTAGCAAAAATCCCAATAATACAAATGTAATAATATAAATATAATTTGATACTATATTAGTATCTAAATCTACATTTAATTTATATCTTGAATATACAAATATAGCATAGAATATCAATATAAAAATAGAATATCCTTTCAGAATTTTACTATTTGTATAATAGGCAGTAACCATTACACCTGCAAAATGGATAATAGGTAATATAGAATAAGCTATATTTGATACTTTTATATAATCATTAAAATTTTCTGTAAAAATAGAAGCTAACAATAATGATATAAACATAAACATAACAGCTTTCAATAAAAACATAATGCCCCATATTTCTATAATAAATTTTCCACTTATATTTTTATATTGATATATATTTTTAGTGCTAAAAAAATATATCAACATCATAAATATACAATAAAATATTTGTATCATAGTAGTAGGTATCAATTTATCATGAGAAAACTCAAACACAATATGAAAAAGTATTTTTGTTATAACAGATAATATTGCTACTTCCCAGAAAAAGAATTGAAATGAAACATTATTTTTACTCATATTTACATCATCCTATCTTCTAATATCATTACAAAATTCTATTTTTCTATAAATTCAAATTCACAATAAATTTTTACATTATCTATTCTTCCAAGTCCACCAAGAGTACATGTATAACCAATACCTAATGTTCTACCAGCATCTAATCTTTTATATGACCAATCTTCTTGAACATACCATCTATTTGTTTCTTGAAAATATCGACCTGTTTCAGAACCTTTTACATTTTTTGGATTTGAAACTAAATTTGGATTTCCGGGAGTACATGTATATGTAGCAGTCATCATAGCCCAATTATCAGTATATTTTGTATCTGTTACTGTATAGGAAGAAGCTCTGCTCATATTATTAGGATCTATTTGTTCTACTTCTAATTCCGCTTGTGCCTCTCTCATAGCAATATAATTTAAAGTTTCTCTTTGTTCTTTTGCTAAAGAAACAGCCATATTTGTATAATCTTCTAAAGATATTTCTTGTGGGTCTACTTTATTGTATCCTAAATCCAAATCATATTCTTTATTTAAATCTTCAATAACTTTTTCATATGGATCTATATTTTCCTCAATAATTTTTATATTATCATTTTCAGTAATATTAATACTTTCTTGAGCAAAAACATTAGATGTCATTAACATTGTAGAGCCTAAAAGTACCATTAAAAATTTTTTCCTAATTGTCTTCCTTTCATTCATGTATTGTTATAATTTGAAAGTATTGTCATTACACCTTTATACTAGTATATTTAGTGCTATTGAAACTATAACGCACTTCATATTTAATAGCAACATATTTTTACTAAAATTTCATTATTTGTAATATATTTTTAAAATTCCAATGTTAATTTTACAAAATATGTCATAATTTTACAAAATTATTATATATTTTGTCACAAACTATTATATCTTTATAATAGTAAACTCTCATATACAAAAAATTAATCATATTTATTTTGTTATAATGCCACTTTATTTTTTATTCTAATAAATTTTGTTTTCTTCTTTTGGTAATATATATTACCACTCTAATGATAACTGCATATGGTGCTATCCATCTATTTAATAAATTACTCAGATTTATATTTTTCGTAAATGTTGCAGGATTGATTGCAATTCTTCCATATTCATCTATGTCAAGCCTGAATTCTTCAAATCTATTTTTTATTAAAATTTCTCTGCCTTTTATATGTTCAAAAACATCATAACGATAACGTAATGTAAAATATCCTCTTTCAAAATGATATAAATTTAGTGTATCATTTTTCATTTTTGCCAAAACTAGCACAGAACCCTTTGTAACTGCCTTATCTTTTATTTCAACAATATTTTCATCTACATTTTTTTGTATATCTGAAACAATTTGTGAATAAGTAATTGTATAGTCATTTCTTGTAATGTAACATTCTAGCACACAGTTCATCAAAACAACAATAAGTAATGTAATAATCGTTTCTTTTGTTATTGTCATATTTTTATGTTACACCTCTCTATACTATAATATCTCTACTTCTCTAGTTATACTATTATTATATACTATTTTTATACAAAATACAAGTTTTTTCCATATTTTTCATATGATTTTAAAATATACTATTTACTTCTAGTATATGTTATGATATGATAATGTTTATATAGAAACACATTTTCAATATTTCTTCATTCAATTTAAAAGGATTTTACAATAACTAAGAGGTGATAGCAATATGTCAAATAAAAACAAAAGTAAATATAATTTATCTGCAACAGAAATGGAAATTATGGAATATATTTGGAGTATAGACAATAAGTTAATTGCTGCGGAAATATTAAACTATTTTAACGAAAACAAATCAAAAAATTGGAAAAAACAAACATTAAACACTTTTTTAGTAAAATTAATTGAAAAAGGTGCACTACAATACGATGTATCCAAAAACAAAAAATATTACTATCCCACCACTCAATCTCAAACAAAAACAGAACATATCAAACACTGGACACAAAATTTTATACAAAATACATTTGATGGTTCTTTATATCATTTTTTATATGCCTTTACAGGAGGAACTTCTTTAAGTGAAAATGATGCTGACGAATTAAAAAAATATTTAGAAGAAGAAAACAATATGCAATAATATTTTAAATAAAAAACGCAAGCTATTATAAATATAGATTGCGTTTTTTACTGCCAAACATATCCTTCTACTCCTTTTTTTAAAAGCAATTCCATAATTTCCTTTTGGCTTTTCCATTCTATTTTTCCATTTATCATACAACAATAAAAAAAATATTTATCAAAGTGCATTGCTGATACCAATTCCCCTAATTTTACCTCTTTTTTGGTATAGATTTGCTGTACTTGTTTTACTGTGGCACTATCCGAAAGCAGTGCCTGATAAGTTTGATATGTAATTTGTAAATATTCTCTTTGATTACTATAAACAATATAACAGCCTATTAACAATATAGAAATATTAAAAGGGTACAATATTACTTGCAATGTACCTATTATCATTAAAAAATATCCAAATCCTTTACTGACTTTTACCATAACACTGGCTGTTTTTAATATGCCATATTTCCTACCTGCAATATGCAGCATTGCATTTCCTCCATCTAAAGGCAAAAAAGGCATAAAATTAAATACTGCTAACATTATATTAAATACTGCCAATATTGCATTATGACAAAACAAACATACTATTGCCATAATAATACTTATAAAAGGTCCAGAAAAAAACACAATTTGTCTTTTTAAAAAAGAAAGTTTCTCTAGTCCTTTTATTACTGCTCTTTCTCCTATAGGTGTAAACCAAATTTGTTTTATTTTTGCTCCAAAACAATATGCTGTAACACAATGCCCTATTTCGTGAAGTGTTACAAAAAAAAGCATACCTAAAAATAATGCAATATTGCCTTGAATAAAATAAAACAATATCAGTGGCAAAAGCAAAGGATGTATTTTTATTTTAAATGCTTTTTTCACGGCAATTTCACGCCCCTTGCTAAATATTCTGCTTTAACCTCTTCTGTATAGTTTAAATCTACAAACTGCATAGGATTGATAAGCATATCTCCCCTCCAAATGCTATAATGAATATGAGGTCCTGTTGACAAACCTGTATTACCTGTCATTGCCACTATTTGACCTTGTTTCACATTTTCTCCCTTTTTTACTAGAACGTCATTTAAGTGAGCATACATTACAGTATAACCGTCTTCCGTTTCATATTTTAATACTTTTCCTAATGTTTCTGAATTTCTTACTTCTGTCACAATACCACTTTTTACTGCAACAGCTTGTGTATTTTCTGCTACAGCAATATCTAATCCATTGTGATATTCCATTTTTTGCAATATAGGATTTTCTCTTTCTCCACAAGAAGAAGTAATAATACCATTTACAGGCTCTATCCATTGCTCTATTTCATTTTTTTTCACAATATCACTTTTTGTTATCAACTCTCTAGGGAATTTTTCCACTATTCTCACTCAAATCTGGCTGAAATGTATTTGTACTGTTATTTTTTGTTGTCTGCTGTGTTTGTGCATTGTCTTGTGTTTGTTGTTGTGTTTGTGTGTCTTGCTGTATTTGTTCATTTTCTTGCGTTTGTTGTGACTGTGTTGTTTTTTGTTCAAATACAGTAAGTGCTTTTTGTTTCCACTGTTGTATTGTTCCTAAAGGCATTTCATAGGCAATCGCTTCTTTTAAACTTTCTGTAATAGTATTTGCTGTATTCGTATCAAAAAGAGAAAGTACAACCGCTGCTCCTACAAGCATCATTGTGACATAAATGCGAAATAAAAAAAACTGTTTGCCTGGTGTTGGAGGACTTTTTTTTCTGTTGATTGCCCTTCCCTGTCTTGCCTGTTTTATCATTTCTTGCCTCATACGTATTTTTTGTTCGTCCATAGTTCGTCCTCCTTTCTTAAAACAATATATGCACAATATAAAAATATAGAACAAAAAAAGTGCCGATTTATTCGACACTTTTATTATCACAACAAATAAGAATTTTCAAATTGTTCTATCAAAAGCATATGCTCATATATTTGTGATATGATTTCACTTTCTTTTTCTGCTACACTTTGTTCCGCTTTTAGCACATCTAATTCTGTATTTTGTTGTAACTCATATTTTTTTTGTGTAATCGTTAACTGTTGTTTTAATGTTTCCAATTCTAATAAATTATTTTGATAATTTGTTTCCAATTTTATAATACTGTCATAGCAACTTTCTATTTTTGTTTTTAAATTCGCTTTTTCATCAGATAGCGACAGCTCTGCTTTTGCTACACTATTATCTGCTTCTTCATCTGCTGTTACAGTATCTGGTACACTACTATGTGTAAATTTTGCTTCTGCTGTCACAGTATCTAAATTGATTTGTTTTTGTTTGATATTAGGGTCTGTATTGATTTTACTTTTAATATATGTTTCTAAAGACAACTCCATTTCTAATGGCTCATACACTGGTTCTAATATCAGCTGGTAATTTTTATCAACATCTACATCTATCAATTTAGCTAATGACTGATAAGCAGTTTGTACATTCATTTGCTGCTGTTGTACATTTTCTAATGCTTTTTGATAGTTTAACAACTGACTTTGAAGTTCCTGCTCTGAAATCAATCCTAATTTTGATTTTGTTTTTGTAATAAGTAATTCTTTTTCTGTATTTTGAATACTCTTTTCCAGTAGCACAATTTCTCTTTCTTTATTTATAATATCTATATAAACCTGTTTTAATGAAAATTTGACATTTTCCTCTGTTACTTCTCTACTTAGTTTAGAACTCGCATAGTCTGCATTTTGTTTGATATACTGCAAAAGCTGTTGAAATGTATGACCATTTGCAATATTATTTTCTTCATCTTCTAATTTCTGTTCACTGATATTCAAATCCATATTGTTGTTTTTTAATGTTGTGCTGCGAGTCAATGCTTTTTGTGTTGCTTCTTCCAGTGTTAACTCTATAGCATTTTGTTTTTGAGGTGTTTCCAGCACTGTTATAAAGTCTAATGTATGTGTTTGCTGTGCAAAAACAGTTGCTGTATTTATTGTAACTGCCATTACAAGCATCATTACAATACATCTTTTATTCATACTTTTTTTCATTCCTTCCCTTTCTCATTTTTCTTTTTTTGCAAAGGAAACGCATTGTAAAATATAGTACCTTTTCCCAATTCACTTTTTACTGAAATTTTTCCATCATTCCCTTTTGCTATCCATTTGGCTATAGAAAGTCCTAGCCCTGTGCCGGGTATTTCTTTATTTCTAGATTTATCCGCTCTATAAAAACGGTCAAATATTCTTGTCACATCTTCTTGTGCCATACCTACACCATCATCTTCTACATCAACACAACCATATTCATTTTTTTTATAAATATGAAATGTAATGGTATTATTGGGTTTGGTATATTTTAAAGCATTTTCACAATGTATCCACAACAACTGCTTTATCATACTACTATCTGCATAAATTTCAATTTCTTCTTTCTCATTTATCACAATATTTCTTTTTTCTTCTGTAGTAATATCAATTTCTTTTACAATTTCTTTTACCAATTCATTTAAACTAAACTGCTCTTTTTGTACTGTAATTCTATTTTGTTCACTCTTTGCTAAAAAGAGTAATTTTTTAATGAGCTGGCTCATATGTTCCGTTTCTGCTAATATAGATTGTATAGACTCCTCCAATACTGTGGGGTCACTTTTTCCCCAACGGTTAATTAAATTAGCATAGCCTTGTATTACTGAAATAGGTGTTCTCAGTTCGTGAGAAGCGTCTGATATAAACTGATTTTGTTTTTGAAAAGAATTTTCTAATCGTGAAATCATAGAATTAAATGTTTCTGCCAATTCTTTCATTTCATCATCTGGTCCGCTTGTATCTATTCTTTGACTTAAATCTTCTATACTAATACGTTCTGCTGCTTTTTGTATTTCTTCTACAGGTTTAAGCATTTTTTTACTGATATATCTCCCTATCAAAAAAGATAAAAATATTCCTAGTATATCTATCAAAAGTAATCTTAATGCAAATGTATGAAAATAATAGTCATTGCTGGAAAGCATTTTAAACGCCTGCACTAAATAATTATTGTCTTGAAATTTTATTTCTTTTTCTATCAATACAAATTCTTTGCCATCTCTACCTGTAATAAAGTATTGTCTTCCTCCTCCTATATGAAACTCCTTTGCTGTGCTTACTTTAAATCCTTTCTGTTCCCATTCCTTTGGTCGAGAATACTGTGGATTTTCCCATTCCTCTATTTGTTCAGGAGAAAGCTGTGATGGTATCTGTCTTATAAAAGGAGGTGTTTCTCCTACAGAATTCTTATATACTGTATGATTTTTTACATCAATCACATTTACTTCTACATATTTATTTTTTAAAATATCATCTAATGCTTGCTGAGAAAATGTACCATTACTTTCTATATAATCATCTATATTTTGTACAATTTTAACAATTTCTTCTCTTACATTATTTTGCTCAATTACATTTACATTGATTAGCACAAAAAAACTAATAAAAAGTAATGACAATGAAAATATACCTCCATACATCATTGTTGTTTTATGTGCAATGGTTAAACTAGAAAAAAAATTTTTACTCCTCTTTGACATAATATCCTACTCCTCGTATGGTGTGTATCAACTTTTCTCCAAATGCCTCATCTATTTTAGAACGCAAATAGCGAATATACACATCAACAACATTGGTTTCTCCTATATAGCTATATCCCCATACTTGATTTAATATTTGTTCTCTTGTTAATACAATATTTTTGTTTTGTACCAAATATAAAAGTAAATCAAATTCTTTTTTTGTGAGCTCTATTTCTGTATCTTTTATTGTTACCATACGTTTTTCTATATTAATGCAAAGGTGATTGACTGTTAATATTTTATTTGATGTATCATTTTGATTGTGATTACAGTGTTTAAATGCTACTCTCATTCTTGCTAGCAACTCTTCTATGGCAAAAGGTTTTGTTAAATAGTCATCTGCACCACTGTCCAATCCTGCTACTTTATCCATTACTTCATCTTTTGCTGTAAGCATAATAATAGGAACAGAAGATGTTTTTCTAATTCTTCTACAAATTTCAATGCCACTCAATCCTGGAAGCATTAAATCCAACAATATCATATTATATTCGCCATTTGTAAACGTTTCTAGTCCTTCTCTACCATCGTGTACTACAGTAATGTCATAGCCTTCATATTTTAATTCTAATTCCACAAATCTCGCTAATTTTACTTCATCTTCTATTAATAATATATGTTTCCCTTCCATATACAAATACACCCCTTTATTATTATTCAAATCTTAGTGCCTCAATAGGGTCTAATTTTGCCGCTTTATTTGCTGGCGTAACACCAAATATAATGCCTATTGCCATTGAAATACCTACTGCCATAACAACTGCACTTACTGACAACACTGGTGTAATGCCTGCAAAATGCCCTATTACAAATGCAAATACAACACCTAACACTAATCCTGCTATGCCACCCATACCAGTTAATATTACAGCTTCTGTAATAAACTGTATTTTAATATCTTTATTTTTTGCTCCTATTGATTTTCTAATGCCGATTTCTTTTGTTCTTTCTGTTACTGTCACCATCATAATATTCATAACACCTATTCCTCCTACCAAAAGAGAAATTCCTGCTACAAAACTTATAAACAGTGTAACATATGACAATATAGAATTGATAGACTCCACCATTTCGGAAGCATCTTGTATATAATATTTATCTTCATTATTGTGGAAATCTTCTAATGCTGTCATAATTCTTTGTTTCATCATTTCTGTCTGTTCCAGGTCTTCTATTAACACAGAAAAACCACTTAAATTTTTATTATTATACAATCTCATTGCTGTAGAAATAGGTAATATTACTGTTTCTGGAAACTCATCACTATATGTGTTCTCTGTAGAGGCATTTGTATTTTCCATAATACCTATTACCGTATATTTTCCTGTACCTTTCCAAGTTTTTAATTTGATTTTTTCTCCTAGAACACTTTCGTCACAATGTCCAAATACTTTTAACGCTGTAGTATCATTTATTACTGCCACATTTGTTTTCATATCTACATCATTTTTTGAAATATATCTTCCATACAACATTGTAGGATTATCAATATAAAGAGCGTCTGCTGTAACACCTGTTACAGAAGCCGATTTTGTTTCTTGAGGGTCTAGCAGTTTAATATAGGTATTTCTTCCACTATATGTTGTATTGACATAGCTAACGCCCTCTACTTCTTTCAGCATATTATAATCGTCCATAGTAAGCAAATCTCTTGTTTCAATATCATTAGAACCGCTTAAACTAATTGTCAAGCTACCTGTGCCAAAAGACTCAAATTCTTTTTCTATTGCTGCCTGACTTCCATTTCCTATGGAAACAATAGCAATTACTGAGCTGATACCTATAATAATACCCAGCATTGTCAAAAGCGTTCTCATTTTATTTGAAAAAACATTTCGGAAAGCTGATTTTGCACATTCTCCAAAATTCACATTTTTACACCTCCTGCTAATGTTCTATTTTCTACTAATTCATCTTTTATAATACAACCATCTTTAAAAAGTGCTATTCTTTTAGTATACTGTGCTACATCTGGTTCGTGTGTTACCATAACAATGGTAGTGCCATCGTCATTCAGTCCTTGAAATATTTCCATAATTTCTACAGTAGAACGGCTGTCTAAATTTCCTGTAGGTTCATCTGCCATTAGTATCGTTGGCTCATTTACTAATGCTCTTGCTATAGCAACTCTTTGTCTTTGTCCTCCAGATAATTCATTTGGTTTATGTTTGACACGTTTTCCAAGTCCTACTTTTTCTAATGCTATTACAGCTTTTTCATATCTTACTTTTTTAGACACTCCTGCATACACCATAGGCAGCTCTACATTTTCCAAAGAAGAAAGTTTTGGAAGCAAATTAAATGACTGAAATACAAATCCTATTTTTTTATTTCTAATTTCTGCTAATTTCTCATCTTTAAATTTTGCTACATCTTCTCCATCTAAATAATAACTACCACTTGTAGGGCTATCCAAGCAGCCTAATATATTTAACATAGTAGATTTACCAGAACCGCTCGTTCCCATAATAGAAAGAAATTCTCCTTCCTTTACACTCAAATTTATATCATTTAATGCGGTAATTGACAATTCATTTTGATTATATTTTTTTACTAAATGTTCTAATTTCAATATCTCCATAGTTTTGTCCTCCTTATTTTGGAGTAGTGCTGCCACGATTACCACCGCCACTTGGAGGCATACCGCCACCGTTTGGAGGCATACCACCGCCACCATTTGGCATATTTCCGCCCATATTATCCAATATAGAACTATCTTGTTCTGTGTTTTTCTGTTCTACTGTTGTAGCAAAATCTGACAAATTTGCACCATCTGTCATATCTTCTGTAGGACTTGTGACTATTTTTTCTCCTACTGTAATACCACTTTCTATTACTGCACTCGTATCATTTGTACTACCTAATGTAATATCTGTTTTTTGCAGTACATCATTTTCGGCTACTTTATATACATAATAACTATCATCTTTATTTTTTCCTACTGCAGAAAGTGGTACATAAACGGCATCAGACAAATCTTGTACTATAATTTCTAAATCCAATGAAAATCCTGGTTTCATTAATTCATCAGGGTCTTCCATATGTACTACAATAGGTACTACTGTTTCACTTCCGCTCATAGTAGACTGTGTAGATGCTGTAGGTTCAATTTTTGTTACTGTACCTGTATAAACTTTTCCTTCTATACCATCACTTGTCATTTCTACTTTTTGTCCTACTTCAATTTGTGCAATGTCATATTCTGAAACATATGCTTCTACATCTAAATTACTTAAATCTGCTATTTTCATCATTACGGTACTATCTGTAAGCATTTGTCCTTCTACTGCATTAGACTCTATTACAGTGCCACTAATAGGGCTATATGTTGCTGCAGTTAATTTATTGATATTATATTGTATACTGGATACATTCCTTTGTGCTGTTTCTAATGTATTTTGTTGTTTTTTAATAGAATTTTGTGTTGCTGTACTACTTGTTTTATTTTGACTTTCTTCTAAATTTAATTGTGCTTTTTGTAATGACAATTCTGCTGTTTGCAATGACAACTCTGCTGTTTGTTTATCATTTTGTGTCTGTGTTAATGTATCTAATGCTTTTTGATATGCTTGCTCTGCATTGTCATATTCTTGTTGACTAATGCCTCCTACTGTAAGCAGTTGTGCGTTATCTTCCATTGTTCTTTTAGCATTATCTACTTCTGTTTGTGCCTGTGCAATTTTAATATCATAACTATCTATTTGACTTTGTGTATCTTTTATATTTTTTTCTGCATTTACTACTTGGTTTTGCAATTCCAATAATTCCGCTCCTTCTACTGGTGCAGACAATTCACTCAATGATATTTTTGCATTTTCTACTGATGCATTTGCTTCTGCTAATTTATCTTTTAATTCTCTTTGTGTATCTTCTATATCATATGTTACTAACAAATCCCCTTCATTGACGGTATCTCCCACTTCTGCAAATACTTCTTCTACTTCTTGAGAAAGTTCAATAAATATAGAAACGGGGTCGGCTGCTACTGTTGTACCAGAAGCGGTTACTCTTTTAGACAAATCTCCTTTTTCTACTACAGAAACATCTGGCATTTTTATTTGCGTTTTATTTGATGTTTGAAAAAGTCCTTTTGCATAAACACCGCTTACTCCTGCTACTAAAACTGCTGCAATGCCTAAAACAATTACTTTTTTTGTTGCAGTCATATATTTTCCCTCCGTTATATCGTTGTTTTCTCTTTATTTTAAAAATAGTATAAAAAATACCAATTAAAAGGAAATTTACAACCCATTAGAAAAACATTAAAATTATATGAATGAAAAAACAGTTAAAATACTATTATTATATTCTAAAAATATATTGTAGTATATTCTCTTTTTCGTTATAATAATATTTGCAATATGCTAAGTCAAAACAGTTTTTTTGATAATTTGAATATTTTCAATATTTCTCATTATAATAGGAGGTATTTTATGAAAAAATTATTATTTCCTTTCTCTATTGCTTTATTGCTGGGAATGACAATTCCTTTTTCTGGTTGCAACACAGAAAAAACACAGCAGCATTCTATTTCACAACAAGAACTATCTGACCGTACTGTACAATTAGATAAATGCGGCTTACAATATGAAGCACCTCAACAATGGATTGATTATGAACAAACAAATATGCTTCCTATCACCAATACAACAACAGAAGGAGATATTTATGCACAAATACAGTACAATTATGTAACGGATAAAGAAATGGAAGCACTTTCTACACTTTCTAATGAAACATCAGTACAGCAGCTTTTACACCCTTTTGGAGAAATACTTGTTTTTAAACAAAATAAATTAGAAAGTGAAGCCGTTCAAAAAGAATTTGCACTTTATCAAAAACAAGAAAAAGTTGCCTCTCAAAAAGATTATGTATACTATATGCTTTCAGAATATACTGGAGATATTTCTTCATTACAAGGACAAGACTTACAAGCATATCAAACACTTTCTGAAAGTATGCAAACATTAAAACAAACAATTACAGTTTATCCTTTTGACGAAACCATTGTTGCAGAAGCAATAGACCAAATCAGAAGAACAATTTCATTTGTTTCTACTACATTGGAAGGTGAACCAATAGATAGTTCTATATTTGCCAATGCTGATGTTACAGTTGTTAATTTCTGGGCTTCTTACTGCTACCCTAATATCAACGAAACTGCTACATTACAACAATTAAAAACAGAATTGGAACAAAAATATAACAATGTACAGTTAATACAAGTAGTCATTGATACCCCTCAAAAAGAAGCGGAACAAATTGCAAAACAAGCAAAACAGGAGGCAAATGCAGATTTTACAAGCATTATGACAGATGAAACATTAGCAAACTGGATTGTACAAAATTTAGAGGGACTTCCCACTACTATTTTAGTAAACAATCAAGCACAAGTGATAGGAGAACATATACAAGGAATACAATCCGTCGAAAACTATATGAATATCATAGAAAGCGCTTTAGCACAACAGGAGGAATAATCAATGTCTGATTTATCAAAACTTTGTCAAAATATGATACAATATTATGCTGGTGACCCCAAAAGAATACAACATTTTATAAAAGTACATTCTTTTTGCAAACTCATTTGCGAAATGGAAAATGTAGATGAAAAAACACAGTTAATTTCAGAAATTGCTGGTTATGTTCATGATATAGGTATTAAAATTTCAGAACAAAAATATGGTTACTGCAATGGAAAATTACAAGAAAAAGAAGGTGGTGCAGTTGCTAAAGAAATGCTTTCTGCATTATGTTTTGAAAGCGATGTTATAGAACAAGTGTGTTATATTATTGCTCATCACCACACTTATAACAACATTGACACACTTCCTTATCAAATACTAGTAGAAGCAGATTTTATTGTAAATTGCTATGAAGACAATGCAACATCAGAAGAAATGCAGTCCGTTTATAATAAAATATTTCAGACAAAATCTGGTAAACAATTATTTTATACTATGTTTTTATAAAACTCATTTTTTAGAAATTGTATGTTCATTAAAAATCAATCTATAAATATGTATTGTGAGTGTTAGACAAATATTTTTTATGTAAGGAGGAAAAATTTTATGGAATGGAAAAGTAAAATAAAAAATAAATATTGTGCAGATGAATTAGAAGAAATGATAATCAACTATATTAAAGCTGGTTTTTTATCAAATGATGCCATTTTAAAGGAATGTGAATACTACATTAAAGATTTTTATCGCAATGAATATGATAATATAACAAAAGATGACTTAATCGAAATCATCGAAGCATTTTGCAAAGAATTTAAAAATACAGGCAATCAAGAAAATTTCTTAAAATTAGACTTCGCTTTTCATTCTCTTATGAAATATGGAATTGTTGCATTACATTATGCTGGGTATACTCAATCAGACGGATTTACAGACTGTAACGAAGTAGCTAATTGGTTAGAAGAAAAAGGAGAAAATATTGTTGGTTGCTGCTTTTATACACAACAAGATTTAGAACGTATATTACGTGAGGACAACACAGCATTGCTTTATATTTCTTTTGGCAATTACTTTGACAAGCCAACCGTTGAAGAAATAGGACAAATAATTGTTAATGAGTTAAATGCTATTGGATTTTGTATTCAATGGGACGGAACTGCTGAAACAAAAATTGCCATTAAAAATTTGAAATGGGATAAGTATTATACTTAAAATGAATAATTTATAAATATATTTCAATTTTTATGTAATGAGAATATTTTTCTAAAACAAAATTACAAAAAATCCGCTTACAATCATTATCATAAGCGGATTTTTATATTATACTATATTATTCATATCTGTGCATTACGTGATTTACTACACCTACTAACTTTCCACATTCATAATATACTCTTGGTACTCTTTTCGTAATCACACAAGGTATTTCATAATTGATAGTAGAAAGCATATTCGCTAATTCCTCTATAGGTAATACAGCATCTCCTTGTTTACCAAATACCACTACTTCATCACCCATTTTTACATCTGGAATGTCTGTTACATCTATCATAGTTTGGTCCATACAAACACGTCCTACAATAGGTGCTCTTTTTCCATTTACAAGCATACAGGCTCTATTAGATAAATTTCTGTTATATCCATCTGCATAACCTATAGGCACTGTAGCAATTATTCTTTCTTTATCTGCTGTGTATGTTCTACCATAGCTAATCTGTGCACCAGCTTCTACTTTTTTTACCAATGCAATAGATGTTTTTAATGTCATAAGTGGTTTTAAATCAATTCTACCTTCACACTCATCAGAAGGAAGCATACCATATGTAATAATACCAGAACGTACCATATCAAGCTGTTTTTCTGGATAGCTAATTGTTGTAGCACTATTTGCACAATGACAAATGCCCATATTCAAACCTTTTTGCTGGCAGGCTTTTATCATTTTTTGAAAACGGTCAAACTGCATTTCTGTAAATTGTGGACAATCTCCGCTATAAGTATCTGCTACTGCGTGATGGGTGAATGTTCCTGTAATGCGAATATTTTTGAGTGTGAACACTTCTGAAATGCTTTGTAATGAGTTTTGGAAATTATTATCATCGCACTGGAAGCCTACTCTTGTCATACCTGTATCTAATTTTATATGACCTTCTACTACAACACCTGCTTTTTCTGCTTCTACATTGAGTGCCTTTGCATAATCCAATGAAATAATTGCTTGTGTTATTTTTTCATCAGAAAGCGTTTTTGCACATTCTACAGGAGTATAACCTAATATCAATATAGGTTGTGTAATATTTTGTTTACGCAGGCTAATACCTTCTTCTATGTTTGATACACCAAACCAATCAAATCCATTTTCTGCTAACTTTTTGGCAATGATACCATCACCGTGTCCATAGGCATCAGCTTTTACAATACCCATTAACAAATGTTTTCCTTTTAAAGAGGCTTTTATATTGTCAATATTATACTTCAATGCATCTAAATCAATTTCTGCCCATGTTCTTTTTACAAATTCCATATTCGCCGCTTCCTTTCTTATATATATTGCACAATATTTTATATTTTTTATACCTTTTTTAGTATATCACGCCGAAAAGCACATTGCAATATTTCATTAAAATTAATATATACTACTATCAAAAAATTTTTCTATAGAATATATTTCTTTTTATTTCTTCTGTTTATAAAATGTAATACTTACTAATGCAAACAACATTGGTATTGTAGCATATCCTGCATTTACAGTACCACTATAATAAATCACATATGCAGCACCTACAAAAGTTAATGTTATAAATACTACACTAAATAGCAATGCTAATTTTTTCATATTTATATCACTTTCTTTCTAGTACGAATACATCATAAAAAGAGGTCAGCAAAAGCCAACCTCTTTTTTATATTAATCTTGTTTTAATCCCATAAGAGCATCTGCAAACAAACGTGCATCCATTAATTTTGGTTCGCCCTCAATAATTGGTTTAAATTCCATTTGGTCGAGTATTTGTGTTTGAAGGTCAATGCCAGGTGCAATTTCTGTTAAATGCAATCCATCAGCTTTTAATTCAAATACACATCTTTCTGTAATATACATTACTTTTTGACCATTTTGTAATGCAATATCGCCATTAAATGTTACTTGACCAACTTGTTTAATGAATTTTTTCTGTTTTCCTTCTTGTTCAATAACAACTTTGCCATCTACAACTTTTACTTTTAAGCCACCTGCTGTAAATGTTCCACAGAAGAATACTTTTGGTGAATTTTGAGTAATATTGATGAAACCACCACAACCTGCAATTTTAGGGCCAAATCTAGAAACATTGATATTTCCTTTTTCATCACATTCAGCCAAACCTAAATATGCACAATCAAGTCCACCACCATCATAGAAGTCAAATTGATAAGCGTGTTCAATCAACGCATCTGCATTTCTTGTAGAACCAAATTGTGGGCCACCTTGAGGAACACCACCAATAGCACCACTTTCTGCTGTCAATGTCATATAGTCGCCTATACCTTCTTCACTTGCTACTGATGCAACATATTCAGGTGCACCTACGCCCAAGTTTACAACAACATCTTTTTCTAATTCTAATACACCACGTCTACCTATAATTTTCTTTGCACTTAATGGCAATGGAGCAGGTGCAACGTCTGGTGCTTTCTTTTCGCCAGAAAGAGTTGGGTCATATTCACAACCAATAGATTGTTCGTGGTCAGCTGGGTCTGCTACAACAACATAGTCAACATAAATACCAGGTATTCTAACATTACGTGGGTCTAATGTTCCGGATTTTACTACTCTTTCTACTTGAACAACTACAATACCTTTTCCTTCGGAATTTTTTGTAGCTTGTGCAACGGAAGTTGCTTCTAGTGGTGCAACTTCTTTTTCTAATGTAATATTACCATTTTCATCAGCATAAGTACCTCTAATGAATGCTACATTGATAGGGAATGATGGATAGAAAAGATAGTCTTCTCCTTCAAAATTAACTAATTTTACAATATCTTCTTTTGTAATATCATTTACTTTACCGCCGCCATTCCTTGGGTCAATAAATGTTCCCATACCAATTTTTGTCAATATACCAGGTCTATGTCCAGCAATTTCTCTAAACAACTGTACTAATGCACCTTGAGAAACATTGTATGCTTCCATTTCATTATTTAAAGCCATTTTTCCTAATGCAGGAACAGTTGCCCAGTGTCCAGCGATAAATCTTTTTAAAAGACCTTTATGAGCATAACGTTCGCCGCCACAGCCATCTCTATTACCTTGAGAACCTGCATAAATATATGTAATATTTTGAGGGTGTCCTGTTTCAAGAAATCTCTTTTCAACTGCTTTATTTAATGCTTCTGGTATGGAGCTGCCGACAAAACCGCTAGTAGTTAATGTATCGCCATCTTCAATTAAATTTGCTGCTTCTGCTGCTGTGATAATTTTCACTTTTCTCATAATACAAAAAGCCTCCTATATTTTTTAATAAATGAAGGGACAACTCCAAGAGCTGTCCCCTATAAAAATATTACATATTTTCTACAAAGCTCTGTACTCTTGTTCTCACTTGTTCAAATGCAGTCGCTTCTTGGTCAACTTCAATCATAAGGCTCTTAATGCCTTTTTCTTCAAATTGTCTATAGTATACTGGGTAATCCCATTCTTCTGGGTCACAGAATTTCATCATACAAACGATAACTGCATCTGCTTCTGTTTGAGCAACCATATCCATAAGCATTTTGCCACGGATTTTCTTTGTATCTGTTGCTACGGAACAGCCATAGAATTGCTGCCATTGTTTTGCTAATCTATAAAGAGGGCCTTCTTCTCCGTCAATAACATCTGTACGGATTTGTCTAGACTCTTGTGCTAAGTCATCAGCTACAATCGCAACACCAAATTCTTTGAATATGTCAAGTAATTCATTTGGTTCTGCCATAATACCTGTAAGAATAACTTTTTTGCCGTCCCATGGTTGTACTGGAGATGCTTTGATTTCATCAATCAATTCTCTTACCAATGCTGTGTGTTTGGATTTTTCCATAAACATTCTGGATTTGAATACAGCATGACGTGCAATTGGGTCGATTACTTGTGGATAATCTGCTGCTACTTTTACAAATTCTCTCATTACTGCTCTATTTTCATTGTAAACTTTAATAGAATCTTCAATAGCAGAGTTTGTGATTGTAGCACCAACAACTTTTTCTAATTTTGTTTTGATTAATTTGTATTCTTCTACCAAGAATTTATTTGCAGCTTCAAGAGGTCTATTCTGTGGGTGTGTGAATACGATTGTTGGTGATGTGCCTTTCCATTTCTGGCTTAAACATTTTAATGTATCACATGGTACAGAAATTAATACTGCTGCCAAATCATCATATGCACCTTCACACTGTAATTCCATAATTTGCTGCATAATAGAACAAGCAAATGGTGGCAAATATGTACGTGCTTTTGCAATTTGTTTTTGTCCGCCCCAGATACCCATTGGAAGATATCCTGTTGCATGAACTAATTCTTCTGGTGCATACAATGGCATAATACCAATCGCACCTTTTCCTGTTTCTGCTTTATAGTCGTCCATTGCTTTTTTTGGATTTGCTGCAACGTCTGCTAATTGTTTTAATATAGCTTCTACTTTACTCATTATTCTTCTCCCCCTTATTCTGCTGCTGCTAAATTAGCTTCCATCATTTCAGCCAGAGCTTGAACACGTGTATCGAACTGTGCTGGTGCAAAGTTACGAGGGTCTGTCTGGTCGCCGTCAAAGCTTACATATGGCAGACCTGTTTTCTCTTTTATAATCTCTGCTGTTTCTACATTCAAAAAGCTCATCAATTTACAGCTTCTATTTAAGTGGTAAACAATACCATCACATTTTCCGCCATTTACAATATTAAGCAGAACATTTACTTTGTTTTCAAGGCAAGTATTGATATAAATTCTTGTATATGCTTCTGCCATAGAATGAAGAGAATCATCATGTGCATCATAATGCAAATCCCAAAGTCCTGGATATGCAGAACCTGTCATAATGCTGCCAAGGGATTTCAATGATTTGAATGTGTGTCCCAAGTATGGCCATACAGCAATACCTTCCCATGTTACACGTGTTTTTTCTGCACCTTTAAATGCGTAAATGCCAGCTTCAAGATTTGCTTCTAATTCATCAGCAAATTTCTTAAATGTGATTTCAGCATAATCCAAACTTCTACAAGCAACAATCAATGCCATATAGTTGAACAAGTCAAAGCAGTTCAATGGAGATGGTTTATAAGAAGACATTTTCGCAATTCTGTTCCATTGATATACAGAACGTTGTGTTTGGTCTTTTACTTCTTGGAATTTTTTGTAATCAAATGGTCTACCACAAATTACTTCCAACTGAGAAATTGCATTTCTAAACTGGTCAGCAATATATGCTTTTGCATATTCTGGAATTGGCATTGTATGGTTAAATGGTACGTCTATTACGATACAAGGAATATCTAATTCTACTGCAAGGTTTTCATACCATTTTAAAAGTGTGTTACAGATATTATTACATGTAATTACTAAGTCAGGCAGTGGCACTTTTGCTGCTGGAGAATTAGCGAGTACCTCAGGTGTTTTGCCTGTCATTGCTTGTTCTTTCAACAGTTCCATATAGCCCATATTTACACGGCCATAAGAACAGCAGTCTATAGAGTAACCTTTTCTATCTGCAACTTCTAACATATCCAATGCACCTTTTTTTGCACCGATACCAGCTGCGTGTGTTTCAGGATAAATCATAGCAATACCCATTGTTACACAGAATTCTGGTGGAGCTACAGAAGCAGACCAACAAACTAAGTCGCCCCTTGCTTTTGCATCTCTTGCATCCTGATCAGCTTTTGCCTGATAGTATGCCAACAATTCTTTTGCTTTCATGCCTTCTGTTGTTATACTCATTCTAATCCCTCTTTCTTTAATTTTTTTGCTTTTTTGCTTCTTCGTATGCGAACAATGCCGCACCGAGAGCTCCCGTTGTTTGTGGATTTGGTGCCACAATAACTTCTTTTTTTAATTCTCTCGCAACTGCACGTACTACACCAGCGTTTTTAGCAACACCACCAGTCATTACTACTGCATCTTCTAATCCTCCTCTGTATGCAAGACCACACGCCTTACTTGCTACAGATTGATGCACTCCTTTAATGATGCTATTTTTATCAACACCTTTTGACAACTGAGAAATTACCTCAGATTCTGCAAATACTGTGCAGGTGCTACTGATAGAAGCTGCTTGCTCTGCTTTTGCATCACATTCAGCCATATCGTCTATTGTTGTTTCCAGAACTCTTGCCATAACGTCAAGAAATCTGCCTGTGCCTGCTGCACATTTATCATTCATAAAAAACTGCTTTACACCACCCCTATTATCTAAGCGAATTGCTTTGGCATCTTGTCCGCCAATATCAATAATGGTGCGTGCAGTAGGTACCAAATGAAATATTCCTTTTGCGTGACAGCTAATTTCACTAATTTGCTTATCAGCGTCTTCAAATGCAAAACGTCCATAGCCTGTCGCTACTAATTTTGTAATATCTGCTCTTGTCAAACCACTTTTTTCATATGCTTGCTCTAAAGCTCTTTGTGGGCCTGAAGAGCCTGTTCCTACCTGAACAACTTCTGCGGCAACAATGCGTTCTCCGTCTTCTAATATTACAACTTTAGAAGATGCAGAGCCAACATCAACTCCCATTGTATACATGAAATAACCTCCTTAAAAACTGTTGTGTTTTCAGTTTTTATTACTTATCTGTTTTTTTGCTTTTGTAAGAATTGTTTTATTATATTTTAGCAAAATGCAATAGAAAATACTTATATTTTTCAATATAAGCACTACAAAATAGTCAATGATAAAATCACAATTTGTATTTCTTTTATCATTTTTGTCTATTATACCATCTTTATTTATTGATTGCAACTAATATTGTTAAAAATTTATTTTATTTTTATTAATTCTTTTCTAGTTCAAATCATATTATACTACTCTACATTGTTTTTTATACTTAATTTCTTTTAAAAATATAACTTCCTTTTTTTGCTATTTTATTTATTATTTGTTCATATTGTATTTTTATAAAAAAAATTATGCGTTTTTTTTAGCCATTATGTAGTTTCCTTTTTTTTGAAATTGCTTGTTTTGTTTTCTATTTTAACAAATATCTTTTTTTACTTCCACAAAACATTTTTTCACTCCCTTTGTTAATAAATTTTCAATAATACAAAAAGACAAAATCAATATTATGACTTTGCCCTTTATTACTTTTTCTATTAATTCATTTTATTTTGTCAATATTTCAACACCATCTTCTGTAATTGCAACAGTATATTCCCACTGTGCTGACAATGTACCATCTTGTGTATATATTGTCCAACCATTATCTGCATCTTGATACACTTCTCTTTTTCCTGCATTTATCATAGGTTCTATTGTGAATACCATTCCTGGCACTAACACCATTCCTGTATTTTTTCTCCCTACATGGCATACATATGGTTCTTCATGAAATCCTAATCCTACTCCATGCCCTCCAATTTCTTCTACTACTGCATATCCATTCTCTTTTGCAAGGCTATTTACTGCATACCCTACATCTCCCAAATATCCCCATGCTTTTACTGCCTCAAGTCCTGCATCTAAACACTGTTTTGTAACTTCTACCAATTTTTTCGCTTCCTCAGACACTTCTCCTATACAAAACATTCTTGAAGCATCTGCATAATATCCATTTAATATCGTTGTTACATCTACATTTACTATATCACCATTTTTTAACACTCTATTTTTATCTGGAATACCATGACACACTTCATCATTGATAGAAGTACATACACTTTTAGGAAATCCTTTATAATGTAATGGTGCAGGTATTCCTCCATGTTTTATAGTATAATCATGCACCAATATATCTATTTCTTCTGTACTCATTCCTTCTTTTATACAGCCTGCTACCAAGTCTAATATTGCTGTATTTAATTTTCCAGCTTCTCGAATTCCCTCTATTTGTTCTGGTGTTTTTATAATTTTATGTGGAGGTACTAATATTCCTTCTTTTTTCATTGCCTCTAATTTTTCATCAAATGCTAAATGACAAGATTTATATTTTTTATGGCTTCCACACCAGCACAGGTCATTCCTTCCTAATTTCATTATGATTTCTCCCTTCTTTTTTATTTCACTTTATCATACCACATGTATACAAAACTTGCTAACAAAATAAAAAAATTTTCACAAAAATATCTAAAATATGTTATACTATACATATCAAATATCATTGTATATTTTTGATAATTTATCCCCAATATAAAGGAGTGAATATATATGGATAAAAAATTTATTATTACTATAGGAAGACAATACGGAAGTGGCGGAAGAATAATAGGACAAAAACTTTCAAAAGATTTAAACATACCTTGTTATGACAAAGAATTATTAACCATTGCTGCAAAAGAAAGCGGTTTTTCAGAAGAAATATTTAAAACTGTAGACGAAAAACCTACAGGCAGCTTTTTATATTCCCTTGTTGCTGGTACTTACGGTACTAATTATGTCAGCAATCATTTACCTCTCAATCACAAACTCTTTTTAGCTCAATTTGATGCTATTCGCAGTATTGCTGACAAAGGCTCTTGTGTCATTGTTGGTCGTTGTGCTGACTATGCTTTAGCCGATTACAATGTAAATTGCATTAATATATTTATTCATGCTGATTTACAACACAGAGTGGAGCGTGCAATTAACGAATATGGTATTTCTCCAGAAAAGGCTGAGGAAACTGTACAAAAAAATGATAAGCAACGTGCTAGTTATTACAATTTCTATTCTGACAAAAAATGGGGTGCTGTAGACCATTATGACATCACACTTGATAGTGGCAAATTAGGCATAGACAATACTGTCGAAATGATAAAACAATTTATCTCTTTATATCAAAATAATTAACTTTTTACTACAAAAAATATTACATCAATCATAAAACCCCCTTGCAGTTATTGCAAGGGGGTATATTTGTTACACCGTGTGGACACAATTTCTATTTTCTATATTTATCAGTATCAGATTACTGAGCAGCTTTTTCAGCTTTTGCTTTTCTGATAGCTTCAGCTAATTTAGGAAGAATAACTTTTACGTCACCAACAATACCTAAATCGGAAACATCAAATATTGCTGCTGTATCATTTTTGTTAATGGAAATAACAAGTTCTGAACCTTCCATACCAGCAACGTGCTGAATTGCTCCAGAAATACCACAAGCAAGATACAAGTCAGGTCTAACTGTTTTACCTGTCTGTCCAACTTGACGGTCTTTTTCAATCCAACCAGCGTCAACACAAGCTCTGGAAGAACCAACTTCTGCACCAAGTGCATCTGCTACATCTCTTACTAAATCGAAGCCTTCTGGGCCACCAATACCACGACCACCAGATACAATCAATTTTGCTTCTGTTAAGTCGATAGATTTCTTTTCTGCTTTTACAACTTCCATGATTTCAACATTCATGTCAGCTTCTGTAAATGCAACATCTAATTTAATTATTTCGCCTTTTCTACTTTCGTCTTTTGCTATTCTTTTCATAACGCCAGGACGTACAGTAGCCATTTGTGGTTTTGTTCTTGGGCACATTAATGTTGCCATCAAGTTACCGCCAAATGCAGGACGTGTCATGAGCAATGCTCTTGTACCATCTGTACAACCCATAGATTCTTCTTTAGCAATTTCTTCTTCGGTTTTAGCCATTCTTAAACCTGTACAGTCAGCAACAAGACCTGTTTTTACACGGCTTGCTAATCTAGGAGCAACGTCACGGCCTATAGAAGAAGCACCGAAAAGCATGATTTCTGGGTCATATTCTTTTACAACTTGTGCTAATGCTTTTGTATATGGCTCTGTAACATACTCTTTTAAATATGGGTGTTGAATTAATACAACTTTATCTGCACCATAGTGGAATAATTTATCAACTTCGCCTTCTACGCCATCGCCAAGTAATACAGCAACTACGTCGTCTTTCAAATCTTCTTTTAATCTTGTAGCCTCACCAATCAGCTCAAGTCCAACGTTTTGTACTTTACCGCTTCTTTGTTCAACTACTACATATATACCTTTACTCATTGTAGGGTTCTCCTCCTTTAATAATTCTAACGATTTGTTTGTTAATTAGATAATGAATTTTTCTTCCAATTTGTCAACAATAGCTTTAACAGCTTGTTCAGCAGACAAATCTTTGAGGATTGTACCAGCACCTTTTACTTCTTTTGTGAAGGACTGATATACGTTTGTTGGTGAACCCTTCAAGCCAATCATGTCAAGCTCAAGGCCATCTTTTAAGTCTTCGAAACCAAGTACTTTGATTTCTTTTTCATATGCTTCTACAACGCCTCTAACGCTCATATATCTTGGTTGTGCTAATTCAGCGATTGCTGTCAAAAGGCAAGGTGTTTTGATTTTGATGATGTGGTATCCATCTTCAAATTGTCTTCTTACAACAAGGTGGTCAGCTGCTACTTCTTGAATATCTTCTACATAAGAAACTTGTGGTAAAGAAAGTTTTTCACCAATCTGTGGGCCAACCTGTGCTGTGTCACCATCGATAGCTTGACGTCCTGTGATAATTACATCATAATCTAATGTTTTTAATGCAGCTGCCAAAATACCAGATGTAGCATATGTGTCAGAACCACCAAATTCTCTACCAGAAACAAGTATTGCTTCATCGCAACCCATAGCTAATGCTTCTCTTAATGCAACGTCTGCCTGTGGAGGTCCCATAGATACTACTGTAACTGTGCTACCAGCCATTTTTTCTTTTAACTGCAATGCAGCTTCAATACCTGTTTTATCATCTGGATTGATAATACTTGGAACGCCATCTCTTATCAGAGTGCCTGTTTTTGGGTCAATTTTAACTTCAACTGTATCTGGTACTTGTTTAATACATACAACGATTTTCATTATAGTTCTCCTTCCGAAATTTTCATATTTAGTTTTCTGTACTTGTTTATCAAACCTTCATAGAACCGGAGATGATCATCTTCATAGCTTCAGAAGTACCTTCATAGATTTCTGTAATTTTCGCATCTCTCATTGCTCTTTCAACTGGATATTCACGGCAATAGCCATAACCACCAAGAAGCTGTACGCAAACTCTTGTTACTTCATTTGCTACATCAGAAGCAAACAATTTACACATAGCTGCTAATGGAGCATAGTTTTCATGGTTATCTTTTGCTGTAGCAGCTCTCCAAACCATCAGTCTAGCTGCATCTACTTTTGTTTGGCATTCAGCTAATTTGAATTGTGTGTTCTGATATTTATTGATTGTTCTTCCGCCTTGTTTTCTTTCTTTAACATATTTCATAGCTTCATCAATAGCACCCTGTGCAATACCTACGGATTGTGCACCAATACCAATACGTCCGCCACCCAATGCTGTCATAGCAATTTTGTAGCCCTGTCCTTCTTTACCAAGCATTCTGCTTGCAGGTACTCTTACGTTTTCATATGTAACAGCACAGTTAGAAGCTGCTCTAATACCCATACGTTCTATGTTATCACTTACAGAAATACCAGGCATTGTTCTATCAAGTACAAATGCAGACATTCCTCTAGGTCCTTTAGATTTATCTGTTAATGCAAATACTACAAATGTATCAGCAAATCCAGAGTTTGTTGTGAACATTTTAGAACCGTTGATGATATAGTCATCTCCATCTTTATCTGCTGTTGTTTGTACACCAGCAGCGTCTGTACCAGCATTTGGCTCTGTCAAACCATAGCAACCAACTTTTGAACCATCTACCAATGGTCTTAAAAATTCTTGTTTTTGTTCCTCAGTACCAAATTCATTGATACATGCACAGCAAAGAGATGTGTGTACAGAAAGTGTAATGCCTGTAGAAGCGTCTACTTTAGACATTTCTTCCATTGCTAATGTATATGTTAACACATCAGCTCCCTGTCCGCCATACTCTCTGGAGTAAGGAATACCGAAAGCACCGATTTTCTGAAGCTTTTGAACTAATTCTTGAGAATATTCCTCAGCTTCGTCCATATCTTTTGCGATTGGTTTAATTTCTGTTTCAGCAAAGTTTCTGAATAATTCTTGCTGTAACAACTGTGCTTTTGTTAATTTGAAATCCATTTAATATTCCTCCTATATGTTTAATAAATTTTAAATAGCTGATTTTCTGTCCACCAGCCATTTAACTAAAACCGACCTTATTACTTTAGCTTATGCCTAAAAAGAGGTCATTGACAGCCGCTTTCTATACAAAAAAAAGAAATACAGTGTCCTTACAAGAACTACTATACCATGTTTGTCTAAATTTTGTCAAGATGTTTATAGTAAAATGTTCTATAAAAAGCTACAAACTTTTATTAATATAACGACATATTGCCAATATTTTCTACAAACAGGCTTTGTTTACACTTTTTACAGCAAAATTCCTTTTTTTAGACTTACTATTGCCTCTGTTAACAAATTCATTTTGAAAAATACATTTTTTTTCATCTGTTTTCACAAAAAAAATTTGCCTTCTCCTTATAAAAATAATTTTGTATTGTATTTCATTACTATATTTTTAAAATACCAAACCCTTTCTATAAGAAACATTCTTACAAAAAACAATACATAATTTATAGTATTTTTACATCTGTATATTGTTTTTTCTTACACTCATACTTTACACCATTGTCTTTTATATGTCAATATATTTATTAAAAATTCCTAAATTTTGTACTGTTTCAAATTCTCATTGTGTCAATTTGTATACCTTTTTTATTCTATTACAGCACTTTTTTTATCAAATAATTGTTTTTTACACTTCATTTTAAAACAAAAAAACAGCAATATAACACTATCGCTGTTTCTTTTCTTACTTAAATGCTTCTTTGTTTTCTTTGACGTATTCTTTGTATTGGTTGTCTATTATAATTATATATATATTCTGGTTGTTTATGGTGTAGCACTACATCTTCTGTAATAATACATTTTTCTATATTTCTTTCTGTTGGAATTTCATACATTATACTATTGATAAATTCTTCCATAATAGAACGCAATCCTCTTGCACCTGTTTCTCTTTCTACTGCTTGTTTTGCTACTGCTTTTAATGCTTCCTCTTTAAATTCTAAATAAACATTATCTAATTCAAACAAATATTCATACTGTTTTGTTAGTGCATTTTTAGGCTCTGTTAATATTTTTATCAATGCTTCTTCATCTAAATTATCCAATGTTACTACAACAGGCAATCTTCCTATAAATTCAGGTATCAATCCATATTTTAACAAATCTTGGGGCATTAAATGTTTTAACAATTCTCCTGTCTTTTTATCTGTCTTACTTTGTATATTTGCTCCAAATCCTATCGTTTTCTCATTTAATCTACTTTGCAATATTTTTTCAATACCTCCAAAAGCACCTCCACATATAAACAATATATTTGTGGTATCTATTTGTATAAACTCTTGATGTGGGTGCTTTCTTCCTCCTTGTGGTGGAACGCTTGCTACGGTTCCTTCCAATATCTTCAGCAATGCTTGCTGTACTCCCTCTCCACTGACATCTCTTGTTATAGAAGGATTTTCAGATTTTCTCGTAATTTTATCAATCTCATCAATATAAATAATGCCCCTTTCGGCTCTTTCTATATCATAATCTGCTGCCTGTATTAATTTTAAAAGTATATTTTCAACATCTTCTCCTACATAACCTGCTTCTGTTAAAGATGTTGCATCTGCTATTGCAAATGGCACATTAAGCAATTTTGCTAATGTTTGTGCTAACAATGTTTTTCCCGTTCCTGTAGGCCCTACCATGAGAATATTGCTCTTTTGTAATTCTACATCGTCTGCTTTTTCATCTACCAATATCCTTTTATAATGATTATATACTGCTACAGAAAGCACCTTTTTAGCATCTTCTTGTCCTATTACATACTGGTCTAGTATTTCCTTTATTTCTTTTGGTTTTGGCATATCCATACGTTCTTCACGATTTGCAAGAACATCATATTCTTCCTCTACGATATCTGTACATAAACCTACACATTCATCACAAATATACACATTTGGCCCTGCAATCAGTTTACGCACCTGTTCCTGTGATTTCCCACAGAAGGAGCATCTCAGTTGTTTTTTTTCGTCTGACATTGTTTCATCTCCTTTATTTCTGAGGCTTTCCATTTATTTACATTGCATTGTGATACATTCTTCTTAATTATTCATCACCTTTTTCACATAACTGAAGTGATACTTCTTCCTCTTCTAAAATTTCTACACATAATCCTAAACATTCATCACAAATATATATTTTTTTACTAGGACTTACAATAAGTTTTCGTACTTTTTCTTCCTTTTTACCACAAAAAGAACATCTCTTTTGTTTTCTTCTTAAATATTTATCTAGTTTTTCCATATATATTCGTACGCACTCATCACAAATATACACATCTGGCCCTGCAATCAGTTTATATACCTGTTCCAGTGGTTTTCCACAAAAGGAGCATTTTAATTGTTCTTTTTCTTCTGACATTTCTTTTCTCCTTTATTTTTGTGGTTTTGTAATAACTTCATCAATCAAACCATAAGCCTTTGCTTCTTCAGCAGACATAAAATTATCACGCTCTGTATCTCTTTCAACTTCTTCTACACTTTTTCCTGTATTTGCTGCCAAAATTTCATTCAATTTCCTTTTTGTTTTCAATATATTTTCTGCATGAATACGAATTTCTGTTGCTTGGCCTCTTGCTCCTCCAGAAGGCTGATGTATCATTACCTCTGCATTTGGCAATGCAAACCTTTTCCCTTTTGTGCCTCCTGCTAAAAGAAATGCTCCCATACTTGCTGCCATACCTATACAAATTGTAGAAACATCTGCATGAATATACTGCATTGTATCATAAATAGCCATACCTGCTGTAATAACACCGCCTGGACTGTTTATGTAAAGATTAATATCTTTATCTGGGTCCTCTGCATCTAAAAATAAAAGCTGTGCTACAACCAAACTTGCTGTTGTATCATTTACTTCTTCTCCCAAAAATATAATTCTGTCTTTTAACAATCTTGAATAAATATCAAAGGAACGTTCTCCTCTACTAGACTGCTCTATTACCATTGGAACTAAACTCATTTTCAAGACCTCCAATAATTAAATTTTATACAAAAATATCAAAGGTATGGAGTGCCAAATTCTCACCCCACACCCTCAATTATTTTTATAGCTATCTTTATTTTAGCATTGAACAGAATATAAAAAGTAATAAGTCAACAAGCTTATATCCAATTAATTTATATCAATTAATACATAGCTTTTTTATTATTCTGCTTTTTCTACCTCATTCGCACTATCTTCTATCAATTTTAATGCTGCTCTTACAAGCATATCTTCTTCTAATGCTTTTTTATCTCCCTCTTGGAACATTTCAATCATTTTTTCTGCTGGAACACCATAACTTTCTCCAAATTTTCCAATTTCTTCTTTTAATGCTTCATCAGAAATAGTTAAACTTTCTTCTTTTGCAATTTTTTCCAACATCAATCTTGCTCTAACACTCTTTTCAGATGTTTCTCTAAAGTTTTCTCTCAAGTCTTCTTTTGTTGTTCCCATATATTTGCAATAAATATCTAATGTTAAGCCCTGTCTGCTCACATTTTCCTCAAATTCTCTCATCATTTGATTGATTTTATTATCATACATTACTTGTGGTACGTCCATTGTACAATTTGCTATTGCGGCATCAAGAAGTTTATCGCTTTGTAATTGTTTTGCTCTTTCTTCTTTCTCCTTTGTCAGTTTATCCTGAATACTTGCCTTATATTCATCTAATGTAGAAAATTCTGAAACATCTTCTGCAAATTCATCATTTAATTCTGGCAATTCTCTTTTACTTAATCCTTTCAGTTCTACTGCAAATACTGCATCTTTGCCAGAAAGTTCTGGTGCATGATATGCCTCTGGGAATGTTACATTTACATCAAATTTATCTCCTATATTATGGCCAACAATCTGTTCTTCAAATCCTTCTATAAAAGCGTGAGAACCTAATGTTAAATCGTGGTTATCTGCTTGTCCGCCTTCAAATGCAACACCATCTACTGTACCCAAATAGCTAATTTTTGCAACGTCGCCATCTTCTGCTGCTCTATCTGTTACCTCTACCAATCTAGCATTTTTTCCTTGTACAGATTTTAATTCTGCTTCGATTTCTTCTTCTGTTACTTCCACTTTTTCTTTTTCTACTTCCAAACCTTTATATTGTCCTAATGTAATGTCTGGTTTTACTGTTACATTTACAATAAATTTTACGCCTGTTTCTTTATCAATTTTTTCTACATCAATAGTAGGCTGGCTTACAACATCTAATTTTAATTCTTCAACGGCTTCTTCATATACATCTGGGAAAATATGGTTAATAGCTTCTTCATAAAAGAAGTTTGCTCCATACTGTGCCTCTATCAATTTTCTTGGTGCTTTTCCTTTTCGAAATCCTGGTAATGTAATTCTATTTTTGTTTTGATTATAAGCATAAGCAAGTCCTTTTTCAAATGTTGCACCGTCTACCTCTACTGTAAATTTCACTACATTATTTGCTTTTTCCACAAATGTTGCATTCATGTTGCTCTTTCCTCCTTAAAATTTTCAAGTATGTTATGAAAAGCTTTTCATCCCACTTCTCACACATTCCATATATTGCTATGCAAAAACATTTTCTGCACAATTACCGATTATTATATCATACCAAAACTATAAAATCTACTATAAATTACACAGAATTTACAGTTTTTTCTTTCTTTTACAATAAATTTAGTATTTTCTACCACTCTGCTCCTTCTGGTGTAAACTGATAATAAAATAGATAATCCATTTTGGCATCATTTTCTACAACTTCTTCTAATCCTAATACAAAATGATAATATCCTGGTTCTAATATGGGCATCAACAAATAAATGCCTGTCTTTCCATCGTCCATTTCTGCAAATTCTCCCAACATTTCCATTTTTCCATTCATATCTTCTGCCAACAGTGCCACTTTATCAAAGTCCTCTGCATCAGAATAACAATATATTTCCAAAACACCCATAGAACCACAAAATACACCATAATTATCTAAGTCTGTAGAAGTTGACAAACTTCCCATTACACTATCCCCATTTTCTATTACTTGAGAAAGTTCCAGCAAGTCATTTGGTTCCTCCTCTAAAACTACTTTCTCCAATGGTTTGCTTCTTTCATTATACTGCTTTAATGTATATTCTTTTAC
This sequence comes from Clostridia bacterium, assembly GCA_910575055.1. Taxonomy (GTDB): domain Bacteria; phylum Bacillota; class Clostridia; order Lachnospirales; family Anaerotignaceae; genus Coprocola. The sequence continues at coordinate 150,519 of CAJTDC010000004.1, forward strand.
CAACTCTTCAAATGTATAAAATGAATTGATATCTAATGTGAATACTGCATTGATTGGTATAGCAAAATTAAGATTTTGCCCTGTAGCAATTTCTGCTGAAGTAATTCCTATTACTTGCCCTTTTTCATTCAGCAATGCTCCTCCACTACTTCCGTGTGATATTGCCGCTGTAATTTGTATATATGGTATATTTTTTATTGTTCTATTAATGCCAGAAACGATACCTTCTGATATGGTATTTGACAATCCTAAAGGACTTCCTATCGCATATATTTTTTCACCGCTTGTTACTTCGTCAGAGTCCCCTGCTGACAAAAACGGAAAATTATTTCCATCTACTTGCAGTATTGCCAAATCTCCCTGCATATCATACCCTAATATACCCTTTACATTATACTCTGTTCCATCTGGCACTGTAACCACTGCCGAATACGCATCTTCCAACACATGAAAATTTGTAACTGCTTTTCCATCTTTTTCTATAAAAAATCCACTTCCACTACTAAGCAAATTTTTATTTATATCATATGTTTTAATATAAAATATTGCATTATTACATCTATTATAAATTTCTTTTGCTGTTAAATTTCTTTCGTTTGTTTTTCCCTGTCCTGTTTGTATGTTAATTGTATTATTTTTATCATTCCATATCACTGAAATACCAAAAATATTTGTAATATCTCTTAATTTAAAATAAATACTATTATCAATATTATATCCTTGTATATTTATTGTTTGTCCATCTACAATGATATTAGAAGAAGTAATATTTGCAGAACGAACTTCATTTTTAATTGCTTCCATTTCTCCTCCAACAGGTTGATATCTTTGTCCTGATGTCAGCATAACAACACGTCTTTGCTCGTCCCATTCTACAGAAAATTCTTGTGTTGTACCATTTAAAGCATATGCCAAATCTCTCAACTTAAAATAATTATTGCCATTGATATAATAGGCCGCACATTCTTTTTGTTCTCCATTTACATATATTTTAGAAGTAGTCGGTTTGGCATCTACTGCTGCCTCTACAAAAGCAATATTAGAAATTGCATAAGCAACAGCAACAACAAAAGCGATACATTTATTTTTAATTTTCACTACTTTTTCCTCCTCAAAAATAGGTTACCAGATACTTTTTATCTTTTTCCTTTTTATATAACATCGTTCACCAAAAATACAGTATATTACAAAATAAATTTACTTTATTTTTCTGATTTTCACTATTATTTTATTTTTTATTTTTATTGTACCTTGTTTCTAAAATAAAATCAAATTTTTTGGCAATTCTTAATAAAAATATTAAAATTTATTTTTATATACAAAAAAACCATGTGCAACACACACATGGCTTTTGTTAAGCGCGAAACGAGATTCGAACTCGCGGCCCTCGCCTTGGCAAGGCGATGCTCTACCACTGAGCCATTCGCGCAAAGTGCCCAGAACCGGAATCGAACCAGTGACACGAGGATTTTCAGTCCTCTGCTCTACCAACTGAGCTATCTGGGCAAGGAAATAATATAAACTGCCCGAGACCGGAATCGAACCGGTACGGGTGTTACCCCGCAGGATTTTAAGTCCTGTGCGTCTGCCAGTTCCGCCACTCGGGCTTATAGTTTATTTCCTTATTTCTTTTGCAATCAACCGACTGCTTGTTTATAATAACAAAACTTTAATAGAATGTCAACACTTTTTTTCAAATTTTTTTATTTTTTTTTAAAAAATTTGTTTTTTGTTGCTACTACAGGCATTTGCACACTAAAACGGTGTAACACTTGCTATTGTAAAAATTAAAAAATAAACCACTACTACCAACATTAATGGTGTTGTAAAAAACCATTTTACTATTGGCACATCGCTTTTTTCTTCTTTAAAAAATGCTGAAATACTTTTTCTTTTTTTCCACAATATTACAACACTCTCTAGTGCACAGAAAACTAAAAATGCTGTATCCAATGTCCATACAATATCATATCTTTCTGCTAACATTCCTGTTAACTCTACAGACAAATTATTTAACACGTGAAGTGCTATCGCTGCCATAAGAGAATATCTTTGTGCCAAATATCCAAATAAAATACCTATCATTGTTGTGATGAAAAATTGTACAATATTTTGATGCAGCAATCCAAAAAGCATTGCTGTAATCAATAATGCAAATACTTTCCCATACTTTTCTAAATATTTCATTATAATACCTCTGCAAAGTATCTCTTCTGCTACAGGTGCTACAATTACACTATACACAAATGCAGAAAGAAGTGTAGAACTATCACTTGCTACACTAATCGCTTCATCAAAATTATATCCCATTTGATATGCTATAAAACTTATAGGCAACAATATATAATTACCTACTAACTGCAATCCTTGCATTAATATATAAAAAATAAGTATTGTTTTTATGGTACATTTTTGCTTTTTATCAAAACAAGGTTTCTGTCTTAATATCAACCCTACTACAATAGTTGATATTACAGAGCCTACTGATAAAGCTATACCACTATAATATATAATTTCTGTTGCTTGTTCCCATTGTATACTATCAAATAAAAAAAGCAACGCACCCATTTCCATCATATCTACGCCAAATACTACAAATTGAAATATCAATTCATATACAATAAAAGCAATCGCTAATATGCAAAATGCTTTTTTTGCCTGTTTCTTTTCTATATACAATATTTTCACCTGCTTTCTTATAAAAATATTTTTTAAAAAAATGTATCTTATACGAGCCCTTTTGCATACATATAACTAAACAAATTCGATAGGAGTTTTTTATATGTATTATAACAATAAATCAAGTAAAATTTCTGCTAATGAAATGTCAAACAACACTAACAACATTATGACAGGTACAACAGGCTGCTCTTGTGGCAATGTTGAAATCATTACTCCTTCTACACCTTCCACACCATCTACTCCAACTTCTCGCTTTTTAGGACTACAAGGTACTGTTACAAATATTTCTAATTTAAATGATGACGGTTGTACTAAACTTTTTGAAGTGCGTGACCAAAATGGTCGTATCACAAATTTTGTCATTACTCCTTGTACTTATTTTATCAATCAAGCCAATATTACAAGAGGTATGTCTATCACTGTATTCTATGATGCAGATGCTCCTGCTGTATTGATTTATCCTCCTCGTTTACAAGCTAGTGTTGTTGCTTCAAACAACTTAAATAAAAATGTAAAAGTAGATTATTTTGACTCCAATTTACTCAGCCAAGACAAAGCACTTCAGCTTAATATTACAGACAATACAGAAATATTATTAGAAAATGGTCAAACATTTACAGGAAATCTAGGAAATCATTATCTTGTTGTAATTTACACTGCATCTACAAGAAGCATACCTGCTCAAACAACACCAGAAAAAATTATTGTACTTTGTCAAAGTATAGCTTAATTCTTTTTTTGAAATAAAGGACAATATCAGTCTATTTTACAATCAGATATAGAAAATAACATTAATAAGTGCCCTTCATATAAAAATATGAGGGGCTTATTAATATTTGATAAACTGGTATTGTCCCTTTATTATATTTTTAATATTTTAACACAGACTCTACACGATACCCTTTTAATACTTCTCTACCTTTTAAATCTTCTAATTCTATCAAAAAATCCAATGCTACAACTTCTGCTCCCATTTCTTCTACCATTTCTACAATGGCCTTTGCTGTTCCTCCTGTTGCTAACAAGTCATCTACTATGACTACTTTTTGTCCTTTTTGTAAAGCATCTTGGTGCATTTCTATTGTTGCTGTACCATATTCCAGTGCATACTCTTTACTTACTGTTTTTGCAGGTAATTTTCCTTTTTTTCTTACTGGTACAAATCCTTTTTCATCATTATATGCAATAGGCATACCAAACAAAAAGCCTCTAGACTCTGCTCCTAATATCACATCATATTCCAAATCTATTATTTTTTGGTGCATTTGTGCAATCGCTTGTTGTAAACCTTCTGCATCTTTAAGTAATGTTGTGATATCTCTAAATATAACCCCTTTTTGCGGAAAATCTGGTATAGAACGTATTTTACTTTTTAAATCTACCATTTCAAAATCCCTCCTCACTTCATTGTTGACTTATTCTAAAATCTTTTATTTGCAACTGTATACTGTTTTCTCCTCGAAATGTATTGATATCAACACTATACACAAAATCTATATTTTGCTCAATATATCCATTAAGCAACATTTTATCATAATTTTGTTGTCCATACAATCGTTTTATCATTTCTAAAAATTTATCATATCCATCAAATGATATGGCGTTAAATTGTATTGCTGTTTTTTGTTCCTCTAATATCATTTTAATAATATTTTTTTCTTTCCCTACAAAAAAATATTTTACAATTTTAATGTCTTTACTACCAAACAAAGGTATATGGTTCCCTTTTCCAAAAGGTGCTAAATTTCTTAATTCTTCTGCTAATATCATATCAATTTCTTCAAAATTTAATTGCTTTTCTATTTTTAATACAGGTAAAAGCTGCTGTTGTGTTAATTTACAATTATTTTGTAATCTTTTTTGAAGTTCTTCTATATTTTCATAAGGTAGCGAAAGTCCTGCCGCCATAGAATGTCCTCCAAATTTTGAAAACAATTCTTTACAAGCATACAATTCCTCAAACATATTATAACCCTCAATACTTCTACCAGAACCTTTTGCCATATTTTCTGATTTTGTAATCAATATAGTGGGTCTATAAAATTTTTCTTTTATTCTACCTGCTACAATCCCTGCAATACTTTCGTGCACATTTTGCTGATATATTACAAACACTTTTTCATTTTGTTTATTTTTTTGTTCTATTTCTTTTATAACCTGTTCTGTTGCTTTTTGTGTCATATCTTTTCTGCTGTTATTTTGTTCTATTAAATAAAGTGCATATTGTTTTGCTTTTTCTGCATCATTTTCACAAAATAATGCTACAGCAGTTTTTGCTGTTTCTAATCTTCCTGCTGCATTCACACAAGGTCCTACAATAAAGCCAATATGATATTCTGTCAGTTCTTTACCATACAAATTGGTTTGCTCCAAAAGTGTTTTTAATCCTACATTTGTTGTTTGTGCCATTGTTTTTAAACCTTTTTTTACTATTATTCTATTTTCTTCCATTAAATCTACAATATCACAAACCGTTGCTAATGTAGCAAGATGAAGACATTCCATTTCCAATGCTTCATTACTCATTTGTTGTCTTTTCAAAAAAAGTAATGCCAATTTATAACAAAGTCCTCCAGCACACAACATTTTAAAAGGATACTGACACTGTCTTTGTTTTGGGTCAACTACAGCATCTGCTTCAGGCAATATATCATTTCCATACTCATCAAATGCTGCTTCGTGATGGTCTATTACTACAACGGTCATATCAAATTCTTTTGCTTTTTTAATTTCCTCTATTGCTGCGATACCATTGTCACAAGTTAACAACAACTGTATTCCTTTATTATGTAATTCTTCTACTGCTTCTAAATTTAAGCCATATCCTTCTTTTTGTCTATGTGGAATATAATATATCACATCTGCTTCACAATAGCTTAATACTTTATACCATATTGCTGTACTTGTTACACCATCTACATCATAATCTCCATACACTGCAATTTTTTGTTTTTGTTTTACTGCATTTTCCAGCAATTCTATTGCTTTTTGTGCATCTTTCATAGGCTTTTCCCCTAAAACATCATAAAGTGATGCACTTTCTGCTCTTAAAAATGCTACTGCCTGTTTTTTTGTTTTAATTCCTCTATTTGCCAATACACAAGCTGTTGCTTGTCTAATGCCAAGCACTTCTGACATTTTATGTATATCTGCTTTTGTTCTTTTTAATGTCCATCTATTTTCCAAAAAAGTCCCTCCTCTCGCAAAAAACATTGTTACATTATTTTAATCTGTTTTACTATGTATTTCATTAAAAAAAATAGCACACATATCAAAAAATAAATCAAAACATTCTTGTTGTGTCTTACATACACTTTTTATATAAAAAGAATAACCTCTCTGTTCATCAAATGAAATATTTTTGTTTTTTTCTATCCATTTTTTAGCCCAATTATGAAATTCCTGTTTGAAAATTTTATCTATATTATTTATTTCTTGAATTGACATACTATAGCACAAAAAACCACTTAAAAAATGAGAAAGATAATCGAAATTTAATTCTCTAATAAACATAAGTGGTCGTTTTTTTATACACTCAATTAGCTTTTCTATATCCATATTTTTACTCCTTTATTATTTTCATTGCAAATGAAATAAACAGACGCTACAAAACGTCTGTTTTTATACTCATTTTTCATTTTTAGGCAAAAGTAAATACCAAATATTAGCAGAAATAAATATTGAGGAATATGCTCCTGCAATAATACCTACTATCATAGGCAATGAAAAATCTTTAATAGACTGCACTCCCAAAATATATATTGCACCAATTGTAAACAATGTGGTCAGTGTAGTATTGATAGAACGCCCCAATGTTTGACTAATACTTTTATTAATTTTTTCTGCTGTTTGATTTTTTCTATATTTTGGCGTGTTTTCTCTAATTCTATCAAATATAACAATAGTAGAATTGATAGAATATCCCAATATTGTCAAAAGTACTGCTATAAACGCATTATCTACTGGTATACGAAATATTGCATAACAAGTCATAACAATCAAAACATCGTGCACCAATGCTACAATAGCACTGCCTCCTGCACGCACATCTTTAAATCGAATAGAAATATATATTAACATACAAATACAAGCAATCAACACTGCTTTTATTGCTGTCATCTGCATTTCTCTGCTAACTGTTGCAGAAACATCTACTATAGAGTCTATTACTGCATTTTGATATTTTTGTTTAATGTTATCTGACAATTCTGTCCTCATATCTCCATCTATAGACTGCATTTTAATAGAAACACTATTTGTACCAATTACTTTTTGTACTTGAGGGCTTTTTTGTCCTGTAACATCTTCTATTATTTTTGTAATATCATCATTTGAAAATTCTTCTCCTACTTCTACACTCATAGAAGTACCACCAGTAAATTCAATGCCAAAATTAAATATGCCCTTTCCTGCACTTCCATTTACTATCATTGTAACGATGCCGGCTAAAATAATTACTATCGACACCGCAAAAAATTTTAATCTGTTTTCTACGATTTTCATTATTTTTCGCCTCCCTTATTTCGTACGCAATCCATAATATTTTGGATTATTTACACCAATATATATCATACCTTGCAATATCATTCTTGTAATAAATATTGCTGTAAACATAGAAAGTATAATACCTATCATTAATGTTTGTGCAAATCCTTTTACTGTACCAGTACCTAACCAAAACAATACTCCTGCTGCTATCAATGTTGTAACATTACCATCAATAATGGCTGGCAATGCCCTCGAAAAACCATTGTGTACTGCTACTCTTAAGGAATGTCCTGCTATCAATTCTTCTTTCATTCTTTCAAATATTACAACATTAGCATCTACTGCCATACCTACAGAAAGCACAATACCTGCAATACCAGGCAATGTCAATGTTACGTGCAGTACGCTCAATGCTACCAATTCTAGTCCTACATAAATGATTAATGCCCAATCTGCTGCAAATCCTAATGCTCTATACACTGCCAACATAAACAGCAATACAATACAAATACCTATTGCACCTGCCTTTAATCCTGTAGAAAGTGCATCTGTTCCCAATCTAGCACCTACATTTTCCATTTTTAATATATTCAAATTAAAAGGCAACGAACCTGCCCTAATCAAAGAAGCCGTTTTTTCTGCTTCTTCTGGTGTAAAATGTCCTGTAATCATAGCATTTCCATCTGTAATTTCTGTATTTACTACTGGTGCACTTACAATTTCATCATCTAATACTATAGCAATCTGTTTACCTATATTATTTTTAGTAGCCTCTGCAAAAAGCTGTTTTCCTTCTTCTGTAAATTCTAATGAAACATAAGGTTCTGAAACACCTTGTTGTGATACTTGTCCCACTTGTTTTCTAGCATCTGCTACCATGTCCCCCGTTAAAAGTACCTTTCCTGTTTCATCTGTAAATGACAACTGTGCTGTTTGACCAATTTCTTTGATTGCTTCTTCTGCATTTTCCACACCTGGTATATCTACTCTAAGACGCTTTTCTCCCTCTCTTGCGACCTCTGCTTCTGTCCAGTTATTCCAATCTAATCTCCCCTGTATCAATGAAATTGCTGCTGCCATTTCCTCCTCTGTTACTTCTTGTTTATCTGCTTCATACAATATTTGTACACCACCACTTAAATCTAAGCCTTGTTTAATATTCCAAATACTGCCTTGTTTGTTCTCTCCTATACCCTGATAAGACAAAAATGCCAAAGCACCTGCCAATATCAGCATAACAAAGAGCATCAAACCACCCTTTCCTTTCATTCAAAAACCTCCTTGGTTAACTATGAAATTTTTATGATAATGCCTTTTTTTCAAAACAATTATATTACTGCACATTATTTCCGTCAATATTTTATTCATCTAACAATTCCTTTGCTTTTATCATAATGGCACATTCTATTCTTTTTCTTTGCATTTTACAGCCAATTTCATAAGGTTTTAATATATCGCCATTTTGTTGATAGGCATTTGCTGCACAGCCCCCACTACAATAAAATTTTGCCCAGCATTTTTTACAATCTTCTTTTGCATATACATTACATTTTGAAAAAACTTCTCTTTGTTGTGTATTGGTAACGCCTTCATATACTGTACCCATTTTGAACTCTGGCATACCCACAAACTGATGACAAGGATACAATTCACCCGTCGGTGTTACTGCTAAATATTCTGTACCAGAACCACAGCCTACCAATCTTTTCATTACACAAGGGCCACCACTCAAATCAATATTAAAGTGAAAGAAATTGAAAGCATTTCCATTTTTTCTTCTTTCATAGAGTTCTTTTGCCAGTTTTTCATATTCTTCATATATCATAGGCAATTCTTTCTCTGTAATAGCATATGGCATATTTTCCTCCGCTACTACTGGTTCTACTGAAATTTGTTGAAATCCCAAATCTGCCATATGTATTACATCTTTACAAAAATCAATATTATATTTTGTAAATGTTCCTCTAATATAATAGTCTGTTTGATTTCTACTTTCTGCTATTTTTTGAAATTTTGGCACAATGACATCATAACTACCTTGTCCTCCTGCTCTTGGACGCATTCTGTCATTGACTTCTTTTCTACCATCTAAGCTTAACACCAAATTATACATATTTTCATTTATAAATTCTTGTTTCTGCTCGTCCAAAAGTACACCATTTGTTGTAATGGTAAAACGGAATTTTTTATTATATTTCTCCTCTATTTCTCTACCATATTTTACAATTTCTTTTACCACTTCAAAATTCATTAATGGCTCTCCTCCAAAAAAGTCTATTTCCAAATTTCTACGAGAGCCAGAATTTTCTATTAAAAAATCAAGTGCTTTTTTTCCTACCTCTGCACTCATCAATTCCCTTTTTCCGTGATATTCTCCTTCTTCTGCAAAACAATATTCACATTTTAAATTGCAGTCGTGTGCTATATGAAGACAAAGTGCCTTTACTACAGCATTTCTACTATCCATCATTGGTAATACTTTCTCATAGTCATCTTCTGTATAAAGCATACCTTCTTTTTCTAATATAGAAAGTTCTTCTACTGCTTCCTCTATCTGTTCCATATCATATTGCGAAAATTTCAACTGTAATGCGTTTTTAGGCACTTCTTTCCACATATCTGCTAAATCATATACCACATCATCTACTACGTGTATCGCTCCACTATTTACGTCCATTACAATATTGACACCATTTTGACAAAATTTATGTATCATATTTTATTTCCTCCTACTATATTTATAACATAAAAAGAAAGGCTATTTTCTATCATGGAAAACAGCCTTTTGTGTCCTTTACTTTTAATTATCTTTGCTCACAGGACTGATTTGCTATGGTACAAGATGTTTTACAAGCGGACTGACAAGATGTTTGACACTCTCCACAGCCTCCAGTTGCTACTGTCTTTTTTAACATTTTTGTATTTAATGTTTTTATATGTTTCATTCTGTATAAACCCTCCTTAAAAACAAAATTTATAAATACCGTACCATTATAGCATACATTATTATTTTTGAAAATAGTTTTTATCCCTTTTTCATATTAATTCCCAAAATGCCTCCTACGCCTCCTCCTGCTGCTGCCAAAAGTATCATAAGCCCTTTTGACCCTACTACACTAAATCCACTTCCTGCAATGCCATCTAACACAAACAATATTACTCCATAAGCAAGTCCTGCCAATATTCCCCACAATATTCCCCTTGCTTTGGCACATCTTGCCCAATCAAATCCTGCAATACCTGCCGAAATTACAGTACAGCAAAGTGCTATCAAAGGTAATTTTTCCTCTGTTACATCTGTATAAGTTAAAACAATACCATATGTAATAAATATAATACAAGTGACTGCATAAGCCATTACAATACCTTTGAGCATACATAAAATTTGACTATTCCCCATTTCTTTTTTTGTTTTTACATTCTCCCTCTTTTTTATATTTTGTTTTTTTTCTTTTTTCTCCACAGCTTTTCCTCCTGTTTTTATTTTATTTTATGTTATACAAAAATATATTATGCTATGTTGAAAAAGTAATTAAAAAATGTTACACTATTTGGAATTGATACTAAATTATTTTTTAGAAAGAAGCGTTGTTTATGATAGACCTTCATTGTCACTCTTATTTTTCTGATGGCACTTTTTCTCCAGAAGAAATTGTAATAAAAGCAAAAAAAAGAGGACTTCGTGCCATTGCTTTAACTGACCACGATACTATAGACGGTTTAGAAACATTCCAACAGGCAGGACAAAAGTATCATATAGAAACAATTACAGGCATTGAATTTGCAGCACAATACAATCGTTTTAGAAAACAAGAAATTCACATTGTAGGATTAGGTTTTTCCCTTACTGCAAAAGCATTAACAGAACAAATGAAAAAAATAGTAGAAGCTCGTCAAATTCGTAATGAAAAAATGATTTATGCTCTCAATCAATTAGGTTTTGACATATCTTATGAACAAATAAAACAAAATGCTGGAGGAAATATTATTACAAGAGCACATTTCGCTAATGTTTTAGTTCAAAAAAATATTGTCAAAAATACAAAAGATGCTTTTGATAAATATCTTTCTACAGACAAGCCTGCTTATGTACAAAGACAAGCACTTTCCCCTGCTCTTTGTATACAAACAATACAAAAATCTGGAGGTGTTGCAGTATTAGCTCACCCTACTTTATATCATATGGACTACAATGAAATAGAGCTACTTTCACAAGAATTAAAAAGTTATGGCTTAAATGCTATAGAAACACAATATTCTTCTTATTCTTCAGAGCAAAGCAAAAAAATAACTGCATTAGCAGACAAAATTGGCTTACTTTATAGTGGTGGAAGTGACTTTCACGGTAAAAACAAACCCAATATAGATATTGGTGTTGGAAAAAATAATTTACACATTCCCTATTCTTATTGGGAAGCACTTAAAAAACACTGTATTTAAAATTTTTTATATATTACGAAGGGAGCATTTTTATTATGTCTATTGAAAAAGTAAAATTATATTTTAAACAATTTGGAAGAGAAAATGATGTGCTGGAATTTGAAACTTCTTCTGCTACAGTGGAATTAGCAGCAGAAGCTGCTCACGTAATACCTGCTCGTATTACAAAAACACTTGCCTTTCAGTCTGGTGACAGTTGTATACTTATTGCTACTGCTGGAGATGCTAAAATTGATAACAAAAAATTTAAAGCAGAATTTTCTATGAAAGCAAAAATGCTTTCTCCAGAAGAAACACTTTCTTTTACTGGTCATGCAATAGGAGGTGTTTGTCCCTTTGCTGTACCTGATAATGTAAAAACTTATGTAGATATCTCTCTGAAACGTTTTGATACAGTATTTCCTGCCGCTGGAAGCAGCAATTCTGCCATTGAATTGACTTGTGATGAATTGTTTCAATATGGAAAATGTCAAAAATGGATTGATGTTTGTAAAGGTTGGGAAGAAAATTTATAAATTGTTTAAAATATTGTTATTTTCTTATACAATGCTATTTTTCAGAATTACTATATTTTCAGTATAATTTTTATTGCAATATGGAAAAATATGTGATATACTGGAGTAGTCAACCATATCCCACATATAAAATTTACACAACTAATACGAAATGGAGAAACAGTATGAAAATATCTACAAAAGGACGTTATGGTATCCGTCTTATGCTTTGTTTAGCACTGCAATATGAAAAATCAGGGCATATGCCTTTAAAAATGATTGCTCAGCAACAGGAAGTATCTGAAAAATATTTAGAACAAATTATCAATCCTCTTACAAAAGCTGGTTTAGTACAGAGCTTTAGGGGAGCACAGGGAGGATATGCTTTAATTCAAAACCCTTCTGAAATTACTGTTGGTACTATTCTTCGTATATTAGAAGGTTCGCTTTCTCCTGTAGATTGTCTAGAACACTCCAACTGTAAACGTGCTGATTTTTGTGCTTCTCTTTCATTGTGGCAAAAAATAAAAACAGCAATTGATGATATTGTAGACAATACTACATTAGCAGATTTAGTAGCTGAATATCATTCCAAAAATGATAATACTAACATCGTATTATAATATCAAAAAGACATTGAACATAATAAATTCAATGTCTTTTCATTATTGCTCAATTATTTATTCTCTTTTTCCGCTAATTTCAAACAAAACAAAAATGTTGTACCTTTTCCTTCTTCACTTTTTACAACAATATTTTCTCCATGTGCTAATAAAAATTCTCTCACTATAGACAACCCTAATCCGCTTCCTGTTTTATCTTTTCCTCTTGAACTATCCACTTTATAAAATCTATGAAAAATATATTTTTCATCTTCTTCACTAATTCCTCTACCATGGTCTTTTACACTTATTAACAATTTTTTATTTTCCTTCAACGCTGTTTCAATTTCTATTTTTTCTCCCTTATCTGAAAATTTAATTGCATTATCTACTAAATTATACAATACCCTTGCAATTTTATCTCTATCTGCATATACAAATGTTTCTTTTTCTGCAAACATCGCATCAATTTTAATATCTTTTTCTTTTAATCTTGGCTCCAAACGTTCTATACTTTCCCTTATCAAATCATTGATATCAAAACGCTTTTTTTCTAATGTAATCGCACTTGCTTGTGCTCTACTCAACTCTACAATATCGTTTGTCAATTTTGTAAGCCTTTTTGTTTCTTCTAGCACTATGTTCAAATAGTGTTCTTGTTTTTCTTTTGGTACTGTTCCATCTAATATTGCTCCCAAAAATCCTTGTATAGATGTCAGAGGAGAACGCAAATCGTGTGAAACATTTGCTATAAAATCTCTTCTCACTTTTTCGTATTTATCCAAACTTTCTGCCATATGATTAAAACTTTCTGCCAGTTGTCCTACCTCGTCCTCACTACTGATTTCTACTCTTTGCTCAAAGTTTCCTCCTGCAATCACTTTTGCAGCTTCGTTCATCTGCAAAAGTGGACTAGTGATTTTTTTACTTGACACATACACCAATACCATTCCTATTCCCATAACAGCCGTCAGTATACAAAATCCCATTTTATACATTCCCTGTAACGAACGCTCTATTTCTGGCATAGATGTGCACATAAATATTCCTGCAATTTGTTCCGTCTGCAAAGGATACCCTACTGTTAACACTGCTTCATCAAACATACCATTTATTTTTCCCTCTAATGTTACAATATTTCCCTCTAATACACTATCAATTACTCCTTGATTTGTAATTGCTTGCCCTATCCATTCATCATTAATACCAGGAGAAGTCAGTACAACAACGCCATTTTTATCTATAAAAAATATACTTGCTGCCATATATCCTTCCAATACCTGCAATTCATAATCTAATCTACTTAAATCTCCTGTAAAAAATGCCTTTTTATATTCTTTTGATATCTTCATTCCTTGATGGATTAATTCTTCTTTTCTTTCGTCCATATAATGTTGTGTATATACCAACGAAAGTATCACTCCTACTAACACAAACGTTGCAAGCAACGTTCCAACATAAAGTAAAAGTTGTTTTGTAAATATTGACTTTATTTTCATATAAAATACCTCCAAAAAAAACTACATTTGCTTTTATGCAAAAACATAGTATACTAAAATTAGCTTATCCATAAACAAAGCAAATCATTATTTTTTAAGAAAGGAGAAAAGAAACAATTTATTCGTTTCTTTACAAAATGTTATGAAAAAAATAGAAAGGAAAAATTTCATTGATGTTATATTATTTGCCTTTGCCATCTATTTACTTTTTACTACAAACTGGTCAAATGTAGATAAATTTTCACAGCTTCTATTATTGATGTATGCTCTTTGTATTACACTTCGCATAGGCAACATTATGAAAATAAAACAAAATGAAATGATACAAAGACAAAAACAAAACGAACAAAATCAAAATGACAATACTACTACAGAAAATGAGCCTAAACAATAACAATAATACCCTATGGTTTTTCCATAGGGTATTATTTTGACTATTTTACTTCAAATTTATAGCCTACTCCCCATACTGTTTTTACACTCCAATTTTGTTCTTTTTTATTTAGTTTCTCACGTATCCTTTTAATATGCACATCTACTGTACGAGTATCTCCAATATATTCATATCCCCATATTCTATCAAGTAACTGCTCTCTTGTAAATACTTGATTAGGGTGTTGTGCTAAATAGTGCAATAATTCAAACTCTTTAGGAGGAAAATCAACATTTTCTCCATAATACTCTACTGTATAATTTGAAATGTTAATTTCTAAATTAGGAAATACTAATTTTTTACTATTATCTTCTTTCTTTTCATTATTTTGTTCATATCTTCTTAATACTGCTTTTACACGTGCTACTAATTCTTTAGAGTCAAAAGGTTTTACAATATAATCATCTGCACCTAATTCTAATCCTAATACTTTATCAAATGTTTCTCCCTTTGCAGTTAGCATAATAATAGGAATATCACTTTTTTTTCGTACTTCTGTACAAACTTTATAACCGTCCATACTTGGCAGCATCAAATCCAAAAGCATCATATCTGGTTGAAAATTATCTACTTTTTCCAACGCTTCTCTTCCATCATATATTTCCATTGTTTCATATCCCTCTTTAATTAAATACAATGAAATTAATTCTGCTATATGCTGGTCATCATCTACTACCATTATTTTTTTCTTTTCTGCCATATCTACTACCTCCCTTGTTTATTTTCCCCAAAAAACTTTTTTATTTTAATTCTACTACTGTAACGCCCATTTCTCCCTCTCCATAAACACCAGCTCTATAACTTTTTACGTGAGGATTTGTTTTTAAATACACTTGTACTGCACTTCTTAACGCTCCTGTACCTTTCCCATGTATTATCATTACTTGCTTTAATCCAGATAAATACGCATCATCTAAATATTTATCTATATTTCCAAGTGCTTCCTCCACCAGCTGTCCACGACAATCAATTTCTGCTGAAATATATTGACTTTTTCCTGCCTTCACTTTTGTAGAAATATTTTTTTGTATTTTTTCTGTTTTGGCTTTTGGTGTATCATCTAACATTAGTTCTGACAATGGTACTTTTATTTTCATACTTCCCATTTGCACCATAACTTCTTTATTTTTATCTGGTGCTGTCAATGCTGTACCATTTTGGTCAAACGATATGACATACACTCTATCCCCTGACTGCAAATGTTCTGGTGCTTTATGGGTATTTTTCTTTTTAGGAGATTTTAAAAACGCTTCCTGCATACTAGACAATTTTGCTTTTAATTGAGAACGCTGCTCTGTGAGTTTTTGTCTATTAGAAGTATTTTTTGCCTCTCTATTCATTTCTTTTATAATGCGGTCTGCTTCCTCTTTTGCCTGCTGATAAATTTGTTTTGCTTCTTCTCTTGCTCTCAGTATAATTTTTTCTTTTTGTTCTCTGGTTTTATTTTTTTGGTATTCTACTTCTTCTTTTAATCTCTCTGCTTCTTTTCTATACTGTTCTGCTCTTTCTTGTTCATATACCACTGTTTTTTTACTGATTTCCAAATCTGTAATCACATCTTCAAATCTTGCTTCATCGTGACTAATAAATTCTTTTGCTCCTTCAATAATTTCGTCTGAAAGTCCCAAACGTTTTGATATGGCAAAAGCATTACTTTTACCTGGTATTCCTATTAATAAACGATAAGTTGGTCTTAAAGTTTCAATGTCAAATTCACAGCAAGCATTTTCTATACCTTCTGTAGACAAAGCATATACTTTTAATTCGCTATAATGTGTTGTCACTGCCGTTCTAATTTTTCTTCTATGAAGCGACTCTATTATAGACATAGCAAGTGCTGCTCCTTCTGTTGGGTCTGTACCTGCCCCTAATTCATCAAACAACACAAGAGAATACGGTGTGACTTCTTTTAATATTGTTACAATATTACTCATATGTGCAGAAAATGTACTCAAACTTTGCTCAATACTTTGCTCATCTCCTATATCTGCAAACACATTGTCAAATACAGCTAATTGAGAATGGTCAAATGCTGGGATATGCAATCCAGACTGTCCCATAAGTGTAAACAATCCTAACGTTTTCAGTGCAACGGTTTTTCCTCCTGTATTTGGCCCTGTAATAAGCAATGTACTAAAATCTTTTCCCAAATAAATACTAATAGGCACCACCGTTTTACTATCCAACAAAGGGTGTCTTGCCTTTTGTATATTAATATATCCTTTTAAATTAAACAACGGCTGTGTACCATTCATAGATAATGACAAATTTGCTTTTGCAAATACAAAATCTAAATGTATCATAATTTCCATATTTGCCTCAAGTAATTCTTTTTGTTCTGTTACCATTGTAGAAAGTTTCGTTAATATTTTATCTATTTCCTTTTTTTCTTCTATTTGAAGCTGTTTTATTTTATTATTTATCTGTACAACACTTAAAGGTTCTATAAACACAGTAGAACCTGTATTTGACTGGTCGTGTACCATACCTTGAAATGTAGCACGATATTCACTTTTTACAGGAACACAATATCTATCATTTCGTATCGTAATCACAGGGTCTTGCAACATATTTCTATAGGCAGAAGAAGAAATAATATGATTTAACTGGTCTTTTACTTTTTCATTTGATAGTTTGATTTCTCTTCTTATTTTACTCAAATCACTACTTGCTGTATCTGCCATTTCATTCTCAGACAATATACATCTTGTAATTTCATTTTCCAAATGTGGTATTGTTACAATCAATTCAAACAAAGCATCTAATTTTTCATAGCTTTCTGCTTTATTCTCATTTTTAGCATAGTCTTTTGCCCTTCTACAAACATACAAAAAACTTGCTATATTCATCAGTTCCTCCATAGATAATACGCCGCCCATTGCTGCTCTTTTCATTTGTGGTCTGATTTCTCGAAATCCTCCTAATGTCAATGTTCCTTTTCTCAACACCATAGAAACTGCTTCTGTTGTTTCTTGCTGTGCCGCTGTAATATCTATCATTGCTGTATAAGGACGCATATTTTCTGCTCTTTCTTTTGCCATAGGAGATACTGCAAAAGATGCTAACTTTTTTATTATTTTATCATATTCTAATTTCTTTAACGCTTTTTCATTCATAATTTACTACCTCATTTTTTTATTACTCAAATTTTTTCTGAAGCATAGGATAACAAATTTGCTTCTATAGTATACCATAAATATCCTATTACTAATTTTAAATTTTTGTAACACTACAATAAAGATATAATAAAATATTTATCTTTTTATTATCTTTGGAATACTACTTAAAATAAGTATATCACAATTTATTAAAAATCCAAAAAATATACTATTATAATATAAAATTAGTATAATATCATTGACAAGTGAATATGAAAATAGTAAAAATTATCTATTTCCATTTATAGCTTATAAAAAAACATAATCAAAACCACTAGTAAACTAGTGGTTTGACCAACCCCTAGAAGGGGTATTACTTGCTAATCCCCTAAAAGGGGATACTGAAGGTTTAACATCGCATTATTATTTCGGGCAGCCACTTCAAGTAGCTGTTTTTTTTGCCTTATTCTCTCTTGTTACCCGTAAACGGGTCTATGTATTCTTTTAACGATATTTGATCTGCCATATAATCCTCTTCTAATTGATTTTTTATATATTCTTTGATCACTTTCTCATTTCTTC
>CAJTDC010000005.1 GCA_910575055.1 Clostridia bacterium
CCATTTTGCACATTCTTCTAACGATTTTTCTATTTCTTTTATTTTATTTTTTATCGTTGTTCTTTCATCTGTTACTACTTTGCTATATATATTGAAATAATGTTCTTCTGTTTCTAACAGCTTCATCTTTCTTTCTAATTCATACACTCTTTTTTCTAGCCTTTCTGTTTCAAATAGTGCAGCATCAGATATTTTTATATTTTCCTTTTCCACTTTTAATCACCAATCCCCATACTTTCCGCATAAAAGCACACTGTTGTAGGAGAAATTTCAATTCCGTCCATTGTCAATATTCTTGCTATGCTAGAATAACTGTGATTTCCAGCACAAATAAGCCTTTCAATTTTTCGTTTTGCTTTTATCTCTAGTTTTTCCATTTCTTTTTCTGCTTGTTTTTCTCTTTCTGTCCTGTCCTCTAACTCTTTTATAATAATTGGTACTACTTGACAGATTGTTTCCCTCACAATGTCCTCTATGCTGTATGGGCTTGTCCCACTTATGTAATTGCCTGTCTGTCTGATAGAAGGTAATATCTCATCAAATACCCATTTTTCAAATTCCTCTGCTTTTGGTAGTTTAGAACGAATAATTAGCCTGTAAACATCACCTTCTGGTATAAAATTAACCTCTTGTTTTCCGCCATTTGTAAGGTAGGACTGTTTCAGTGCCCCCTTGCAATGTCTTGCAACTGCATTTTTAGGTTCAGAATAACCTAATGCCTTAGCTACATCATTTGCCATAAAATACTGTTTTCCTTCAATAAAAATCATTCTAAGCTGTCCAAATTCTTGATTTTCAAATAACATTACTTGTTGCATAATATTCTTCCTTTCATTTTCTTATTTTTTGTTACACCGCTTGGACATATTTAAGTTACAATTTCTTTTGATAACTTTAATTTATATTATAAAATCCTATTTTTTAGGATTTTGCAGATACAAAAAGAAAATCCATTGGAATGCCTGAAACTTCACTTATTTTTCTAAGTTGACTTGCTGTTGGTTCACTTTTTGCATTTTCCCAATTATGAATTGTAGTTGTATCTACTCCTATTATTTCAGCCATTTCTCGTTGTTTTAATCCTGCATTTACTCTTGCAGCTACAAGTGATATTCTTATATTTTTTGTCTCTATCATATTTTTCACCTTCCTTTTTAAAATAAGTATAATCCTAAAATTTAGGATTGTCAATATTAAATTCAAAATTTTAGGATTTTTATTGAATTTTTTATATTTATGCTATATAATCTAAATAATTAATTAGGAGGAAAATATATGACCGATGAAGAACAAAAAAGAATTTTTTCTAAAAATCTTAACTACTATATATCATTGAGTGGAAAACAGCAAAAAGAAGTTGCAAAAGACTTAGGCTTCCAAGTTACTACATTTAATACATGGTGCAAAGGAAAAATAATTCCTGGTATGGGTAAAGTACAAAAATTAGCTGATTATTTTAACATAGGAAAATCTGATTTGTTAGATAATAAATTAGATGCTGACCCTTTTTTTGATGCTAAAATATTATCAAATACTGAAGCAATGGAATTAATACGAAAATATTGTTGTCTTTCTACAAATGATAAAATGGCTATAAAACAAATTATAGAAAGTTTATATGACAAAGGAAAAGCGGAGTTTTAAGTAACTCCGCACTTTAATCAGCTTCTTAAGTCTATAAAATTTTTAATTAAATAATACAAATATCTTAATAATTTATTATTATTTATACTATTTATTAAACATATAAGTTCTTTTTTGTAATCCATACATTATCCCCCTATTCTATATATAACACGTTGTAACTGTTCTTTATTTAAAAATATTTCTTCTCCTTTCCTTTTCCGTCTTTATGTTTATGTAGGTATTTTCTACACTTATTTTCTTTATCTAATTTTTTACCTTTTTTGTCACTTTTCTGCTTTATATTTATTATTTTTCTTTTTTATATAGACATTTTATATCTATTTCTGCTATACTTTTTTACAACATATGACATATTTTTAAATAGAAATATGGAAAAATTTCGACTTCCCGAACAAAAAACATTACCTAAAACTGCATGGAATAAACTAAAAAAACTTATAAAAGAATGTTTAGAATATTCTGATGAAGAAGAGATTGATTAACACTTTTCCTTTTTTCTTTTGCTCTTATCTTCATATAGTCATTATCATTCTTTTTTTGCTACCATTTTTTAAATTTCTATTTTTCCTATTTGCTGATGCAGCAATATGTTCTTTATCAACGACTGTATTATGTTCTTTTTTTTCTGAATTTCTTTTTTAAATAAACTATCAAACTGCCTATTACACATGTAAGTAAATTAAATTTTTTAATTGCATCTGTAGAACGAGGAGATAAAACTAAACCCCCTCGTTTTTTTTCATTTTGATAGTACACTGAACTATTTTTCACTCTTTTTCATTTTTGTACCTTGCCATTCTTTCTGAACCATTTTTTTGCCTTTCCTTTTCCTGCTCTCTCAACTCCTTGATTTTACTAGCTTTTTCGACTAACGAACAAAATTCCTTGTTCGTTAGTGTTTGTTCGTTAGCATTTTCCTTTTTCTTCCAGCACTTTGCCTTGTTTTTTCTCTTTTGAAAAACTGTTAAACCTTGATTTTACTAGCTTTTAAAGAAGTTAAAAAAAAGTTAAAAAATTCTTCTTATTTTTTTAACTTTCCTTTTTTGCTCTTGTTTTCCCCTTTTCCCCCGTCCACCAAGAATGTCAATTCTTTTTTGTTTTTTCTTGCAATCCCTTGCTATTCCTACATCTCCCGCTTTTTTAATATTTTTTCCACACTCTTTTTTTTGCCATTCTTTCTACCCCATTACAAGTGGCTTGGGCAGAAGGAGAACCCTGCCGGAAAGGGATGGGCGACAGGCGCCGGCTATGGGGAGAAAATCCTCTCCATCCTGAAAGGCATCCTCGGCACGGCGGTAGGGGCATTACCTTCCGCTCCTGCAGAAACGGAAATCTGGTACCGCGTCCGGAAGACTTGGGCAGATGCATCCTCGCAGAAAGGGGCATTCAAATCGCTGGAGAACGCAAAGAAATGTGCGGATGAGAATCCGGGCTATTCCGTGTTTGATGAATCCGGGAAGGTGGTGTACACCAAGGCGGCAGCGTTCAAGCCGTATCTGGTGCGGGTGTCCATCCCTGACCTTAACATCCGGAGAGGCCCCGGCACTGACCATGCAAAGACCGGGAAATATACGGGAACCGGCACCTTCACGATTGTGGAGGAGGCGGACGGCAAAGGAGCGTCCAAGTGGGGGCTTTTGAAATCCTACCAGAGCAAACGCAATGGATGGGTGAGTTTGGACTACGCAAAAAGAGTACAACTGAATATTTAAGGACAGAGGGACAGCCCGCGGCATTTGGAAACGATGCCGCGGGCTGTTTTTTCGTTATGGCTTTTAACTGGTTTTCTTTTGTGCGCCCGGCAGGTGCAGCGGCTTTGTCATCAGTTCCACGCAGTCTGAAAAGCCGAGCAGATAGGCAAGGGCGCCATACCGTGCGCCGAGTGCGTTCTGTTCGCAGGAGTGCAGGTCAATCAGCTCCCGTGCCTCCTTTGGCAGGTCCATAGCCTCCAGCCGGTCTAAATATCCCCCTGACTTCCGGGCAATTTCCTGGTATTCCCCATCCTTTTCCAGAATGCGGTCCAGTACGCCGTTTACCCGCATATCCATCAGCAGGTACAGTACGGAATCCTTATCCATGGCAGAATCCCTCCTTTCCTCAGTGGTGCATATTAACTCTGAATCCGCAGGTTATCAACTCAATTTTCATGTTGAGGAGGCAGTTTCTCTATAAGCAGCGTCTTGTGATAAAATTGTGATAAGGCTGTGGTCGGAGTCTGAAAATTCTGCAAATGATTTTCTATCCTATTGACAAAAGCAAGGCATAAGAGTTATACTTAAAATCGAGTTAGCGGCTACTAACACAAAACAGCCGCATTTTTTAGAGATATGAGTTAGTTTTTGCTAACTGTGATTAGGAGAGCGAGGAGGACATCTTATGGTGAAGATAACAGTGGGAATAGAAGGAATGGCCTGCGGTATGTGCGAGGCGCATATCAACGAGGCTGTAAGGAACGCCTTTCAGGTGAAGAAAGTGACTAGCTCGCATACAAAGAAGCAGACGGTCATCCTCGCGGAAACGGACATCCCGGAGCAGGAACTGAAAAGCGTGGTGGCAAAGACGGGATATG
The DNA here is from genome assembly GCA_910575055.1 of Clostridia bacterium. Lineage (GTDB taxonomy): Bacteria > Bacillota > Clostridia > Lachnospirales > Anaerotignaceae > Coprocola. The sequence continues at coordinate 4,217 of CAJTDC010000005.1, forward strand.
ATGCCGTATCGGTAAGCAGTGAGCCGTATGAGAAGAAAGGGCTGTTCAGAGCATTTGGGAGGTGATGCCATGAAGACGGAAGTGTTTCAGGGCATCCTGATCCCGTTCCTTGGGACGACGCTCGGCTCTGCCTGCGTGCTGTTCATGAAAAACAGGCTGAACCAAATGGTTCAGAGGGCACTGACGGGCTTTGCGGCGGGCGTTATGGTGGCGGCATCCATCTGGAGCCTGCTCATCCCCGCAATGGAGCAGTCGGAGTCTATGGGGAAGCTGTCGTTCCTTCCTGCCGCGGTCGGCTTCTGGCTCGGCATATTGTTCCTTCTGCTGCTTGACCGGGCAGTCCCCCATCTCCACATGAACAGCAGCAAAGCTGAGGGGCCGGAAAGCAGCCTGCAGAAGCAGGTCTTATTAGTGCTGGCGGTGACGCTCCACAACCTGCCGAAGGGCATGGCGGTGGGTGTGGTCTATGCCGGATGGCTTTCCGGGGATGCCGGGATTACTGCCATGGGTGCGCTGTCGCTTTCCCTTGGAATTGCGATACAGAATTTCCCGGAAGGGGCAATCATCTCCATGCCCCTGCGGGCAAAAGGTGTCAGCAAAGGAAAGGCATTCTTTTATGGTACGCTTTCCGGAGCGGTGGAGCCGGCAGGTGCGGCACTGACTATACTTGCAGCGGGTTTTGTGATCCCGCTCCTGCCGTACCTTTTGGGTTTTGCGGCCGGGGCCATGGTCTATGTGGTAGTGGAGGAACTGATCCCGGAGATGTCGGAGGGAAAGCATTCCAATGTGGGAACCGTCCTGTTTGCGGCAGGGTTTACGGTTATGATGACGTTGGATGTGGCGTTGGGATAATGAAGTGGAAGGAAGCAGATAAGACGGAAGGAGTGCGGATTTGAAACAGAAAAAATCGGTAGAGGATTACCTTAAAACAATATATACACTTTCCAAAAGGAAAGCAGTGCATGGCTCGGATATTGCGAGGGAGCTTGGCGTGTCCCGCCCCACGGTTTCCGTGGCATTGAAAGATTTGGCGGAGGAAGGATATATTTTTGTGGATGATGCACACGAAGTCCATCTGACGGAAAAGGGGAAGCGGATTGCCGAGGATACTTACGAGCGGCACAGCACATTCTGCCGGCTCCTGACAGGGCTTGGGGTGGATGAGAAAACTGCGGCGGCGGATGCCTGCGAGATGGAACACGCCGTCAGCAGGGAAAGCTATGAAGCATTAAAGATGCTGGCTGTATTAAAAAATGACCGGGATTCATAAAGGAGGAACAGATGAAATTGCTAATATACGGAGCCGGCGTTATTGGATGTTTCTATGGTTCCCTGTTTTCGGAAGCAGGATGTGATGTATCCATTTATGCACGGGGAAAGCGTCTTGAGAGCCTGAAAAGTACAGGTTTACAGTATAAGAATGGGAATACCGTTAAAAAAGCAAAAGTAACAATAGTTTCCTATATAGAAGCAGATGAATGCTATGATTTCATATTTTTGACAGTGAGAGAGGATCAGCTGCGCACTGCATTGCAAGAGCTGCAGGATAACATCAGCCCGACAATTGTGACTATGGTCAATTCACTGGAAACTTATGATAAGTGGGAGGGCATCTGTGGGAAAGGAAAAATACTCCCTGCATTTCCGGGGGCAGGCGGGAGCTTTAAAAATGATATATTAGACGCCTCCCTGACACCGCGGATTGTCCAGCCTACAACATTTGCAGAAATTGGTGGGGAAAGGAGTGAACGTCTCCTGTCCCTGGCAAAGATTTTTAAAAGATCGCGCATTCCATATCAGATTGTGGCAGACATGCATACATGGCAGCTTTGCCATCTGGCTATGGTAGTACCGCTTGCAGATGCATACTACGATGCAGTAAATCCCCAGAAAGTGGGATATGAATGGAAAGTCATGGAAAAAACTGCAAGACGTATGAAGAGAAACTACAAAGCATTAAGAAGAACGGGTCATGTGCTGTCGCCAAAGAAAATGTATCTGTTTTGTTGTATGCCGGTTCTATTTCTTACAGTGGGACTTAAAATTATTTTTTTGAGCAACTTTGGAGATAAATTCATGTATCGGCACGCTATGAAAGCGCCGGATGAAATGAGGGAACTGCACAGACAGTTTTATGGATACATAAAACGCAGATTAGGGGAATAAAAGTGGGCATCCATACAAGTGGAGAAATGATGATTGATGATTTATATATTGCAGCTTTGTTTATTCTGCGGACTCTTTATGGTCTTTGTAGCCATTGGAACAGGCGGCAAGGAAATAAATGGGATATTCTTTTATCCTAAGCCCGTACAGGATAGGGCAGTGGAGCTTGGTCTGACAACATACAAAGCAATCAAAAGCATGAATTGGTACGACGGCATCGTAATTGACAGGCTCTGGGTGGGACACAGTCAATTCTGGGACATTCCCCAACTAAAGGGTATGACGTATGTGAGGACATGGAAGCAGGTGCTTATGAAAAGGGGAGTCGATTCCCTGCTGTATGTTGTGATTGCGGCAGTTGCGGCTGGTATTATTGTGCTGATATTTTAACGGAAAGCAGGAGGAAAGAAAATTATGTCAGAACTGAAAGAAAATACGGTGCAGCAGACGCTGTGTATGCCCTTATGGGGGCGTGCGATAGCAGCGGAGCATTATCCGGAGCTGTTTCCTGACTATGACGCAGGCAGGATTGTAAGGGAAATGGGAGTGGACTGGTCAGACAAGAAGATGTACCGGCTCCAGTATATGTGGATGAACTGTGTCATACGCCAGTATAACATGGCATGGGAAATCAGGCATTATCTGAAAAAACATGCCCATGCCGCTGTGGTGGAGCTTGGCGCAGGGCTTAGCTGCCTCAGACGGCAGATGAAAAATGAAACAAACCCATGGTACTGTCTGGACATGGAAAATGTGATACCGCTGCGTGAAAAACATATCCCCCTTGGAAATCTGGAGCAGAATGTGGCCTGCGACCTGAATGATTTTTCATGGTTTGACCAGATTGATTTCCGTCGGTCGGACGGGATTGTGTTTACGGCAGGCGGCCTGTTTTACTATTTTGAGAAAGAGCAGGTGCGCCGCCTTTTGTGCGCTATGGCGGAGCGTTTTCCCGGCGGCATGATTACTTTTGATGCGGTAAATGCTCTGGGGCTCAAGGGCGTGAATGCGGAAGTGAAAATGGCGGGCAATAAGACGAAGTCCTTCTTCTCATTGGAAAGACCAAAGGAAGAACTGGAAGGCTGGTCGGAGCATATTGTGAATGTAGTGGAACGGGATTATATGGAAGGCTACCTGAAGGGCGGCTGGCGAAAAAGCGTAATTACCAGAATTTTTGCACGGGTGATGAGGATGTTCCATATGGGCTTTATGCTCCATGTGGAGTTCTGCTGAAATGCAGCAGTAAAGAAGTTCCGAGTGGAGTGGGAAGCAGCGCCCGGAATACAATAGAAAGTACGCTTTGCGAACTTTCTATTGTCATGAATAAAATTGTCCAATCGGTGCAATTTGGGCGAAACGGGACAGACAAAGGATTTGGTTTTTGTTATCCTAAAAAAGAAAGCGGAAATCCGCTTTTTTTAAACAACTATGGTTAGCTGAATCTAACCAATAAGGAGGAAAAAACCATGTCAAACTCAAAAAATGGAAAAGGGCTGAAAGGGAAGGATCTGATCACGATCGGCATTTTTTCCGCAATCTATTTTGTCATTAACTTCGCCTTCATGCTGCTGGGAGGTATCCATCCCGTGCTGTGGATGCTGATGCCGGGTTTTATTGCCGTCTTTGCGGGGATTCCCTTTATGCTGATGGCGGCAAAGGTGCAAAAGCCTGGAGCGGTGTTCCTGATGGGACTGATCACGGCGCTGATTTATTTTGTTACCGGGCAGTTTACTCTGGTGATTCTGATTTCCATGGCATCAGCCTGCGTTCTGGCCGAAGTGATACGTAGCATGGCGAAGTACGATAGCTTTAAGGGAAATTCTACCGCCTATGTAATTTTTTCACTCGGAATGACCGGCTCCCCGTTGCCCATCTGGCTGTTTAAAGCTGATTTCCTCGCACAGATTACAGAGCAGGGAATGCCTGCGGATTATGTGTCCGCAGTAGAGGCGCTTTCTTCCAACGCCATGCTGGTTGTTCTGTTTGTGGCTCCCATAATCGGCGGAATTATTGGTGCGTTTATTGCAAAAGGTCTGTTTAAGAAACATTTTGTAAAGGCAGGAATTGTGTAATGGGCGCTCCGGGCAAAAAATATATGCTGAAATTTGATCCGCGGACAGAGCTGCTGTTTCTGGTACTGGCAAATGTGGTGGCCTTTACCCAGCACTCCCTGTGGGTTGAGATTACATGGGTTGTTCTGCTGCTCCTGCTGATCATTGCCTGCGGCTGCACAAAAGCCGCAGGCAGGCTGGCACTTGCCTTTGGGATCTGCCTGTTCCTGCAGTACGGTATTTTCCCAATCGGACCGAAAATCTTAGCCAGCAGCTTCACCATTCTGGTTTCCTATGCGAGAAGGGCGTTTCCCTGCCTGATCGTGGGAACGCTGATCATACAGAAGACTTCGGTAAAGGAACTGATGGTGGCGCTCCGTGAATGCCATATCCCGCAGGGGCTGATCATCCCGCTGTCAGTAACCATCCGATATTTTCCGGCTTTGAAGGAAGAAGCTGGGTACATAAGGGATGCCATGAAGCTGCGGGACATCCATGGGATACAGAAAATAGAGTATCTGCTTGTTCCGGTCATGATTTCGGCAACAACAACTGCGGAGGAACTGTCTGCCGCTGCCGTTACAAGGGGAGTTGAAAACCCGGCACATAAAACAAGCATGGTCGAAATGAAATTTGGCGTGCAGGATTTTTTATGCCTGGCATTCGGTGTTGTATTTTGTTTTATCTCAGTTACAGCAGGATAGGAGGTGCGGTCTGTGGTAGAGATACAGGATGTTTCTTTTGCATATGAGAAAGAGCAGGGGACGCTCTCCCATATTGATTTAAAGATTGGTCAGGGTGAGTGCGTGCTTCTCTGTGGGGAAAGCGGGTGCGGCAAGACAACGGTGACAAAGCTGGTCAACGGCCTGATCCCCCATTTTGTGGTGGGCGGCGCTTTAACAGGCAGGGCGTCGGTAAACGGGATGGAGGTTGCGGATACGGAAATGTACCGCCTGGCGGAGCAGGTCGGCTCCGTGTTCCAGAACCCCAAGTCACAGTTTTTCAATATTGATTCTGACAGCGAGATCACGTTCGGGCTGGAAAATGCGGGCGTTGCCCCGGAGAAGATCAAAGAACGTCTCGAAGCCACGGTTTCGGCGCTGGAAATCGGGCCGCTTCTTGGGAGGAATATTTTCTCCATGTCCGGCGGGGAAAAACAGAGTCTTGCTTTTGCAAGCGTTTATGCCATGAACCCGTCTGTGTTTGTGCTGGATGAGCCGACGGCCAACCTGGATGCGGAGGCAATTGATATTCTGCGGAGGCAGATCATGCAGATTAAAAAAGAGGGGCGGACGGTCATTGTTGCGGAGCATCGTCTGTATTTCCTGATGGATCTGATAGACCGTGCCGTATTCCTGCAGGACGGAAAGATTATTCGTATTTTTTCGGGAGATGAATTTAGAGGAATCCCGGAACAGCAGCGTATCCGTATGGGGCTGCGGAGTTTCACTGACCCTGTGATGGAGCTGCCATGTGCCAGGCCGCCCGGAACGAAGGACGGTCTGTCGGTAGAAAATCTTTCCTGCGCATTTGACAGGCAGACGGTATTTGAGGGAATCAGCTTTTCCGCAAATCCCGGAGAGGTGCTTGGAATCGTGGGATATAACGGGGCGGGCAAGACTACGCTGACGCGGTGTCTGTGCGGACTGTTAAAGGAAGAGGGCGGGACAATCCGGCTTGACGGGAAAGCCCTGAACCGGAAACAGCGGAACAGGGCGTGCAGTCTTGTCATGCAGGATGTGAACCACCAGCTTTTCTCGGACAGTGTATGGGATGAATGCGAGATGTCCATGCCGGAGGGCAGGGCGGAGGAGATAGAAAAAATCCTAAAAGCCTTTGACCTGCTGGAATTTAAGGAGCGCCACCCAATGGCACTGTCGGGAGGGCAGAAGCAGCGTCTGGCTGTGGCAGCTGCTATCCTTTCAGGAAAGCGGCTCATGGTATTTGACGAACCCACTAGCGGGCTGGATTATAGGCATATGCTGGGGGTGGGCCGTATGATCCGGGAGCTGGCGGGGCAGAAATGCATTGTGTTGGTGGTTTCCCACGACAGGGAGTTCATGGAGAAGGCCTGCGACCGTATTTTTGAAATGGACGGAAGGAGGGATGGGAATGGATGATTTCCTGCTTACGGGCGGTACCGGCGTGAAACTGGCGGAAAACGACGGATGCAGCGTGTACCAGTTCCAGAATGAAACAGGGGAAGGGACGATCACCATCTATGAGGTTTTTCCGGGAGTCAGCCTTTCCTATAACGATTTCCATATCCGTTATTATGACAGCGAATTCAAGCCGGACAGGAATCTCTTCTGCATCGACCACTGCCGGGAGGGGCGGCTGGAGTATCCGGCGGCTGACGACGCCTACTCCTATGTGGAGGCGGGGGATCTGAAACTTGACCGCAGGCTTACCCATACCGGGCATTTTGAGATGCCGCTTTCCCATTACCACGGCGCAATGGTGTCTTTTGATATGGATGCGGCCTGCCGGTCTCTGCCGCAGGAGATCAAGGACTTTCCCGTGAACCTGCGGGCATTGCAGGAAAAGTTCTGCGGCGGCATTTACCCTTACGTCGTGCATGGCGCAGGCTCTATCGAGCATATTTTTGGGGAGCTGTACGCAGTGCCGGAAAAGATCAAGCGGTCCTATTTTAAGATAAAGATTCTGGAGCTGCTGTTGTATCTGGAAGCACTGGAACTGCCGGAAAATCCTGTGGAGAAGCCGTATTTTTACCGGACGCAGGTGGAAAAGGCCAAGGCGGTGCAGCAGTTCCTTGTGGGGCATATGGATGAGAATTTCACGCAGAAGGAGATGTCCCGCCGTTTTGATATCCCGCTGACGCCCCTTAAAAACTGCTTTAAATCGGTTTTTGGGGCGAGCATTGGCAGCTACCTTCTGGAGTACCGGATGAACCAGGCGGCAGTTCTCTTAAGGACAAAGCGGGAGATGAGTGTGGCGGAGATTGCCGGGTGCGTTGGGTACGACAGCCCAAGCAAGTTTGCGGCGGCTTTCCGCAGGAAGATGGGGATGACGCCGATGGATTACCGGAACCGCCTGCAGCAGTAGAAAAAAGTATTTGTCTAATCGGGGCAAAACGGACGGGGTGGAGCGGAAAGCGGCTTCCAAAAGCGTTAAGATAAGAATGGTTAGTGAAAACTACCCGTTCTTATTTTGTTTTATGGAAGGAGTAAGTATATGAGCGAACAAAATTTGTCTGCGGACAGACAAAACAAAAAGCAGAATTTTTTATCCTGTCTGCTGTCCTATGCCCGTGAAGGGAAACGAAAACTGATTTTATCGGTGGTTCTGTCCGTGATCAGCATTACGGCGGGGCTTGTGCCTTATTATTGTTTTTACCGTGTCCTCTGCCTGTTTTTAGATGGGGCGGTTTCGGTTTCAGGGATCTGGTCATGGAGCCTTCTGGCGTTTGCAGCCTATGTGGGGAAGGTGCTTTGCTTCGGGTTTTCCACCACGGCGAGCCATTACGCAGCCTATCACATTCTGGAAGGCTTGAGGAACCGTGTGGCGGACCGCTTTCTGCACGCCCCGCTGGGGGAAGTGACGAAGCACAGCATCGGGGAAATCAAAGGGATCATGGTGGATAAGATTGAGGACATTGAGCCGCCCCTTGCCCATCTGGTCCCGGAGGGCAGCGGGCATATCGTACTGCCGCTGGTGAGCATGGCGGCGCTTGCGGCGATCGACTGGCGGCTGTTCCTTGCGTCCATGGTCACTTTTCCCTTTTCCTTCCTCTGCATGGGGCTGACCTTCAAGATCAGCGGGAAAAGCTATGACACCTACAATGAATCCCTCGCACAGATGAACAGCAATATTGTGGAGTATGTGGAGGGGATCGAGGTCATCAAGGCATTCGGGCGAACCGGGGAATCCTATGGGAAATTCTCATCTGCTATTTTAAATTACAGGACATTTGTAATTAAATGGCTTTCCTCCACCTGGGTGACCATGAAGCTGGCGTTTGCCCTGTTCCCGTCTACACTGTTAGGCGTCCTGCCTGTGGCGCTCCTGCTTGGGGCAGACGGAACGGTCACAGCGGCGCAGGCGGCGCTTGCGGTCATGCTGTCCATGTCCATGGTGGGCTCCCTTGCGAAGCTGGAGGTATTTTCCAACGAGATCAAGAAAGTGCAGATGACGGTGGAGGAATTGCAGGAATATCTGGAAATGCCAGAACTGTCGGAAAAAGGGCAGGATGTAGAACTGAAAGGCTATGATATGGAACTGAAAGATGTCCGTTTTTCCTATGAAGAGGATGAGGTGCTGCACGGTGTTTCCTTAAAACTGCCCCAGGGCAGCTTTACCGCACTGGTAGGGCCCTCTGGCGGGGGAAAGTCCACGGTGGCAAGGCTAATCTCCTGGTTTTATGATGTGTCTGCCGGGAGCATTTCCATCGGCGGTGTGGATATCCGGGAAATGCCCCTTGCACAGCTTTCCGGCATTATCAGTTTTGTGGCGCAGGACAATTTCCTGTTCCGCTGCTCCATCAAGGAAAATATCCGTATGGGAAATCCGGACGCAAGTGATAAGCAAGTGTTTGCAGCGGCAAGGGCGGCGCAGTGCGAGGAATTTATCAGAAAGCTGCCAAATGGCTATGACACGCCTGCGGGCGAAGCTGGCAAACGGCTGTCAGGTGGCGAAAAACAGCGTATTGCCATTGCAAGGATGATGTTAAAGGGTTCGCCAGTCATTATACTGGACGAGGCGACCGCTTTCACTGATCCGGAGAATGAGGATAAGATACAGAAAAGCATACGGGAATTGACGAAAGGGAAAACGCTGCTGGTTATTGCCCACAGGCTTTCCACGATTAAAAACGCTGACAATATCGTGGTGCTGGAGAACGGAGAGCTCGTGGCGCAGGGGCGGCAGGAAGAACTGCTGATGGGCTGCCCGCTGTACCGAAAGATGTGGGAGTCCCATATCGGTGCAAAGAACTGGTCGGTAGGAAAGCAGGGAAAGGAGGCAGAAGGAAATGTTTAAGACATTAAAACGGATCATAGGCTGGTGCGGTGAATTTAAGGGGAAATTATACGCTGGGTTTGTATTCTCTTTCTTTTCCCATCTGTTCGCCGCCATGCCGGTGATGGTGGCGGCGTATACCGTAGGGCTTTTACTTGCATCCGCACAGAAAGAAACGGCTTTTGACAGAAAGTGGGCAGGCATCAGCTTTGTGGTGATTGCCCTGTTGGTTATCCTGCGGTTTTTCTTTGACTATATGCGTTCCCGTTTTCAGGAAGCCATCAGCTATGAGCTTGTGGCAAAAGACCGACTTGCCATCGGGGACGCGTTAAAGCGGGTATCCCTTGGGTATTTCCAGAAAAACAGCACAGGGGATATTTTAAATTCGATCACCACAGGCTTAAATACACTGGAAAACATGGGAATCCGCATGATTGATAATTTTGTAGGCGGTTACCTGAACTTCCTCGTTATTTTCTTAAGCCTGCTTGTGTTTTCACCGCTTACGGCGCTTACCTCACTGGCCGGCGCGGCGGTTTCGTTCCTGTTCCTTCTGCTGGTGTCAAAACACAGCGTAAGGAATGCTCCAAGGGAAGCAGAGGCAGGGCGGAAGCTGTCCGGGGCAGTGTTAGAGTATGCCCGCGGACTTCCCACCGTGAAATCTTTTGGGCAGGGAGGTGCCTCCATGCAGAGCATGAAAGAAGCAGCCAGGGAAAACCGTGATATCCGGCTGAAAATCGAATATGGGTTTACTCCGGCAAATTGCGGACACCTTCTGGCGCTGAAAACCGCATCGGTATTCCTGGCTGCGGCTGCCTGCTTTCTCTGCCTTGCCGGGAGCATGGAGATGCCGGTCATGCTGATGTTTGTGTTCTTTTCTTTCGGCATTTTCGGTTCGCTGGAGCCGGTCAGCGACAGCGCCCATGTGCTGGGCATCATCAATACGGCGATGGATCAGATTGGCGCGCTGAAAGAGGGAAACTATATTGACCGTGACGGGAAGGATATCGTCCTTTCTGATTTCGGGATAGAATTCTGCCATGTGGATTTTGGGTACGAGGTGAGCCCGACAGGGCGAGAGGGCGGCCTGGGCCGTGAGGAAGGAAATAATGCGGGGCGGACAGTGCTTAAGGATGTCAGCTTTACCATACCTGAAAAAACATCCACTGCCATTGTCGGGCCTTCCGGCAGCGGAAAGACGACTATCTGTAATTTAATTGCCCGTTTTTATGACGTGCAGGCGGGCAGTATCCGTGTGGGCGGACACGATGTGCGGGAATTTACCTGCGACAGCCTGCTAAAAAATATATCCATGATGTTTCAGAATGTGTATCTGTTCCATGACACGATCCGGAACAATATCCGCTTCGGAAGGCCGGATGCCACAGAGGAAGAAGTCATAGAGGCTGCAAAGGCGGCAAGATGCCATGATTTCATCGTATCGCTGCCGCAGGGATACGATACGGTAGTCGGCGAGGGCGGCGGCACACTGTCCGGCGGCGAAAAGCAGAGGATTTCGATCGCCAGGGCGATGCTGAAGGATGCCCCTATTGTTATTTTGGATGAAGCCACGGCAAGCATCGACCCGGAGAATGAGCATCTGATCCAGGAAGCCATCTCTGAACTGACCCGTGGGAAGACAATCATCACGATTGCCCACAGGCTGGCAACGATTGAAAATGCGGATCAGATTCTTGTGATTGACGGAGGAACGGTAGCGCAGAAAGGGACACATAAAGAGCTGTTGGAACAGGAAGGAACCTACCGTGAATTTGTACGTATCAGGGAACAGGCGGAAGGCTGGCACATACAATAATCAGAAAGTCAGCGGAAAGAAGGTGGCGGCATCGGACGTGTAATGGTAATAGAATTTCAGGAGCAGGATTCTTCCGCATTTGACGAGGTTATGAAGGTTCTGAAACGCCATCCAGGATTTGAACATCTGCGGCTGCGGGATGAGCCGATGGTTTCGCTTCCGGGACTGGAAATCTATCCGGACCGGAGGAAGATATACCGCGACCGCCGTGAGATACGCCTTACAGCAAAGGAATATGACCTTCTCAGTTTTCTTGTTGCGAACAAAGGGCGTGTCCTTACCTATGACCAGATATATCAGAAGGTCTGGGGAGAGGATGCCTATGGTGATGAAAGCAATGCCATAGGCTGCCATATCCGCAACCTGCGGGAGAAATTATATGAGGCAGAGCCGGATGCGCCTTTTACCATCCGCTGTGTGCGGGAGGTCGGCTACTGCTTTGAGGTCAATTCAGAATGAATCCTGTAGCGGCTTGGGAAACCAGGCCGCTTTTTCCATGCTGTGGCGCTGTACGCCATCCCTTGATATTTAATAAAACGACATGAAATAACAGCGAATAGTGACAAGCCTGCGGCTCATAAGATGCCGTAAGGCGGTTTTTTTATTTTACCCTCAAGTTTTCTCTTCTGCCGTGGCAATGAAATGGGAGGCTTTCTTAAAAGCAGGGGTAAAATACATAAGCCTCCGCAGGAGGTGGTTCTCATGACGGAAGAACAGAAAAATGTGGTCATAAAGCGCCGTAACAGCGGCTTTGGATATGCGAGCATAGCAAAGGAAATCGGGCTGACAAAGGATGCTGTCGTGGCGTTCTGCAGGCGGAACGGGCTGACCGGGAACATGGCGGTGAAGGCGCCGGAGGGAACCGGCAGCCGGTGCAAAGAATGCGGAGCCGCACTGGAGCAGACCGAGGGGATGAAGACGAGGGTGTTCTGTTCTGCGCAATGCAGGAAGAAGTGGTGGAAGGAACACCCGGAGACGCTGAACAAAAAAGCGGTCTACACCCATACCTGCGCCGGGTGCGGAAGGGAGTTCACAGCCTACGGCAATTCCAGAAGGAAATACTGCTCCCACGCCTGTTATATTAACCATCGGTTTGGAGGTGGCGGGGCAGATGACTGAGGAGCAGTTCCAGGCAGAAAAGCTGTATTATATCTCGCTCTCCATCGCTAAATCCATGATGGAAAAGGGCGTCATCGATAGGGAGGTATTAGCCATAATTGATACAAAACTGCTGGAAAAATACCGCCCGGTTTCGGGTACATTACTGGCTGGAAAACCGTTGACTTAATGCGGTTTTAGAGTGATGTATAGTAGCGGAAGGAGTGATCTTATGGCGAAGATAAGCAGGATAGAGCCGAAAATCCCGGCTCTGAAGAAGCGGCAGAAGGTCGCAGCCTACGCCCGCGTGTCCATGGAAACGGACCGCCTCGCCCATTCCCTTTCCGCACAGGTGAGTTACTATAACGGACTGATACAGTCGAACCCTGAGTGGGAATATGCCGGGGTGTATGCGGATTTTGGGATCAGCGGGACCGGGACGGCGGCGCGCAGCGAGTTCCTCCGCCTTATCGCGGACTGCGAGGCGGGGAAGGTGGACATCGTGCTGACCAAGAGCATATCAAGGTTTGCAAGGAACACGGTGGACCTGCTCTCTACGGTCAGGCATTTAAAGGAGATCGGGGTGGAGGTGCGGTTTGAAAAGGAGCATATCCATTCCTTTTCCGGGGACGGGGAGCTGATGCTTTCCATCCTTGCCTCGTTTGCACAGGAGGAGAGCCGCTCCATTTCGGAAAATTCGAAATGGGGAATCCGGAAAAGGTACCAGTCCGGCGAGATCGGAGTGAAGAACAAACGGGTATTCGGATACAGCTATGACGGCGAAAATTATGAGGTCGTGCCGGAAGAGGCAGAAGCCGTAAGGCTGATATTCGAGAGGTTCACATCGGGCGTGCCGCTTGGGGAAATCAAAAGCGAACTGGAAGCGGCTGGGATAAAATCATGGAGGGGATATGACCTTTCCTACACCCATTTAAACTATATCCTGCGCAACGAGATTTACATCGGCGACCGCAGGTACCAGAAATGCTTTATTGAAGACCCCATACGGAAAAATAAAATTAAGAATCAGGGGCAGCTCCCGCAGTATTATGTGGAAGACGACCATACGGCGATCATCAGCCGTGAGGTTTTTGACAAGGCACAGGATGAGATCATCAGAAGGGCGGAGCTGGTAAATCCCACATACCCTTTCACGGGGAAGATAAAGTGCGGCATTTGCGGATGCCATTATACGCGGCGTTCGGCCACTGTGAAAGGGCGGGAATATGTGAGCTGGTTCTGCAGGGCGAAGAAAGAGAAAGGCATCACCTGCCGGAGCCGCAATTATTCCGAAGAACAGCTCCAGAAGATATGCGCCGGCCTGATGGGGATGGAGGAATTTGATGCAGAGGCTTTCGGGGAATCCGTCCGGGGGCTTACCGTCCTTGCGGACGGCAGCCTTGAGGCGGCGTTCCTGGACGGGCAGACAAAGGTGTGGGAGGCTCCGCCGGAGCCGGTGAAGCCCCCAAAGCCTGACAAGCCGACAGGGAAACGCCCGAAAAACATCTTTGACGGGAAGATTTTCTGCGGGATCTGCGGGCGGCGTTTCGGCAGGGCGGTGAGCCAGACGGCGGACGGCAGCCACCTTTACTGGTACTGCCGTGCCAAAAGCACCCACGGCGTGACCTGCGGCAGCGTGAACTACCCGGATTCGGAGATAAGGGAAATCTTCTGCAAGGTCATGGGGCAGGAAACATTTAACGAGGGATTTTTTGAGGAAACGCTGGAGCGGATGGTGGTGCAGAGAACAGGGAGCATAGACCTCCATCTGAAGGACGGCACGGTCAAAACTTATGAAACGCTGAAGCTCCGGAGCAACAGGCATGAGGCAACTTCCACAGAGGAATTTGCCGGGAAGATACGGTGCGCCTCCTGCGGCAATCTCTACCATAAATACTGCTGCTATGGGAAATACACCTACTGGCGGTGCAGCGGCAAGTCAAGAGTCCGGACGGAATGCGGCGGGCGGGATTTCCAGGATTCGGACATCCGCAAAATCTCGGCTTACCTGATGGGCATGGAGGAATTTGACGGGGCTGAATTTGAAAAACAGGTACAGGAGCTTGTGGCGCTGGAGGACGGGAGCCTTGAGTGCCGTTTTTATGGAGGGAAGGTGAGGAAATGGCAAAGAACGTGACAACGATACCGGCTACGCGGAACCGCTTCACGGCGGACCCCATCAGCAGCCGGAAGAAGCGGAGAGTGGCAGGCTACGCCCGCGTTTCCACCGACATGGAAGACCAGCAGACCAGCTACGCCGCACAGTGCGATTACTATACGAATTACATACAGAGCCGGGAGGACTGGGAGTTTGTCAGACTGTATTCGGATGAGGGGATCAGTGCAACCTCCACACGGCACCGCAACGGCTTTAACCAGATGGTGGAGGACGCCCTCGCCGGCCGCATCGACCTCATCATCACCAAGAGCGTGTCGAGGTTCGCAAGGAACACGGTCGACAGCCTTTCCACCATACGGAAGCTGAAGGAGAACGGCTGCGAGTGTTATTTTGAGAAGGAGAACATCTGGACCTTCGATTCCAAGGGCGAGCTGCTCATCACCATCATGTCCTCGCTGGCGCAGGAGGAGAGCCGGAGCATTTCCGAAAACTGTACCTGGGGCATGAGGAAGCGGTTCGCAGACGGCAAGGTGAGCGTCCCGTTCGGCAGGTTCCTCGGCTATGACCGGGGCGAGGACGGGAACCTGGTCATCAACGAAGGACAGGCGGAAACGGTACGGAAAATCTACGGGCTGTTCCTGCACGGGCATTCGCCTTATAAGATCGCAAAGATGCTGACGGAAGAGGGCATCCCCACTCCGGGCGGCAAGAAGGTGTGGGGCAAGGCGGTGGTGGAGTCCATCCTCACCAACGAGAAATACAAAGGCGACGCCCTGCTCCAGAAGGTCTACACGGTGGATTTCCTATCCAAGAAGAAAAAGGTCAATGAGGGCGAGGTGCCGCAGTATTATGTGGAAGGGAACCATCCGGCCATCATAGAGCCTTCCGTCTTTGACAGCGTCCAGGCGCTGATGAAGGCGAGGCGGCCGGGGAAGAACCGGAATAGCTGCGTAGGCGTTTTCTCCGGAAAGATAAAATGCGGGGACTGCGGGAGCTGGTACGGCTCCAAGGTATGGCATTCCAACGATAAATACCGGAAGGTGGTCTGGCAGTGCAACCACAAGTTTGACGGCGGGGAGAAATGCACCACGCCCCATCTTGACGAGGAAACCATAAAGATGCTGTTTATCAGGGCGCTGAACAGTTTCTGCAGGGAAAGGGCGGAGATCACGGCAGCCTTTGAGGAGATGAAGGAGGTGGCATTTGGGACGGATGAGCTGGACAGGGAGAAGAAGCACCTGCAGGAGGAGATGAACGTGGTGGCGGAGCTGATACAGCAGTGCATTGCCGAAAACGCCCGCATCGCGCAGAACCAGGGAGAATACGAAAAACGCTATAATGCCCTTGCGGAGCGGTTCGACAGGGCGAAGGCTCGGCTTAGCGAGGTGGAGGACGGGATCGTGGCAAAGCAGGCGCAGCGGGAGATGATGCAGAACCTGGTGGATACGCTGGAAGGGATGCCGGATGCCGTGGACAGCTTCGATGAGGGCGCATGGTACGCACTGGTGGATTATGCGACGGTCTACGGCAGGGATGACATCCGGTTTACCTTTAAGAACGGGATGGAGATTAAGGCATAAGGGTTTAGGGGAAAGAAAAGGCTTCCGGTAACATTTTGATGCAAGCGGAAGCCTTTGTGTATTAGCAGATAGAAGATTATTTTTGTTGCGTTATTTTACGGTATTCTCCTGGCAGGATTCCGGTGCTTTTTCGGAATAATTCTGCAAAACGGCTTGAAGTCGAATACCCAACAGTCTGTGCGACCTGTCCAATGGTCAGATCCGTTTTAGCAAGCAAATGCTCGGCCTGGCTCATTCTTCTTTGCTGAATGTATTCCGTAACAGTGCAATTATGAAACTGCTTAAAAGTGGTTTTTAATTTCGTTGTTCCCATACAGGCGATTTGTGCCAGCCGTTCTAATGGGATTTCAAAAGCATAATGGTCATTCAGATACGCAGTTACATTTTCTAAAGCGGCAATGTCCTGGTTGGATAAATGCTGCTCGTTCTTTTTGATTTTCTTTTGGGATTCTACAATTAGAGAAACTGCTTCGGCTACTTTACCTTCATAGAACAGACTGGCAGAAATTCCATCGCCGCGGTAAGTTTTTATCTGATGGAGCAGCATTTCCATTTCAGGGAAATCCGTGGTCTGGTCTATCTGACGGAAAGCAGACAGGGGATTTGTATATTCACCCGGATACTGTTTTTTCAGATAATCGTTGTAGTACGCAGGCATGATTTCTACCCCGATGGAACAGATGGGGATTTTTTTATGGATCAGTACCTTGTATGGCTCATAGCCGCCGACAAAGGTTTTGATGCATTCTGCTGAAAGCCGTCGGTAAGGGGATAATTCCTCCCCGGATATGGATTCGTACTTTGTGATGCTTAAGCATTCAGGCAGGTCAAACTCCATAAAGGAATCCTCGTGGAAATAGAAATCATGGATTTTGATGTCAAATAAATCTTTTCTTGCATAAACCCAATAAAACCCGCTCCCTATTTCAGGTGACAGTCTCCAGCACGTTCCGGCGGGATTAAATTGTTCAGGCATTTCTATCAGGCTAAAGCCATTCTTTTCTAAAAGCGGCTGGTAACAGTCATTTAGTATATTATTCATAAATTCTCAATCCTCCTTGAAACGATTGGACGAATATTTGAAATGAAAAGACGAACATCACTCCAAAGCATTGAAATCGCTTCAGAAATGAGTATGATAGTAATTGTGGTTAGTTGAAACTAATTAAAGTATAACAAATTTTGGGCGGGAAGTCAATCCGCCCAGAAACACAAGGAGGAAAACTTATTATGAACACTCAAACAAATGCTACAAGAAAAGGACTGTCCGTCAAGGACTTAGTAACAACAGGTATTTTCACAGCACTGTTGTTTGTCTTTACGATGGTAGGCGGCGTTTTCTTTGCAACAAATCCGGTACTTACATTCTATATGCCGGCCGGCAGCGCATTGCTCTGCGGGCCAATCTACTTATTGATGGTCGCTAAAGTGCAGAAGCGGTGGAGCCTTACTATCATGGGCATCTTAATCGGTATCGTTTGGTTTGTAACGGGTATGCATTGGGCATTTGCACTCGGTTATATGATTATGGGCATTGTGGCTGACTTTGTTGCTGGTGCAGGACAGTACAAGAGCAAAAAAATCAATACCCTTTCCTATATCTTGTTCTCCCTTGGAGGGACTGGCTCGTATCTTGTATTTTTTGCAGACCCGGAGGGATGGGCGCAGACCATGTTGGGAAATGGAACGGAACAGGGCTATATTGATACCATGCAGGCAACGGCGAATATAGGGATTCTGATCGCAATGTTCGTGGCTGTGCTTGTAACGGCAGCAATCAGTGCCTTGGTAGGAAGCCGTATGCTGAAAAAACAGTTTGAAAAAGCAGGTATCACGGCATGATGGGAGAAAATCGCAAGAAAGGGTTCTGGCTCGATCCACGGGCCAAACTCTTCCTTATCCTGATGTGTGTTTTGTCGTCTATGTTTGCCCCTTCCCTTGCATATCAGTTTGCGCTTGTGCTGCTGATTGCATTATTAGGGGTGATGTTTGGAAAGTGGAAATACTCTGTGAAAGTGATGTGCTTTTACGCAGTCATTTGCGTTTTGACTGTGTGGATTATGGCAGAAATGACCGGCACGTTAAGGACAATGTTTGTGGCGTTCCTCGGTTTGTTCCACAAGGTCTATGCGTGTGGTATGTTGGCCGGAATTGTTCTGTCCACAACGAAAGTCAGTGAATTTTTATCAGCTATGAACCGGATTCATGCCCCGAAAAAGCTGGTTATCCCATTGGCGGTCATGCTGCGCTACATTCCGACCATTCAGGAGGACTGGCACTTTATCAAAGACGCTATGAGGATGCGGGATGTTTCCCCAACGCCTGCCGGGTTCCTTAAAAATCCGGGAATGACAATTGAGTGTATTTATGTGCCGTTGATGATGGCGGCTTCCAAAGCGGCAGACGAACTCTCCATCGCCTCTGTTACCCGTGGGATAGAAAATCCCAATCCCCGCACCTGCCTTGTTCAAATAAAGTGCAGGGCTGCGGACTGGATAGGGATGGGCGTTGCCATTGCCTTTTTTGTATTTGAATTGTGTGTGCGGGGAGGTGTGATAGGTTGATTGAATTTGAAAACGTGTCATTTTCATATCAGGGACAGGAACATGATGGTTTGCATGGGGTCAATCTGAAAATTGCAGACGGTGAATGTGTTCTGTTCTGTGGACGTAGTGGATGCGGAAAAACGACCATTACAAGGCTAGTAAATGGACTGATCCCGCAGTTTTATCAGGGACAATTACAAGGACGTGTATTGGTGGATGGACAGGAAATCAGTAATCTTCCTATGTATCAGATTGCGGCAAAGGTCGGTTCCGTTTTTCAGAACCCCCGGACGCAGTTTTTCAACGTAGATACTGACAGTGAGATTGCTTTTGGAATTGAAAATGAGGCCCGGCCCCCGAAAGAACTGGCAGAGCGCGTAGAACAGGCAACGGATGACCTGAATATTCAAAAGCTGCGGAACCGCAATATCTTTGAACTGTCTGGAGGGGAAAAACAGAAAATCGCATTTGCGTCAGTTTATGCAATGAACCCGGAAATCTATCTGCTGGATGAACCATCCTCTAATCTGGATATGACCTCCATTCAGGAATTGGCAGAACATCTGCGGCTGATAAAGAGTCAGGGCAAAACGATTCTGATTGCGGAACATCGGCTGTACTACCTGATGGATTTGGCAGACCGTATTGTCTATTTGGAAAAAGGAAAAATCACAAATATTTTTACCCCGGAAGAATTTCGGCGGTTGCCGCAGTGCGAGAGGGAGCGTATGGGACTTCGGTCAGTGGATCTACAGAAGGTACTTCCACCGACAGATCAGCCTCCGGCTGGAAAGGAAGTGCTGAAGCTGCGTGATGTTACACTGTACTATAAAAAACGGACGATCCTGCATAGCATCGGTCTCTCTGCTGCGAAAGGTGAAGTGATCGGAGTGGTCGGTCACAATGGAGCCGGTAAGACGACATTTTCCCGTGCTTTGTGCGGGCTTCATAAAAACTGTGATGGACAATTTCTATGGGACGGGCAGCCGATGGAGCGCAAAGCCCGACTGAAACGCTCCTATATGGTTATGCAGGATGTAAACTATGAGCTGTTTGCGGACAGTGTGGAGGCGGAGTGTTCTTTCGGCATCCGAAATCCGGATCATGACATGGTAGAAACGACTCTTGAAGAATTGAGGCTTGCGGTCTACCGGAAACGCCATCCCAACACGCTATCAGGAGGACAAAAGCAGCGGGTAGCTGTTGCTGTCAGCATGGTCTGCGGAAAAAATCTGCTGGTGTTTGACGAGCCTACCAGCGGTCTTGACTTTGACAGCATGGCACAGGTGGCAGGGCTGATCCGGCGGCTGTCCGAAATGGGAAAGGTTATTTTTATTGTCACCCATGATTTTGAATTTGTGTGCCGTACCTGCTCCCGTGTCCTGCATTTTGACGAGGGCGAAATGCCCGATGATGTACCTGTTACAATGGATGCCCTCCCAAAACTGAGAGAGCTGTTCTCTGTTTCAGATGGAAAGGAGAGGTGAACTATGAAACAGAAAAAAGAAAATAGAGTAGCCTTACTGCTCCGTTGGGCCGGAAGTCAAAAAATCTGGCTCTTTCTGGCAATCCTGTTGTCAGCAGTCAGTGGTCTTTGCATTATCGTTCCTTATATCAGCATTTATCGGTTGATGGATGCCACATTTAACGGTATCTGCACAAAGGAACTGGTTGTGCAGGTAGTAGCAATCATTGCGGCTGCTGTTGCCCTGCGTTTTGCCCTCTTTGGCTGTTCCGGTGTAGCCGCACATAAGGGCGCATATGGCTCACTGTTCAAAGTGCGCTGCATGGTGGCGGAACACATGGCCAGAGCGCCCCTTGGCGCATTGAACGAACGTCGTACAGGGGATATTAAAACGGTGCTGAACGAGGATATTGAAAAGCTGGAATTGTTTCTGGCTCATAACCTGCCCGATCTTGTGTGTTACCTTGTGGGGCCGGTAGTCATCTTTATTTATCTGCTGACGGTCAATATTCCTCTGGCAATTATTTCCCTTGTGCCATTGGTTCTTGCCATCGCCGTAATGGGCGTGATGTTCCGCAATACGGATGACCTGATGGAGCGTGCCAACCGTTCCATTACAACGCTAAACTCTGTGATGATCGAATATATCAGCGGAATGAAGCTGATTAAGGCTTATAACATGGGGAGCAAATCATTTCAGAAATTTTCTGGTGCGATACATGAAGAAAATGATATGTGGAATGAAACTTCCCGGCGCATGGGACCGACCTATGCTTCTTTCGTAGTGATTATTGAGTGTGGGATGCTACTGATGGTTCCGTTAGGAGGAATGTTTTTTCTAAAAGGTTCCCTTGCGGCTAGTGCTTTCCTACTGTTCGTCTATGTGGGTTCTATGTACCTGACGGAAATCCGGCCTTTGCAGGAGCTGGGAATGAATTTTGCTAATGTATTGAACGCAATTACAAAAACAAAAGAGATTTTAGACCTTCCTATTTATGAGGGAGGAACCGACTTTCCGAAAAACCATGATATTGAATTGCGGAATGTACGTTTTTCCTATGACGAAAAAACGGATGTCCTGAATGGTGTCAATCTCAAAATCAAAAACGGGGAGCGCATGGCGCTGGTAGGTCAGTCCGGCGCTGGCAAGAGTACCGTAATTGAACTGATCTCCCGGTTCTATGATGTCCAGGAGGGCGAGGTGCTGATCGGCGGGAGAAATGTTAAGGAGCTTGACTATGACACAATCCTGAAAAATGTGGCGATTGTGTTTCAAAAGACTTTCCTGACCCGTGACAGTGTTCTGGAAAATATCCGTATGGGCAGCAACGCCAGTCTGGAAGATGTACGGACTGCCGCTAAAGAAGCGCAGATTGACGACTTTATTATGTCGCTGCCGAATGGCTATGACACAAAGGTGGGCAGCTTTGGCGCCCGATTCTCTGGTGGAGAAAAACAGCGAATCGCCATCGCCCGTGCTATTTTGAAGAATTCTCCTATCCTGATTTTGGATGAAGCTACCAGTGCCTCTGACCCAGAGAATCAGATGGAAATTGACAAAGCGATACAAAACCTCTGCAAAGGCAAGACCGTCATTGTGGTGGCGCATCGCCTGAGTGCCTTGAAGATGTGCAATCGTGTGGCGGTGGTGGAGAACCACACGATTACTAACGTTGGTACACATGAAGAAGTCCGAAGGAGCAACAATTACTATCGGAAAGCGTGGGAGGACTACGAAACAGCCCGGAATATCACTTATCAGTTAGAAGGAGGTGGGCAGCATGAGTGAACACGATGTACTGAAAAAGAACCGCAATTTTTATATTGGCGTTGCTGGAACGGTTTTGGAGGGGCTTCTCTCCGGCAGCCTGTTCATGCTCCTTTACTCTGTCATGCAGTTTTTATGGGACGGACACTTTGACATGAATCGGGCGCTTACCTTAACCGGTGTAATTGCTGTGATTTTCCTGCTCCGTATTCTGGTTTACAGTTACGGCTATACCAAAGCACAGATTGGCGGTGCGGAAGTCAGCAGAAATATCCGGCTTTTTATGGGCGACCACCTAAAGCGCATACCACTGTCACGGTTCACACAAGGACAAACCGGTGATTATATCAATACGATCACAAGCGATGTGAATAACTACGAAAAAATCCTGACCCATAAAATCGGGGATTTGGCAAAGAGCTTTTCCCTGTCGCTGATGCTGATTGTTTTTGTAATGACAATCTATGTTCCTGCGGGGATCATTCTTCTGATTGCTGACTTACTTTTGATTCCCGGTTTATGGCTTTCTTTCCGTATGGTTCGGAAGTATGGCAGGGAGAAAAACGATATTTGTGCTGAAAATGTCAGCAGTATTGTGGAATATGTATCTGGAATCCAAACCTTCCGGGCCTATGGCGTTGGCGGTCTGAAAAACAAGACGGTTATCAACGCCATGCGGGAATTTTGCCGGATCAGCTTTGTATATGAGGCGAAAGTTCTTCCTATCGGTGCCGGATTTGGCATTTTAAGCTGGCTGTCCTGTCCGCTGGTGATCTGGACGGCCTATGCTCCCTGGGCTGCCGGGACACTGGACACGGTATCGTACCTTTTAATTTGTATGCTGCCGCTGTTCTGTGCGAAACTGGCAAACTCCATTTTCGTAGACCTTACCAGTTATAAGAACCTGATGATTTCTAAAAATAAAATCTTGGGTGTCATGGAGGAACCGGAAGAAACCGGCAGTATGGAGCCATTCCAGACACCTACTCATGAGATTCAGTTTGAAAATGTAGATTTTTCCTATGTTCCGGGCGAACCTGTTTTGAAACACGCTTCTTTTACGGTTCCCGACCAAAAGCTGACTGCCATTGTCGGAGATTCTGGGAGCGGGAAATCCACAATTTTGAATCTGATTGCAAAATATTATGAAGTGACTGGCGGCACAATTTCCATTGGAGGCAAGGCGATAGATCATGTATCTTCGGAGCGTGTGCTGGAACAAATTTCAATGGTGGATCAGGATGTATTCCTATTTGACGATACGATCCGTGACAATATCCGTCATGCCCGGCCAGACGCTACGGATGAAGAAATCGAAGCGGCCTGCAGAGAGGCAAACTGCGATGTTTTTATCCGCAGGATGGAAAAAGGGTATGACACGCCAACTGGAGAGAACGGCAATCTGCTCTCCGGCGGTGAGCGGCAGAGGATTTCGATTGCCCGTGCTATTCTGAAAAACAGCCCTATCCTGCTTTTGGATGAAGCTACGGCATCCCTCGACATTGAGAATGAGCTGGCTGTAAAACAAGCTATCGCTAATCTCCTGAAGGAGAAAAAGACAGTGGTTATGATTGCCCATACGCTGTCTATCGTGAAAAATGCGGATCAGATTCTTGTCGTTTCGGACGGCAGGATTACGGAATCCGGCACACATGATGAACTTTTAGAAAGAAAAGGGAAATATGCTGCCATGTGGAATGCAGAGCAAAAGATTTCCACCTGATGCGGAGATTTACCCGCTGGTCTTGGATTTCCAAAATATTTTTGTCCAATCGGGGCGAAACAGGCAGGATGGAGCGGAAAACAGATTATATAAATCTTAAGATAAGAATGGTTAATGGGAATCACCCATCAACGGAATATAAAAAACAGACTGACTGCTGCGATGCGGAACGCAGGGCAGGAGGGGTTTGTTGAAGCGTAAGGAGGTAAAAAATTATGTCAGACAAAAATGACACAAGGGCTATGCTGCTGGGAGCAAGCCCGTGGAAACTGGTACTCTCATTGAGTGTTCCTGCAATCATCGGTATGGTTGTGGTAGGGCTTTATAACCTGATGGATGCCGTATTTGTAGGGCAGATGGTAGGAAGCAATGCTATGACGGCGGTGTCTGTGGCCTATCCGTTTACACTGGTGAATACGGGTGTTGCCACACTAATCGGCGCTGGATCGGCATCCATCCTGTCAAGGGCTATTGGAAAGAAAGATCAGGCCACTATCGATAAGATTATGGGAAATCTGATTGCATGGAATCTTATTTTTTCTATTGCAATTACAGTAATCGGCATGGTCTTTACAAGACAGATTTTGAGGCTTTCCGGAGCAGAGGGGGAAATACTGGATATTGCCACCCGCTATCTGCGGATTATCTTTGTGGGCAGCACTTTCGTAAACTTTGCGCAATCTGCGAACATGATTATGCGTGGTGAGGGCAAGCTGAAACGAGCCATGCTGATCAGCGGTGGTGCGGCTGTACTGAATATTGTTTTAGACCCGATTTTGATTACAATTATGAACCCTGCCGGGAAAGGTGCGGAGGGAGCCGCTTATGCGACTATCCTTTCCCAATTTGTCCAGGCAGCCCTGACACTCTGGTATTTCCTGAAAAAGAGCCAGAATGTAAAAATTCATGCAATCCGGCCAGAAAAGGAATTATTCTCTGAAATCTTTGGTGTTGGTTTTTCGGCTATGCTGATGCAGGTTATGCTTTTGTCCAGCAGACCGTTCTTTACAATGTTGCAGCGCAAAATGGCGGCGGTGAGTGGCAGACAATTCTCGGTGCGACACTTCGGGTGCAGTCATTCGCATTTATTCCTCTTTGGGGATTGAGCCAGGGCTATCAGCCAGCGGTAGGAACAAATTTCGGTGCGAAACAATATGACCGGGTGAAGTACATAACAAAAATCTTTTCCATTGCGGCAACTTTACTGGCAGCGATTTTCTATCTTCCGGTTATACTGGCTCCAAAAGCCATGCTGTCACTGTTTATTACGGAGCCGGAAATTGTGGCGCAGGGAGCAAATGATTTCAGGGTGTTCTTTATCTCTTATATTGTATTAGGATTTTGGGTTGTAATCCTCACTCTTATGCAGTCATTGGGAAGGGCTTCTAAGGCAAGTGTGCTGGTGCTTTTACGCCAGATTGTGATTTATATTCCTGCGGCGTTTATCATGCCTCATGTTGCCGGGCTTGGCGTACATGGTGTATTCTGCGCCCCGCTTATTACAGATGCGATTGTACTGATCGTGGTTATCTGGATGATGTGCAGTGAGTTTAAGAGGATGGATCAGTTAAAAGCTGCGAATAGGTAGGGAGGTCGGATGATGAAACTTCATGCATCGGGCGAGGATTATCTGGAAGCAATCCTTGTTTTACAAAAGAAAATAGGTATGGTGCGTTCCGTAGACCTCGCCCGGCACATGGGCTTCAGCAAGCCAAGCATCAGCCATGCGGTAGGTGTATTGCGGGATGGAGGTTTCCTTACAATGGATAAAGACGGATTTCTGCACTTGACGGAAGAAGGGCGGGAAATCGCCGAGAAAATCTATGAACGGCATCAATTTTTTACGGAGCAGCTCATTGCGGCAGGTGTCAATGAAACGACCGCAGAGGAAGATGCCTGCAGGATTGAACACGCTATCAGTGATGAGAGCTTCCGAAAGCTACAAAGATATTTTATGAAGCCAAAGTAGGGGAGGTGGGGCATCGTGCGCATAGTAGTGTTTGAAATACATGACAGCGATTCCGATATCTTCGATAAAATCATGGAGATAGTGGAGTCCCACCCTAACATCGAGTGCCTGCGGGTGAAGGACGAGCCGATGCTGTCACTTCCGGGGCTGGAGATTTATCCTGGGCGGAGAAAGATTTATCGTGACCGCCGAGAGATCAACCTCACCACGAAGGAGTACGACCTTTTGTGTCTGCTTGCGGCAAACAGAGGGCAGGTGCTTACATACGACCAGATATACCGGAAGGTCTGGGGAGAGGATGCCTACGGGGATGAGAGCAACGCCATCGGATGCCATATCCGCCATCTGCGGGAAAAGCTGTACGAGGCAGAGCCGGATGCGCTTTTTACCATCCGGTGCGTCCGGGAAGTTGGGTATTGTTTTGAGGTCAGTTCTGAATAAAGGCTTATGCGGCGGTTTGGGTTTCCAAGCCGTCTTATTTTGTGCTTTTTCGGCATAAAAACAGATTTTTTTCAATGCTTTTTTATTCCGTGTACACCCCTTGGAGGCAAAGTTAAAAAGTATGGGGCAAAATTAAAAAGTATAAGGCAAAATTAAAAGGTTTGGGGCAAAGTTACATTGTATCAAAGACGGCTATTAGATAGATTTTGAGTAGATTAAATAGAAATTTGATGAAAATCATTGAAAAAGCAGATGTTTTGTGATATTATTGAAACAAAGTTAAACTGATAAAACAACGAAAAGTAGACTAAATTTAAAAATTGGAGTAAATGAATTAATGCAAACACTGAGTTTCAACTTGAAAGATGCCAACAAATTATGGAGGTAAGCATGGATGAAAACGAATTATGTATAAAATCTGTAAATGGTAGAAACTATATTTGTCCAGCTTTATTAGAAAAAATACTTAGTGACAGAGATGAAAAAATCAGAAGAATAGAACGAGCTACTGAAACAAGAAGAAAGCAATATGCTGCAAAGACAAAAGAAGAATGGGATAACATTCCTATTCCAGATGATTTTAAGATTTTTGAAGATTATGCAGGATGGGTAATGGAGTCTTATATTTCAGGATTTGCATTAAGCGATGATGATGGAACACCAAGGTGCTACTATGGAAATATGGGGGCACCAGCTTCGATTTTATTTCCAGAATTGTATAGAGGAGAAATTTGTGATTATGGAGTAACATCTGGTTACTCTTCTCTTGGTCGATTTATTCAAAATACAAGATGTTATCGAGAAGAAGACAAGTATATTCAGTTTTTTATTGGTCAAATGAGAATTATTTGTTTTCACTGTTTTTTGACATTATTTCGGCAGTATGTTGAATTTCCTTTTGGAGCACCACTTGCTGGAGTAATTGCTCAACACTACGGATTAGATACACAATTTCTTGATGTGACAGATGATGTAAAAGTTGCTCTTTTCTTTGCGTGTTGCAAACATATTGGAAATAATAAGTATCGCCCAATTATTGAAGATGATTTAAATGAATTAGGAACACAAGCTGTCCTTTATTTCGGGAATGATAATTTTGCAAAAATAATAGGATATCAACCATTTTGTAGGTGTCATAAACAACGTGGATATTATATCGATACAGATATAACTTCTAGGTGTTGGAACCAATCGATGCTTTCAACGATGGGCTATACAAAGTGTTATTTTGATAGGACACCAGAATTAAGCAATCGTATATTTGATGAATTTGATGGAGGCAAAGTATTGTTTTCAGAAGATGGATTATCTCAGTTTAGTGATGAAATTCAGCAAATACGAGTTACTAATATATTTCCTATTGAGGTTTTCAACAAAACATTTAATTCACTTAAACGATACTTTAACTTAAAACAAGAGCAAGGACTATTGGGAAATAATATATTTAATCTATTGAGTGATAAAGAGTGGATACTAAATAGTTTGAAAGATAAAGGTTATGCTTTTGATGAGAAAATGTATATTCATTCAAATAATAAAGAAATAATTACACAATTAAATCAAAGTTGGAGTCCAGAACAATTTGCGGATAGAGAAGGTATATTGTATACACCGTCCTTGGTACTTTTGGATGAATAGATTAAATATAAGAAAAGAGTTATTATGGAGCAAAAGAAAAGAATTAATAAGGTTACTTTTCCACCAGTGATTCCTAAAATGTATGAAAAAGTTGCAATTTATTGTAGGATTAGTACACATAATCAAGAACAGTTAAAAAGTCTTTCTAATCAAGTTTCAGGACTTACAAAAAAAGTGTATGATAATATGCGTTGGAGATTATCGGATGTGTACATAGATTTTCAATCTGGCTTAGAAATAAATTTACGACCAGAATTTCAAAGAATGATAAATGATTGCGAAAGCGGATTATTGGATATTATTATTACAAAGAATATTGGAAGGTTTGGGCGAAATACTGTCGAAGCCTTAGAGATTATTCGAAAACTTACATCATGTGGCGTTAAAATTGTTTTTGATGATGATTCGATTAATATAGGAGATGGTACGAGTGAATTAATGATTTCCTTATTAGAGGCAATAGCACAGGAAGAAAATGAAAATAGGAGTCAAAATGTATATTGGGGTATTAAGAAAAGAGTTATTGATGGCACATCCGCATTATATAATCGAAAGTGCTATGGATATTGCCATGATAAGGAAAGAGAGCTTGCTGTTGTAGATGAAGAAGCGGAAACAGTACAATTCATTTATAAATATTATTTACAAGGTGCAAGTATTGTTGGTATAAAGAAAGAACTTGAAAATAGAAAAATACTTTCACCAACTGGAAAACTAACTTGGTACAACAGAACAATTGACAAAATGCTAAGTAATGAAAAATACACAGGAGATGTCATTGTATTTAAAACTTTGACTACGGGATATCCGAATAGAAAACGTATTAACAATAATGGTGAAACAGAGAAGTATGTTATGATACAAAAACATCCCGAAATTATATCAAAGGAAATTTTTGAGGCAGTGCAAAATGAGAAAGCGAGAAGATGTAATATTATCCAAGATGATAATGGAAAGCACCGTACTTCAACAAAGTATAGCTCTAAACGAAAGATTGATGTATAACCAGAAAGGAGAAAACTAAATACTATGATGGATCAGCAATGTATTGATTCGATTACTAGATTTATTTTAGAATCTAATATGTCGGATTTAAATTTTATTAATATTGGTGTAAGACCAATAACATATGGGACAGACGAAAATGGTAAGGAAATTCCTACAGTACATATGTGTTTATATGATTCCATGTGCAGTAAGGCACCTTTATCAGAAGCGTGGATTGCCGGAAACTTACTTTTATTTACTGTATTTGACGGATATTTGGAAAATGTATATCAGCTTACAGAAGGGGCTTCTTTTAAAAATCATTATGACAATTTACCGGAACATACTCAAATAGAAATAATAGGAAAAAACTGTTATAGAATATTTAAAATTATTCGTAATGCTATTCAGCATAATATGAGCAGTGTTAATTATAATGCTGGAAATTATATAATAAACTACAATCATAGAAATACACAATTTGCATTGCAGATAAGTAAAAATGGTGTAAGAAATTTATATACGTTGGTTATGAATATTATTAAAGGGAAAATTGGAGGTATGTATGGGAAATACAGAACATCTGGACATTATGATGGAATCATGAATACATTGTATGAAAATATGTGTAAAGAAATAACACAGATATCTGATGATATTGGGACTAATCTATTGACTGTACCCAATGGATTGAAACTGAGAGCTTCTGTTAGATATCCCGTTAATAATCCCAAAATTCTTACAGAGGATGATAAGTATATAATACTGCGTCATATAGAAAATAACGGAACAGATGATGAAACAAGTGATCAGTATTATTATTCAACAGATTACGTATATAAAGATTATCTTCTTCCACAGGAAATTGGGGTAATAACTAAGGGCAATGGAGATTCTTTGCAAGAAAGAAGTGAAAGTGCGACAATAAGATTTGAAAGGAGTAGTATAGTAGATAAGTGGAAATTAAAATGATATATGAAATTAGCATAAAATAGAACTTTATGTTTTCAATGACATCTAGCTTTACAGCGATTACAGGTGCATACTGTACCAGGTTGTTGGCATCCTTGCACTACATGGCGGTTTGGTTTCCCAAGCCGTCTTATTTTGTGCTTTTTAGGCATAAAAACAGATTTTTAGCGGCACCTTTTATTCCGTGTGTACACCCCTCGGAGGCAAAGTTAAAAAGTATGGGGGCAAAATTAAAAAGTATAAGGCAAAATTAAAAGGTTTGGGGCAAAGTTACATTGTATCAAAGATGGCTTTTAGATAGACGAAGGTATTTCGGGAACCAATACCAAAAAGAGGGATGAATTTAACCGTATGATTGCTGACTGCAGGGAGGGGAAAATAGACATGATTATTACTAAGTCCATTTCCCGATTTGCAAGAAATACGCTGGATTGCTTGAACTATGTGCGAGAGTTGAAAGGTTTGGGGATAGGGATTATTTTTGAAAAGGAAAATATCAATACCCTCGATGCAAAGGGAGAAGTGCTGCTTACCATTCTTTCCTCACTGGCACAGGATGAGAGCCGATCCATTTCAGAGAACTGCACATGGGGAATCCGCAGAAGATTTGAGACAGGGAAGCACAAAATGAGTACTAAGCGTTTTCTAGGCTACGATGCGGATGAGACGGGGAAGCTGGTAATCAACAGGACGCAGGAGCCGATTGTGGTTCGGCTGTATCAAGAATTCTTGGACGGAAAAACAACCGATTATATCAAGAGGATTTTTGAACGGGAAGGTGTGAAAAACTGGGATGGCGGTACGAAGTGGCAGTCCACAACTTTAATGAGTATGTTGGAAAATGAAAAATACAAGGGTGATGCCTTGCTGCAGAAAAGCTATACGGTGGACTTCCTTACCAAGAAGCGGACACAGAATAAAGGGGAAATCCAGATGTTTTATGTGGAGGATGACCACGATGCCATCATTTCAAAGCGGATATGGGAATGTGTACAGCTTGAAATAAAACGCAGGAAGAAGTATCTGGAGGAGCATGGGACAAACTCCTATTCCCACCGGCCGGAAAGCAATCCATTTGCATCCAAGATAATTTGCGGAGACTGTAATAAGGTATTTGCACGGAAAGGCTGGCGGAGCAGCACGGGCGTTGACCGTAAGGTGTGGCAGTGCAGTGAACGCTACAAGGTCAAAGGAGTCATGGGATGTGCCAACCGCCATGTAGAGGAAGAAACATTGATAAAGGCTTATCTGATGGCTTGGAATGCATTGGTGGAGAACCGAGAGGATTTCATGGAGCAGTGGACGGAACAGCTGCAGAGCGAGAACTTATTGGAAGGTTATCGGGCAGAGAAGTTCATAGAATACACCGATGGAGCAGAGCCTCTGACAGAGATGGATACGGACTTCATGCTGAAAACACTGGACCACATCAAGGTTTTTGAGGATGGAACATTGTTGGTGGTGTTCCTGGACGGAACGGAGATTGAATGTAAAAATGAAGAGGAGTAAGAAAAGATGCCGATGGGGAGTTGTGATTCCTAATCGGCTTTTTTTCTTGCTCTTTTGCAGATGGTAAAAGTTGAACTGGTATGGTAAAATAAGATTATTACTTAAAGAAGGAGTTGCAAAATAATATGGATAATTATGAAGTATTAGAAGTAATTCATGCGTCTAGGACTAGTGAAACGATTATTTTGAAAGTTAAAGAAAAAAACAAAAGAATATGCGATAAAGTTTATGCATTAAAATTAATCGGTTCGTTAAATAATAGATTTCAAAAATTAATATTTAAGAGGGAGGTTGATGCCCTTAAAACATTAAATTCTTGCGATAATATTGTAAAAATCAGAGACTATATGTTAAATGCAGAGTTTAGAGGTAAAAATGACTGGGGTTTAATTTTATTAGATTATGTTGATGGAACAAATCTTGAAGAATTGGACTTAAGCAATTTTTCACAGGTAGAAAAGTATGAACTTTGCTTAAAAATTTTAAAGGCTATTGAAGAGGCACATAATAACAACGTTTTACATCGTGATATCAAGCCGTCCAATATTATGTATAATATTGAAACGGGTGAAGTGAAGATTATTGATTTTGGAACGAGTAAGATAAAATCTATAGTAGAGCAAGAGACAACTCTGCCGTTTTATTCTCCTAATTTTTCGGCTCCGGAAGTAGTTAAAGGTAATAGTACAACGGAAGCTAGTGATATTTATTCTTTAGGTGCAGTAATTTTCTATATTCTGTTTGGTATGTTACCAAACGGTATAGAAATGATCTGTAGAACTTTGCAGGATTTAGAAGTTCCGGAAAATTTAGGGATACTAATTGCTAAGATGGTAGCGGAAGAACCGGAAAATAGATTTCAAGAGGTTGGGACGGTTATTGATGCTTTTGAGGAAATTATTGGAGATAATAGTTCACAGAAAGATACATATTTGTGTAGTATAGATGTTGATAAACTGAGATATTTGAAGAATGTTTCGTTAATCGAAGCAAATACGAATATGACTATCTTTACAAAATCATTTTTAAAGAGTCAGTTTAAGGAGTGTTCTGCCTTTTATAATCACAATACTGATGTTTATGTTTTTTCTGGAAAGAAAATTGCGGTTGAATGTATATATAATGAAAAAGATGAACTGTTTGTAGTTAATAGAATTATGCCATTATCCGTTGACAGAAGAATTAGCAATCAAAAAAGGGGTTTTATTATTGATGGCATAGTTAAATTTATAGAAAGTGGAAGAGGCAATTATAGCAGTAGAAGGTTAGATAATGATAATGAAAAACTAATCGTACAATTTAGAAATAATATAAACAGTAAAAGTGCATTACAAAAGCAAGATGAATTATTTGAAGAATTATTCGGAAAGTGGCAAGATGGATTAGATGAGTCCATGAAAAATGAAAAGGAGCGAGTAGGAAGAGTTGTTTACTCTGCGTTTAATATAGTAGATCAACAATTAATTTTAACTGTTGAAGAATATAAAAACAATGATATTGATGGCTTGGAGAATGATATGAGTTATATCATTGAGGATGTGGACGGCAGAGATAATTCTTTCTATTTTGATATAGGTACTTATCATGGAATAAACTATGAAGATGATGAAACGTTACTTATTATTGATTTGGACAAGAAGGTGCAAATGGGGAAAGTGCGCCCGTTACTTAGAAAGCATTGTCCGGTAATGGAAGATTTTAGAGCGAATATAAGCGCATATAAAAGGCAACATTATGCAATTCGTGCGTTGCATGATGATAACTACTCGTCTAAAAACTTAAAAGACATTTTGCTCAATTTGGATGAACCAACCTATACTCCATTTTTGCAAAATATTAAATTTAGTAAAGATACGTTAAATTCATCTCAAAAAGAAGCAATAAGAAAAGCTTTGTACTCAGATAGTATAAGTTTAATACAAGGACCTCCAGGAACCGGAAAAACAACAGTTATAAAAGAGATTGTGCGACAAATTTTGATGCAAATAAATAAATTCGATGATACATCGAGAATATTAGTTGTATCTCAATCACATACCGCTGTAGACAATATTATTGAGGGACTGGTCGATATAGATGAAGGGAAATTGGATATCATCCGAATTGGTCGTGCAGAGAATATATCACCAAAGGTTGAAGAAACCTGTACTATGAATGCGATTAGAAAAAAGATGTTTACAGAGATTAAAGAGAAATCTAACACGTATATTGAACAGCAGAATTTGTTGTATGCTAATATTACTGAGCAAAAATCATTGGATAGATGGGAAAGAATTAAGGATATTCAAGCTGATTGGATTAATAGATGTAGTAATTTAGAAACGTTAGATTACCAAGTGATAAAAAGTGCAACTATTATTGCCGGAACTTGCGTAGGTTTTTTATCTAATGATTTTGTTAAGGAGTTAGATTTTGATTATGTAATTATCGATGAAGCAGCAAAAGCGACAACCCCTGAATTATTAGTGTCTATTATTAAATCCAAAAAGATTATATTGGTAGGAGATCAAAACCAACTACCAGCATATGCTGACCAAGAATTATCTCCGATAATAGCTAAGCTGACAAAAGAACCAAAGTATAGACTATTTGATTTATTGTTTAATGTGTTACCAGATACTCATAAGCAAATCCTGACTGTGCAATATAGAATGAGAAGAAATATTGGAAATTTGATTAGTCAAGTCTTTTATGAAGGTAAAATTGCAACGGAGGTTGATGATAAGAATCGGATGCATCCAATTAAAAAATTTGCAGGAAAATCTATTATTTGGATTGACACTTCAATGATGGATAGAAAAGATGAAAGTAGGCTTAAGGGAGGCTCCTATTGCAACTATGCGGAGAATACTTTGGTTAAAAAATTATTGGAGGGCTTTAAAAATGAAGGGGTGCTTCCGAATTTAGATATTGGTATTATTACGGGGTATCGAGGTCAAAAAGACTTAATTAGAAAGTCCGTAAATAATAGTGGATATGATAGAATTGCAAAAGGGATTGATATTAATACACTTGATGCATTTCAGGGCAGAGAAAATGATATTATCATATACAGTACAGTTAGAACTAAAAACTCAATTGGCTTTCAAAAAGAAAAGGAGAGGGTTAATGTAGCTTTTTCGCGGGCAAAAAATTTGCTTATTATTTGCGGAGACATGGACTTCTTTTATAAATTTGACGACCCAGATAATAAGTTTATTGAGATTATTGATTATATTTGTGAACATGAGGACGAGTGCCTTGTTATACCGGGAGGTGAAATATAATGGATAAATTAATTGAATCTATGTCTAATATTAATGTACGGAAGAATGATGGATATCTTTTTATAAAACGTGATGAAATCTATGTTCCTATAATGAAAACAATACTGTCAATTACTAAACGTTCATTTTATTCGCTTCCATTACTGGACGAAATAGTATTACGTTTAATAAATGAAGGAATTCAAGAAATAGATGAATTAGTAAATATATTGGGAATTGATAGAAAGCTACTAGAAGTAACACTTGCAGATTTAAGCGTAAAAGATGTAATTTATTGTACGACAAATCGATGTAGCTTGTTGGCTAAAGGGAAACAAGCATTACGAGAATTGAGGACCGTACAAAGGAAGAAAGATACAGTTAAAAATGTTTATTTAGATCCTATTAATCGGAAAATCATTCTTGAACACGAAAATTATCAGTTTGTTGATAAAGTTAATGTTAATGACAAAAAACTGGATGCTGATTTCGAAGTAAATGATATAGAAATATTTAAAGAAAATATCGATAGTGTTAATAAAGTTTTCCTTGATGAAATGAATATCTATAATGACAAAACTAAGAGTGAGCCGGATGAACTCCTAAGCATAGACAGTATAGAAAATGTTTATGTTAAATTTGTCCGAATTCCTATATATATTTATGTCAGTTCGGAAGGAATTGATATAGATATTATGGCTGTTAATAAAACGAACGATCCTTTGCTTGTCTTATTTAAGAGCGAAATAATAGAGCAAATTAGAAAAAAGAAAGTTTTGAAGAATATTTTCGTGAAATATGGTCTAAGAAAAACATTTTTAGGGGTTGATTTAGAAGAAAATGAAAATCTAAAAAATGACTTGCAGAAATATAGAAAAAATAAGGGTGACAGAGATGAATTAGAACCAATAATTGAAAAGGAAATTCTTTCTGACAGAAAATTATCGGATGAAGAATTTGAGGTCCTATTAAAATATCTTGCTGATAAATGTGAGAATTTTAGAATTGATGTTTATCATCTGGATGATTGGGCGAAAAGTGAATGGTGTAGTAAAGTTCTGTCAGTCCTTAATGGTAAAAAGCTATTTGAGATAGGGTATGCGGAATGTTATGATTTTAGAAAGGCACTTTCTATTATTCAAAGAACTATGCCAGAATGCTCGAGAGATAAGGTTGTTCAAGTAAAGGCAGACTGTTATCTTTCGTTAGTATTTGATGAAAAATACATAATAACAGGAGTACCTAAAGACATAGTAATTATGGATAGCAATACACACATTCATAAGGTTGAGTTCTATTTACAAGTAATGTAGTGCGTATGTAGATTTTGAGAGCGGGGTAAACGCTATCCCCCTAAGTGGGGTATGAACCTCTTCGCAAAAGGTGACAGTTTTGCTATTTAGTATAAGAAGTAACTTTCACCGCATGTTGAGTGTGTCGTGTTGATGTCACGGGTGGAGAAATAGAATAGCGGAAAAGTGCAGAAAACAAGGGGTTTCCGGGAGTTGGAACAGTTTGGAAAAATTGTTCTGGCTCTCGGATTTTTTGTTTGTTGTATTGTGCGGAAACATATCCACTGCTTTTTGGGTGGGATAGTTGAGTTGACAAGTTAGATATAGGGTAGGTTGTGGAGATGGGATTGTTAAGGAGAGGTTGAGTTGACAAGATGTATAAGAAAAATAAAATAACTGGCGGGGATTCATCCGGCTGGAGTGGAGAAATATATAAAATAAAAATGAGGGTATGGCTTGACAAAAAGATGAACACGAGCTATAATTGAACAAAAGTTCAAAATTGGAGAGAGACATGGCTCAAGTATTAAAAGATGAAACACGGGAAAATATTTTAAAGGCAGCGTTGCAGGAGTTCTATGAAAAAGGGTACAGGCCAGCAGCTATGCGTGAGATTGCGGGCAGGGCTAAAATACCGACAGGGCTGATTTATTCTTATTATAAAAACAAAGAATCCCTTTTTGATGCTGTCCTCCGTCCGGTCCTTTATGATTGGGAGAGGGTGCTCACTGCCAGGGATGACGGCCATTCAGAAGTCATTTATGGACTAAGCAGGGCAGAAACAGAATGCCTGCTGAATTTATTCGAGCACAGGCAGGAATGCATTATCTTATTTGATAAAAGTGGCGGTACAAAATATGAAACAGAAAAGGACCGGTTTATTGCGGCAATAGAAGAGCATCTGAATAAACATAAAAAGGATACCGATGGGGATGAAATATTCATCCATATTATTGCCAATAATTTTGTGGATGGGCTGATGCAGGTTATGTACCATTATAAGGGAAAGGAATGGGCGATGATGATATTGCATAAATTATCGGAAATGTATTTGTCGGGAATTGGTTTATAGGAGCCAGTTCCTTTTTTTACCGAACAATATTGAATTGTTGTTCAATTTTGAAAGGGGAAATTAAAATGATGACTTTATTTGTGAAATGGTTTGTGAAAAACAGGGATGAGGTTTCTAACCCAAATGTAAAAAAAGCGTATGCTGTCCTGTCAAGTGTTGTTGGCATCCTGCTAAATTTATTTTTGTGTGCAGCCAAGATAACTATCGGGCTTTTTAGTAATTCTGTTGCCATATCAGCAGATGGTTTTAACAACCTGTCGGATGCAGGGACTTCACTTGTTTCGTTTTTGGGATTTAAGATTGCAAAATATGGCGGTGGAAATACGCATCTCTTTGGACATGGCAGGATTGAATGGATTATGAGTATTTTTACATCCATTGCAGTTCTGCTTATGGGAATAAAGCTGGCGGGGGACTCTGCTGCATCTATAGCCAGCCCGGACAGTCCGGTATTCAGTATGCCAGCTCTGGTGGTACTGTTGGTATCTATTTTGGTAAAGGTTTATATGTATTGTTACAATAAACGGTTTTCAAAAATAACTGGCTCGGAAACATTAAAGGCAACCGCAGCAGACTGTATAAGTGATTCGTTATCAACGGCAGCCGTTTTCATATCAACGACAGTTTCGTATATAACGCACCTTGAAATAGATGGTTATTGTGGTGTGCTGGTGTCCGTTTTCATTATTTTTGCAGGTGTAAAAAGCTTATGGGAAGTATTGGGGCGGATCATGGGGCAGTCAGCAGACCAGGAGATGGCAGACGCTATTTTGCAGATAGCCGGATCATATCCAGAAATCATTGCTGTCCATGATCTGATGCTTCATGATTATGGATTTGGGTATTTTGTGGTATCCATGCATACGGAAGGGTATTCGGAAAACAGTCGGCAGCTTTACACCGCAGCAAACCAGATAGCTTATGATTTAAAACAAAAATTTCATTGTGACAGTTTTATACAAGTTGACTATGTGTTGGAGGATAAGACATTGAAGGACGGTCTTATGGAACGAATATATACTGTCCTCAATCAATATAGCGACGAGATTGAAATAAATAATTTCAGGCTGATTGAAAGTGATCCTTATGTCAATGTTGCATTTGACATGGTCTATCCTGCTAAACTGCAAAAAAGTGAGGAGGATATCTGTAATGACATTAAAAAAGAAATCGAATCAGAATATTCAAAATGCCGTACTGTTATTAAAGGTATTATACGGCGTGAGCGTTTTCGCTTACACCGGTAATAAAGCATATCCGCAAAGCGGACATGCGTATACAATTATATTAAGTTTAAGGAGGACATTGAAATGGCAGAAAAGTCAAATCGTATCTATTTACTGGAGGAAGTGGGTGTTGCTTCTGCATTGCTTAAGCTGGGGGTACCGACAATGGTCGGTATGCTGATTTCAGCCTTGTATAATGCGATTGATGCGTATTTTGTAGGCGGTCTTGGTATGAGCCAGATGGGAGCTGTATCCGTTGTGTTCCCCATTGTGCAGATCATCATAGGTCTGGGCATGATGTTTGGGGCAGGAGCATCTTCTTACATATCAAGGCTGTTGGGAAAGGGGGATAACGGACAAGCAGACAAAGCAGCTTCTACCTCACTTTTTTCGGGGCTTCTGCTAGGGGCAATTATCATTATAGGCATTATGATTTTTCTTGACCCAGTGCTTACGGCACTAGGTTCAACGGAAACAATTTTGCCTTATGCAAGAGCCTATGCGAAAATCTATGTAACTGGTTCAATCATCAATGTTTTTACTGTTATGATGAATAACCTGCTAACGGCCCAGGGAGCTACAAAATTCACGATGATCGCCATGCTTACAGGAAGTATCGCCAATGTGATCTTAGACCCTATTATGATTTATGGTATGGATTTAGGTATTGAAGGGGCAGCTATTGCAACGGTTATCTCGTTGTGTATCAATATGGCACTTTATATTGGGTACATTGCAAAAAAGAAAGGTGTTTTGAGATTTTCGGCTAGAAACATAGCTCCGTCCAAGATTATTTATGCAGAAGTTCTGAAAATAGGCATTCCTGTACTCTTGTTTCAGCTGCTTGCAAGTACGGCTATGGGAAGTATCAATACTGCAGCAAAGTCTTATGGAGATTATGCAGTCGCAGCTATGGGAGCAGTTACCCGTATCATGACAGTTGTAACTTATGTTGTTTTCGGATTTCTGAAAGGGTTTCAACCTTTTGCGGGATACAACTATGGAGGAAAAAAATACGAAAGATTAAAGAAATCTATCAGGCTTTGCATGATATGGTCGACAGTGTTTTGTATTGCTGCAGCCATTGTGCTTTTCATATTTGCCGATCCGATCGTTTCGCTTTTTGGCACAGACGTAAAGATGGTTGGCCTAGCGGCAGAGGCGCTCAGACTTAATGCAGCATTATTTATTACATTTGGCTTTCAAATGGTGTATGCATCACTTTATTTAGCTATTGGTAAAAGCTTAGTGGGAAGTGTGCTTAGTTTGGGCAGACAGGGAATTTTCTTCTTTCCCCTGGTTTTTGTATTGCCTCATCTCATGGGATTAACAGGAGTGGTATGGGTACAGCCTATGGCTGATCTTTTAACTGCAATCCTTACCATAGTTTTTGCAGTAAGAATAAATCATGCTTTGTCAACAGAAATTGAAATGGGGGAGGATTGATTTGGAATTAGGAAAATCTAAGGAAGACTACTTAAAAACAATTTTTGTACTGCAGAGAAAACTTGGGAATGTCCATTCGGTTAATATTGCCGAATCTATGGGGGTTTCCAAAGCAAGTGTTTGTGTAGCAATAAAACAGCTAAAAGAGCAGGGGTTTCTGATAAAGCGCCAGGATTGCAGTTTGTGTCTTACCGAGAAAGGAGTATTAGCAGCACAAAAAGTATATGAACGGTATGAATTTTTCCTTACAGTTTTTGCTAATGCTGGCATATCTAAGGAAACTGCAGTTAAGGATGCCTGTCGGCTGGAACATGATATAAGTGAAGAAAGTTTCAAGAAACTTAAGTGCGCATTGATGTAGGCAAGTAAGTGAAACCAACAGTTCTTAAAATAATGTTCTGTTGGTTTTACTTAGAATATATCTGGCATTCAGCAATAGATTTGATGTTGTATCATTAGAGATTGAAGATTTTAAACATGGAAAAAGTAAAAAAAGTGAGAAGTTGATTGAGGGAGCTAATGGATATGATAAAATTACTCATTATTTCTTTAGAAGAACCGGAGCAGGAAATATATGATAAAATAATAGAAATTGTAAATGAAGCACATATTAGCGTTGATGAAACAATAGAAGGAAAGCGGGAGAGGATAAAAAACGGCGAATTGCTCATCCTCCCAGATCAGCACAAAGTTCTGAAAGAAAGCCGTGAAGTAAATCTTACCAATATTGAATTTCGTATTCTTTATGTTCTGGCGCTTCATCAGGGAATAACGCTTTCCAAAGAAAAGATTTACAATTATGTCTGGAATGGTGAATATCTCCAGGATGACAGCAATATTACTTCCCATGTCCGCCGTCTCCGAAAGAAAATTGAAGAAAATCCCAGCCAGCCAGAATATATCCAGACGGTACGTGGGGTTGGATATAAAATGAACCGGATAAAAAAGAAATAGGCAGTGTTCTAAGCAAAAGGCTTGGAACACTGCCTGTTGTAATGGGGTAGAAAGAATGGCAAAAAAAAGAGTGTGGAAAAAATATTAAAAAAGCGGGAAATGCAGGGATAGCAAGGGATTGCAAGAAAAAACAAAAAAGAATTGTCATTCTTTATGGACGGGAAAAAAAGGGAAAACAGGAGCGAAAGGAGGAAGTTAAAAAAATGAGGGAGATTTTTTAACTTTTTTTTTAACTTTTTTAAAAGCTAGTAAAATCAATGTTTAACAGTTTTTTAAAAGGGAAAAAAACAAAAAAACAGCTGGAATAAAAAGGAAAATATTGCGGAACTAATATTGCGGAACAAGCTATTTTGTTCCGCAATCGGAAAAGCTAGTAAAATCAAGGGGTTGAGAAGACAGGAAAAGAAAAAGCAAAAAAATGGTTCAAAAAGAATGGCAAAATGTAAAAAAGCAAATGAATGAAAAATAGTTCAGTGTAATATAAAAATGTAAGAAATAAAGAATAAGTATAAATGATACATATTAAACAAAACGAAAAATTTTGAAAAATCTGATACTAAAAAAAACAGGGGAAAAAATAAAACAAAAAAATGCAAAACACGGTTTAAAAAACATATAATCATATTTTTATATAAAGTGTAGTAGAAAAGAGAAGCACAAGATTGATACAGAAAAAAGCAGGAGAGAAACAATATGAAAAAGGAAAAAAGAAAAGATTACTTAGAAAATCATAAAAAGGATAGTGATTTTGTATGGAGGTAAGAAAGTATTTTAAATTACCCAATGGTGTACCCCTTGAGGTAAGATACCCACATTACTTTTACAAAGAAGGAGATAGTAAGACAGAAAAATAGATAAATAAAAAGGGGGAAGGTTATGCAAGTAAATCAATTTATAGTGATATGTTTGATATTGATAGCAATGGTGGCAGTTGCAATATTTATGTTAGACATTGCAAGTAGTTTATTAGAGTGGATAATAAGTATCATTACAATTACTTTTACTACTATTTTTACGATAATAGTGAGTGCAGTTTTATTTATAGCAAGTATTGTAATCGGACTGCTTTCATGTGTAGTATTTGCAATAGGCGGTTTGATAGTTTATTTAAAGAAGAAGTTCAGGAAGAAAAAAAGGAAAATTTAAAATAATTAAAGGCTGTTTATATAAGAAATAACAGTATATATTCATGCAGTGTAACAAAAAAATAAAAATGAAGGTGTTTATATAATGGAAGAGTGTAAAAGTAAAACAATTAAGTCACAGATACATAAACATAAATTATCTTATATTTGGCTAATTAATCAGCTAAGAATGAGGGGAATTACTACAGATAAAACAGAAATGAGTTCGGTTATTGCAGAAAATAGGAAGGGGGCAAAAGCAGAAAAAATTATTCAATGTTCATTGAAAATTTTAAGTGATTACGAAAAGGGTAAGGTACTTGTAGAAAATAACATAAAATAGTGAAAAGTTGTTAAAAAATGTGACAGTGTGTCTAAACAGTGTAACAAAAAATAGAAAACAATAGGAGGTAAAAATAATGTGGGTTTCAAAAAAGAAATGGGAAAGAATGGAAAAAATAATGGCAGATATTGAAAAACAAGTTCAACAACAGCCATTAGAAATATTTAGTATTTTATGTGGTCAGTGGCATAAACAAATGACAAAATCAGGCGGTACTAATCATTCAAGTTTTCAGAACCACGAAAACCAATCCGGCGAGGAGGTTTAGTTTTATCTCCTCGTTAATTAAAAAATTTAATATGATTGTTGATAAGGAGATTAGGTGTGCATCAGCAAGCAGGAAAAATAAAAATTTAAAAAATGGTAGCAAAAAAAGAATGATAATGACTATATGAAGATAAGAGCAAAAGAAAAAAGGAAAAGTGTTAATCAATCTCTTCTTCATCAGAATATTCTAAACATTCTTTTATAAGTTTTTTTAGTTTATTCCATGCAGTTTTAGGTAATGTTTTTTGTTCGGAAAGTCGAAATTTTTCCATATTTCTATTTAAAAATATGTCATATGTTGTAAAAAAGTATAGCAGAAATAGATATAAAATGTCTATATAAAAAAGAGAAATAATAAATATAAAGCAGAAAAGTGACAAAAAAGGCAAAAAATTAGATAAAGAGAATAGACATAGAAATATATCTATGCAAAAGGAAGATAAAAAAGATTGGGAAGATAGCAAGTATTTTTATAATTTATAGTAGAAATTAAAAAGTTACAAGAAAAGTTAAAAAATTATGAGAAGGTTTAGTATAGAATGGGGGAAAATATATGAATTATAAAAAAATGATTATTGAGGCAATAGAAAAAGTGAAAGATGAGAGAATTTTAAAAAAGATATATTATTTTGTTACAAAAATATTGGACTAGGATTTCCTAGTCCTTTTTAGACTCTAGCATAAGATTACACATTTTTTCTAATACTTCCCAATCTGGTTCTTCTAATTTAGAGAGAGCAGAAATCAGCCTTTTTTTGAAAGTATCATCCTCTTTTTTAAGTAATGTACCTATAAAAGAGGCAATTTCTTCATCTCTTGTTTTGATTAAAAACATTTCCCCTTCACCAGTACGAAGCCATTGCTCATTTACATCAAATTCTCGAATAATAGCAAGCGTCATTTGTTCTGTAACATTTCTATTTCCACTTTCTATTTTAGAAATAGCAGCTCCTGTTATTCCTAGTTTTTTTCCAAATTCTTCTTGACTTAATAATACAGATTTTCTGATAGCTTTTAGCCTTGTATTTAAACAATTACACATATATAAAGTCCTCCTTTTTATAATAAAAGTTTAACATTAAAATTTGTCATAGTCAAGAAAAAATAAAAAAATACTTGACAAACTTAACTTTGTCATATAAAATAATGTCAAAGTTAAGAAATGAGGTGTGATTGATATGACAGAAAAAGAAAAAAAGATTATTTTTGTTTTTATTAAAGCATTTCCTTTGTTAAGTGATTTACAGCAAGAAAAATTATTAGCATTTGCAGAAGGTATGGCTTTTATGGCTGAAAGAAACAAAGAAAAAGAAATAAAAAAGATAATTGAAAATCAATAATTATAAGTAATATATGTCCAAACGGTGTAACAAAAAATAAAAAAGTGAAAGGAAGATAAAAAATGAATGTATTGCAAGTAATTGAACAAAGAGAAATTTTAGGAAAACAATTGACAATGTATGGAGATTTTGAAGACCCCTTGTTTTTAGCAAAGGAAGTTGCAGAATGGATAGAAAATAAGCAACCTACACAAATGGTTGAATTGGTAGATGAAGATGAAAAGCTGAAGTGTATAATAAACACCTCAGGTCAAAACAGAGAAATGTGGTTTTTAACAGAAGATGGACTATATGAGGTGTTGATGCAGAGCAGGAAGCCTATTGCAAAGCAATTCAAAAAAGAAGTAAAAACATTATTAAAAAATATTAGAAAAAGAATGTTTTCACCAAATTACATAAGTGGGACAAGCCCATATAGCATAGAGGACATTGTAGGTGAGTAACCGATAAGACCATCAAATCCAAGTCCGGGAATATGAAGCACATCCTCCTGCCTTAAGGTAATATCTCCCATCTTTTTCATGTTGGGATTCTCATCTGTATAACGGGAATACACATAATACAAAACACCATTTCTGTCTCTCTCCACACTCATTTTGTTAGGCAGAAGCGGATACAGCGAAAGCACCTCGCCTTTCCCGTTTCGTATGATCTGTGCATACGCATTACCCCAAATTAAAAGATGACTCATCAGTGTTTCTCTGAACACAAATGAAGTCATCTCCGGGTTTGGCTCATCATGGAGCAGCGTATAAAGCGGGTGGTCACAGACCATTTCCTTCCCACCGTCTTTGTATCGATATACATGAATCGGAAGTGATGCAATTGCTTCTGACAAAATCCTCACACATGCATAAACTGCAGTAGTCTGCATGGCTGTCATTTCATTGACGCTCTTTCCACTGGTGCTTCGTCCGAAATTGAATGAATACTCACCATTGCTGTAATTCCGTATAGGCTTATCCCTCGCCTGACCGAAACCAAACAAACTTTTTATTCCCATCTGCTATCCCTCTCTTTCTTTTTGTTCCTGTCTGTGATAAAATCGATTCCATAGATATCGAAAAAAGTTCATAAAATTTTAGCAATTAAAGGCATTGATTTTTTGCTGTAAATTGCATATAATAAAAACACAGATAGAAATATCTGTGCAGCGGTTAGAGCGTCCAGTTAAAATGCTCGTTTAAAAGCGGTTAGATTGTCCAATTAAAACAATCGGTTAACAGCAGTGGGTGGAGTAATCCACCCGCTTTTTTACTTTTCAGGAGGCTCTATGGATTGGTACGTTGTCGATAAAAAATACATAAATTACCTGACACAGTTTGATTCCCGTGTCGGATATGTGGAGTATGGGGAACGTTTGAAACTCCATGTGGGAATTCTTCTTACTATCGGAGATTTCCACTACTATGTCCCTATTTCCTCTGCAAAACCGAAACATCAGAAGATGTCCAACAGTCTGGATTTCCACAAACTCCAGGATGAATCCACCGGATATCTTTATGCTGTATTGAATATCAATAATATGATTCCGGTTCCTGATAACTGCCTTACTCAGTTAAAATATAATCAGGTAGAAAGTTTCCGTTCTTTCAGCAACGAAAAGGAAAAAACCGACTATGTTTACCTTCTCCAGAAAGAAAAAGCCCTGATTGACAATGTTCAGGACACTCTGCAAAACAAAGCCCTGAAATTATACCAGAAGTGCATTGCCAAGCCGGATTCTTCCCTTGCTGCAAGATGCTGTAATTTCAAAATGCTGGAAGAAAAATGC
Organism: Clostridia bacterium; assembly: GCA_910575055.1. Taxonomy (GTDB): domain Bacteria; phylum Bacillota; class Clostridia; order Lachnospirales; family Anaerotignaceae; genus Coprocola. The sequence continues at coordinate 49,125 of CAJTDC010000005.1, forward strand.
AGTTCTTATTCCGATACATAAACAAAACCATGATCATTCAAACCTCTCCATCTGCCGGAGAGGTTTTCTTTCTTAAAAAACAAGAATTCCCCTGCCATCATATACACTTCCCTCGCTACCCTGATTACGGATTGCACGGTCAAGTGCCATAACGGTTGCTACTGCTGCATCGATTTTCTCCGTAGATTTTTCCTTATCCATTTTGATATTTCCGGCAGGATCTTGTCTGACATACACATTATCCATCATTCACCGGAGAACCTTATGACCACCGTGGGCAATTCTCTCCTCAAGTGTCAGCTTCATAAGTTCCTTCGTTGGCGGACTCATATCCTTATACCCCTGCCCGAAAGGAACAACGGTAAATCCCATACCTTCCAAATCCTGCACCATCTGCGTTGCTCCCCAACGGTCAAACGCAATTTCTTTTATATGGTACTTCGTTCCAAGTTCCTCTATAAATTTCTCTATAAAGCCATAGTGAATGACATTTCCTTCCGTAGTTTCAAGACACCCTTCTGCTGCCCACACATCATAAGGAACATGGTTCCTTCTGACACGAAGTCTCATGTTATCTTCCGGTATCCAGCAATATGGTAAAATGATGTATTTCTCTTCATCATTTCTCGGTGGAAACACAAGTACAAATGCTGTGATATCCGATGTACTCGAAAGGTCTAAACCGCCATAACAGGTTCTTCCAATAAGTTCTTCCACATTCACAGGAAACGCACAGGCATCCCATTTATCCATCTGCATCCAACGGGTGGACTGCTTTACCCACTGATTCAGACGAAGTTGCCGGAAGATATTTTCTTCTGCAGCATTTTCTCTTGCACTGATATAGGCATTTCGAACCTTTTCAATATCGATGGTTTCCCCAAGGGAAGGATTGGCTTTATACCATGTAGCTTCACTCGTCCAGTCATCCTCATCGGATGCTCCATAAATCACAGGATAGAATGTCGGGTCAATTTTTCTGCCCTCTATAATATCAACAGCTTTTTGGTGCTGTTCAAAGCAAATCGAATTTCTGTCTGTTCCTGCTGTAGTAATCAGAAAATATAAAGGCTGTGTTCTGGCATCACCGGAACCCTTTGTCATAACATCGAAAAGTTCTCGATTCGGCTGTGCATGAAGTTCATCAAAAATAACAGCGTGTACATTCAAACCGTGCTTGGTATATGCTTCAGCCGACAACACCTGATAGAAGCTGTTCGTTGGTTTATACACAAGTCTCTTGACTGACATCACTGGTTTGATTCTCTTTTTCAGAGCCGGACACTGATCCACCATATCTACAGCCACATCAAATACGATGGATGCCTGTTGACGGTCGGAAGCACAGCCATACACTTCTGCACCCCATTCCCCATCACCGCAAGTCATATATAAAGCAATGGCAGCCGCCAGTTCCGACTTGCCATTTTTCTTTGGAATCTCACAATAGCAAGTATTGTACTGCCTGTATCCGTTTTCCTTAACCGTACCGAATAGTGTGCGGATAATCTCATCCTGCCAGGAGAGAAGTTCAAAAGGAACTCCCCTCCATTTCCCTTTGGTATGCTTCAGACAATTGATAAAGTTGACCGCATGATCTGCCTTTGTCACATCATACATTACCTGCCACCTCCCTTAATCAAGAGAAGCTCCATCTCATCACTTTCTTTGTCCTCGACTGTATCTGCAACAATTCTGCTTCTCGCAGAAGGAGTAAGTCCGAACTGCTCACAAAATTTATTCATAATCTTAAGGTATGTCTGTGCAATGGATACCTGTGGCACCTGCTGCCAATAGCCACTTGGAGTCTTCACAATCGTTCCGTGCTGCGTGATAAATTCCTCTGCTTCTTTCCACCTTGCATATGCCTGGCAGTATCCGGCAAAGGCAGCCATATCAATCTCCGTGAGAATCCCCAACTGTTCCAGCTGCTTGCTCATCCTTTTCCATTCTTTTTTCGCCTCATCCTCAAGCCATGACGGACAGCGTGGTGCTTTCTTTTCAGGCTTCGGTTCGGCCGTATTAAGGCTTCTCTTGCCCGGATTGCCCTCCAACACCTTTACTGCCGTAGGCTTTGGCTTACGTCCTCTCTGTGCCACTGTCCTCACCTCCGTTTCATGGCATCAAAAAAAGGACTCCTGTAGGAATCCTTTGCTGTATAAATTGGTTATATTAACACTCGCCTGTTAGTATGAATTTTGCATAATCTCCCTTGTGTTCCTCAATGAAAATCACAAGTTCATAAAACTTCATCTTGTTTGCAATTACCTGAACCATATTAGTGTCAAACATATTGGTCTGCCCCGTAGCCCTGACTGCAAGTATCTGCTCCTTTATTTTTTCTGTCATTACTCCACCTCATCAACCGAAATTTTTCTGCATCGATCTTCCCCATAAACTACATGGAGACTGCTGCCATTATCCCATTTAACCATTATTGAGCCTGTGTCATCCACACCCCTTACCGTTCCCTCCGTTCCAATTGGCGGTGCTTGCATATCATCCATCCGCTCAAGAATCACACGGCATCCTTTAGGGTACTCATTCCGCAACCTCTCCACTTCTTCTCTGCTTGGAAATCTCATGCTACTCATAATAATATCCGACCTCCTTCAATAAATGCTTTCCGACTCTTTTTCCAACGCTGTCGTAAAGAGCCTGTTCAAGAACCGTCTGTTTAAATCCAAATCGGCAGTACCCCTCAAGGCAAATATCATAATAGTGCTTTGTCGGACATCCGAGCGGTCTGTCCTCATGCATAATATAAATAATTGCTTCCGTTCCACTGTTTACCTTCTTGCCAATAAAGGATTGTATTTCCACCCTCATCGTTTTCTTGTAATAAAATGATGGGTAACCTTCGTAGCGGTCGAGATAATGTTCATCCCTTTCACTAATCCGCCAAACCAAAACCGGAACCGTACTTCCCTTCTTTGGCTCAACCGTCAGATAACTTCCTGACTGGCGTCCTTTGAAAAGGAGCTGATAATCCTTAAGTTCTGCTGTCCCCACATATACTGCATCAGGACATCTCTGTGCCATTTGTGCCATTGACAGGACAGGTTGCTGCCATAGGCTAAATAATATTTATCCATATTCGTCCATCCTTTCTGAAGAGTTCTTCCCTTCTACCACCTTAAGACCGCCGAAGCGGTCGGTGGGCCTCAAAGCTGAATCCTTCAAGCTGCTCTGCCGTGTCTGAAGGCTGTATCCCCTTCAAGGTTTTTGGTAAGGATGTCTCTTGCTGTTGCAAATTCATCTCCGATGAAGCCGAGTCTCAAAAGCCAAGTTCTCATTGCGTATTTCGGATTCTCAACCTGTGGCTGTTTCGGACTCGCACTTGCTACTGTTTTTGCCATCTGGCTGAGTGCGAGGCAAAGCTGTATGTAACTCTTAAGTTCTCCTGCGTGTAAACCGCCCTTTCTTCCGTTGCCAGCGTTGGCAAATTGGAAGCAGCGGAACTCGATGGTCTTATGTGTGAAGCAAGCGTGGTAATTCAGCATTCTGTATCGTGAATCGTTGTAATGCTGATTTCTGCTTCCCCATACCCCTTCGTACCAAATGTCTGCAAGCTGCTCCATTGTCTTTGGTTTTCTTCTGTTCAGCCTTTCCAGGAAGGAAGGGTCAACCGTTCTGCAGTATCTGTTAATTCGGTTGCGGTCAAGTCTCATTGCGGAAATCAAAAGGCTTTCGTGGCTTGCCATAATGTTCGCAAGATTTCTGAGGCTCTTTGGCGTGTGACCATTCAGTCCGATGTGAATGTGTACTCCGCACATATGGGCAGGGTCGCTTTTTGCTCCCTTGTGTCTCAGCTGTCTTAAAATCTCCTGCAAATCTGGAATGTCCTCGTAGGTAAGAATCGGTGTTCCAAGTTCTGCTTTCTCGTCATCGGAAGCAGCCTGAATGCTTGAATCCCTTGTAATTTTCCATTCTCTTCCCTTATTGTCCTTGCATGCCCATGTGCTGTAGCTTCCTCCGATGTACTTTACTGTCCCTTCGGTGTGAAAATACTCTGCAATGGTTCTCGCTGCCTTTTCCCTTGTGATGTTGTACATCTCAACCTCAACCCCAATGGTCTGCTTTTTCATTTCCTCAATCTGGATTCTTGTTTTTTCGTTCATTCTATGTACCTTCCTTTCGGCTGTTTTTTTCCCTTTCGGTAGGTACATATTCGCTCTAAAAGCACATATTATCCAGTTAATTCGGAGGCATAATGTACACAAATATTTACTGCTCATATCCATATGAAATTGTGTATTTTATGGCAAAATCCACCCCTCTGCTATTCAGCAGATTCGGTGGATTTCTTACTGTTTCGTTCTTTCCATTTTTCCTTATCTTCCTCAGTTCGGAATGCGGTATGCCCTTTCAGTCTGGAAAGAAACACCTTCCTCGTTTCCTTACCATCCTTACCTCCAAGACCGATTCTGACAAGCCAAACTCTCATGTAGTATTTTTCGTTTTCCTCGATGGTAGCCTTCGGGCTTACTCTTTTTGCTTCCTTTGCTGTCTTTGCCATACAAGCTGCCAGCTCCGCATAGGCTCTCGCTTCATCCTCATTCATCGGAAATCCACAAAAACATATTTTGTTATTCTCAAAAGCAAGACCCTCTATATTCTCTTCCTCCGCAATCTGCACCACTCGCTCAAACGGTATGTTCTCTTCCGCATCCAGTCTCTCCACCAGCTTATCGGAAATTCTGAATACTTCTTTTCCAACCGCCTTTTCCAAAAGGTACTGTTTGCTGTGAATCATGTAAATGAGGTTCTTAATTCCCTCTGCCGTGAATCCCTCTATCGGAATCCCAATGCTAAGTCTGTCTGTTTCTCTTTCTGCAAGACCTCTCTCCACTAATTCATTCTGCATGGTAAGTGCTGCCTCCTCGGATTCGTGTTCCACATTTCCATCACGATCCACTGTATACTCCCCGACCTTGTATCCAAAGGATGGTGGTCCCTGATATTTTGCTTTTACATTAAGGATTTCCTCCATCGCTTTTACAACGTCTTTTCTGTTTTCTGCTGTTGTTTTTACCTTCATTTGCTTTTCCTCCATTCAATTTGGTACTACATATATCACTCTGAATGGAGGAAATAGCAAGTTATTTATTCACTAATTTTACCGTGATTCCGGCAGTGACATTGCCACCGCAAATGCCACAGTAGCGGTCACCGCATTCCCTGCCTGTTTGTAAAGCTGTGCATCCGAATTAACAGATGCTGCTTTATCAAATAAAACATCCGGGAAACCTTGCAGACGGAAACACTCTCTCGGAGTGAGCCTGCGGATTCTTCCGCACTTCATAAGAGTCCCCATTTGCCCGGAGCAATCTAACGTCTGGGAACAGCCTTTTCCCACCCTTCCCCTTCTGGTATCGCTCTCAGGATATGCAAGGCTGATACCATCACCAACGTGTGCTTCGTCATACCCCTGTTTTGTACCATTTCTGACACGGAGCATGGTTTCCTCATTCTGCTGCACTTTCTCACACACAAACACACCATGTCTGTCCTGTGAGGTAAGCGTAAACATCGGCTCTCCATCTTCTTTCATCCGCCTTCCATTCTGCCTTTTCTCCATACGTTCCGGTGTCAGAACCGGATGCACTTCCATAACTGCAGAATTCATTGCAGTATGATTTACCATCCCGGAAGTATACCTTGCAGTTATGCATCTGGCATTTTCCGTCAGCTTTGGAGCATGGTTGCTCTGATCAATAAATATCCTCGTGCCACAGCCCTTGTTTACAGTAACCGTTGGTGCAATTCCGTCTTCGTGATAGACATTTCCACCCTGACCGTGACCACTCGGATTCAGATTACCCATAAGATACAAGCCTGTCTTGGCACCTACACCTCCGGCATTTCCAACGAGGGTAGCTGATATGCCATCCGTGCCATATACACGGTATCCCTGCATCCCACCTACAAGTTGGTTAAGAGTTGCTGCGTTTTCTCCGCAGAGAGGTAATATTTCTCGTCCACCTCGGCTTCTAAGATTTGCGATAATGAACACACGCTCCCTGTTTTGGGGGACTCCGAAGTCTTTTGAATTAAGCACCTGCCACCAACAGTCATACCCCGCTTCGTCCATTTCAGACAGAACGCTGGCAAAGTCGAATCCTGAATTAATTGATAACAGGTTCTTAACGTTCTCAACAAGAAGGTATGTGGGCTTATCACTTTCTTCTTTGCCTTTGATGAGGTCAATAATGTTGTAATATATCCCACTTCGCTCTCCAACAAGTCCCCGCTGTTTTCCTGCAACGGAGATGTCCTGACATGGGAATCCGAAACACCAGATGTCTGCATAGGGGACATCTTCTGATTTAAGTTTTGTGACATCATCTGCTTTCCACTCTCCTTCCGTGTCGTACATTGCTTCATAGGAAGCCCTCGCAAATCTGTCATATTCACAATAACCGATACACCTATGGCCGGCAGATTCCAGACCAAGTCTGAAACCGCCTATGCCTGAACATAAATCAAGGAAGGTTAGCTGTTGCATTGGCTTCACCTTCCTTCCCTAAATCCCGATATGAAATTTTCACATTATTTCTAATAACGAAAACATCATCGGCAGAGCCTTTCATCTCCATATAACGGTTGACGATGACATCCACAAACTTCTCTTCCAGCTCCACACCATAGCAAATACGCCCTGTCTGTTCACAAGCCATAAGTGTCGAACCGGAACCAAGAAACGGGTCCAGAACCACACATCCCATCATGGAAGAATTCTGTATCGGGTATGCCATCAGAGCAATCGGCTTCATGGTCGGATGGTCTTTGGATGCCTTCGGACGGTCATATTCCCAAATGGTGGTCTGCTTCCTGTCGGAATACCACTGATGCTTACCGCCTTTCTTCCATCCGAACAGACACGGTTCATGCTGCCACTGATAAGGACTGCGTCCAAGCACCAGTGCATTCTTTTTCCAAATACAGCATCCCGATAACTTGAATCCGGCATCCGCAAACGCCTTTCTGAAATTCAATCCCTCGGTATCCGCATGGAATACATAGATAGAAGCATCGTCCTCCATGTTCTGTTCCATATTCACAAAGGCAGCAAAGAGGAATCTATAAAAATCCTCATCTGCCATATTGTCATTCTTGATTTTTCCGGCAGTCTCCTCCACATCTACATTGTACGGTGGATCTGTCAGAACCAGATTTGCTTTCCTGCCATCCATAAGGATGTTGTATGTTTCCGGCAAAATAGAATCGCCACAGATAACACGGTGTTTGCCCAGGAGCCACACATCACCTGTCCGTGCCACTGTTGGTTTTTTCAATTCCGCTTCTACATCGAAATCATCTTCTTTTACCTTTTTGTCATGCACCTTTGAAAAAAGCTGTTCAATCTCCGGCGGTTCAAAGCCTGTAAACCCGACATCAAAATCTGAGTCCTGCAAGTCCTGAATCAAATCCGCCAACAGTTCCTGATTCCATTCGCCTGAAATCTTATTCAACGCAATGTTGAGTGCCTTTTCCTGAGTTTTGCTGACTTCCACAATCGCACACGGTACTTCCGTATAACCAAGTGCAGCTGCTACTGTTACCCTCTGGTGACCTCCGATAATTGTCATATCGGAATTAACCACTACAGGGTCAGCAAATCCAAATTCTTCAATGGAATGCTTAATCTTTTCATACTCCTTGTCCCCCGGCTTTAACTTTTTACGGGGATTGTACTCTGCCGGATTTAAGTCCTTAATCGGCAGAACTGATAGCTTCGCTGTCTTCATCTTCTACCTCCCAAAATCTTGCTTTGATGTAGCAGTCATGACTGCAATACTTCCTTTTCCTGTTACCGTAGCTTAAGAACTCTTTACCGCAACGCACACACACCGCAGGGTACATGGCACTTTCTTTTCTGTTGATTCGTTCCGGATGTCCTTTCCACCATTCCCGTCTGCATTTATCTGAGCAGAACTTCTTTGGTCTTCCGGTATCCGGCTGTTTCATTTCCTTACCGCAGTACAGACAAGCTTTCCCAAGCATGACCTGTTCCTGTATGTTTTTTGTCAGTGCCGAACCATAACCGGAAAGCCCTCTGCTTTTACAGAAGTTCCTCACAATATCACGGGACAGCCCTACCGTAAGAGCAATGGAACGGTAACCAATCCCCTGCTCCCTCATTTCCCTTATCTGCTTTGCCTGCTGCTCCGTCATATCCTTTCACATCCTTCCATTCAAACGGGCATAAAAAATGGGTAAAAAAGCACCTCTTTTTGCGCCTTTTTACCCATTAAAAACACGGTTTTTCTATACTTTTTATCGAAACTCTCTGACGGATTTCCCTTGCATTTAAACACATTCTGCGAAAAATATCACACCGCCGGACTATCCCCCCTGCTTAATTCTGCGAAAATTCACGTTTGAGGGGGCGGCGGTCAATCCTGCACAGGATTGTGGAGATTTAATACCCCCACCCTTGTGTATGATACACAATCAATATTTATATTCCTGATACCTGTCCTCGGTCATTGTCTTCACATCATGGTGGTGCTTGCAAAGCGGCTGCCAGTTCCTTTCATCCCAAAACAAAATCGGATCACCCCGATGCGGTTTGATGTTGTCAACCACAGTCGCTTTCACAAGCCTTCCCTCCCTCTGACACTGAACACAAAGAGGATGGCATCTAAGAAACCTTTCTCTTGCCTTCCTCCACTTACTGTCATACCCTCGCACTGCTGAATCCCCACGCTCCTGCCCATGCAGAGAAGCGTGTTCCTCACAATACATTCCGTCCACCAGCTTTGGACAGCCAGGATGCTTACACGGTTTCTTTGGTTTTCTTGGCATAGCACCACGCTCCTTTCTTATGTAATGGGTACGGTGAAAGGATAAAGCCCATACCCATGCCAAGTGAAAGACAGAAAAAAAGACCATACCATATAGGGTTCAGTCCGCATCTAATCTTTCACGCCTACACTATATCACGAAAAATGCTCCATGTCAGTACACCGGGCAGTACACACTTAGTACACCTTTGGTACACCACCCGACAACAAAAGGGGGTAACTTTTTAATATTCGGTAATGCTATCTTTATAGTTGATAACTTACCAATTCAGAGTTAATATGACCTCACGGTGAAAGGAGCGATTACATGGATAACAAATCCGTACTTTATCAACTGATGGATACCCGAATGGGAGAAGCATTGCACAAGATTACAAAAGAGGATACTGCGTTTATGCAGACAAAAGAAAAAGCAGACAAATATGCTGCAAAACTGGCATCTCTTAATCTGCCGGAAGAAACGATGCGTTTAATCGACCAGTATGTCAATGAACGCAGTGCCAATTGGGTACGCTATGGAGAACTTGCCTATATGCTCGGCTTTTCAGACTGCAAAGAACTGCTTCTTGGCTCCTGCCATATTCCAGAAATGAACGATGAAGATTAACGAAACGAACTGTTGCATAATTTAAGGGTGGGACACACAATCCCACCCAGTATCAGTTATATTCTTCAAAAACCCCTATCTGTATCTGAAGGGCAACTGTGATCTGCTCCATCAGAAGATTATCATGTATTTCCCCTATTTTATCTTTTACTTTTATCTTATCTACAGTATCGACCTGTTCAGCCAATGCCCTGCTAGGTCTTTTCAGTCCGATACAACCGGAAAGCGGTATCTGCACATGGGTTGGCATTTCAGGTCTTTTATGTATGTTACCTGTAAGCGGAACAACCGTTACTGTTGGTCCATGACCATTTCCCCGGTTATTACTCACAATCACAGCTGGCCGAATGCCACACTGTTTATGTGTCGTTTTGTCTTTTCCAAAATCCACAAAATAAACCTCGCCTCGTCTCACTGCCTCACCTCAAAATAAAACTTTCCGTCTGCCTGTCCCTCTCCTCATACAGCACATCCAATTCCTTTATGGCTTTCTTTCGGTATTTCGCCACCATTGTATGGCTGATATGATATTTCATCATCAATTCTTCCCAAGTGAAACGCTCCACAGCCATATCCCATACAATTTCCGGTAATTTCCCGGAAAGTCCATGTACAGCATGTTCAAAAAAATCCAGTTCCTCTTTTATCTGTCCATACTGCTCGGCAAGATAAGAAAGCCATTCATCACTCATGCTGTCTGCCACCTTACGGTATGCAAGTGCTGCCCTTGCAGTCACATCCGAAACACCGCTTGTCTGCACTCTTTCTCCTTCCGGCTTAGAGAAGGTAAGGAAGGATATGACGGTGTCATAATCAATTCCCTCACATCGGCTCAGCTGGAACTCCAATACCGATAGTTCTCTTTTCATTTTCGGATATTCCTTAATCATCCTTTCTGCTCGCACCGTTCACACCTCCAATCCTTGCCTTTACTGCATCTATAATAGCCGACTGCCCACAGTCCTTCTGTTCCAATGACCGCATGGCATCTTCGTCCAATGTTCCTTTGTTGATGATATGATAAATCATTACTGTTTCCCTCTGTCCCTGTCTCCACAGTCTGGCATTGCACTGCATATACAGTTCCAAAGACCAGGTAAGTCCAAACCAAATCAGAATGTGGCCTCCGTCCTGTATGTTCAAACCATGTCCTGCCGATGCCGGATGGATTGCTGCCACCGGGATTTTTCCTTCTTTCCATTTACGGATGTCACCTGCTGCTTTTAATGGAACAGCTTTAAACCGCTCAACAATTCTATCCAAATCATGCTGATACCAGTAAGCCACTAATACGGGCTTTCCATTTGCCGCCTCGATTAAATCTTCCAAAGCATCCAGTTTCTTATCGTGGATATGGCGGACTTTGTGGTTCTCATCATAGACTGCTCCATTTGCCATCTGCAGTAATTTCCCGGAAAGAGCAGCTGCATTGACCGCATCCACGTCCCCATCTTCAAAAGGCAGAAGCATATCCTTTTCCATCTGACGGTACAGCTTCTCTTCTTTTTCATCCATCCGAACCTCCACCCAATGATAAAGACACTCCGGCATGGAAAGGTAATCCTCTGCCTTCATAGAAATGCAGATATCGGAAATCAAATTGTAAATTGCTTCTTCCGCACCATCCCTCGGTTTATAGGAATAAATGATGTTCCTGTTTCGCTTATCTGGCAGAAAGAACCTGTCACGGTAAGCACCAATATATCTTCCAAGCCTCTGCCCCATATCAAGAATTCCAATCTCAGCCCATAGATCCATAAGATTTCCCGGTGTTCCAGTCAGACCCACCACACGGATTGCCTTCGGCCGGTATCGTCTTAGTGCTTTGAACCTTTTCGCCTGATAGGATTTGAAAGAAGATAATTCATCAATCACAATCATGTCAAAATCCCAGTGATGCTTCTCACAAAGCCACACCACATTTTCACGATTGATTACATACACGCTTGCTTTTTTTTCCAAAGCATCCAATCGTTCTTTTTCAGAACCGACTACCACTGACACCGACAGCCCTTTCAAGTGATCCCATTTTTCCAGTTCTTCCTTCCATGTATCCCGTGCCACACGGAATGGTGCAATGACCAGAACCTTTCCCACCTCAAAATAATCAAGTGCCAGTTCCCACAAAGCAGTAAGGGTAATGACGGTCTTTCCAAGTCCCATATCCAGAATCAAAGCACACACCGGATGCCCGATGATAAACTCCCTCGCATAATTCTGATATTTATGTGGTTTGAATTCCATGCAGCACACCTCCAATCTGTTCCAATCCATCTATCACATATACAGAAAACCCCAATGCCTCCAATTGATGTTTTCTTTTCTCCTGTAACGGTCGCAGCTTTTTTCCCGGTGCCTTTAATTCCACGAATGCACACTTCCCACCAGGAAGCAGAACGAGACGGTCAGGCACCCCATCGAAACCGGGAGACACGAACTTTACCGCCATGCCGCCCCTGCTCTTTGCCTCTTTTACCAGAGCCTTTTCAATTGCACTTTCTCGCAAAACCTCATCTCCGTTTCCCCTTTGCTGTTTCCTCTTTCAAAAACTTCTATTCTTCCGTATGCGTATATATGGGTGTATCCGTGTCCTTTTATACCTATTTTTCATTTATTAAATATAAGTGGAAACATTGGAAACAGCACCGCCACAGCCCTCTTATCTGCTGGCTTCATGGCTGTTCCCAACATCTGTTGCCTACCGCCTTACCAATCACGCATGGAAACCATTCATTTGTTTCCTGCAGTTTCCTTTTTCATTCTTACAAACACCCTCTGCACACCATATCCGGGGATACGCAGCTTACCGGATGAATTACCTTCGTATTTCTTCCAGCCACCGATTTTCTGAATAATGGACTCCAACTCATAGGAATCCGTCTTTCGGAAATTCTGACGCTCTTTTCCAAAGCATTCACACCAGACTTCCATCAGACAGAATCTCTCTCTGACTACCGTTCCGGTTCTTCCTTCTGCTTCAAACTCTCCACCACCAAGATAAGAACGTCTCTGGTACAAATCCATTGTGTCCCAGTCTGCCGGAAGCAATCGCTCCAGGTAATCCTCCACAATGCCTTCTCTTTCATCAGACTCCATTGCTTCCTGCTGTGCCACATAAGCCTCTGCAGCTTCCTTGCCTTTCAGATACAACTCTTCCCCATCTTTATAAATGGAAATCGCTTCTGCCCAAATCTGGTCTACCGTCTCAGGAGCCAAATCCCATCCACGATGCTTCCCTTTTCCGGTTACATGCACAGGCCAAAAGCGTCTGTTTCCGGTAACATCACGCAGGAATCCTCCCTCTGAGTTTGTACTTCCCACAATCACACATTCCCTCGGATGACTCTCCACCGTTGTTCCATATGACTGCCTGTATTTATCATCTGTCCGGGTAACAAATGATTTTACGGTTTCCACATCTACCTTTTTGATACCCGCAAGCTCTCCCAATTCCAAAAGCCAATACCCCTGAAGCTTCTCCGCAGCAGTTTTTCCATCCTTCATATCTGAAATCGTAAGGGAATCCGAATACCACTCTTTTCCCAGTTTTGCAAAGAACGTAGACTTACCACACCCCTGCGGACCGTTTAAGACCAACACAGAATCGAACTTTATACCCGGCTCATAAATACGGGCTACCGCCGCTACCAGAGTTTTTCTTGTAACTGCACGGACATACGGTGTGTTTTCTGCTCCCATATAGTCAATCAGCAGACTGTCAATCCTGCTGCATCCATCCCAGGATAACGTGGAAAAATACTCCTTGACCGGATGATAAAGCCTTTCGGAAGACACTACTGCAAGCAGAGCATCTTTAAATTTGGTAGGTGACCAAATCCCATACACCCTTTCAAAATACAGCTTCGCACAGGCAATATCTGCATCACCCCATCCTTTTTTGACCTGTACCCACGGCAGTTCCCCGATGACATCCAGTGCATTCTTCAGCTGATTAAATACGATAGGTTGTAGGTTCTCATCGAATCGAATAATCGTTGCAATATTAGAAAGTGTGTCTTTTACTTTTCCCTGACGATCCAAGTCCAGCATGGTCTGCCATTCCCCAATATCTGCATCGAATTCCTCACTTGCCGCCTTCTCCCTTTCCTTTGCCAATGTCATCTTTACCTGTTCATCCGACACCGCAAAGTCACTCATAGCCTTAAAGGATGGCAGCTTCCCAGCATCCATTCCTTCCTCTGCCTTATCATCCTGCTCTCCAAACTTATGGATGCGGACAATGTCAAATGCATTTAGCAGCTTCCCGCAAGCCGGATCAGTGGCATGATGAGAATAAGCAAACTTCCCTTCATAAATCACAACCCCCGCCTGTGAGTCAGCTGGAATATAATCAAATCGCTCCGGCATCATGCTTTCCTGATACACATCCGGCAGAAACAGACGGATTGCCTCTTCTATCGAATAGGTTCGGCAGAATGCCCCTACAATTCCTTCTTTCGATAGTGGGTCCGCCTGTTTCTTCATCTCCCTGCTGACAACTGCCTTCTGTCTGCTGCTGACAGGCCATGAAGAAGAATCTCTCCAATCTGCATATCGTTCCAATACGGAATCCGGATTCAAAAACGTTCCCGGAATATCACGAAAAAAGAACTCTCCATCTGCAGAGGTGGAAGGCCAATACATAAGGCGGCTTGGTTCGTAGGTTGTATCATCAAACAACTCCATGCCGATATCCTCTGCCACTTTTCTTGCCACTGCTGCGTATTCATCCGGCGATACGGTCCTTGATAACGGAATAATCAGACGGAGCCTTGGTTTCTCCGGTGTGTGTTTATGGGTAGAGTAGATTAAGCATCTAAAATCAAAGAACATCTCTATCTGCTCTGCGATATCCTCTGTAGCATAGTCCATATCCAAAGTCAGACCGGAACGGAATAACACATTTGCTTTCTTTCTCCTGCCGCCCTTCAGTTTTCCAAGCACAAAACCACCCACATCTTTGATGGAATCCTGCTTTGACTTGCTCAGTTTCCGATACTGTTCCATCGTTTCACTGGTACGGACAGTATGAGAGAGACGCTCCAAAAACACACCAAACTCCATCTCCCGTCCGTTCCACTTCTTTTCCATTCGGGAATTTCCTGTTGAAATATACAGTTTCATCCTGCAATCCCTCCTAATCCTTTTTATAAAATCTGCACTCGTAGCCATCAGCACGAAGCGGAAGCCCGTGTATCCAGGAAGGCGGCTCTGCCATAATCCTGCATACCTCTTCCACAGATGATTCTCCTTCCGGCACTTCCAGTACCGCTTCATCGTGTACATGAAATACAATGGAGAACCCCGCTTCCTTCAATCGCATCATGGCTTCTGCCAGAATATCCCGGCTGGTACCCTGAACGATATTCTCCACCAATTTAGGTCCGTAAGTATCCATCCTTTCCCATTTCTTGTTTTCTCCCACACCTTCATATGTCAGTCCATCCCTGCCATATTTGTTGACACCCATTCTCGGTTTTACATAGGCAAGTTTCCGCCCCGATGGGAGCATAGCAAACAAAATACCGGAAGCATATTGAAAACGAATCAGCCCCACCTGTGTTTCTTTCCTTTCCCGGACTGCCTTCACAGCTGCTTCATCCACATCCCACCAGAACTGTGTGATATGCGGATTTGCATTTCTCCATGTAGATACCAACCCCGGCAGTTCCTCTTCACTAAGCCCCATTGCCAAGGCTCCCATTGAAGTCAATGCTCCGACTGCTCCTCCGTATCCGAGGGCCAGTTCCGCAATCTTTCCTTTCTGGCGCAACGGAGATCCTTTTGTAATTTCCTCTATCGTAACTCCAAACATAGCAGATGCCGAAGCCTCATATATTTTTCCGTGCGTAGCAAATACATCCAGTCTCCACTGTTCCCCAGATAACCATGCCAACACTCTTGCTTCGATGGCTGAAAAGTCCGCAACAATAAACCTGCATCCCTCTTTTGGAATAAATGCAGTACGGATTAATTCAGACAGTACATTTGGTGTGGATTCATAGAATAATTCCAGTTCCTCGAACCGACCACTTTTTACAAGGGTTCGAGCAAGTTCCAAATCGTTGATATGATTCTGTGGAAGATTCTGCACCTGTACCAATCTCCCCGCCCAACGGCTGGTACGATTTGCACCGTAAAACTGCAGCAACCCATGTACCCTTCCATCCGAACACACCGACCGTTCAATTGCTTCATATTTCTTTACCGATGTTTTTGCCATGAGAAGACGAAGTTTCAAAGCCTCCAGAACTTCCCCATCCGCTTCCTCAATCAATTCTGCCACCGCACCTTTGGACAGACTGTCAATCTCCACTCCTCGTTCCGAAAGCCACCCTTTCAACTGCGATACAGAATTTGGATTTTCAAGTCCCGTCACCTCATAGGCACGGTTCGTCACAACGTCTTTATGTAACAGGTCACAGGTAATCGACTGTTCTACCAATTCCCTGTCAACTAAAACTCCCCTGTCGTTAATTTCCTGATCCAAACGATAAAATGCCATCTCGGATTCCGATATCGGGAACTTATGCAGTTTCTGCCGGATACCTTTTTCCACATCCACATCACGAATACAGTACGTCTTAAACTGCTCCCATTTTTCCGGTGCATGGCATGGAAGGTTCCTGCTCCTGCCACCATTTGTTTTGGTCGGTTTGCAAGGCACACAAAAATAGCGGATTAAATCCTTGCCTTCCTTCAGCTTTTGCTCAGAAAGCCCCAGAACCGCCCCAACGCCCTCCAACGAAAGCGGAAGGGCGAGCATGGCCGACTGCACCGCAGTACAAACCCACGATTCGGGAGATAAACGGACTCCCATATATTTTGAAAGACAGGTGCGTTCAAAATTGGCATTGAACGCAGTCTTAATGATTCCCACATCAGACAGGGCATTTTTTATTTCTTCCGTCAGCTGATCGCCCTGCGCCAAATCAATAATCTTCGTTTCTTCATCATCAAAGCTGTATGCAAACAGCAGAATTTCAAATGCAGGGCTGTCCGCATAGGCATATACCCCGCACTTGATTAAATCCACATCGGAAAAGGTCTCTATGTCTATTGCCAGTGTTCTATATCCTATTTCGCCCATGCGTAACTCCTTCCCGACTTAATCTTGCTGACGGTCTTTCTGGAAATCCCCATACTGTCAGCAATATCATATACATGTTCCCTTCTTCCAAGCCTTTCCCTGACTTCCCTTACCTGACTCTGGTTCAGAGGAAGAACTTCTTCCGACAGTCTTCTCCCCTGAATATACCGGGACAGCCTTTTGTATCTCCCTATATCGCTGATCTGGTATTTCCCTTCCAGTCCGGGAATATCGATCCATGTCTCTTTCATCAAAACAACTCCTCTATGTACGGGCGGCATACACCGCCCTTATCATTAGCCGAGGAAATCTTCATCCTCTACTGCTTCAAAATCATCCTCTGCATTGGTACGGCTGCTGAGTGCCTCTCCGTCCTTCAGCTTCTGGATGTTTCCAAGACCTGCCGCCACACCACGGTTGCCATTGCTGTTGTAGCCATAAAAGTTTACACTGATTCTTCCGTAACAGCCGGAATATACTTCTGTCTGATCCAGGATTGGCTGTACCTGCTTATCAACCACCTGCGGAGCCTGTCTGCTGTTGGCATTGAAGAAATAGCAGCCTTTGTATGCCTCATCCTCCGGTCGGTCAATGTCACCATCACGTAAAGGAAGCTTCAGATTCGGAGGAATCTTACCACCCCACTTAGACAAAGATTCCTGCTTTGCAGCTTCCACCGCTGCCTGAATCTTCTTAATTGTTTCCTTATCAGACTTCGGGATAATGGCAGACACGCTGTACTTCGGCTCGCCGCCATTGATTGCCTCCGGCTCCCAACAATGCAGATAGGAAAATCTGCACGGTACAATTACTTTGGTCGGTGTTTCATTCTTGCTTATTTATTCATCCTCCTTAAAATCCGCCTCAGCGGTTTCTGTTTGAATTGGTGGTCTCTTATCGGATTCCGGCACCAAGGTGATTTTGCCCTGCGGCTTATACACCAGACTGCCCAGTATCTTCTGAAAATCTTTCTTGCCCATCAGCTTCTCCATTTCCGTGATACCAATCAGAGACTTCTTGTAAATGTCCTCATATCCGGCTGCTTTTGCAGCATCCGCCACTTCCTCTTCATTGACATATTTGCGGTTACTTCTGCCTTCTACCAGTTTGAATCCGTTCCATACCCTTCCGTGTGTAATCGCTTCATCCTGTGCATAGGCATAAACATCTGCAGACCACTTGGCAAGTTCATCCGCCACCTTCAAAACCTCTGCGATTTCTTCCTCTGACAAAAGCTCTGGTGGCTTAAACTCCATTTGCGCCAATCGCAAATATTCTTCCGCTCTGGCACGGCAGGTATTTTTCGCTTTACAGAAACGACACCAATCTCCAACTGCAAACTCTCCTTCGCCTTTGGCTGCCATCTCTGCTTTCGGCATCAACTCCTGCTCTGCCCATTCCATGAGGTCATGAACCGTAATTTCAAAGGTGCTGACATTTTCCAGTCTCGGCTGGTGGATGGTCATGTTAACCCTTTCAATGTCATAAAGGGAATCGAACAGTTCCAATGCTCCCAAAGAATATAAAAGCATCTGTGGATTCCATTCTGCAGATACAGCAATGCCTTTTCCGTACTTCAAATCCACAATGTATAAGGTATCATCAGCTACGATGACCAAATCCCCGGTACCAAATCCTTCCGGCACCCATCTGGAAAAGTCCAGTCTCTGCTCAATCATCACTACCGGATCACTGCATGACTGTTTCGCCTTTTCAATCTGCTCCATTGCAAAAGACACATAATCATCTGTGCATTCTTCCATCTCGTCACAGTCATAATCAGATACCTGACGTTTGGAACGCTTCTTAAGAAACCGTTTCAGCTTATGCTCTGCAAGAGCATGGGCAGCAGTTCCCTCCGCTGCGTAGATACTTTCCTCGTCCGCAAACTGCTTCTCCAACAATGCAGATGGGGTATAGTTCATCCATCGTTTGGAGGCAGATGCGGATAATATCGCATGCTGTCCCATTAAAGAGCCTTTGCATCACGAAGCAAATCTGCATATTTCTCCGGCTGTACCCCGGATAACTTATCTGCCCCATATTTTTGAATCAGCGCTTTGACCTGCTGCGTTTTTCCATCCTGCGATTTGGATGCCATGACCGCACGGACCTGTTCAATGGTAACGGCATCCTCTTGTTTCTCCTGACTCTTCTCATTTCCGCTTTCTTCATCCTTCTGCCCTCGTCCTTCTTCCTGATTTTTACTACAATTACATGAATGTGCCTTCCCTGCGAGGGCACGGACTCCTTCCGAAACCGCCAAAAGACCATCTGCAATTTTCAACAATTCCTCGCTCATAAACTGCTCCTTTCCACAAATTCTCCGTTTTGCTTCGCAAAATACCGGATGGGAATTCCTGCATGGTCAGCTTCCGCAATTTCCATACACATGCCTTCACTCATCACTTCTCCGAATACCCATACTTCCCGGCACTCTTTCAACAATGAAAGTCCAAACTGAATCCCTGCCATCCGTTCCTGAACATCACTTTCCTTTAGGAACTGTGGAAAATACAAATGAGGCACTACCGGAAGACAGCCTTTTTCATAGGCAAATCTGGCATATTTTCTGGCAAGCTCCACATTCTTCTCTTCCGCTCCCCGGAACGGACTGCAGATAAACACCCTTTCCAAATCCTTTCACCTCCATCCTTCAGACAGTACTTATTTCTCTGCCCTTTTTGTCAAAGCAAATTCGGAAAGGATGCTGTTCATCGTAGCGAGGTCTTCGCCTGTTAAATTTTCTGAAAGTCTTTTCAACAGTTCCTGTTGATTTGGTTTTAAATACTTACGTCCAAGATAATAGCCATCGGCAACCCTGACGCCTCCACCATATCTGCCACGCACGGTTTCAATTGGGTGGGCAAGTGTCAATTCTTCAATATCATTCCGAATTGTACGGGTTGTAACATTGAATTCCTGTGCCAGATTTTCCATCGTTTCCTGACGGCGCACACACAGAATTTCCAATATCTTCTGCCTACGTTCATTCGCTTTCAACACTTGCCCACCTCCTTTCCTCTGCTTTGTGGCATCATCATAAGAGTTAAATAGGAAGGTTCATTTCCTATTTAAAAAACTTTTTTGAGCAGCAGAGAGGAAGCCTGTCCATCATCCTTTAAGCGAAAAACACCCGACAAGGCGCAATCCAGCTATTGCATCTTGTCGGGTGTTCCATTCAATCCATGTTTATATGTACTGTTTTCCTATTTTACGAGTTCCGTAAGCCACGGAGCCATTGGCCTTGCAACTACTCTCGCATTCAAATATGCCATCTCCAACGTCAGACAGGTATTACCCAAATAGTACCCATCCATAACCGTCAGTGTCATGGCAAGGTCAGGTTTCTGCATATTCGTCAGATAAACCGGAAGAAGATACTGCACTCTCCCCTGATATCCCTGTGGGACCACAAGCCCCGGCTCTATTACCGACTTCCTTCTCCCAAGTTCTACTGCTGTCTCAAACAATAGCGGCAGATTCTTCACCTTCCGAATTTTAGCCGGAATACGCTCCAGGTTCTCTTCATCTCCTAATATGTGATTTACGTTTACTCTTATAGGCCACTCTGGATTAAAGTTAATGCCACTCTGCGCCATATGATAGACGGGCTTTTGTGGTAATAGCTCGATGTATCTTAACTTCGGAGACAGTTCATCACAAAAACCTCTAAAATACCAATCTCTTAAAGAATCCGAAAAATTGTTTCTTTCAAAATAACCATAAATCCCCTTGTACTGAGGTGTGTATAATCCGGTATGGAAGCAGACGCATTTGTTTTCCAAATGAAAAATACTGTCTGCTTTTCTTGGATCACTTTCTGAATTAAAGTCAATAACCTGTTTGCGAAAAATTGTATGTATGTAACGTTCTAAAATGGGTGTCTCTGTATTTTTGGTTTCCCGGCTCGGCTTTCGGAACTTCCATGATTCCGGCAACGCCAATCTCTCCAGTTCCGCTAAATGTCCGTACCAATCCGGTACATATGCAAATTCAAATAAATCCGGTGCTATCATATGTTTCCTCTTTTCCTGTGGTTTTCTGTACTCATATCTGTTTTCTGTCTTTGCTTCCATCTCTTTCATCATGAGCCTCCTTTTTGTTTTCTCTTGAAATATAAAATAGGTGTATCGCAATTCTACCGTTCTGTGAATTGCGATACACCTATCAATGCGTTTTTATCCATGAGCAAATTTCAGTAACTTCAACAAACATCGCATTCTATGCTGTTTCCCTGCTTCCATGTGATTTCTCCTTTATAGTGTAATTTATTTCATATCATACCTGTAATCTATTGTAGTTCATAATATTTATCCTGTAGTGTAAACTAGCACTGAGGTGAATTGTAATGCATGACTATGTAAAAAATCTTGCAAAGGTAGTTCGGGCTGCCAGAGAAGAAGCCCATCTATCTCAAGCAGCATTAGCTGAACAAATAGGTTGTGATGAACGTACAATATTGAATATCGAAAACGACCGTGGTAATCCCAAGTTCGAAGTATTGTGCCAGATCATCGCTTATTTACACATTCCTGCAGATCAGATTTTCCACCCTGACACTGCTACGGACGGGTTGAAAAAGCAAAAACTGCTATTGATGCTACAGGAATGTGATGAGCAAGAGGCAGCCGAGATTCTTCCAGCAATTGAATACCTCTTAGCACTCATACATAAAAGAGGTAATTCAAACGAGTAAAGGAACCAGCTAATCCATTGTGATTCTGGTTCTTTTCTTTTTGTTGCCTTTTCTAAATCTTACTCTTGTAATATTTAATTATTACACAAGTAAGATTTCAAGTCAATATCTATTTTATGAAATTGACAATCATACCAATAACGTCTATAATATATTTATTACATCCGTAAGATTTAAGGAGGGATTTGAAATGAGCGATTTACCACAGATTTCTGAAGCTGAATTTGAAGTTATGAAAATCGTATGGAAACATGCGCCGATCAGTACCAATGAAATAACAGATAAACTATTACAGACCACAAGCTGGAGTCCGAAAACGATACAGACTTTAATCAAACGTCTTGTGACCAAAGGTGTTCTGACTTATGAAAAACAGAGCCGAGTGTTCGTTTATACCCCAGTCGTGAAAGAAAGCGAATACATCGGTCAGGAAAGCAATTCTTTTCTGGAACGTTATTATGACGGTGATATCACTGCGATGCTGTCCGCATATATAGAAAATGACAGACTGTCTGAAACAGAAATAGATACTCTCCGCTCCCTTCTTTCCAAGAGGACCAAACGCCGTCAGGACGGCTTATTGGATAAAAAAGGAGGCAATTAACGTGGCTAATTTTATGATACGCTTTTTAATATGCAATGTGTTTATCAGCGGTATCATCGGAATTCTTTTGATAGCCAAGCGGATATTCAAAAACAACCTGTCCAGCCGGATGCAGTATAATCTGTGGTTTCTGCTGCTTGGGTTGCTGGCAGTTCCCTTTATACCGTTCCGTCTAATCGGGTTTCCACAAATCCTCTCGTGGCTCAGCTGTCTGGGAAGCCCTTCTGCCTCCGGCGCCGGAACCGCTATGGGAGAAACCGTTGGAATCAATCCGACTGGAAATGCAGATTGGATGAATGACTTTACTCTTTCGGTAAATAGCGAGACTCCATCCATTACCGGATACATATTATTGGGGATATGGATTGTAGGCATTTTAGCAATGATTATATTAGTAATCAAATCCTCGCTCCGCCTACGCACTTTGGAGAAATCTGCACTTCCCCTCCAGCACCCGGAGGTACGCAGACTATACCATCGATGTTTGGAGGAAATGGGAATTCACAGAAATATCCCTGTTTACAGTACCGCATTTTTGAAATCCCCGATTATTGTGGGACTTTTGAAACCGTGTATTTATCTGCCGATTCATCTAATCTCTGATTACAACGAATCTGATATACGCTATATGCTGTTGCACGAACTGCAGCACTATAAACACAAAGATGCTGTTGCCAGTTATCTGATGAACCTTGCCGGAGTAATATATTGGTTCAATCCTCTTGTCTGGTACGTACTGAAGGAAATGCGTAATGACAGAGAGGTTGCCTGTGACACTTCCGTTTTGAAAATGCTTGAAGAGGATGCTTACGAAGATTATGGCAATACACTGATTAACTTTGCAGAGAAGGTTTCACTTACTCCTTTTCCGTTTGCTGCCGGCCTTGGTGGAAACATGGAGCAGATGAAACGAAGAATTATCAACATTGCCTCTTATGAAAAGCCAACATTTATAAAAAGAGTAAAGGGCGTTTGCTCCTATTTTCTGATCGCCTGCCTTTTGTTAACATTTATGCCCATGCTTTCTGTCAATGCTGCAATAGAAATAGAAAACACCTATCAAATAAATAAAAACGACAGCAATATTTCTTATATTGATTTATCATCATATTTTAACGATTATCAAGGTTGTTTTGTCCTGTTTGATGCAACTACCGACAGTTGGCAAATTTATAACAAAGCAATGGCACAAAAACGAATTTCGCCGGATTCGACATATAAAATATACAGTGCCCTGTTAGGTTTGGAAAACAGATATATAACTTCGGCTTCAAACGAAATGACATGGAATGGGCAAGAATACCCTATTGCAGAGTGGAATGCCAATCAAAACCTTACTACAGCATTTCAAAACTCTGTCAATTGGTACTTTCAATCATTAGACCAAACTGCCGGATTAGAAACTTTAGAAGACTTCTATACATATATTAATTATGGCAATCATGACCTGTCAGGTGGTGTTTCTTCCTTTTGGGCAGAATCTTCCCTCAAAATTTCTCCTATTGAGCAGGTCGAAATGCTCCAACGACTGTACATCAATGAATTTAATTTTGATGCAGATAATATTCAGACTGTAAAGAATGCCTTATTACTTTCTTCCACTGCTAACGGTAACCTATACGGCAAAACCGGAACAGGAAATATTAATGGAGAGAACATAAGCGGATGGTTCATTGGCTATGTCGAAACTTCAGATAATACATATTTCTTTGCCTTAAATATCGGAGCCACTGAAAATGCTACCGGAAGCAAAGCATCTGATATTGCTTTATCTATATTATCAGACATGAATATCTGGTATTGAAAAAAGGTAAAGGGTCTCCAAATGAAACACTTTGACCCTTTACCTTCTTTATTATTCTTCATCTGTTAACTGCTGTCTCTCATTCTCTCCATTGAAATATAAGAGAATCTGTTCATCAGCTTGTTCCTCTCCAGAAAGAATGCCTTCTACATAATCCTCATACCAAGTCACTTTCCAACAATTGCTGCTTATGCTTTTACCATCATTCCGTAACTCAAAACCCACTTATGATATTTTGTTTTTTCCTTCTTTAAGAATCAATCGACCACTAGCTGATCCAAATGGCCACTCAGCTTCTCCAACGGCTTCCAGTATCAGTTCATATTTTTTATCTGGCGAGATTGCTGTATCGCATATTGTCTTTTTATAATCCGTCTCATAAACGAAGCAAAGCCAAAGTGCAGCTATCATTGCAATAAATATACCAGCAACACATAGTAAAATCTTAACTTCTCTTGATTACTCCTCTAGGATATTAAATGCTATTTCCTGTGCCTTTGTCCCACTAATTTCATTCGAAGAATTATCATCTAAATATATAACAAAATATATATTAGTATTTTCTTTTTCGACAAAACCGATGAACCATGCTGTACCGTCTGTTCCCGTTCCTGTTTTTCCATATATTTTTTTTGAATCACTAGCCTCAAGTAACATAATGCTTTTTAGAATTTCTATCTCTGATTCTGTATATATAGTTTCCCCTTCCATAATCTTATGCAAAACTTCCACCTGCTCTATCGGAGAAATCAGCAAAGATGATTCAATCCAAAAACCATTAAGTTCTGGAAAAGAGTTCACACCACTTCCACTCCATTCAGATATGTCACAATTTCCATAATCCAATTTGTTTAATTCCTCTTGGATTGTCTCTTGTCCCACCTCTTCTATTACTTTTCTAAAGTACCAAATGCAAGAACTTCGAAATGCATCTTCCAGTCTTAAATCGGCATTCCATGCATCAACTGGGTAATTCATTCCATCATACTCCATTTTACTATCCTCTGACGTTACCACTTGATTATGAATTCCTATTAAAGCTGAGATTACTTTGAACGTAGAATTAGGAGATACCCTCGTTCTGCATTTGTCTTCATTATAAAAAGTATATGTATTATTTTCTGAATTCAAAATAACTGCACACCCTTGGATTGATTGAAACGCTTCCGCATAATCTACAGTGACTGTTGTCGGCTACAGTTCCTCTTCATTCTTCACATCCTCGTTTTCACTTATTTCTTCTTCGGTTTGATTAATCTGTATTGTCTGTTCCTTTTGATTTGATTGGCTGTTTCCATTCTCTTTTGAACTGCATCCTGACATACTTCCTATAATCAAGCAAGCAGTTATACCCATTATCATACATCGTTTTAGTTTCATCCCAAAATCTTCCTTTCTTCTGTAACTTCTTTTAACTTTTACTTCCTAATCCACGAACAATTTTTACATCAACATTCTAAATACAACCATCTTCTCAACCCTCCTTTTATTACATGCGTAAGATTTCAACACAAAAAAATTTTCCTTTTGAGCGCCTGTTACATCCATGCAAATATTACATCAGTAAGATTTAGAAGTCAAGTTATCTTTATATAAAAAGGCTTCTGCCGGAGGGTATCATACATTTTCGCAAAAGTGATACCTTTTAGCAAAAGCCAATTATTCAGCAGAGTCTCTCACCACCCCACTGATTCATTATACAAATGTTTCATTCAAAGAACTACAAAACACACGTCCATTTTCTTTCCTTAATGTCCAACAAACCGCAGGAAATCAAGGTTTCTTTGAAAGCAGACAAATGGTTTCAATATTCCCCTGAACTTTGATTTTATACTGCATAGCGAAAGTATTCAATGGGTTTTCAAAGTGGGGTAATGGTTTTATCCCCATTTTACAACATTCCTCACGCTACGTTTCTATGTATATCTACTTAATCTGCAATAACAACGGCAACAATGCAATTCCTACATCAACACCTTTATCAGCAATCCATTTAACAATTCCTTTTGCATTTTCCCACTTTTTTGATTTGCGGTCTGGAGATTTAACGATTTTTTCTAATTCGTTAATTTTATCCAAAATCTCCTCTATTTCGGTATCTGGCAACGCCGACATATTCTCAATTTCTTTTCTTACATCACTAAAGGAAATATTAATATCAACTTTGTTTTCATTTGTATTTGTTATCTGTACCATTGGAACGCTCTGAGGAATTGTTTCCATAAGTGCCGGATATCCCAATGCTTTAAAAGTCAGCATTTTATTATAAATTTGTCTTAAGTCATAAAACAGTTCTTGTCCGGCCACTTCATCATAAATTCCAATCGCTTCCTCATATCCATATAATCCTGCATTAAGCTTTGGTACATATGCTTCATACTTTGCAGTTACATCTTTATACAATTGCTGTTTAGCAATTTCAGGTGTCACCTCATTTGCAGAATCGGATATAGCTTGTTTTAAAGATTCCAAATCTTCTTCATACATAGATTTAAAATCAAATAAAGGATCTTTTTCTTTATCTGTCGCAATAATCAATTCTAATTTTTCTTTGATAGCATTTAATTCTGGTCTGTAATTCAGCGCACTACCAACAGCACATGCTTTCCCTGATGTCGGTATATCCTTCCCAAAATCTTCAAATATACCGTTGTATTTTGCAATTAGTGCCTGATATAAACTATGCGTACCATTGCTTGATGCTTGAGCATCTTCGCATCGTTTTATATCAGTTCTCATTATCTCCAATAACTCAGTAGTCACTCTATTTCCTCCTATGCTACATTACCAAATAATTTTATTAATCTGTCCTTCATTTCTTTTGCGAAAAAGTATCCTTTCGCCAAAATGTATATCCCTGTTCCAAAAAGTCTATCCCCTGGGGTAAATCTCCGATTATATCATCACTCTACGGAAATAGAAACACACATCTATTTTATTCCCAAAATCGTAGAAACCTTTGATTTATTGGGCTTTTCTCGACAGCAGGCAGACTGTCTCCACATGGCACGAGGAAATGAAAAGTACGTCATTTCCTCGTGTCTGTTCTCGGTAACATATCAACCGACTTTTTTCGTTTTTTTCTGTTTGCGGAAACATAGCAACCGCTTATCATATTACAAGAACAGATTTATTTTTGGTGGTAATAGATAGGCTTTGCCCGTCCTGTCTCGTGAAGCATTCTTTAGCCCCATTCCTATTCCCATCCCAAATGTATAAGCTTCTGGTCCATGTAAATTGGCATAAAAGGTATATGCCATCTGTGTTTCCTTGTCCCAGGCATTCCATAACTCTGGACTTAATACCATATTCTCCGAGTATAACGGAAGCACCATATTTATGTAAAATCTTAGCTTATCATCAGTTGCCGATGATAATTGTTCAAAAAAGGTTTTGTATATTGTATCTTCTTCCTTGAGGCAACTAACCAACAGCCAAGATTGGTTTACTTCAGGAAAAATTGTAATTGCCACTCGATGCATAACCCCACGGATGGTATGCTTGATTTTCCTGCCGTTCAAATCATAGTCAGGCGCAATATATGCATAGTCAGCAAACTTTATCTGATATGGAAGTTTGACCGCGCAAGTTGTTACTCCATCATATGTGTTTGCAAGAATCTGAGAATCAAAATGCTTCTTTACTGGCTCAAATTCCTGCATCTTCAATTGTAGCATTCTGTACATTCCAACCATATCAGGAGACAAAAATGCATTAGGGTTATCTTTGAAGTTTTGCCGAAAAATATCAAATGCTATTTTCTGCTTATAGTATTCAAATATAAAGGCTTTATAAGCATATACAAATTTCATATCTTCTCTCGACTCATCAAAATCAGGAGCGCCCTTTTCGATTACGGCAAAAGCGATATTGTCATGCAAATCG
Organism: Clostridia bacterium; assembly: GCA_910575055.1. Taxonomy (GTDB): domain Bacteria; phylum Bacillota; class Clostridia; order Lachnospirales; family Anaerotignaceae; genus Coprocola. The sequence continues at coordinate 76,624 of CAJTDC010000005.1, forward strand.
CAAAAACATGTTTCAGTTGTTGCATCATTTGCACTGGTTCTGCTCATTTCAACCATAGGAACAATCTCTCCTGTATCCAACGGCACAAGCAATGGTTGTTTTTTTGCATCTATCATATAAACATGGCGTTCTTCACCTGCCAGCAGTGAAATGATTTTATTGTTCTGCAAAGCATGGGCAGCCTTTATTTTCCCCTTGCAATTTGCCTGATCTGGATGCAGGCAACATTTTTTCATTGACCGCCTCATCTTCTCCATTACCTGAACTTCGGGCGGCTTTTTTGAGACTTTAATCTGTACTTGTCTCCCCTTGCAACAATCCTTATATGCCTTTCCGCTTCCGCACGGACATGGCTCATTATCCGTTATTTTAAATTTTGACAAACACACAATTCTCACCTCTTGATACTTATTTTTTCTCCATCCTGCAAGATAAACGCTTGTTCATAGCCTACGCCCAACGCCTCCGCAATCGCCACCATCTCCTCAAAAGAAACCGTGCCGCGTTTCAGCTTCTTATTAAAATTCTGTGGTGTCTGCCCGATACGTCTGCAAAGCTCTGCCTGGCTGATATTCATTTTCTCACATAACTGCCTTATCATATCTGATGTTGTCACCACGCACCTCCATTATCATGTTTCTATTATAAACCTTTTGGTTGATAAGCGCAAGAGTCTATGCAAAACAAGAAACACCCTGCCACCTGTTTCCAAGTCGCAAGGCGTTAACTGTTCCGTTCCTACAGCTCCACTTTCGTACCATCCAATGGAAATAATAAGCATAGAAACAGATGAGCCTTATTTGTATAATAGACAGACTATCTATTTCCCATTTAACTTTATTTTATAACAACCATAGATTCATTATATTCTATAACAATATCAGCCATACGGATCAAATCATTCTTTAATTCCTCTTTCAAGGAAATAGGTTCCATAATCAAGGATACCATTCCATAAGATTTTTCGGAAGAAATAACATGCCGCAAAAACAAAAAGTAAAGTTCTTCACTTGAAAACCTTATCAATGATGACAATGTATCATAAATTGTTCTATGCGGAATTCTATACATATTTTCTTCTGATTCACAAACCTTTCTAAATCTATACCAAGAGTCATTAGCAGCTGTATGAATTTCGGCGAATGAATCAGCTTTAAAAAATTTATATCCTTTATGTGTGTACTCTTCTTTTGCAAATTTTACCACTTTATCATCGAACGCATAGTGTGGAGTAAAACAATCAATGATTGACAATCTTTTAGTTACCTTGGATACCTGCTCATCCGAAAAAAACGAACATAACTCTACAGGACTTTTATATGTTGTGATAAAATCAATTGTTTCTCCATCCGCAATAGTCTCTGCAATATAATTTGCAAGCATATTTCCATACTCTACATTATCTTGATATAGTACCAAAATAGTGCCGCCATGCTTTACTTTCTGTAACTGTTCATCAGAAACGCCAGGGAAACTATTAATCTTAAAAACAGTACGTTCCCTATAATTTTTTTCGTAGAATGTTTTATGCAAAAACTTTTCGTAAAACCAGCCAAAGAATTTGGTATATTTCAAAAAACGTTTTTTGCGCAAATGATACAAACTACCAAAAATTTTATAAAAGACCTTGCATAAATACAACCAGCTTGCTACAAATACAATTGCGAATATATAGAGAAAAACTGTTTCTACTTTACCTAAAACGGATTCTATTCTCGGATGATTAGCTGCAACACTTCCTTGTAGCATTTCAAAAAACAAAGCGCATGAACATGATACCATTGAAATTAGCTGTAACATTACAGTTGTCCAGAATTTTGCACCAAACTCTCTAAATTTAGGATTATTTGACAAAAAAGTATATAGTGCAACACTTAATGCTAAGCTTGGAATAATTATAGAAAAGTAATCTTTTATTGTGATATTACATCATCTCCATTTCTACTAATTTCGGTATCACAAACTTTGCTAAGACACTTCCTAATTTTATTCCATACTCTGCATAGTTCCGGTCAATCCATACCAATTCCTTAATTTCACTATCACAATTTGGTTCCCCTGTAATATTAGCAAAATATACTTCAATATGAATAGGAATATTTTCAAAAACAGCTATATCATCAAACCCTCCAAAAGGGTCTGCAGTCAACAGTTCTACTTGTATTTCCTCCTGCAGTTCTCTTTTTAAGGTTTCAAAATCCGTTTCATTTCCTTCACGTTTACCACCAGGTATAATATATTCTTCACGATTATCCTTGGTTCTCTTTTTTACTACCAAAAGTTTTTTGCCTCTTAAAATGATACCACCAATTTTATCGATTTTTTTCATATAACATGCCCCTTTCTATTAACTCATTACACAACTGTTTCTTATCATTTAAATATTGCTCAATAACTTCATCTGACGCTATTGAGAACGTATTACTAAACAAGCAGGTATCCTCTAATGGCTGTATTGTCATCCCTCTATCAAATAATCCATACTTTATCTCTTTCTTTTCCAAACTATATACTGGATTCTCATATGTAATTCCATGTTCACTATACAATCCTTTGAGAAAATCTATCGTCACTTCTCTTTGCTCCCCATATCTTTTCTGACGTTCAGTTGAGCCATCTGCCATATATTGAATCTTATTTTTTTCACAGAATATAATACTTTGTATATGCATTGCTAATTTACATCCAACACAAACCAAGCTTACATTGTATTTTTTTATGTCTTCCTCTAAAGAAACCAAGGCTATTCTCCTAAACAATCCACTTACATTAAAAGAAGTTATGCCTTTAATGCAATCAGAATATACCTTCTTAAGTTCATTGTATCTTATTAAAACTAAATTATTTGAAATCAATGCACCTTGATCAAAATGTAATAATTCGGTTCTATATCCTTTCTCAATCATTTTACAAACAGCTAAACTTGAATCTAATCCTCCAGAAAATAGAATACCACAGATTTTTTCCATTTTATCCCCCCTTTTTATAGCAGTACCATTCGGCGAAATAAATGTCTGTTCATAATTTGAGCCCAATGCATCCACAATCGCTATCATCTCCTCAAAGAAAATCGTGCCACGATTCGGCTTTCTGCTAAAATGCCTAATCTTATCTAATGCCATTACCACGCATCCCCAGCATTACATTTCCATTATAAACCTTTTGGTTGACAAGTGCAAGTATTTTCACAAAAAATTACAAATATCACCCTGCCACCTGTTTCCAAGTCGCAAGGCGCTAACTTTTTTGTGTCCTACAGCTCCACATCTGTTTCCAGCCCCGATTTGAATTCCACCGCAACTTTGTCTTCATACACCGTCACTTTTTCAATCAGCCGTCTTCCCAACTGTTCGTTATATTCTAACGGTGTGTCTGCCTTCTCCTGCAGGAAGTCTTTCATTTCCTCAATCCGTTGCCGCCTGCCCTCCCGGTCAGCTTCCTTCATCAGGATACCCTGCCGTTCCTCCCGGAGCCTATCTATCTCATCCGCCACTTTTGAATAATCCTTTTTTGCGTTCGCCAGCTTCAGCAACTCTTTCTGCTGTTCTGCCAGCCTACGGTCAATCTCTGCAATCTCATCGTCCACACCGCCCCCAATGACCACCTCTATATTCTCCTCTAGGAGCGGAAGGAAAATCTCCCTGCCGCCAAGCATATCGTTGATGGCTTTTGCCACCGCATTCTGCAGGTCTGATTCTTGGATGGTCGGCGCGTCACAAGCCTTCGGACCATGCTCCACTCTGGTGCAGCACCGCCACACTGTGGAGTGCTTTCCCCGGTTCTTCCATGCAATCCGGCGGTAAATATCCCCGCATTTAGGGCAGTAGACGATGCTCGATAAAGCATACTTACTGCTGTAAACCCGCTTTTTCCTTTCCGAACCACTGTGCAAGTTCGCCCTCCGCACCATCTCCTCCTGCACCTGCATATAGAGGTCGCGGGGAATAATCGCCTCGTGGCTGCCTTCCACATAATATTGTGGGACGATGCCAGTGTTCTTGACCCTCTTTTTTGAGAGGAAGTCCACCGTATAAGTTTTCTGAAGCAGAGCATCCCCGATGTACTTTTCATTTCGTAAGATTTTCTGCAGAGTGGTCGGACGCCACTGTGCTTTTCCCGCCGCCGTCAGGATACCGTTCGCCTCCAGACCTTTCCCGATCTGTAAGAGGCTTGCGCCCTCCAGGTATTCCCGATAAATCCGCTTTACAATCTCAGCTTCTTCCGGCTCGATGACCAGCATCCCTTCCTCATCCTTCGTATAGCCGAGGAAACGATTGTGATTGACCTGCACAAGCCCCTGTTGGTAACGAAACTGCAAGCCAAGTTTCACGTTCTGGCTTAAAGACTGGCTTTCCTGCTGTGCCAACGACGCCATGATGGTGAGAAGGATTTCACCCTTTGAATCCATCGTGTTGATGTTTTCTTTTTCAAAAAACACCGGGATATTTTTGTCCTTTAGCTGCCGGATATATTTTAGGCAATCCAGTGTGTTCCTTGCAAAACGGCTGATGGATTTCGTGATCACCATGTCGATTTTGCCTGCCATGCACTCCTCAATTAAGAGATTAAATTGCCCGCGTTTTCGGGTGTCAGTGCCGGACAGCCCGTCATCTGCGAATATGCCAGCCAGTTCCCATTCAGGATTTTTCTGAATGTACGCCGTATAATGTTCAATCTGTGCCTCGTAGCTGGTAGCCTGCTCATCACTGTCCGTGGAAACACGGCAGTAGGCGGCAACACGCAGCTTCGGTCTCTCCTCATCTTTCTTTCGATTCCCCACACGTTGCCGCGCAGGAATTATCGTCACATTTGCATTCCTATTTGCAGCCATCCTCTATCCCTCACTTTCTATCAGGCTGTAGGCATATTCCGCCTGCAGGAACGGATCATCATACTTTTGCTCCATTGGGCTAGCGTGGAAAGAAACTGGAACTGCAATTTTCTCCTGTCCCTCCGGCTCCCGTATTCTGCCCAGGTATTCCGCCCTCCGCAGACGCTCCGCCTCCGCTTTGTCAAAAGTCTCCCTGTCGATAATCGCCGGGTAATAATCATCCCCAAGATAATGTGGGTTTTTGAGTATCCTAGAGACGCCGCCATGAAGCATTTTCAGTCCTGCCTTGCCAGCAGCCGTGGTGAGGCTTTCGCCGGTAAGGTAATACTCAAAAATCTGCCGCACCTGCTTGGCGGTCTCTTCATCAATGACAGCTCTGCCACCCTCAATTCTATAACCATATGGTGTGTGTCCCATCTATCTCACCAGCCTTTCTCTCAATGTTAGACCGCATTTCAGCTCAAAGCCGATTTCCGTGCGGGAATATACCACCACCCTGTCCACATATTCTTCAAACAGGTCTCCGTTAAAAGCTACTGCCATTTCCACTTTAGCGGCAAATTTCAGCAAGCGGCTTACTTCCGCCGTTTTCGCTAAGTTCCCATTCAAAAGTCTCGAAAGGGAATCTTTCTGTCTCTGCAGGCTCTCCATCTCCGTTTCCAGCGCATTCTTTTCCTTGTTGAAAAGGGCAGGTTCCAGATAGCCTTTCGTCATCAACCCCGTCAACACCTGACTCCGTTCCACTGCCCCTTCCATCCGGCTTTCCAGCTCCGCCACCTTGCGGTAAGAATCTGTGTCATTTACACCACGCAGGGCATTAAGCAGAGGGCGCAGGATAGCTTTTTGCCCATAGATCAACTTATTCATCATAGTTACGAATGCCGCTTCCACTGCATCATTCCGTATGAACTGCATGGAACACTCCTCAATCCTTTCAATATGCCTGGAACAGCACCATGCGATGTATTTCTGGTGGGTGGAGTAATGGATGCGCCGTTTGAAGGTGCTGCCACATTCCGAGCAGATAATTCTGCCAGAGAACGGATATCTATTCTGATACTTGCTACCCTTTGTCACACCCTTTTCTTTGGCTCTCTGACCAATAACCGCCGCCACCGCTTCAAAGATCTCCCTGCTCACAATGGCGGGGTGATGGTTCTCCACGAAATACCTATCCCTCTCACCGTAATTATGGTGCCGGTTGAACTGACTGTCCGTGTAGGTTTTCTGGAACATGATGTCCCCGGTGAACTTCTCGTTCGTCAAAAGCCCCCGGATAGTCGTGGCCGTCCAGCTCCCACCTTTCTTTGCTGGAATGCCGCTTTCATTCAGCTCTGAAGCAATTCTGTGCGTCCCTTTCCCAGCAAGGGCCTGTGCAAACATCCAGCGCACGATTTCAGCCTGCTCCTCGTTTACCACCATCTGTCCGGCCACATTATCATAGCCATAAGGCGGATAGGCAACCTTGAACGTACCGTTTTGGAATCGCCTTTGCGCTGACCATTTGTTGTTTTCCGAAATGGAAATAGACTCGCTTTCCGCCAGGCTGCTCAAAATGGAGAGCATCAGCTCGCCTTCCATCGACTGCGTGTTCAGGTTCTCCTTTTCAAAAAAGACGAACACCCCGATGTCGAGCAGATGCCGGACAAGCTCCAAGCAATCCAATGTGTTCCGTGAAAAACGGCTGATGGACTTTGTGACAATGAAGTCAACCATCCCATTTTCGCAGTCGGAAATTAGCCGGAGCAATTCGTCTCTGCCCTCCGTCTTGGTTCCAGTCACACCCCTGTCATAATAGATTCCGGCAAACTCCCATTCCGGGTTTGCTTTGATGTAGGACTCATAATGTGTTTTCTGCGCCTCAAGGCTGACAAGCTGATCATCACTCGCTGTAGAAACGCGGCAATAGGCGGCGACACGCAGCTTTGACACTGCCAAGGCGCCTGCCTCGTTTTGTTCGATTTTCGTTATCCTTTTCATCAACTCACCTCGCTTTCGGTAGGTCACATATTCGCTCTAAACGCCCATAATATCAAGTCATTTTTGGCATAATCTCAGCTAAATATGGCGAGAAAGTTTGGCGGTTTTTCTCGGTTACTTTGTTGAATTCATCCACAGAGAGCATTCCCTTATCAAGCATTGCTTTTAACAGTTTCTGAGCCATATGGTATCCATATTCCAGCCGGAGTGCCTCTGTTGTGGCCTTTTTTATTTCTGGAACGGGAACTGATTTTTTCTCTGTAATCTTTGTCACCTGCATGGCTTTCCTCCTTTGGAGGACTCCGCATTGCTTTCAAAATCCGCCCTCCATATCTACGGAGATTTCCGGGCAGGTTTGATGAGGTTTTTTCTATAAAACGGCATAAAAAAATTGCCCACGGCATTTTTTACGTGCCGTGGGCTTATCAAACTCCCTACAATTACAATTATACTTTTCTGGCGTAATCAAGCGAAATCCAACCGTCCCGGTTTTTCTGGTAAGATTTCAGAAGTCCCCACATTGAGGCTCCCTTTCCATCCGCTTCCTCAACAATGGTAAAAACACCCTTGCCTGTATATTTCCCGGTTTTAGCGCAGTTCGTCCCAGGACCCTTGCGGATATTGAGGTCAGAAACCTCTACCTTTACAAGATATGGCTTAAATGTTGCGGTAGAAGTATATAACGCTTTCCCGGATTCATCGAATACGGAATAACCGGGATTTTCGTCCGCACATTTCTTTGCATTGGAGTGCGACTTGAACGCCCCTTTTTGTGACTTGGCATCTGACCAAGTCTTACGAACACGATACCACGCCTCAGTAATTTTGTCCGTACCTCCGGCTGTAGCGAGGATAGCTTTCAGGATAGTAAGAATTTTCTCCCCATACCCGGTGCCTGCCGCCCAGCCTTTCCCGTCCGGATTCTCCTGCTGCCCAAGCCACTCCACATATTCTGCACACCCCCTCGTGACATACTTGAAGCGGGGATCGATACACTCATTTTTCAAAGCCGCTTTAGAAGCGTAAGCCTTCAAATGCTGTATCTGCGCCCGAATGCCGTTCTTCGGGGTATCAAAGGAATTTCCCTTCATGCCGTTTGAAGTCACGCCCATGCCGCAGAAATTGTTCTGGGAAAGCGTGACCGCAGAGCCGGAAAAAGTGAAATTCCCCGTCTCAAGGCAGGACTGTGCAAAGGCGATGTCGCCACGCACTCCCTCCGCTTTTCCTTCCGAAAGATACAGCGGAACCATATCAAGAACAGACTGCGCCACCTTCGGATTCTTCGCTTTGAGGTATGCCTTCATCTGCTCCGCCGTTGCCGTGGCGTTCCCCATGATTTTCGTATACCTATCCGTGTCGGAAGACACGCCGCCCATAGCCGCCTTGACCGCCTTGCGGAATCCATCCATCGTGTACCCCGTCCCAAGCTGCGTCCACAGATGTTCTGGGTCTTCGTGGTTGCTGGCAATGCCCCGGCTGTGGCCTTCCCTGTGGCTAATGATGACACCATCTGCAAGCGGATTCAGGCTGTATTTCTTACAAAGGTATGCGAACAGCTCCACTGCCGCCTCATAGGTCCTCTTTGCCACCGCTTTTGCCGTGGCGGTATCGGAGCAGGTAAAGTTAGAGCCTGCCGTGTACTTGATACACGCAGGCTCGCACATTTCTACTCCGATATGGGTATTGTTCCCGCTCCCTTTATTCCCACTTCCGCAGTGCCATCCTCTGTGGTTCCACGGGAGCGTCTGATAAACCGTCCCATCGTTGCCGTCAATAAATCCGTGGACGCACGAACTGTCGTGCGATGGGCTGTTCCATGAATTGATGAACACGGACGCTTTTGGCTGCGGACAGCCCACAGAATGGAGCATCAGCCCCTTCACCGTGATCTTCCGCCCCGCCGTGTAACACGGATTTCTTGTCATGATTGATTCCACCAGTTTCATGGTTATTCGTCCCCCTTCCCGTTCTCTGCCCTATCATGCAATTGTGCTAGGATGTCCTTCAGCTTTTCCGGGATGGGCAGCCCCAGGTGTCCGGCATTCTCCAGAAGGCTCACGCCCTCGTTGGAGATATAGAAAAAGATAATCGCCGTCCGCAGGACAGAGCCGCTCCCGATGACCTGCACATCGAGGATGTTAGCAATCCCCACCAGCAGGAAGATCAGCACCTTCTTTGCGATGCCCTTAAATCCCACCTCGCTGGACAGCTCCTTGTCCGCCACGGCACACATCACGCCCGTGACATAGTCCACCACCACAAATGCGATAAGCGCATACAGCAGTCCGTCGCAGCCGCCGAGGAACCAGCCGAGCCATCCCCCGATGCCAGCAAAAATGAGTTGAATCGTGTTCCAGAATTCCTTCATAGTGAAGCCCTCCTTTAAAAAGTTTTTGTGTATGAAAAAAGCGGCTGCCCGCAATGGACATCCGCCAGTTTCCTTAAAATATTCTGTTTTGAATTAAAGCCTTGTTTTCCTCCCGGTCAGCACATTCACCATCGTTGCCCCTTCCCCGAAGGCCGCCCTTGCCTCCGCAAGCGCCTCCCCGGAAAGCCCCCTGTCGTTCCTGCGGTATTCCGCAAGGCTCTCCTCATTCTGTGCCTCCCGTTTCCTTGCCGTTGCCTCCCTGTCAAAAGCGTAGCCTGCGTATTCCAGCTTTTCGCAGAAATCGTCCATCAGGTACCGCCCGTTGCTGTTCCATTTGATTGCGCCGTCCGCATCGGCCGTGGCCTGCGTGTCTGCCTGTGCCACCGCTTTCCTTACTTCCTCCTCTGCATTCTTCTTCCAGAATGCCCCAAGGCTGCCGCTGATTTCCCTTTCAAATCTTGTCATTGTGTTTTCCTCCGTTTTCTAAGCCGCTGGCTTTGTTTTCCCTTTCGGTAGTACACATATTCGCTCTGAATGCGCATTTTATCAAGTCAATCCGGGGCATAAGCTGCACAAACATCCGGGCGGGAATTGTGTAGTTTATATCTGCTTCGGCAGCCACTCCCACAGTCTCATGTCCTCCTGCCCAAGCGACCACATACACATCCCCCGCAGCTTCCAGCGGTACGCCGCCTGGTTCGCCCAATAGATGAGAGAGTCCACGTCCTGGTAATAGAGGATGGAGAAACCGTCCGCATCCCCAAGGAACAGACGGGAAATCCAGATATTGATGTCCTTCGGTATGACTTCCGCCGTGTAATTGTTCCCGCAGGACAGTTCCATCAAATCTGAGTGGAAAAAATCATAATCCATGGAAATGTCCTCGCTGCGGGTAGAGCTTTCCTCCACATCGGAAGTCAGCGTGAACACCTGGAATTCCTCATCCCATACCGCACTGCTCCTGCTGATCCGGCCGAAGGACTTAAAACCGCCGTCCGGCATCCGCACATCGAACCGCTCATACGGCTCATAGGTCCATGCATCCCCAAGCCTCATCAGTTCGCAGACGGTCCGCTTATCCGAGCGGTATCCGGCATAGCCGCCGGAAAAACCGCTGATTGCCGCCGTGAACCGCAGCGTATAGGAAGCGCCGGAATAGACACGCACCCGGTTCCCACGGATGCGCATCTCCACGGTGTACATCGCGGGATTCCCCCGCAGGTCAGCATTCGGTGTCCGGCTGATGGCCTGGCTGTAGCTGCCAAGGAGCGTGGAGCCTTTGTAAAGCTCCACCCGTTGCGTATCGATATTTAAGCAGCAGAACACATCCCCGCAGAACACCCCCGCCTTGCCGCTGCCGTCTGCCGGGAACGCCAACCTTGCCCGCAGATGCAGTTCCTTGAAGCCGCTGTACTTCCATGCAAGCTGCCCGCTCCCCTCAAGCTGTGAATACGGCCGGTTCTCATAGCCCTCCCGCCACACCTGCCACTTGCCGGAGAGCGTCGTCCAGTAGGTTTCCGGCAGGGGATTTTCGTCACGGAAGTCCTCATACCAGATGAGTGCAGAATCCGGCTTCCTGCGGAGCATTTCCAGCGTCAGCTTGAAGCCTTTGTCCGGCTGTGCCATGTTCCCGTCCACATCTTTAAATTTCCGCGGCGCAAGCGTATAGATGGCAGAGCCGGCGCTTGGTTCTTCAGAAAAGGACTGACAGACACGGAAGCCGTAAAACTGCACACCCTTCACATCCACCGAAACCGTGACGGTATGCGTCCCTGCGGAAAGCTGTATATTTTCCGCAAGGGAAATCCAGAAGGTAGCCCTCCAGTACGGCCACCACAGACGGCTTTCCGTGAAATGCTTCCTGCTCCCGTCAATGGAGATATATATCCCATTTTTATCCCAGAAGGGGAAGCACAAGCGCACGGCAATATCATAAGTCCCTGCTGTAGATACGGAAAATTTATAAGAGGCGGAGCCGTTATCCCCCATTGTCACCATGCCCTCCGACACGGACACGATGCCGGAATAGCTGTCCGGGCTTCCGCCGCTGCGGTCAACAATGATGTTTTCAAATTCCGTCTTCTGCTCCTTGCCGTAGGCGGTCAGGTAATGCCTGCGGTTGTATGTGCCGGAAAGCAGCGGATAATCATAGGAAACCGCATCCCGCCCCTCCATGTAGTCGTACACATGGGGAAGTGCCCACGGCACCTTGTCGTAGTCGTCCCAATAAGCCACAATGGGGATGAAGGGCTGCGGCGGCTTGTCGTCCGTGAAGTTGTAGCCGCCCTTTATCCAGAGCTGCGCCGCATAGTAAGTGTTGGAAGTCCCCCGGTAGGTCACGCCCATGTTCTTTGGCGTGTCGTGTATCCGCCAGTTCCACCCGTAAGCGGGCATCCCCAGGAACACCTTATCCGGGTCCATGACCTTCACGGCGTAATCATAGATGCCCTCCAGCCAGGAACGCGGGGAAACCGGCCCCGGTGCGCTGCCCGCCCATGCCATGCCGTAGCTCATGATGGAGGCCGTGTCGCAGTAATTGTTGAGGTCGCCGTAGATGCACCAGTTCTCGCCGCCCACAGAGCCATTGATGCTGTCCATCCCCGGCAGGCAGATGTTCATCAGCTTTGCCGGATTATAGGATTTCACGGTATTGTAGATATTGCGGAACATGGTCGTGGACTTCGCCGCTGTGGAGTAATCGTCCCCTTTTTCCAGGTCGATGTCCACGCCGTCGCACCAGGGGTATTTCTCCATGATCCGCACAAGCTCCGAGAGGAACTTATCCTGCGCCCCGCCCGTATTTTCCCGCAGCGCCTTGAAGATGCTGTTCGTGCCGTCGTTCGCCACGGTCAGCAGCCACTTGATGTGCGGCCATTTCCTGATATACGTCCGCATGGTGGAGCCTTCCGCAATGGAAACGCCGCTCTCATAGATTTCCCCAGTTGCCCGGACCTTGAATGAAAAAAGACCGATCTGGCTGATGCGGTCGCCGTAATCCCGGAGCGCCTGGTACATCCTCGTGTTACCCATGAACGTCCACACCATGATCTGTTTCCCTTTCAGTGTGTCCATGCAATCCCTCCTTAAAATTGGGCGGAAAAAAGCGCCTGTTTCCAGACGCTTTTCATACATACCTTCTATATTAGATTTTCAAAAAACAGTGCCGTTTTGGTTACTCCCTGTTATTTTCTCCCCAGACACATAACTGATCCAAAACATCCATCAGGGACCTGCCCCTGTCACTCAGGCTGTATTCCACCTTCGGGGGTATCTGCGGGTATTCTTTTCTGATAATAAGCCGGTCCGCCTCCAGTTCTTTCAGGTTGCCGCTGAGTGTTTTGTCTGACACATTTTTCAGATACCGTTTTAACTCGTTGAACCTGACAACGCCAAACTCCATCAGGCAGTAAAGAATGACCATTTTGTGCTTGCCGGATATCAGGGACAGCGTATAACTGAATCCCGTATCCTCAAAATTCGCCTCGCCAATATAATTCTTTATCATCTTACGCTTTCCTTTAAGATAGTACTTGTTTTTTCCCCGTTACCTGCTACAATTATATGCACAGACGCTGGTTCTGTCAATCCCATATAGAAACGAGGTAATCACAATGAGAAAAAAACTCAGCATAACAGAAGGCATCTTCCCGATGCCGGTCTTAATGGTAGCAACCTACAACGAAGACGGCAGCGTGAATGTCATGAACGCTGCCTGGGGCACCATGCAGGAAAGAGGCAATGTCGCCCTCAATCTGACAGAAACGCACAAGACCGTAAAGAACATCAAGGCAAGGGGCGCTTTTACGGTAAGCATCGCTGATGCAGCCCATGTGGTGGAAGCTGACTATTTCGGTGTTGAATCCGGCAACCGGGTTGCAGGCAAATTCGAGAACAGCGGCCTGACCGCAAGCAAGGCAGAAACCGTAGATGCCCCTGTCATCAACGAATTCCCCCTCTGTCTTGAATGTGAGTTTATTGAATACCAGGATGGGGAATACGGATGCGGCGTCATCGGCAAAGTGGTAAATGTCACAGCAGACGAGAGTGTCATGTCCGGTGACAAAGTCGATATGTCCCTGGTAAACGCAATCGCCTTTGATCCTTATACACATGGCTACTATAAGGTAACCGAAAGGGTAGGGGAAGCATTCAAAGACGGCCTACAGCTCAAAAAATAATATTAATGCACCGCAGGGGTTCCCAGAAATGGGGGCTCCTGTTTTGTTTCATTTTATTTCAGGAAGTCTGGTACTATGGAAAAGCAACAGAAACCCCTTTCAAAATGTCCCACCCCCTTCCTGCATCTCCTGTATCGTAAATAACAGCCTCGCCGTTTTCCCGCTCTCCAGCGTTACCTTGTGCTTGGAATCCCATGCGGCGCTGTACTGGTAAAAACCGTCTTTCTTAAATGCTGCGCCGTTCCGTGTACACTCCCTGCTTTCAGCAAGCAGTGCGATGTCATCCTCCGCTTTCACGGCCTCCGGGAACACCGCCCTCTGGCCGCCCACGCCCTGGGCAAGCCGCACCGTCCCCGCTGCCATATCCGACTTCGGATAGATGTGGATGTCTAATGGTGCAGAGGTCTTTCCCATATTGAAAAGAACCACCGTCTCCTCCGAACGCACCACGCCGTTGAACCACACAGGGGCTTTTATTTCCCCATTCTCCCGGAACTTCTGCAGGCAGGTTTCCGTGTGCGGAGCATAACCGCTTAACGCAGAGCCTTCCTGCAGTTGGAGATCGGTAAACCAGATACGCCCGGAGCAGTCGGCAATGGTGGGGATTACCGTCACGCTCACGATACGCATATCCTTTTTCTTATTGACCACTTCCGCAAGCCGGACAAACTCAGCCATCCAGCGTCCACCTCAGTTCCGAGGGATGCCCCACCCATCCCATTGCCACCGGCCCGCCCTGCAGGAGGATGTCCGTGATGTAGAATTCGCCTGTGCAGTCTGTGATGCAGACGCGGACGGTGACGGATTTCAGCCGTTCAGACGAGAAATTTTCCGGCGTAATCTTTGCTATCGTCCTTGAAAAATAAGCCACGCAAATCCCTCCCATCAGTACAAATCAATGAATCTTGACTCCGTGCTGCCGTCCTCATATTCCAGCACAATCTCAATGCCAACCTGCGAGTTGCCGCTCAGTTTCTTAAGGTTCTCGGACGCGATCTGCGCCGAGATGGTGTAGCTGTCCCGGTTAGCAGGATACACCGTCTGCGACAGGCTCTTGGTCATCCCCGCCACGCCTTCTGCCTTGAAAGAGGCTGTGCCGCTCGCCCCGTTTTCCCCGTCCGCCTCGAAGCCGGAGGACACCCAATAGGCAAGCCCGTCATCGGCGCGGGAATTTCTAAGGAGGTTGAACGGCACAAGCTCCGCGATGTCCTCGCTGGACACCACGCTGACGCCCTCTAGGGAATCGGCGGCATTGTCCCACTTGCTCGTGGAGCTGCCCAGGTTCTTTAGCACCGTGGAAAGCTCCAGCACCGTATTCCACGGCTCCTGCAGGTTGTATTCCCTCCGCACAATCCTCGTGGTGACCGAAAGCCCCAAATCCTTATCCTCCACCCGCACATAATCCCCAAGCTCCCACGCCTCATGCTCATATCCCGTCAGCACAGACAAATCCATGGCATTCAGTACATAAGAAACCGTCGGCCTGCAGTAATCCGCAAGCCTCATACGGGTAAATTCAAGCATCTGGTAAGGGTTCGTGAATGCGGAACAGTCCAGGGAAGATACACGCACCTCCTTGGAATAAGTGAAATCCTCCACATAGGGTTTCCCACCGTTGATGCTGGCAAAGGTCATGCCGTCCGCGCCGACGGCATACAGCCTTGTGACAAGCCCCGTGGTGTCCACCGTCCGCTCGATGTCCTTCATGTTCTTCCCGTACATGAACAGCGCGCCGCTGTCCTTCCCATTTAAGGTAAGCAGATGCACCAGCCGATTCGGGCAGTCAAAGACTAAATCCCCTCCATGTAAATCCGCCACGTTGCGGAGAATGGAGAGCGCGTTCTTCTCCGTAGAAGTCCATGTGCGCTTCGTTGTGACCGTGACCGTCCCGACCTTCCACTCCGTGCCGGAAAGGGCGTAGGCCATGGCCGCATCCGCCGTCTCTGCGTCAAAGGCTTTCTCCTCCTTCCGGACGGAATAGGCAAGGTTGTAAAACTCCGCCTCGGCGTACACCTCCGTCACGGCGTTGCCGGAGGCATCCTTGCTGTCCGTGACCGTGCGGATGGTGTACACGTCATCCACGATCTGGATTTTCTTCTCGTTGTCGATATACCTCCGCTTTTCATCGGCAAAGGGAATGGAGAAGGAAAGCGTATCCTCGCCGTTGACCTCGCCTGTCACGATGATGCCGTAGGCGTTTTCCAGCACCGCCTCCCACGCACCGCTGCTGTCCAGAACCACAGGGCGGGCATAGCCGATTTTGTCATAAGGCGACTTCGGTATGTCAAAAATCTGAATGTCCGCCAGCTTCGGCGTCCTCGCCGTGTCCGCTGTCGTGAGCGTAACACGGAAACGGATGTAGGCACGGGCAGGGGACGGCATCTTCCCGTCCGCTCCCACCGCCGCCCAATCGCTCCAGCTAATGAGGTCGCTGCTCGTGGAGGTCTCCACAAGGGGAATGTCCGTCACGCCGGGGATGCACTCACTGGAAACAGACACCTTGCCCGCACCAGAAAGGCCGTATTCCACGGCTCGTGTATAAAGCACGCCGCTTTCCAGGTATGCACCGTTACTCCCCTTCCGCAGCGTCACGCCATCCGGAATAGAGAGGGCATCCACCGGTCCCGCAGTATCGCCGCCGTTGGCAAAAATTGTGGCACGGAAATAATCCGCCAAATTCTCTGCCGTAAGCTGCGAATCACAGTCTAAAAACCAGTCGTCAAAGCCTCCGGCGTACCAGTAGGAGCCGGCGTGCATCCCCATGATGAGGTCCGCCGTGCAGGAGCGGTTCAGCTCCCCCGTAAAGGACAGCGCCGCAGAAATCCACACCGCCCCGCTTCCCCGGTCGCCTACGACATACTGTGCCTTTTTATTGTCCGGCTCTATCACACAGGCAATAAAGTACCACCCGTTGTTCACAAAGGAAAAAGGCGGCGTCACCGACTCATCCAGTATCAGGGAGCCGGAGGAATTGTAGAGCATGATCCTTGGCTTTCCCCGGATGAGGGAGAGGTAGAAAATCGGCTGCCCCGGCCCCTGCCTCGTATTAAAAATGGGCGTGTAAGTGTTGCCCACAGAATAAGTGGTGGGGTTCATCCAGCCTCCCACAATGATCCGCTCCCCAAGGCTCTGGAAGATGGAGCCGTCATTCGCGGCCTTCAGATAGATTTTCTCCGAAGCAGGGTTTGTAATGTTCATACGGAAATGCCGCCCCTTCTGCCCGTTGCGGAAGCCAGCGCTCGTACCCGACCAGCCGGAAACAAACATCTTCCTGTCCCTGCCGGAAGAATCAGCGAGCATGGTATCCGCATCTGGGGCGTTCTCATTGAAACGCCATAGTCCGTCCTTTGCATATTCCACTGGGAACTCTCCCGTGAAATCCGTCTGTGTATTTAAGACTGCCTGCAATCCCATATAAATCACCTCCAGCGACTCTTTGCCTGTATTTCAAGTTCCGTAAATGCGGCGTTCGATGCCGCCACCTCCACCGTATTCAGCCCCGCTTCAAGCGTGGGGAAGTTCAGCTCTCCAATATATGGCAGGGCGTTGCGGAGCGTGTTCCCCTCCGCATCCTCCACCCATGCCGTCATTTTCGCTGTATCCGCCACCAGCGTTTCCGAAGCGGATAAAACCGCATTGGCAATCCTCAGCTCCGCCCCGTTTGTGGTGATGCTGATGTACCTGCCCGCCCCGGATGCCAGGACGCCTTTCAGCCGGTACACGGGATTGGAGTATAGGTTGCCAAGCCTCCGCCTCACCGTGTGGCTTCCCGCTTCCGTGATGGTAAAGACCTCATCCTCCGCAGCGTAGCCGAAGGGGTCAGGGCAGAAAAAGGCAAGGTCAAAGGCCGCCGCAAGCCGCACCACCCGCTCAAAGGTGACGCCGCTCTGAAGCCTTGCGTAATACACCCGCCCCGGCTCCGTGTCCAGTTTCAGCTCACACACGCCTTTGTCCGGGCTTAACCAGCTTACGATCTCATCCTTGCATTCCAGGAGCGCCGCCATCGTCCTTTTGGGAGGGATGAAGCAGGAAATTTCTATCACCCGCTCGGAAAGGGATGCGCCAAGGTCAATGAGGCCGTCCCTTCCCGCCATGGAAATAGTGCGGTTTTTCAGTTCCGGCACCCGGTTCTCTTCCGTCATCCGGCTTGCGATGCCCATGCTCTTTGATGTGACGCCGTCAAAAGAAAATCCCATCTGCCTGCCCCTCCCTTCCTACGAATATCCGTTTGCCCGCCGCCCCTGCTGGAGCTGCCGGTAAAGCTGCTGTGAAATTTTGCGGATGTCCTCCTCGCTCCTCACGTTCATTTCCTTCACTTCAATCAGCGGGCCGTTTATGGAGCCGCCCTGCGGCACACCGTCCACGCCGTTTCCGGATACGGAAATCTCCTGCACGGCTGCGGATGGATTTAAAATCATGTCTGCCGCCACGCCGTCCATCGCCCTTGCCACCATGCTTTTGCTGTCCTCAATGCCCTTTGCCAGCCCCTTCATGAAATCCGGCATCCAGCTCTCGTAATCCGTCAGCGGTCCTTCGTCCGGCACGGAGAAGTGCAGAAAGGATTTAATCTTATTCGCCACGCTGCTCACGGCATCGCTCACAGCCCCGATGCAGCTCTTGATTCCGTTCACGATTCCCATGATGATGTCCTTGCCCCACTGCAGGGCTTTGGACGGGAGGCTTGTGATGAATGAAATCGCATTGTTGAAGCCGGTCTTTATCACATTTACAATATTGCCCATCGTGCCACTGATAGAGGACTTGATATTATTAAACACAGTGGAGACCGTATTTTTAATCCCGTTGACCACTGTGCTGACTGTGTTCTTTATCCCGTTCCAGGCTGTGGAAATCACATTCTTTATGGCATTTACCACAGTCGTGACCGCAGCCTTTATCGCATTCCACACCGTGGTGATGACCGTCTTTATCGTATTCAGGACGGTCGTGACTGTATTTTTGATGGCGTTCCATGCCGTGGTGATAAAGGTCTGGATTGCCGTCACCACCGTGGTGACCACGGTCTTTATCCCGTTCCATACGGTCGTGAATACCGTCTTTATCGCATTTAAGACTGTGGTGATGATGGTCTTGTAGATATTGAAATAGGTGGTTACGACAGTCTTGATTGCCTCCACCACCGTGGTAAATATCATTTTTATCCCTTCCCACAGCCCGGAAAAGAAATCTTTTATCCCGTTCCACACAGCCTGTGCCGTGGATGAGATTGCCTCCCATGCCGCCGAAAGGAAGTTTTTGATTGCCTCCCATACGGCAATGGCGACCTCCTTCACATTCTCCCAGAGGTTGATCCAGAACTGCCGGAAATCCTCATTCGTGTTCCACAGATAAATAAATGCCGCCACCAACGCCGTAATTGCTGCAATGATGATGCCGATTGGATTGGCAAGCATGGTGGTGTTTAAGGCGGCAAAAGCGGTCTTTACGGTATTGATGACTCCCGCCACCTTCGGCACAATCGTCATAATCGTGCCGACCGCAGACACTACCTTCCCGATGACAATCAACACCGGTCCCAGCGCTGCCGCCAATAAGGCGACCGTAGTGATGACTTTCTTTGTCCCCTCGTCCATACCGTTCAGCCAGTCCACGAACTGCTGTACCCATCCGACAATCATCTTTATCGCAGGCATCAAAAGCTCGCCGAAAGAAATAGCCAGCCCCTCTAAGGCTGACTTTAAAATAGTGATCTGCCCCTGCAGGTTGTCAAGCTGTGTATCCGCCATCTGCTGCGCTGCGCCGCCGCTGTCAATGATGGACTGCTGCAGGTCATCCCAGGTAGTTCCGGTATTGGCGAGTAGGGCGTTCACGGAGGACAGATCGGTCTTGTTGAAAATCTGCCCGATGATATTGGACTTCTCCGCCGCCGTCATGCCGTCCATGCTCGTGTTCAAATCTCCGAGGATGTCATTGAGGGAGCGCATATTCCCCTCGGAATCGTAGACATCCAGCCCAAGCTGCTCCATGCAGGCGGCCGCCTTGTCGGTGGGGTTCTGTAATGACAGGATGACATTTCTAAGGTGTGTGCCGCCCTCTGCACCCTTAATGCCATTATTAGCAAGAATGCCAAGTGCTGTGTTCAGCTCCGCCGTGCCGCCCTTTACGGTCTTTGCGGTCGCACCGATGGTGAGGATTCCCTCGCCGAGCTGTGCTACGGAAGTATTGGTGGTGGATGCTGTCTTCGCCATCTGATCCACCATCGTCCCCGCCTCATCCACGCCCATGCCCAGGGCGGACATGGCATCCGTCACCATGTCAGACGCCGCCGCAAGGTCAATGTCGCCCGCCGCCGCAAGGTTTAAAACGGTAGGGAGTGTGTCGCACATCTGCTGCGTGTCGTATCCGGCAAGTGCAAGGTAGTTCAAAGCCTCCGCACACTCCGAAGCCGAAAACGCCGTCTCGCTGCCCATCTTCTTTGCCAGCGCGGAAAGCGTATCCATTGTGTTGACGCTCTCGCCGTTGACCGTGGACATGGCGTCCTTCGTGATTCCCATCGTCGCCTGCACCTGCGACATGGAGCTTTCAAAATTTGCCGCCGTGCTGACCGCAGCCGTGCCGAGTGCAGTCACGCCCGCCGTGACAGGGAGCAAATTCTGCCCTGCGGAGGAAATGTTGTCCCCCACAGTTTTTAGCTTTTCCCCCGTAGCGGAGATTTTCTGCAATGCCACAGCGGACTGCCCTGCCTGACGTTCCAGGTCACGCAGGTTATTTTCCGTTTCGATGATTTCCCTTTGGAGGGCATCGTACTGGTCCTGCGAGATTTCCCCATTGGCAAGAGCCGTGTTTGCCTGCTCCGCCGCTGTTTTCAGTGTGGCAAGTTTCTCTTTGGTTTCATTTACGGCATCACCGAGAAGCCGGTGTTTCTGCGCCAGCAGCTCCGTGTTGCCTGGGTCTAATTTCAGCAGTTTTTCCACATCCCTCAGTGCGGACTGCGTATTCCTGATTTCCCCGTTTACACCTTTTAAGGCAGTCTGTAGCTTAGTGGTATCCCCGCCGATCTCAACAGTGATACCCTTGATTCTGTTCGCCACGGCGGACACCCCTTCCTGTTAAACTGCAAAAATATGCCCAGGGGACGCCGCCTAAAATCGGTCGAAATCCTCCTGGGTGGCAATTTCCTTATAGCCCTTGTATTCGTCATTCCTGCTCTCCGCGAACATATCGTTGACCATCCCGATGGTGAGCAAATCCAAATCCCGGATGGAAAGCCCAAGCTGCACACACCGGAGCAGGAACAGCGGCGTTGTCATTTCCCGGTCAGTTGGGCGAAGTTTTTTTTAGACTGGACATCCGTCTGCACGTTCAGCCCCCATAACTGTATTAGCTTCGGAAGCACCTGGTAGATGGAAAAGGTGTTGAATTCATCCAGCCATTCCTCCGGGCTGTCCGGGATGCCGGGGTCCGCGTGCTTCGCCATCACATAGGCGATGTTCTCGAACATCTCCAAAGAGAACAGGTCGAGGTTGGAACTCTCCTCGTCCCCGTCACCGATGGACTTCTCAAGGCTCCGTAAATCCTTATAAATATCCCGGTGGAACTTCATCCGGTAAATGCGCGGGATGGCAGCGGATGCCTTAAACGGCACCTGCTTCCCGTCAATCTCGATATTCTGTTTCATGCTCATAAATTACACCTCCCCTTCCGTATCAGTCGTGCCGCCTGTTTCCGTATCCGTACCGCCGCCCGTTGCCGCATCCGGCAGGTACACGCTCTTGTACCAGTTCTGGTAGACCTCATCCGTAGTGCTGTCCCCGGTCTTTGCCTTTACATAGCCGCTTGCCAGCGGGGCCGCCGTGATGGACAGCGTCTCGGTCTGCACCTCGATCTCGTCCTCGTTGGTCTGGGACTCGATGGTCGGTCGTGCCGCCGAGCAGTTGTACAGCACATGGCGGATTTTCCGGACATCGCCGTCAAACTCAAACAGCAGGGCGAAGTTCTCCGTCTCTGCGTTGGCGTTCTCCAGAAGCACCTTATTTTCATCCAGCGACTCCTTCAGCACGTCGGTGCGAAAGCTCTCCGGCACCATGGCAAGCTCCAAATCCCCCTCGTAGCCCATGTTGTTGCTGACCGTGTAATAGGCGTAGCCGTCCGCATAGAAATTGCTCGGCTCGCCGTTGGGGTCCAGGGAAAGGGAAACGGCGCCGGGCATCGCAACAGGCGTGCCGAAGGACACCGTCCCGTCCACACCCAGCGTCAGCAGCGCGTAATGCACGTTGCAGATGTTGAATTTCACTTTATTCTTCTTCGGCATCGCAAACCACCTCCATATCGAATTGGTAGAGGACCTCGTACAGCTTCTCGCTGTCAATCCAGACCTCCGACTTGTTGTAGAAGATGCGCCGCTTATCCAGCGCGTCCTCCAGTTTCTTCTCCACCGACAGATCCTTGGTGTCGGTGTATAATTCTATCTTCACGCCGCTTGCCTTGAAGTACACCATGCCGTCAGCAGCGAAGTTGTCGCTCTGCGACAGGAGGTAGCAGACAAACGGCGGCTCCGGCGACTCGCCCTCCGCAAAATGGTCATAGGCGAAGGGGATGCCGGTTTCCTTCAAAAGCGCCAGTAATGTTTCCAAAGCCTATCCCTCCAATGCTTTCTGTATTTCCTTTTCAAGCTGCCGGGTGCCGGCCTGCTCCGCTGCTGCGATATGGGGCTTTGCCGGGACACGGCCGCCGCCCCTCTTGGCATGGCCGTGTTCCAGAAGGTGCGTCAGTTGGTAGCGGTTCCTGGAATGCACCGTCACCTCCAGCGAATTGGAAGTTTCCTTCGTGGTCTTCACCGCCCATGACTTTGCATACTTCCCGGTGTCCTTCGGTGCGTTGGCTTCAATGTCCCTGCGCACCGCTGTCCCGGCTTTCTTCACCGCCTTTTTCACATCCTCCGTGGCAAGGTCCGCATATTCTGTCAGCCCCCTCATGATCTCCTCTGCCATCCGGTCGATAGATACGCCGTTTGCCATCGTCACCGCCTCGCTTTCCTGCACTTGAATTTGATGCATTTCTTTTTATAATTCATGTGGTCAACGGCGAGGATGTCGTAAATCCCGCCATCAAATACCACACGGTATCCTGTGGAATCAACTGCCGCCGCTTTTCTACACCAGCGAACCGTAAACGAAACATCCGATTCATCCGCCACGGTCCCGGCCACATTTGTTTCACTGGTCTGCTTCCCCGCCTCGCCACTGGCTGTGGCATGGCAGGAATAATAATCCGTCCATGTGTTTTTATGGTTGCCGATGCCGTCCACCGCCACGGCATTCTTCTGGAAGGTGATTCTCACATTCAATAGCGAAACTTCCATCAGAACGCCTCCTTTCGGCTGCCGGAAAGGAGCGCCCGCAGCGTCAGCATCATGGCATGGTGGTCTGCTTCCTCCCGGTGTTCATAGAGGTAAGCCGTGGCATACAGGACAGCCGTCTTTGCGTTTTCATCCTTTTCCAGCACGCCCCTGTCATCCGTCCGGATGATATCCATGCAGATTTTTTCAGCCGACTGCAAAAGATGACTTATGAGGGCATCATCGTCATCGTAATCCACACGGAGGTAGTTCTTCATTTCTTCCAGCGTCACCACCATGCCCGCCGCCCCCTTCCTTTATAATTTCAAAACCTGCCTTTCTTTTTTATGTGCCGGATGCCGCTTTCTGCACCAGCACTTTGACCGCCTCCGCCAGCACCAGCTTGCCGTCAACGCGCTGCGAGGCAAGGAAGCCCACCTGACCGGTGGCTGCAAACAGCTCGTTCAGGCGTTTGAAGCTGCGCCCCTGCCTGTCGGCAATCCAGTAATAGGAGAAGTCCCCGAAAGCGATGGTCTTTGCGCCTGCGGCAATGGCCGGCATATAGGCGGAAGTCCTGACCGGCCGGCCGAGGATCATGTCAGGCGCGCCCGCCGTGATGCCCGGCTGCCACAGGTACTGCCCGTTGCCGTCCTTCAGCTTGCGGATTGCCTTGACCGTGGAATCATTCAGCGTCCACACGGCATTCTTACGGTACGGGGATTTCAGGCTGTAATAAAGGTCAATCAGCTCGTCGGCAGTGACCGCTGTTGCAGATGCCGACGTGATGCCAGTTTCTGCGCCGCCCGTCGCCGCAAGGATGCCCAGCGGCTTCCCGGTGCCGTTCCCCGTAAAGAATGCCTCCTCTTCCTTGGAACCGATGCGGCGGGCAAACTCCCTGGTAATATAGGACTGCAGGTCAAAGACGCTGTCATTCAACAGCTCCTCGGAAACCTTGATCATGGTACCCAGCTTATATGCCCCGATGGACACCTGCCCGAAAGAATCATCGCTTTCCGGGTATGCACCCTCCTCATCCATCCACGATGCCGTACCCTTGCTTGCCACTACGGGAATCTTGCGGTCGCCGCTGGAGGTCTGGATGATTTTTGCCATCTGGCGGAAGACGTTCTCTTCCTCCAGGGCTTCTACCAGCGTGTTCTCAAATTCATCCGGCACCAGGTAGCCGCCCTCGGAGTCCGTACCGATCTGCAGGGCGTTGGTGACGTTCGGCGCCGGAGCCTTGGAGCGCATGGCGTTCCAGAAATTCTTTTTATATTCATCAGAAGCGCGCCCCGTCTTCCCCTCGCCGTCATCCTCCAGCCTGCCGTTCATGGGCTTTCCCGTGAGGGGCTTGTTGACCGGACGGTTCAGTTCCGCGTCAAGCGCCTCCTGCCGTTCCAGCCTTGCAATCTCCTTCCCAAGGTCGGTGATCTCCTGCTCCATCTTCGTGTATGCGGCGTCGTCCTCCGCGGAAAGGACGCCGTTCTCCTTCCTGTGGGAATCCAGAAATGCCTTTGCCGCCTCCCATGCCTTCGCGCGTTTCTCACGCAGTTCAAGAATCGTCATAATGAAATCCTCCTTCTTATCGCTTTAATAAATTAAGCCGCTCCATGAGTGCGTCCACGGAACGGCCGGTTTCTGTATCCGCAGCAGGGATTTTTGCCTGCGCCTGGATATCTGCCTTCGGTTTTTCCCCGCCATACTTGGCGGCCATCTTATTCAGCAGGGCATTGGTGACCGCCCTGCGGGAATACAGCATGGAACTCGCGGGAGGCGGGAGCTTCTTTTCCTCCCCGTCTGTATCCCCCTCGCCTTCCTCCGGCTCCTTTTCCGGCTCTGCTTTTGCCCGCGCCATGATCTCATCCGCAAAGCCAAGCTCCACCGCCTTGTTTGCGTCCATCCACGTTTCCGCATCCATCAGGTGTGACAGCTTCGGACGGGAAAGCCCCGTCTTTAGCACATAGGCATTGATGATAGACTCCTTCACCTCGGAGAGCATATCAATGGCTTTCTGCATCTCCGCATGGTCGCCCCAGGCGATGGTGGCGGGATTATGGATCATCAGCATGGAAACCGGGGATACCAGGACGGTGTCGCCCGCCATGGCAATCACACTGGCGGCACTGGCGGCGATGCCGTCTATTTTTACAGTTACCTTGCCTTTATAGTTGGAGAGCATATTGTAAATCTGTGCCGCAGCCACGCAGTCGCCGCCCGGCGAATTGATCCACACGGTAATGTCTCCCGTACCGCTGTTCAGTTCATCCTTGAAAAGCTGCGGCGTGACGTCATCGTCAAACCAGCTTTCCTCTGCGATGGTGCCGTTCAGCTCCAGTATCCGCTCTGTCACTTCCGGCTCCTGGTTCTTCACTTTCCTCCAGTTCCAGAACTTCTTCGTTTTCATCGGATTCCTCCTTCCCATTCTGGGCGGATGCCTCTTTCGCAAATATGCCCGCATCCGCAAGTTTTGTCATGTTTCCGTTGATGAGGTACAGATCGCCTCCCAATTCCTCCGGGATGCGGTCAAGGTTCTCCAGCTCCCGGATGTCGTTTGCGCTCATCCACCCGTTCTGCCGCCCCACGGCGTACCCGCTCATGCGGCTCTGGTAGTCGCCCCGGAGCAGGCCGTCCACATTAAATTTCACAAAATACTGCTTCTTTTCCTCCGCAGTCAGCAAAGACCGCGCCATGGACTGCTCCCATCTCGACACCCACGGGTCGAGGGTGTATTTCACAAACTCAAGGCTCTGCTGCTCGATGTTGGAGAAACTGCTCTTTTCCAGGTCGCCCACCATGTGCGGAGGCACACGGAAAATCCGCGCAATCTCATTGATCTGGAATTTCCGTGTTTCCAGAAACTGCGCCTGTTCCGGGGAAATGGAAATCGGAGTGTATTTCATCCCCTCCTCTAAAACAGCCACTTTGTTGGCATTATGGCTGCCGCCAAAAGTGGACTGCCAGCTCTCCCTTACCCTTGACGGGTCTTTCAGCGTCCCCGGATGCTCCAGCACGCCGCTCGGCTGTGCGCCGTTGGCGAAGAACTTCGCCCCGTACTCCTCACAGGCAATCGCCATGCCGATGGCGTTCTTTGCCATGGCAATGGGGGAATAGCCCACCAGCCCGTCAAAGCCAAGGCCGGGGATGTGCAACACATCCGAAGGGGAAAGATTGACAGTGCTGCCTTTCATGGTCGGCGCATCATCGTTCCCCATCAGGTAAGAATAGTAAAGCTGCCCCTTTTCATCCCTGTCGACAGTCATCCTGTCCGGCATCAGCGGATACAGTGCGATGACCTCCCCCTTGCCGTTGCGGATAATCTGCGAGTAGGCATTTCCCCAAAGGAGCAGGTGCGTCATCAGCGTTTCCCGGAACACGAAGGAAGTCATCTCCGGGTTCGGCTCGTCATGGAGCAGAAAATACAGCGGGTGGTCTGTTGCCTTTTCCTTCCCGCCGTTGTCCGTATATTTATAAAAATGCAGCGGCAACCCCGCCACCGCTTCTGAAAGAATCCGGACGCAGGAGTACACCGCCGTCATCTGCATGGAGGAACGCTCGTTTACCCTTTTCCCGCTTGTACTTCCGCCCATAAAAAAGCTGTAGGCGCTGCCCGATGTGCGGTTTGTAGGCGCATCCCTCGCCCTGAACAATCCGCTGAATAATCCCATAGGAACCACGCTCCTTTCCGAAAAGTGGACAGACAGAAAGCACCGCCGAAGCGATGCCCCTCTGTCTGTCCGATAATATATTTTTATTTTCCTTCCCTGATCTGCTTCATCAGCTTGTCAAGGTTTATCCCGTCCCGGAACCCTGCCCGGTAGTAATATTCATTTTCCCTTGTTGCTTCCGAATTTGCCACATCCTCGCACAGCTCCATCATTTTCCTCTGCTCTGCGCTTAACTGCTCAAACAGCAGCTCGTGTGCCTGGTCTGCCTTTTCCGCTTCCGCCGCCTGCTCCTCCGTAAGGGGATATTCCTTTTTAAAGGCGTCATGGTGCATCCCCATCCGTTCCGAAATGATTAGCTCAAGGAAATCCTTCTCATCCATCCTTCCACCTCCTTCGCCAGACAGCATAAAGGAATCTGCGGAAAATAGCCATATAAGGAACCGACAAAGATACCATGTACAGACTGGTCAAAAAACCAACAGACCGCGGGAATCGTACACGCTTTCGGATGTCTGGTTCCCACAGCGCACCGCTCTATCAAGCCCCATGATCGTGGCCACAGCCCCGTCAATCTTCTCCGTGGATTTTTCCTTATCCGCCTTGATATTGCCTGCCGGGTCGGTGCGGATGAAGATGTTATCCATCATCCACCGAAGGACCGGATGCCCGCCGTGGGCAATCATCTGCTCCAGCACCAGCTTCATCAGCTCCTTGGTAGGCGGGGACATATCCTTGAAACCCTGCCCAAACGGAACCACCGTAAAGCCCATGCCCTCAAGGTTCTGCACCATCTGCACCGCTCCCCACCGGTCAAAGGCGATCTCACGGATGTTAAACCGCTCCCCAAGCAGCTCGATATATTTCTCGATATAGCCGTAGTGTACCACGTTCCCTTCCGTGGTCATCAGCTTCCCCTGCCGCTCCCACAAATCATAGGGGACATGGTCGCGCCGCACACGCAGCTCCAGCGTTTCCTCCGGCACCCAGAAGTACGGCAAGATGCAGTATTTATCCTCCTCGTCAAGCGGTGGGAACACCAGCACGAACGCCGTGATGTCCGTGGTGGAGGATAAGTCCAGCCCGCCGTAGCAGACGCGCCCCTCCAGGTCGTCTTCCGAAACCGGGAAGGCGCAGGCATCCCATTTATCCATGGGCATCCACCGCACCGCCTGTTTCACCCACTGGTTTAAGCGGAGCTGCCGGAAACTGTTCTCCTCCCCCGGATTCTGCTTTGCCGATTCGCAGGCGGCCTCCACCTTGTCAATCCCCACTGTGATATTTAAAGAGGGATTGGCCTTTTTCCACACCTTGGGGTCCGTCCAGTCGTCCGCCTCATCTGCGCCGTAGATTACCGGGTAAAATGTAGGGTCAATTTTCCTGCCCTCTAAAATGTCCTTTGCCTTCTGGTGCGTCTCGTAGCAGATGGAATGGGTGTCCGTCCCCGCCGTGGTGATGAGGAAATACAGCGGCTGCATCCTGGCATCCCCGGAGCCCTTGGTCATGACATCAAACAGCTTCCGGTTCGGCTGCGTGTGCAGCTCGTCAAACACCACGCCGTGGATGTTGAAGCCGTGCTTGGAATACGCCTCCGCCGAAAGCACCTGGTAGAAGGAATTGGTGGGCGTGTATATGATCCGCTTCTGTGATGCAAGTATCTTCACCCGCTTGGAAAGAGCCGGACACATCCGCACCATGTCCGCCGCCACGTCAAAGACAATGGTGGCCTGCTGCCGGTCAGCGGCACACCCGTACACCTCCGCCCGCTCCTCCCCGTCCCCGCAGGTCAGGAGCAGCGCCACGGCCGCCGCCAGTTCCGATTTTCCCTGCTTCTTCGGAATCTCCACATAAGCCGTGTTAAACTGCCGGTAGCCGTTCGGTTTCAGAGTGCCGAAAATATCCCGGATGATCTGCTCCTGCCAGTCGAGCAGTTCAAAAGGCTTCCCCGCCCATGTCCCCTTGGTGTGGCAGAGGCTCTCGATGAACATCACGGCAAAATCGGCGGCATCCTTATCGTAACGGCTGTCCTTCGCCCTGAACTTCGTCGGTCTGTATTTTTTCAGCTTTCGCATTGCCATCAGCATCACCTCCCCAAAGATGGCATAAAAAATGACCTGCCTATGGCAAGCCGTAATAGATCAGTACAAGACGCAGAGCCTTCCGGCTCCGCTCTTGGAATGTTCCGTTTATCCGGTAATCCTGTCAATGTTGGCTTTTGCCCACCGGGTCGCCATGACCATCGCCTCCCCGTCCGTGGCGCAGAGGCTCTTCATCGTGAAAGCCCCAAGGCGGTCCTTACCGTCGTTTTTCCAAACCCTGACGCTCCACCATGCCCTGCCTGCACCATCTTTCTGGTATTTCCCAAAGGCAATGCTGTATCCTTTATATTCCCGGATGCACTCCGTGTGACGCTTAAGCTGCGCCGCTGTCATAAACCCTGCAAATACCTCATATCCAAAAACCCCATTGTAATCCTTCATGGTGTGTACCTCCGTTTTTTTGTTTTTCCTTTCGGTAGTACACATATTCGCTCTTTTTGCGGATAATAGCAAGTCAATTACAGGCATAAACTACACAAATATCCGCACCGGGATTTGTGTATATCTGGCATGGCAAAAGAGCCTTGCTGAAAGCCCTGATCTGCTTCTACGGGATACAGAGCCGCCCGGCTCCGTACCTTGGGATTTTCCCGCCTTTGTCTACTGCTGCATCGCCCAGGCGATTGCGTGGCCGTCATCCTCGAACTCGACTCCGCTTGCAGCCCTCAATCCGATGGTGCCTTCGCAGGTATGGTCGTCGCCCAGGAATTCATAAGCCGCCCCGAAATAGCAGGGCTTGTTCTGCCCATTGTAGAAGTATCCTGCGATGACCACCTTGTCTCCAAAGGTCAGCAGCTTGCTCCATCTGCATTCCAAATCCTCCGGCGTGGTGGGGTTCGGCAGTCTGTAGGTTTTCATTGCGTCGTTGATTTTCATGGTCTGTGTCCTCCGTTTTCCGTGTTTTCCCTTTCGGTAGTACACATATTCGCTCTTTCTGCCCATAATAGCAAGCGGATTCGGAACATATACTGCACAAATATCTGTAGGGGAAATTGTGTACATTATAATGCTGTTATATCTCCACGCCATCCTCCCCAAGCATCTGCCTGCATTCTTCCAGCAGCGCTCTCCAGTCCGGCTTTATGTTTTTAGGGAAATGGTACAGATAGGAATATTCCTTGCTTGGCTGCGACCATTCAAAGAAATAGTCCGGGCTAATCCGCTTTCCTGTTTTCTCATGCATCTCCCGTTCCAGTCGGTATCTTGCCCACCAGTCCCGCTCACGGTCAAACTCCGCTTTTTCCACCGGCTCCACAAGGCGGTACCTGCTGCATTTTTTATCATCCTCCACCAGCTCGCCTTTCACCCATCTGTATCCGTTCCCTATGGTGCAGAACAGATGATTTAAGCAGTGCTTCCTTGTAGGGAATATCGACGGGTAAAAATCCGCCATGAACTGTAATGTATCTTCTGCCCTCATCGTGCTTTCCTCCTTATCCGTTGATCTGTGCCGCAAAATAGTATCCGAATGCGTCCCTTGCGATGCCGAAGCTGCTCTGGGTCCCGTATTTCCGGTCTTCCCTCATGGCTGCTTTTGCCAGCTCCGTGGCAGCCCTGCGGCTCTCCTCCCTGCCAAGTCCCTCAAATCTGTATTCCCCGTTTTTCTGCAAATGCCTGATGGCTTCGTTCCTGTTCTTCATAGCTGTGTCCTCCGTTTTTTGTGTTTTCCCTTTCGTAGTACACATATTCGCTCTTTCTGCCCATAATAGCAAGTTAATTCCGGGCTATAAACTACACAAATATCCGTGGCAAGAATTGTGTAGTTTACAGCAGGATCACTCTTTTTCAATCCGGCAGGCTTCCCCGTCCACCCATGTGATGCAGTAATCCTTCCCCCGCCAGCGGACCTCGGCAATCCTCACGCCCACATATTCGTTGCTCCTCTCGCGGTCGGACTTTACAGTCCCGTGCGCCATCATCCATTCCGCAAGGTTCCCCCGGAGCCTTGACTCCCGCTCCATCCTATCTGCTATGTTCATCCCCGACTCCCTCCTGCACAGTCTCTTCATCTATCGCTTTTTTTGCCGCCGCCAGTGCGTTTTCTTCGTAAAAGAATGGTTCTTCGCTGCGGAATGCCTCTCTGCCGTCCGCCGTGCCGACATGGAAATCAAATCCCAGTGCCTCATCGTTCCAGCCTGTGTCTATCCTGTATCCTTTATATTCCTCAACCATAAATCCTTATCCTCCATTCCGTATCTTTATGCCAATGCACCGCCGTGGGTAAATCCCTGCGCCAGTTCTGCCGCTTCCTCAATTGTATCCGCCATCTCCGACACTGCCCCGCAGTACACATGGTATTTCCCAAAATAAGATGAATTCTTATCCTCCACCAGCCAAACGTGTACCTCGGACCGCCGTCCTGCATATGCATAGGGAAGTGTCCAATGGTTTTTGTTCCTCTGCTTTTTCAATCCTGCCATTCCAATCCCCTCCCTTATGCTTCTTCCGTGTATGCAAGGTCCATCCCCTGCAGGTTCCGTGCAAGCTCCGCACCCCTGCGTATCTGGTCTGCCGCATCCAGCAGCTCCTCCGGCGTCGGGTTCCCGCCCATCTTCCGAACGCTCGCCTTCACATCCACCGTGTAGGCCGCTACCTTTTTTTCAAAATCGCAGTTTGCAAAGTCCAGCCTTTCCCGGATGCTGACCGCAATGTAGAGGTCGCTTTCCCCTTTAAGGAAAGGCATCGGTGAAAACCGCTCATCCATTTCCGGCTGGAATCCGTTCATCCTGATTTCATCTTTAATTGCCTGGATCACTTCGTTCTTTGTCATGGTGTGTACCTCCGTTTTTTTACCTGTGGCTTTGTTTTCCCTTTCGGTAGTACACATATTCGCTCTAAAACCACATTTTATCAAGTTAATTCCGAACATAAGCTGCACAAATATCCGCAACGGGAATTGTGTAATTTTCAATGATTGGGGATGTGCTTCCCGTCCTCTATCCAGTCAACCAAAGCAATGATCTCGCCATCGGTCTCCATCCGTTCAAACTCTGCCACATCCTCCAAATCCCAATCGATGGGGTACACGCCGCAGAACTCCACAATGCAGTCTATCTCCCTGGTCTCAATCCAGTCCCGGTTCAGGTTCCATGCACCGCAGACCGTATCGACATGGCCGTGGCCGACATGGTTCCTGTCAAGCATCCCCTCAATTTTCTTTATGGTTTCATCTTTGCAAAGGTCGGTATCCTTTGGAACCGTAATGTAAAACATACATTTTGTAATCTCTCCCCGTTCTTTCCTCGCGTCAATCCACTCCCGGATGACCTCTGTCCTTTTCCTCATGGTTGCGTCCTCCTCTGTCTTATTTTTTCACCAGGCAGCATTTCTTCTCATCCCAAAAGCTGACCGCATCGTGTATAAAGTTTTTATCGTCCTCGCGGTTTTCAATCCTGGTGCTTACCCAATAGCCTTCTTTCTTTGCTTTTCCGACCACCTCGTGGATGTTGTCGATGGCTGTCTTTACCTGTGCGCCTGATTCCGTTTCAAAAACCAGGTGGCGGGCAGTCGTCCTTGCCAGCCGACCGAACTCCCCGAAGTAGGAATGCCCGCTCCCGCACCTCGCCACCAGAACCTTCTGCCCGATCTCCATCTCCTCAAATTTCCCAAGCATCCAAACCTTCATCCCTGCATCCTCCGTTTTCTTTGTGTTTTCCCTTTCGGTAGTACACATATTCGCTCTGAAAGGACATATTATCAAGTCATTTCGGAGCATAATACTGCACAAATATCCGGGGCAGGGATTGTGTGGTTTATGGCGGGTCACAGCCCGCCTGACTCCTTCCGGATTTCATTTTTTGAATGCTGCCGCTCCGACTTTTTGAACGGTCTTTTGTAGCGCCTCCGCCTCTGCCCGCGCCTTTTCCCCGACGCAGGCATGGCAATCCCGGTGTGCATCTCATCCCCATACTGGTGGTCCTCTATCCAGCGGAGGTTCCTCCCATATGCTTTCACGGCTCCTGCCTCCTTCCGTAGCATCTGTGGATGGCTTCCAGAATCTGCTCCTGCTCTTTCCCATCCACACCGATGCTCTCCAGCGCCTCCCTGGTGCCGCAGTCCGGACAGAGCTGCGTTCTGCCGTCTGCCCGCGAAACTGCCGGCCTTCCGTGGTAGGTCTGCCCACATCTTGGGCAGACCGAAATCCTCGCAATATTATCTGTTTCTTTCATCATGGCTTCCTCCTTCCGTGTTTTCCTT
Source organism: Clostridia bacterium (assembly GCA_910575055.1). Lineage (GTDB taxonomy): Bacteria > Bacillota > Clostridia > Lachnospirales > Anaerotignaceae > Coprocola. Next base: position 109,237 of record CAJTDC010000005.1, read on the forward strand.
CCGAGGGGCAAGCGCCGCCTCCCTGCTGCGGAACATCCGGCCTGCGGATGCGCGGCAGCGGCTTCCCCTGCGGTTCTGGAGGGTGAAATACCTCCCGTCAAATCCCAACACTGTGTAGTTGCCCGCGCAGCCGTTCTTCCGATTGGTGGCCATGAAGCAGGCTTCCCCTGCTTTCCACCCGCCCGGAAATTCCTCCGTGCTGTCGGCATACGCCTGTTCCAAAAATGCCTCGTCGAATCCGAAACTCTGGTAGCCCTGCCTGCAGGTCTCCATGTAGAACTCACTCGGAATCCCAAGCGGGCGGTCCTCATGCATGATGTAGACGAAAACCTTCCGTATCCGCACCCTGCCGGTCTTGATGCCCTTGAGGGGCAGCTTCATTTCCTTTTTGTAATAAAAGGCTGGGAATCCCTCGTAGCGGTCCAGCGCCGCCTCATCCTCTTCTGTCACCGCCCATGCCGCTACGGGGACGCTCGCGCCCTCCTGCGGCTCGATGGTGAGGTAGGAGCCGGTCCTGCTCCCCTTGAACAGCAGCCGGTAGCCCTCAATCACCGAAGTCCCGATGATCCTCGCCCCAGGGCAGCGCATCCGCATCTGCGGGATGTTCAAATTTGAGCCGTAAGCAATGTAGTATCTCTTTTCCATTCTGATATCCGTCCTTTCCGAAGGGGGTACCCTTCTACCACCTTAAGACCGCCGTAGCGGTCCACTGCCGTTTCTGCGGCAGGAAAGGTGGCAGGAGGCTACCTCCTGCGGTCCCTTCAAGCGGCCCTTCCGTTCCGGAAGGATGCGTCCCCTGCAAGCCTCCTTGTCAGGATGTCCCTTGCGGTCTTGAATTCGTCCCCGATGAAGCCGAGCCGGAGGAGCCATGTCCGCATGGCGTATTTCGGGTTCTCGCTCTGCTGCGGCTTCGGGCTTGCGGTCTTGACTTCCTTCGCCATCTGGCTGAGTGCGAGGCAGAGCTGGATGTAGCTCTTGAGCTGCCCTGCGTGGAGGCCGCCCCTGCGCCCGTCCCCCGGTTCATCGAACTGGAAGAGCCGGAACTCGACCGTGCCTTTGGTGAAGGTTGCGTGGTAGTTGAGCATATGGTAGCGGCTGTCGTTGTAGTGCTGGCTCCTGCCGTAGTTTGCGCCGTGGCTTGTGTACCAGATGTCCGCGAGGGCTGCCATCGTGGAAGGTTTCTTTCTGTTGACCTCCTCTAAGAACCGCGGGTCAACCGTGCGGCAGTAGCGGTTCATCCTCCAGCGGTCAAGGTTTAAGGCGTCCGCTATCAGGCTTTCATGGCCTGCCATAATGTTGGCAAGGTTGCGGAGCGTCTGCGGCGTGTGGCCCTTCGCCCCGATGTGGATGTGTACCCCGCAGCCCCTTCCCGCGTCGCTCTTTGCGCCGGCGTGCCGGAGTTGCCGGATGAGCTCCTGCAGAAGCTCCATGTCCGCGTAGGTAAGGATCGGCGTCACCATCTCGCATTTTTCGCTGTCCGGCCCCGCGATGCTCACGTCCTTCTGGAATTTCCACTCCCTGCCGTCTGCGTCCCATGCGCTCCAGGTGCTGTAGCCGTTCCGTGCCGCCGTGTTTTCGTACCTTCCTGTGCCGAAGTACTTAGCCGCAATCCTCGCTGCCTTGTCCCTTGCGATGCTGTTCATCTCCACCTCAACCCCGATGGTCTGCTTTTTCATCTCCTCAACCTGTCTTGCTAACTTTTCGTTCATGCTGTTTTCCTCCGTTTTCGTTGTGTGTTTTCCCTTTCGGTAGTACACATATTCGCTCTAAAAGGGGATAATAGCAAGTCAATTCGGAGCATAATCTACACAATGTTCTGCCCTGTTTTTTGTGTACTTTATGGTTTTTTTACGCTCCCCAGGGATGCCGCCGTGATCTGTGCGCCGAGCCGGAATCCGTCCTTGAAGCCTTCACAGATGGTCTTGCACTCAAGATCGGAGGCATCGTCCAGAAGTTTCTCCAGCAGCGCCTTCCCCTCACTGTCCAGCAGCCCTTTCAGGCGTTCAATCTCCCCGTCAATGCGGTCGGCAATCTCCACCATTTCCGGCGTCTTGTCGTTCCGGTTCTCCCACGGCACAATCTCCCCAAAATAAATCTGTTTCAGAATGTCCTGTTCCATCTAATCGTCCTCCTCTATCTTCCGTGCCTCATCCTCACCGTAAATTACATGGAGGTGACTGCCGTTGTCCCACGCTACCATGACGCTCGCCGTGTCATCCACGCCCGTCACGGTTCCTTTCGTCCCGATGGGCGGGGCTTGCACATCTTCCATCCGCACAAGCTCCACCCGTGTGCCTGCAGGGTACTCCCTGCGGACACGCTCCACAATCTCCCTACTCGGAAACTTCATTGCCAGCCGCCTCCTTCCTTTCTCCGTTTTTAAATGCCGAGCTGCCGGAAAGGTTCTTCAGCAGGGTTTTCCGCTCGCCCTTGTATTCCGCGCCAATGAAGCCGAGCCGGAGCAGGAAGCACCGGAAAGCGTATTTTTCATTCTCCACCTTTTTCTCGGTCGCCGTGATGCGCTTCTGGTTCCTCGCCATGTCGCAGAGAGCGGCAATGAAATGGGTGTAGGCCGCTGCCGACTCGCTGTCCGTTTTGGAAAACCATGGGAAGGAAACCTTCTCCCCATCCGCCTCAATCGGGAGGCTGCTGACCGCCAGCGCCTTTTTGATAAGGCTGCCCTTGGAGTCCACCAGTTTCCGCAGGTTCTCCAGTGCGGCATCCGTGAAGGAATCCCTCGGCATTGCCACCGTAAGCCCCACGTTTGCCTCCTGCGGCGCTGTTTCCGACTCCTCCGCATGGTGTTCTGGCTCTGCGTTTTCTTCCGCCGTGCCGCCTTCCTGCACCGTTTCCGCCTGGGCTGCAATGATTCCCCTTTCGGCAAGCTGCTCCATCAGGTTTTCTATCTCCTCACTGTCCGCCCGGTCGTCAAACTCTACCGCGCCGGTCTTGTCAATGTGGAAGTAATCCACCTCGTAAGCCGCCGTCGGCATCCCAAGGTATCTCGGCTTCACCTCTAAAATCTCTCCCATCGCCTGCACCAGCGCTTTCCTCTCTGCCCCTGTCCTGTTGAATTCAAACCTCATTTTTTTGTACCTCCTTCGTTTTTCGGTACTACATTAATCACTCTGAACCGCAGAAATAGCAAGCGTTATGTGCGGAAAAATGTCACAATAAAAAGTCCGGGAACTGTGCATAGTACACGATTCCTGAAAGCACGAAATATACGTTCGGCAGTGCGACACCATTGCCCCACATCTTATATTCAGCGGAATCCGAATGTGGGTCTTTCAGCCACTTGATGATCTGCTTATCCGTCTTGGGCTTCGTGGAAGTCCCCGCAATCTTCCGGTGGGTCTCAAAAACCTCCCGCCAGAACACTAAATCTTCCTCTGTGGGTTCCTCCGTCCCAAGCCCGCCGCACCACCAGTCCGGGAAGCCCTGCAGCCTCGCGCACTCGGTGGGCGTCAGCCTGCGGACAATATACTCCGGCTCCTTCTGCACATCATTGATGACAGGCGGGTCTTTATAATCTGTGGCCACCAGCGTGTTCGCCAGCTCCTTCTCCGCCCGTGTGAAATGGGAATTCTTACTGGTGCAGTAGGTCGGCTGCGCCACGGCGTGGCGGTCCGTTGCATCCAGCGTGAAGGAAACATCCTCATTGATGCCGCTGCCCTGCGGCCCGTTCCTGTCATCCCGCCCGATCATGGAGCCCTGGAGGACGAAGGTCTGCATCTGCATATTCCGGGTGGCCATCAGCGCCCCGGACTTCCCCTGCAGGTCGATGACCTCGTCCCTCTGGTTGATATGGAACGCCGACATCCCTTCCGGCTCCACCACGGCAATCCCTCCCTGGTTGCATCCGGGATTCCCGCCATTGGCATCCAGCGTCCGAGAAGTTTCCGCCTCATAGAATCCGCTGTGGGGATTGTCAGACTTCATGGCGTTGCTGTCCTTGGAGCAGATGCCGTATGCCTGCACCACCAGCTCATTACAGCGGCTTTCCCCCATATCAAAGGTGTTCAGCGTATTTGCCACCTTCCCGTCCTTCCATGTGGGGGCGTCCCCTTTGTAATGGGCGCGGTATCCCTTGCAGAACGGCACGAACACCGTCTGGTCATTGTTGCAGGAGAGCGTTGCCGATTTGTCATCCTGTATGATCGGGCCTTTCCCGCCGCCCTCACAGCCGGAGCGGATTTTCAGCGTCTTGGGTGTTTCCGGCTCCACCACGAAAGGCTGGTTGTTGCCGCCCATCCCATAAGTGGCATTGACCGTAGGCGCAGTGTCCAGCGGTCCCGTGTATCTGGTATCCTGCGAATGGTTTTCATAGAGCGCCACCGCCGCAGGGACAGTCCCGGCACGGAGCGTGGGCGAGGTTTCCTCCTTATAACCAATGCCACGCGCCTTTGCGGAATGCTCCGTACAGAAACCGGCCGATTCCAGGACGCACGGGGGATGGTGCGCCTCCGCCCGCAGGGTGCAGGTCACCTCATCCGTCACATCCATCCGCTGCCCGCCCTGGTCGTTCAGGCAGATGCCGCCTGACGCTCCAGCGCCTTCCGCAACACTTCCGGCAGCTCCTTGCCACGCACGGAAGCCCTCCGCAGAATACCCAGACACGCCTTCGGACTCAAATAATACCTTTCCGGCACTCCCGCCTGCAAAATCTGCGACAAGGTAGATGCGTTTCCTTCGCTGGGGGATTCCCCAAAATTGGGCGTCAAGCACCCGCCACGCGAGGGAAAATCCATCCCCCACGACAGTTCCTGCGTTTGCCCATTTCCCCTTTGGAGGTCCAGGTACAGAAATACTTTCGTCTTTGACGGAGCAGACCGCTTCGAGGACGGCCTTGAAATCCTCCCCCTTGTTGGAGGAGAAGGCGCCGGGGACATTCTCCCATACGATAAACCTTGGGTATTTTCCATCTGTTGCACACCTCATTTCCTTTACGATTCTTACTGCCTGGTAGAACAGGCACGACTGCCGCCCATCCAGCCCCGCCCGCTTGCCGGCCACCGACATATCGGTGCAGGGCGAGCCAAAGGTGATGATATCCACGGGGGCGATCTTTGCGCCGTCCACTGTGGAAATGTCGCCTAAATGCTTCACGGAGGGCAGCCGCTTTGTGGTCACCCGGATGGGAAAAGGCTCAATTTCTGATGCCCATAAAGGCGTGATGCCCGCAAGCAGCCCGCCGAGCGGGAATCCCCCGGAGCCATCGAACAGGCTGCCGAGGGTCATCCCGGAATCCGCAGTCTGCGGATTCGGTGTGTCTCCGCCGCCAGTGCCGGAACTGATTCTATGGATATATATAGCGTCCGCATTCATTCCGCCTCCACCTCCTTCACCAGCGCGGAGTATGGAATTTTCTCCCCGCCGCGCACCACATACACATTTTCCGAATCCCCGGTATCCTCCACATACCTCCGCAGAATCACAGACGCATATTTCTCATCCAGCTCCATCATGCAACAGATGCGGTTCGTCTGTTCGCACGCCATCATCGTGGAGCCGCTGCCGCCGAAGGTGTCCAGCACGATGGTGTTCTCCTGGGAGGAATTGCAAATTGGGTATCCAAGCAGGTCAAGCGGCTTGGAAGTCGGGTGGTTCTTGTTCCGCTTCGGCTTGTCGTAGTTCCAGATGGTGGTCTGCTTCCGGTCGGAATACCACGGGTGCTTCCCGTTCTTCAGAAAGCCGTACAGCACAGGCTCATGCTGCCATTGGTAGTCCGAGCGTCCAAGCACGAGGGAATTCTTCACCCAGATACACACCCCGGCAAGGTGGAACCCTGCGTCCACAAACGCTTTCCTGAAATTCAGCCCCTCGGTGTCCGCATGGAACACATAAGCCGCGCCGCCGCTTTCCAGATGCTCCACCATGCATGAGAACGAATTGTACAGAAATGTGTAGAATTCATCCCCTTTCATACTGTCGTTCTGGATGGTCAGCCCGCCGGAACTCTTGAAAGAAACTCCATAGGGAGGATCTGTCACGATGAGGTTTGCCTTCTTCCCATCCATGAGCGCCGCCACGTCTTCTGCACTGGTGGCATCCCCGCACATAAGCCTGTGCCTGCCCACCGTCCAGATATCGCCCCGCTCCACGAACGCCGCTTTCTCCAGCGCAGCGGAAAGGTCAAAGTCATCATCTTTCACATCCTTCTCCCCGTCCCCGGCAAAAAGGTCGGCAAGCTCGCCCTCCTCAAATCCCGTCAGAGATACATCAAAATCCGCACCCTGCAGACTTTCAATTTCGATGCGGAGCAGCTCCTCATCCCATCCTGCGTCCAAAGCCATTCTGTTGTCCGCAAGGATGTAGGCTTTCTTCTGCGCCTCCGTCAAGAAGTCTGCGAACACACACGGCACTTCCTCCATGCCCTCTTCCTTTGCCGCCGCAATCCTGCCATGCCCCGCGATGACATTGAAATCCCGGTCGATGATGACTGGGTTGATGAAGCCGAACTCCCGCAGGGACGAGCGGAGCTTCGTGAGCTGCTCCGTTGAGTGCGTCCGTGCGTTGTTCACATACGGCACTAATCTGGAGAGCGACACAAGCTGCATCTCCGTTGTCGTCTTTCCCATTTTTTATCTACACTCCTTTCCTTGCGCGGAGCAGCCGCTCCATCACGTCATCCTGGGGCGTGTTGCCCTGGAACTCCACCGAGCAGTTCTCCTTCACGATCTGGTAGATCTGCATCCAGCAGTAATTGGTCTGCTTCATGTAGGACTGGCTCATGGAAACATAAGGGGAGGCGATGGCAGCCCCCGTGGTCGGGTGCTTCGCAAGGAAGCCCGTGGAGGATACAATCTCCTCACACTGAATCCACCGGGAGACGCTCATGGCATACTGCTCCACCATCTGCACGGTGACCAGCTTCTCACAGCCCCTCGCCTTCAGCCATGCATACGTTTCGTTGAAAACCTCTTCCGCCACCAGCTCCCGCCCGCTTTTCTGCGGGGACTTGAGGAAGTCCTTCACGGGCGGCACATCCATGCCCTCCAGCTCAGCCGGCTCCATCATCACTTCCGCCGTTTTCCCCTCGCTGATCTTCTCCGTGAGCGCCTTGGGCTTCCGCCCTGCCCCCGGCCTTGCGCCGCCCCGGTTGCTGCCGTCTTTTGCCACCGTTTTCACCCCGTTTCTTTGATTTCGTTTGAAAAAATGCTGCGGAATCAAACGCCGCAGCACCTTAAAAAGCCTTTATTTTACGGAAAATCAGAGCGGGGCAATCCCCCGTTTGATTTCCGGTTTTTATGCGTGACACCCCACGCCCGTTCCCCGGCGGGTTCCTTACAGAGATTTCACCCGCCCCTCCCGGCTGGCAGAAATCTCTGTAAGGAACCCGCACACAATGATTTAATGCTTATTCCAGCGGTCGCCCCGCTCCGCATGAATCCTTGCATGGCAGGACTGGCACAGCGACACAAGGTTTGCCTCATCATGCGTCCCGCCCTCCGCCAACGGCAGCCTGTGGTGTACTTCCTCCACCGGCCGCAGCAATCCTTTCTTCTGGCATTCCTCACAGAACGGGTGCTTTGCGGCGTAGCGGTCACGGATTCGTTTCCATGCCCTGCCATACCTACGGCGTACAGCCGGGTCTCGGTCGTACTTCTCGTAGCGGCGGTTCTCTTGCTTCCCATGCTCCTCGCAAAAGCGTCCCTCTGTCAGCTTGGGACAGCCGGGGAAGGAACACGGCCTCTTCGGTTTCCTTGGCATTGCTCTCACCTCCCTGCGGCATAAAGAAAGCCTCCGCAGGAGAAGCTCCCGCGAAGGCCGCCTGTCTTTATGCAGTTTTCGATAATATCAGTGTACCACGTCCAATATGGAAAATCGTCCGCGATTTTGGACATCAGCTTTTCCCATACAGCAGGGTGACCAGTTTCTGCAAAGCGCGGTTCTTTTTCTTGTATGCGGATGTCCGCTCGATGTGGAAACGGTCGCAGATGTCGTAAATGGAATCCGTCTGCCGTTCATCCTCGGAATAAAAGGTTTCCAGCACATACCGCTCATCCTCAGAAAGTTCCTCCCATGCTGGAAGGAACCACGCCATATATTCCACCGCCTGACGGTACCGCTCCTTCAGCACGTCAATCTCCTCGATGCCCTTTATCATCCTGTCCTCCACGGCGTGGGGATTGCGGGTATGCGGCATCCCGTCCGATTTGGGGCTGCTGATCCCGCCCATTTTTTCATATGCCGCCCTGACCTCGTCATCCGTGTGTTCGATGATGAATTTCATGCTGCCGTAGTCCTTCAGTGCGTCCACGGCCGCCGACCGCTTGTCAAGGTACTTCCAGATAATGCTCATAAGCCATGCCTCCAATCAAAATAAATTTGCTTCCCCCGGATTTTCAAAGATTGTCATTGATTTTCGTTGATTGGCTCAGATTTGCTTTTTGACTGGAGGCGGCTCCGCCTATATTTCTAAATCAGCTTTCACCGCATCGATCAGTGCGGCCTGCGTGGTGTCCTTCTCGGATAATGCCTTCATGATCCGCTCGTCTATAGTGCCTTTTGTGATGATGTGCTGCACCACCACGGTTTCCGATTCCTGCCCCTGCCGCCACAGCCTCGCCACTGTCTGCTGGTATAACTCAAGGCTCCATGTCAGACCGAACCAAACCAGCGTGTTCCCTCCGCTCTGGAGGTTGAGGCCATGCCCCGCACTTGCCGGATGGATCAGCGCCACCGGGATTTCCCCGGCGTTCCATTTCCGGATGCTGCCGTCTGTGTCCAGCCTCGCATACGGGATTTTCAGCTTTTGGAGCCGCCCCGTGATACGCTCCAGGTCGTGCCGGAACCAGTAGGCCACAAGCACCGGCTTGCCGTTCGCCGCTTCGATGATGTCCTCCAGTGCGTCCAGCTTCCGCTCATGGACGGCGACCGTTTCCCCGGCATCCGTATACACCGCCCCATTCGCCATCTGAGACAGCTTCCCGGAAAGGGAGGCGGCGTTGGCGGCTGTGACCTCGCCATCGGGAAGCTGTAAGACCAGTTCCTCCTTCAGTTCCGCATACCGCGAATTTTCCCGTTCCGAGAGATACACCGAGTATCTGGAATTTATCAGCTCCGGCATCCGCAGGTAATCGGTGGACTTCATGGAAATGGTGATGTCGGAGATTTTCCCGTATATCTGTTTCTCCGCACCCGGCAACGGCTTGTAGGAAAATACCACCTGCCCGTTCTGCTTATCCGGCCGGAAGTAGGAAGTGCGGTACTGCCCGATGAACCGCCCAAGCCGCTCCCCCATGTCCAGCAGCCGGAACTCCGCCCACAAATCCATCAATCCGTTGCTGCTCGGCGTCCCGGTCAGCCCCACGATGCGCTTCACCTTCGGCCGGACTTTCATCAGTGCCTTGAACCGCTTCGTCTGGTGGTTCTTGAAGGAGGACAGTTCATCAATCACCACCATGTCAAAATCAAAGGGGATGCCGCTCTCCGTAATCAGCCACTGTACATTCTCACGGTTGATGAGATAGATGTCTGCCGGTTTCCTTAACGCCGACAGCCGTTCCGTTTCCGTCCCTACAGCCACGGAATATTGCAGGCTGTCCAGATGATCCCATTTTTCAATCTCCGCTCCCCATGTGTTCCTCGCTACACGCAGTGGGGCGATGACCAGGATGCGGCGGACCTCGAAGCTGTCAAACAGGAGATTATTTAAGGCTGTCAGCGTGATGCTCGTTTTGCCAAGTCCCATGTCCAAAAGGACTGCCGCCACAGGGTGTGTTTCGATATACTCCGTGGCATATCTCTGGTATTCATGTGGACTGTATCTCATCCATAATCCCTCCAATCTGCGATTCGTCATCCAGCACATACACTTTGAATCCAAGCCGCCGTAACAGCCTGTGCCGGGAAAGCTGCAGGGGTCGTGGCTTTTCCCCCGGAGCTTTTACCTCCACGAATGCCATTTTCCCATCCGGGAGAAGTGCCAGTCTGTCAGGCACCCCATCAAAACCGGGCGATGTGAACTTTAGTGCCAAGCCCCCGGCGGCCTTTACCGCCGCCCTAAATTTCTGCTCTATGGTCTTTTCTCTCATGCAAATGCCTCCAATCCCTTATTTTTCAATCATTCCAGCCTTTAGGGTGCAGGTCGTTGACGGTCGTTACATAAAGTCCTCTATAAGTGTTTTTTTTACTGAAAAAACTGCCCTAAAGGGGGTTTATACTGCGACCGTCAACGACCTGCACCTTTCCCATAAACACAGGGGTTTCAGCTTTCAAAGTCTTCCTTGATCTGCAGCCCGATAATATACATACCCGCCTTTTTCTTCTGCTTCTTAAATCCTGCTGTTTCCAGTGCATTATAAAAATCAGCCGTGCTTCGGGTATACTCACCCGTCCTCATACAATAGCTGCGGTATTCCTGGTAGACCTCCCCGGACTTCGCCATATATCCCGATTCCACCTCGCAGCATTCGCCCAGAAAATGCCCAAGCCAGTCGTTATCTTCACGGTATAATTTGATAGCCTCTTCCACGCAGGCAGGGCAGGGGATATGGAAATTCCGGCTGATTGCCTTCTTTGCACCCTCAATAATCCACGCCATGACAGAAGGTGCTGCCTCCGATACGAGGAAATCGGCATAATTCTTCACATCCCCCGCCCCTTCAATCCTGGCATGAAAGGGGATCACAATTAAGCGCCTCCATGTCCCAGGGTCATTTGCGCCCACCCTCGGCAGGTGGTTGGTGTACAGCACGAGGGTATGACTCGGCGTGAAAGAGAATGGGTCTTTATATTTTTTCTCCGCAAAAATCTCATCCGTGGAACACATCTGCTTCACCACGGAGGTGTTCAGCCGCATCCCCTCCTCCAGCTCGGCGGCTATGATGAGCCGCTTCCCCTTCGCCTCGGCAAGCTCCGGCTTCACGTTCCGCTTGCAGCCGACCGTGAGGGTATCGGCAGACATATTGCCGCTGTAGGTGCCAAGCACACGGGCTATTGTGTTCCAGAAGGTGGATTTGCCGTTCCTTCCCTCCCCGTAGGCAATGACCAGCGATTCCATGTAGACGCGCCCCACCGCCGCCATCCCCACGATCTGCTGCACATAGTCAATCAGCTCCTGGTCTTTGCAGAAAATGGTGTCCAAAGAATCCAGCCACAGCTTCTCACCCTTGTCGCCGGGAGCCGCCGCTGTTATTTTCGTGATATAGTCCTCCGGGCTGTGGTCTCGCTTCCCCGCCAGCCCATCCGGAAGGTAATAGGTGCCGTCCGGCGTGTTTAGCAGGAATCCGTCTTTATCCAGGTCGGACACACTGATCTCCAGCATAGGCTTCGCCGCCTGCAGGGCAGAAACCACATACTTCATATCCCGTCGCTTCATCACAAACGCCTTATAGCCTAAAGCGGACAGATAGGCAAGGTAGGCATCCATCTGCCCGCTACTGATTTTCTTTTCCAGCGACTTGCCGCCAGAGGCGATGGCATCCTCCGATATACCGGTATCCATGAGCGCCTGTTTCGCCCGCATGATTTCATCCTTGGAGTCCGCAAGCTGTAGGTCTAAAAATTCCTCCGCCGCACCCACCGCCTGCTGCTTGGACTCCACCCAATACTGCCCGCAGAAACGCAGGTAGTCCGTGGCCGCCGTGTACCGAAGTTCCACGCCGTATTCCCTAGTCAGCACCTTCGCCTGCCCAATGTCAGAGTAATCCCCTGGCTTCAGCGATTCCCTTCCGAACTCGTCATTGTACGCATCCGGGGCGACATACCCTTCCTGCCCCTGCACCTTCTCCGCAAAACGGCAGGCGCTCTGCCAGATCATAGCAAGCTCCGCTTCTTCCAGGGGCGGATTGCACTTTGCCGCCTCTTCCATGAAAATCTCATGCGCCCGCTCCGTTGCGCCGTACCGTTTCACCACGCGCCCCGCGAAATGGGACATGGTGGCGTTCCTCTGCCCCTGGGGGATCTCCCTGCCGCCCTGGAGCTTCACGATGCAGTCAATGGTGATCTCGCCCTCATGCCAGAGGATGGCGTCTGCCGGATGCCCGAAAATGAACCGGGCGGAATCCAGCGCCTTGGCATCAAAGAATGGGAACTTCTGCTGTATGCCTTTCTTCAGACTGGCACACGCCTCCCCGTCATGGATAGGATCATGAGGGAAGTACACATGGAACCTCGGCCTTGCGGACTTCCCCTCCTTCGGCTTCATGTTGTTCCGGCTCGGCACCACAACGAACGCCACGTCCTTCCCGATTTTTTCTTCCAGGTCTTCCGGGTGAATCCAGTCCGCCGGATTGTCGGAATGGGAATTGTCGCAGTCCATCACGTCCACATCGCAGGAGAGGAAATTGTCCCCACTCCTGCGGCAGTTCTTAAATTCCGCGCACACATGGTCGAACGCCACCACCTCCATGCAGTCGTCCTCATTGTCAATGATGCGCCTGTTGGGGTATAGGCTGTTCTTTGCGTTCCCCCTGCAGTTCGCCGTATAAAATGTCATTTTCATGCCTTGTTTACCTCCTCACATTGCTCCGTGAAATAGCGTATCGGCATATCCCGCTTTTCCGCTTTCTCGATCTCTGCCGCCATCCCCGTGGATATGGTGTTTCCGAACACCCATAGCTGCTCGCATTTCCCAAGCAGCACCATCCCCATGAACATCCCGATTGCCCGCTCCGCAGGCTTCCCATCATCCAGAAACTGCGGAAACAGCAGGTGCGGAGCGAGCGGGATAGCGCCGTTTCGCACCGCAAATTTGCAGTAATGCCTTGCTTTCTCCATGTTGCCGTCTATATCCCCGGCAAGCGGGGAACATATATACACAAGTGGCAGGTATGTCCGCTTTGCCGCCAGCTCTTCTTTTCTGATTTCCGATAATGCCTCATATGTGGTAGGGTCATGGTATCCCTCACTGTTAAACCTGCTGATTCCCAAAGCCAGCACCTCCTAATCTTTCTTGTAGAACTCACATTCATAGCCGTCTGCCCGGAGCAGCAGCCCTTTCGCCCAAGGCGGCGTCCTGCCCATCTGTTCACACACCTCCTCCAGGGACATCCTCCGGTCGGCTTCGATAATAATCTCATCATGCACATGGGCCACGATGGAACAGCACCGCAGCGTCTGCATGGCATAGCATAAAATATCGCGCGCAATCGCTTGGACGATGTTCTCCACGAACTTGGGGCCGTAGCTTTCCAGGCGCTCCCATTTCTTCGTGCCGCCCACGCCCATATAGGTCACGGACTCGCCGCCGAACATGTTCTCCCCGATTTGCGGCTTTACATAGGCAAGCTGCCGCTTTGACGGGAGCGTGATGAATAGCATACCGCTCTGGAAGTTGAAGCGGATGCCGTGTGTCTCTATGGGCAGCCTCTTTTTCACGCACTCTTTCACGGCGCGGTCAACATCCCACCAGAGCATAGTGATATTGGGGTTGGAATCCCTCCATGCCGATACAAGCGGCTGCAGTTCCTCCTCGGAAAGCCCCATCTCCAGCGCACCCATAGATTTCAACGCGCCTACCGAACCGCCGTATCCCAAGGCCAGCTCCGCTATCTTGCCCTTCTGCCGGAGATGCCCATTCTCTCCGTTCTTCACGACAGGCACACGGAACATCTGGCTTGCCGAAGCGCAGTAAATATCGCCACCTTCCTCAAACACCTTCATACGCCACCGCTCCCCGGCAAGCCAGGCGATTACCCTCGCCTCAATAGCGGAAAAGTCCGCCACGATGAATTTCCTGCCATCCTGCGGCACAAAGGCTGTGCGGATCAGTTCCGACAGCACCTCTGGCACGGAATCGTAGAGCGTGGACAGCGCATCAAAATCCCCGCACTTTACAAGCTCACGCGCCTCCGCCAAATCTGGAATATGATTCTGGGGCAAGTTTTGTAATTGCACAAGACGACCGCTGAACCGCCCGGTCCTATTGGCACCATAAAATTGAAACATACCGTGGACGCGGCCGTCTGCGCAGACTGCATTTTTCATAGCTGTGTATTTCTTCACAGAGGACTTGGCGAGCTGCTGCCGAAGCTCCAGCACCTTCGCCAAAGGCTCCGGCGCGGTTTTTAGGAGCGCCGTCACCGCCTTTTTATCCAAAGAATCCGTCTCCATGCCGTTTTCCGCAAGCCAATGCTTCATCTGCTGTACGGAATTGGGGTTGTCAAGCTCGGTCAGTTCCTTCATGGCGTCCGACAGTCTCTCATGGGAAAAGGCATCCATCCGGATCGCCTGTTCCACCATTTCCATGTCCACGCCAATGCCCCGGTCATTGATCTCCTGATCCTGGTGGTACTGCTCCCACACCTCATCTGATACAGGGAACTTATAGAGCCTCTGCTGTATCTGTATCTCCGCCTCCACATCACGGAGATTATAGGCTTTGAACCGTCTCCATTTCTCCATGTCGTGTTCCGGCAGATTCCGCATCCTGCCGCCGTTTATTTTAGTGGGCTTGCACGGGACGCAGAAATATCGTATCAGGTCTTTGCCTTCCGTCAGCTTCTGTTTTTCCAGCCCCAGCACTGTACCCGCATTCTCCAGCGAAAGCGGAAGCCCCAGCGTGGCAGACCATACCATCGTACAGTGCCATCCCTCCGGCTCCAGCCATTCCCCAAGATAATGCGACAGGCACACCCGCTCGAACATGGCGTTGAATGCCCATTTCGTGACTGACTCATCAGAGAGCGCCGCCAGAACATCCGCAGGGATGTTCTCCCCACAGGCCAAGTCCACTACCTTCACTTTACCACCGTCCATCGAATAGCCGAACAGCAGGACTTCAAAAGTAGGGGAGGATGCATATTTATAAACTCCACATTTGGATAAATCCACATCAGAAAATGTCTCAATATCAATCGACAAGGTTTTCATTCCTTCACCATCCTTTCACTGACCTTTGGGCGACAGGGAAACGCACACAATGGAACGTATCCCCACCGCCCTCTGCAGTCACTACTTATTCAGATCAGGACAGGAAATCCTCGTCATCCTCATCCGCAAAGTCATCCTCCGCACGGGACTTGCCGCCCAAGGGCTCGCCGTCACGGATTTTCTGCAGGTTGTTCAGCCCACAGGCGATGCCTTTGTTGCCGTTGCTGTTGAAAGCATAGAAATTGATGCTTGCCCTTCCATACACGCCGCTGTAGACCTCGGAGCGTTCCAGAATCGGCTGTCTGTCCGCATCCACGATTCCCGGTGCTGTGGTGCTGTTTGCATTGACGAAATAAGCGTTTGCGTATGCCTCATCGTCCGGGCGCTCCGTGTCACCGTCACGTAACGGCGTCTTCAGAACAGAGAGGGCAGGGACGCTCCTGCCGTTACCCTTCAGTTTTGCCTCGCCCTCGCGATATGCAGCCTCAATCGCCGCCTTAATCTTTGCGATTGTCTTTTTGTCCGACTTGGGGATGATGAGCGAAACAGAATACTTCGGCTCACCGCCGTTGATTGCTTTCGGTTCCCATGCGTTGCAATAACTCCACCGGGTGTCCGGACCGGTGATTACCTTTGTCGGATTATTTACATTGTTTGCCATATGATTTGCCTCCTTAATTTTCCTTGAAATCTTCTTGTGCGGTGTGCATCGGTGGGCGCTTGTCCGACTCCGGCACAAGTGCCGGCTTTCCCTGGGGTTTCTCGGTCAGTCCCGCTTTCTCGATGATGTCCGCAAACCTCTTCTTACCGAGCGCCGCCGTCATGGCGGTAATACCCAGCAGCTTCTCCTCGTAGGGATTGAAGCCCGCTTTTTTGACTGCATCCGCTACGGCGGCCTCATCGGTATATCTGCGGTTGGAACGGCCTTCCACCACCTTGTACCCGTCGTACTTTATGCCGCTTAGCGCCTGCTGCAATGCAAATTCCTTCACGTCCGCTGCCCAGACAGACAGTTCATCCGCCCTGGCAAGGATGGCGACGATTTCCGCATCCTCCAGCGTGGCGGGCATGGCAAAATCATATTTCGCCATCTCCAGGTTGTACTCGGCGCGCTTCCTGCAGGCGGCTTTCGCCTTGCAGAACCGGCACCAGTCGCCGCAGGCAAATTTGCCTTCGCCGTCATAGGCCAGCTTTGCTTTCTCTGCCAGCTCACCATTCGCCCACGAAAGGAGGTCATCCTTTGCCATGACGCACACGCTGACATTGTCCCTTCGCGGCTGGAAGATTGCCATCTGCACAGTGTCGATGTCATAGATGCCGTCAAAAAGTTCCAACGCGCCCAGGGCATACAGCATCATCTGCGGATTGTCCACAGCGGAGACTTCCACGCCCTTGCCGTGCTTATAATCCACAATGTACAATGTCCCGTCCGCAATGATCACGCAGTCTCCGGTGCCGAAGCCTTCCTGCACAAACCGGGAGAAGTCCAGCCGCTGCTCGATCAGCACGACCGGGTCTTTGCATATCTTCTTTGCCTCCGCCACAAGCTCCATCACATAGGCGGCATAGTCGCAGGCGCACTGCTCCATCTCTTCACTGTAGAAAGACAGCCCCTCGGTCGGGTTGGCGGATTCCATCCCAAGCATCGATTTTAATTTGTGTTCACACAGGCTGTGTGCGTCTGTGCCTTCCTGGGCATACTCGCTGCTCTTGTCCTCATAATTCTCGCACAGCCTTGCGGACGGCGGGCAGTTCAGCCATCGGCGGCTGGAAGATGCCGACAATAAAGCGTGTCCAACCATCACAGCACCTCCACTTCTGCAAGGAGTGCCGGATACTCCGCCGGATCAATGCCGGACAGCTTCGGCGCACCGTGCTTCTCAAGCAACTCCTTGACCTTTGCCGTATGCCCGGCACGGGATTTCTCCGCCAGCACCGCACGGATTTCCTCCAGCGTTGGCACTTTCACCTCCGGCTCTGCTTTTGTCGTGTCCTTCGCGGCCTTTTTCTCTGTTTCCTTTTTTGCAGACGTTCTGTCCACAGTTTTCTTCTCTTCCGGCTCGCCGCTGAATAGATCCGCCAGCGAATCTGAAATGCCGATGAGGATTTCGCCGCAGCGTTTCAATTCAGACAACTGTGCTGCCAGCTCGCTCATTTTTCCCATGCCCTGTACCTCCTTCCTCTATTTCATGGATTTCCACGGATTCCACCGACTGCCCAGGGGAGAGGAGGTAGACCTGCGTAAAGCCCCCGAAAAGAAATCTCAAAAGCCTGGACGGAAGTCTACGCTCCGCACCGGCTATGATGTTCTTGCCCTGTCCGCCTGCACCGGTGATGTTGATGCTGACTCTGTGTTTCAATGCCATTGTTCTCACCTCTTTTCCGGGAGGCGGTATTTTCGCCTTCCATATCTACGGAGATTTCAAAGGTGTTTTGATGAGGTGATTTTCAAAAATATTTCAGAAATTTTTTCCTGGCCGCAGCGATGGAATCATATACCGCTCTATAATTAACACCTTCCTTTTCCGCTATCTGGTGCATGGACATCCCGGCGGCAAGCATCAACATCCGCCTCTGTTGCACCTCCGACAGCTTCCCAAACGCATCCCACAGATGCTTGTCTGCCTCCCTGCGTTCCTCCGCCATGTCCGGTGTTTCATCCGTGGCCGGGGCAAATTTGTCCTTATCGCCATACTGCAAGGCGTCGAAAGAATAGCAATGGTACCGTTCCTTGCGGTCGCCATTGGATTCGAGCCTCCTGGATTCCAGGATGATTTCCCCGATGGAATCCTCCACTTCGATTTCAGTTACACCGCCTGTTGCAAATTCATACTTGATTTTCATTTTGCCGTTCTCCTTTCGGAGCCCGGCAAGTGGCACTAATCATGCCGCCGGAAACAAAAAAAAGAGCCTGGCAAGCAGCACAAAAAGTGCCGCTTGCCAGGCTCAATGTCATCTCCGCCATATTTCAGGTGGTATCATGGAGGCTTGACCGTTTCTTGGAATGAAATCTCCCCTCCGTGCATCATGCTCAGACAAACGAGTGATCCTTGTCCCGGTTTAGCCATCCGTTTCCCCAGCCCATATACATTCCTTATGAGCGTGTCGTATTACCGTGGCGGAATCTCCGGTCAGCCCCTATAGAAAAACAGAGGGCGGATCGATGTCCTTATTCAGTTTTCTTCACCCCAATTTCAGCGCCGCAGTGCCCGCACTTGATAAAATAATCGGGATACCGACCCTTTGTTGGGATAACGAGCTGTGTCTTTACAGCCGAGGCTGCGTCCATCAGTCTCCACCCGCACTTGGGACAGAAGACTGTTTTTCTCTTTTCTTTTAAGTCATGGTTCGATTCCTCCTTTTTCCTGCGCACCATCATATACACTCCTCCTGATACTGCCGCCTATCCGGCATGGGAGTGTGGGTGTTCCTGTCACGCCACGGTTACTCAACAATGGCCGTAAGCCACGGGGCTGCCGGCCTGCCCAAAAGACGTGCGTTCAGGTACGCCATCTCCAAGGTGAGGCATGTGTTCCCCAAATAGTAGCCGTCCATAATAGTGAGTGTCATGGCAAGGTCAGGCTTCTCCATATCAGTCAGACAGATCGGCAGAAGATACTGCACCCGTCCCTGGTAGCCCTGTGGAACCACAATGCCGGGTTCCACTACCGCCCTCCGTCGCGCCAGCTCTACTGCCGTTTCCAAAAGCAACGGTAGGTTCCGTGCATCGCGGATTTCAGCGGGCAACCGAAAATAATTTTCCTCATCTCCCAGGATGTGGTCTACATTGACTCGGATCGGCCATTCCGGGTTGTAGTTGACGCCATTCTGCGTCATATAATAGCGGGGCTTCTTCGGAAGCGGCGATATGTACCGGAGCTGGTGAGACAACTCGTCCGCAAACCCCCTGAAATACCATTCCAGCATAGAATCTTTCTTCTTGTTCCGTCCAAAGCAGGCGTAAATTGCTTTGTAACGCGGCGTGTAAAGGCCCGTATGGAAGCAGGCATGTTCGTTTTCAATATGGAACATCTCCGCCGCCTTGCTGGGATTTCTTTCATCTTTGTAATCAATTAGCTGTTTTTTAAAGATTGCATGGATATAACGCTCTAAAATCGGCGTATCCGGATTTTTAGTTAAATAGATCGGGTTCCGAAAGCGCCACGGCTCCGGCAGTGCCATCTCAGCCAGTGCGTCAAGCTGGATGTACCAGTCCGGGACGTAGGCAAAGGAAAACAGATCTGGCTGCAATATCATATCAATTCCCTCCATTTTTTCTGGATCGCATCCACCAGCTTCATCTGCACCTGGACTTTCATGTCTTCATCAATATGCTGGAATATCTCACCGTTCCTGCCGGTCGTCTCATAGGTCACCAGCGAATTGATGTAAGCATCATAGTACAGCAGTATTTCATCCAATGCCGCTGCATCTCCGTGGACCGCCCTTTTAATTAGGTCATAGTTCAATTCATGTCTCTGAGCTTCCCCGCTCATAAAATATTCTGATTGCCTGAAAGGCGCGCTGCCTATAATTATAGACAGTGCGTACCGTCACCTCCATTCTTTTTGCAATTTCCTCATCCGTCAAATCATACCAGAAGTCAAGCAACAATACCTTCTGCTGTTTTTCCGGCAGGGAAAGGAGTGCTTTATATAAAGTTTCACTGTAGACCACGCAGGATAACCCATCTGCAAAAAGCACAAAATAGTCGGACGGATACCTGTCCTCGTGGCTTAAAAGTTCAAGAATATAGTCTATCGGTTCTTCTGAAAAGTGTTTGTCCCGGTTTTCCTTCGCCCTTTTTAAGTTTCTGCTGAAATTGCGAGCCACCGTCTTGCTGAACGAGTCAAACATGGCGACCATACGCTTTTCACGGTTATCAGAGGGAACTCCCATGACACATCCCTCCTTTTTGCAGAATTGAGCTGGTTGGTTTTTTTCGCCTCCTCACATAACCAGAACACATCTCAGGGTGCAAAACCGGAAAGTTTTCTGAAAAAATATAAAATTTCTTCTTGGGGCAGGATTGTATAGGATTTTCGATTAATGTCTGCGCATACTCTTACCTCCACAAAAGCCAGGAGAGGGCCAATCCGTACAAGGCAGACTGACCCTCTCTTGGCAAGAACAAAGTCATTTTTATGGGCTTGCCTTGCGTTATTAAGATTACCTATTTTAATTCGGTGTGCTCGCTTCTTAAGAAAAGATCTATGTATATGGCTTCATAACTTTTTGCTGGATTTTCTATTGAGCACACAAAAGACATGAAAAATTAATGAGCTTTGATTTTATCATAAATTGTAATGCTATCAGTAAATCTGTCATCCGCTGTGGAGTCCATCATTACACAAATATAAGTTTCCCCATTAATGACTGCTGCAGAAACTAAGCAGTTACCCGCCAAAGTGCTGGCTTCTGTCTTTAGACCAATGACTTCGGGGTAATAATATTGGCTGTTGGGATTGAGCGGCTCGTTGGAATTATTGTATGTAACCTCTCTGCCACCGACCCATTTGGGGTAGGATGTGTAGCTTGAAACAATTTCCGAAATGTAGGGGTCATCCAAACACGCTTTCACAATGATGACAAGATCGTAGGCCGTTGTGTACTGTCCTTCGGTGTCATGCCCATCCGGGACTAAAAA
This sequence comes from Clostridia bacterium, assembly GCA_910575055.1. GTDB lineage: Bacteria > Bacillota > Clostridia > Lachnospirales > Anaerotignaceae > Coprocola. The sequence goes on from CAJTDC010000005.1 coordinate 129,704, forward strand.
GTTTGAATTTTCAAGACCAAGCATCCGGGTCTTTTCATTTACCTTGTCCATAAATGTATCAATGGACTGCGCATTTGTCAGATTACTGTCTCCAGCAATTTTCTTCCCAGCATTGACCGCCAGTGTATAAGCGGTGTCATTGCCGGAGGGGAGCAGAAGGGCGACCAGGAGCTGCCTTGTTGTCAGGATATCGCCTTGGTTGAGCCATGCTCTGGACGAGTCCTCATGCATCTGCTCTATTTCAGTGCCTACAGTCATTTCATCATCTGTGGGACAGTAGTCAAGTACCGTCAATGCCGTAATCAGTTTAGCTGTGCTGGCGAGCGCAATTTTATCTGTGCTGTTTTTTTTGATACAGCAAGGTATTGGCATCCGCATTCATTACAACGACATTTTTCGCTACAACATCCGCAGAAATTGAATCAACGGAACCGGCGGGGGCAGGAGCAGGAGAAATTGTTTCCTTCTGACTGCGATCCTCTTGGAAAAAACCTTTGTTGCCGTTTCCAGCCTTGTTATCGGATGGGGAGGGTTTCCACTGCCTTTTAGCAAATCCACGGCACCAAAGATGGCAACTGCTATAAGTAGGCAGAGAGCATCACACACGGAACCGTAACGAATCTTTTTTCGCGTCCTTGATTTCTGTCGGTTCCTTCTGCTATAGTTTCTATCATTGTTTTGACGTTCCATTTTTTCTCCTTGCCAATTTAGGACTTGTCCGATATAAACCGACGCTCATCAAGCGTATGATTTTTCTTTTGCCGTCGTTCAGCAGATTGGGGCTATATGGATTTAGTTCTTTCGGAAAAAGCGTTCACAGTGCTCATAAGGGGGTAGCCCCCTTATCGGTGATTTCAATATAATCAGCTTTAGTCATACCGTACAAATAGTAATCGCAGTATGTGTTTACCATTTTACCCTCACGGATAAGTCCCTCACGCTTGAAGCCTGCTTTTTCCAAAGTTTTATACGATGCAATATTTTGTACATGAACATCAGCCCAAAGACGCTGCAATTCTGTTTCTTCAAAGCAGAAGATAGCTACTCTCGCCAGTGCTTCTGTCATAAGTCGGTTGCCTTGATAGGCAGGAGAAAGACGAAATGCTACTTTTGCCATGCGGTCATTTTCAATGAGATACACCCACATATCCCCGATGACTTTATAATCTTGTTTGTGAACAATACCCCAATGAAAACTTTTTGTGGGTTTCTCCGGCTTTTGAAAAAGCAATTCTGGGTTTAAGTCACTTTTCCCCGGGCGTTTTCCCCAATACTGATAAATGGAACTGTCACCCAACCATTCTTTCAAATCTGAAACATCTTCTTTTCGCAGAGGGCGCAGGATAAGTTGTTCCGTTTCAAGAACAGGCTTATTCTGCGCATAATCCTGTAATTTCATAAGCCACCCCCTCTTAAAATTTGAACACCTGTCCCCAATCAAAATAGCCGGACGCTTCTGTGCTTTTCGGCCATTCGCTGCACCATGCGGGAACACCGGGCGTTTCAACTCTGTCAAAACTCGGAGTGTACGGCTTGATGTCAAGTACGGGCGTATTGTCATTTGCGTCAATGAATGTAACACGAATCATGCCGTTGGTGAAATCAATGTTAATAATTTCGGACGCTGTTAATGCAATAGGGTTCGGACGCGCAGGAGATCGTGTCGCAAATACACCCATGACTTCGGGTGCGCCTTTATAGGGCTGTTCTGTCTGTAATTCATTCCGGTCTGCGTTGTTGTCGCAATCGCTGAACCACCAAAGGACATTGATGTGGCTGAAGCCCTCTAAGGCCTGCAGTCCGGGAATGTACTCCGGCTCTAGCTGAATAAATGTGCCGTTTTCATCATTTTTTACTTTGCCAATGGCTTTTAATTGATAGGTCATATTTTTCCTCCTTGCTTTTGTTGGTAAAACCAGTATAAGACCTCACATCATGTGAGGTGCAATAGGGAAAATTAAAAATGCCCTGCATTTTTAGCAGGACATTTCAAAGCCTGTACCATCATGCGTGTTCCAGCGGTATTTGAAGCTCAATCAAATATTTTTCAGGGTTATTCTCATTCCACGGGCCCCTATGCACGATCTGACGCATCGGGTTAGACATTTTGTATTCGCTGTTTGTCTGCAACCATTCGGCAAAGGCAAGGTAGGCGCCTTTTATATTTGCAAAATCGCCATAGACCATTGTGCAAGCCATATACGGGACTGGTTCTGTCATGTGGAAACAAAATGGCTCTTTTGCCTTTCCCATTTTCTTTACCGGAGCGCATAGCTCAATATCAACATCTGTCTCTCGAAATTCTGTATCGTGATAAATGGAAAGTGTATTGCCCATTATTTCGATTTTTTGCACTTCTGTAAAAGTAGAAAGTTCTTTCCATAAGTCGCCCTCGGAATAGTAATTCGGTACAATTTTCCGCAAGGATAGCACCTGATACGCCGGGATTGACTTAACGGATATATTATAGTGCAGTTCTCCTTTACCACCCTGTATTTCACTTTTTGTAAGTTCAATCTTCCGCAGTTTTTCTCGTTCGGCCTGTATTGCATTTTCTATCTCTATGCGCTTTTTATCGAGCTGTGCAAGAAGGGATTGCTCGTCCATCGTCAGGGCAAGCGCAATTTCCGAAACATTCAGTCCACTGTCCCGCAGATACAGAATCTTATTTAGACGCGGTATTTGCTTTACTGAATACAGTCGGTGTCCCGTCCACTTGTCAACCTCTGCCGGTGTCAGAAGTCCTACCTCGTCATAGTAGCGAAGCATACGAATAGATACCTGTGCCAGCTTTGAAAATTCACCTATTCTAAACATTTTATCACCACCTATCTATCATTATATCCATAGTTTTTGATACTTCAAACAGAAATTCGCTTTAAGTAATATAGATTTATTTTGGCTAACTGATAATGATATGGCGCTTTTTCAAATACATTATCTCTTTTTCTTGTGTAGCTTTAAGTCAATATTTTTCGTTGCCGCTGCATCCTGCAGTAATCCAGCAACAAAAGCGCTTTTTTCTTTGAGCGTCAGTGTTTCCATATCAGGTTTACGGTAAATTTCTTTAAGTACTGTTTGCAGTTCTTGCAGTTCCAGCAGGTTGACGGCTACGCAAAAGAGTGTCTTTTTGCGGCCATCATTATAATTGGATAATAAAACCTCCAAAATGTTGGCTTTCACCGCCTGCTCTGCATTATAAGCGTCTATTCCAAGGCGTTTGGCCTTTTCCATATCGGATCTTCGATTTCGATGTGTAATAAAGGAATCGAAATCATCAATATGATCGTATTTCTCACAGGGGTATTCACTGCATTGAAAACAGTATTCAACTCCGTCATGCTCCAAACTGCATCTTGCAATTTTACAGGACTGATTCCCTTCACCGCCGCCGCAACCAGGACAGTTTTTATTCAAAAACATGGGGCAAAGCCCGCAATTCAAACCGCAGAGGGAAAATAATTGGTTTGCTCGATTAAATCCTTTCATGGAACCTCCTTAAACAGCCTGCCTGCAAATATTCAAGACAAGCTCTGATAATGCTTGACATAGCAAAGTAGAAAATTTGAAAACTTAAAACTCATATCTTGTACCATGCGAGAGCAACAGGCCATCTGTTAATTCCACACGCAGAATGATAGTGTTTTCATCGTTAAAATCGGTATGACCGTTATCAATCCATTCAGCAAAGACTTTTTTCAGCTTTTCAGCAATCACACAGTTTTCTTTTTTCCCAAAATAACCCAAACTGACGCCATTCCCATGTGCTGTAAACCACTCGCCGGCGATTGCAACAACATGGTTATCTTTTATATGTTTTATTTTATTTGAGAGGGCATGAGTAATGATATAAAATGCACCATCTTCGTAATAGGCATTTACATATCGCACATAAGGCGTTGCATTTTCTATTGTTGCTAATGATATAATCGTATCTTTCCCGAAACGCTCAATCATGACCAGTTCTGCTTCTTGACTAAATTCTTTCATTAAATCTTTCTCTCTTCAAATTATATTTTTCGGATCTGTTCAAAGTCTCGACAAGCTGGAATTTAGCTATTGTCTTTTCTTTTCTATTGTGTAGGATTGCAGACCCTTCTGACAGCCATTCTTTTCATAAAATCCCTCTACTCCCGGTTGTGAACCAAAATATAACATAGTAGGCGTATTATCATTATCCTTTGCAAGTTGAAGAAGTCTACTTCCTACTCCTTGTTTTTGATATTCTGGAAGAACAAGCAACTCTGTAATTGTTCCAAAATAATAACCATCTGAAAGAATACGCAAACACCCTATCAGCACTTTGTCATCATAGGCGGTTATATTCAGCGTTTTAGATAATGCCTCCTTTGTTCTTTCGATGTCATAATCGCCTTGCCATACTTGATTAACAAAGGAGAGAAAAGTTGAAGCATTAAGTTTTTTATCACCCACTTTGTATTCCATTATTATACCTCCACAACTCCGAATCGTTTTTCAATTTGACAAAAGCAGAAGCCATATAAACATCACTAAAATGATAGCCCCTATTAAAGAAAAAATGTTTACAACTTTATTTACTTTTGCCTTAAATATTTTCGATAGAATGAAGAAGACTCCCATGCCTATTACTCCGCCCAAAGTGTTTGCTAAAAGGTCAGTAATATCACTTGCCCCAATAGCAAAAACAAATTGTACGGTTTCAAAAAACAAACTTGTCAGAAATATTGGAATAAACTTTTTAAGGAAAGGCTTCTCTTGTTGCAATGCACATAACAAAATTCCGAAAGGAATAAAAGCAAAAACATTATTATATATCTCACCAAAACTTATTGTTCCGTTGACGATAACAGAACCTCGGAAAGGAATTAGATTCACACTTCTCAAGTGATCTATATCTTTAAAAGAAAATTGTAGTTTAAATATTATAATCCATGTTAATGCTAACAGATATACAATAAGTAATCCTTTGGTTATTTTTTTGATTGCATTTTATCGCTCCTTTCTATAAAATTCCGGTTAGTTTATCCGTCCACAGTACATTAACTATTCAGAAGTTTTGTCAAATCCTCCTCGGAAGCGTCCATTTTCACAGAAACTTCTTCCATTGTCATACCGGTAGCAAGAAAACGCTTTATAACCATTTTCATATCCTCGCCAACCTCAATGATATGTCCGTCCAAATCGTAAAAGCGAATCACCCGCTGACCCCAGCTATGATCGATCACTTCTCCCAGATATTCAATATCCGGGTATTCTTTCAACTTGTTCAAAAAACCGTCAAAGTCCTGTTCCTCAAAGACGATTTCCGCATTGTTGGATTTCTTTAATATCTTTTCTTTTGGCAGATCTACAAGCCAGTCAAAATCCTGCTGCAATGCCAGGCCGCAGGTAAAAGCAATGTTTCTGCCATAATCCTGGAACACCTCTAATCCAAACAAATCCTCATAAAAATTTCTTGCGGCACTGATGTCCACCACCGAAATCACAGTACATGTATATTTCATAATGATAATTCCTCACTTATAGATATATTTTCGTGGCTCAACAAAACGGAAATTTGTCATTTTCGGTTCGGTTTTCTTTTGATAGCCAACAATTTCATGTAATCATCAAAATCAGCCGTATTAGTCGGTTCAAACATAACCCATTTCCCGCCATGATAGGTTTTCGCCTCATCATACTGCTTACAAACAGCATTAGAAAGAGTATCCCTTATCGCTTCAAATTTGGCTCGTTCATCTTTGCCTAAGATTACCATAAAGCCCATACAGTTTTCCCTTGCATATAGGGCGCAAAGTGTTTTTCCGCCTCTGCGATATTTGTATTCATAGTTCCAGGACTTGCCACCGCTGTTCCATATGCGATCCATATCGTATTTCTCGTCAATCGCAGCGCATAGCCTCTGCCATACGTCATATAAAGATTGTCCAATCAAGGCAATCATATCATTCTCATCTGGTATTATGTTGATCATAACTTAGCCTCCTCAAAACACCACTATCGATCCTGTTTTCAAAGATTGCGCCATTCCTCATTTGCTCATCAACCATATTGCCGCAACGCTTTGATATAGTCAACATGATATAGTTTCCACACATGAACTGAAATTCTTTCTATGTGATTTCTGTTCGTCAGACCAGAGGTTTGCTCTCTGGGTTAGTACTTTCCCCGAAATCCGGCTTCCTTCAGATTCAACTTCACGATGGACACCCTTGCCTTCGGCTATATCCTTCCCACTACCGGGCGGATTCCAGACTTTCATTGGTTAGAAACGTGCGCCGCCAGGCGCACCACTATAAAAAAACAGGTTTGAAAAACTGCTTTTTTATATATGAAGTATCATTGTCGCCAGCCAGAAATAAATTAAAAGTGAAAGCGCATCCATAACCGTCGTAATAAACGGAGATGATATTACAGCCGGGTCAAGCTCCATTTTTTCTGCAAGAATAGGAAATACGCATCCAACCATTTTGGCAAATATAATTTCGATTATAAGTGTCAGACTGATTACAAGATCAACCTGAATAGTAATAGCACTCATACCAAGCAATGTTCTGTCAACAAACCATATTTTAACAAAATTGACAGTGGCAAGTGTAATTCCGCACAGAACACCTACTCTGAATTCCTTCCATATCACTTTAAAAATATCTTTAAAATTTATTTCTTTAAGTGAAAGAGCACGGATAATAACGGCACTCGCCTGACCTCCCGAATTACCGCTTGTTCCCGTAAGCATAGGTACAAACGAGGTCAGTACAATCAGTGCCGAAAGCTTGTCCTCAAAAGCATTTAAAATCATACTCGTAAATGTTGCACTTATCATAAGAAACAAAAGCCACGTAATTCTGGATTTCCATGTTTCAAAAATGCCTGTTTTGAGATAAGGTTTCTCGTTAGGCAGAATAGCGTGCATCTTCTGGATATCCTCAGTATTCTCTTCCTGCAATACGTCAATAGCATCATCGACTGTAATGATACCCACAAGCCTGTTTTCCATATCCACAACAGGAAGAGCAAGGAAGTTATACTTATCAAGGAAATTTGCCGCTATTTCTTTATCATCATGCGTGTTTACAAAAATTATATTTGTTTCCATAAACTCTTCAATCTTATCGTCATAATCGTGTAACAAAAGTTCCTTTACTGTAGTTACACCAATAAGATGCCTTGAGCTGTCAGTAACGTAACAAGTATAAATTGTTTCCTTATCAACACCTGTACGTCTTATTCTTTTAAAGGCATCCTCAACAGTGTTATCCTTTTTCAGATCAACAAACTCAGGGGTCATAATTGAGCCTGCGCTGTCCTCAGGATACTTTAAAAGAGTGTTAATTGATTTTCGTGTCTGTGCATCAGTATTTCTGAGTATTCTTTTTACAATTGTTGCAGGCATTTCCTCAATAATATCAACTGTATCATCAAGGTAAAGCTCGTCAATAACCTCACGAAGCTCTGTATCTGAAAAAGCATGGATGAGAGCCTCCTGCGTTTCACCGTCAAGCTCAACGAATGTTTCAGCCGCCTCTTCTTTAGGAAGAAGACGGAAGAGCAAAATCCTCTGTTCATTTGGAAATTCATCAAAAAGAACAGCAATATCAGTTGGATTAATGTCTGCTAAAATGCTTTTAAGCTGTGAATATTTCTTCTCTCTGTAAAGAGTGGAGATTTGCTCTATAAGCTTTTCAAATTCAAGTTTTTCAAGATTCATAGTCCGTATCTCCTTTCGTTTTTTATTTTATTCCATAGTATTGTTACCTCCTTATGTATCAAAACTGTTGAATTGGAATTTGTCATAATAAATTAAGGATATTATAGGTTTAAGTAGTAGCAAGACTTTAATAAAGTAGAAAAGCCTCAATTGAATTTCTATACCAGATTAGTTACTGTGTATAACCTCCATATAAACGTCCTCTTCCATCATTTGTTCTTTTGATTTTTTATCCAGATATAGCAGATAACCACTCCGATTAAGGCTATCCCTCCTGTGGTTATATATGGTAATTCAATATTGCTTTCATACAGATACCCAGTTAATAAAGGAGCAATAACTTTGCTAAGATTTCCGGCGGTACTGGCAAATCCCATCAGTGTTCCTTTATGCTGATTGTCAGTTTTTGAAAGGGTTGCGTTTAATGTGGGTACTGTAATAGCAGAAGATACCGCAAATAAGCCAAAAACCACCAACACACTAACAAACCCAGTTGTCAATACCATGGCAAACGCTACTAAGGCTTTGCAAAACATACCTATCAGTATTAGTCGCTTCTCACCAATTTTTTTTGCTAAAGGACCAGTCAAAAAGCCTTGTACTACAATCAAAATACCTGCTAGAGCCATCCAAATAACACCAACTTGCTTAGTGGAAAATCCAAACTTATCTACGACATACAGCCCCGTAATTCCTTGCAAGCCTGTTTGACAGAAATGCACAACGAAAATAAGTATCAAAACCATTCCTGCTGAGCCCAAAATTATACTTTTCAGGTCTGAAAAATCAAAGGGTTTTCTTTTTTCCGTCTGTCCTGAACGCTCAATTGACTCTGGCAAAAGTGTTAGAATTAGTAGAAAGGCAATAAATGAAATGCCAGCGCCTGTAAAAAATGGGAGCGCAAGCGAATAGCCTGCAAGAATGCCTCCCAATAATGGTCCCATCATTACGCCAATGCTCATTGAAGCTCCAAGTTGACTCATATTCTTGCTTCTTTCTTCCTCCGAGCTGGAATCTCCAACATATGCCAAAGATGCAACGGACGTAGCAGATGACAAAATACCCGATAAACTGCGAGCTATAAATAGTGTCCAAAAGGATGAAGCCAAACCGAACAGGAACAAACTGATGGAATATCCTATAATACCAATGCTGATAATCGGCTTTCTACCAATTCGGTCGGACAGTGCACCCCAAAAAGGTGCGCATACTGTTTGTGCCAGAGCATATACGGCAGTGAGCCATCCAAGCTCACGACCGCCAGCACCTAGATTTTCCATGTAAAATGGCATGACCGGAAGAACTAAGCTATATCCTAACGCAATCACCAAAGTAGCAAGATTTAAAGCGAAAATTGGCTTTTTATTCATCAATCGTCACCGTCCCCTCTGAGCCGTCCACCGTTATCATTTGTCCATTTTTAATACTTCTCGTGGCTGTGTGTGTCGCCATAACGGCAGGGATACCACATTCCCGCGCAACAATACTTGAATGACTGAGAGGACCTCCAATATCCGTTACAATTCCACTTGCAGAGGCAAATAAGGGTGTCCAAGCCGGAGTTGTAGTAACGGCAACCAAAACACTTCCTGGCTGGAAATTTTTAAAATCTGCCGGACTATTTAGTATGCAGGCACGAGCTGTCACAACACCAGAACTGGTTCCTATACCCCTCAACACGGTTTTTCCATCTTTTTGTTTCTGTGGTGCATGTGATATGCTTTTTACTTTCTTCTCAGGTAACTGAGCTGGTGACACATAGCCCTGATACTTTTTGAGTTCCGCTTTTCGCTCAAGTATCGAATTTTTTCTATCGGATAAAGGTATATTTTTGTCTAACTGTACTATAAATTTTTCCAATTCCAATTTTGTGAGCCAATATATATCATCTATATGCGAAGTAGCTCCGCCACGTATAAGGCGTGCTGAAATTTCATGAAACATCTGGCGAATCAGAGGATGCCCCATTCCCATGCAATAAATAGCATTTTCACGCATAGGAGCAGTTTCCTGCGCCCAATGGAGCAACTTCAAAAACAGTTTTTTGCGTGAGCCACCTATATGTTGTAAAATTTCTTCTTCTGCCTGTTTCCTATGCTTTTCAAATTTGGATTGACGTAAAAAAGGACTTTCACCTTTGCCTTCTACAAAGGTTTTTATGGATTCAAAGGTTGGTGTAAGTGTTTCCTGCGGTGTGGAATATGCAAAATCAAATTCATAAGCGGTACGACCAAACTCTTTAAAATACTGATTGATTCGATTTTTCCATTCTATCCATACTTCCAGCGAAACTTCGTCAGGCGGAACTGAGGACATAAAATTTTCCGCTATCTTTGCTGTTGGATTACTTTGCAGATAAAGGTTGAGAGTATTATTTTGCTTTACCCATTCCGAGAGACTCCACAGGTTCTTTTCGGCTTGCAGAGCAATCGTATCAAATCCAAGCAGGAAAACAGAAGTATCTGTCATACCAGCGCGACGAGCCGCTCCCTGAAAAAATTTTGTAAATAATGTTTCGCTGATAGAGGCGGCTGGCAATGTAAGCTGAATTCTTGTAAAATAAATACAAGCGGCATAAAATACAGTCTGAATCCCCTTCATTATTTGATGGGCATTCAGCGTATGCAGGGGCTTTTCTTCCCATTGTTTAATCACATCCTCAAATTCTTTTCGTGCTGTTTCCCAGCGTGCAACACTGTTCGTGAGCGCACGGCGTAAAGATTGGGGTGAAAGGGATTTGACAGCAATCAAAAGAGGCTTTGAATTAGCGGAAAGATAAACATATCCGTTAATAATCGTATATGCTCCGTTTTCTGGCAGTAGCTTTTTCGCACTTTTACCAAACATATCTATCCATAAAAGCGCCGACGCACGGTTGACTATTTCAAGCCCAAGTGTGGCGAATAAGGGCGTAACAGGATTTGGCAAGTGTTCCGCTAGACTGCCTTTTGTATATATAACATCCTTTTCCGGTAACGTCCATTCCGGCGGTAGGACAGTAATGGGGCGAGCCTGAACAATATACAACTTATCTTTTTCCAGTGCCCACTCTACATCCATAGGCATTTCATAATACTTCTCAATTTTTTTTCCAAGTTGTGTTAATCGCATAACTTGATTGCGAGTAAGAGCATGTTTTTTCCTCAACTGTTCAGGAGTTGGGATTTCTTCTGTTCCATCTGAGTTGCGGACTGTCATAATTTCTTTGTTTGCTACTTCATATGATACAATTCGTTCAGCATTTTTATCTACAACAATTGTATCAGGGGTGACTAAGCTAGAAACAACCGATTCGCCAAGTCCCCACGCGGCGTTAACAATCATTTCGCTACGTCTGCCATTGATAGGGTTTAGCGTAAACATAACGCCGGACGCATCGGAAAACGCAAGCTTTTGTACTACAACAGCAAGTGCGACAATTTCCTGCTTTATATCATTCTTCATGCGATAAGCAATAGCGCGAGCTGTCCATAGAGAAGCCCAGCACCTCTTTACAGCGTCAAGAACTTCATTCTCACCTTGTATGTTAAGATAGGTTTCCTGCTGGCCTGCAAAAGAAGCGTCGGGCAAATCCTCGGCGGTTGCGGAGGAACGGACAGCCACTGCTATATTTCCCAATCCGGCATATGCGGTTTTAATTGCATCGGATACTTCCTGCGGCATTTCTCCATCATGGAAAAGCATCCCTATCTGCGTAGATACATTTTCAAGCTGACTGGTATTGTTAGAGTCAATACCGTCCAGCAACTTATTAATGTGAGGTTGAATATGGTTCTTTTCAACAAAAATCTTGTATGAGGTAGTCGTAACATGAAAGCCCTCCGGCACAGGGATGCCCGCTGTCAAAAGTTTTGATAAAGACATACCTTTTCCGCCGACCATTTCAAGGGTTGCCTGTTTATGCAGCAAGGGTAGGGTATAATAAATCATAATTATTCACCTTCATCATTCATAATTCCGTGTAGAAATATATCCATTGTTTCATCAAGCATTTTCTCCGGACTGGCTGATGGTCGGGATGTGTAAATGATTGATATAATGGAGTTAATTAACAAACGCGTCATTAAATCGGCATTTGTCTTACGGAAGACGCCTGATTTCACTCCATTTTCAATTACAGATTTTATAATATCCTGATATGCGTAACGCGCAGTTTTCAGCCGCTTTCGATAATCTTCTTCTAAATAGTCAGATTCTGTATTTAACCACATCAGCACCGTTCGATACTGCTTTGGTACTCCAAGATGATTCAGCATGATTTTTCTAAGACACTGTTCCGGCGAGGATTCATCGGCAATAATCCTATGAACCTTTTTAATTATTTCTTCTATTTCTTTCTCAACTGCATATACAACAATCTCGTCTTTCGTTTTGAAAAAATCATACAGACTGGACTTTCCCATGTTTGCTAAAATCGCAATTTCCCTCATTGATGTTTTTTGGAATCCATTTTTCTCTATGAGCTGCAAAGCAACACTGATTATTTCTTCTCGACGCTCTTCTTGTTGTTCTGGTGTAAGCATAATTCCTTTTGGCATATTATGATACCTCCTTATAGCGACCATCGGTCGCTTCTTGTTTTGCTATCATTATATAGCGACCGATGGTCGCTTGTCAAGGCTAATTTTTTTCCTCTTTTGGCATTCGGATTGCTTACAGAGAATTTTGACCATGAGTATATTCCTATATATTCTGCACATAGTCAAGTTGAATATCATCCCAAGTGCATCCGCATAAAAGCTACAAGATTACCCTCCCTCTAGTTGCTTGTAAATGCAAACAATTACAGATTCGGATACCAACGTAACAAATCAGACAGCCCTTCGGATTCCAGTTTCCTGATCACATAACTCAACCACTCCTCCGGCGTGGGCATGTCACCTGCTATTATAGTGGCATACGTTTCCGAAGATTGATAAGGCTAAAAACATCCTCCATGATCCTTTCGTTCTTGACATCCAGCATTACCCATTTCTGTCCATTTCCAGCTTTAGTAGCTTTGAATACCGTTTGTACATAGTTCGAGCATAGCGGCATGAGAAGCTCTGCCTCTGCAAGTTCATGACTTCCTATGACCACGAGGGCGATAAAATAGCCTTTCATTGGATAGAGCGTACAAAGGGATCTTCCGCTCTTTTTGTACTTAATATTCCAGCCAGCCTGCATGGAACAACGGCTGTGTTCCATGCAAGGCTTGATCTGGTAGGCGGACTGGATACGCTCATTGAAGTCCGCCCATAACGGGCTGCAAATATATTCTGTGACCTGCTCCCACGTTGGCGGCGTTACATTTGAATAGAGCATATTCCAATCCATCCTAATTTCCCTCCTTAGGCCCGACTATCCAGCGGCAAAGGCTTGACCCAAATTTCCATGTATGCCATGTCCTCTGCATCCCGGTAATACTTTTCCGCAGAGAAGGGTTCCGTGGCCAGGTTATGGTGCGACAGCCATGTGCCAAAAAGATACTTGCTGGCCTGATCCAAAGCAACCGTCACCAAATCCTCAAATTTTTCTGCTTCAATTTTGCAAACGATGTATTCGCCTGCGGGAAGTTCTTTCTTTACGAAACCGTCCTGCAACTGGCCCGGTACATTTTTAGCAAAGCCACCTGCAAAATAGGCGAAAAGGCCTTGCGTAGCATCTTCCGTATGGGACATTCCCATTTCTATGCTGGTATCGAGGTCGGACAAAATTGAGGCTTTCTCCGTGTGATACCGTTTCCAAAGCTGACCCGGCGCATCCACGCCGGTGCTTTCGCCAGCCGGAACCTGCTCAGAAATACGAACTTCGGTCTCCAGACCAAGGTAGGTCTCCGGGGTCGCCAGCGATTTTCTCTGAATTTCCAAAACGATATCTCCCGCTACCAGCGGAACCCCTTCGTCAACCAGAACGTAGTTCATGGAAATCTCCGGCTTTTCAAATGTGTTGAGCATTGGTGAATTCCTCCTATAGTCTTCGGGAGTAATCCCATACGTTTCCTTGAAAGCCCGTGTAAAGTTTGCGTGGCTGGAAAAGCCGTAGTCTAAGGCGACGTCAAGGATTCTCTGTTCGGAGTCCCCCAGATTCTCGATCACCTTTGCCAAACGGCGGAGCTTCACATATTCCTGCACCGATTTATTCACCAGTCGCTTGAACAAGCGCTGGAAATAAAATGGGGACAGGCCAACGGTGTTTGCCAATTCCTCCGTCGAAATTTCTTCAGCCAGGTGTTCCTCGATAAAAGTCAAGGATTGTTCGATTGTTTCCCATGCGTGCATTACAGCACCTCCTATGATTAATGTTCATAGCTATGAGCAAAATGTCGTTTAGCTCATCCCTATGATGTTCACATCATACCACGTTATTTCCGGCTGGGCTTTTCACACAATGCCCTTTTGATGTGCGGCGTTGTTTGAGATGCCCCTCGACCATGAGTATATTGCCGTACATTGCACACACAGTCAAGTTGAATATCGTTCCACCTTTTTCATTGCAGAAAGAGAGAAAATTTGCTCGACTTTTGATTTTCATGTAAATACACAAAGTCAAAGATTGGGATACCAGCGGAGCAGCTCAGACAGTCCCTCGGATTCCAGCTTTCTGACCACATAACTTAACCACTCTTCCGGTGTAGGCATATCCCCTGTGTGGGGAATTTTCTCCCATTGTGCCCGTCGTATTGGGTCTGGGTCATTCATCCCCGATTTTATGCGGGCTGAAATAATCGCCCTCATCTCTTCCACTGTAATATTCCTGTCTCTCGCCAGCTTCTCAAAAAACGTTCTATACTCCGGCATATGCCTGCCTCCTTTCGTTCCATACGAGTAGTATGCCATATTTGAGGCATAATATAAACGGTTTTATGCCCGTGAAAGGATATAGTTTATCTACCAATCCAGACTATTATAGCACCACTCAAGGGCTTAAAATAGACATAAGGAAAGGCGGACTACAAAATGGATGTACAGAAACGAATCAAAAATCTGATGGAATTGAGGGGTTGGACAGACTACCGGCTGGCGAAAGAAGCGGGGCTTTCCCATTCCACAGTTACAAATATGTTCAACCGCAGCAATGCTCCAACTTTACCGACCCTGGAGGCTGTATGCAGAGCGTTTGGCATAACGCTGTCTCAGTTCTTTGAGGATTTTGAAGACAATGAGACGCTGCAGGAACAGAGGCTTTTATTTTCAAAATGGAGTACCTTTACACCAGATCAGAGAAAAATCTTGCTTGACCTTATGGATATCATAAAATGATGGAAAGCCGCAGTCGCTCCACAGCGTGGAGTCTGCGGTTTTTGATTTTGTGTTATAGTGACGCCATACAATGTCCATCTTGTCTACTCAACCCTCCTGTAACAATCCTATCTCCACAACCTACCATATATCCAACCTGTCCACTCAACCCTACGTCAGTTTTTACCGTAGACCAGTTTCCAAAGAGTTACAAAACGCAAAAAATCCGGGAGCCGGAATTACCCATCGGCAATTCCCTACTCCCGGAAACCCCTTGTTTTCTACACTTTTTTGTACTTCTATTTCTCAACTCTTGACATCAATACTACCGTCTCAACATGAATACTATGAGGAAACATATCCACAGGTTGTACCAATTTTACACAATAATTTTGCTGCACTAATATTTTAATATCTCTTGCCATTGTTGCAGGGTCGCAAGAAACATAAACAATTTTTTGAGGATTGATTTTTAATATTGTATTTAGAACTTTTTCATCACAGCCTTTTCTAGGGGGGTCTAATATAATTACATCTGCTTTTAAATCTTTTTCATAAAGCATAGGTATTACATCTTCTGCCGCTCCTTGTACAAAATCTACATTTTGAATATGATTTCTTTTGGCATTTCTTTTAGCATCTGCTACTGCTTCTTCTACAATTTCACAGCCTACTACACATTTTGCTTTTTGTGCAAAAAACAAAGACATTGTACCAATACCACAATATAAATCTAAAACAATTTCATCTCCATTTAACTGAGCAAATTCTAATGCCTTTTGATAAAGTTTTTTTGTTTGTACAGGGTTTACTTGAAAAAATGATAAAGGCGAAATTTCAAATTCTAATTCTCCAATATTATCCACAATATATCCTTTTCCCCATATCACACGATTTTGATTTCCTAATATCACATTTGTTTTTTCTCTATTGATATTTAATACAATACTTGTCATACCTTCTATACATTGCAGATGTTGTATTAATATTTCTTTATGAGGCAATTCTTTACCATTTATCACCAAACAAACCATAATTTGCTTTATAGAAAATCCAATTTTTATTAATATATGGCGTACAAGTCCTTTATGAATTTTTTCATCATAAACAGAAATATGATATTGTTCCAAAAACTCTCTTATTATTTCAACAATTTTATCACTTATTTTATTCTGTAAAAAACATTTTTTTGTATCAATTACATTATGACTTCTTTTTCCATAAAATCCTATTTTTAAATTTCCGTTATGATTTGCTACAGGAAACTGCACTTTATTACGATATCTCCAACAGTCTTCCATTCCTAATGCAGGCAAAACTTCTACAGAATGTAACTGTGCTATTTTTTTTAGTGCCATTTCTACCTTTTTTGTTTTATATTCTAACTGCCCCTTATAACTCAAATGCTGCAACTGACACCCTCCACATTTTGAAGCAACATCACATAAATGAGAAACTCTTTGAGAAGAAGGTTTCAATATCCTTTTTAATTTACCATAAGCAAAATTCTTTTTTACTTTTACAATTAAAACTTCTATTTCTTCCTGAGGCAATGCTCCTTCAACAAATATAGCAAAACCTTCTATCTTTCCTATGCCCTCTCCTTCACTTCCTAAATCATCTATTGTCATAGTATAACATTTATTTTTTTCTACAGGTACATTTTTCAGCACTGTTTTTTTACTCATTCTGCTTTCTTCACCTTTCTTTGTTTTGGTACTTGCCAATAAGGGCAGACCGTTCCTTTACAAACACAATATCTACAGCTTGCAACACTACAATTTGCTTTTCCTTCTCCAGTATAAAGCATTTTTCTCATATTTGCCAGTGTTCTGCGTACTTCTCTTCTAATTGCTATAGTATTTCTAATATCAAACATATAATCTTTATATACTAATCTACCATATTTAGGGCGTACACCATATACATCTTCTATTAGTAAAAAATAAGTAGCTAGCTGCATTCTATCTCCTGGATGAGGAAAATTGTCATCTTTAATACTTCCGCTTTTGATTTCTACAGGTATGATAGCATTCCCCAATCTTTTTTGAAAAATATAATCTGGTTTTCCTTGTATATCATATTTTTTAGAATACAGCAATTTTCCAAAGTCTTTTTCTCTTTTATTTCCTTTTTGGTCAGCATATATCAATTTATAACCTAAAAATCCTTGTCTTTTTTTTCTTTTTCTCAATATCCAGCACTGTTCTTTCAACCAAAGAAAAAAAAGTAATACAAAAGGTACATAGGAAAAAATCCAATCCATATCTTTTAAAAGAAGCATATATCATCCCACCCTTATTTTATTAATAAAATGAATATACAAACAATTAAAATAATGACTGTTATTGTGACACAAAAAAGAAATATCTTTTGCTTTCTTCTAAAATTTTGATATTCTTTGGCATGATAAGCACGCCCTCTTGCAAAATGGGATTCTCTCGTTTTTGCTGCTGTCGTTTTTTTTGTTTTTGACTTTGTTTTAGCAGTTGGAGCAATTTGTGGCTCTGCTTTTTTTGTTTTTGACATCTGAAATAATTTACTTCTGCCATAATAACGTTCAAAATACCACTGATAAGGACAATAAGTATATCGATTAACTTCTGAAGCAGATATTGTTGTTCTATCCCATTTTAATTTCATTATTTATATTCATTCCTTTTAATAGTCAGATTTTCTGATATTTCTTTGAAGCATTTTATGATAGCCTGCCCAATTTCCTTGATTGCTGTTATTATCAATCATTTCTTCAAACACTTTTGTTTTAGCATCTAAATTATCTGCACAATGTAATATAAAAGCCTCTATTGTTTTGGGTAATTTTGGAGAACCATATTCATATTCTCCATGATGGGAAATCATACAATGTTTTAACAAGCTTTCTAATGTTTTAGGGAAACCTTCTATATGAGAGGCAGTATCTTTTATCAATTCAGCACCTATCATTAAATGTCCTAATAGTTGTCCATCATCTGTATAGTCATTTTCTGGAAATTCTGAAAGTTCCATCAATTTTCCTACATCGTGAAGCATAGCAGAAGCAATTAAAATATCCCTATTCACATATTTATAACGTGGTGCTGCAAAGTCACATATTTCTGTTACAGAAAGCGTATGCTCCAATAAACCGCCCATATAGCTATGATGTACACTTTTTGCTGCAGAATGTGATTTAAACTGTTTACTCACAACAGGGTGTTTATAAAATATATCTTCTAGTAATTTTTTAATATAATTATTTTCTATTGTTTTAATATAAGACATCAGTTTTTGATACATTTCTTCAATGTTTTTTTCTGTACAAGGAATATAATCTGCTGGGTCATATTCTCCTTCCATACTACGGCGTATTCTTTTTACATTTAATTGAATATCATTTTGATAAGTTACTACTGTCGCATCTATTTTAATATATTCGTTTTCTTCAAATGTTTTAATATCATTTGTCATATCCCAAACTTTAGCATCTACCATTCCTGTTTTATCTTGTAATTTTAAAGATAAATAGGTTTTACCTGCTCTAGATTTTAAGGATTGTCTACTTTTACAAAGATAATGCCCTATAACGGACTCGCCTTCTCTTAACTCATTAATATATCTCATTATTTTCCTCCTAAAATATATATCATAATGCTATTTATATTATTTTTACAATTATTTCTAAAAAAACATACATTCTTTCTTATTATACTCTATTTTATGACATATTGCAAAAATAAAATACGCCTTTTTAGTAGTATATTCCAAAAATATTAAAAATATTTAATATTTTCCAAAATATTGAAATTTATATTTTTTCAAAACAAAAAACCGCCAATATAAGACGGTTTTTTTTATTTATCGTGTATAAGTTGTATTTGCAAATTTTGTATGTTGTCCTAACCAAGTCAATTCTACTGTACCTGTTGGGCCATTTCTTTGTTTTGCAATAATCAATTCTGCTTGATTTTTTTTTTCGGTTTCAGGAAAATAATATTCATCTCTATATAAAAATGCTACTATGTCAGCATCTTGCTCTATTGCACCAGACTCCCTCAAATCTGAAAGCATTGGTCTATGGTCAGCTCTTTGCTCGCAGGCACGGCTCAACTGGCTTAGTGCTATCACAGGAGCGTCCATTTCTCTGGCAATGGCTTTCAAAGAACGAGAAATTTCAGAAATTTCTTGTTGTCTAGAGTCATTTCTGCCATTGCCACTCATAAGCTGCAAATAGTCAATTACAATTAATCCTAATCCTTTCTCTAATTTCAGTCTTCTGCATTTAGAGCGAATATCCATAGGAGAAATACCTGGTGTATCATCTATATAAATAGGTGCTTCAGAAAGTGGTCCCATTGCCTCAATCAATACTGTCCAATCTTTTTCTTCTAATTCTCCTGTTCTTATTTTTTGGGCATCTAACATTGCCTCAGAACAAAGCATTCTATTTACTAATTGTTCTTTTGACATCTCCAATGAAAAAACAGCTGTAGGTATATTTCCTCTAATTGCCACATTTTGAACAATGTTTAATGCAAATGCTGTTTTTCCCATAGAAGGTCTTGCAGCAAGCAATATTAAATCTGATTTTTGTAGTCCTGCTGTTTTGGCATCAAAATCTTTAAAACCTGTTGCAATGCCTGTTACTTTTCCTTTATTTTGGTATACTTCTTCTATTTTTTCAAAAGCATTTACTGTAATATCTCTAATGCTTGTAAATTCTTCTGTACGGCGGTTTTGTATAATATCAAATATTCCCTTTTCCGCCTTTTCCATAATAAAGCTAACATCTTCTTTTGCTTCATAGCTAATTTGAGAAACTTCTCCTGCTGTTTTAATCAGTCGGCGTAAAAGTGATTTTTCCTCCACAATATGAGCATAATGCTTTACATTGACAGAATTGCCTACTGCTGTAGAAATAGATGCAATAAAGGGCAGTCCTCCAATTTGTTCAAATACTTGCTTTTCTTCTAATTTATTTTTTATAGTTACTACATCTACTGGAACACCTGATGAAAATAATGCTTCTGCTGCTTCAAACACCATTTTATTATCTGGACGGTAAAAATCATCAGCCCTCAATATTTCTAGTGCTGCTGCTACTGCCTCTCTATCCAAAAACATACAGCTTAATACTGCCTGTTCTGCGGTATCATCGTGAGGTGGCACATTTTGAAAATTGGCAGCAGTTTGTTGTTTTTCCTCCACCCCTATTCCTCCTTTAATTATGCTTCTACAATTTTAATTGTAATCTCTGCTGATACTTTTGGATGTAATTTAATGACAGCAGTTCTTTCTCCTACCATTTTAATAGGGTCACCTATAGATACTTTCTTTTTATCAATTTGCATACCTGTTTGTTTTACAATTTCTTCTGCAACTTCTTTATTTGTAACAGAACCAAACAATTTGCCATTTTCTCCTGTTTTTACTTTTACAGTAACTGTTTTATTCTCTAATTCTTTGGCCATATTTTGTGCTTGTTCTAATTCTTCTTTTTTTCTTTTTGCTTCTGCTTTTTGTTTTAATTCAAAATCATTCAAATTTGATTTTGTTGCTTCTACAGCAAGTTTTTTAGGAAACAAAAAATTTTTTGCATATCCATCACTTGCATTTACTAATTCTCCTTTTTTACCAACACTTTTTACATCTTCTAATAATATTACTTTCATAATTAAGTATCCTCCTTTAAATAACTTTCAATAGCTTCTTTTAATTTCTGTTCTGCTTGCTCTATAGTACAGTGAGAAAGCTGTGCTCCTGATATTGTCATATGACCGCCGCCACCCAACTTCTCCATAATCATTTGTACATTAATTTCCCCAAAACTTCTAGCACTGATATACACTACTTCTTCCAAAAAACAACATACAAATGACGCTTTTACTCCAACAATATTTAATAAATCGTCTGCTGCCATAGCTGCCGTCAATACAGAATTTTCTACATCAGAAGGGCAGACAGAAAAAGCAATATCTTTATAAATCATTTTTGCATCTTTTACAGCAGATGCTTTTGCTTGATAAGATGCCATATCATTTTGAAAAAGCAGTCTTACACGAGTACTGTCAGCACCGTGTCGCCTTAAAAATGCTGCTGCTTCAAATGTAATTGCACCTGTTTTTGCACAAAAATTTTTAGTATCCACTGTAATGCCTGCTAATAAAGCGTCAGCTTGCAATGGCTTTAACTTTATTTTCTCTCCAAAGTATTGTATCATTTCTGTTATCAATTCACAAGTAGAAGAGGCATATGGTTCATGATAAATTAATACTGCATTGTCTATAAAATCTGTACTTTTTCTATGATGGTCAAACACCACAATTTTTTTAGAAATATCCAATAACTGCGGACAAATTGTCATAATTGGTCTATGTGTATCTACCACTACCACAAGAGATTGCTCATTTACTTTTTCCAGTGCTTGTTGTTGTGTAATAAACACTGTTTTATATTCTTCTGTTTCTTCTAAACGTTCATATAATCTTTTTATACCAGGTGAAACTTGGTCTAGCACAATATAACATTGTTTTTCCATTGTTTGTGCTATAGTATAAATGCCCATACAAGCTCCTATTGAGTCTAAATCTGCTTTTTTATGTCCCATTACAAATACATCATTTGTTTCTCCTATCATTTCCCAAAGTGCATCTGCTTTTACTCTTGCTCTAATACGAGCATTATGGCTAATTTCTCCACTTTTTCCTCCATAAAATAAATATTTTTCTCCTTCTTTGATTAGTACTTGATCGCCTCCTCTGCCTAATGCTAATGCAACCGCTGCCTTTGCACTTTTCATTGCTGCTTCTAAATTTTTGTCATCTACACCAATACCCATACTAATCGTTACAGGAATATGTTCTCCTACTGTAATCTCTCTAATTTGATTTAATAATTCAAATTTTTTTTCTTTCAGTATTTCTAATTGTTTCTGTGAAAAAACAAAAATATATCTATCTTTTTCAAATTTTTTAACAATGCCTTCTACACTAGATGCAAAATTATTCAGCTTTCTATCTATCAATGCTGTTAATATCGGTAATCGACTTTCATCAAGTGTTTCTATCACTTCCTCATAATTGTCCAAAAAAAGAAGTGACACCACTGTTTTCTGTTCTTGCAATGTCGCCTCCAAATTTTGATACTGTGTTGTTTCTACAAAGCAAAGTAGTACTGTATCTACAGTATTATTTTTTGTTTCACAAAAACTAGTATAAATATCAAATGTTCTTTCTTTGAAAGAAATCGTTTGCTTTTGTTCTTTTACATCATAATGAGGAAACAATTTTCGAAATACTTTTTGATTTGTTTTTAAGGCTTTTTCCCCAAATATTTGCTCAAACATAGTATTATAAAAAAGTAGTTTTTTCTGTGTATCTATTACAGCATATGGTAAAGAAAACTGACTAGGTAATTTTAAATTCAAATTATTATTATCTTTTTCTATGGCAATTTTTTCTACTTTTATGCTTTTTTCTTTATATAAATGTTGTATGATTACTGTAGTAATAAATTGCAGACATACAACAAAAAAAAGTATTTCTGTACAATATTTTACTTTTATTACACATACTATTACAGCAATTAACAAGCATAACAGAGAAATACTACCTTGCCATTTTTTATCATTATTATTTTGTTTCAAAGTAAAACTCCCCCCATAGTAGAATATTATTTTCTATTATCTAAATGATGTAGTATTCCCAAAAGAGATGCCTTCCATTCTTCGTTGTTATCTTCTTTTAATAGTCCTACTTTTATTCTGCTAATTGCTTTTTGGTCTAATGTTTTAGAAGAAACCCCTAATTTATCTGATAATAAATATAATATTACCTCTATGTTCGCTAATATTTCTGCTCTTTCTGCTGTTGTAATATCATTGTTTTGCATAGACAGAAACAGTTGTGAAACAAAACTTAATAATTGACATTGTAGATTATCTATCATTTTAATATTTTTTGTAATTTCCATTTTTTTAAACCCCCTCTCTATTTTAATACTGCATAAGAGCCTAAAAATTTGAAATACGTTGTTTTTCTTGCAATCATTTTTAATGCTGCATCTAAATCTTGCTGTACTTCTGTTTCTAAATCTACAAAAAAGATATATGTTCCTAGCTGGTGTTTCATAGGACGAGACTCTATTTTTGTCATATTAATATCCCATATTGATATAATGTCTAATATACGATATAAATCACCTGGTTTATGTCCTGTTGTAAACACAATAGATGTTTTTTGGCCTTTTGCCTGTTGTTTTGGTTTCTGTTTGGACACTACTACAAATCTCGTTTTATTTTGGTCATCATCTTGCACTCCTTCATAAAGTGCTTTTAACTGATATACTTCTGCTGACTGTTTTGGAGAAAGACTTGCAATACATTCTTTGCTTTCAGAAACTATTTTTGCAGCTTCTGCTGTAGAATTAGTTGCCTGTAATAAAACATCTGGAAAATGTTTTCTCAAAAAAGCTGCACATTGACTCAATGCTTGAGGGTGAGAAAGTATTTTCGTGATTTTCTGCCCATTATAATCCTTTTTTACTAAAAAATCTTCCCAAACGGGTATTACCATTTCTTTTTTTATATAAAGTTCTGGCGTAAATATCAATAAATCTATAGTACTAGTAACAGTACCTTCAATAGAATTTTCTAAAGGTACAACACATTCTTCAATTTCATTCTTTATAACGCCTTCTAATGCAGCATAAATATTATTATATTGTAATAGTGTAGTTTTTTTATCTGTTACTGTTTTTTGATATAAAAGCACTGCTTGCTGACTAAATGTACCATCTGGCCCGAGATAGCCTATTTTCATATTGTTTCACCTCGCTTTTGTGTTATCCGCATTATATTGTATTTTACCATATTCCGTATGTTATCTCAAGTACGAAAAGAAAGCGTTGTTTTCAGTAAAATTATGAAAACAAATTGAATAAAATTAGTGACTATGCTATAATTATTTTCATTAATATAACAAATAAAAAAATTTGAGGAGATATATCATATGATTACCTATGAGGTGTTTAGAGAACTATTTTATATGATTGGTGATGAACCAGAATTTGAAGTATATTTCAAAAATAACAGCAAAATGTATAGAATTACAAAATATAAAGACTATGTTACATTTCAAACATCTGGCAGTGGAGAAATGAAATATAAAAATTTAGATGAACTATATCATTCAGAATTAATGGATGGAATATGCCTTAAAACAGACTGGGAAAATATAGAAGATATTATTTTATGGCCAATTTTTGATTTTTCATCTCCTTCAGACATTGAAAAAATTAGAAAAATGTATAAAATGTATGGGAGTGCCTAAAAAAATATATTTATAAATAACTTTTTTAGTGCTTATCATTATTAAAATTTTAAACTCAACTTATTTTTTATATATCTAGCGACAACCAAAGTGAAGCTGAGAACATAGAGAAACTTTTTGCAAGTGAAAAAAGTTTGTCTTATTTAAATAAAAATGCTTATTTATCCACTCCCATATTTTTTATTAACTTGTATATTATTATAGATGATAAAAATTAAAATTGTCTCTAAATAGTATTGTTATGTTTGTAATCATCTGCATTTTAATGCTTTTTGATAGATAACCATAACCTAATATTCTTTGAATATCTATCAGCCATTTTTGTATTGTAGTGTGTACTGCAATACTATCAAAATATGCTTTACTTTCTTTTAAACCATTCTTTTTACACATTCTTCTATATGCAGAATATGCTTTATTCACATCTACTAAATATTGTTTTATTGAATTTATTTCATTATCACACAACATTTTAAACTGAGCCTGAACATAGCAATTCATAACTGTCATATATTTATCAGAATTTATTTTTTTATGACATTTTTCGAAATAATCCATTACATAATTATCAATATCTTTTTTTATTAATTCAAATAAATCATTTAACTGTTCTGCATTATTTTCAATACTATGCCAACCAATAGCAGTATTATAAGTATTTTTTCCTGTTATAAGTACTGCTATGTCTGTATCATAGCCTACAATAAAATGAGGTATTGCTTTGTAATTTTTGTTATAACAACTTGCAACTTCTGTAATGATAACAGATAGTATTCCCTCAAAAAATTCTTTTTGAATAATAATATAATCATAAATTTCACATTCATTTTCACGACGAAAAGCATAAAAATTACTATGACTTCCTACAAATAAAAAATCTGTAAATTGTTTTGACATATAATCCACCAGTTTCTTTTTTATGGCAATACATCTTTTATGTGACATATTTTTCTCCTTTTCTATGATATATCAGTGAAAATAATATACTCTCACCTATATCATATCAAAAAGGTGAGAGTTTTTATATTCAAAAAATCTACTATTTCAATATTGTATAAAGTACTTTAAGCAAAGGCATATCATCTATTGCTTTTACAAAAATAATTCCTCTTTTTTTACAAAATTCTTTTATTTCTGCTTCGTAGTTTTCTACTGCTTTTTGATAATCTTTCAGCATTTGTTCTGTCAATTCTAAATCTCTTTCTTCGGAAGTTTCTTTGTCTACCAATCTTATGCTGCCCCTTTGTTCAGGAAAAATATCCTCTTTAGAAAGCACCCATACAAGCACTACTTCCTGTTTTTGATATTGTAGCAATTTTATAGCTTCTTTCCAATTATCTTCTGTCAAAAGGTCAGAAAACACAACTGAAACGCCTCTGCCCAAATGTAATCCTGCACATTCTCTTATTGTTTTTGTAAAAGAAGTTTGTCCACTTTGTTCTATTTGATTTAAAAACTGTACTACTTCCATAAAGCGATTAGAGGACTGAGTATTTAATTTTTTTTGCTGCAAACCATCTCCCCAGCAATACAAATTCACTTTGTCCATATTCTTTAATGCTACATAGGCAACAGAAGCCATTAGAGCCTTGCTATACAATGCTTTTTTACTTTCTGACATAGAATTACTGCTATCTAAAAACAAATTAATAGTAGCCTGTTTTTCTTCCAAAAACACCTTCATATACAACTTTTCAAAACGAGCATAACTATTCCAGTCAATTCTCCTCAAATCATCTCCTATGGTATACTCTCTATAATCCGAAAATTCAAGAGAATTTCCTTGTGCTTTTGCTTTTCTAGCACCACTATAACCATCTATTCCTAGTTTTTGTCTTATATTAAAACAAAGTGCTTCTAATTTCGTAAAATATTGTCTTGTAAAAACATCATTCAGATTTTCCATTTTCGCCCTCATTTAATAAAATTTCTACAATATCATCTGCTGTCATACCTTCTGCAATTCCCTCAAAATTTAAAAATATTCTGTGTCTGAGCACAGGTTTTGCTACTTCGTTAATATCTTTATAAGCGACATGGTATCTACCGTCTAAAAGAGCATATATTCTTGCTGTGGTAATAATTGCCTGTGCTCCTCTTGGGCTAGAACCATAACGCACATATTTTTTGACTTGTTCTGGTGCAAGGGGCTGTTCAGGGTGACTGTGCAATACCAAATCCATAGCATAGTCTGCAACTGCTTTTGCAACAGGCACCTGCTGAGCAATTTCTCTCAATTCTAAAAGCTCCTCACCGCTACAAACTTTTTGTGCTTGTTTTTGTTCTGTACCAGTTGTCATTACTACAATTTTATACAATTCTTCTTTATTAGGAAATTCAACGTTTAATTGAAATAAAAATCTGTCCATTTGTGCCTCTGGCAAAGCATAAGTTCCTTCCATTTCAAGAGGATTTTGTGTAGCAAGTACAAAAAAAGGGCTTGGCAAAATATATGTTGTTGTACCTGCTGTTACTGTTTTTTCTTGCATAGCTTCTAATAAAGCACTTTGTGTTTTAGGAGTTGCTCTGTTAATTTCGTCTGCAAGCAATAAATTTGTAAATATCGCTCCTTTTTGGAATTGCAATGTATTATTTCCTTCATTATCTTTTGTCAATATGCTTGTACCCGTCACATCTGCGGGCATTAAATCAGGTGTAAACTGTATTCTAGAAAATTCCAAATCCAATACTTTGCCTATTGTTTTTACGAGTTGAGTTTTACCTAATCCGGGCAAACCTTCCAGAAGCACATTGCCTCCTGCTATCATAGCTGTCAACACATTTCTTATCAAACTTTTTTGTCCCACAATGACAGTAGCAATTTCATTTTCTATTTTTTCGAATTTCTGTTTAAACTCTTTTATTTTCATTTCATCTGCTTCCATTAGAGTACCTCTTTTCCTTTTTTATACATTATAAGATGTGATTTTGCTTGCGTCAATGTTCTGTCAAAACCGTAACTGATTTTTTATAAAATTGACAGAAATTTTTCAGAAATAAAACACTTTTATTTTATAAGATTTTGTAGTATGATAATATGATAGTTTTTTTATAGTATAAAGAAAGGAAGTTAATTATGGATAGTATGGATAGAACAACTGCGACAAATTTCACAGTATTATTTATGTTTTTAAACCTGTTATTTTGGACATTTGTGTGGGAGCCAGTAGCGAATACACTTCACCTTTCTACATTATGTCAACTAGCATTGTTCCAAGTAATACTTTTTCTGCTTCCCACAGCACTTTATTTATATTTTACAAAATCCTCACCCAAACAAATACTACGACTGAACCGCCTCAGCCTAAAAAACATCATATTGATTATTTGTATTGCCATAACCATACAACCAGCTATGTCATTATTGTCATTATTGTCCTCATTTTTATTTAAAAATAACGTTTCAGAAACGCTAACAGCGAATAGCAATTCCAACATCATACTACTTTTAATATCACTAGCAATCGTACCAGCGATATGCGAAGAATTTTTTTTCAGGGGGGTAGTATTTTATAATTTTCGCAATTTGCGTTTAAAAAAGGCGTGTTGCATTACAGGATTTTATTTTGCCCTAATGCACATGGATTTGCAGCAAATGGCATATACATTTGTCATAGGGATATTTTTCTGTTTTCTGGTATACCGCACAGATAGTATATACTCCTCCATACTAGCACATTTTGTAATAAATGGCAGTCAAACAGCATACACCACAATATTAACGCATTTAAAAAAGCAGGGGATACTGTCAGCGATATTAGATTTACTTGCTCCAAAAGGGGAATTTCATTCTATCATAACGCTTTTTTTGTTTTCTCTGCCGTTTTTCATAGGATTTTTGTGGATTTTCTGCAAAACAAACACCGCACCATCTGTACTAACGGAGCAAGGTTTTCCGGCATACCGTCCCAATAGAAAATGTAAAGAAACGCCATACGACTTATTTTTCTATGCTACAATAGCGATATACATCATAGCAGCAGTAACGCCGCTTTTGTTTTAGATAAAAAAGGAACTTTTCGCAATAGAAAAGCTCCTTTTTTTGTGAATAAAAAAACTCTGTCATTGAGCCAATAATGACAGAGTAAAAAAGTGGGGTATTGCCCTCTCCCTGTTGGCAATCAGGGAGCAGCAATAGGGCAATGTACCCTTTTTTTGTGAGCATTTGCTTTTCGGGACAATGCAAATGCTTTTTTTGCGTTTATAGATTTATATTATAGGGCAAAATCTATTTTTTATCAACGTTTATTTTTTATTAAGGATTTTGTATCAATGTTGCACCGTTTGGACACTCGCCATTACATTATGGCTTTATTATTCGTTTATTATTCGTTTATTATTCTGTAACTGTAAAAGCTACTGTTGTTACTGCTAAACGTGTTTCGCTTTCTTGGTCACCAACTACAGTTGCAATGTGATATGTGCCTGCTGTATTTGCTGTTGTAAATGTCAATGTTAATGTACCATCTGCTACTGCTGCTGTTACACCATTTACTTCACTTCCAGCTGTAGCTGCATCATATACTTTGTATGTTGCACC
>CAJTDC010000006.1 GCA_910575055.1 Clostridia bacterium
TTATAAGAAAGTTGTATGATGGATTTGATATACAAGGAGTAGAAAGGAGTAATAATTTATCTCTTAATGATGGCAAAAGAGGTGTGTATAAAGAATTGATTATATCTAATTGTTAGGGAGAAAGGGGAGAAATTCTCCCCTTGTTTTTGTATATCAGACCCTTATAATATTGCTATTAATAGATTATTACTTTTGTTACTATTTTGTTACTAACGTATATGCTTTTGTACCGTTTTATAACACTTTAAATATTGAACTTTTCAAGAAATATAAGCATTTCAAGGATTGTAAAAATCATAAAAGTTATTGTATTATAATTTCCAGCCTTTTATATCAGAACGTTGTATTGCACCAAATACTTTTTCCTGTAAATTTTTATAATCTTTTGAAAGAGATTGAAGTAGTTGCTTTGTTTCTTGTCTTTTGGTATTACCATCAGCAATGCAGGGATTTTTCACAATAGAAATACCGCTTTTTTGTATAAATCCTTTTATTTCTGGTTCTGGTACATACATAAGGGGACGAATGGAATAAATTTGTTTTCTGTCTAAAAAACTAACAGGAGAAAAACAGTGTATACGTCCTTCATAAAAAAGTGACATAAAAAATGTTTCTACAATATCATCTTTGTTGTGACCTAAAGCAACTTTGTTACAATTTAGTTGTTCTGCCATATCATTTAAAGCCCCTTTTCTCATTTTAGCACAAAGAGAACAGGGATTTTTTTCTTTTCTTTCTTCAAATATAATTTGTCCTATATCTGTATTTACAACTGTGTAGTTTACACCAATTTCATCACAAAAATGTTGTATATCATCATAATTAGCATTAGGCAATCCTAAAGAAACAGTAATTGCTTCTAATTCAAATTGTTTAGTATAAAAACGTTGTAAATTTTTTAATGCCAGTAAAAGACAGATACTGTCTTTTCCTCCTGAAATACCTACAGCAATTTTGTCACCTTGTTCAATCATATTATAATCTTCTACTGCACGACGAACATAACTCAATAGTTTTTGTAATTTCATAAAACACCTCCAAAATAATAGTATAATAGAATATCAAATTTATAAAAAAGTTTTCAAATGAAAATAGTGCTTATAAATAAAGTGTTAATTAATGCTATGATAATAAATTACATTATTTTATTATACTAAAAAAATAATAAAATAAAAAGTAATTACTATGCTTTTTTGATAAGAAGGGATATAATAAAATTATATAAATTTAGAAAGGGGTGTTTTTATGAAAAGGATAATGCTTTCTATATTGTTGATATTTTGCATAGGTATAGGGCTTTTAGGCTGTAAACAGCAACAAAAAACAGTATCACAACAACAGCAAGAAACAAATAAAACAGTAACAGAACATAATATAAAGGAGGATTTTTTAAATCAGAAAATTGCAAATATGACAGTAGAACAAAAAGTCGGACAGCTTTTTTTCTGTGCATTTAGGAGAGATGATAAAAATATACCTATTACAGTGTGGAATGAAAATGTAGAAAAAACAATACAACAGTATCATATAGGGGGCGTAGTATTATTTGGAGAAAATATTGATACAGAGCAGCAAACAAAGCAGTTGATTACAGAATATAGAAGTCATTGTGATATACCGCTTTTGATAGGAGTAGATGAAGAAGGGGGTAGGGTAAGCCGTTTGCATTCCAGCGGGAAATTGCAAGTAGTAGATATTCCTTCTGCAGGGGAAATAGGCGAAAGCAATGATACCAATGTAGCATATGAAGCAGGAAAAACAATAGGAAATGAATTAAAAGAGTTAGGTTTTGATGTAGATTTTGCACCAGTTGCAGATGTCAATACAAATGAACAAAATACAGTAATAGGAGATAGAGCTTATTCTAGTGATGCACAAATAGCAGCAGAAATGGTAGTTGCTTTTATAAAAGGATTAAATGAAAATGGTATTAGTGCTTGTGCAAAACATTTTCCAGGACATGGAGATACTATAGAAGATAGCCATAATGGTATTGCTGTAGCATATCATACATTGGAAGAAATGGAAAAAACAGAGTGGCTTCCTTTCCAAAAAGCCATACAACAAAATGTAGACTTTATTATGGCAGGACATATTACAACACCAAATGCAACAACAGATGGATTGCCTGCGTCATTGTCTTATGAAATGCTAACAGAACAATTAAGAAATAAATTGCAATTTGAAGGAATTATTATTACAGATGCCTTAGATATGGGAGCAGTTATAAAATATAACCAACAAGATACTTCACTTATGGCAATTAAAGCAGGGGCAGATATGGTATTAATGCCATTTGAATTAGAAAAATCTTATAATGCTGTTTGTAATGCAGTAAAAGAGGGAAATTTATCAGAACAGGAATTGAATGAAAAAGTAAAAAGAATATTGTCATTAAAATATGATAAAGGATATTTTCAATAAATTTGCAGTATAACGCTATTGAAAGTGTACAAAGAAATTATTATAATAATACTTAAAATCTTTTTTACTTATATGATGTATTTTGGGAAAAGCCCTTTTTGTATAGAATTGGAGAGGTGAATTTTGTGAGGATAGAAGAAGAATTATACAAAGAGTTAATTGATAAAATGAATACTTATCACCCAACAAAAGAGTTTGATATTATAGAAAAGGCATATCGTTTAGCAGTAGAAGCACATAAAGACCAAAAAAGAAAATCAGGAGAGCCTTATATCATACACCCTTTAAAAGTGGCTTATATATTGGCAGAACTAGAATTAGACAAAGAAACTATTACAGCAGGAATACTGCATGATACTATAGAAGATACTCCTTATACTTATGAAAATATTGTTGAACTTTTTAGTGAAGAAGTAGCGAACCTTGTAGATGGTGTTACAAAATTGGGAAAGTTGTCTTATTCTACAAAAGAAGAAATGCAAGCAGAAAATTATAGAAAAATGTTTATGGCTATGGCGAAAGATATTAGAGTTATATTGATTAAATTAGCCGACCGCCTGCATAATATGAGAACACTCAACTATATGACAGAAGCAAAACAAAGAGAAAAAGCACAAGAAACACTTGATATTTATGCTCCTTTAGCACATAGATTAGGTATTTCTAAAATTAGGACAGAAATGGAAGACCTTTGTTTTAAATATTTAAATCCAGATGCCTATGAAGATTTAAAGGAAAAAATAGAAAGGAAACAAATAGAAAGAGAAGATTTTGTAAAATCGATAGTAAATGATTTGAAGCAAAGAATGGAACAGTCTGGCATAAAGGGAAAAGTAGTAGGAAGAAGTAAACATTTTTTTAGCATTTATAAAAAAATGGTAAATCAAAATAAAACATTGGATCAAATTTATGATTTGTTTGCAGTAAGGGCTATTGTAGATACAGTAAGAGATTGTTATGGTGTTTTAGGCGTTGTGCATACTATGTATACACCTATGCCGGGCAGATTTAAAGATTATATTGCTATGCCAAAACCTAATATGTATCAATCTTTGCATAATACACTGATAGGACCAGAAGGAGAACCTTTTGAAGTACAGATTAGAACGTGGGATATGCATCGTACTAGTGAATATGGTATTGCAGCACACTGGAAATACAAAGAAGGCGGTAAAAATAATGCAAATAAAAAAGGCAATAGTGAAGAAGCAAAATTGACGTGGTTAAGACAGATATTGGAATGGCAAAAAGATATGTCTGATAATAAAGAATATTTGGATACTATCAAATTAGATTTGAATATATTTAATGACCAAGTGTATGCCTTTACACCACAGGGAAAAGTTGTCAGTCTACCAAAAGGCTCTACTACAATAGATTTTGCTTATATGATACACAGTGCTGTAGGAAATAAAATGGTAGGAGCGAGAGTAAACAATAAAATGGTTTCCATTGAGTATAAAATACAAAATGGTGACAGAATTGAAATATTGACCTCTCAAAATTCAAAAGGTCCAAGTAGAGATTGGCTCAGTGTAGTAAAAAGTTCTCAAGCAAGAACAAAAATCAATCAATGGTTCAAAAAAGAGTTTAAAGAAGAAAATATATTAAAAGGCAGAGAACTCATTGAAAAAGATATGAAAAAGAAAAATTATGTTCCCTCTGAACTTTTAAAAACAGAATGGATGCAAATTGTATTAAACAAATTTGGTTTTAGAGATTGGGACGCACTTTGTGCCGCAGTAGGACACGGTGGTGTAAAAGAAGGACAAGTAACAAATAGGTTAGCAGAGGAATATTTGAGAGAAAAGAAAAAACAAGAAGACCAAAATGTATTGCTTGATGCTCTTAATATTGTACAGAAATTAGAAAGGTATAAAAGTAAAAGCGGCGTTGTGGTAAAAGGAATAGGAGATGTTGCAGTAAGATTTTCGAAATGCTGTAATCCTGTGCCTGGTGATGAAATTGTGGGGTTTGTTACAAGAGGAAGAGGTGTTACAATACACAGAACAGACTGTATTAATGTAATGAATTTAACAGAAGATGACAGACACAGACTAATAGAAGCAGAATGGGACGTAGAAGGCAAAGGTATGGCAAATGTGTCTTATTTAGCTAGTATTCGTATTGTAGGAACAGACAGAGTTGGTTTAATGATGGAGGTTTCAAAAGTATTTACAGATGAAGATGTTTCTGTAAAATCACTTACAATTAAAACAACAAAAACAACAGCAATATTTGATGTAGCAATAGAAGTAAAAGGAAAAGAGCAACTTGAAAAAATTATAAAAAGGCTTATGAAATTAAATGATATATTAGAAATAGAACGTGTAGCGAATTGATAGGAGGATATTATGAGAGCAGTATTGCAAAGAGTAGAAAGAGCAAGTGTAACAGTAGAAGGAAATGTGATAGGAGAAACTGGTAAGGGAATTATGGTACTTTTTGGTATGTTAGAAAGTGATGATGATAAAGTAATAGAATATATGCTTGATAAAGTGATTAATATGAGAATATTTGAAGATGAAGCAGGAAAAATGAACCTTTCACTATTAGATATAGAAGGCGAACTTATGATTGTACCTAATTTTACATTGTATGGAGATGCTAGAAAAGGCAGACGTCCAGGCTATTCCAGTGGTGCAGCACCTGCTGTTGCAAGTGGTATATTTGATAAATTGGTGGCATATGCAAAAACATTGCCTATAAAAAAAGTAGCAACAGGACAATTTCAGGCAGATATGAAAGTAGAAATTGTAAATGATGGTCCTGTTACAATATTGCTTGATAGTGAAAAGAATTTTTGATTTGAGGAAAAGAGGATATGATATATTTTATAACAGAAAATCATACATTAGAGCACGATGTGCAAACAATTATACAAGTATTTTATCCAAATCTGCATTATTATGTAGTACAACAACCTCAACAAAATGGTATTACAATAAAAAGTATATTGGAGCAGAAAAAAGCAGTTGCTATATATTATGAAAATGGTATACAAAAAGGAATTTCCTTTGTAGAATATGATAATACGAATTTGACTGAAAAAGAGAAAAAAAGAGTAATAAAGGGTTCTATTTATAAATTGTTAAAACAAATAACGAATATATGTCCTCAATGGGGATTTATTACAGGAGTACGCCCTGCAAAAACAATCAATGAACTTTTAGACAAAGGATATACAGAACAACAATGCCTGCGTTATTTTATAGAAGGATATGATGTAACAGAACAAAAAGCAAAACTTTCGTTAGAAGTAGCAAAAGCAGAAAGAGATATATTAAGTAAAAATAAACAAAACGATATGAGTTTGTATGTAGGAATACCTTTTTGTCCTACGAGATGTCTTTATTGTTCTTTTACTTCTTATCCTCTAACACAATATCAAAACAAAGTAGAGTTGTATTTAAAAGCGTTATATAAAGAGTTGCATTTTTTAGGAGAATATACAAAGTCATTTGATTTAAAAACAGTATATGTAGGAGGAGGAACACCTACATCACTTACAGCAGAACAAATGAAACAGCTTTTTGATACTATGGCAAATTGTTTTGATTTCAAAAAGAAAGGATTAGAATTTTGTGTAGAAGCAGGCAGACCAGACACCATTACAAAAGAGAAATTGTCTGTTATGAAAGAATATGGTGTCAATAGAATTTCTATCAATCCTCAAACAATGAACCAAAAAACATTAGATTTGATAGGAAGAAAACATAGTGTAGAACAAATAAAAGAAGTTTATACGATTGCGAGAGAAATAGGTTTTGATATTATCAATATGGATATGATATTAGGATTGCCTCAAGAGAGTGTAAAAGATGTGGAATATAGTATGAAAGAAATGGAAAAGCTCCACCCAGAAAATTTGACAGTACATACATTAGCAGTAAAAAGGGCGTCACGTTTAAAAGAAAATTTTGATTTATATACACTTACTAATGCAGAAGAATTACAAAAAATGATTGCAATCGCAGCAGAATATGCTCAAAAAATGGATATGAAGCCCTATTATATGTATCGTCAAAAAAATATGGTAGGCAATTTTGAAAATGTAGGCTATTGTATAAAAGGAAAAGAATGTATTTATAATGTACAAATTATGGAAGAAAAACACAATGTATTTGCAGCAGGAGCAGGAGCAAGTACCAAAACAGTAGACATTGCTCAAAATAAAGTAGAAAGAATATTCAATGTAAAAAGTGTAGAGGATTATATTACACGTATTGATGAAATGATAGACAGAAAGAAAAAAGGTTTTCAAATTTAGGAGGGGATTGCATTGGCAGTTCAGTTAGTAAAAGGAACAAAAGATTTGTATGGAAGTGAAGTATTACAATGGCAGGAGTTAGAATATAAAATACGTCAGCTTTGTGCAGTATTTGGCATTGGAGAAATGAGAACACCGATATTTGAATTTACAGAATTGTTTGCTAGAGGAGTAGGAGAAACAACAGATATTGTACAAAAAGAAATGTACACATTTACAGATGATGGTAATAGAAGCTTGACATTAAGACCTGAAGGTACAGCAGGTACAGTAAGGGCATATATTGAACACGGTATGCACAACCAAGCACAACCTACAAAATTGTATTATATTTCTCCTACATTTCGCTGTGAAAATACACAAGCAGGCAGACAAAGACAGTTTCACCAATTTGGTGTAGAAATGTTTGGCTCTTATAGTGCTGCACAAGATGCAGAAGCAATATCTGTTGCAACAACATTGTTAGAACAATTAGGCGTTAAAAATGTAGAATTGCGTTTGAATAGTTTAGGCTGTGTAGAATGTAGAAATCACTATAATCAAAAATTAAAGGAATTTATTGCTTCTCATTTAGATAAACTTTGTGATACTTGTAAACAAAGATATTTAAAAAATCCTTTGAGAGTATTAGACTGTAAAGAAAAAGGCTGTCAGCAAGTGATTGCAAATGCCCCTTCTGTGTTGGATTGTTTAGATGAAGAATGTACAAAACATTTTGAAAAAGTACAAACAATATTGAAAGAAATGGGTATTGCTTTTACAATAGACCCTAAAATTGTAAGAGGATTAGACTATTACACTAGAACGGTGTTTGAATTTGTGTCAGATGGTTTGACAGTGTGTGGAGGAGGTCGCTATGACCAGTTAGTAGAACAGTGTGGAGGAAAACCAACAGGAGCAGTAGGCTTTGGTATGGGTATAGAACGCCTTGTTATGATATTAGAAAAGCAATATGGGCAATTAGAACAAAAAAATGATGTTATGATATATATTGGCGCTATGGGAGAAAAAGGAATGTTAAAATCTCAAGCATTGACATTACAAATGAGAAAAGCAGGTATTTATGCAGAATGTGATACTGTGGAAAGAAGTGTAAAGGCACAAATGAAATATGCTAATAAAATTAATGCAATGTATACTGTTATAATAGGAGATACAGAAATAGAACAAAATAGTGTAGAACTCAAACAAATGCAGCAGGGAACAACAGAAAGTGTTGCATTAAATGATTTATTGGAAGTAATGAAACAGAAAATAAAATAGCACAATAAAAGCATCTATATTTTAAGTAGGTGCTTTTTATATAGATAAATGAAAAATATTCGACTATTATAAAAGTAAATTGTCTAATATAATAGTAAAAATATTGACAGACTATGGCTAAAATTGTATAATAAAAAAGTGTGTATCATAAAAATTTTATCACAAAGAGGCTCAATAGGGGGAAATTAGTATTATGAAAGCAAAAAAAGCATTTGCTTTGTTGTTGACTATGAGCATTACTATAACAATATTGCCAATGACAGCAATGGCGGAACAAATAAGTGCAATGACACAACAACAAGAGGAGCAAACACAACAACAAGGGGAGCAAACACAACAACAAGGGGAACAAACACAACAACAAGAGGAGCAAACACAACAACAAGGGGAACAAACACAACAACAAGGGGAACAAACACAACAACAAGAGGAGCAAACACAACAACAAGGGGAACAAACACAACAACAAGAACAAACGGAACAACAACAAGGGGAACAAACACAACAACAAGAACAAACGGAACAGCAGCAAGAACTAACAGAACAACAACAAAAGCAAACACAGCAAAAAAGAACAATTACTGTAACATTTGACAAAAATGGTGCAGAGGGAACGGAGCCAGAAAGTATTATTATTTCAAATGGAAAAGGATTTTTGTTAGAACAAAATGATATGACAAAACAAGATTGCTTTTTTGTGGGTTGGGGAATAGAAAAAGAAAGTACAGATGTTTTGTTTTTGAATGAAGAAGAAATTACAGTAGAAAAATTGCCAGAAGATGTTACAGAAAGTGTAACATTATATGCAGTTTGGCAGCAGACAGAACAGTGTCAAATATTGTATGATTTAGGCAATTCAGAAATTGTTAGAGAATATACTTATACAGGAAAAACACCTGAAAATGTACCAAATGAAAATAAAGAAGGAAAACAAATTATTGCTTGGAAAAATGCAGAAAATGAAATTGTAGAAATTACTTCACAAATAGTATCTGGTAATGTAGTATATACTGCTGTTTATGATATGTCAACAATATCACAAAATATAGAACAAACTGTAACATTAGAAACAGAAAAACATATCAAATATATGGACGGAAGCAATGGTAATTTTTATCCAGAAAAGGCATTGACAAGAGCAGAAGCGTGTCAAATATTGTACACATTGTTAAAACAAAAACAATCTCCTTCAAAAACATTTTCAGATGTAAGTACACAAGATTGGTATGCAAATGCAGTGTGTACACTTGCTACAATGGGATTGATAGAAGGATATGGCGAAAATTTTGAGCCAAATAAAGAAATGACAAGAGCAGAATTTTTGACAATATTGTCAAAGATATATCCTTCTGATGGTACAATACTAACATTTACTGATGTAGCTAATGACCATTGGGCATTAGGGGCAATATCTAATGCAGCCAAAAGAGGATGGATAAATGCAGCAGAAAATGTATTTCCAGACAATGCAATAAAAAGACAGGAAGCTGTTGTGATATTAAATAAAGTGCTTGGAAGAACAGGAGATAAAAATACCATAGAAAATGCAGACAGTAGAATAAGAGAATTTTTTGATGTTTCCCCAACACATTGGGCATATTATGACATTTTAGAAGCTACTGTTGTACATGATTATCAGAAAACAGATGTTACAGAAAATTGGACATCTTTCCAAAAAGAAGGGTTGAATATTCCTTCTGGACTTTATAGTAAAAATGGTACATTATATTATATAGAAGAAAATGGAGATTTAGCAAGAAATAAAACAATAGGTAATTTTACATTTAACGAAAATGGTATATATACTACAAATCATACAGAATTAGATGAAAAACTTTCTGAAATTGTAAGATTACATACTATGGACGATATGGAACAAGAACAAAAACTTCGTGTATTGTATGATTATGTAAGAGATGATTACAGATATATAAAAAGGCCTTTTGTGCAAAAAGGTCAAGTTGACTGGGAAGCAGAATATGCAGAACCTATGATTGATATGCACAAAGGAAACTGCTATAGTTTTGCAGCATTATATTATTATTTAGCAAAACAAATTGGATATGATGCACAAGCTGTTATTGGAACAGTAGGACATAACCATGCTCCTCACGGTTGGGTAGAAATTGTAATAGACGGAACAACCTATTTATTTGATACAGAAATGGATATGGCATATAGATTGCGTGGACAACAGTATGATTTATTTAAAAGAACATACAATAATGCCCCTTTTGTATATGTAAAATGGTAAAAAGGGTGGTATATTATGGTTTTTAGTTCTGCCATATTTTTATATTGGTTTTTACCCATTACATTTTTAATTTATTTTATAATACCAAATAAAAAATGTAGAAATATTATATTAACAGTGGCAAGTATACTGTTTTATGCTTTTGGACAACTGCAATACTTGCCATTGCTATTATTTTCTGTATTATGTAATTATATTTTTGGTATATTGCTTTCAAAACAGTATACCAATATTTTAAAAAGGCAAAACATTATTGCATTTGCTGTAATTGTAAATATTGGTATACTTTGTGTGTTTAAATATACTGATTTTTTAATTGAAAGTTTGAATACAATATTGCACACTCATATTCCTACAACAGGGATACCTTTGCCTATAGGAATATCCTTTTTCACATTTCAAGGTATTTCTTATGTGATAGATGTGTATAGAAATCGTACAGAAGGAACAAACAGTTTTTTAAAGGTGCTTTTATATATTTCGTTTTTCCCTCAACTGATAGCAGGACCTATTATAAAATATCATGATATTTCAAATGAAATAGACAACAGAGTTTGTACATTAAAAAATACAGCAGAAGGATTGAGGCGTTTTACAATAGGTTTAGCAAAAAAATTGTTGCTTTCTAATACAGTAGGATTAGTGACAGATAGCATTTTTGAATTAAATGTAGTACAAATAGATATGCGTTTAGCGTGGCTAGGTGCAGTTTGTTATGTATTTCAGATTTATTTTGATTTTAGTGGTTATAGTGATATGGCAATCGGTTTGGGTAAGGTATTTGGTTTTCATTTTAAAGAGAATTTTAATTATCCCTATACTGCCGATAGTATCAAAGAATTTTGGAGAAGATGGCACATTTCTCTTTCCTCTTGGTTTAGAGATTATTTGTACATTCCTTTAGGAGGAAATCAAAAGGGAAAATTTAGAACAGGTCTAAATAAATTGATAGTGTTTTTTGCGACAGGCTTCTGGCACGGTGCAAATGTAACATTTATATTGTGGGGACTTTTTCACGGACTGTTTTCTGTACTGGAACAAGCAAATGTGATACCCATTACAAAAATGAAAGGGAAAGTAATAGGACATATTTATACTATGATAATTGTGACAATAGGTTTTGTGCTTTTTAGAAGCGAAAATTTGTCACAAGCAGCTATGATGATAACAAAAATGTTTACAATATCTCCTGTTACACTAGAAAGTACATTGCTTTTAAGACAACTGCTTTCTCATTATACAATATTTATATTGTTTATTTGTGTAGTAGCTTGTTTGGGTATTGTACCAAAATTATATCAAAGAGGAATTGTAACAAAAAGTGTTGTAGAATGTGGAAGTTATGTATTTGCTATGATACTTTTGGTATTGAGTGTAATAGATTTGTCTGCATCTACATTTAATCCTTTTATTTATTTTCAATTTTAGGTGTTGTAGCTATGAATAAAAATGGTTTGTATGGTTTTTTTATATTATTTTTTATGACAATTTGTATATTGCTTTCAGTAGGAATGTTTTTTACAGAACAGCCAAAGCCAAGAGCAAATGAAATATTAGCTCCTAAGCCTTTGTTGAAATTACCCGAAGGCGGTATCAATAAAAATTATTTGCAGAATGTGACGGATTATGTAAGTG
This sequence comes from Clostridia bacterium, assembly GCA_910575055.1. Classification (GTDB taxonomy): domain Bacteria; phylum Bacillota; class Clostridia; order Lachnospirales; family Anaerotignaceae; genus Coprocola. The sequence continues at coordinate 11,847 of CAJTDC010000006.1, forward strand.
ACCATATTGCTTTTAGAGCAGAATTGATTACAATACATAATAGCATATTGTCAAAAGTATTTGATACTTCTGCATCAAAAGATGTTATATTAGGAAAACAAAACTGGTTGTATTACAAAGATACAGAAGATGACTATTTAGGAAAAAATATTCTATCTGATGCAGAAATTGAAATTATTTCAAATAACATTAAAATGATGCAGCAATATGTAGAAGCACAAGGAGCAAAATTTTTATTTTTTATTGCACCTAATAAAAATAGTTTATATGGACAATATATGCCAGAATTAGGAGCAAAATTTTCACAACAAAGTAACGCAGAAAAATTGATGTCTGCACTACAAAAACAGAATGTAAATTATATTGATTTTTTTGCTGTATTTGATGAAAAAGAGGAAATATTGTATCATAGATTGGACTCCCATTGGAATAACAAAGGTGCAGCGTTGGCTAGAGATACCATATTAGAAACATTAGAAATAGAACAGTATATAAAATGGTATGATGTTGCTTATGATATTGTAAAAAATCATAGGGGGGATTTATATGAGATGCTCTATCCTGTGGGAAAAGAATTGGACGATAATATTGTGTTTCAAAAGGAGTTTGAATTTATAGCAGACAATGAAATTCATTCTCCAGATGACATACAAATTGATACTACAAATGAAACAAAACAACATTCTTTGTTGATGTTTAGGGACTCTTTTGGTAATGCGTTATATCCTTTTATGGCAGATAGCTTTGGACACAGTCGTTTTTCCAGAAAAATGCCATATAATTTGACAATGATGGAAGAAGTAAATGCTGATGTGGTAATTGTAGAAATTGTAGAAAGAAATATTGCGAATTTAGCAAAATATGCTCCTATTTTTCCATCGCCTGTATTAGAAGTAGATATGACACAATTACAACAAATAGATTTTTACGATGTTGTAGTAGAAAAAAGCGATTTAGAAGGATATAGTTGTATTAAAGGAATAGTAAAACAACAAGGAAAAGTATATATACAGTGGCAAAACCAAATTTATGAAGCCTTTGTGACAACACAACAGCAAAACGAACAAATATTTACTGTTTATGTGCCAGAAGGGACAGCAATGGATTTGCAAGCTGTTTTTATTGTATAAATATTTAACAGAGAGGAAGTATATAAAGTGAAAAAAGTAATTATGTTGTTGACAGCTGTTTTTTGCAGCACAATAGTATTAACTTCTTGCGGGAGTGAAAGCGAAGCACCACAACAAACAGAAGAAATAGAACAAACAAGTGATGCAGAAAAACAAAATGAGGAAAGAGAAGTAAAAAAAGCAGAACCTGCGGGAAAGGCACAAGAAGCAGAGAAAGCAGAACCTGCACAAAAACCAGAGCAAACAGAAAAAGCACAACCAGCAGAAAAAGCAGAAACACCACAGCAAACAGAAAAAGCACAACAAGCCACACCAGCACAAAAAGCACAAACAACATCAGCAGAACCTGCACAACCAGCAGAACAGTCAGAAGGTGCAGCACCAGCACAAACTGCACAACCAGCAACACCAGCAGAGGTACAAAGTGCTGAACCAGCAACACCAGCAGAGCCTGCACAACCAGCAGAGCAAGCAAAAGATAATAAACAAATTGCAATAGATTACATAGGCCAGAGTGCAAGTAGTTTGCAGGGAGCAATAGGAAGTCCTTCTTCTACAGATTATTCTTCTAGTTGTTTAGGAGATGGTGAAGACGGAGAATGGAGATATAACGGTTTTACAGTATATACTTATCGTGAAAATGGAGCAGAAACTGTAACAGATGTACAATAATGAAAAAGCCAGTATGTCATAAAAATATAACATACTGGCTTTATTTTTATTGTTGTTGTAATGCTGCCATTAATTTTGGAATAAGCTGTTTTTTTCTGGAAACAACACCTTTTAAATAAGAATAATGCTGTCCTTCTGGAAATTCTGCTTTAAAAGCAGATTTCATAATTTCTGGTGAATGTTCACCAACAAATACAGTAATAGAAGACTCCTCTATAATGTCTGTTAGTAAGAAGAAAAGCATATCCAGACCTGTTTTTTCTAAATGAGTAAGCATATATTCTTCAATTTTTGGCTGTAAAGCCTCCAATTCTTGCTTATCCATAGAAGAAACTTGCCCAACGCCAAAATTAATATCTTCTGTACTAAATTTTTTGAAATCCTGATAAAATACTTCTTCTTCTGTTTTGTCTTGTAAAGCACTACCTGCTCTAAACATTTCTGTAGCATGAAGTGTAATATCAATTTTTGCAATATTTGCCAATGTCCCTGCAGCTTGTTTATCTGCTTGTGTACAAGTTGGAGAGCGGAACATAAGTGTATCTGAAATAATAGCAGAACACAAAAGACCTGCTATATTTGGTTCAATTTCCACTTCATTTTCACAATACATTTGATAAACAATTGTAGCAGTACAGCCAACAGGCTGATTGCGGAAATATACAGGAGCAATTGTTTCTATTGTACCAATTTTATGATGGTCAATAATTTCAAGTATCTCTGCATCATCAATGCCATCTACAGCTTGAGATCTCTCATTATGGTCTACCATAATCACTTTCTTTTTATCCATATCAATGAGGGAACGACGAGAAAGCATACCACAATAATTTCCTTCACTGTCTAATATAGGAAATTCTCTATGTCTTATTTTTGCTACAGCACTTTTAATGTCGTTTACAAAATCTTCTGTTTTAAATGTGCAAAGTTTGCTTGTTTTCATAAAATAGCCTACAGGAGTGCTTTGACTAATAAGTCTTGCTACCATATATGTATCATGAGGCGTACTAATTATACGACAGTTGTGTTGTGAAGCAAGTTTTTGTATAGTTTTGGAAATAGGAGCACCCATACAAACAATAATACAACCTGCTTCCATTTCAATACCACAAAGCTGTGACTCATAACGATTTCCAGTAACTAATATATCGCCTTCTTCTACATAGCTTTCTAAAAGGTCAGGATTTGCTGCACCAATTAAAAGTTTACCCTGCTCTACGAAACCATTTTCATCTCCTACAACCATAGTACCATCAATGGTTTCTAATATATTTTTGTAAGGCGTTTGAGATAATGAAAGTATATGTGTTTCGTATACGTCCATATTTGCAGTTGCAATATCTTTCAGTGCAATAATGCCTTCTAGTTCACCATTTTCACCAATAACAGGCATAGTAGCATCTTTTGTATCACGCATAAGTGTCCAAGCTCTTTTTAGAGAAGTATCACGAGAAAGACCTTGAGGTTTTTTAATAGAGAGGTCTTTTACCTGTGTTGCAACATCTGTAATAAGTTGAGGACTTTCTACACCAAATGTTTCTAATATAAATTTTGTTTCGTTGCTCACTTGACCAGCTCTCATAGGAATATAGGTATTATTGCTGATTTTATTTTTTAAATGAGCATAAGAGATAGCAGAACAAATAGAGTCTGTGTCTGGATTTTTATGTCCTATGACATAAATGGGCTTTTTTTCTTGTACATTCATAAAAACACCTTCTTTTTTTATAGAAATAGATAGCATAAATGCACAGAAGCAATTTATGAAATACTATTTCGAATGATATACTATTAATATATTTAGTATATAAAAATTACATTTTTTCGTCAATGTTAATATAGAAATAAAATATAAAATTTTTGTTTAAAATAAGAAACATAACTAAAACATCATCATAAAAAAATTTTAAATATTGTATAAAAATATGTTATACTGTAATGAAATAAAATATGCAGGAGGAACAATAGAAAATGATAGGAATATTGACACTTTTTGGAGTGGTATGGATTTTTCAAGGAATAAGAGATTTTTTTATGACAGAAAAATTTGCAGATAAAAAAAAGGGAATTATAGAAGAAAAGAAAGAGGAATATACCAAAGGGTTAGGTAAAATAGAATTGTTTATTGGTGTGTTGTTTATAGCGTTTGAAAGAATAATACAGCGATATTTAATAGGAAAATATAGTGCAATATTGTTTTTTGCAGTAATGATAGTGATATTGATATATTTTTCGAAATGGAGTAAACAATATACTATAAAAAAGGAAGAATAACAATGAGAGGATTGTATACAATATGATAAGAGTGGGAGAAATAAAACTAAAAATAGGAGAAAGTGAAAATAAATTAAAACAAAAAATCATAAAAAAACTGCATATCAATGCAGAGGATATAGTAGAACAAAACATTTATAAAAGGGCATTAGATGCAAGAAAAAAAGAAAATATTCACTATGTTTATACAATAGATGTAAAATTGAGAAATGAAAAAAAAGTATTAGAACGTATCAGAGCAAAAAATGTAACAATAGCTCCTGATATGACATATTATTTTCCTCAAGGAAAATCACTTTTAAATACAAGACCTGTTGTGGTAGGATTTGGACCAGCAGGAATGTTTGCAGGGCTTTTGCTTGCAGAAATGGGACTCAATCCTATTGTGTTAGAAAGAGGAGAAGATATTGATAACAGAACAAAAACAGTAGAATTATTTTGGAAAGGAAAAGAGCTAAATACAGAAAGCAATGTACAGTTTGGAGAGGGGGGAGCAGGAGCATTTTCAGATGGTAAATTAACTACAAGAAGTAAAGATATACGTTCCAGAAAAGTGCTTGAAGAATTTGTAAAAGCAGGTGCACCACCTCAAATATTGTATGATAATAAACCTCATATTGGTACAGATAAATTAAAAATGGTAGTAAAAAATATTAGAAAGAAAATCATATCGTTAGGGGGAGAGGTTCGTTTTTGTAGTAAAGTGACAGATTTAAAAATAGCACAAGGCAGTATAAAAGGCGTTATAGTAAATGATAAAGAAAGAATTAATACAGAAGCAGTTATATTGGCAACAGGACATAGTGCAAGAGATATGTACGAACTTTTGTATAAAAAAGGAATATGTTTAGAACAAAAGCCTTTTGCTATGGGAGTTCGTATAGAGCATAAACAACAAATGATAAATGAAGTACAGTATGGAGAAAAAGCGGAGCAGCTTCCTCCAGCAGACTATAAACTTACTTATACCACTCAAAAGGGAAGAGCAGTATATACATTTTGTATGTGTCCTGGAGGATATGTTGTAAATGCTTCTTCTGAAAAAGGGTGTATTGCTATCAATGGTATGAGTGAATATAAAAGAGATGGTGTTAATGCAAATAGTGCACTTTTGGTACAAGTTTTTCCTCAAGATTTTGGAAGTGATGAACCTTTAGCAGGTATGTATTTGCAAAGAGAATTGGAGCAAAAAGCATTTCAAAAAGCAAAGGGAGCTGTACCAGTGCAGTTATTAGGAGATTTTTTGAATGAAAAGTGTTCTCAAAATTGGGGAGAAATACAAAGCAGTTGTGTTTCTGAAATATGTTTTTGTAATATTGCAGAAATACTGCCTAAATTTATTACAGAAGCATTGCAAGAAGCTATACCAGAATTTGGAAAAAAATTGAAAGGGTTTGATGTTCCTTATGCTGTTATCAGTGCAGTAGAAAGCAGAAGTTCCTCTCCTGTTAGAATTGTAAGGGATAAACAAATACAAAGTGTTTCTGTAAAGGGACTTTATGTTGTAGGAGAGGGTGCAGGATATGCAGGAGGAATTGTATCTGCAGCTATTGATGGTATTATAGCGGCAGAAAAGGTGTTTCAAATACACAGATAAATCCCTTTCGACAACTTAAAAAGAAAAATGAAATCTATTGACAATATTATAAGCAAGTGCTAAAATTTATTTAGTTAAATTTACGTTAATATTTTGGTCAAATAATAACATAAATGAACAAATAAAACAAATAACATAATAATCAAGAGGGGGATTATCGGTGAAAAAATTAAGTATTAAGACCAGACTTTTAGGCGGATTTATTTGCGTAATTGTATTATCCGCTATTATGACAGTAATTTCTATTTTTTCATTATCCAGTACACAAAATAATTATGAAACAACAATTAATGGACCAATTACTGATACAACAACATTAATTAAATCAAGACTGCATTTGAATATTTTGGGAAAATATGTACGTGATATGATTATACAAGATGATTATGCAAAATATGAGTCAGTATTTAGAGAAACACAAGCAGATTTAGAAGAAGAAATTACAACATTAAAAGAAGAATATGGTAGTTCAGTAAGTGAAGTAAACCAGTATTATGATAAAGTAACAACATGGATTTCAGAAGCAGACAGAGTAATAGTATATTTGCAATCTAATGCTGATGAAGAAGCAAAGAATTTGTTAGTCAATAGCTGTATTCCTCTTTTGGCAGAGGTGGCAGAAGTAGCAGAAGCATTAGAAAGTAATTTACATACACAACAAGTAGCTGCATTAGAACATAATGAAACAAGTGCTACAGCAGCTTCCTTACTTGTAACAGTTTTACTGATAGCAAGTATTATTATTTCATTGATATTTGCAGTATTTATTACAAGAAGTATTACAGAACCTATTAGAGAAGTACAAAAAGTAGCAAGAAGAATGTCTGAAGGCGATTTGAGTGGAGAAATTAATTATTATTCTACAGATATTGTTGGAGAACTTGCAGATGATGTAAGATTATCATTAAAAACACTTGCTGCTTATATAGCAGATATTAGCTTAGTAACAGGGGAAATGGCAAATGGTAATTTTACAGTACATTTGTCACAAGATTTCAAAGGAGAATTCAGAGATATTCAGAGTGCGGTTGAAACATTGACTAGAAACATGTCTGATACCATTATAAAAGTAAATAATACAGCAAACAAAGTTTCTGCAAATGCAGAGCAAGTATCCAGTGGTTCACAAGCATTAGCACAAGGTGCTACAGAACAAGCAAGTTCTGTAGAAGAATTGTCTGCAACAATTACAGAAATTTCACAACAAATTACAAAGAATGCAGAAAATGCAAGAGAAGCAAGCAAGAAGTCACAAAAAGCAGGCGACCAGATTGATATTAGTAATGAACAAATGCACGAAATGATGGCAGCAATGAGTGAGATTACAGAAAAATCACAAGAAATTTCTAAAATCATTAAAACAATTGATGATATTGCATTCCAGACAAATATACTTGCACTGAATGCCGCAGTAGAAGCAGCAAGAGCAGGTACAGCGGGAAAAGGTTTTGCTGTTGTAGCAGATGAAGTTAGAAATTTGGCAGGAAAATCTGGAGAAGCTGCAAGCAGTACAACAGTATTGATTGGAGATACTGTAAAAGCAGTAGGAAATGGCTCTAAAATTGCAGAAGAAACAGCAAAAACATTGGAAGAAGCAGTTTCTGTAACAAAAGAAGTTGTTACATTGATTGATACCATTGCAGAAGCAAGTGAAAAACAAGCAACTGCTGTAAATAATGTTACGATTGGTGTTGACCAAATTTCTGCTGTTGTTCAAACAAATTCTGCAACAAGTGAACAAAGTGCAGCAGCAAGTGAAGAATTGTCTGCGCAAGCAAGTGATATGAAGAGATTGATAACACAGTTTAAGTGTGATGGTATGGAAAATGATACTATTACATTAAATATAGAACCAGAAGAAGATTATAATTTTGTAATGGACGATATGAGTAAATATTAATAAAAATAATAAAAGGCTTTTGACCAAAATAGTCAAGAGCCTTTTTGTTTAGAAATAATGTTAATTGTGTTTTTGATAGCACATAAAGAGTGTGTAAAATAACAATGTTATCTTATATTTTCTGAAAATGTTTTTAATTCTTCTAAACTTCTTATGTCAGAAGAATGAAGATTAACATTTCCTCTTGCTCCTTCTGATAATGTTAAATAATATTCTTTTGCGTGAACGTTGGAATTAAGCAAATCATTTACGTTTTTTATGTTTTTAGACATTTTTATCACCTCATTGCTATTTTGTACGAAATATTATTTTTTATACAAAACAATATAGAAGTAGTGTTATTTTAAAATATAAAAGAGAATACAATAGTATTTATATCGTATATATTAAACATTTTTATTGTGATATTGCAGAAGTATATGGTATAATATATAAAGCAAAGAGTTTCATTATGGTAATAAATGAAAAAAGCTATTGCGATATTGGAGAGGTTGAGAACATATCATGAAAAAGACTGTTGAAGAAAAGGCAGAAATTGCCAAATTAAAAATTGACAAAAAACTGCAAAAACAACAACAAAAAGCAGAAAAAGTAGAAGCAAAAAAAGAAGCTAGTACAGCAAAAAAAGCAGCTAAAAAAGAATTGAAGCAACAAAAAAAAGCAGCTAAAAAAGAAATTGCTTCTGCGAAAAAAGAAACACAAAAAGAATTAGCAGAACAAAAGAAAGCAGCTAAAAAAGAAGCAGCAGAACGAAAGAAAAATGCAAAACAAGAAGCAGCAAGTAAAATAAAAGCATTAAAAAACGATGCAAAACAAGGAAAAATAGCATCAGGAGAAAAAGCAGAAAGTACAAAAGCAAAAAACAAAGAGAAGAACCCAATAAAAAAAGAAAAAATTAAAAAAGGAAAAACAAGTCCAAAAGGAAAAGGCAAAGATAAAGCAGAAGAAAGTTCTGGAGGAAATAAAAAGAAACTGTTTGCAGGTGTTTTAGCTTTAGTGTTTGTAAGTGCAGGTATTGTAGGATTTTTACATTTTAGAGGAGGAAATAAAGAAGAAGAAAAAGACCCTTACATAGAAGCGTATGTGTTAGATGATGACTTTGTAACATCTATTCCTAAATTTTTAGGAGAAAGTGAAAAAAGAGCATTGCCAGAAATTATAGAAGAAGAAAATAACGGCAGTAAACGTATTATATATAATTATACAGAATTAAAAGATGCTGACGATGAAGTAAAAGATTATATTAATTTTTTAACAGGAGAACAAGAATTTGTGCCTATGTTTGACTATAATTTAGATGCACCTGGTGGTTATGTTTCTGTTGGAACCCCCTCTCAGGAGGAAGGAAAAATATTAAAAATAGATATTGACTATACAGATACAGACTATAAAGTAATGGTAAGTAAAACAAGTGAGAAATTACCAAAACCAAAAGATGACTCTGATAAAATAGATATTTCAAGAGATGGAGCATTAAGTTATTTGTCAAGTTTTTCTGCTGAAAAATTGGGATTACCAAAACCAATAGAAGAATATAAAGCGATTTATGATAATGGACAGTCTTCTATAGGTGACCATAATTGTTATGGCATTAGTTTATATGAATTAGGTAGTGCAGGTACAAATGTATTTCAAGGCAAATATTTTGTTGCAACAAATCAAAGTGCTATTTATCGCTATGATGTTGAGGAAGATACTTATGTTGAAATTGAAGGTTCAGCATTACCAGCAAAAGCAACAGAAACATTGCAAGAAACTACTGCACAATTAAACGAAGCAGAAGAAGACAATTCTGATAGCGAACAACAAAGCAATAAATCTGAAGAAGAAGAAAATAACGAAGAAGAAAAAGAAGAAAATAACGAAAAAGATAACGAAGAAGATAAAAAAGAAAATAACGAAAAAGATAACGAAGAAGATAAAAAAGAAAATAAAACACAAAAAGGCGAAAAATCTGACAGAGAAGAAAAAGAAGAAACAGAAGAATAATAGCATTAAATAAGAGTATGATTTGATAAAAACATACTCTTATTTGTATTTATAAAACAGTTACATAATTTGTGCAGAAAGCTAATATTTTTGTATTGAAACACAGCGGTGTCTGTCTTATAATGAGAAAGTGAAAAATAAAGGATAGGACGGTAAAAATATGAAAACAAGATTTTATTTAATAAGACATGGCGAAACAGAATGGAATTCAAAAGGTATTTATCAAGGATTAACAGATATTCCACTTTCTGAGGAGGGAGAAAAACAAGCATTATGTTTAGGAAAACGTTTTGAAAATCCTTCTATAAAATTAGATGCAGTATATTCTTCTCCTTTGCAAAGAGCTATCAAAACAGCAGAAAGTATGGCAAATGCAAAGGGATTATCTGTTGTAGCATATGAGCATTTTAAAGAAATTAATTTTGGAGAATGGGAAGGGCATAATGTAAAACAACTTACAGAAAAATATGGAAAAAGCTATACAGATTTTTATGAAAGACCTTTTAGTAATACTTTTCCTGGTGAAGGCAGTTTTGAAATAGTAAAGGAACGTTCTGTAGAGGGATTTTATCAATTATTGGAAAAACATAGGGGACAAAGTGTTGCGATTGTGTCACATGGCGGTGTGTTAAGAGTGCTTATTATGGCACTTATGGATATGGACGAAACATTTTATAAAAAAATGTGGTTGAGCAATACATCTATTACGACAATAGATGTAAGCGAAAATGGAAAAATGGTATTGTTAACATTAAATGATTTTGCACATTTGGAAACAATGAATACATTAAAGGGTGAAAAAGAATGGCAAATGTAATTGTAGTAGGCGGTGGTGCTTCTGGTATGATAGCAGCAGGCAGAGCAGCAGAAAAAGGACATACTGTGCATTTATATGAAAAAAATGACCGCTTAGGCAAAAAGATATATATTACAGGAAAAGGACGTTGCAATATTACAAATGATAGTGATATTGAAACACATTTAAACAATATTCCAAGTAATCCTTATTTTATGTATAGTGCGTTTTATACATTAGATAGTGAAGCCACAAAACAGTTTTTTGAAAAATTAGGGTTGCAGACAAAAACAGAAAGAGGAAACAGAGTATTTCCTGTAAGTGATAAAGCAGGTGATGTGGTAAGAGCATTACAAAAATATTTAAAACAAAACAATGTTTTTGTGCATATAAATACAAATGTAAAACAAATTTGGATAGAAAATAATACAGTAAAGGGTATTGTAGTGTCAAATGGTAAAAAAGTACATTCAGATAATGTTATAGTATGTACTGGAGGTTTGTCTTATAGTGGTACAGGCTCTACAGGAGATGGCTATACTATGGCAAAATCAGCAGGTCATACTGTTACAAAGCTATATCCTTCCTTAGTGCCTTTAAAGACAAATGAAAAATGGTGTCAGGAAATTATGGGATTGAGTTTAAAAAATTGTGCTATTACTGTAAAAAATGAAAAAGGAAAAACAATATATCAAGATTTTGGAGAAATGCTTTTTACACATTTTGGCATATCAGGCCCGATTATATTAAGTGCAAGCAGACACATTGTAAAAGAGTTAAATAAACAAATTTATAGTATAGAAATTGATTTAAAACCTGCATTAGATAATAAAACATTGGATAATAGAATATTGAGAGATTTTCAAAAATATAGCAACAAAGATATTAGAAATGCACTTGATGATTTGCTACCTCAAAAATTAATACCAGTTATTATATCACTTTCTGAAATAGAACCTACGAAAAAAGTGCATAATATTACAAAACAAGAAAGAAAAAATATTATACAACAAATAAAACATTTAACAGTTCATATCACTGGTACAACAGGATTTGAAGAAGCAGTAATAACTTGTGGAGGAATTTGTGTAGATGAAATAGACCCCTCTACAATGCAATCTAAAATAATAAAAGGATTGTATTTTGCAGGAGAAGTGTTAGACATAGATGCTTATACTGGAGGTTTTAATTTGCAGATTGCTTTTTCAACAGGCTATACGGCAGCAGAAGGAATAAAGGAGGAATAAAATATGATTTGCGTAAGGGGAGCAACAACAACAGAGAAAAATGAAAGAAATGATATATTGCAGGCAACAAAGGAAATGTTAGAATGTATTATAGTAAAAAATGAATTAGAATTATGTGATATTATACAAATACAATTTACAATGACAAAGGATTTAGATGCTGTATATCCAGCCGTTGCTGCAAGAGAAATAGGTATTACAGAAGCTGCATTGATGTGCACACAGGAATTGTATGTTGTAGGAAGTTTGAAAAAATGTATTCGCTGTGCAGTGTTGTGTGATGTGAATAAAAAACAAAAACAGGCAAATCATATATATTTACAAAATGCAAAGGTATTAAGACCAGATTTGACAAATAAGGAGAAAGAACAATGAAAAATTATAGTATTGCTATTGATGGGCCAGCAGGCTCGGGAAAAAGTACAGTAGCAAAGCAAATTGCAAAGAAATTAAATTTATTATATATTGATACAGGTGCTATGTATAGAGCAGTAGGATTGTATTGCTTAAAAAATAATATTGATATTGATAAAGAAGAAAAAATTGCTTTTGCACTAAAAAATATGAATATGAGTATAGAATTGTTGGAAGGAATACAAAATATATATTTGAATGGTGAAAATGTAACAGAGAAAATTAGAACACAAGAAGTTGGAAAAGCAGCTTCAGATGTTGCTGTAATATTAGCAGTAAGACAGAAATTAGTACAAATACAAAGAGATTTAGCAAAAGGACATAATGTGATAATGGACGGAAGAGATATAGGAACGAATGTACTACCTGATGCAAGTGTCAAAATTTATTTGAATGCAAATATAGAAGAAAGAACAAAACGTCGCTGCAATGAGCTAAAAACACTAGGAAAACAATATGATAAAGAACAAATAAAAAAAGAAATTATACAAAGAGATGAAAATGATAAAAATAGAAAATATAATCCTCTTAAAAAGGCGGAAGATGCTTTTGAAATAGATAGTTCTTGTATGAATATAGAACAAGTAATAGAAGCTATTTTAAATGTTGTAAAACAAAAAATAAATGATTTGGGGGTGTAATATGTTTTACCAAATTGCAAAAATAGTGCTAAAAATACTTTATAAAATATTGTTTCGTATGACAATAGAAGGGCAGCAAAATGTACCAAAAGAAGGCGGCGTAATACTTTGTGCCAATCACAGTAGCAATTTTGACCCTGTAACAATGGGGATTTATTCTGATAGAACAGTTTATTATATGGCAAAAAAAGAGCTTTTTGAAAATAAATTTATGTATTGGCTTCTCAAGCAATTAAATGCCTTTCCAGTAGATAGAAGTACAGCAGATATGACCGCATTTAAAAATGCAGTAAAGCTATTAAAAGAAGGAAAAACAATAGGAATGTTTGCACAAGGTACAAGAGTAAAAGCTGGAGAAGAAAAAGCAGCAAAAGCAGGTGTAGCATTGTTTGCTATGAAAGGGAAAGCACCTGTTGTGCCTGTAGCAATCAGCGGAAGTTGTAAACCATTTTCTTCTATGAAAATAGTGTATGGAAAACCTTTATATTTGGAACAATACAGAGGAAAAAGACTTAACACACAATCTCTCAATGAAATTACAGAAATCATAATGAAACAAATTAATGATATGAAAGTTGAGGCTTAATTATGGCAGAAATTATTGTAGCAAAATCCGCAGGGTTTTGTTTTGGAGTAAATAGAGCAATTAATATGGCTTATGATGAAATTAATAAAAACAAAAATATTTATACTTATGGTCCTTTAATACATAATAAAGAAGTGATAGCTGATTTAGAAAAAAAGGGCATACACGTCATAAAAGATTTAGAAGAAGTAGAACAAGGCACTGTTATGATACGTTCTCATGGTGTAGGAGAAAAAGTATATGATGCCATAAAACAGAAGAGATTGCAAATAGTAGATGGCACTTGTCCTTTTGTAAAAAGAATACACGATATAGTAAAGCAAGCATATGAACAAAAAAGACAAATCATTATTGTAGGAGATGGTAAACATCCTGAAGTACAAGGTATCAATGGTTGGTGTGAAAATAGTGCCATACTATTAGCAGAAGCAGAGCAGACAGAACAAACACAATTTTGCAATAATAAAAAATATACTGTAGTGGTACAAACAACATTTCGAAAAAATAAATTTGATGCAATAATAGAAATATTAAAACAAAAGGGTTTGCAATTAGATGTTTTTGATACAATATGTTCTGCAACAGCTCAAAGACAGCAAGAAGCAGTAGCATTATCTAAAAATGTAAACAAAATGATAGTAATAGGGGATAAAAGCAGTTCTAACACACAAAAATTGTTTGAAATTTGCAAAAAACATTGTAAAAAAACATATTATATTGAAACAATTTGTAATTTGGTGTTGAATATTTTCGATAAGAATGATAAAATAGGAATAACTGCTGGTGCATCAACACCGCCAGCAATCATTAAGGAGGTAATTGGTACAATGAGCGAAGCATTAAAAGATGCAGTACAAAATAATGGAGGAAGTGAAGAAGAACTGACATTTGAACAAATGTTAGATCAATCTTTTGTCACACTTCATACGGGAGATGTGGTGAAGGGAACTGTAATCAATATTTCAAATGAGGAAGTTTCTGTAAACTTAAATTACAAATCTGATGGTATTATTCCAAAAGGGGAATATAGTAGAGATGCAAATGTAGTTCCAAGTAAAGTATTACAACCTGGAGATGAAATTGAAGTATTTGTTGTACGTGTAAATGACGGCGATGGAAATGTACTTCTTTCAAGAAAACGCATTGAAGACCAAAAAGGTATGGAAGAAATAGAAGCAGCTTACCAAAATAAAACAGTTGTAACAGGAAAAATAGTAGATGTGGTAAGAGGCGGTTTAATTGCTTTGGTAAATGGCGTTAGAATATTTATTCCATCTTCACAGGTTTCAAATAAATTTATTGAAGATTTGAATGTATTTAAAGGAAAAGAATTGGAATTTAATATCATTGAATTGGATAAAGTAAAACGTCGTTTTATAGGTGGCAGAAAAGCATTAATTGAAAAGGAAATATTAGAAAAGAAAGCAAGTATATTTGAAAAATTAGAAATTGGTTCTAAAGTAAAAGGTAAAGTAAGCAGAATTACAGATTTTGGAGCATTTGTTGATTTAGGTGGCGTAGATGGACTAATTCATATTTCAGAAATGTCATGGGGACGCATTACAAATCCAAAAGAAGTATTAAAAGAAGGACAGGAAGTCGAAGTTATTATATTAGATGTAGATAAAGAAAAAGGCAAAATTTCACTTTCTTTAAAAGACAGCCAAAATAATCCTTGGACAACAGCAGCAGAAAAATATCCTGTAGGTTCTGTTACAGAAGGAAAAGTAGTACGTATGGTACCATTTGGAGCATTTGTAGAATTAGAAGCAGGCGTTGATGGACTGGTACACATTTCTCAGATAGCAAATAAACATGTTGAAAAACCAGAAGATGAATTAAAAGTTGGAGAAATGATTAAAGTAAAAGTATTGGAAGTAAATGCAGAACAGAAAAAAATTAGTTTGTCAAAGAGAAAAGCAGAAGAAAATACAGAAGAAGCTCCAAAAGAAGAAGAAAAAGCAGAATAATTATGTAAGTAAAGACAGCGAGCCAATATATCGCTGTCTTTTTTGTGTAAAATGATGCTATAATATATTGTTTTAAAAGTGCAAACTATAGTGTTATAGAAAACATTGTGATTTTTAAAAAAATGTGATATACTATATAAGTGTGTTTTTAAAAATGAAACAAAAGGGAGGAAGTTGTTTGGATATTATTTGTCATATCGACCATACTTTGTTAAAACAAACAGCAACATGGCAGCAAATACAAAAAATTTGTGAAGAAGCAATAGAACAAAAAACAGCATCTGTTTGTATTCCACCAAGTTATGTGAAAAGGGTATCTGAATTTGTAAAAGGTCAAATTGCTGTTTGTACTGTAATAGGGTTTCCAAATGGATATCATACAACAGAAACAAAAGTATTTGAAACAGAAAATGCCATTGCAAATGGTGCTGATGAAATTGATATGGTTATCAATTTAGGTTGGGTAAAAGATGGTCTTTTTGATTTAGTGGAACAAGAGATTAAGGCAGTAAAAAAAGCCTGTGGAAATCATATATTAAAAGTGATTGTAGAAACTTGTTATTTAACAAAAGAAGAGAAAGAAATGCTTTGTAAAATAGTGAGCCGTTCTGGAGCAGATTTTATCAAAACAAGTACAGGATTTGGTAGTGAAGGAGCCACAGCAGAAGATATTAAATTATTTTCTGAAAATGTATCAAATGGTGTCAAAATAAAAGCAGCAGGCGGTATTAAAAGTATTTCAGATGCAGAGGAATTTTTGAAATTGGGAGCAGAAAGATTAGGTTCTAGTTCTTTGCTAGATATGATAACAAAAAATAGTAAAATAAAGTAAATTATATTTTTTAGTAATTTGCTCTTGTGTATATGCGTATAAAACAATATAATATAAATAGTGTTGTTTTACAAAATATATTATACGTAAAAAGTATTTGTATTGTTGACAAAGGCATTTTTTATAATTTTTTCAATAATTGCTAGGTTAAAATACCTGTAAACGTCAAAAGTACTTACTAATAAAGTAAAAGCATCAAGAAAGCATTTGCGGAGGGGCTATGTTTTCTTGATAATAAAAAATATCAATGATAAAGGAGAATGAGAAAAGATGAAATTTTTTAAATCAGTAACAGCGATTGCGTTATCATTAACAATGGTTATGGGGCTTGCAGCTTGTGGCAGCGGTTCTGCTACACCAGACGAACCAGAACAAAATACACAAGAGGGACAAGAAGAAGAAGCTCCAACTGGTGATGCAAAAACATATAAAATTGCGACAGATACTACATTTGCACCATTTGAATTTGAGGATGAAAGCGGTAATTTTGTAGGTATTGATATTGATATATTAAATGCCATTGCACAAGACCAAGGTTTTGAAGTAGATTTACAGGTATTGGGATTTAGTGCAGCTTTGCAGGCTGTAGAAGCAGGACAAGCTGATGGTATGATTG
The DNA here is from genome assembly GCA_910575055.1 of Clostridia bacterium. Taxonomy (GTDB): domain Bacteria; phylum Bacillota; class Clostridia; order Lachnospirales; family Anaerotignaceae; genus Coprocola. The sequence continues at coordinate 28,511 of CAJTDC010000006.1, forward strand.
CAGGTATGAGTATTACAGAAGAAAGAAAAGAAAGATATGATTTTTCAGAGCCATATTATGACTCAGCAGTTGTTATGGCGGTATCTGCAACAAATGAAGATATTCAATCCTATGAAGATTTAGCAGGCAAAAAAGTTGCTGTAAAAGTTGGTACAGAAGGCTATGCTTTTGCAGAAAGCATTAAAGATGAATATGGTTTTGAAATGGTAGTGTTTGATGACTCTAACGGTATGTATCAAGATGTTACAGTAGGAAACTCTGTAGCTTGTTTTGAAGATTATCCAGTTATAGCATATGGTATACAACAAGGTTTGCCATTAAGACTCAATGACACACAGGAAGCAGGTAATTCCTATGGTTTTGCAGTATCAAAAGGCAAAAATGCAGAATTATTACAAAAATTCAATGATGGTTTAGCAAATATTAGAGAAAATGGAAAATATCAAGAAATCGTAGATAGCTACACAAAGTAATCAGGCTAGGAGTAATAGAATATGAATTTTTATGCGTTTTTTTTACAAAATTTGCCAAGATTGCTTGAAGGTTTGTCACTTACCCTCCAGTTGACAATACTTTCATTGATTTTTGCCATTATTGTAGGTATGATTTCTTGTTTTTTTAAAATTTCAAGTATTAAGCCTTTAAATTGGATTGCGACAATATATTTAAGCGTAATCAGGGGCACGCCTCTTATGGTACAGGCATATTTTTTGTATTTTGGTATTGCATCTGTATTGAGTATACAAATCCCATCTTTTTGGGCAAGTGTTATTGTATTAACACTAAATGCAGGAGCATATTTATCAGAAATATTTAGAAGCGGTATTTCCGCAGTAAATAAGGGACAAATGGAGGCAGCCAGAAGTCTTGGATTACCTTATCATGTAGCAATGAGTAAAGTCATTATCCCTCAAGCAATACGCATTGTTATTCCTTCTGTAGTAAATCAGTTTATTATTACATTAAAAGATACTTCTATCATTTCTGTTATTGGTATGGGAGAATTGATGAGAGTAGGTACATTGATTGCAAATAGAACATTTAGAGGTTTTGAAACGTATGGTATGGTTGCAATTGTGTATTTTATAGTCATTATAATATTAACAAAAATATCTCAAATCATAGAAAGGAGACTTTCCAATGGTAAAAGTAAAAGCTGAGGCACTACAGAAAAAATTTGGTGATTTAGAAGTATTAAAGCATATTGATATGGAAGTGCATGAGGGTGAAGTTGTTTGTTTAATAGGGCCTTCTGGTAGTGGAAAAAGTACATTTTTGAGATGTTTAAATTTTTTAGAAGAACCTACAAGTGGAACAGTAATTGTAGATGATTATAATTTAACAGATAAAAAAGCAGACATCAACAAAATTAGAGAAAATATAGGTATGGTGTTTCAACAATTTAATTTGTTCCCACATTTATCAGTTATTGATAATATTATGCTTGCCCCTGTCGATAGGAAGAAAATGACAAAAGAGGAAGCAAGAAAAAAGGGTATGGAACTTTTGAAAACAGTTGGCTTAGAAGAAAAAGCAGAAGTTTTTCCGGCTCAACTTTCAGGAGGACAACAGCAAAGAGTTGCAATTGCAAGAGCATTGGCAATGCAGCCAGATGTTATGCTTTTTGATGAGCCTACATCAGCGTTAGACCCTGAAATGGTAGGAGAAGTGCTAAATGTTATGAAAAAATTAGCAGAACAAGGTATGACAATGATTGTTGTAACGCACGAAATGGGTTTTGCAAGAGAAGTTGCAGATAGAGTAATATTTATGGATGGTGGCTATATTGTAGAACAAGGTACACCAGAAGAAGTATTTGGAAATCCGCAAAATAAAAGAACACAAGACTTTTTAAATATGGTTTTGTAAATTAAAAGACTGCTTGAGAAAAGCAGTCTTTTTTTATGGTTTTTTTGATAATAGTATTGAATTTAGTAATATTTTGGCTATAATATATTTAAAATTTATTTACTCGTCATTCATATTTTATTCAAATATATGCAGTATACTCATACTCATAAAAAGTATGAAAACGTCATAACAATAAAAAATAGATAGTTAGGAGGAAATATATTATGTTAGAGGACGATAAAAATACAATGAATGAAAATATAGAAGAAAGTATAAATGAAACAACACCGATAATAGAAGAAGATAAATGTTATTATTATGAACAGGTAAAAAGAGCAGAAAAGAAAAAACAGTATAGACCTTGGGCAAAATATATTGCAACTTGCTTGATAATCAGTATTGCAGGGGGAGCAAGCTTTGGTGTAGGTTTAGGTTGGTCACAAAATTATTTTTCTAAAGCATTGCCATCAGATACTGTAACAGCACCAGAAAATTATGCACCTTCTGCGAAAGCAATTTCAAGCACAACAATGAGCAAAAAAGATGTCATAAAAACTGTTATGCCTTCTGTGGTAAGTATTTCCACAAAAATACAAGGAGAGTCTATATGGGGTATGGTAGAAGGCTCTGGAGCAGGTAGTGGTATCATATTTTATGAAGATGATGAAAAAGTAGGTATTGTAACAAATAATCACGTAATAAAAGATGCAGCAGAAGTTTTTACATTGTTTGATGAAGAAAAAGAAGTGAAAGCTAAAATAGTAGGTAGAGATACTGATGCAGAAATTGCAGTATTGACTGTTTCAAAAGAGGATTTAAAAAAGGCTGGTATAGAACAAGTTACTGTAGCAAAATTTGGAAATTCTGATAAAGTAGAAATTGGTGATGATGTATATGCCATAGGAAATGCTTTAGGAGAAGGAATGAGTGCAACAGATGGTATGATTAGTGCTATAAACAAAGAAGTTACTGTACAAGGCAGTACATTAAAAAATGTTTTGCAAACAAATGCAGCAATCAATCAAGGAAATAGTGGTGGTGCATTGGTGAATGTAAATGGAGAAGTCATAGGTATCAATACAGCAAAATCAATTTCTGGAGGCACAGCAGAAGGTATAGGATATGCTATTCCAAGTAATAATATAAAAGAAATTGCAGAAACATTGCTGACAGAGGGTACAGCACCAAAACCAGGTATGGGAATTTATGTAAGGAATGTATCAGGAGAAGTAGCGAATTTATATCGTTTGCCTGTAGGGGTTATGGTAGAGCAAGTAATTCCTGATAGAAATGCAGAAAAAGCAGGTATGCAGTCTGGAGATATTATTGTAGAATTAAATGGTAAAAAAGTAATGGATACAGATGATTTAACAGAAATATTAAAACAGCTTGAAATTGGAGAAACAGCGGAAGTTTATGTTGTTAGAAATGGAGATACTTCCGTAAAATTAGATGTAGTAATTGGCGATATGAACGAATATGATGAATAAATAAAAAAAGAGTATTCTGTAAAAAGAATGCTCTTTTTTAATTATAGCATATTTTTGACAAAGAGAAATGTTTTAGGTATAATCTGTAAAAATGCAGTATAAAAAGGAAGGATAGTATGATTGAAAGAATTGCAACACCATCTGTAACAAAAAAAATTATAGAACAAAACGAATTTTATTTTAAAAAGAATTTTGGACAAAACTTTTTAATTGACAGTAATATATTACAAAATATTGCAGAATGTGCTGGTATTACAAAAGAGGATTGTGTACTTGAAATAGGGCCAGGAATAGGCAGTTTGACACAAGTGCTTGCGGAAAGAGCGAAAAAAGTGATTGCAGTAGAAATTGACAAGCATTTGATACCTATATTACAGCAAACAGTAGGAGGATATCAAAATATTGAAATTAGAAACCAAGACATATTAAAAACAGATGTAGATGAAATCATACAAAAAGAGAATGATGGAAAAGACATCAAAATTGTAGCAAATTTACCTTATTATATTACAACCCCTATTATTATGGATTTGTTAGAAAACCATAGAAAAGTAGAAAGTATTACCGTTATGGTGCAAAAAGAGGTTGCAGAGCGTATGCAGGCACAGTTTGGCAGTAAAGATTATGGTGCATTGTCTATAGCAGTACAATATTATTGTGAAGCAAAAATAAATATGATTGTACCACCTTCTTGCTTTATGCCAAAGCCAAAAGTGTCTTCTGCTGTAATTACACTGAAATTGCAAAAAGAACCTATATTAAAAGGAATTGATGAAAAACTATTTTTTCATATCGTAAAATGTGCTTTTGGACAAAGAAGAAAAACACTTTTAAACAGCCTTTATAATCAATCAAAATTGGGACTTTCTAAAGAGATGCTGACAGAAGCAATACAATCTGTAGGACTTGATGAAAGAGTAAGAGGAGAGATACTTTCTATACAGCAATTTGGAGAATTAACAAAACAAATTTCTCTAAAGCTGTCAAATGAAATGAATTAAAAAAATAGTTCTGTTTTTTACATTGCTTTCATAAAGTTTATAATAGCAAAGTAGGCTTATTTGGAAGGAATGATGATATGTATAATAGACGATATGATAAAGCATTTGTAATGTTAAAACAGGAATTAGGTGGATTTTCAATAGGGCAACAGTCTGCGTGGGGAAGCTGTATTATGGAATTGAAAAATAAAAAAGGAAGATTAACATTTTCAGTACAAGGATTAAAAAAACTAACAGATGGTAGAAGATATGAAGCATTTGTTGTAGCAGGAAAAGGAAATGCTATGAGAGGAATTAGCTGTGGCATTGTGGAAGTAGACCAATATGGCAAAGGAGAATTAAAATGGGAATTTGACCCTGATTTGATAGGAAAAAGTGGTTTTTCTGTAGAAGAACTACATACAGCAACATTAATTGTAAAAGGTGGATATGGTTTGATAGTACCTTTGGCAGGATATTTTAATGAAAAAGTGGCGTGGAAAAAATTTTTTAAAGAAGAACAACAACAAAAACCAGATTTAAGAGCAGCAGAAGCGATATTGTTAGAACAACCAAAACAAAATATAGAAGAGGACAAAAAAATAGTACAATTAAAATCAAAAAATATAATTGTAGAAGCTGAACCAGAACAGCCAAAACAGCCACAAAATATAGTAAAAGAACAAAAAATTTCTAATACAATACATAATAAAGAAGAAACGACTCCTTTTCAAAAAAATTTTAAAGATATGCTTTTTAATTTTAAAAGAGAATTAGAAAAATTAGAGCAAAGTGGTATATTGACAAAAGAAGAACAAAATCGCATCACACAAACAACAAAAAATACACAACAACAACAGACAGTAACACAGCAACAAAAAAAAGAAGCAGAACAAAAAACAGAAATAGAACCAAAATTACAACAAAATCAAAGTATGGAAATGGAACAAAAAGCGGAAATAGTACAAGAACCACAAATAACGATGCAAAATAATAATACAACAATAGAACATAATAAAGAAATTGTATACATATTACAGAATAATGATACATTACAGCCTTTTGAAGAAGGAATTTGGAAAAGTATTGCATTAGAAGAATTAGCAGTATTACCTATCAATATTACAGAAGTAATGAAAAATTTGTTTTATATTTGTGCCTACAGAAAATATAAACATTTTATATTTCAAAAAACAGGAGAAAAAGAATATATCATTGGAGTACCTGCACAATATTATCCAGAAACAAGAAGAGAAGCAGAGCACTTATATTTTACGACATTTCAGCCTTGCGGAAAAGAAGTAATGAAAACAGGTTGCTATGGCTATTGGCTGAGAAAAATAAAAGCTGAATAATTACTTCTATTTTTTAAATAGACAAGGTATTGAAGTATAGTATGGAATATAGTATAATGGCATAAAACGAAAGGAGAATGCTAGTTTTTTACATAGCAATTATCATATTATGAGAATGAGAAACAAGCCTTGGGCAGAACAAGAATTACAAACAAATAAAAATGTAGTAAAACAGCCTATAGAACAAAAAGGAAAATGGTCAGAGTATTTTGGAAATGATTATCCTATTCATATAGAGATTGGCTGTGGTAAAGGCAGATTTATTATAGAAAATGCCAAACGTTATAAAGATGTAAATTTTATAGGAATAGAAAGACAAACAACTGTAATTGCAATTGCAGCAAGAAAAATAGAACAATATTTACCTAATTTAGCACTGGTTTGCGATAGTGCAGCAAAATTATCGGATTTGTTTGAAATAGGGGAAATAGAAAGAATTTATTTGAATTTTAGTGACCCATGGCCTAAAAAAAGATGTATGAAAAGAAGATTGACATACAGAGAATTTTTACAAAGTTATCGTCATATTATGGGAGAAAGTGGAGAAATCTTTTTTAAAACAGATAATAAAGGTTTGTTTGAATTTTCATTAAATGAATTTTGTGCAAACAAATGGAATTTATCTCATATTTGTTTTGATTTACATAACAGCGAATATATGCAGCAAAATATTATGACAGAATATGAACAAAAGTTTTCTGAGAAAGGTATGCCAATATATAGATTAGAAGCACGATATGGTAAAGAATAATAAAAAAGTCCCTTGTCTTTTGACAGTGGGACTTTTTGGATATTATGGAAAATAAAGAAATAATAAGGAGAAAATTTATGAAAAGGGAAAGTATAGAAATGGTATGGAATGAAAGAACACAAAAAAGCGAAGAAGATATTTCTTTTTTAAATAAAGAGCAATCTCAAAAAGCAATACAATATCATAAAAGCTTTGCTATTTATGAAAAAACACCTCTTGTAAATTTAAAAAATTTAGCACAAAAATGTAATGTAAATGCAGTTTATTTAAAAGACGAGAGTTATAGATTTGGTTTAAATGCCTTTAAGGTATTAGGAGCAAGTTATGCAATAGCAAACTACATTGCACAAAAAACAGGACAAGATATTTCAGAATTGTCAGCGGAAAAAATTGCATCAAAAGAAATGAAGAACAATATAGGAGAAATAACATTTGTAACAGCAACAGATGGCAATCACGGAAGAGGACTTGCGTGGACAGCAAAGCAATTAGGGCAAAAAGCAGTGGTATATATGCCTAAGGGTAGTAGTAAAGAAAGATTACACAATATTATTGCACAAGGAGCAGAGGCAGAAATTACAAATAAAAATTATGATGATGCAGTAAGATTAGCACAACAAAAAGCAGTAGAAAATGGCTGGGTAATGGTGCAAGATACAGCGTGGGAAGACTATGAAGATATACCAAAATGGATTATGCAAGGGTATACCACAATGGGATATGAAATAATGGAACAGCTAGAACAAAAACCTACACACATTTTTTTACAAGCTGGTGTTGGAAGTATGGCAGGAGCAATGACGGGATTTTTTGCCAATATTTATAAAGAACAAAAACCGATTATAGTTGTTGTAGAACCAACAAAAGCAGACTGTTTATTTCAGACAGCAAAAGCAAATGATGGTACATTGCATTGTGTAAAGGGGGATATGAATACCATTATGGCAGGATTGGCTTGTGGAGAACCTTGTAGCATAGGTTGGAATGTATTAAAAAAATATGCAGATGCTTTTGTGCGTTGCCCTGAATATGTAGCAGCTGATGGTATGAGAATATTAGCAGCACCAATGAAAGAAGATACTGCTGTGGTATCTGGTGAGAGTGGTGCAGTAGGTATAGGCTGTATGGCAAATATATTACAGTATAAAGAATTAGAAACTATCAAAAAAGCATTGAAATTAGATGAAAATTCTATAATATTATGTATTAGCACAGAAGGAGATACTGATGTTCAAAATTATAAAAATATTGTTTGGGAAGGAAAACATTCTAAATTTGAAGTATAAAATAAGTCAAAAAGGAACATATTGGGGGTTAGTAAAGTAATGAGAAAATTTGATGCTGTAATATTTGATATGGACGGACTTATGGTAGATACGGAAAGAATGATGCAAAAAGAAGTAAAAGAGATTATAAAAGAAATGGGATTTTCAGTAACAGAAGAAATTACATTAAAATTAATTGGACTGACTGATAGTAGAACAAAAAATATTTTAGAACAAGAATATGGAAAAGAATTTCGCCATGACATATTTTTAAAAAAGCTATTAGACAGAAAAGAAATGGTATATCATAATGATGAAATTCCTGTAAAAAAAGGTTTGTGGGAACTGCTGGAATTTTTAAAAAAAGAAAATATCAAAAGCATTGTAGCAACAGGAAGTGTTAGAGAAAGTATGAATTTGATATTACAAAGAACAGGTATATTAGAGCATTTTACGCTTTCTGTATGTGGTGATGAAATAGAAAGAGGAAAACCTTATCCGGACATTTTTTTAAAAGCTGTAGAAAAATTAAATGTATCTCCAAAAAGATGTTTGATATTAGAAGATTCTCAAAATGGTATTATTGCAGCAAAAAGTGCAGGAATAGAAGTGATATTTATAAAAGATTTGGTAACACCAGAAAAACAGTATATAGAGCAAATTTATGCAGAATGTAGTGATTTATCAGATGTCATACAATATTTAAAAAAATAAGGAGAATATAAAAAAATGAGTGGAAAATTGAAAAATATTGAAAAAGGTACAACATTGAAATTGAAACAACAAATAACATATCAACAAGGACAAATTGTAAGTAAAACATTAGTACAAAATGAAGCAGTTAGTTTAACGTTGTTTGCATTTGAAAAAGGAGAAGAAATTAGTACACACGCAGCAGGAGGAGATGCTCTAGTAACAGTTTTAGAAGGAACAGGAAAATTTAAAATAGATGGTAATGAGTTTATATTGCAGGAGGGAGAAAGCATTATTATGCCGAAAGATATACCACATTCCGTATATGGGCAAGAAAGATTTAAAATGCTTTTAAATGTTGTGTTTTAATGAAAAAGTAAAAAGGGGAGATAGTATGTGACAATAGCTGAAATTGCAAAACTGGCGGGAGTATCTAGTGCTGCGGTATCTCGCTATTTGAATAATGGATATATCAGTGATGAAAAAAAGCAAAAAATAAAGCAAGTTATTGAACAAACAGGATATAGACCTTCACTACAAGCACAAACATTGCGAACTAAAAAATCAAAATTGATAGGTATTGTATTACCAAAAATTAATTCAGAAACCATAAGTAGAATTGTAGCAGGTATCAGTTTAATACTATCAGAGCAAGGCTTTCAAATATTGCTTGCAAATACAGAAAATAGTGTAGAAAAAGAACTAGAATATTTGAGTGTTTTTCAAAATAATAATGTAGAGGGTATTATATTTATAGCAACATTGCTCAGAAAAGAACACGAAAAAATTATAAAACAAATCGGTGTACCAGTGGTAGTAGTAGGACAAAAAGTGAATTATACAAGCTGTATTTATCATAATGATTTTTTAGCTTCAAAAGAATTGACAGAAATTATGATTTGTAATGGTAGAAAACAGATAGCATATATAGGTGTTACTACAAAAGATAAAGCAGCAGGATTAGAAAGAAAAAAGGGATATTTAGAAGCATTAAAATCATATCATATTGCAGCAGAACAAGATATTATGACAGAAAGTGATTTTTCAATGGAAGCTGGATATGATGCAATGAAAAAATTATTTGAAAGTGGTAAGAAAATAGACGGCATATTTTGTGCAACCGATTTCATAGCAATAGGGGCTATGAAATATTTAAAAGAAAAAAAAGTAAATATACCAAATGACATACAAATTGTAGGAATAGGACACACAAAGTTGTCAAGCATTATTACACCTACATTAACAACAGCACATTTTTATTATAAAACAAGTGGGCAAGATGCTGCTGAGATGCTTTTAACATTATTGAAAGAAGAAAAAAAGGTAATTAAAGAAATAAAACTTGGATTTGAAATAATAGAACAAGAAAGTACACAAAATAATAAATAAATATAAAACTGCCAATATAGTGTAAAATAACTAAAAACACAATATATTAGGCAGTTTTTGTTGCTATTTACAGAAAATAAATAAAATAATTTGTGTATTTTGGCTCTATACAATACAGATAAAAATAGCTATAATATGAAACAAGATATGAAATCGATTTCATAATAAGAGCAGAATTTTAATAAAAATAATATAATTTAAGAGGGTGAATTTATGGATTATAAACAGACGGCAAAAGAAGTTTATGAAAAAATCGGTGGAAAAGAAAATTTAATTTCAGCAGCACATTGTGCCACAAGATTAAGACTTGTTATAGCAGATAATCAAAAATGTAACAAAGAAGCAGTAGAAGAAATTGACGGTGTAAAAGGTGTATTTTTTGCTTCAGGACAATTACAAATTATATTTGGAACAGGTATTGTAAATAAAGTATATGATGAATTTATAGCAGTTTCCGGAATTACAGCAAGTACAAAAGAAGAAGTCAAAGCAGCAGCAACTGCTCAAACAAATTGGTTTAAAAAAGGTATTAAAACATTAGGAGATATATTTGTGCCAATTATACCAGCTATTGTGGCAAGCGGTTTTTTAATGGGCATTATGGAGTCGCTCAATTTTATGGTAAATAATGGTATTGTAAATATTGACACATCAAGTTCTATTTATGTTTTTGCACAACTTTTTAGTAATACAGCATATACATTTTTGCCTATACTGATTGCAGTAAGTGCAGCAAAAGTATTTGGAGGAAATCCATTTTTAGGTGCAGTTATAGGTATGATAATGATACACCCTAATTTGCAAAATGCTTGGACAGTAGCAACAGAGGGAGTATTGCAGAAACAAAGTGTATTTTTTGGACTATATAGTATAGATATGGTAGGGTATCAAGGACACGTAATACCAGTTATTATAGCAGTTTGGGTATTGAGTACCATTGAAAAGAAATTACATAAAATTGTGCCAGCAATGTTTGATTTATTTGTAACGCCACTTGTCAGTGTATTTGTAACAGGTTATTTGACATTAGCAATTATTGGACCTATATTTGTATTGATTGAAAATGGAATATTAGGTGGTGTACAATGGTTAATTGCATTGCCTTTAGGTATAGGAAGTTTTATAATGGGTACAGCATATGCAACAACAGTAGTATCAGGTATTCATCATATGTATACCATTATAGATTTGGGACAAATATCACAGTATGGTATGACATATTGGTTGCCTTTAGCTTCTGCGGCAAATGTAGCACAAGGTGCAGCAACACTTGCAGTTTCATTAAAAACAAAAAATAAAAAATTAAAATCAATGGCATTACCATCTTCATTAAGTGCATTTTTAGGTATTACAGAACCTGCAATATTTGGTGTTAATATGAGATTTTTTAAACCTTTCGTAGCAGCATCTATAGGCGGTGGTTGTGGTGCATTGTATGCTTCTATAGTAGGTTTAGGTGCAACAGGAACAGGTGTAACAGGCTTGTTTGGTATATTGCTTCATTTACATAGACCTATGCAATATATCATTACTATAGCGATAGCAATAGGAGTATCATTTGTATTAACTTGGATATTATGGAAAGATGAAGAACCAAAGAAAACAGAACAAACACCAGAACAAACACAACAAATAACAGTAGAAGAACAAAAAGCAGAAATAAAATCAGAAGATAAAACAGTATATAGCCCTATCAAAGGTAAAGTGATTGCATTAAGTTCTGTAAAAGATGAAACATTTGCAGGAGAATTTTTAGGAAAAGGCGTTGCAATACAACCAGAAGAAGGTAAAGTAGTAGCACCATTTGATGGAAAAGTAACAGTAGTAATGGATACAAAACACGCTATAGGTATGACAAGCGATAGTGGTGTAGAAATATTAATACACGTAGGTATGGATACAGTGCAGTTAAATGGAAAACATTATCAAACACACGTCAATGTAGATGATGTTGTAAAAAAGGGAGATTTGCTTTTAACATTTGATAAAGAAGCGATTGTTGCAGAGGGATATGAAATTACAACACCTGTTGTTGTTACAAATACAACAGATTTTAAACAAGTAAATGGCTTGGCAGAAATACAAGCACAAAAAGGTGATGCTATTATAAACATTGAATAATATTTTGAGGTGAAAAATTATGAATGTATTACTTCAATATTTAAGCAAACAAGTAGATATCATAGAAAAAGATGCTTTTTCAATAATGAAGCAACAAAAATGGAGAGCAGAGTATCATTTGATGCCCCCTGTGGGTTGGCTGAATGACCCGAATGGTTTATGTATGTATCAAGGAGAATATCATATCTTTTTTCAATATTCTCCATTTGATGTAGAGGGCGGATTAAAATTTTGGGGACATTATAAAAGCAAAGATATGCTTCATTGGCAATATTTAGGCGTTTCTCTTTATTCAGACCAACCTTATGATGTACACGGTGCATATTCAGGCTGTGCCTTTATAGAAAATGGAAAAATGTATTTGTACTACACAGGTAATATAAAATTAGAAGGAGATTTTGACTATATCAATGAAGGAAGACAATCTAATACAATATTAGTAGAAAGTGATGATGGTATTCATTTTAAAGAGAAAAAATGTATACTTACACAAAAAGATTATTCAGATGGTTTGACACTTCATGTACGTGACCCTAAAGTTTGGAAAGAAAATAATACTTATTATATGGTATTAGGAGCAAGAACAAAACAGCAAAAAGGTGTTGTATTGTTATATATTTCTGATGATAAAGTAAATTGGAAATTTAAAAATACATTAACAACGAAGCAAAATTTTGGATATATGTGGGAGTGTCCTGACTTGTTCGAATTAGAAGGGCAAAAAATACTTTCTGTTTCTCCTCAAGGATTACAAATGCAAGGAAGAAATTATCAAAATATACATCAATCTGGGTATTTTTTGATGCAAGGAGATTATGAAAATTATACATTACAAAATTTTAAAGAATGGGATAGAGGATTTGATTTTTATGCTCCTCAAACATTTTTAGATGAAAAGGGCAGAAGAATATTGATAGGATGGGCAGGTATACCAGATGAGAAAGGATATACTAATCCAACAGTAAAACAAAACTGGCAACATATGTTAACAATGCCAAGAGAATTAAAATATCAAAATGGAAAAATTTATCAAATGCCTGTACAAGAAATCAAACAGCTTAGACAATATGAAATTGCTATAAAAAATAATATGACAATAATACCTTCTTTTGAATTAGAAATAAATAATAAAAGTGGAGAAAGTTTTTCTATTGAAATAGATAACGATGCTATTATAAAATTTGATAAAGAACAATGTTATTTTGAAGTTTGTTTTAAAGGAGAAATGGGAGCAGGCAGAAAAAGCCGTTCTGTAGATTTAAAACAATGTAACAAAGTAAATTTATTTGTTGATAAATCTATACTGGAAATATATATTAATGAGGGAGAAGAAGTATTTTGTACAAGATTTTATCCACAAAATGATGAAATTGTGTTATACTATCATTGTGACATAGAGTATTGTAAAATGTGGCATATGAATAGCTATAGTATGGGGAGGAATATGATATGAAAAAATTGGTAGCAATAGGAGAAGCATTAATTGATTTTATACCAACAGAGAAGGGCTGTTCTTTGGGAGAAGTAGATACATTTCACCCTGTTACAGGGGGAGCACCTGCAAATGTTTGTGGCGCATACACAAAATTAGGCGGTGTATCTAATATGATAACACAATTAGGTAAAGATGCTTTTGGAGATAAAATAGAAAAAGATTTGAAATATTTTGGCATCAATACAGAACATATTTTGAGAACAGATAAAGCAAATACGTGTTTAGCATTTGTATCATTGATGGAAGATGGCAATAGAGAATTTTCTTTTTATAGAAAGCCAAGTGCCGATATGCTTTTACAAAAAGAAGATATTAACGAAAAATGGTTTGAGGATAGTTTTGCACTACATTTTTGTTCCGTTTCATTGGGAGAATATCCTATGAAATATGCTCATAAAACAGCAATAGAATATGCAAAAAAAGCAGGAGCAATGATAAGTTTTGACCCTAATATTCGTTTACCTTTATGGGATAACCACGAAGCATTAAAAAATACAGTATTAGAATTTTTACCTTATGCTGATATTTTAAAAATTTCAGATGAAGAATTAGAATTTATTACAGGATATAAAACAATAGAGCAGGCAAAAGATATTTTGTTTAAGGGAAATGTAAAATTAGTGATTTTTACAAAAGGAGCAGAAGGAGCAGAAGTATATACAAAACAGATGAAAGCTGTTTCAGAAGGAAAAAAAGTAAAGGCAGTGGATACAACAGGAGCAGGAGATGCTTTTATAGGTTCATTTTTATATCAGCTTTCTGCAGATGGTGTAACAGCCGAAAAACTTTCTGAATTGTCGGAACAAAAGGCAATAGAATATATGAATTTTTCTAATGCGTATTGTGCTTATAGCGTACAAGGAAAAGGTGCGATTGCTTCTTATGCTACTATGGCAGAAATGAAAAAATAATATCAATAATGTCAAAAAACCTCCTATGAAAAAACATAGGAGGTTTTTTATTATAATGTAACAGAAAAATTATCAATCAAACGTGTTTTGCCAATAAACACAGCCATAGCAACTAAAATTTGACCTTGCAAATTTTCTATAGGTTCCATACTAATACCATTTACCACATCTACATAATCTACACGTGCGAAAGGTTCTTTTTGTATATTTGCTTTTAGTGCATCAGTAAGAGCTTTTCCGCTACGTTCACCTTTTGCAATAATTTCTTTTCCTAAAAGTACAGTTTTGCTTAGTATTAATGCGGCTTTTCTTTCTTCAGCATTTAGATAAACATTTCTGGAAGATTTTGCTAAACCGTCCGCTTCTCTAACAATAGGACAACCTACAATTTCAATGTCAAAGGAAAGGTCACGTACCATACGACGAATGACTGCAAGTTGCTGAGCATCTTTTTCTCCAAAAAATGCTTTGTTTGGTTGTACAATATGAAACAATTTAGAAACAACTGTACAAACACCTTTAAAATGTCCAGGTCTACTTTTACCACAAAGTTGTGTTGTTAAATTTTCCATATCTACATAAGTACAAAAATCAGGAGCGTACATTTCTTCAGGAGAAGGGTGAAATACCAAATCTACACCAATTTCTTCTAGTATAGCACAATCGTGCTTAAAATCTCTAGGATAAGAAACTAAATCTTCTGAAGGACCAAACTGTATAGGATTTACAAATACGCTAACTACTGTTTTGTTACACAAAGTAACAGATTGTTTTGCTAAACTAGCATGTCCTTCATGAAGATAGCCCATTGTAGGCACTAAACCCACTGTTAATCCTTCTTTTTTCCATTGTTGCACTTGTGCTCTCACCTGTGCAACTGTTTCTGCAATTATCATAGTTTGAACCACCTTTCTGCAACATTTAATATAATTTTTCTAAAACGTCATCTTTTATAGTAAAGCTATGTGCAGCATCAGGAAAAGAACCTTCTTTTACTTCTTTATCATAACGTTGGAATGCTTCTGTCATAATTGTACCAACATCTGCATATTTTTTTACAAATTTTGGAACATAATCTTTAAACATACCTAACATATCCTGATAAACTAAAATTTGTCCATCACAACCAACACCGCCGCCAATACCTATAGTAGGAATAGTTAATTTTTCAGAAATCATTTTTGCTAAACGGTCAGGAACACATTCTAAAACTATAGAAAATGCACCTGCTTCTTGCAAAACTAGGGCATCTTCAATCATTTTTTTGGCAACAGCTTCATTTTTACCTTGTACTTTAAAACCACCTAACATATTAACAGATTGAGGTGTCATACCTAAATGCCCCATAACAGGAATTCCAGCAGAAGTAATTGCTTTAATTTGTGGAACGACTTCAATACCACCTTCCAGTTTTACTGCACCTCCACGACCTTCTTTCATTAAACGACCTGCATTTACTACAGCATCGTAAACAGATGTTTGATAAGACATAAAAGGCATATCAATTACAACTAATGTGTTTTTACAGCCTCTAGCAACAGCACTTCCGTGATGTATCATATCCTCCATAGTAACAGAAAGTGTGTCTGTATAACCTAATATGACATTACCAAGAGAGTCGCCTACTAATATGCCATTGATACCAGCTTCATCTATTAGTTTAGCTGTAGAGTAATCATAGGCTGTAAGCATAGAAATTTTTTCGCCGTTTTCTTTCATACTTTGAAATGTAGATATTGTGTTTTTCATTTTTCTTCTCCTTTCAAAATCTCCCTCATATTGCTGTAGTTTGTGTTAGAATGTTTTTTTTCAGCAATTTCTATTAATGCACGAGAAAGAGGAATATAAATTTCTTTTTGTTTCTGAGAAAGACAGTTTAAATGTTTTGCTATAGTAGAGATGTCCCCGCGTTCTATAGGACCGGTTAAACTTTGTTCTGCTCCTTTTTGTAATATGTGTTTCATATTTCCTTGTGCTAAAGGAGATAGTGCAGAACGTGCTTCTTGTTCTGTAAAACCGCATTGCTGCATTAAGTCAAATGCAGTATTCATTAAAGCAATTACTAAATTACTTGACATAACTGCTGAAGCGTGATAAGCAGTTTTACAATTAGAAGAAATTGTTTTGATACGACAGCCATAAAATAGATTTTTTATTTCCTCTAAATGAGTAGGATGTCCCTCCAAGACAAAAAAAATATCCGTCAATTCTTCATAAGCGTGAAATTTATCGCTTATGGCAAAAAGCGGATGAACAGAATATCCAAAGGCACCAGTTTTTTCTATGCCAGTAAAAGCCTCACTAGCAGAAAGTGTGCCGCTGCAATGACAAATATATTTTCCATATATTGGCATATTTGCAATTTGTTGAAAAACTTGTGTTAAGCTCCCATCAGGAACTGTTAAAAATAGAACGTCACAAACATTAACGATTTCTTCTATAGTATCAAATACTTTTGTTTGTGTAAACCGTGCTGCCTCTGCCGCTGATTGATTGCTTCGACTGTAATAGCCTGCAACAGAATAATTACGTTGTACAAAAAATTTTCCTAGAGTGCAGCCGACTTTTCCTGCTCCAATTAATCCAATATTCATAGGACATCACCTTCCTTTTTTGATAGATGACGTTCGTTTTTTAGAAAATGGGTATTTTTGCAATATGCCTTATTACATCAGGTATAATTTCCTTTGGAATACTATCCATCGTAAATCAGTATAGCATAGTCATAAAAGTATGTAAAGAATAAAAAAAGCAATTCTTTACAAAAATACCATTACACTTTTTGAATAAATATTATTTGCGATAAATGACATATTATGTTATAATAGCGTTGTTATATTTTGTTAAAAATGTTCAAAATAATGTAAAAAGATACAATATTTAAGTAAGAGAGTGTTAAGTAAATAATGAAGGAAAGGAAAAAGAAAAATTATAATGAAACTGAGCAAAAAGAGCCATAGTGAAATCTACCATTTCTAAAGAGCGAGATACAACATATGTTTTTCTTCTAAATCGTGCAAACCAATGTCTTTGACGAGAGTTATTTCTTTCAATAGAATGTGTATACTTTTTATTTTGTAGCAACAGTTCTTTTGGTATAATTTCTGCATATGGTTTCCAATAATCTGTAATACAAATTCTTACATTCCACTTTTTTAATCTTTGGAGTAATTTTTTAAGTGTATTGGTATCACGATTGCCGCATTCCCAGTCAATGAGTTGCCCTGTATCAACACAATATGCTTTCCATATCCAAAGCTTGTTTTTTTAAATTTAAAAAGTGCCACATTTCATCTAATTGTATTACTACAGCTTCTGAAGAAGGCTGTGGTTTTTCATAATTTTCTAGTGCAAATTTTCTTACCCAACTTAGCACACTTGTTGCTGAAGTATGAAGTAAGCGAGCAATTGTTCTTAAGGATAATCCATTAATATACAATAAACATGCAGTTAATTTTGTTTGTTCATCAACCCCCTTTTGTAAAGTTGGAACAAACTGATACCCACAATTTTTACATTTATATCTTTGATGACCCTTCATAAATCCATTTTTACTATGTTTTGTTCCACCACATTTTTTACATTCCATACCAATAACATCTCCTTTGCTATTAGTATGTCCTTATTCATCAATTTAATAACACTCTCATTTCAGAAAAATGTGAGTACTCTCAAAAATTAATAGAACAATGTTGTACTTATTTTCAAAGTAAATATTTGTCAGAAAAAGCAACGAAAATAAAAACTACATTTTTATGGGAACAACTTATATTACCCCGAGAACAAAAACAACAACTTAGACAAATCTGTAATCGTGTGTTGTATGAGCATATTGTGTATGATGAATGGGGATATGATGCACTACTACCTTATGGCAGAGGTATTTGTATGCTTTTTGTAGGAAAATCGGGTACAGGTAAAACAATGGCAGCACAAGTAATAGGCAAAGAATTGGGATTACAAGTGTATAGAGTAGATATATCACAAATTGTTTCAAAATATATAAGAGAAACAGAAAAGAATATTAATACTATATTTGATGAGGCAATGAAAAGTAATATTATATTATTTTTTGATGAAATGGAAGCACTTTTTGCAAAAAGAACAGATGTGAAAAATGCCAATGATAGATATACTAATATGGAAGTAGCATTTTTATTATAGAAAATGGAAAATCATAAAGGCATATCTATATTAGCTACAAATCATTTAGAACAAGTGGATACTGCTTTTTTTAGAAGAATACAGTATGTAGTACAATTTCCTTTTCCGCAAGCACAGCAAAGATATGAATTATGGAAATCATTTATAACAGATAAAGTACCATTGGAAAAAGAAATTGATTTTCAATACTTGGCAGAGCAGTTTGAAATCACAGGAGGCAGCATTAAAAATGCTATGCTGACTGCTCTTTTTTTGGCAGCGAGCCAAAAGCAAATATGTGGTATGATACATATTTTGAAAGGAGTAAAACAAGAACTGCAAAAACAAGGAAAGGTACTTTTGCCATATGATTTTGGAAAATATGAAAATTTGTTTTAATAAAATAGTAGAAAAATAATATATCTAGTGATACAATAGGAAAAGCCTAATCAATGTGGTGTAAATAAAGGAGAGAATAAATATGGATTTGGAACAGCAAAGACAACTGATATTGAGTGGTGAAATGTATAATGACTTAACAGAGGAACTAATAAAAGCTAGAGAAAATGCAGTATTATTGACAAATGAATATAATAACAGTTATGGGCAAAGTGCTGTAAAAAGAGAGCAAATACTAAAAAAGCTTTTTCATTCTGTAGGAAAAAATGTTTATTTTGAGCCCAATATGAGGTGTGAATTTGGATACAATATTAGTATAGGAAATCATTTTTATGCTAATTTTGACTGTGTAATGTTAGATGGTGGAGGCATTGAAATAGGGGATAATGTTTTATTTGGTCCTAGAGTAGGGATATATACATCAAACCACGCTATTGATGCACAAGAACGTATTGCAGGAGGGTGTTATTCAAAAAAGGTAAAAATAGGAAATGCTGTTTGGATTGGTGGAGGAGTACAAATTAATCAAGGTGTCATAATAGGAGATAATACAATTATTGCTTCTGGAAGTGTTGTGACCAAGAGTATTCCAGAAAATGTCATAGCGGGGGGTGTACCCTGCAAAGTAATCAGAAAAATTACAGAGGCAGATAAAACAGATTTTAGAGCATAAAAGAGGGAATAATATGACATTAAATAATGGAGAAAAAAATGCTACTTATATTGTAGAAAAATTGTATTTGCCTTTGCATATAGAAAAAAGATTAGAAGCATTAGGTATGCTAGCAGGTACAAAAGTAGAAATACTAAACAATAAAAGCGGCGGAACATTAATTATAAAAGTAAGAGGCACACGTTTTGCTATAGGAAAAGGAATTTCAAAAAATATTGAAGTAAGGAGGGCTTGGTATGGCACATGATATTACAATAGGCTTTATAGGCAATCCTAACTGTGGAAAAACAACACTTTTTAATGTTTATACAGGAGCAAATTTAAAAGTGGCAAACTGGCCGGGTGTTACAGTAGAAAAAGTAGAAGGAACAATTAAACAGCACGACCTAAATATACGTTTAGTAGATTTGCCAGGAACATATAGTTTAACCTCTTATACTATGGAAGAAAAAGTTTCACGACAGTTTATATTAAGTGATGAAGTAGATATGATTGTAGATGTAGTAGATGCTTCTTCATTAGAAAGAAATTTATATTTAACATTACAGCTTTTGGAATTGGGAAAACCTGTTATTGTGGCATTAAATATGATGGATATTGTAGAAAAAAGAGGTATGGAAATAGATATGCACAGACTGCCTGAAATGTTGGGAGTGCCTGTGATACCTGTTTCTGCAAGAACGCGAAAAGGTATCAATACTTTAATGCACGCTGCAGCACATCACTATGATAAAAAAGAACCTGAAATGTTAATACATAATCATACAGGAGGAGAAAAACACCAAAAGTATGCTATGGTATATAGTGATGAAATAGAACAAAAAATTGACTGTATTATAGAAGAATTACAAAAAGAACATACAGAACTAGAAAATAAAAGATGGTACGCATTAAAGTTGTTAGAACAAGACCAAGAAATCACAGAAAAATATGGAGTAAATTTGCCAGATGTCATTGACCGCAGTTATGAGTCTGATATTATCAATGAAAAGTATGATTTTATAGAAGAAATTATAGCAGAGGTATTATTTCATAAAGAAGAAAGAGCTGCCTTTACAGATAAAATAGACCAATTTTTAACACATAAAGTAGCAAGTATTCCTATTTTTTTGGCTGTTATGGCCTGTGTATTTTTTTTGACGTTTACAGTGGGAGATTGGCTGAAAGGATATTTTGAGTTATTGATAGAATTTGTAAGCATTGGAGCAACTGCTACTTTGCAGGCAATGAAAGTAAGTCCTCCTATTATTTCATTGTTGGTAGATGGCATTATTGCAGGAGTAGGGGGAATATTGACATTTTTACCAAATATATTTATATTGTTTTTAGCATTAGCATTTTTAGAAGATAGTGGGTATATGTCACGTGTTGCTTATGTTATGGATGGTATTATGGGAAAACTAGGGCTTTCTGGCAGGGCATTTATTCCTATGATATTGGGCTTTGGTTGTTCAGTACCAGCGATAATGGCATCAAGAGCATTAGAACAAAAAAATGATAGATATAAAATTATGTTAGTAACTCCTTTTATGTCATGCAGCGCAAGATTACCTATATACATATTATTTTCTAGTATGTTTTTTGGAAACTATGCTATGATTGCTGCATACTCTATGTATGTCATAGGAATTATTGTAGCGTTAATAGCATTATTTTTTATGAAAATGAAAGACAACAAAGAATTAAAAAATGATTTACTCATAGAGTTGCCAGAATATAAAATGCCAAGTATAAGAACTGTTTGGATATATGTGTGGGAAAAAGTAAAAGATTATTTGACAAAAGCAGGTACAACAATATTTATTGCATCTATTATAATGTGGTTTTTATTAAATTTTGGTACAGAAGGATATTCTACAGATATGACAAATAGTTTTGGTGCAGTAATAGGGCATTTATTAGAACCATTTTTTGCTCCTATAGGATTAGGATATTGGCAAATTGCAGTAGCATTAATAGCAGGCATTTCAGCAAAAGAAGTGGTAGTATCAAGTTGTGCTGTATTGTTTGCTGTACCAAATATCAATTCACAAGCAGGTATGACAGAATTAGCTACAATATTGAATAGTATGGGATTTGGCGTATTAAATGCGTATTGTCTTATGATATTTTGTTTATTGTATGTACCTTGTGCTGCAACGATTGCAACAATAAAAAGAGAGTCTAACAGTTGGAAATGGACAGGCATTTCTGTATTATTTCAAATTGCAGTAGCGTGGTGTGTTACATTTGTAGTGTATCGCTTAGGAAATATAATATTATAAAAATAAAAAAAACTGTTTTGCATATTGCAGAGCAGTTTTTTTGTTGTTTTAGTAAAAATATTGACAATTTATAAAATTTGGTATATAGTAATATTGTATAAGAAACTGTTTTACTAAAGCAGTTTTATTAACATATTTTTCAGAAAGGAGTCTTTTCATGACAATAAAGGACATTGCAAATTTGGCTCAAGTTTCTGTTAGTACTGTTTCTAAAATATTAAATAATAAAGATTGTGCCATTAGTGAAGAAACAAAAAAAAGAGTTTTAGAAATTGCAAAACAATATCAATATATGCCCTATTCTAAAATTCGTCAAATTGCTGTGGGTTCTTGTGGTTATACATTTGCACTCATATTACCAGAAGATTTACAATATAAACAAGAATTGATAGTTAGCATAGAAAAAAATGCTGTAGAAAATGGCTATAATATTATGGTTTATTTTACAAAAACGCTTTCAGATGAAATAAAATATATACAAATACTTTCAGGTAAAAATATTGATGCAATATTATTGTACCCTATAACAGAAGAAAAAGATAGTATACAAATGTTACAAAAACAAAAAATAAATTATTTGCTTTTAAAAAAACAAAAAGATTTGCCTCAGACAATGCAAGTATATGGAGATTATATAACAGCGACTTATTTAGCAACAAAACATTTAATACAATATGGACATAGAAAAATAGGACTGTTGCTATATGAAAATCGCCATAGTAATGAATGTAAAGAAGGATATATGCAGGCATTGTTTGAGGCGGATATATTATTTGAAACAGGAAATGTATTTGTAGGACAAGATGAAGTAGAAACAGGAAGAATAGGAGCACATCAGCTAATCAATCGTAATTTGTCTGCTGTTGTATGTGAAAATGAAATCATAGCTTGTGGTACTTATGCTGCTTGTGAAAGACACGCCACAACAGTGCCTAAAGATATGTCTATTGTATGTATTCATACTATGGGATTTTATAAAACATTGTATCCTAAATTGGACTATGTAGCAATGAATTGGGAGGAAGTAGGCAAACAGGCAATAGAAATGCTTCTGCAAAAAATAGAAGGGAAAAAAGAGTTTGTTCGCTTTAGAAGAAGTATTCTTCCTACATTGATGGAGGGAGAAAGTGTTACAAATCCTTTTGAAAAAATACATGGTTCTTACCAAAAAATTATAGTAGTGGGCAGTATGAATATAGACAATATTATTAATGTGGAAAAACTTCCTACAGATGGAGAAACATTACTTTCCAATCATCTTGCAGTACTACCTGGAGGAAAAGGACTTAATCAAGCAACAGCAACAGGAAAATTAGGAGGTCTTGTATATGCAGTAGGTAATTTAGGAAATGATGCAGACGGCAAAAAGCTGTATCATTGTTTGGTGCAAAATGGTGTAAAAACAGAAGGGGTTTATTTTAGTACAACACTTTCTACAGGAAAAGCATATATCAATGTAGCAAAAGATGGAGAGAGCACTATTGTAGTATATCAAGGAGCAAATGGAGAATTAGATACTTATCAAATAAGACAACATCAAAAATTATTTCAAGAAGCACATTATTGTCTGCTATCATTAGAAATACCACAAAAAACTGCAATTTATACCATTAAAATGTGTCACGAAACAAATGTGATAGTACTTGTCAAACCAGCAACAATAGAAACATTGCAGTATGATATTATGCAGTATATAGATTATTTGATACCAAATGAAAAAGAGCTTCATAAAATTGTACAAGGAGAGGAAAGTATAGAGCAAAAAGCAGCATTTTTAATAGAAAAAGGAGTAAAGAATGTTATTGTGACATTGGGTAATAAAGGCTGTTATTTTAGAAATAAGAAATATAGTATTTATTTTGATGCCGCACCATTTGAGCCGCAAGATACTACAGGTGCAGCAGATGCCTTTATTAGTGCATTTGCTGTAGCAAAAAGTGAAGGAAAAGATATGATTAGTGCCATTGTTTTTGCAACATATGCCGCAGGCATTAGCATTGCAAGATTAGGAGCACAGCCTTCTATGCCGGATAGAATTACAATGGATTTATATCAAAAAGAAATTATTGAAATGATAGAACAGGTTAAAAAAAGAGTAAGTAAAGATGTTGCAATGCTTATGTAAGCATTCAATAAAAAAGAGGAGGCAACAGTATGGGAAAATTGTTAGTAGTAGGAAGTTTGAATATGGATATGGCAATAAGTGTTTCTCAAATACCACAAAAAGGAGAAACAGTGCTAGCAAAAGAAATTAATTATATACCTGGAGGAAAAGGAGCAAATCAGGCCTATGCTATGGCAAAATTGGGTGCAGAAGTAGCAATGATAGGCTGTGTAGGAGCAGACCGAAATGGTTCAAAATTATTACAAAGTTTGCAGTCTGTTTGTGTAAATACAAAAGGAATACAAATTTTTAAAAATCAGCCTACAGGTATTGCTGCCATAGCAGTAGAAGAAACAGGAGAAAACAGTATTATTGTAATATCTGGAGCAAATGCTATGTTAACAAAACAGTGGATTAAGCAACAGGAAAAATATATTGATGAATGTGATATTGTAATAGCACAGTTAGAAACACCTATTGAAAGTATCTGTGCTGTGGCAGAATTGGCAAAACAAAAAGGAAAAATGATGCTTTTAGACCCAGCACCAGCAGTAAAAGATTTACCAGAAACTCTTTTACAAAATATTTCTATTATAAAACCAAATGAAACAGAATTACAAATATTAACACAAAAACCTACAACAACAGAACAGGAAATTGTGGAAGCGGCTAATGTGCTTTTAAAAAAGGGAGTAGAAAAAGTTGTTGTGACATTAGGAGAAAAAGGTGCTATACTTGTGACAGAAAAAGAACATACTGTTTTTGCCTCTAAAAAAGTAAAAGCAGTAGATACTACAGCAGCAGGAGATGCCTTTACAGCGGGATTAGCATTGAAATTATCAGAGGGCTGTAGTTGTGAGCAGGCAATAGAATTTGCAACAAAAGTATCTTCTATTGTAGTGACAAGAAAAGGAGCACAAACATCAATACCAAGTTATGAAGAAGTGATGAGAGTATAAAATAATTGCTGTGTTGACTGCAATATAAAACAATGCAGTAATATTTTCAATAAAAAAAGGAGTGTATAAAAAATGAAAAGAAAATTAGTAACAATGTTGTCAATGGTACTTACAGGAGTTATGCTTTTTGGATTAACAGGTTGTGGCGGTGGAGGCAACAGTGATAATGCAGATGATGCAGTAGAAGGAACAGCAGACAGTGGAAAACCTTCTTTTGTGTTTGTATGCACAGGACAGTTAGGTGATAAGTCATTTAATGACTCTGCAAACAATGGCGTAACACAAATTGCAGAACAATTAGGCTGTGAAACAAGAGTAATTGAAATAGGACGTGACCAAACAAAATGGGAACCAACATTTCAAGATTTAGCAGAAGAAGGAAAATATGATGTTATTATCACAAATGGTTCTAGTTCTTCAGAGGTAATTGAAAAAGTTTCAGAAGAATTTCCAGAACAAAAATTTGTTATGTTTGACTCAGAAATAGAAGATGGAAGATACCCAAATGTTTATGCTATTAGTTACAAACAAAATGAAGGTTCTTATTTAGCAGGTGTTTTAGCAGCACTTGTTACAACTTCTGATATGGAATATGCCAATGAAGACAAAAAAATAGGATTTGTAGGCGGTTCTGAACACCCTATTATTACAGACTTTTTAGTTGGTTATATTGAAGGAGCGAAATCAGTAGAACCAGATATTAAAGTGTATGTTTCTTATATAGGTTCGTGGGACGATACAGCAAAAGGAAAAGAAACAGCTATTGCACAATATAATCAAGGTGTAGATATTATATTCCCAGCGGCAGAACAGGCAGGTTTAGGCTGTGTGGAAGCAGCAACAGAAATGAACAAATATATTATAGGAGTAGACTCAGACCAAGCTATGCTTTTTAAAGATACAGATGAAGCAAAAGCAAATGTAATATTGACATCAGTGCTCAAAGAAGTGGGCAATTCTCTTGTAAGAATGGCAGAGATGGAAATAGAAGGCACAGTGCCATATGGGGCATATGAAAGTTTAGGTATAAAAGAAGGAGGAGCAGGTATTGCAATAAATGAATATTATGAAAAAAATGTTCCAGAAGAAATTAGACAAAAAGTAAGTGAAGCAGAACAACAAGTAATAGAAGGTAATGTACAAATTACTTCTGCATTAGGAGAAGACCAAACAAAAGTACAATCCATTATTGACTCTGTTGCACCATAAAAAATATAAATGACTTACCTAACCACCGCCTATATGAAAAAGGCGGTGGATTTCTATAACAAATAAAAGGGGGTTTGTGCTATGGACAATGAGATATTGCGAATGGAAAACATTACAAAAATATATCCTAATGGAGTAATGGCAAATAAAGAAGTAAATTTATTTGTTAATGCAGGAGAAATACACGCACTAATGGGAGAAAATGGTGCAGGAAAAAGTACATTGATGAAAATATTATTTGGTATTGAACAAAAAGACAGCGGAAAAATTTATTTTGAAGGAAAAGAAATCAATACACAAAATGCAGCACAAACCATACAACTAGGCATTGGTATGGTACATCAACATTTTATGCTTGTGGAGTCTTTGAGGGTATATGAAAATGTTATATTAGGTATAGAACCAAAAAAGGGACTTTTTACAGATAAAGAAAGTGCAATACAACTAGTAAAAGATATGGCACAAAAATACAATTTGAATGTTGACCCTATGGCAAGAGTATGTGACATTTCTGTAGGAGTAAAACAAAAAGTAGAGATATTGAAGGTACTTGTAAGAGGGGCAAAACTTTTAATATTAGATGAACCTACCGCAGTATTAACACCACAAGAAACAAAGGAACTTTTTGAACAATTACTGTTGTTAAAACAAAATGGACATACAATTATATTTATATCGCACAAAATAAAAGAAGTAAGACAAATATGTGATAATATTACTGTTTTAAGAGGAGGAAAGTATGTCGGCACAATGCCTGTAGAAAATTCTACAGAGGAAGAAATTTCACGTTTTATGGTAGGACGAGATGTAGTATTGAAAGTAAATAAAAAACCTGCACAATTTGGAGAGGTACTTTTACAGCTTCAAAATGTCAGTTATACCAATCAAGAAAATAAAAAAATGTTAAATAATGTGTCATTTGAGTTGAAAAGAGGACAAATATTAGGTGTTGCAGGAGTAGAAGGAAATGGACAAAATGAATTAGCAGAATGTATATTTGGTTTTTATAAAAATGTGCAAGGTAAAATACTACTTAATAATGAAGATATACTTCAAAAAAGCATAAATGCTATTAGAAATTTAGGTGTTTCGTACATACCAGAAGACCGCATTAAAACAGGTGTAGCAAAAGATGTTACAATATGGGAAAATTTAGTATCTGATAGAATAGACAGCAAAGAATTGAAACAAAAAGGACTTTTAAACCATAAAAAAATAATAGAAATGGCAAAATCATTGATAAAAGATTTTGCAATATTATGTAAAAATGAGCAACAACTTGCAGGTATGCTTTCGGGAGGAAATATGCAAAAAGTTGTTGTAGCAAGAGAATTTTCTTCAAATCCAGAACTTTTAATTGCTAATCAGCCTACAAGAGGTATTGATGTAGGGGCAAATGAATTTATATGGAAAAAAATAGTAGAACAGAGAGATGCAGGAAAAGGAATATTGTTAATTTCTGCAGATTTGAATGAAGTAATGGAATTGAGTGACAGTATTGTTGTAATGTGTGATGGAGAAGTAGCAGCTTATTTTGAAAATAGCAAAGATATTACAGAGTATGATTTAGGATTGTATATGCTGGGAATTAAAAAGCAAACAGAGCAAGAAAGGAAGGGAGCATAAATGATTGTGAAAAAAAATGCACTAAATATTGTAGAAATATTAAGAACAATGGTAGCAATATTTTGTTCTCTTTTAATGGTATTTGCTATTATATTGCTTGTAAGTGAACAGCCTTTGTCTGCACTAAGGGATTTTTTAATAGGACCTTTGACATCTGTAAGAAGAATGGGAAATGTTATAGAAGCAATGACACCATTAATATTTACAGGACTTTCTGTCACTATGCTTTATAGAGCAGGATTATTTAATTTGGCTATGGAGGGAGCTTTTTTTATAGGGGCAGTGGCAGCAACAGCAGGAGCATTGTTATTTGATTTACCTCCTGTGATTAATTTAATTACTGCAATGGTATTTGCTATGGTAGCAGGAGGTATTGTGACATTAATTCCTGCAATATTAAAAGTAAAGTGTCACGCAAATGAATTAGTGACATCACTTATGTTAAATTATGTTTGTTTGTATTTGGGATTATATATTATTACAACATTTTTTTATGACCCTCAAATGAACTCAAATTATTCTTATATGTTTGCTGATAGTATGGTATTACCAAAATTGTTTTCTAAAACAAGAATTAACACAGGTACCATTATTGCATTTGTAACAGTGATAATTGTGTGGTTGATACTAAATAAGACATCATTTGGATATAAAGTTACATTAGTAGGAAAAAACGATACTATGGCAAAATATTCAGGAATAGCAGCAGGCAGTATGATAATAGGTTCTCAAATATTAGGAGGAGTCATTGCAGGACTAGGCGGTTCTGTGGAACTGTTTGGTATGTATCAAAGATTTCAGTATCAAGGATTACCCGGATATGGCTGGGACGGTGTATTAATTGCTATTGTAGCAAGGTATCAGGCAAAATATGTGCCTTTGGCAGCATTATTTTTGGCTTATTTGAGAATTGGTGCAGATATTATGTCGAGAAATACAGATATACCATTTGAAATCGTTAAAATTATACAAGCGATAATGATAGTATTAATTTCTGCACAGGCGATATTAAGTAAGTATCGTCAAAAATTGGTAGTAGAAGAAGCCAAAGAACTGGAAAAAATAAGGGGGTGAAATATATGATAAATGTAATATTTTCTACAGACTTTTTTTTCACAACCATTAGAGTTATGACACCGATATTATTTGCAGCACTTGCCTGTATGATATTTACAAAGGGAGGAATAGACTCCATAGGAACAGAAGGTATTATGTTGACTTGTGCATTAGCAGCACCTTTAGGAAGTTATATTACAAAAAGTGCAATATTAGGTGTAATTATTGCTATGATAATAGGAGCATTATTGTCTTGTCTTTTTGGTTATGTTACAATATCATTAAAAAGTGAGCCAGTACTTGCTGGTATTGCATTAAACACATTAGCAAGTGGTTTGACGATATTTGTAATATATTATGCCACAGGAGAAAAAGGTTCTACACAAAGTTTAAATAGTCCTACTGTAGCAAATGTACAAATCCCTCTTTTAAAAGAAATCCCCATATTAGGAGATATTTTTTCAGGGCATAGTGTGTTAACCTATTTAGGTATTTTGATTACAATATTGCTTGCATTTTTGATATATAAAACACCTACAGGATTACGTATTCGCTCTGTAGGAGAAAATCCAGAAGCAGCAAAATCTGTGGGAATTTCTATACTAAAATATAAATATATTTCATTGATATTAGCAGGAGCGTTATGTGGATTAGGTGGAGCATATATGTCAATGAGTTATGTATCATTCTTTTCAAAAGAAATGATAGCAGGAAGAGGATTTATAGGTATGGCAGCAGAGTCTATGGGTAGAGGAACACCGTGGGGAGTAATGTTGTCAGCACTATTGTTTGGAGCAGCAGACTCTCTTGCTATTAGATTACAGCTATTGCAGCTTCCTGCACAGCTGATACAAACAATACCTTATGTCATAACGATTGTGGCGATTGCAATTTATTCTTATTCACGCTCTAAACAGAAAAAAGGATAGTAGAAGAAAGGAATGATATTTTGAAAGCGTGGGAATATGAAAGAAAGTGGATTGAAAATGCAGTACCACCTGATGTAGACCAAAGCTGTGAACAGGACTGGTTGGAATATCTTAAAGCAGGTATTGCAAGTGATGAAAAATTATTTAAAGATTGGTATAGTGAAGTACCTGGTTCTAAAGCACCTTGTCATTTGGTTGTAGCAGCAATACAAAGTATGCACAATAGAGGATATGATGTAACAGAAGCAGAAAAATATATTGAGGCAGGATTGCAGGCAGAAAAACAGAAAGATGGTAGTGCTATACAACAAATTACATCAAAAATATATTATTTGCTCAATACAGCAAAAAAAGATGCGAATTGTGAATATTGGAAATATAAACAATATAAAACATGGCAGGATATAGAAAAAGATGTAATATTTCCAAAATGTACTACTATAAATGTGTTTTCAGAACAATATGCAAAAAAAGTAAAATATGGCTGGTTGGGGCAATTGATAGGGGGAGCATTAGGTACACAAATAGAAGGCTATACTACAGAAAATATTTTTAAAAAATTCGGAGAAGTAAAAGGATATTTGAGAGAACCAGAAACATATAATGATGATATTACATATGAATTGGCATTTTTACAAAGTTTTATCAAAAAAGGGTATGATGTGACATCACAAGACATAGCACAAGAGTGGTTAGCACTGATAGCAGATGGATATTCAGCAGAAGAAACTGCATTGTATAATTTGAGAAGGGGTATTATGCCTCCAGAAAGTGGCATATACAATAATTATTTTTGTGAATGGATAGGGGCACAAATGAGAACTGCAATACATGGTATGGTTGCACCAGCAAACCCTAGTTTAGCAGCAAAATTAGCTGTATATGATAGTGTAATTTCTCATAGTAATAATGGTATCATAGGCGGAATGTTTAATGCAATGCTTGTTTCATTGAGTTTTGTAGAAAAAAATGCTAAAGAACTTATTGAAAAAACAATAGCATTACTGCCTCAAAAAAGTGAATATGCTGCTGTAGCAAATTATGTTTTAGAACAGTGTAAAAGGTGTGATACATGGCAAAAAGCGTGGGAAATTTGTCAAAACCGTTTAAAGCAATATCATTGGATACATTGCTATCCCAATGTTGCAGCAGAAATTGTAGCATTGTGGTATGGTGAAAATGATTTTGAAAAAACCTGTCATATTATCTGTATGGAGGGGCAAGATGTAGATTGTACAGCAGCACCTGTATTAAATGCACTTGCAATATTAATTGATTTTGAAAAAGTAGACCAGCAAAAATATGTTAAACCAATAGGAAACACAATTTATACTATGATGAGAAAATTTCAAGAGATTAGTGTAGAGCAGTTATGTTGTGATACAGTAGAGTCTGTAAAAAGTGCCGTAACACGATGGGAACAGAAGGAGAGAAAAAATGAAAATATTATTTATTAATGCGTGTGCAAGAAAGAATTCCAGAACATTAGAATTGTGTAAATATTTTTTAGAAAATTATGAAAAAAATCATAGACATATCGAAATAGAGCAAGTTTCTCTTTTTGGTGGAGCTGAACTAAAACCTATGACAGAAGAAACGCTCAAAGAAAGAGAAGAATTGATTGCAAAAAGAGACTGGGAAGATAGTAAAATGATGTATGCTTTGCAATTTCATGAAGCAGAAAAAATTGTAATAGGAGCACCTTATTGGGATTGCAGCTTTCCTGCTATGTTAAAGGTTTATATAGAAAATATTATGGTATCAAAATTAAACTTTTTGTATCAAGAGGATAGATATGTAGGATTGTGTAGAGGCAAAAAAATGCTTTATATTTCTACTGCAGGAGGAGATGCAGAGAGAAATATGGGATTTGATTATGTCAGAAAAGTTTTAAAAATGTTAGGAAATTACCAATGTAAATATATACACGCTGATAATTTAGATGTGCAAGGAGTAGATATAGAAGAAATGATGCAAAAAGCAAAAATAAAATTAGATGAAGCTATAAAAAGATGGTAATTCAAATTGTTTTATAGATGGCATACAAATAAATATGATGTCTAAAATGACAATAACAAATAAAATAACTTTGCGTTTTGTGAGGTTATTTTTTTGTAAAAAAATTTTATCATTATAAATATTCTACCCAAATATTGTATAATATGTTATGATAAAAAGCAAAATGAAAAGGAGAGAAATATAAAAGTGATAATCAAAATAATTTGTGGTTTTTTTATGGCATTAGCAGACAGTGTTCCAGGTGTATCTGGAGGAACAATAGCATTTTTGTTAGGGCAGTATGATAATTTTATCAATTCATTAAATGACATAATAGCAGGAACAATGAAACAAAGAAAAAAGGCAATTCATTTTTTATTGCAGCTTATGATAGGCTGGATAGTAGGATTTATACTGGCAGTGATGATATTAACATCAGTATTTCAACAATATATTTATCAAGTAAGCTCCTTATTTTTAGGGTTTATTGTGTTTTCTATACCTGTTGTAACAAGAGAAGAAAGAAAATACTTTTTAGGACATGGCAAAAATATAATATATATGATAGGAGGAATTGCTATTGTAGTATTGATTACTTATTTGAATACTACAGCAACAAAGCAAAGTTCTTTTGATTTGATACATCTTTCTGTAGGCACAGCATTATATTTATTTGTAGTAGCAATGATAGCAATATCAGCAATGGTATTGCCTGGAATATCAGGAAGTACATTACTTTTAATATTTGGATTATATGTACCAGTAATGAATTGTATCAAAAGTGTATTATCATTTCAATTAGAAGCATTACCTCCTGTAATATTGTTTGGTATGGGAATTGTTGTAGGAATTGTGACAGTGGTAAAACTTGTTAAAATTGCATTAGAACGATACCGCTCTCAAACAGTGTATAGTATATTAGGGCTTATGATAGGTTCATTATATGCTATAGTAATGGGAGCGACAACATTAGAAGTTCCAAAAGAAGCTATGAGTATTTCTACATTTAGTATTGTATTTTTTGCAATAGGTGGCATAATGATAATGGGACTACAAATGCTTAAAAAAATACAATCATAAAAATAGAAAAATGGGGAGATTTCTCCCCATTACTATTTTTGTTCTAGGTATTGAGCATAGCCTATTGTTTCAAGTTTTTGGGCTTTTTGTTCTACCATATCAAGAAGTCCTTTTTTGTAGTCAGCAACTTTTTGTAATACCTCTGGCTGAAATGCCCCTATTATTTGAGCAGCAAGCAAACCTGCATTTTGTGCTCCATTGATAGCAACAGTTGCAACAGGTATGCCAGGAGGCATTTGACAAATAGAATATAAAGAATCTATGCCACTTAATGTAGATGTTTTGACAGGTACACCTATTACAGGTAAGGGTGTTAAAGCAGCAGTCATACCTGGAAGATGTGCCGCACCGCCTGCTCCTGCAATAATGACTTTTAGTCCTTTTTCTACAGCAGATTGAGCATAGTCATACATTCTTTGTGGTGTTCTGTGAGCAGAAATAATTGTTAATTCATAGGGAATAGAAAGCTTATCCAATATTTTAGCAGCTTCGCTCATAACAGGCAAATCAGAGTCGCTTCCCATAATAATACCGACAAGTGCTTTCATAATAATTAACCTCCTTAAATAAAGTATTGTATCAAAAATATTTTATCACAATAAAACAAAAAACAAAAGAATAATATTTTTATTGCTTGTTACTATAATTTGTGTTAAAATAGTAAAAGTATATTCAAATAATATAGAAAGGAGCATTAAAATAAATATGGAAACAGATACAGCAAATGTTGTTGCAGATGTAGCAGATGGTGCAGGCACAGTAGCAGTAAACAGCGTTAACACAGCAGTATTTGTATTAGCAGTAGTGCTCATTATTGTAAGCATAGTGTTGTGTATTATCATATTATTGCAGTCAAAACGTTCTGCAGGCTTGGGTGCAGTGAGTGCCGTAAGCAGTGCAGACACTTATTGGAGCAGAAATAAGGGCAATTCTATGGAGGGTGCATTAGAAAGATATACGAAAATCGGCGGTGCATTATTTATGATAATTGCTTTTATAATAAACCTTTTGAGCTGATAAGCATCATTAGTAAAATAACATCTCTGGTAAATGATGGAATGTGAAGAAAAGCAGAAGGGGGCACAGTTGTGTCCCTTTTTGTTTATCATAATGATAAACAAATGCTATAGTAAAGGAGGAATATTATGGACGAACAGAAACAAAAAGAAGAAATGATGAAACAAAGAAAACAAAAAATACAGGATTATTTAGAAAGCAAAGAATATATTCCTATGAAAAGAAAAGCCATTGCTTCACTATTGAGTGTTCCTAAAGAAGATAGAGAAGATTTTGAAGAAATCATAGCACAGCTTTTGGAAGAAGAAAAAATAGTGGAAACAAATAGAGGCAAACTTGTGACACCAAAGTCATTAGGCATAGAAATAGGAACATTTTTAGCACATTCAAAAGGATATGGTTTTGTACAAAGACAGCAGGGAGAGGACATATTTGTGCCAGCAACAAAAGTAAATGGAGCAATGCACAGAGATAGAGTAATGTATAAAGTAAATAAAAAAAAATCTCCTAATAAAAGGGCAGAATGTGAAATTGTAAAAGTAATAAAAAGAGGGAATGACAAAATTGTAGGCACATATGAACAATCAAAAGGATATGGTTTTGTAGTGCCTGATGACAAAAAAATTACACAAGATATATTTATAGCAAATAAGTATAGTATGGGTGCTGTAACTGGGCATAAGGTAGTAGTAGAAATTAGAAAATATGGTGATGAAGAAAGAAACCCAGAGGGCGTTATTATAGAAGTTTTAGGCCATATCAATGACCCTGGAGTAGATATACTTTCTATTATAAAGCAATATGACCTTCCTGTTGATTTTCCAGAAGATGTATATGAACAAATTAAAAACATCAGTATGGAAATAAAGCCAAAAGACTTAAAAGGCAGAGAAGACTTTAGAAATTATAAAACAGTGACAATAGATGGAGAAGATGCCAAGGACTTAGATGATGCCATTTCATTAAATATATTAGAAAATGGCAATTATGAACTGGGCGTACACATAGCAGATGTTTCACAGTATGTACCAGAAAATACTGCATTAGATAAAGAAGCATATAAGAGAGGTACAAGTGTATATTTAGTAGATAGAGTAATTCCTATGTTACCTCATAAATTGTCAAATGGTATTTGTTCTTTAAATCCGAATGAAGATAGACTGACATTAAGCTGCATTATGGAAATTGACAAAAAAGGAAATGTTGTAAATCATAGAGTAGTAAAATCTGTAATACATTCCGATAGAAGAATGACTTATACAGCAGTAAGAGAAATATTGGAAGATAGGACACCAGAATTGTTAGAGGAATATTCTGATTTTGTAGAGATGTTTGAAAATATGAACCATTTGAGAATGTTGCTTTCAGAAAAAAGAACAAAAAGAGGTTCTGTGAATTTTGATTTGCCTGAGTCTAAAATTATATTAGATGAAAAAGGAGTACCATTAGAAATAAAACCATATGAAACAAGCATAGCAACAAATATGATAGAAGAATTTATGTTGATATGTAATGAAACAGTAGCAGAAGATTTTTTCTGGCAGGAAGCACCATTTTTATATAGGACACACGAAGTTCCTGACGAAGAAAAACTGAAAAAAATGGAAGACTTTATTAGAAATTTTGGCTATAGATTAAAAGGAAATAAAGACGAAATACACCCTAAAGCAATACAGCAGCTTATTTCAAAAGTAGAAGGAAAAGATGAGGAAAGAATTATTACAAGGGTAGTTCTTAGAAGTATGAAACAAGCAAGATATATGGCAGAAAATGGAGGACATTTTGGTCTGGCAGCTAAATATTACTGTCATTTTACTTCTCCTATCAGAAGATACCCTGATTTGGAAATACACAGAATTATTAAAATGATATTAGATGGAACAATGACAGAAAAAAAACAAAAAGCATTAAAAAGAAATATGCCTGATGTAGCAAAACAATGTTCTCTAAGAGAAAGAATAGCAGAAGAGGCAGAAAGGGAAACAGACAATCTCAAAAAAGCAGAGTATATGCAAAATAAAATAGGAAATGAATATGAAGGAATGATTTCGGGATTGACAAGCTGGGGAATATATGTAGAATTGCCTAATACAGTAGAGGGAATGGTTCCTTTGCAAAGTTTGGAAGATGACTTTTATGTTTATGACGATGAAAATATGGTGATTTTTGGACAACATTCTAATAAAAAATATTTTTTAGGACAAAAAGTAAATATTGTAGTAACAAGAGTTGATTTAGAATTAAAGAAAATTGATTTTGCATTTTGTGAGAAATAATATAAAATGATAACACTATAGAAAGGGAAGTAACATGGAAACGAAGCAGCAAAACAAACAAAGAGATAGTTTTAATAGCCGCATAGGATTTGTGTTGGCGTGTATTGGTTCAGCGGTAGGTATGGGAAATATATGGTTATTTCCTTATAGAGTAGGACAGTATGGAGGAGCGGCATTTTTAATACCTTATTTTTTATTTATTATAGTAATAGGATTTACAGGTGTAATAGGAGA
Source organism: Clostridia bacterium (assembly GCA_910575055.1). Classification (GTDB taxonomy): domain Bacteria; phylum Bacillota; class Clostridia; order Lachnospirales; family Anaerotignaceae; genus Coprocola. The sequence goes on from CAJTDC010000006.1 coordinate 64,779, forward strand.
AATGGCATTTGGTAGAGCAATGCAGACAGGTGCACTAGGGGCTTTTAAAAAGGCATCGCAAATGAGAGGAGGCAACTGGGGAGAATGGATAGGGATTATACCCGTTGTAGGTTCTTTGGGCATTGCAATAGGCTATTCTGTAGTAGTAGGCTGGATAATACGATTTTTGGTAGGTTCTATAACAGGCTCTGCACTGACAGGAGATACAGGAGAATATTTTGGTGTATTAGCAGGTAATTTTGGCAGTGTAGGTTGGCATATGATAGGGCTTGTGATAGTGTTTATATGTATGGCATATGGCATATCAACAGGTATAGAAAAAGTAAATAAAGTAATGATACCAACATTTTTTTTGTTATTTATCATAATGGCAGTAAGAATATTTATGTTAGAAAATGCACAAGAAGGTATACTATATATGTTAAAACCAAATTGGGAATTGGTAGCAAAACCACAAACGTGGGTATATGCTTTGGGACAGGCATTTTTTTCACTTTCATTAGCTGGTTCTGGTACGATTGTGTATGGTAGTTATTTAAAAAAGACAGAAGATGTTGTAAAAAGTGCTAAAAACGTAGCATTTTTTGATACAGTAGCGTCATTGTTAGCAGTATTTGTTATTATTCCTGCGGTGTTTGCATTTGGATTAGACCCTGCTTCAGGCCCTCCTCTTATGTTTATTACTATGCCAAAGGTATTCCAAATGATGCCTATGGGAAGAGTATTTGCTGTAATATTCTTTTTAGCAGTGCTTTGTGCCGCAATTACTTCTCTTGTGAATTTGTTTGAAACACCTGTAGAAACATTACAGCAAAAATTTGGATTTTCAAGAAAAAAAGCAGTGGCAGTAATAGCGGTAATAGCAGTAGTAGTAGGTGTTTGTATAGAAAGTGGAGATAGTGTATCTATATTTATGGATATTATTTCTATTTATATTATACCATTAGGGGCATTGTTAGCAGCAATTATGTTTTTCTGGGTATGTGGCAGCAAATTTGCAAGAGAACAGGCTCAAATGGGCAGACAGAAAATAATAGGAAAATGGTTTGAACCTATGACAAAGTATGTTTTTGTAGGATTAACACTATTTGTGTATATTATGGGAATATTTTATAATGGTATTGGGTAATAAAACAAAAAAATATTTCATTGTAAAAATGTATATTTATAATCTGTTTGTGAATTTATTGTACAAATTTATAAACACCTTTGACTTGCAAAGTATGAAAAATCTGCTATAATAAAGCCTATACAGTATAATATTTGAATAAAGAAAAGAGGGAATGTCGTGCCTGATAAAAAAGAAGAATTTGGACAAATACAAATATCAGATGAAGTTGTTGCAGTAATAGCAGCAACTGCGGCTATGGAAATAGAAGGTGTATTAAATGCGTCTAGTGCTTCAGGAAATGCTTTTGTAGAATTTTTTGGTAAAAAAAGCCAAACAAAAGGTGTAAAAATAAATTCTGATGGTGGAGAATTAACATTAGAATTAGATATTGTAGTGCTTTTTGGTACAAAAATACAGACAGCAGCAACAGAAGTACAGAAAAAAGTAAAATCAGCAGTAGAAACAATGACAGGGTTGACGGTAGCAATGGTAAATGTTAATGTTTGTGGCATTGTAAAAGAAAAACAGCCTAAAACAGCAAAAAATGAAATAGAACAAGGGTGACAATGTAATAAGGGTCAATCACTTTTGCAGTAAGCAAAATGATTGACCTTGTTTCAAGACAAAAGGGTAAAAATATGGGAGGATAGTATGAATAGAAGAGAGGCAAGAAAAAACGCCTTTTATTTGATATTTCAAATAGGTTTTCATCAAACAGAAGAATTAGAACAAATGAAGGAACTATTTTTTGAGCAAAAAGAGCAAGAAATACCCAAAGAACAAAGAGAATTTATACTAAAAGAAGTAGAAGGCACAAAAGCACATTTGTTAGAAATTGACGAAATCATTACAAAAAAGTCTAAAAAATGGAAAAAAGAAAGAATTTCAAAAGTAGATATAGCGATATTACGTTTAGCTATTTATGAAATTTATTTTTCTGAAGAAGTGCCAAATAGTGTAGCAATCAATGAAGCAGTAGAATTGGCAAAAGAATTTGGTACAGAACAATCTCCTGCATTTATTAATGGCATATTGGGCAGCATTGTTTCAGAGAAGGAATAAATATGAAAATAAAGGTATATTCTGTAGAGCAAATTAATCGATATGTACGTAATTTACTTGAAAATGATTTTGTGTTAAATGGTTTCTGGGTGAAGGGAGAAATTTCTAATTTTAAAGCCCATAGTTCAGGGCATTTTTATTTTACATTAAAAGATGCTTGTGCTTCTATACAATGTATTATGTTTCGAGAGGAAGCGGAAGTGCTTCCTTTTTTGCCGAAAAATGGTTTATATGTAGTGGTATATGGAACAATTTCCATTTATGAAAAAACAGGGCAGTATCAACTCTATACAGAAATGATAGAGCCTGTAGGAATAGGAAGTTTAGCACTTAGTTTTGAACAGTTAAAACAAAAACTAGCACAAGAAGGATTGTTTGATGCAGAATATAAAAGAGAAATTTGCGAATATCCAAAATGTGTTGCTGTAATCACATCTCCTACAGGTGCAGCAGTAAGAGATGTGATTAAAATTATAAAAAGAAGAAATCAAGCTGTTAAAATTGCAGTAGTGCCTGTGTTAGTACAAGGAGAATATGCAGTATCTTCTATTGTGAAGGGAATAAAACTAGTAAATGAATGGGGAAAAGCAGATACTATTATATTAGGTAGAGGTGGAGGCTCTGCAGAAGACTTATCAGCATTTAATGCAGAAAAAGTAGCAAGAGCAATATTTTCATCAGAAACACCTGTTATATCTGCTGTAGGGCACGAAACAGATTTTACCATTGCAGATTTTGTAGCAGATGTAAGAGCTTCTACTCCTTCAGCGGCAGCTGAAATTGCTGTAAAAAATACACAGGATATGTCACAATGTTTACAGTATTATAGTATAGCTTTACAAAATACATTTGAAAATAAATTGTTGCAGTATAAAAAAAGATTAGAAATAGTAATGCAGTCAAGTGCTTTGATACAACCTATAGTATTGCTCAAACAGCAAAAAAGACAACTAGAGCAATTACAAAAAACATTGCAAAAACAAATGTTGTATTATTTAGAAACAAAACAAATGCAATATCAGACACTACAAAAAAGACTGCAAATAGCTTCTCCCTTTGCTACATTAAAAAGAGGTTATGTGTTGGCAGAAAGTGAAAAAGGACAAACACTGAAAAGTATTGAAGAAATACAACAAGGGGATATTGTAACACTTCGTTTTCAAAATGGTGTAGCAAAAGCGACAATTATACAAAAGGAGTTTTCATAAAGTGGCAAAGAAAAAAATAACATTTGAACAAGCAATACAAAGATTGGAAGAAGTTGTTGAAATATTGGAAACAGAAGAAATTTCTTTAGAAAAATCTGTTGATTTGTATAAAGAGGGTATGGAATTAGCAGAATTTTGCAAAACAAAAATTGCGAAAATAGAAACAGAAGTGGTATTGCTTCAAAAAAATATTTCTGGAGAAATAGAACAAACACATTTTGAAGTAATGGAAGGAGAATAAAAAGATGAACTGCAAAAAAGAACTTTCAAAAAAAGTAAAAGAAATAGACGATTATTTGCAAAAAAGTTTGCCTCAACAAAGTGAATATCCTTCAGAAATATTTGAAGCAATGCGATATAGCGTATTTGCAGGAGGAAAAAGATTACGTCCTGTTTTATTGCTTTCTGCTTGTGAAGCATTGGGAGGAGAAAGTGAAAAAGCAGTTGATTTTGCTTGTGCGATAGAAATGATACATACCTATTCTTTAATACACGATGACTTGCCAGCTATGGACAATGATGATTATAGAAGAGGCAGATTAACAAGTCATAAAAAATTTGGAGAAGCAACTGCTATATTAGCAGGAGATGGATTACTTCATTATGCTTTTGAAATTATGGCAAATGCTTGTGTAAAAGATTGTAATATACAAACAGTAAAAGCGATGCAGGAAATTGCACATAGTGCAGGGGTATATGGTATGCTTTCAGGTCAAGTAGTAGATGTGCTTAGCGAAGGAAAAGAAATTGATGAAAAAACAATGTATTTTATACATAAAAATAAAACAGCAGCAATGTTGCAGGGAGCATTAAAAGCAGGGGCAATATTGGCAGGAGCAACACAAAAGCAAATAGAAATAATGGAACAAGCAGGAGAAAAAATAGGAGTTGCTTTTCAAATAGCAGATGATATATTAGATATTACAAGTACATTAGAGGAATTAGGAAAACCTGTGCATAGTGATGAAAAAAATGAAAAAAATACATATGTAACAATGTATGGTATAGAAAAATCACAACAAATGGTAGAAACACTTTCACAAGAGGCAATTTCTCTTTTTCAAACATTAGGAGAAAAAGCAGATTTTTTAATAGAATTGACAAAATATTTGATAGACAGAAAAAATTAAAATCAAAAAAATGGGACAAATAAAGTGAGCAGGTGATATGATGAATTTTGCTGAAGTATTACAAAATAAACCTATTTGGGCAGCAGTATTGGCTTGGACAATCGCACAAATATTAAAAACGATATTATCATTTGTAAAAAATGATAAATTAGATTTGTCCCGCTTTTATGGTTCAGGAGGTATGCCAAGTTCTCATTCTGCATTAGTAATGGCATTAACATTTAGCTTAGGAAAATATCAAGGTTTTTCTTCTCCTTTTTTTGCAATTAGTACAGTATTGGCTTTGGTAGTAATGTATGATGCAGCTGGTGTAAGAAGGGCAGCAGGAAAACAGGCAGCACTTTTAAATATACTAATACACAGACAGGGCATTACACCACAGGAACAGTTAAAAGAACTGCTGGGACATACCCCTTTGGAAGTGATTGCAGGTGCAATATTGGGAACGGTGACAGGGTTGTTGTTTTAAAAGCAGTTGTGATTTTGCTGCAAAGAGGAGTGAATGCAGATATGAGTATGTTATTAAAGCAAGTAAATTTTCCAAAAGATATTAAAAATATGAGTGAAAAGGAATTAAAGCAACTGGCAAAAGAAATCAGATATTTTTTAATTAAAAGTGTTTCTAAAACAGGAGGACATTTAGCATCTAATTTAGGTGTTGTAGAATTGACAATAGCATTGCATTATTGTTTTGATTTACCTAACGATAAAATTGTATGGGACGTAGGACATCAGGCATATGTGCATAAACTTCTAACAGGAAGAAAAAAAGATTTTTGTAAATTGAGGCAACTAAATGGTTTAAGTGGTTTTCCTAAACCTCACGAAAGTGAATATGATGTTTTTGCAGCGGGGCATAGTTCTACATCTATTTCAGCAGCATTAGGTATAGCAAAAGCAAGAGATTTAAAAGAAGAATACCATCATGTTATTGCAGTAATAGGAGATGGAGCAATGACAGGAGGACTTGCCTATGAAGCGCTAAACAATGCAGCAAAAGAAAACACAAATTTAATTGTAATATTAAATGATAATGAAATGTCTATATCAAGTAATGTAGGAGCAATGTCAAGATATTTAACGCATTTAAGGACTGACTCTGCATATATACAAGCAAAAGAAAATTTTCAAAATTTTTCTCAAAAAATACCTTTTATAGGAAATGCAGCAAATTTTATATTTGAAAAAATGCGTTTTGGAGCAAAATTTTTATTTTTGCCGGGTATGCTTTTTGAAGAAATGGGTTTTCATTATATAGGACCTGTAGATGGACATAATTTAGAAGATTTAAAAGAAGTATTTCAAAATGTTAAACAAATGAGGGGGCCTTTGTTAATTCATATTAAAACGAAAAAGGGAAAAGGCTATACTTATGCAGAGCAAGAGTCGTGGAAATATCATGGTGTAGGAAAATTTGATATTAAAACAGGACAACCTCTTTGTTGCTCTGATAAAGAAGATTATTCTGCTGTATTTGGTAAAAAACTAATAGAATTAGCAGAAAAAAATAAAAATATATTGGCTTTAACAGCAGCTATGGCATCTGGTACAGGACTTTTAGCATTTCAAAAACGATTTCCAGAAAGATTTTTTGATGTTGCCATAGCAGAGCAGCACGGCGTTACATTTTCGGCAGGGTTGGCTTGTCAAGGTATGGTACCAGTTTTTGCTGTTTATTCTACATTTTTACAAAGAGCGTATGACCAAATTGTGCATGATGTTTGTATGCAAAAACTGCCTGTAGTGTTTGCGATAGATAGAGCAGGAATAGTAGGAGCAGATGGTGAAACACATCAAGGCATATTTGATATTGCTTATTTAAGCCATATTCCTAATATGACACTTCTTTCTCCTAAAAATAAATGGGAGTTAGAAGATATGCTTGCCTATGCAGTAGAATTTAAAAATCCTATCGCAATACGATACCCAAGAGGAATAGCTTCAGAACAATTTCAGCAATATAGACAAAAAATAGTATATGGTGAAAGTGAAATAATACAAAAAGGGCATAAAGTAGCACTTTTAGCAGAGGGGCATATGCTTGCCTTTGCAGCAGAAGCAGCGGAACTGTTAAAACAGAAAAATAATATTACAGCATATATTGTTAATATGCGTTTTTTGAAACCATTGGATGAACAAATGCTAAAAGAAATAACAAAATATTGTGAAAATATTGTGACAATAGAAAATGGATTAATACAGGGTGGATTTGGTTCAAAAGTGTTAGAATATTATAACGAAAATGATATGAATAATATAAAAGTTATTCGTTTGGGTTTTCCAGATAAATTTGTTGAACAAGGTACAACAGAAGAATTGTATCAGCTTTATGGATTAAATGGACAAGGTATTTATAACAGTATCATACAGAAAGGATTTATAAATGACTGAGAAAGAAAGATTGGACATAGTATTAGTAAAAAAGAATATGGCAAAATCCAGAGAATTGGCAAAAGCATATATTATGGCAGGTAATGTTTATGTAAATGGTGTAAAAGAAGAAAAAGCAGGAACAAAAGTCGCAGTTACAGCAGATATTGTAGTAAAACAAAATAAAATGAAATATGTCAGTCGTGGAGGCTATAAATTAGAAAAAGCAATCAATGAATTTAATATTTGTTTAGAAAATACGGTTTGTTTAGATATTGGTGCATCTACAGGAGGATTTACAGATTGTATGCTTCAAAATGGAGCAAAAAAAGTGTATGCTATAGATGTAGGATATGGGCAATTTGATTGGAAATTAAGAAATGATGACAGAGTAGTCTGTATGGAAAAAACAAATGTAAGATATATTACGCCACAGGATATAGCAGAAAAAGCGGATTTTGCTTCTATAGATGTGTCATTTATATCATTAACAAAAGTATTGCCAGCAGTATTGGCAGTGTTAAAAGAGGAAGCAAAATTAGTTTGCTTGATAAAACCACAGTTTGAAGCAGGCAGAGAGAAAGTAGGAAAAAAGGGTGTTGTAAGAGATAAAAATGTACACAAAGAAGTGATATATAATATAATAGACTATGTATCTGAACAAAATGTCGGCATACATAATATTAGTTTTTCGCCTATTAAAGGACCAGAAGGAAATATTGAATATTTGATTTATTTACAAAAGGATAAAATAATAATTATAAAAGAAGAAGCATATACTTTGGCAGAAAGTGTTGTCAATGCCTCTCATAAGTGCTTACAGGGGGAGGAAGATAAATGAAAAAAGTCGCAATATTGCCAAATTTGGAAAAAGATAAACAATTTACTGTAACAAAAAGATTAGTAAATTATTTGCTTCATAAAAATTGCGAACCAATGTTAACAAAAAAAACAGCAGAGATGTCTAATTTAGAATTATATGGAAAAGAAGAAGAACAAATCTATCAAAATGCAGATTTTTTAATATCATTAGGGGGAGATGGCACACTTTTGGGAGTAGGTCGCCGCAGTGCAAAATATGGAAAACCTATATTAGGTATTAATTTAGGGCATTTAGGCTTTTTAACAGCGGAAGAAAAAGACTATGCAGAATGTGCTATTGATAGAGTATTAGAAGGAGATTGTTATATTGAAAAAAGAATGATGCTAGAAGCATCTGTTTTTGCAGAACCCAAAAGAATAGAAGGACTTTTAGCATTAAATGATGTTTGCATTACAAGAGGATTTTCATCTAAAATATTAGAATTTAATATATTTGTAAATATGGAATATGTAGATACATTAAGAGCTGATGGTGTTATTATTTGTACACCAACAGGTTCAACTGCTTATAATCTTTCCGCAGGAGGTCCCGTATTAAAAACAGATGCAGAAATTATTGCAATTACGCCTATTTGTCCCCATACATTGACAAGCCGCCCAATTATTGTTTCAGCGGAAGATAAAATTACAATAGAAGTATTTAGCAGAGCGAATGAAGATTTTATTGTTAGTACAGATGGACAATGTTCTATGTCTTTAAAAAGAAGAAATGTAGTACAAGTAAAAAAATCCCCATATTTTACAACAATTATGAAAACAAACCAAGTGAGTTTTTATGATGTATTACGTGAAAAATTAGGCAAATAAGGGAGGGCTTATTGTTATGAAAGTCGCTAGACATACGAAAATTTTGGAGTTGATAGACAATTATGATATTGAAACACAAGATGAATTAGCAAAAAGATTGCAGGAAGCTGGTTTTACAGTAACACAAGCAACAGTTTCTAGAGATATTAGAGAAATGAGATTAACAAAAATTGCTACTGCAAAAGGAAAACAAAAATATTCTGTTAGCTCAGGAACAAATTCTGAAATTGCAGAGCGTTCTGTGAGAGTATTTAAAGAAGCGGTAATTAAAATGGATTATGCACAAAATACACTTGTGATTAAAACACTTGCAGGTATGGCGAATGCAGTAGGGGCAGCATTGGACAGTATGCAGGAGAATGATATTGTAGGTACATTAGCAGGAGATGATACCGTGTTTTGTCTTTTCAAAACACAACAAGAAGCAGCATCAATTATGGAAAAACTGTATAGAATTATACATACAGTACAGTAAAAGGTAATACGCTCAGCAATAAAAATCAATAGGAGAAGAAACAAAATGTTAGAACATTTGCATATTAAAAATGTAGCTCTTATTACAGAAAGTGATATTGATTTTGAAAAGGGATTAAATATTATTTCTGGAGAAACGGGTGCTGGAAAATCTATGGTAATTGACTCTCTTAATTTTGCATTAGGGGAAAGAACAAGTAGTAGTTTTTTGAGAAAAGGGGAAAAAATGGCTGTAGTAGAAGCAGTTTTCCGTATAAAAGAGCAGTCTGTATGGAATAAATTGTATGAAAATGGTATAGCGGTAGAAAAAGATGGTACAATACTTTTGACAAGAACAATGAACCAATCAGGCAAAACAATATGTCGTATCAATGGCAGTATTGTGACAGTAGGAATGATGAAGGAGTGTGCAGAGGGACTTTTGGATATACATGGCCAACATAGTCATCAGTCACTGTTGAATACAGCAAAACAAATACAAATACTTGACCGTTTTTGTGGAAAAGAATTAGAAAAAGCAAAAGCAGTTTTTGATACTTTTTATAAAGAATATAAAGAAATAGAAAAAAGTCTTTCAAAACTAATAGGAGATGAACAGCAAAGAATAAGAAAAATGGATTTATTGCAGTTTCAAATAGAGGAAATCAGTCAAGCGAATGTTACAGTGGGAGAAGAAAAGGAATTATTAGAAAAAAGGAATATATTAGTAAATAAAGAAAAAATAAAAAATTTAACAGAAAATAGTTTAAAACTATTGTATTATGGAACAGAAACAGAACATTCTGCTATTGACCAGCTTTCTAAAGCATTACAGTATATTTCGGATTTAACAGAGTATGATGAAAAAATAGATGCTATTTATGAAACATTATCTTCTGTATATGCACAAATGGACGATGCCATAAGAGATTTAAAACATTATGATGATAATACACTAGAACAAACAGACGAATTAGAAAATATAGAAGAAAGAATACAATTATTATATCATTTAAAAAAGAAATATGGCAATAGTGAAGAAGAAATATTGCAATTTTATCAAAATGCAGTAGAAGAAATGGAATTTCTGTTAAATAGCGAAGAAATAACACAACAATTAAATCAAAAGAAAAAAAAGATGGAAAAGCAATTACAGCAAACAGCACAACAACTTAGTGATATTAGAATAAAAAAAGCAAAACAAATACAAAAAGAAATAGAACAACAGCTTTGGGATTTAGAAATGAAACAATGCCAGTTTGTGATTTTGGTAGAAGATAAAAAGGAAATATCACAAAATGGAAAAGACAAAGTTGAGTTTTTAATTTCAGCAAATGCAGGAGAAGAATTAAAACCACTTTCAAAAATTGCTTCTGGAGGAGAAATGTCACGTGTTATGCTTGCATTAAAAACAGTTTTAGCAAAAGCGGATAATATAGAAGCATTTATATTTGATGAAATTGATACAGGAGTAAGTGGAAGAACAGCACAAAAAGTAGCAGAAAAAATGGCTTTTATAGCAAAAACACATCAAATCATTTGTATTACACATTTGCCCCAAATTGCAGCTATGGCAGACTATCATTTTTTAATTGAAAAAAATGTAGAACAACAAAAAACAATTACTACAGTAACAGCATTAGATAATGAAAAATCTGTTTATGAAATTGCAAGATTGATTGGTGGTGCAAAAATAACAGACGCAACATGGAAAGCCGCAAAAGAATTAAAAGAGCAAGCAAATGGATTAAAAATAACACAATAGATAATAAAAAGACAATGCCATAAAAACATTGTCTTTTTTGTATTATTTTAATATTTATTCGTTTGTATCATTTTTTGGTGTTTCTGATTGATACATTACAGGTTCTTCTGCAGCTTGCAATATAGGTTTTGGCAAAGGCTGTTCATAAGCAGAACCGTTGCTTTGCTGTACTTTTTGAATATTTTCTGTAATTTGAATATCTTCTGTTTTTGTAGTTTTTGATTTTTTTTCTTTTTCTATATTTTCTTCTTCTTCAGGACGAGCTACGAGCCATTCCATAAACATAAGAAGTTCATCAATTTTTTTAGGGGACAATTTCGCATAAAAACGACGTACTTCGTTAAATTCATTAGAAGTATCATCTTTTATATAAGGATGACGAATATCGTTGACACATAATAAATAATCCATAGAAACATTAAATATTGCTGCAAGTTTTTTTAAATCTTCAATACAGGGATTATTTCTTCCAGATTCATAATTTGCTATAGCAGTATAGCCATAATTAAGTAAATTACCTAAACGCATTTGTGTCATTTTTTTTTCTTTTCTTAACATTCTTAATCGGTCTTTAAATTGCATAGGACTCACCTCTTGTATTTTTCTGCATAATATAGTTAGTAGTGTTATTTATAATAAGGACATTTACACATAACAAATCATCCAATATCATCTATTATATTTTGAAAAACTTTATACGGGAATACAATATCATAATTATTGTAGTATTTTTTTAATTTAAAGATAAAACGTGAAGTTTATTGTAATATTATATAGCAATAAGTAATATTTTGACAATACTTTTTGAAAAAATAATGCAATTTGTTTTGATTTGTGTCAAAAAATGAAAATAAAAATCGGTTGACAAAATATAAAAAAGATGATAACATTATCATATAATTCATATAGGAATAATATGATATATACAAATACAATATGTCCTATTACTTTAAAATAATTTAAAATAAGGAGTGTATTTTGAATGAAAACGAATATATATTTTGACAATGCAGCAACTACACCAGTGAGAAAAGAGGTATATAATGAAATATTGCCTTATTTTATGCAATATTATGGCAATGCCTCCAGTGTATATAATATAGCAAGAGAAAGTAAAAAGGCACTAGAAAAAGCAAGACAACAAGTAGCAAAAGCATTAAATGCGGATGCAGAAGAAATTTATTTTACAGCAGGAGGTTCAGAGAGTGATAATTTTGCATTAAAAGGTGTTGCAGAAGCAATGCAAAAAAAGGGAAAACATATTATTACAACACAAATAGAACATCATGCGATATTACACACTTGTGAATATTTGCAACAAAGAGGATTTGAAATCACTTATTTACCAGTAGATGAATATGGAAAAATTCGTTTAGAAGATTTAAAAAAAGCAATACGTGAAGATACAATATTAATTTCTGTAATGTTTGCAAATAATGAAATTGGTACAATACAGCCTATTAAACAAATTGGAGAGATTGCAAAAGAGAAAGGTATTTATTTTCATACAGATGCTGTTCAGGCGGTAGGACATATAAAAATTGATGTAAAAGAAATGAATATTGATTTACTTTCACTATCAGGACATAAATTATGTGCACCAAAAGGAGTAGGTGCTATTTATATCAAAAAAGGAGTTACAATACAACCCTTTGTACATGGAGGAGCACAAGAGAAAAAAAGACGTGCAGGAACAGAAAATATTGCAGGGATTGTAGGATTAGGAAAAGCAATAGAATTAGCAGATAAAGAAATAGAAGAAAATACAAAAAAACTTGTATATTTAAGAGATAAATTGATAAATGGTATATTAGAAAATATTCCTTATAGTAAACTAAATGGACACCCAATAGACAGATTACCAGGAAACTGTAATATATCATTTGATTTTATAGAAGGAGAGGCTATGTTGCTTCTTTTGGACAGTAAAGGAATTGCGGCATCAAGTGGTTCTGCTTGTACTTCTGGTTCATTAGACCCTTCTCATGTGTTGTTAGCAATAGGATTGCCTCATGAAAAAGCACACGGTTCTTTGCGTATGACATTGGAGCATTATAATACAGAGCAAGAAGTAGATACTGTATTAAAGGAATTGCCTATGATTGTATCAAAATTAAGAGATATGTCACCATTATATGAAACATTTTTAAAAGAGAAAAAATAATATTAATATACGGAGGAATATAATAATGATGGAATACAGCGATAAAGTAATGGAGCATTTTATGAACCCTAAAAATGTAGGAGAAATTGAAAATGCTAGTGGTATAGGTACAGTAGGAAATGCGAAATGTGGAGATATTATGAAAGTATATATTACTGTAGAAAATGGCATTATAAAAGATGCAAAATTTAAAACATTTGGCTGTGGTGCAGCAATCGCAACGAGTTCTATGGCAACAGAATTGATAAAAGGTAAAACTATACAGCAGGCATTAGAAATTACAAATAAAACAGTTATGGAAGCATTAGATGGATTGCCACCAGTAAAAGTACATTGTTCGTGTTTAGCAGAAGAAGCACTTCATGCTGCATTGTGGGATTATGCACAGAAAAATAATATCGTTATAGAAGGATTAAAAAAACCAGTAGATGATATAGAACATCTGCATAATGTATAATTGTGAGGAGCCTCAAAATTTTAATGAGGCTCTTTTTTAATATACTTTTATAAAATACTTTTATAAAATATATTAATTATTGTTTTTTTACAAATACTTTGCGATATTTACATTGATTTTTTGATAAATATGCTATAAAATGAAACTATAAATAAAAAATGGTAAAAGAAAGGACGAGACATTATGAAAATTTTTATTGATACTGCAAATGTGGAACATATTAGAGAGGCAAATGATTTAGGTGTAATTTGTGGCGTTACAACAAATCCTTCATTGATAGCAAAAGAAGGACGAGATTTTGTAGAAGTAGTAAAAGAAATTACAACAATAGTAGATGGCCCTATTAGTGCTGAAGTTATCAGCTTAGAGCATGAAGGTATGGTAAAAGAGGCGAGAGAATTAGTAAAAATACATAAAAATATTGTGATTAAAATTCCTATGACATTGGAAGGTCTCAAAGCAGTAAAAATATTAACAGCAGAAGGTATTAAAACAAATGTCACATTAATATTCTCTGCAACACAAGCACTTTTAGCTGCAAGAGCAGGTGCAACTTATGTTAGTCCTTTTCTTGGTAGAGTAGATGATATTGGAACAGAAGGCATGAATTTAATTGAAGAAATTGTAGATATATTTGCTGTACATAATATATCTACTGAAATCATTGCTGCAAGTATTAGAAATCCTCTTCACGTTATCAATGCTGCAAGAATAGGTTGCCATATTGCAACAATTCCTTATAATGTTATTGTACAAATGGCAAAACATCCATTAACAGATATTGGTATTGAAAGATTTTTGAAAGATTGGGAAACAGTACCTAAAAAATAAATAATAAAAAATAAAATATAGGAGTGAAGTAATTTTATGGAACAAATAGAACAATTGTCTGTAAATACCATTCGTTTTCTTTCTGCAGAGGCAATACAAAAAGCAAATAGTGGTCACCCTGGATTGCCATTAGGAGCAGCACCTGCAGCATATGCACTTTGGGCAAAAGAAATGAAACATAATCCAGCTAATCCAGATTGGGCAGATAGAGATAGATTTGTGTTATCCGCAGGACATGGTTCAGCAATGTTGTATTCTCTTTTGCATTTATTTGGTTATGGTTTAACAATAGAAGATTTAAAACAATTTCGCCAAAAAGGTTCTTTGACACCAGGACACCCAGAATATAAATGGACAAAAGGTGTTGAAATTACAACAGGACCTTTAGGACAAGGTATAGCAAATGCAGTTGGTTTTGCATTGGCTGAAAAACATTTAGCAGCAAAATTTAATACAGAAGAATATAAAATAGTAGACCATTATACATTTGTAATGTGTGGAGATGGTTGTTTGATGGAAGGCGTTTCTTCAGAAGCAGCTTCTTTGGCAGCAACAATGGGATTAGGAAAATTGATATTGCTTTATGACTCTAATAACATCACAATAGAAGGTAGTACAGATATTGCTTTTACAGAAGATGTATTAAAACGTTTTGAAGCATATGGCTGGCATACACAAGAAGTAAGTGATGGCACAGATATCAATACTATTGCCAAAGCAATAGAGTTTGCGAAAAAAGAAAAATCAAAACCATCTATTATTAAAATAAATACTATTATTGGCTATGGTGCACCAAATAAACAAGGTAAAGCATCTGCACACGGAGAGCCTTTAGGAGAAGAAGAAATTAAGGCGGCAAAACAAAATGTAGCTTGGACAGAAACAGAGAGTTTTGCTGTACCACAACAAGTGGTAGAACATATGAAAGCATTACAGTTAGAAGGAGCAAAAAAAGAACAAGAGTGGAATACACTTTTTGAACAATATAAAAAAGCTAATCCAGAGTTAGCAAAAGAATGGGAAATTTGGCACAATGATAAATTACCAGTAGATTTATTAAATGATGAAGATTATTGGACATATGAAGGAGATATTGCTACAAGAGCATCATCTGAAAAAGTATTACAGAAATTGTCAAAAGCAGTACCAAATTTAATGGGTGGTTCTGCGGATTTAGCACCTTCTAATAAATCTGTTATGAAAGACAGACAATATTATTCTGCACAAACACCAGAAGGAAGTAATATTCATTTTGGTATTAGAGAATTTGCTATGACAGCAATGGCAAATGGTATGGCAGCACACGGTGGATTAAGACCATATATTGCAGGATTTTTTGTATTTAGCGATTATATGAAATCTGGTTTGAGAATGTCTGCACTGATGGAATTGCCTGTTATCAGTATTATGACACACGATAGTATAGGAGTAGGAGAAGATGGCCCTACACATCAGCCAGTAGAACACTTGGCAGCATTGAGAAGTATGCCAAATTATACTGTATTTCGTCCTTGCGATACAAGAGAAACTGCAGCAGGCTGGTTAGCAGGACTGCTGTCTACAACATCTCCTACAGCATTGGTATTGACAAGACAAAATCTTCCATTATTAGAAGGCACAGGAAAAGAAGCATTAAAAGGTGCTTATGTGTTGAAAGATTGTGAAGGAACACCAGATATACTGCTTATGGCAAGCGGTTCAGAAGTAGAACTGATATATAAAGCATATGATGTATTAGCAGACAAAGGTGTAAAAGCAAGAGTAATTAGTATGCCAAGTTTCGAATTGTTTGAAAAACAACCACAAGAATACAAAGAAAGCGTGTTACCAAATGCAGTAAGAAATAGAGTTGCAGTAGAAGCAGCTTCTTCATTTGGTTGGCATAAATATGTAGGATTAGATGGAGAAACTATTACAATAGATGAATTTGGTGCATCTGCTCCTGCAGCAACATTGTTTAAAGAATTTGGTTTTACTGTAGAAAATGTAGTAGAAACTGCATTAAAAGTAGTAGGCAAATAAAATATAGTGATAGAAAAAGGTTTTTAGCATAGCTAAAAGCCTTTTTTAAATAAGGAGAGTGATAGAGTGAGAACATTTATAGGAATTGCTTTAAAAGAAGAAGTAAAACAAACAGTATTTGAAATACAACAGCAATGTCGTCAAATGTGTAAAAAAGGCAATTTTACAGAAAAAGACAATTTTCATATGACATTGCATTTTGTAGGAGAAACAAGAGCAGAAGAAATAGAAGATTTAAAACAGGCAATATATGAAACAGCAATACGAAATAAAACATTTACATTAATATTAAAACAGTTAGGTGTATTTGAAAGAGGACAAACGGGTGTATTGTGGGTAGGTGTAGAAAAAAGTATTGCACTTGAACATCTATTTGAGGGACTACAAAGAAGTTTGTCGAAGCAAGGATTTGCACGAGAAAAGAAAAAATTAAGCCCTCATATTACATTAGCAAGACAAGCAGTACCATATCATTCTTTTGCACAAATGCAAAAGTCCTTGCTTGTAGAACAAAAGGAAATATTAGTAGATAGTATTACATTGTTTGAAAGTGTTAGAATAGGGACAAAACTCATATATAGGCCGCTTTTTACAGAAGAATTTCAAAAAAAGAAAATATAATATATGTTAACAAAAAAGTATAAAATATTTCAAAATAATTAGAGGATATTTTATAAATAATGTAACAATTACTATAAATTTTATTGCATTTTTTTCAAAACACTATAGAAATTTTTGTGTAAATCATGTATAATGTGAATAGATTGGCAAGAAAGGCGATTTTTTTGTATCATAGTAAAATAAAATGATATTTTACTATTTCGATATTTTTTCAAAAATATTGCAATGATTTATTTGTTTGTCGAAGGAGGACAGTTTTATGGAGTTTAGTTTATCAAAAAAACATTTGTTACTAAGAGATTTGTACAGAAAATTTGCAGAAGAAGAGGTAAAACCTTTAGCAGAAGAATTAGATGAACAAGAACGTTTCCCTGTGGAAACTGTAAAAAAATTAGCAAGATATGGATTTATGGGTATTCCATTTCCAAAAGAATATGGCGGTTCTGGAGCAGATAATTTAGCATATTCTATGGCAGTAGAAGAGTTAGGAAAGGTATGTGCTACTACAGCAGTTATTGTTTCTGCACATACTTCATTATGTTGCCAGCCTATATTCCAATTTGGTACAGAAGAACAAAAACAAAAATATTTAGTACCATTAGCAAAAGGTGAAAAATTGGGTGCTTTTGGTTTAACAGAGCCTAGTGCAGGAACAGATGCTTCTATGCAACAAACAAAGGCTGTATTAGATGGTGATGAGTATGTACTGAATGGCACAAAAATATTTATTACAAATGGAGAATATGCAGATACTTATGTAATTATAGCTATGACAGATATTTCAAAAGGTACAAGAGGTATTTCTGCATTTATAGTAGAAAAAGGTACACCTGGTTTTTCATTTGGTAAAAAAGAGAGAAAAATGGGTATTAGAGGCTCAGCAACTTGCGAATTAGTGTTTGAAAACTGTCGTATACCAAAAGAAAATATATTAGGAAAAGAAGGACAAGGCTTTAAAGTTGCTATGCAAACATTAGATGCTGGACGTATTGGTATAGCTTCTCAAGCATTGGGTATTAGTGAAGGTGCTATTGATGAGTGTATTAAATATGTTATGGAAAGAAAACAGTTTGGCAAAAAAATAGGCCAATTTCAAAATACACAGTTTGAATTAGCAGATATGGCAGCAAAAGTAGAAGCTGTAAAATTGCTTGTGTATGAAGCAGCTTGTGAAAAAGATGCTCATAGACCTTATAGTCATCTGTCCTCTATGGCAAAATATTTGGCAGGAAGTACAGCAAGTGATGTAACAAGAAGATGCTTACAATTATTCGGCGGATATGGATATACAAGAGAATATCCTATTGAAAGAATGATGAGAGATGCAAAAATCACTGAAATTTATGAAGGTACTTCAGAAGTGCAAAAAATCGTTATTGCAAATTGGTTAAAATTAAAATAATATTATGTAAAAAATGCTACTGTAATACTATAGTAGCATTTTTTTGTGTCACCAAGTAAGCCAGCCATAAGTGCGATAATCTCTGTTTCTAGGTCTGTAATATGCTTGATGATATAAATTTTGTTTTAACATTCTGCGAAATTTTCTGTTTGTCATTTTTCGAATGTATTTTGCTTCTTTTTTATACCAATGTCCTGTGATACGATGATGTCTAAAATCTTGGAATGCTTTTTCTCTGGGATTTCCTCTGCATTGTTTTGGTGCATACATTTTTTTGATAATTTTTTTGTATTGCTGTTGTTCTCAGTATAAAATTTGTTTTTGTGTTTCATTCATATCCTTTCATCAGTATGAGCTTTAGATTTACAAAATATTGTATTTGCTCCATACTTAGAAGAGTGCCATTCTTTCTATCATTGAAATCCTCCTTATTATTTTTATGATTTTCTTTTTTTTGTTTTTTTCTTTTTAACAGAATAGCCAAAACTCCCTAATTTTTCTCCTAGCGTATAATAACAGCCATGAGAATAACAAATTGGATTTGTTTTGTTAAAATGAAATTTTCCACTTTGGTCTAAATATTGCTCACTTACAGAAACATTTACTACTTCTGCTAAAAACATATCGTGTGTACCAAGTGGTATAATATCTTTTACAGAACATTCTATATTGACAGGACTTTCATATATAATAGGAGAAGAAACTTTTGACCCTTTTACAGCAGTTAAATTCATTTCATTAAATTTGTCAATATCTCTGCCACTTTTAACACCACAGTAATCACAAGCATAAGCAAGCTTTTTTGTGACTAAATTGATAACAAATTCTCTGTATTGTTTTATAATGTCATAAGAATAACGAGAATGACGCAATGAAATATATGTCATAGGAGGGTCACTATTTATAGTACCAGTCCAAGCAACTGTAACAATATTTTTTTCTTTTTCCATATTTCCACAGGAAACCATTACAACAGGTACAGGATAGAGTACTGTGCCTGGTTTCCAATTTTGTTTTTCCATAATTTAACTCCTTTCAAAAATGGTATTTTTATTATGGTAACTAAAAAAAGAAGTTTTGTAAAGAAAAAAGTATTGTAATATAATTATATTTTTTGTATGATATAAAACAAAAAAATAGGTGGTTTTGTTATGAATTTACCAGAACAATATGTTAAAAATATGAAAAAACTTTTAGGTGAAAAAGAATTTGAGCAATACTTGAATTGTTTTGAACAAAAAAGATATGCAGGACTACGTATCAATACGTTAAAATGGAATAAAGAGCAGTTTTTAGAAAAAGGGCTTTTTGATACAGAAAGTGTATATTGGTGTGACGAAGGATATTATTACAATGAGCAATTACGTCCAGCAAAACACCCTTATTATGCTGCAGGACTGTATTACATACAAGAACCGAGTGCTATGTCAGCGGCTGCAATATTACCTGTGAATAAAGGAGAGTGTGTATTGGATATTTGTGCTGCACCAGGAGGAAAAAGTACACAGTTGGGAGCAAAGTTAGGACAAACAGGCGTGTTGATGTGTAATGACATTAGTGCAGGCAGAACAAAAGCACTTTTAAAAAATATAGAATGTTTTGGCATTACAAATAGTATTGTAATGAGTGAAACACCTCAAAGACTTTCAGAACATTTTGTACAATATTTTGATAAAATATTGATAGATGCACCGTGTTCTGGAGAAGGTATGTTTCGTAAAGACAAAGATATAATAAAAAAATGGAATGATGATTTGATAACACATTGTATCAAACAACAGAAAGAAATATTGCAATATTGTGCTATAATGCTAAAAGCAGGTGGTATGATGCTATATTCTACTTGTACATTTTCTCCGAAAGAAAATGAATATATCATAAAAGAGTTTTTACAACAACATAAAGAATTTCATATTGTACCCATAGAAATAAAGTGGGGATTTGAAAAGGGAATGATAGAAGGTTGTGCAAGATTGTTCCCTCATAAAATAAAAGGAGAAGGACATTTTTTGGCATTGCTTCAAAAGAAAACAGAAAATACAAAGTTTATATTTGAAACAGAAAAAGAACAAATTGATAATAGAATTTCTCTTTTTTGGGAATTTGAAAAACAAGTGCTAAAACCAAATTGGCAGAAAATAAAAGGAATTTATAAAATATATGGAGATGATTTGTGTTATATTCCTGAAAATGTACCAATATTAAAAGGGCTTAGAGTGTTAAGAAGCGGCTTACAGCTAGGAACATTCAAAAAAAATAGATTTGAACCTTCTCATACTTTTGCACTTGCATTAAATAAAAATGATGTTAATTATTGTATTGATTTTAGCTCAAAACAAAACGATGTTATAAGATATTTAAAAGGAGAAAGTATTGTTGTAGAACAGCAAAAAGATGGTTGGTGTGTTGTTTGTGTAGATGGCTATACATTGGGCTGGGCAAAAGTACAAAAAGGAAGATTAAAAAATAAATATCCTGTAAGTTGGAAATGGGAATAAAAAGCACCTGTAAAAACAAGTGCTTTTGTGAAATGTTGTATTATAATTTGTATGTAAATTAGTGAGAGTAACTCCTTCTATACTTTTAGAGGGAGTTTACTTTTTTTAAACGGTTTATGTCGTAAGTATGTGATATAATAGCAGTATCAAAAGTTTCACTTTTTAGTTTTATAGAAGTAATATCTTCAGACATACTATCAATTTTACTTTCGACATTAGTTAATCTGTCTTCAACATTAGTTAATCTGTCTTCAACATTAGTTAATCTATCTTCGACATTAGTTAATCTATCTTCGACATTAGTTAATCTGTCTTCAACATTAGTTAATCTATCTTCGACGTTAGTTAGTCTATTTTCTACATTAGTTACTCTAGTTTTCACTTCTTGTAAATCAGCTTTCACATCATCTATTTTATCGTTTAAAATAGAATAACTATCTTTTACAACATCAAGTATTTCTTTCATACTACATTGTATTTGTTCTTTCATAGCTTGTTTTAATTCATCAATGATTTCTGTTTTTTCTTGTTGTGTCATAGTAATATGGCTCCTTTCTTTATTTATATTATATCATTTTATTTTGTAATTAAAATATTTTTTAATAGGTTCTACTTTTGTAATATTACTGCATTTTATAAAGGAATGTCTATAAAATAAGGCTGTTGTTTTTCAAAAAGAGTAAATGCTTTCAATCCAGCACTTCGTAACAATTCATAAGCGTCTTTAAAATGAGATGCTATATATTCTGGAGAATGAGCATCAGAACCTATTGTGATAATTTCTCCTCCTAATTGTCTATAACGTTTTATAATTTCGATTTTAGGGTGTATGTATCCTAAACCATATTTAATACCAGAAGTATTGAGTTCTATACCTTTGTCTTTTCTAATTAAAAGTTTTAATATTTCATCAATAATTTCTCTAAATTCATTATAATTCAAATTTCTATTGTCATAATTACCATAGCGATTGACATAATCCATATGACCATATACATTAAAGCAGTCATAAATTTTAACATTGTTGTACAAATCTTCAAAATATTCTAAATAAGCATCGTGTTGTGTTTTACCTTCATAAAAAGAATTTCCATAAAGTTCTAGACCTTTTACACAATGAGTAGAACCTATTACAAAATCAAATATACCATTATTGTAAAACGCATCAGTTTCTTTTTTTACATGAGACTGCAAACCAAATTCAACACCTTTACGAATAATAATTTTATCACAATATTTTTGCTGCATATGCTGTATTTTTGTGGTATAAGCATCATAATCCAGCAAAAAAGGAAATTCAGGGTCAGGGTATTGATAATCTAAATGGTCTGTAATAGCAATTTCTTTTAAACCAAGTGTGATAGCTTTTTTAATCATATCTTCCATAGCAGTATCACTATCAGAAGAAAAATTTGTGTGCATATGATAATCAGAATAAATCATTTTATTTCCTCCTTAATAAAAATCATTTTGAACAGATAATTGTACCACCACAAGCAACATATTCTCCTTCATAGAATACAACAGCTTGTCCTGGTGTAATAGCACGCTGAGGTTCATCAAATATACATTCTAATTCTTTTTGATTTTTCATATAAACAGTACACCAAGATTTATTATGATGATAACGTATTTTTGCCTGTAAACGCATACCATTTTCTATTTTTTCTATTCCCATAAAATTTAGTTTATTAGCATAAAGTGTTTTTTGAAATAGTGCATCATTTTCACAAAGTATTACATCATTTTTCTTTGCATCAATGGCGTAAACGTACATAGGTTTGCCAAAAGCAACACCAAGCCCTTTTCTTTGTCCTACTGTGTAATGAATAATTCCTTTGTGTTTTGCTAATATATTTCCTTCTAAATCTACAAAATTGCCAGAGGGATATGTTTTATTTGTCTGTGCTTGTATAAAGCTACTGTAATCATCATCTGGTATAAAACAAATTTCTTGACTGTCTGCTTTTTGAGAAATTTTAACATTAATTTGTTCTGCTATTTTTCTGATGTCTTCTTTATGATATGCCCCTATAGGCATTAAAGTATATTGTAATTGTTGCTGCGTTAAATTATAAAGAGCATAAGTTTGATCTTTTTTGTCTGTAACAGAAGTTTTTAAAGTATATCGTTGTGTTTGAGGATGATTTACAATTTGAGCATAATGCCCTGTAGCAATGAAATCAGCACCAATTTGATTTTTAAATTGTAAAAGAGCCTCCCATTTTACACAACGGTTGCATATGGTACAAGGGTTGGGGGTATGTCCTTGCTGGTATTCCGAAATAAAATAATCAATTACATTTTTTTGAAATTCTTTTCTAAAATCTATAGCAAAATAAGGAATATTTAATTGATGAGCAATTTCCCAAGCGTCTTCTTCAGCAGAAGTATTTTGCTTATGTTTTTCAATTTCTTTTGGCAATGCTTGCATAGTAACACCTATTACATTATAACCTTGCTGTTTTAATAAATATGCTGCAACGGAACTGTCTACGCCTCCAGACATTCCTACAACGACTGTTTTTTTATTCATAGTATTTTCCACCTTTAATTATTAGTGGTTTTATACTAGCACATTTTACTGCATTTTACAATAAATAACCTTATTTATTGATAAAGAGAAAATATTTATTGAAAAACAATAAAAAAATATTGAAAAACAAAAAATATTGTGCTATAGTATTGTTAGATAGGAGGAAGAATAAATGAAATTGGAACAATGTGTAAAATGGTTGTTGGATTTAATGTATTATGGCGGTTGTGTAGTATGTGCTGGTATTCCTGTTGCATTCAAATATATGGGAAAATGGTATACTGTTTTTCAAACACATTTTATAGCAATGTGTATATTATTTTTTATAGCAGGAGCATTTGCAGTAATGATAATAGGAGAACTAAGAAAAATGTTTCAGACAGTACTAGAACAAAACTGTTTTATACAGCAAAATGTAATTAGTTTAAAAAAAATGGGATATTATAGTATTGTTACCTCTATAGCAACTACAATAAGATTATTTTATACTGTAACACCTTCTACTGTTGTCATTATTATTATATTTTTTATAGCAGGATTATTTAGTTTTGTACTATCCAAAGTATTTCAACAGGCTGTAAAATATAAACAAGAAAATGACTTGACCATATAGGAGGAAAAATATGGGTATCCGTGTAAATTTAGATGTGGTTATGGCACAAAGAAAAATGGGTGTTACAGAGTTGGCGAAAGAAGTAGATATTACTATGGCAAATTTATCTATATTAAAAAATAATAAAGCAAAAGCAATACGATTTTCTACATTAGAAAGCATATGCAAAGCATTAAATTGTCAACCAGGAGATATATTAGAATTTGTAAAGGAGGAGTGAAAAATGTCAGAAGAAGAAAAAAAAGAAATAGAACAACAACAAGAAATAAAAAATGAAAAACAAGAAGTACAAAAAATATTAGAAAAAGACAAGCAGGAAATACAACAACAAGAGATAAAAAAACCAAAACAAACAGAATACCAACAAGAGATAAAGCAAAAATTTTGGAATTTTGTGCTAATAAGTATGTGTTTTGCTTTTTTTTACGTAATAGGAACCTATAAAATTCGTACAGGTATAGGCGTTTTTATAGCATCATTAGGACAAATAGGCTGTTGTTTTGCAGTATTAAAACAATGGAAAGTAGAAATGAAAAAAGATACTGTTTATTATGTTGTTATGATAATAATAATGAATGTGCTTATGTTGTGGACAGACCAAAGCTTTTTACATTTTTGGCATAAAAAAATGATATTACTTTTGTTTTTTATGATGATGCTTCATCAATTCTATGAAGATAAACTGTGGAGTTTAAAAACATACATTTATAATTTGTTTTTGTTGCTTTTTGGTAGCATAGCAAGTTTGTTTGAACCTATAGAAAATTTTATAGAACAGATGAAAAAAAAGGAACAACAAAATCAAAAATGGTCATATATACTATTGGGATTAGGTATCGCATTACCTTTAACATTTTTCATTGTAGCAATGTTGATGTCAGCAGATGGTGTTTTTGCAAATATGATAATTAAATTGGTAGGAAATTTGTTTTTACCTCAAAATGTTATAGCAGTAACGTTTTTGTTTGTGTTGGGGTATTGGCTGTTTTATTGTTTTGTGTCAGGATTGGCAAGAAAAGAAGTGTCACAAAAAACAAAAGAAATGAAACAGGCAGAACCAATTATTGCTATTACATTTACTAGTGTGTTGCTTGTAGTGTATGTGCTTTTTTGTAGTATACAGATATGGTATTTGTTTATAGGAAAAGGGAAATTACCAGAGGAGTTTACATACGCTAGTTATGCTAGAAGGGGATTTTTTGAATTGCTTTTTGTAAGTGTGATAAACTTTTTAATGGTAGTGATATGTAACTGGAAATTTAGAAAAAGTAAAGTGTTAAATGGGATATTGGTGGCAGTTTCTGTTTGCAATTTTATTATGATGGCATCTTCATTTTATAGAATGATGTTGTATGTAAAAGCATATCATATGACAGTAATGAGAATGTATGTACTTTGGTTTTTGGCAATGCTTGCAGTAAGTATGGCAGGAGTGGTGTATACTATATTTTATAAAGAAAAAAAATTGTATCAATATTTGTTTGTAGTAGTGTTTGTGTTTTTGACAGCATTAAGTGCAGTAAGGCCACAAGCATATGTAACAAGATATAATTTGGAGCATATGAAACAGTATACAAGAGCAGATATTGATCATATTATACGTTTTTCTTCATTAGATGTTGTACCAGAGTTGGCGAAAATTGATGTAAATAAAATTGTAGTAAAAGAAGAGGAGCAAAGCGGTGAAGAAATAATGAAAAAATATTTTCAAGGTGTGTTAAAAGAATGTGAACAAAGAAAAGCAAGAAAATATCATATAGGAGTAGCACAAGCTGAAAAGGCGGCAAGAGAATATTTAGAAAAGCATAAATAATATAAGTTATTAAAAATATGCTATAGTATTTAAGAGCAGTCATGACGGGTGTTTTAAGCCCTCTCTCTATAAAGAAAGGGGGCGATATTATGACAACATTTGAAGAACTTTATTTATTTCTTACTTTTTGTTTAGTCGTAATAGAATTGCTCTCTTACTTAAAAAAGTAAGAGTCAGTTTTTAGCATAAAAAAACTACCCATCATAGCCCTAGCAAGCTCGGATAGTTTTTCTATCAATAGAGTGTAGGGCAAGCCACTTTGTGGTGACTGCTCTTTTATATTGCAATCATAACACAAAAAATATATTTTGTAAAGCATCTATTTTTGAAAAAAATATGCTCAGCTTGTCAAAAAAGTTTGCAGATGTGGATAGAGTCCACAAAAAATTTTATAAATAAAAGGGAACGGTTTCGCCGCTCCCTTTTTTAATGCCTTAATAATAGGTAGAGAAATTTATAAAATTTTTTTAAATATTTCGTTATAGCGAAACTTTTTATGTCATTTTAATATTATAATTTGGTTTGATAAAAAATCAATATAATTAAGGGAGAAGATAGAAAATGAAAATGAAAATAAAAAAGAAAAAAAATAGAAAAAAGAAAATGACGAGGGTAGTACATTGGATATTAACCCACCCAGAAGAATTTTTTTTAATATGTGGCGTTGGGGCAGAACGCATGACAGATGAAAAATTTGAAAAAATGTGGTGTTTTTTAAGAGAACAGAAATTTGAAGTGCTGTTTATTGTTTTAATAACAGTGCACCATGAAAGAATGGGCATAAATGTTGAATAAATTGCTTTAAAATGGGAAAGACTTTTTATGTAAAATGAAAAGAGAAAAAAGTGCATTTGTATGAATTGCTCAAAAATAACACAATATTATTGTGAAAATTATTACAATATTTTTGTAACAAAGTCAAAAAAAATACTTGCAAACAAATGAATTTTAATGTATACTGAATTACGTTGTGACATACGAGCGATGATACAGAAGGTTGCGGCATACAAAACGAGTTGTGTGCAGGTTTTTCTGAGGAGCGATGTCCAGTTCAAGAAACCGGGCGACATGGTCACTGTACTGAATATAGGAAAAAGATATTCTCAAAAAAAGAGAATAGTTCTGTGTATCTTTACGTTGCGAGATACGTCCGAATGAGTGTGCAGTCACCGCTTGTCGTGCTGAAGTTCAATAGTGCGAAAAGGAGGGGACTTTTTTTATGGCTAACCCAAAAATTAGAATCAGTCTAAAAGCGTACGATCATAAACTGATCGACCAGTCCGCAGCTCAGATTATAGAGACTGCAAAGAAAACAGGTGCTCAGGTAAGTGGACCTATTCCACTTCCAACAAAAAAAGAAGTAGTAACAATATTAAGAGCAGTACACAAATATAAAGACTCAAGAGAGCAGTTCGAAATGAGAACACATAAAAGACTGATTGATATTATATCACCAAGCCCAAAAACAGCAGATGCTTTGAGCAGATTAGATTTGCCAGCAGGTGTTGATATTGTGTTAAAAGTGATGAAATAATAAAAGTCAAAAAAAGTTGATATAATGATGAAATGAAAAAAACAAAAAGGGCTTACAAGCAAGTCCTTTGAGGAAAAAAGCATTTTCTCAAAAATATTTTGTGTAATACAAAATAAAGCTAGTATGATTGTTTTTTCTTTTATATTCAAGGAAAGAATAATCCGCTGTAGAATATCAGGAGGTGCGAAAAAATGAAAAAAGCAATTATTGCAAAAAAAGTGGGAATGACACAAATTTTCACAGAAAACGGTGCTTTAATTCCAGTAACAGTATTGGAAGCAGGCCCATGTACAGTAGTACAAAAAAAGACAGTAGAAAATGATGGATATGAAGCAATACAGGTTGGATTTGTAGATGCAAAAGCAAAACACGTAACAAAACCTGTAAAAGGTCATTTTGATAAAGCTGGCGTAACAGCAAAAAAATATTTAAAAGAGTTTAGATTAGAAGATACTAGTGCATATGAAGTAGGAGCTGAAATTAAAGCTGATGTGTTTGCAGCAGGCGATAAAGTAGATGTCAGTGGCGTTTCAAAAGGTAAAGGCTTCCAAAGTACAATTAAAAGATATAATGCACAGAGAGGACCTATGGGACACGGTTCTAAATCACATAGAGTAGTAGGTTCTATGAGTTCTGGTACAACACCAGGTAGAGTTAAAAAGAATAAAAAAATGCCTGGACATATGGGAAATGTAAATGTAACAGTACAAAATATAGAAGTAGTTCGTGCAGACGCTGAAAAAAATATGCTTTTAGTAAAAGGTGCCGTTCCAGGACCAAAAGGAGCAGTACTTGTAATTAAAGACAGCGTAAAGGCTTAATTTACTTTACGAAAGGAGGAACAAATAATGGCAAATGTTGCAGTAGTAAACATGAATGGCGAAAATGTAGGCAGTATTGAGCTGAATGACGCTATTTTCGGAATAGAAGCAAATGAACACGTAATGCACTTGGCTGTAGTGCAGTATCTTGCAAATCAAAGACAAGGTACACAAAGTGCAAAAACTCGTGCTGAAGTAAGAGGCGGCGGAAGAAAACCTTGGAGACAAAAAGGCACAGGTAGAGCAAGACAAGGTTCTACACGTTCCCCACAATGGACAGGCGGTGGCGTTGTATTTGCTCCAAAGCCAAGAGATTATTCTTTTAAATTAAATAAGAAAGTAAAAAGATTGGCATTACAGTCTGCACTTTCTACAAAAGTAGCAGAAAATAAAATCATTGTGTTAGATGAATTAACATTAAATGAAATCAAAACGAAAGAAATGGTAAAAGTTTTGAATAATATAAAATGTGAAAAAGCATTGATAGTGATGGACGGTTCTAATACAAATGTAATGCTTTCTGCAAGAAATATACCAAATGTAAAAACAGCATCTGTAAATACAATTAATGTGTATGATTTATTAAAATATAATACATTGGTAGTAACAAAAGATGCAGTAGCAAAAATTGAGGAGGTGTACGCATAATGGCAGATTTAAAATATTATGACATTATCAAAAAACCAGTCATTACAGAAAAAAGTATGTCAATACTTGATGAAAAGAAATACACTTTCTTGGTACACCCAGACGCAACAAAAACACAAATTAAAGAAGCAGTAGAAAAAATGTTTGATGGTGCAAAAGTAGCTTCTGTTAATACAATGAATTATGATGGCAAACCTAAAAGACGTGGTATGATATGGGGTAAAACAGCAAAAAGAAAAAAAGCCATTGTAAAATTGACAGCAGATAGTAAAGATATTGAAATTTTCCAAGGAATGTAATAAATAGTAGAGAAAAGATACACAAAAAGGTGATAACACACTGAAAGGAGTGGAAAAGGTGGCTATTAAAAGATATAAACCATATACACCGTCCAGAAGACACATGACAGTGTCCGCATTTGATGAAATTACAAAATCAACTCCTGAAAAATCTTTGGTAGTTCATATCAAAAAAAATTCAGGTAGAAATAACCAAGGTAAAATTACAGTACGCCATAAAGGCGGCGGTGCAAAAATAAAATATAGAATGGTTGACTTTAAAAGAAATAAAGACAACATTCCAGCTAAAGTAGTAGGGATTGAATATGACCCAAATAGAACAGCAAATATAGCATTAATCGTGTATGCTGATGGTGCAAAATCCTATATACTTGCTCCAGTAGGATTAAAAGTAGGCGACACTGTAATGAGTGGTGTTGAGGCAGAAGTAAGAGTTGGAAATACATTGCCAATGAGAGCAATTCCAATTGGTGCAAATATTCATAATATTGAAATGAAGCCAGGAAAAGGTGGACAGCTTGTACGTTCTGCAGGAAATGTTGCACAGCTTATGGCAAAAGAAGGAAAATATGCTACAGTAAAATTACCATCTGGAGAAATGAGAATGTTGCCATTAGATTGTAGAGCAACAATCGGTCAGGTAGGAAATATAGACCACGAATTAATCCATATTGGTAAAGCAGGAAGAAAACGTCATATGGGTATTAGACCAACAGTGCGTGGTTCTGTAATGAACCCTAATGACCACCCTCACGGCGGTGGTGAAGGTAGAGCACCTATCGGTCGTCCATCACCAATGACACCTTGGGGTAAACCAGCAATGGGTTATAAAACTCGTAAAAAACATAAAGCTTCCAATAAATATATTGTACGTCGTAGAAACGGCTGATAACTTGGCACAGAAATGTGTTTAATATCGCAAAGGAGGATAACAAGTAATGAGTAGATCATTGAAAAAGGGACCATTTGCTGATGAGCATCTTTTAAAGAAAATTGATGCAATGAATGCTTCTGGAGAAAAAAGTGTTATAAAAACATGGTCTCGTCGTTCCACAATATTTCCAGATATGATTGGACATACTATAGCAGTGCACGATGGAAGAAAACACGTACCAGTGTATATTACAGAAGATATGGTAGGCCATAAACTAGGAGAATTTGCGTTGACAAGAACATACAGAGGACACGGAAAAGACGCAGAAAAGAAATCAAAAGTTCGTTAATTTATAGATAGTGGAAGGAGGTTTCGTTCATGGCAAAGGGACATAGAAGCCAAATTAAAAAACAGAGAAATTTGGATAATAGAGAAAAAAGACCACACGCATCTGCTAAGTATGTTGGCATTCCAGCCACAAAAGCGAAAATTGTATTAGACCAGATTAAAGGCAAAGATGTTGCCACAGCAGCGGCTTTATTGCAATATTCACCAAGATATGCGGCGGAGATTATTGCGAAAGTATTAAAATCAGCAGTAGCCAATGCAGAAAATAATTTGGGTATGGATATTAGCAAATTATATGTTGAAGAAGTAAGTGCAAATCAAGGACCAACAATGAAAAGAATTCGTCCAAGAGCACAAGGTAGAGCATATAGAATATTGAAAAGATCAAGTCATATATCCATAATCCTCAATGAGAGATAAGGAGGTTAATGATGGGACAGAAAGTAAATCCACATGGATTAAGAGTTGGAATTATAAAAGACTGGGATACAAAGTGGTATGCTGAAAAAGAATTTGCAAACTACTTGGTAGAAGATGTTAAAATTAGAAAATTCATTAAAAAGAGATTGTATTCATCAGGCATTTCAAAAATTGCTATTGAGAGAACAGCAGAGAGAATGAAAATTACTGTTTTCACAGCAAAACCAGGTATAGTAATTGGTAGAAATGGTCAAGCGATAGAAGAATTAAAAGGTCAAGTACAAAAATTGACAAAACATAAAGTAGCAATTAATATTGAAGAAATCAAAAGACCAGAATTGGACGCACAGCTTGTAGCAGAAAACATTGCACAACAGTTGGAAAATCGTGTAACATTCCGTAGAGCAATGAAACAAGCTATGGGTAGAACAATGAAATTTGGAGCAAAAGGTATTAAAACAGCAGTTTCCGGTCGTTTAGGTGGAGCAGATATGGCACGTGGAGAAAGCTACCACGAAGGAACAATACCACTTCAAACATTGAGAGCAGATATAGACTATGGTTTTGCAGAAGCAGATACCACATATGGAAAATTAGGTGTAAAAGTTTGGATATATAAAGGAGAGGTACTTCCTGTAAAAGAAGCAAAGAAGGAAGGAGGCACTAGATAATTATGTTAATGCCTAAGAGAGTAAAAAGACGTAAACAAATGAGAGGGCGTTTAAAAGGCAAAGCGATGAGAGGAAACAAAATCACATATGGTGATTATGGTATTCAAGCGTGTGAGCCAAGTTGGATTACATCAAATCAGATAGAGGCAGCCCGTATTGCTATGACAAGATATATAAAACGTGGTGGTAGTGTATGGATTAAAATATTCCCAGACAAACCAATCACAGCAAAACCTGCTGAAACTCGTATGGGTTCTGGTAAAGGTTCACCAGAATATTGGGTAGCAGTTGTAAAACCAGGTAGAATTATGTTTGAGATAGGTGGAGTTGCAGAGGAAACAGCAAGAGAGGCGTTAAGACTTGCAATTCATAAACTGCCAATCAAATGTAAAATCGTTTCTCGTGCAGAGCAACAGGCGGAAATGGAAGGTGATCAGCAGTGAAAGCAAAAGGCTATGTTAATGAATTAGTTGGAAAAACAGCAGATGAATTAAAAAATGACCTTGTTTCTGCGAAAAAAGAATTGTTTAACCTGAGATTTCAAAATGCAACGAACCAGTTGGACAATACTGCAAGAATTAAGGAAGTTCGTAAGAATATAGCAAGAATACAGACAGTTATTACACAGAAACAAAAAACAGCTGAATAATAGTTGTCAAAGAGGAAAGGAGGCAACCTCGTGGAAGAAAGAAATCTTCGTAAAACAAGAATTGGAAAAGTAATCAGTGATAAAATGGATAAAACCATAGTAGTAGCTGTAGAAGATAAAGTAAAACATCCATTATACGGTAAAATTGTAAATAGAACTTATAAACTTAAAGCACACGATGAAAATAATGAGTGTGGTATAGGTGACCGTGTAAAAGTAATGGAAACAAGACCATTATCAAAAGATAAAAGATGGCGTCTTGTACAAATTATGGAAAAAGCAAAATAAAACTGTTACGGGAGGAGGCATTACTATGGTTCAACAAGAAACCAGATTAAAGGTAGCAGATAATTCAGGTGCAAAAGAACTTCTCTGTATCAGAGTGCTTGGAGGTTCTACAAGAAGATATGCAGGTGTTGGTGATATTATTGTAGCTTCTGTAAAAGATGCAACACCCGGCGGTGTTGTAAAAAAAGGTGATGTAGTAAAAGCAGTAGTAGTAAGAACAGTAAACTCTGTAGGTAGACCAGATGGAAGCTATATAAAATTTGATGAAAACGCAGCTGTTATTATTAAAGATGATAAGAACCCAAGAGGAACACGTATTTTTGGACCTGTTGCAAGAGAACTGAGAGAAAAACAGTTTATGAAAATATTATCTTTAGCACCAGAAGTACTGTAATAGGAGGTGTGTCAAGTGGCGAAAATGAAATTAAAAAGCGGCGATAAAGTAGTAGTAATTGCTGGAAAAGATAAAGGAAAGCAAGGAAAAATACTCAAAGTAGACCTAAAAAATAATAGAGTTATCGTTGAAGGCGTAAATATGGTGTCAAAACACGTAAAACCAAACCCAATGAACCAACAAGGTGGTATTATAAAAAAAGAGAATTATATTCACGCATCCAATGTAATGTATTTGCATAATGGTAAAGCAACAAGAATTGGAGCAATGATAAAAGACGGTAAAAAAGTAAGAATTGCAAAGAAAACAGGAGAAGTAATTGACTAATTTGTGAAAGGAGGGCAATCACTTGAGTAGATTAAGAGATTTTTATAATGATGAAATCATACCAGAAATGACTAAGAAATTTTCTTATAAAAATAAATTAGCAGTACCAAAAATTGAAAAAATCATAATTAATATGGGTGTTGGTGAAGCAAAGGATAATGCAAAAGTATTAGATGGTGCAGTAAAGGATTTAACAATTATATCTGGACAAAAACCAATTATAACAAAAGCAAAAAAATCTGTTGCAGCATTTAAACTTCGTGAAGGTATGCCAATCGGTTGTAAAGTAACATTGAGAGGCAATAGAATGTATGAATTTGCAGATAGATTGATAAACATTGCATTACCTCGTGTACGTGACTTCCATGGTGTAAAAGCAAATTCATTTGATGGACGTGGAAATTATACAATGGGTATTAAAGAGCAGTTAATCTTCCCTGAAATTGAATACGATAAAGTAGATAAAATAAGAGGTATGGATATAGTATTTGTTACAACTGCGAAAACAGACGAAGAAGCAAGAGAATTATTAAGATTATTCGGAATGCCATTCGCAAAATAATAGGGAGGGACAAAAATGGCTAAAAAATCAATGGTCGTAAAGCAACAGAGAAAACCAAAGTTTTCCACAAGGGCGTATACACGTTGTAGAGTTTGCGGTAGACCCCATGCTGTATTAAAAAAATTTGGAATTTGCCGTATTTGCTTCCGTGAATTAGCATATAAGGGACAAATTCCAGGTGTAAAAAAAGCAAGCTGGTAAAGGGAAAGGAGGATTTCATATGTCAATGAGCGACCCAATCGCAGATATGCTTACAAGAATAAGAAATGGCAACACAGCGAAACACGATACAGTAGATGTACCTTCTTCAAAAATGAAGAAAGCAATCGCTGATATATTAACAACAGAAGGATATATTAAAGGCTATGAAGTGATAGAAGATGGTGTAAAAGCAACGATTCGTATCACATTAAAATATGGAAAAGATAAAAATGAAAAAGTCATCACAGGTTTGAAAAGAATTTCAAAACCAGGATTGAGAGTATTTGCTGGCAAAGAGGAATTACCAAGAGTGTTAGGTGGACTTGGTACAGCAATCATATCAACAAGTAAAGGATTAATGACAGATAAACAAGCAAGAAATGCAGGCGTAGGCGGCGAAGTAATTGCTTTCATCTGGTAATAATAATATAGGAGGTGCAGACCATGTCACGAATTGGTAAATTACCCATTGATATTCCAGCAGGTGTGGAAGTAAAAATTGGTGAAGGAAACCACATTACAGTGAAAGGGCCAAAGGGAACTTTGGAACGTAAATTAGCTGATGACATGAACATCGCAGTAGAAAACGGACAAATCACAGTAACAAGACCAAGTGATTTGAAAAGACATAGAGCATTACACGGATTAACAAGAACATTAATATTCAATATGGTTGTTGGAGTAACACAAGGATATGAAAAAGTGCTTGAAATCAATGGTGTAGGTTATAGAGCAGCAAAATCAGGTAAAAAATTAACATTAACATTGGGATATTCTCACCCAGTAGAAATGATGGACCCAGAAGGCATTGAAACAGTGCTGGAAGGACAAAATAAAATCACTGTAAAAGGTATCGATAAAGAAAAAGTCGGACAATTTGCAGCAGAAATCAGAACAAAAAGACCACCTGAACCATATAAAGGAAAAGGTATTAAATATGCTGATGAGCATATCAGAAGAAAAGTTGGTAAGACCGGTAAGAAATAATATAATAAATTATTTATATCGGAAAGTGACTAATTTAGAAGCTGACAAAGTCAAAAAATTTTTATATTGTATATGTAATATGGCTTTGTGGAGTAGTAAAAAAGGAGTGAAGCCAAATGATTAATAAGCCATCACGTGTAGCTGCCCGTGTAAAACGTCATTATAGAATTCGTAATAAAGTAAACGGCACAGCACAACAACCAAGACTGGCTGTATTTCGTTCAAATAAACATATCTATGCACAAATTATAGATGACGTAGCACAAAATACACTTTGTGCAGCATCTACAATGGAAGCGGATATTGCAAGTAAAGTAGAGCATACTTCTACAGTAGAGGCTGCAAAAGCTGTAGGAGAAGCGATTGCAAAAAAAGCAATAGATAAAGGTATCAAAGAAGTTGTATTTGATAGAGGCGGATTTGTATATCACGGAAAAATTCAAGCATTGGCTGATGCAGCAAGAGAAGCCGGCTTACAATTCTAAGGCAAGGAGGAAGACAAATTGAAAAGAATTGATCCAAGTACATTAGATCTTCAAGATAAAGTCGTTACAATTAACCGTGTAACAAAGGTTGTAAAAGGCGGACGTACTTTTAGATTTGCTGCATTAGTTGTAGTAGGCGATGGCAACGGACACGTTGGCTGTGGGCTTGGCAAAGCAGCAGAAATTCCAGATGCCATACGTAAAGGCAAAGAAGATGCTATGAAAAATATAGTAACAGTAGCAAGAAATGAAGTAGATAGTATATACCATGAAACAACAGGAAAATTTGGCAGTGCAAGTGTATTGCTGATGCCAGCAGTAGAAGGTACTGGTATTATTGCGGGAGGGCCTGCACGTGCTGTATTAGAGTTGGCAGGTATACGTAATATCAGAACAAAATCATTAGGTTCTAATAATAAACGTAATGTTGTTAGTGCAACGATTGAAGGTTTATCCAGAGTAACAACACCAGAGGCTGTTGCAAAACTGCGTGGCGTAACAGTGGAAGAACTCTTGAGCTAAGGAGGAATGAACGGTGGCGGAAATTAAAATCACATTAGTGAAATCAACAATCGGAGCAATCCCAAAACATAAAAAAACAGTGCAGGCTTTGGGTTTGAAAAAACTCCATAGTAGTAAAATCCATCAAGACAACGTGGCAATACGTGGAATGGTAAAACAAGTAAGTCACCTTGTAAAAGTGGAAGAAATTTAATGTAAAAAGAATGAAGGAGGTGCCGAAATGAACTTAAGCGAATTAAAATCCGCAGAAGGCTCCAGAAAAAATAATTGGAGAAAAGGCAGAGGTCATGCTTCAGGCAATGGAAAGACAGCAGGCAGAGGTCATAAAGGACAAGGAGCACGTTCTGGTTCTGGTGGAAAGACAGGATTTGAAGGTGGACAAATGCCTTTATATAGAAGACTTCCAAAAAGAGGTTTTAAATGTAGAAATTCTAAAGAAATCGTTACAGTAAATGTAGGTTTATTAAATGAAAGATTTGAAAGTGATGCAGTAATTGATATTGATGCTTTAAAAGCTGTTGGTTTAATCAGCAATCCAAAAGATGGTGTAAAAATACTTGGCGTTGGAGAGATTGATAAAAAGCTTACAATTAAGGTACAGCAGTTTAGTAAATCTGCCGTAGAAAAAATTGAAGCTGCCGGCGGAAAAGCAGAGGTGATTTGAATTGTTTAACGTTTTCATCAACGCTTGGAAAGTAAAAGAAATCCGCAGTAAAATACTTTATACATTGATGATATTTGCAATAGTAAGACTAGGTACAATTATTGCGATACCAGGAATTGATGTAGTAGGAGTGAAGGAAGCACAACAAGCAGCAGGGATAGGAACACTTTATAGTATGATTGCTGGTGGAGCAAATTCGCAGTGGTCAATATTTGCAATGGGTATTGGGCCATATATTACATCTTCCATTATAATGCAGTTGTTGACGATTGCCATACCAAAATTGGAGCAAATGTCAAAAGAGGGAGAAGAAGGACGAAAAAAAGTACAATCTTATAGCAGATATTTAACGGTTGTACTTGCATTATTGCAGGGACTTGGTGTAACATATAGTTATAGAGGTTTGTTTGTAGCAGATAGTATGTTGTTGTATGTTAGTTCTGTAGCAACATTAATTGCTGGTTCTACATTTATTATGTGGTTAGCGGAACAAATTTCAGCCAAAGGCATAGGAAATGGTTCTTCTATGGTAATTTTTATCAATATAGTTTCTAGTTTACCTATGGCAACAAAGAGTATGTATGATATGGCAGCAGGTTCTGGTACAAAAGGAATAGCAACAGTAGCTGGTATACTCGTAGTACTTTTAATTGTATTGGTATTTATTGTATATCTCAATGACGGAGAAAGAAGATTACCAGTGCAATATTCTGCTAAAATGGCAGGAAGGAAACAAGTTGGCGGAAGAAGTACATTTATGCCAATTAAAGTAAATACTTCTGGTGTAATTTCTATCATTTTTGCGATTTCTTTGTTACAGTTTCCAGAACAGATTGGTCAATTTATACCAAATAAAGGTGAAACGTTTACAAAGATAATCGAAACGCTTCGAATGACAAATCCAATCGGTGCGTGTTTATATGTAGTGCTGATAATCATTTTCACATATTTTTATACTTCTATTGTGATAAATCCAAATCAGATTGCAGTAAACATGAAAAAAAGTGGTGGATTTATTCCAGGAATTAGACCAGGACAACCAACAAGTGATTATATTACAAGGGTAGTAAGTCGTATTACATTAGTAGGAGCAATATGCTATGCAATATTAGCGATGGCACCAGTGGTAATGCAGTGGATATTTAAAGTAAATGTTGGTTTTGGTGGTACAACATTAATCATTGTAGTTGGTGTTGCTTTAGATATTGTAAAAGCTTTAGAGTCCCAGTTGCTTATGCGACACTATAAAGGATTTTTGGGACATTAATGTTTTGACCTTTTGGAAATGCCTTGCATTTCTGAAAGGTTGTATAGTAGTAAGAAGTAGAGAGGAGAGAAAAGCCGTATGAGATTAGTACTAATCGGTGCACCTGCAGCAGGAAAAGGAACACAAGCAAGAAAATTGATAGACCGTTTTCAATTAGCATATATTTCAACAGGTGATATGCTCAGAGAAGAAGTAAGTCGTGGAACTGAATTAGGAAATAAAGCAAAAAGTGTTATGGCTAGTGGTGGTTTAGTATCAGATGAACTAATTATTGCTATAGTAAATGAAAGAATAAAACAAGATGACTGCAAAAATGGTTTTATATTAGACGGTTTTCCTCGTACCACAGTACAGGCAGAAAAACTAGATGAGATGGTAAAATTAGATAAAGCAGTTTATATCAATGCACCAGATGATATTATGCTGGAAAGAATTACAGCAAGAGAAACCTGCCCAAAATGTGGAGCTTCTTATAACAAAATATCACTTCCATCTAAAAAAGCAGGCATTTGCGATGTATGTGGTGAAGGACTGACACAAAGAAAAGATGATACATTGGAAGCAGGAAAAGCACGCCTTGCAACATTCCACGAACAGTCTGAGCCATTAGTAGAATACTATAAAAAACAAGGTATATTGTTTGAAGTAGATGGTATGCTGGGAGTAGAGGAAGTTTCTAAAGCAATTATAGCAGAATTAGAGGCATAAAAAATGGCGGTTCATATCAAAACAAGAGAACAAATCGAAAAGATGAGAATAGCAGGAGAAATACTTGCAAAATTAGATGAAGTATTGACAAAAGAAATAAAGCCTGATGTTACAACGAAACAGTTGGATAGTATAGCAGAGAAATTTATACGAAGTCAGGGAGCGATACCATCATTTAAAGGATATGGAGGTTTTCCTGGTTCTATTTGTACATCTGTAAATGATGAAATCGTTCATGGTATTCCAAGTGAAAGAAAATTGAAACAAGGTGACATTATCAGTGTAGATATGGGAAGTTATATAGGTGGTTATCATGCAGATGCAGCAAGAACATATGCAGTAGGAGAAATTACACCAGAACTTCAAAAACTGATTGATGTAACAAAACAGAGTTTTTTTGAAGGAATACAATATGCTAAGCAAGATTGTCATTTAAATCAAATTGGTGTAGCAATACAAAAATATGTAGAGCAAAATGGTTTTTCTGTTGTAAGAGAATATGTTGGGCACGGTATAGGGAGAAAACTGCACGAAGACCCTTCTGTAGCAAACTATAAAGAACAAAGAAAAGGCATATTACTAAAAAAAGGTATGACACTTGCAATAGAACCTATGGTAAATATGGGTTCTTATCAATTAAAAGTATTAAAAGATGGCTGGACAGCTGTAACAAGAGATGGTCTTTGTGCAGCACATTATGAAAATACAGTAGTGATTACGAATGGAGAACCAGAAATTCTCACATTACTGCCATAAGAGGTGATGACAGTGGAATATGAAGTCGGACAGATTGTTTATTCAAAAAGTGGTCATGACAAAGGCGGAATATTTGTAATTTTGTCCGTTGAAGGCGAATATGTATATCTAATAGACGGAAAAAACCGTAGTTTGGAGAAACCAAAAAGAAAAAAGATAAAACATATACAAGCAACAAAATTTGTCAGCAACTCTTTACAGCAAAAACTCAATCAAAAAGGCTATCTGTTAAATGCTGATATTGTAAAAGTTTTGAGAGAATATAGTAAAGGAGGTTTCTAGGTTTTGTCAAAAGATGACGTAATTGAAGTAGAAGGAACTGTATTGGAAAAATTACCAAACGCAATGTTTCAGGTAGAATTAGAAAATGGCCATCAAATATTGGCACATATTTCAGGTAAACTTCGTATGAATTTTATAAGAATATTACCAGGTGATAAAGTATTAGTAGAAATGTCACCATATGATTTAACAAAAGGTAGAATTATATGGAGAGCAAAATAAGGAAGGAGAGGTTCACCAATGAAGGTAAGACCATCTGTAAAACCAATGTGTGAAAAATGCAGAATTATCAAAAGAAAAGGCCGTGTAATGGTAATTTGTGAAAATCCAAAACATAAACAAAAACAGGGCTAATAAGTAACAGCTGATAATCTATTTATGGTGATGGAGGGGTCAATAGTCCTTACCAGACCGGAGGAGAAAATCCGTCAAGTAGGTATCGAAGGAGTATACAGTTAATAGTGGGGGCAGCTGATAGAGGACGGTCTATATCCCTATTTGTGATACCCAACGTTACTAAAAAAATGTAAAAAAGAATAGTAGTTGATATAGATAAAGTATAGAATTTTTTCAGGAGGTGTAATTGATACATGGCACGTATTGCTGGTGTAGACTTACCAAGAGAGAAACGAGTAGAAATTGGTTTAACATATGTATATGGTATCGGACGTCCAAGCTCAAACAGAATATTAAAAGAAGCAGGGGTAAATCCTGATACAAGAGTAAGAGATTTGACAGATGAAGAAGTATCTCGTATAAGAGATGTCATTGACCATTCTCAAAAAGTAGAGGGTGATTTAAGACGTGAAATCGCTTTAAATATCAAGCGTCTGATTGAAATTGGTTGTTATAGAGGTATTCGTCATAGAAAAGGACTTCCAGTAAGAGGACAGAAAACAAAGACAAATGCAAGAACAAGAAAAGGTCCAAGAAAAACAGTAGCAAATAAGAAAAAATAATCATATTTCATAAGGAGGTTTGAGTGTAAAATGGCAAAGAAGGCAGTAAAAAAGACAACGACACGTAGACGTCGTGATAAAAGACGTGTAGAACGTGGTCAAGCACATATT
This sequence comes from Clostridia bacterium, assembly GCA_910575055.1. Classification (GTDB taxonomy): domain Bacteria; phylum Bacillota; class Clostridia; order Lachnospirales; family Anaerotignaceae; genus Coprocola. Next base: position 105,301 of record CAJTDC010000006.1, read on the forward strand.
CAGTCTACTTTTAATAATACAATTGTTACAATTACAGATGCTGCAGGAAATGCACTTTCCTGGGCAAGTGCAGGACAGTTAGGTTTTAGAGGCTCAAGAAAATCCACACCATATGCTGCACAACAGGCAGCAGATACAGCTGCAAAAGCTGCATCAGACTATGGTCTGAAAACAGTTGAAGTATTTGTAAAAGGTCCTGGTTCAGGACGTGAAGCTGCAATCCGTGCATTACAGGCTGCTGGTCTTGATGTAACACTTATCAAAGACGTAACACCTGTACCACATAATGGTTGTAGACCACCAAAACGCAGAAGAGTTTAATCTAAAGTCTAACAGGAGGTGCTATAGGAAATGGCAAGAGATAGAGTTCCGGTGTTAAAAAGATGTAGGTCATTAAATTTAGACCCTATCTTTTTAGGAATTGATAAAAAATCTAAAAAACAAAACCCAAGAGCTGGTAAAAAATTAAGTGAATATGGTTTACAGTTAAGGGAAAAACAAAAAGCAAAATTTATATATGGTGTATTAGAAAAACAATTTAGAGGATATTATGCAAAAGCAGAACAAATTTCCAAAAAAGAAGGTATTCCTGGTGAAAACTTGCTTATGATTTTGGAATTAAGATTAGATAATGTAATGTTCCGCTTGGGCTATGGTAGAACAAGAAAAGAGTCTAGACAAATTGTACGTCATAAACACGTATTGGTAAATGGTAAACCAGTAGACATTCCATCTTACCAAGTAAAAGTGGGCGATACCATAGAAATCAAAGAAAAATATAAATCTATGCAAAGATATAAAGATGTTTTGGAAGTAACAGGTGCAAGAATTGTGCCTGAATGGTTGTCTGCAAACCATGACGCATTAAGCGGTACAGTGTTGTCTAAACCTCAGAGAGCACAAATTGATGTACCAGTTGAGGAAACACTTATCGTCGAGTTGTACTCCAAATAATTAAAAAAATCAGTTAATTATTATGCCACAGTTTTTCTGTGGCAAACTATCATAAAAGAGGGAGGTTTGCATGAGTGTTTGAATTTGAGAAACCTCGCATTGAAATTGATAAGATGGCACCAGATAAAACATATGGTAGATTTGTAGTAGAGCCTTTAGAAAGGGGCTATGGTACAACATTGGGCAATTCTTTAAGGAGAATATTGCTTTCTTCTTTACCTGGTGCAGCAGTAAGCAATGTCAAAATAGATGGTGTGCTTCACGAATTTAGTGTCATTCCTGGAGTAAAAGAAGATGTAACAGAAATCATATTAAATTTAAAAGGACTTGCCATAAAAAACAATAGTGAAGGCAATGAACCAAAAATTGCATATATTGATGTAGAAGGCGAAGGAGAAGTAAAAGGTTCTGATTTAAAAGCGGATAGCGATATAGAAATTATGAACCCAGACCATCACATTGCAACATTAAGCGGCGGTACAAATACACGTTTATCTATGGAAATCACCATAAATAAAGGACGTGGCTATATTGGCAGTGATAAGAATAAAAAAGACGACCAGCCTATTGGTATGCTTCCAGTAGACAGTATATTTACGCCAGTAACAAGAGTAAATTTTTTAGTAGAGAATACCCGTGTTGGTCAAATTACTGATTATGATAAATTAACATTGGAAGTTTGGACAAATGGAACGATTGCCCCAGACGATGCAGTAAGTTATGGTGCAAAAATATTAAATGAGCATTTGAACCTTTTCATTGACTTATCTGATAATGCAAAAAATACAGAAATTATGGTAGAAAAAGAAGAAGGCAAAAAAGAAAAAGTGCTTGAAATGAGCATTGAAGAACTTGACCTTTCTGTACGTTCCTATAACTGTTTGAAACGTGCAGGTATCAATACTGTAGAAGATTTAGCAAATAAAACAGAAGAAGAAATGATGAAAGTAAGAAATCTAGGACGTAAGTCACTAGAAGAAGTGCTTAATAAGATGGCAGAATTAGGCTTGGCTTTACGCCCAAGCGATGAATAATGTATTCTGTAAAAATGTTGTGTAAGTGATTAGCAGGTATTTGTAAAAGAGGGTATAGATATGTCAGAAGAATTTGCTTCTATACAAAAAATAGATGATCTTTTTATAAGTAATTGCAATCAAAATACGAATATAAAACAAAATATCAATAAAGAAAAAATGCTTGAAATGGATATTGAACAACTTGATTTAGAGGTTCGCTCTTATAATTGCCTAAAACGTGCGGGTATTCACACAATAGAAGATTTAATCAACAAAACAGAAAAAGAAATAATGAAAGTGAAATACTTGGAACAAAGGTCATTAGAAGAAGTTCAATATCAATTAGCAAAGTTAGGCTTGGCTTTACGCTCAAGCGGTGGACAATAATATTCTGCAAAATTACGAAAAAACGTAATGCCAAAGAGTTGTTTTTTCGGGGTCAGTTTTGCAGGCAATAACAAGGAGGATACAGATATGCACGCATCTGGTTATAGAAAACTTGGACGCACATCATCACAAAGAAAAGCTCTTTTGAAAAATCAAGTTACAAATTTGTTGTATCATGGTAAAATTAAAACAACAGAAACAAGAGCAAAAGAAGTAAGAAGAATTGCTGAAAAATTGATTACATTAGCTGTAAAAGAGAAAGATAACTTTGAAGAAGTAGAAGTAATGGCAAAAGTTGCAAAAAAAGATGCTAATGGTAAAAGAGTAAAAGAAATTGTAGATGGTAAAAAAGTAACTGTTTATGAAGAAAAGAAAAAAACAATTAAAAAAGATAAACCATCTAGATTGAACGCAAGACGTAAAATATTAAGTGAACTTTATACAGTAACAGAAGTACCAAAAGATGGCAAAAAGAAAAGAAGCCTTAGTAAAGAAGTAGATATGGCTGCAAAACTTTTTGACGAAATTGCACCAAAATATGCTGACCGTAAAGGTGGATATACTAGAATAATTAAAATTGGTATGAGAAAAGGCGACGGTGCTCCAGAAGTAATTATTGAATTAGTATAATAATCTATTAAAACCCTAGTAAACCTACTAGGGTTTTTCTTTTTAGGGGAATGACTGTGAAAAAAATAATTAGTATAATGGTGTTGCTATGTATGATGTTTGGTGTTAATATAATGCAAATATTTGCAGAACAAAATGTAGTTATGTTGAATGATATGAAATTGATACAATCTGAATATAACGAAGCAGACTTTGATAAAAGTGGTGATGTTACATTTCATACAGAATATGATGCGTATACGAAAGATGTAAAAGAAATAAAATATATATTTGAAAATCATACTACAATGAAAGCAAGTTATGGTTATGATACAGATTTAGAGGTGTTTGTAAATGGGCAATGGTATGAAATAAATGTCAAAAGAAGCGTTGATGCTGTTGCTATGATATTAGATGGTAATAAAACAAGAGAAGGTATATTTCAATGGAATATAGAAGGTTATGACCTGCCAGAAGGAAAATATCGTATCATAAAACAATTAAGTGATAGAGAATATGGACAGCTTGGTGTATTTGGCGAAAGAAAATATTATGCAGAATTTGAAATTGAAAATACAGAAAATGTAGAAAATACTGCAACTACTGCTATGTGGTGTGGTATAGAATTGCAACCTTCAAAATACAATGAAACAGATTTTGACAAAAGCGGTGCTGTAGTATTTCAAACAGAACATAATGTATATGCAGAAGACATTGAAGAAATTACATATATATTTAAAAATCAAACAGCAAAAGAATTGAAATATGGTTATGATACAGAAATAGAAGTATTTTTAAAAGGAAAATGGTATGAAATACCACGCAGACATGACAGAGATGATGCAGGGACTTCATTCAATTTTAATAAAAAAAGAGCAGGTATATTTAGATAGAGTGTAGCTGCTACTGATTGGGACATAAGAGAAATAGACTTACCAAAGGGAAAATATCGTTTGATAAAACAAGTGAGTGATAGTGATAATAGTTATGGAGAGTACGGATTTTTAGGAAAAAGAAGATATTATGCAGAGTTTGAAATTGGAAATTCCCGTTATACAAAATATTCTCCTTATGGTTATGAGAAATTACAAAAACTGCCCAAAGAATATAAAAAGACAACTGCAATTAGAAATAATGATGTAGTATTGATAGAATGTGGAGAAACAGAAAATACAGACAATATAGAGAAATTTATAGAAAATGTAGATTTAGGAATACCTGCTTTTTTAAGGATAACAAGATATTTAAAAAATGGTGATGTAATTATTACAGAAGTAGAATATACAAAAGGAAAATATATTTATCGTTATGACAGCACAAGAGCACAAAAAAATATCGGTGTGATAAAAAAAGAATACCCTTATATCATAACAGATGGAAATAATGTATATTTGAGTAATTGGGCAAATTGGGAATACAAACAAAAATATCAAGGAGAAGCAGGACAATATTTATTTTCAAAATCAAATGGAGAATATGCAGTGTATGCTGTAGAAGAAGCAAAAAATATTATGGAAAAGCATTCTCAGTCAGATACAATATATAATGTGAAAATAAGAGATGAAGAATATTATTTTTCAGAACAAAAAGCAATAGAACAAGTTTTAAAATCAGAAAAGAGAAAAGAACATATCAATACTGAGGTAGTAGGAATTATGTGGCACGATAATGGAGAGTTTTTGATAAAAGTGGTATTAGAAGATAGAAAAGAAGGATATATTGTATTATATAAATTGTATGATGATAAAATAGTAGAATATAAATAAATAAGACCCTAGCATATGACTAGGGCTTTATTTTTAGTAATTATAATAAAATGTTTTTGTTTTTTCGTCCCAATAGAAATTGGTATTGTTGTAAGTAAGTGCATCAATAGCGGAACGAACAGGAACATATAATACACCATATTTTATTTCTACATTAGTAGGCATTTCTATGGTATCATCAATGCTTTTTGGAGTAAAATCTTTTTCGTCATAATCATAAAAAGTTTGTGCTATATTTGACTGATTTTGAAAAAGAACATTACACCTATATAATATAGATGCAGACTGATTATTGTCATACCAATTCAAAAAATGAGAATGTTCAAAGTCATTTTGACCATAAGGAATAGAATAATTGTATCGAACGCTATAAATACTGTCTAAAAAAAGAGCCTCTCCTAAAGAATATACTGGTACCATAAGCGTATTATCTTTTATATAAGAACTACCTTCCATATCAAATTTTGTATCATTTAACATATAATAATTTTTGCCTGCTGTAAAAGAAAGTCTTCCCCCAATATAATAATCACCACCACAGCCTTGTCTAAGAGTATTGTGCTGTGCCCAAAAGCGAGCATTTAATATAATATTTTCTGTGCTATATTCTGAAAATAAATTTTTATCTAATTCATTTGAAACAGATACAGAAAGTATACATTCTCTTTCTTTCCATTCATTTTCATTCATACGATTAGTTAGTATAGTCAAATTTGTAATTGTGATTTCAGAGGGCATAGTGCTTTGCTGTTCTATGTCAATTTTAATTGTTTTGCTATTTCCAACAGCAGATGCGATAATATCACCAGATGTTGTGGTACATTTCATTTCTTTTAATAAAGTACCTTCGTCTATAGTAAGATATATGGAGCCTTTTTCTAAAACTCCAGCAGCATCTTCTTTAATTTTGATGTAGCTTGGACGAGCATAAGCACTATTATGAGTTAAAAAACTACCTTCTGTACAAATAGTAATATTTCCTGTAGAAAGAGAAATTTCTGTTGCTGTAATTTGTGAAACCTTATAATCATCAATATATTCTTGATGTTTTTTATCATCTATGCCATAATTTTTATAATAGGAGTATTCACGAGCTTCTTCTTTGTTTACCACATAATCAGGTAAATTTTGTTCTGCAAAAGCCGTATGACCAAATAAAATAATAATAATACAAAAAAGGCAATAAAATCTCATACTCTTTCCCCCTTTTTAATGTTCAATTAACATTGTTTTTGCAGTATCGTCCCAGTGCATATATTTACTTATATCCCATCGTAATATTGCTCCTGCTGTTTCAGCACAGAGAGGAACATAAATTGTATCATTTTTAATTTCAGCAGCAACAGGCAATGTTATAGTATCACTTGTTAATTCACCTCTATAAGGATGTATCACAGTCATTGTATTGGAATTATTTTGAAAAGAAATACTATAATAATTGTTGTTTCCTATACTAGCTATTTTTTGTTCTGTATCCCAGTTTAAATGATAGACATTGATAGAAGGATTTAGAACGTGTGTTTCACAATAATGATTATCTACTATGAAAACGTGATAAAGAGAACGCAAAGGTACCATTAAATGATTTTGTTTTAAATAAGTGTCATAGTATAAAAATATAATATTGTCATTTAGTATACAATAAGAAATACCATTTGCAAATAGAAGCCTGCCTTCAAATCGAAAACCTTCATAGCAGTATTCTCCGTTATACCATTCCATAGTAGCAAAACGATTATTTAATATTACATTTTTGGTATTATGAAATAAATTATCACCATTGATATATTTTGAAGTTAAAGAAAGTACAAATTCACTTTTTGCTGCACTATTTTCGTTTTTTCCTTCTGGCAATATCATAATACGATTTAATGTGATTTCAGAAGGAACTGTACTTGTTTGTGTAATTTCTAATTTGATGTAGCTTCCATTTCCTACAGCAGTAGCTTTCATATCGCCTTGTGTTGTGATAGCAGAAATATCTTTTAAAAATCTCCCTTTATTTAATTCAAAATAAATACAATCCCCTTTTTTGAGAGAAGCAGCGTTATGTTCTTTTATTTTAATATATTCTGGAGAGAGTACAGCAGCATTGTAAATACGAAAAACGCCCTTTGTAGAAATAGTAATATCCTCTCCAGAAGGTAACATTACGATAGTTTCTGTGGTTTGAGATGCTTTATATTCTTTTATATATTCTTCATAACCCTCCATTTCAAAAGCAAAAAGTCTGCCGTCTTCCTGTTGCTCAATAACATAAGGAGAAGATTGTTCTGCAAATACAGATAAAGAAAATAAAACAGAAAATAATAAAAATAATGAACACAATTTTCTCATAAATATCACCTCTCTTAAAAATAGAATAATAGTATAATATATCATCAGTATAACATAATAAAGTATTGATTTTAATACAATACAATAAATGTAATAAAGTTTTAAGGAATACAACAATTCAAGCAAAATGATTGCTTTTTGACAAAGAATACATTATACTATTTCTAGCTGTGAGCAGTTTTTTGCCATAGACTAATATAACAGGCGGTGGAAATATGGAAATGATAAAAGCCGAAAATCTGTCTTATGAATATATTAAAGTAACAGAAACAGAAAAAGGCACAAAAGAAGAAAAAATATTAGCACTAAACCACGTCAATCTGTCTATTGAACAAGGAAGCTTTGTGGCGGTACTAGGACATAATGGTTCTGGAAAATCGACATTTGCAAAACACATTAATGCTTTGGTGCGTCCTACAGAAGGAGTATTGTGGGTAAATGGCTATGATACACAAAATGAAGAATTGATTTGGGATATTCGACAGAGTGCAGGAATGGTATTTCAAAATCCTGATAATCAATTAGTAGCGACTGTAGTAGAAGAAGATATTGCATTTGGCCCTGAAAATATGGGAGTACCTTCTGAACAAATACGAAAAAGAGTAGAAGATGCTTTAAATGCAGTAGGTATGTTGGAATATAAACAACATTCTCCTGCAAAATTGTCAGGAGGGCAAAAACAAAGAATTGCTATAGCAGGCGTGCTTGCTATGAAACCAAAATGTATTGTATTTGATGAACCCACAGCAATGCTAGATCCTGTAGGTAGAAAAGATGTTATGAATACTATATTACAGTTAAATAAAGAAGAAGGTATGACTATTGTGTTAATAACGCATTATATGGACGAAGCAGTAAAAGCAGAAAAGGTATTTGTAATAGATGATGGTAATATGGTATTAGAGGGAACACCAAAAGAAGTATTTCCTCAAGTAGAAACATTAAAAAGCTATGGTTTAGATGTGCCACAGGTAACAGAAACAGCATATGAATTGAAAAAAATGGGAATTTCTATATCACAGGATATTTTAACGGTAGAAGAAATGGTAGGTGCAATATGTCAATTAAAATCAACCATTTAACACATATTTATAACGCAGATACAATATTTGAAAAAACAGCTTTAAATGATGTCAACATAGAAATACAAAAAGGAGAATTTATAGGACTAATTGGTCATACAGGTTCTGGAAAGTCGACATTAATACAACATCTTAATGGTACAATATCCCCCACATCAGGAGAAATATTACTTGATGGAGAAAATATACACAAAGATAAAACAAAATTAAAAGAAGTAAGACAAAGAGTAGGTCTTGCTTTTCAATATCCAGAACATCAGCTTTTTGAAATGACAGTATATAAAGATGTGGCATTTGGTCCTACGAATATGAAATTAACAGAACAAGAGATTGATAAAAGAGTAAAAGAGGCATTACAAACGGTAGGACTAAGCGAAACGGTATATGACAAATCTCCTTTTGAACTATCAGGGGGACAAAAAAGACGTGTAGCAATTGCAGGTGTATTAGCTATGAACCCAGAAATATTGATATTAGATGAACCAACAGCAGGACTAGACCCTAAAGGTAGAGATGAAATATTATATGCGATTAAACAACTGCATAAACAAAGAGGTATTACGATTATATTGGTTTCTCATAGTATGGAAGATGTAGCAAAATTAGCGGACAGGCTTATTGTAATGGAAAAGGGACATATTGCTATGACAGGAACGCCAAAAGAAGTATTTGCTCGTGTGAGAGAGTTAGAAAAAATAGGTTTAGCAGCACCTCAAATTAGTTATGTTATAACAGAATTAAAAGAAAAAGGTTATAATTTGCCTGAAGATATTTATACAGTAGAAGAAGCGGTAAAAGCGTTGTATACATTATTGAAAGGAGAAGAATAATTATGATTAGAGATATTACAATAGGGCAATATTACCCTGTCAATTCTCCTATACACAATATGGACGCAAGAGTAAAACTAATTATTACATTTTTATTTATATTGACATTATTTTTTATCAATACATTTTTAGGATATGTTTTTGTAATACTGTGTATGTCAGCAGTGATTAAAACATCAAAAGTACCTTTAAAATTTATGCTCAAAGGAATAAAAGGAATATTGATTATTATATTATTTACAGCATTTATCAATGTTTTTATGACAAGAGGAGAACATATATTATTTGAATGGGGGATTTTTACTGTAACAATAGAGGGTATATTGATTGCTATAAAAATGTGCATTAGAATTGTGTTGCTTGTAGTAGGTTCTTCTATATTAACATTAACTACAACACCGATACAACTAACAGATGGCATAGAATATATATTACGTCCTTTTAAAAAAATAGGTGTACCAGCACACGAAATTGCTATGATGATGACCATTGCATTACGTTTTATACCTACACTATTAGATGAAACAGATAAAATTATGAAAGCACAACAAGCAAGAGGAGCGGACTTTGACAGCGGAAATTTGTTTCAAAGAGCAAAAAGTCTAATACCTATATTAGTACCTTTGTTTATATCTTCTTTTCGTAGAGCAGATGAGTTAGCTATGGCTATGGAAGCAAGGTGCTATCATGGAGATGAAAATAGAACAAGAATGAATGTAATGGTACTAAAATCTTCAGATTATAAAGCAGTTGTAATATTAGCAATATATTGCATTGCACTCATAATATTACGTTTTTTAGCAGCACGATTTTCTTTTATATGGTGATAAATTATGAAAAAAAGAATATTATTTACCATTGCCTATGATGGTACAGAATATGCAGGTTGGCAAAAACAAAAATATGATAATGTCAAAACAGTGCAAGGAACATTTGAAAATGCTTGTAAAAAGTTGTTTGGTAAACAAGATATAGAAGTGATTGGAGCAAGTAGAACAGATGCAGGTGTCCACGCAATAGGACAAAGAGCAGTAATAGAAGTAGAAACACCTATACCAACAACAAAAATTCCTTTTGCAATACGTTCCTTTTTGCCTGATGATATTGTGGTGAGAAAAGCAGAAGAAGTAGCTGAAAATTTTCATCCTAGATATGACTGTGTTAAAAAGACGTATTGTTATATATTTTATTATGATGATTTTTGTAATCCTATCGTTAGAAAAAATAGTGTATTTGTTTATGGAAAATTGGATATACTGGCAATGAAACAAGCAGCAAGCTATTTAATAGGAACATATGATTTTAAATGTTTTTGTGCAGCAGGAAGTAGCGTTACTACTACCGTAAGAACAATATTTGACTGTACTGTAGAAAAAAAAGAACATTTTATAACAATTACTATCACAGGAGATGGGTTTTTATATCATATGGTTAGAATTATAGCAGGCACGTTGTTAGAAGTAGCAAAAGGAAATAAAAAAGCAGAAGATATAATTTCTATTATTGATAGTAAAGATAGAACAAAAGCAGGTATGACTGCTCCTGCGAAAGGATTGACATTACTTGAAATTTATTATTGACAATAGTATGTTTTTGTAATATAATAATTTCTGTTGTATTGATTTGACTTTAGAGCCTTTTGGCTTTAAATATAAGTTTCACAGTGGGGTCTAATAAGTTATGCTTTGTCATAATGGAGATTATGTAGTGCTTTGTCCCAAAGTAGTGCATAAAGTCAACAGACCAAATAGTATATTAAGGGAGGTAAATCGTATGAGAACAACATACATAGCGAAAATCGCTGATGTAGAAAGAAAATGGTATGTTGTAGATGCAACAGGCAAAACATTAGGACGCTTGGCATCTGAAATTGCAACCGTTTTAAGAGGAAAAAACAAGCCAATGTATGCACCAAACGTGGATACAGGAGATTATGTAATTGTTATTAATGCAGAAAAAATAACAGTAACAGGAAAGAAATTAGACCAAAAAATATATGCACATCATAGCGGATATGTTGGTGGTTTAAAAACAATTACACTCAAAAAACAATTAGAAAAGAAACCAGAAGAAGTGATTAAACATGCTGTAAAAGGTATGCTTCCTAAAAATGCACTGGGCAGAAAAATGTTTAGCAAACTTCATGTTTATGCTGGTCCAGAGCATGCACACGCAGCACAAAAACCAGAAGTATTGGAATTAAAATTTTAATAGGAGGAGGAAGCGAGTATGGCAGCAGCTAGATATTATGGTACAGGCAGAAGAAAATCTTCCGTTGCAAGAGTTTATTTAATGCCTGGTAATGGTAAAATTACAATCAATAAAAGAGATATTGATGACTATTTTGGTATGGAAACATTGAAATTAATTGTACGTCAGCCATTAGAATTGACAGAAACAACTGCAAAATTTGATGTACTTGTAAATGTATATGGTGGTGGATTTACAGGACAAGCAGGTGCAATTAGACATGGTATTTCAAGAGCATTGTTGGAAGCAGATGCAGATTATAGACCAGCTTTGAAAAAAGCAGGATATTTAACTCGTGACCCAAGAATGAAAGAAAGAAAGAAATATGGCTTAAAAGCAGCTAGACGTGCACCACAATTTAGCAAGAGATAATTTTTATACAAATATTATGTGTTATCAAGCCTCGAAAATATAATATTTTCGGGGTTTTGTCTATCTGAATTTTTCTGAAAAATATTCAAATTTGAATTACAACTAACAAGCAATTAACAAATTTTTATGATGTCAAATAAACTAACAGATTTAAAATAAGGAGGAAGAATAAATGGCTATAAATAATGAATCAATTGGTATATCAGCAGAAGTTGCAATTGCAAAAAGTTTTGACCTTGAAATAAATCCAAACTATGTTGCTCGTTCAGAAAAAGAAATTGTTGATTTACTTTTAGAAAATGATAACATACAAACAATTTTTACTAAAGAAAAAATACCTACACCTAAAAGGCATATTGCAGAAAATCAGAATCCAGTGGATTTTGAACTTTATGGAAATAAGACTCTTTCTGTAAAAACAAATCAAAATGATATTGGTAGAGCTGCACCTCAAAATATTGGACAGCCTACACAGATAACATATTTTAGATATATTCAAAATAATAATATTATTCCAGGTTTTGATATAAATGATGCGTTGAAAAATGCAGGATTAGAAGATACATATGAAAATAGAGGGAAGATATTTAAGTGTTTATCAATTCAGTACATAGATGTTCTTATAAATATGTATTGGAAGAATATGTTTGATTGTGACTATTTGATTTTATTTTATAATCTTGAGAATCATGCTAATCCACTTTCCAATTACAGAATTTTTGGTAAAAAAGGCGCTCTTCCTGTTTGGGATAAAAACAAATTTTCGTTCACCCAGACAAAAGATTCTTGGAATGAATCTAATACGCTTAAATATTGTAACATAAGTATAGGTAATTTCCAAGTACACCAAAACAGGGATTGTTTTAAATTCAGATTTGATATGAAGGGAATAATGAAACTAATTAATGATAAACTCATTTAGAAAAAAGATATAAATACATAATAAGATGTTTTTTGTTATATAATTTAAAAAGGTGAAGCTTTGTTACTTCACCTTTTTAAATATAAAAATATACTCATGTTTAAATATATAAAAATTACTTGCCAGAGCTCTGTATCTCCAAATTCCCTGTTGATTTGTCTTTCCTTTTAGTTTCGCAAAATTTTTAACAAGTATTGCTTTAAGTAAAAATTTTCTTTTCAAAAACAAATTCATACAATGAAACCTGAGAGAAATTACCTGGCTGTTTGCGTATTTGTCACCTATAACAACAGCGCAATATCTATTTTTTTCAAGATGTTGGGTAGCATTATCAATAACCTTTCCAAATGAGCTAAGAAATCATCTAATGTAGCAGTATTTGATAAATCCTTTGGATTATTCGAAAATTTTATTATATCCCAATAAGACAGATGGAATATAACAAATTGTAATTTCTTTATTCCTGATTGTTCAAACAAAGATGCCATATTTAGTGAACTACTGTCACCAATATACACAAAGGTTTTGCAACTGTCCTTTTTTCTATTAGAATGTGTTTATAGGATTCTTCCGCAACAGTCTTTTGTAATTCAGTGCCTATGAAATTCCTATCCATTCTTTGAGCTTCTATAAAAGATGTTCCGCTTCCCATAAACGAGTCAAGTATCCAATCTCCTTTTTTGTGTATCTACTAAACAGTTAGTAAGAAATTTGGGACACAAAGTTACCATGATAATCTCCATTATGAACACTCGAATTATCCCTTTTATTTATTATCCATAAAGTATCTATATTTATATCCGTATATTCATGCCCATTTTGTTGTATCTATATCATTATATTTGGGCATTTTACTCCTTTTCTAAACAATGAAGATATTCAATTGTTGAATTAGCTGATATATTACGGTTTTGTTCTTTATCGGCTTGAAAGCGTTTATATTCTTGAGTATATTGCGTATATGTTCCGTATTTTGACATTATTTCCTTTATAGTATCAAGTGACATCAAACCTTCGTTGTTGTAACTTAAAAATATATAGTTGAATTTAGAATTTTTTATTAAATCCTCAAATACAGATGTAACAGTTCTTTTAGAACAAAATGCACTTTTTTGTTCCTTATAGTCACGCAAGCCTGTTTTTCCATGTAAAATTGGATTGTCATATTTTGCAATGGTTTCAAGTACATGGTAATTAGTACAATATTGCCTTGCGTTGTAAGGTGGGTCAAGATATAAAATATCTCCCGAAATTTGTTTTATCAAATCATTGATATTTGTATTATAAACTTTTCCTTTTTTGCCAGGTATAATAGGTAATAATTCAAGTTTAAATTCTTTACTTGCTGATTTTTTTATTTTTTTCAAAAACGCACCATATACAGATGCAGTATTTGCATATTTGTCAATGGAGTTAATAAGGCTTGCTAAAAAATAAAAATAGGTTTCTTCGCTTATTTCAGTGTTTTTGTAGAGTTTTTCCAACTCCGTACGCATTGCATCGCACTTCATACCATTTTCATTTGTAAAGTAGTTACGTTTACTCCCTGAACCCTCGCAATAATTGCTGTAAATAAATCCTTTTATTCCGTCAAGCGTATTCAAATGTTCTAAAAGCTCAGCATTAGACGGATTTGTGCTTTCTATATAATGTTTGTTCAGCACATAGCTATAGTATTGTATGTCATTTGAAATAACTCTATAACCTCTCTTTCTATATGCAGAGCCGACAATTCCTGTACCTGCGAATAAATCGGCAAAAACATATTCCGAATGGTCTTTTAAATTTGTAACAGTGGAAATTGTATTCTGCAAAAAATTTAGTAAAGAATATTTTGAGCCTATATAATTCATTTGTTCACCTCCTTGTATACAGTAACACAAAAGTATTGAAAAATCAACATTTTGCGTTTATCATTAGAGCAACCACATAAAAAATATTACATAATAATTTAACTTCCAAAGCAAAAAAAGTTGAAATTATAAATTTAAAAATTTTGATTTTTTCTAAAATATATTATTTTAATTTGATTTATGACAAAAAATTTAAAAATAAAAAGTTATTTTTTAGTAAAAATTTTTCGAAAAAATTTTTATGCAGTTACTCTACAATTCTGACATAATATATTGAAGAAATTCTTTTTTTATGTTATAATACTTAAATTATGAAATATTACAGAAAATGATAAAAATTTAAAAAGGTGGAAGTATGGTGATGGAAAAGGAGAATAATACTGTAGCGATAGCTGAGTTGAAAAAGCAGCAAGAGTATATGAACAAAATGAGAGCATACCTTTCTGAACTGGAACAAAACACAGGACAAAAACAAAGTTATTTTGTATTAACAACAGGTTGTCAGATGAATGCTCATGACTCTGAAAAATTAGCTGGAATGCTTGAAAATATGGGATATGTAGAAAGTCCGACAGAAGAAAATGCGGATTTTGTAATATATAATACTTGTTGTATTAGAGAAAATGCAGAAGAAAAAGTATATGGTAGATTAGGTAGATTAAAATATTATAAAGGCAAAAACAAAAATATGAAAATTGCATTATGTGGCTGTATGACACAGCAAGATATTGTAATAGAAAAATTACAAAAATCTTATAAATATGTAGATATTGTTTTTGGAACATTTAATTTATATAAATTGCCTGAATTATTATATAACAGTATGCAAACAGAAGGAACACTTTTTGATATTTGGAAAGATGCAGGAGAGATAATAGAAGACATACCTACATTATATAAAAGTACGTTTCAAGCCTCTGTAAATATTATGTATGGCTGTGAAAATTTTTGTTCCTACTGTATTGTACCTTATGTAAGAGGAAAAGAAAGAAGCAGAAAACCTGAAGATATTATCAATGAAATTAAGCAATTAGTAAAAAATGGTACAAAAGAAGTAATGTTATTAGGACAAAATGTGAATTCTTATGGTAAAAATTTAGAAAAACCACTTTCTTTTGCAAAATTATTGCAAAAAATCAATGATATAGATGGCTTAGAAAGAATTCGTTTTATGACATCTCATCCAAAGGATTTATCAGATGAATTAATTGAAACAATGAAAAACTGTAAAAAAGTTTGTAATTATATTCATTTGCCTATACAATCAGGGAGCAGCGATATTTTAAAAAAAATGAATAGACGCTATACAAAAGAGCAATATTTAGAATTAGTAAAAAAACTAAAAAGTGCTATAGAAGATATTACAATTAGTACAGATATTATTGTAGGATTTCCAGGAGAAACAGAAGAAGATTTTCAACAAACGTTAGATGTAGTTCGTCAAGTAAAATATTGTACTGCATTTACATTTATTTATTCTAAACGTTCTGGTACACCAGCAGCAAAAATGGACAACCAAATACCAGAAGAAATTGTAAAAGATAGATTTAATAGATTACTAGATGTACTAAATCCTATTGTAGAAGAAATTCATAAAAAACAAATTGGAACAATAGCAGAGGTATTAGTAGAAGAAGTTAGTAAACAAAACAGTAGTATATTGACAGGCAGAACTGAAAATAATACATTAGTACATTTTGAAGGAAAAAAAGAGTTGATTGGTAGCATATTACCAGTAAAAATTATAGATAGTAAAACATTTTATGTAATTGGAGAAAGGGTATGATTAAAAAATGGCATCTGTATATGAATTAGCAAGAGAACTAGGAAAAGAATTAATGAATACACCAGAAGTAGAACAGCTTTTACAAGCAAAAAAAGTATATGAAGCAGATACAGAAATTGTAAGATTGGTAAAAGAATATGGTGAAATGCAGCAGGATTTTGAAATTCGTTTTGCAGCAGGAAAAACAACAGAAGAAGAGCAAAAAGCTTTTACAGAAGAAATGCAAAAAAGGGGAGAAGTGATTAAAGCAAATGAAGCAGCAGCAAATTTGTTTGCAGCAGAGTCAAAATTTAATCAATTTATCAGTTCTGTATTTTCTATTGTAACAGCAACATTAGCTGGAGATGACCCAAGTCAAACAGGCGGATGCAGCCCTGATTGCTGTGCTTCCTGCGGAGGCGGCTGCCATTAATGATAAAGTAAGTAATAACATTTTTGCAATATAAAAATAGAACTACTTTTTATTATCAATGCCCGAATTGACATAAGCGATTCGGGTATTACTTTTGATAAAGCATCATTAAGAAAGGAGATTTGACATGGGAAAAATCACCCCTATGATGGAGCAGTACCTTGAAATTAAAAAAAATTATAAACATTGTCTTTTATTTTTTCGTTTGGGTGACTTTTATGAAATGTTTTTTGACGATGCCTTAGTTGCTTCAAAAGAATTAGAAATTGCATTAACAGGAAAAGATTGGGGACAAGAACAAAGAGCACCTATGTGCGGTGTACCTTTTCATTCTGCAGAAAATTATATAGTAAAATTAGTAGAAAAGGGATATAATGTTGCTATTTGTGAACAATTAGAAGACCCTAAAGCAACAAAAGGAATTGTAAAAAGAGATGTTATTCGTGTTGTTACACCAGGTACTATATTAGATAAAGGTGCATTAGATGAAACAAAAAATAATTATATTATGACAATATTTTCAAGTAAATATGGATATGGAATTTCTCTTTGTGATGTAACAACAGGAGAATTTTTAACAACAGAATTTCCTTTTTTGCAAGGAGAAGAAAAAGTTGTAGAAGAAATTGCGAAATATCACCCAGCTGAATTATTGTGTAACGATTTATTTTTAAAAAGTGAAAAAGTAAAAGAGATTGAAAGCAGATTTCATTTAAAAGTAACTGCTTGTGATGGTTGGTTGTTTAGTTATCAAACTGCTTTTAAAAAATTATGCGACCATTTTCGTGTAAAAAGTTTATATGGCTTTGGAATAAAAAATCAAGATTGTGCTATAATCGCTAGTGGGGCATTGCTGTGTTATTTATATGATACACAAAAAAATAATTTAAGCCATATTAGTAAATTGAAATTATATACTTCTAGTGATTTTATGGTATTAGATGTATCTTCTAGAAGGAATTTGGAATTGACAGAAACAATAAGAGAAAAAGGAAAAAAGGGTTCTCTTTTATGGGTATTGGATAATACAGAAACAGCAATGGGAGCAAGAATGCTGAGAAAATGGATAGAACAACCCTTGCTTGAAATAAGTGAAATACAAAAAAGATTAGATAGTGTAGAAGAATTAAAAGAAAATGTATTTTTAAGAGAAGAATTAAAAGAAATTTTAAAATATATACACGACTTTGAGAGAACAATGAGTAAAATCATATATCAGACTGCAAATGGACGAGATTTGATTTCATTAAAACAATCTGTTGCAAAACTTCCTCTTTTAAAAAAAACAATTACGGATTGTCAAAGTAATTATTTAAAGGAAATTGCACAGAATTTAGATACACTAGACAATATATGTGAATTAATAGAAAAGTCTATTGTAGAAGAACCTCCTATTAGTGTAAGAGAGGGAGGTATGATACAATCAGGATTTCATGAAAAATTGGATATTTATGTTCGTTCTCGTACAGAAGGGAAAAATTGGATAACAGAATTAGAACAAAAAGAAAAAGAAGAAACAGGTATTAAAACATTAAAAATACGTTATAATAAAGTATTTGGCTATTATTTAGAGGTTACAAAATCTTATTTAAATGAAGTGCCCGACAGATATATTAGAAAACAGACATTAGCAAATTGTGAAAGGTATATTACACCTGAATTAAATAAGTTAGCAGAATTGATACTTGGTTCTGAAGAAAAAATAGTAGAACTAGAGTATCAAATTTTTGTAGATATAAGAAATGCTGTAGCCAATGAAGTGAAAAGAATACAATCTTCTGCACAATATGTAGCTGTAATTGATACGTTATTGTCTTTAGCAGAAATAGCAGAAAAAATGAATTATGTAAAACCAGTTGTAAATAATGAAGGTATTATTGATATTAAAAACGGTCGTCATGCTGTAGTAGAGAAAATGATAGAAGAGCAGTTTATACCAAATGATACTTATTTAGATATGAATGAGGACAAGCTTTCTATTATTACAGGACCTAATATGGCAGGAAAGTCCACTTATATGAGGCAAATTGCATTAATTGTTTTTATGGCACAGATAGGCAGTTTTGTACCTGCTGAAAGTGCAGTAATTGGTGTAGTAGACAGAATTTTTACAAGAGTAGGAGCGTCAGATGACCTTTCTGCTGGACAAAGTACATTTATGGTAGAAATGACAGAAGTGGCTAATATATTAAATAATGCTACAAAAAATAGCCTTTTAATATTAGATGAAATTGGTAGAGGTACAAGTACATTTGATGGTTTAAGTATTGCGTGGGCTGTTTTAGAATACATTGTTGATACTGAAAAAATTGGTGCAAAAACATTGTTTGCAACACATTATCACGAATTAACAGAATTAGAAAATAAATTACCTGGTGTCAAAAATTATAGAATTTCTGTAGAAGAAAATGGAGAGAATATTGTTTTTTTAAGAAAAATACAAAAGGGCGGTGCAAATAATAGTTATGGTATACAAGTAGCAAGATTAGCAGGATTACCTGATAGAGTGATACGCCGTTCTTCAGAAATATTAGCACAGTTAAATGCTGCTGATATCAATAAACAAGCGAAAAAAATAGCAATAGAAGCAAAACAAGAAACAGAAGATATTTTTCAACAAATAGATATGCTTTCTATGAAAGAAATGCAAATAATAGAGGAAATTAGTAATATAGATGTAATGTCAATGACACCTATGGAAGCATTACAAATAGTATTTGAATTACAGAAAAAAATAAAAGGAATGTAATAAAATGCAGAAAATACAACTTCTTGATAATCAAACAATCAATAAAATTGCTGCTGGAGAAGTTGTGGAGTCTCCAAAGTCAGTTGTAAAGGAATTAGTAGAAAATGCTATTGATGCAGGTGCTACTTCTATTACTGTAGAAATAAAAGAGGGCGGCATTTCTTATATTCGTGTTACAGATAATGGATATGGTATTGCAAAAGAACAGGTAAAAATGGCTTTTGTGAGGCACGCAACAAATAAAATTGTTTTAATAGAAGATTTAGAAAAAATATTATCATTGGGATTTAGAGGAGAAGCACTTGCTAGTATTGCTGGTGTAGCACAAGTAGAAATGACTACAAAAACAAAATCAGAACAAAGTGGAACATATATTGAAATCAATGGAGGAGAAATTGTACAATTTCAAAATGCAGCTTGTACAGAAGGTACAAGTTTGATTGTAAAAAATCTTTTTTACAATGTACCTGCACGTAGAAAGTTTTTAAAAAAACCTTCTACAGAAGCAAGCCATATTTCTGAAATTTTAAATCAATTTGCTTTGGGACACCCAGACATTGCATTTAAGTATGTGAATAACAACACTACAATATTACATACTTCTGGAAACCACGACAAAAAAACAGCAGTGTTATATGTATATGGAAAACAAACAGCTACTAAAATGCTTGAAGTCAATTACAAAAAGGGAGAATATAACATTACAGGATTGTTAGGAAAACCAGAACTTTCTCGTGCAAATCGTTCTTATGAAAATTTATTTATCAATGGTAGATATATTAAAAATAAAATCATTTCTTCTGCTATAGAAGAAGCCTATAAAACAAGGCTAATGATAGGAAAATTTCCAATATATGTACTACAGTTTTCTATACCACCTACTTTAGTAGATGTGAATGTTCATCCAGCAAAATTAGAAGTACGTTTTCATAATGATGATGAAATTTATCAATTATTTTATGAAGCAGTTTGTAAAACATTTGAAAATGAAGTACTCATTAGTAAAGCGGATTGGGATAGCAAAAATTCTAAAGAAGTAGAGCAATATCAAAAAGAAAAAAATATTAAAATAGAAACTACTCCAATACAACAAAAGATATTAGAAAAAGAAATACAAAACAATAATTTGTATGCTCCACCAAAACAAAATAAAAAAATAGAAATTCCTTCTTTAAAAAGTGTTGATAGTTTATTAAAAAAGAAAGATAAAAATAATGCTATTTTAGAAGCAAAAGAAGAAGCCATAACAACATATATTTCACAACCAAGTCCAAATAATAGCTATGAAATGCAAACTACACAAATAAAAAGAACAAGAGATACTTTTTTTAAAAATTATAAAATAATAGGTCAGATTTTTAATACTTATTGGATAATAGAACAGTCAAAAAGTATTTTTATAATAGACCAACACGCAGCTCACGAAAGAATATTGTATGAAGAATTGATAACACAGCTTAAACAAAAAAAGGTAACAGCACAAATGTTATTACAACCTTTATTATTGAGATTAACAGAAAAAGAAAAAGACATATTACAACAAAATAGAGAGCTGTTAAATCAATTTGGTTTTTCTATAGAAAGATTAGAAGCAGAAAGTTATGCTCTTTTGAGCGTTCCATTTATCATTAAAGCACCTACTAATACAAAATTCTTTTTGGATATATTGGATTTGTTAGAAGAAGTTACGATTGAAAATGTATATGATACAAAAGTGTTAACTATTGCTACAATGGCTTGTAAAGCAGCAGTGAAAGCGAATGATAAACTCAGCATTACAGAAGCAACAGCAATGATAGAAAAACTATTGCAGTTAGAAAATCCTTTTACTTGTCCTCATGGGCGACCAACTATTATAGAAATGACACAATATGAATTAGAAAAACGTTTCAAAAGAATACAAAACTAAGAAAAGAGGTTTTAATATTGAAAAAGCCTTTGATAGTAATAGGCGGAGCGACTGCTTGCGGAAAAACAGATGTAGGTGTTTTGCTAGCACAAAAAATAAATGGAGAAATTATATCAGCCGATTCTATGCAGATATATTGTGATATGAATATTGGAACAGCAAAGCCTACAAAAGAAGAAATGAAGGGTATAAAACATTATTTAATAGATGAAATAATGCCTGATGAAGAATATAATGTTATGATATTTCAAAAAAAAGCAAAGCAGTATATGGAACAAATATGGAATTTAGGTAAAATTCCTATATTAGTAGGAGGAACAGGCTTTTATATCAATGCAATCGTGTATGATACATTGTTTGAAGAAACAGAACAAGACAATACATTTCGAAATGATATGTATACCTTTGCAAAAGAAAATGGTGCAGAAGCATTGTATCAAAAATTGAAAGAAATAGACCCAGAATATGCTAAAACACTTCACGCAAATAATATAAAACGTGTCACAAGAGCATTAGAATATCATCATTTTACAGGACAGCTTTTTTCAAAATATAATGCAGAACAAAAACAAAAACAATCTCCTTATCATACAGCAATGATTGTTTTGACAATGGAAAGACAAAAACTGTATGACAGAATTGAAAAAAGAATTGACGTTATGATGGAAAAAGGTCTTTTAAAAGAAGTGGAATTATTATTAAAAAAAGGCTATACCAAAGATTTGGTTTCTATGCAAGCAATAGGATATAAAGAATTGATACCTTATTTTAGTCAACAAATATCATTAGAACAAGCAATATATGATTTGAAAAAAAATACAAGACATTTTGCAAAAAGGCAATTAACTTGGTTTAAAAGACAAACAGAGGGGTATTGGATAGATATTACAGACCAAAATTTAGAAAAAGCAACAGAAAAAATAATACAACATTTAAAACAGATAAATATGATAGGAGAGTAGTATAGATATGCAGGAATTATATGATATAATGCAGTCAAAATTTGGTATTAGTGAAAAGGTATTGCAATATTGCATACAAAAAGAAAGTGAAATCAAAAGTCAATTTCAAAAAATAGATGAAATTACAGAATATAATCAATTAAAGGTACTTTCAGCTATGCAAAAAAATAAATTAAGTGACATACATTTTGCAGCAACAACAGGTTATGGTTATAATGATTTAGGTAGAGATGTATTAGAAAATATTTATGCAGATGTATTTCGAACAGAAAGCGGATTAGTACGTCCACAGTTGACGTGTGGTACACACGCTTTAGCAGTAGCACTAGCAGGCAATTTAAGACCAGGAGATGAATTATTATCTCCTGTAGGACTGCCTTATGATACATTACAAGGTGTTATTGGCATACGAAAAGAAAAGGGTTGTTTGACTGAGTATGGCATTACTTATCGTCAAGTGGATTTGTTACCTGAAGATAAATTTGATTATGATGGCATTGAAAAAGCTATTACAGAAAAAACAAAACTTGTTACAATACAACGTTCTAAAGGATATAGATGGAAAGTTTCTTTTTCTGTTGCACAAATAAAAGAATTGATTTCTTTTATAAAATCCATTAAAAAAGATGTAATTTGTATGGTAGATAACTGCTATGGAGAATTTGCAGAAATACAAGAACCTTCCGAAGTAGGTGCAGATTTGGTAGTAGGTTCTTTGATTAAAAATCCTGGAGGAGGTTTAGCACCTATAGGAGGTTACATTGTAGGAAAAGAGGAATTTGTAGAAAATGCTGCTTATCGTCTGACAGCACCTGGATTAGGAAAAGAAGTAGGAGCTACATTAGGAATTACACCTTCTTTTTTGCAAGGACTTTTTATGGCACCTCAAGTAGTAAATGGAAGCATTAAAACAGCAATATTTGCAGCAAAATTGTTTGAAGATATAGGATTTTCTGTATTACCAAAATCAAATGAAGCAAGAGCAGACATTGTACAACTCATACAAATGGGAAGTGCAGAAAATGTCATTGCTTTTTGTCAAGGAATACAAAAGGGAGCACCTGTTGACAGCTATGTTACGCCAGAACCTTGGGATATGCCAGGATATGATTGTCCTGTAATTATGGCAGCAGGAGCATTTGTGCAAGGGTCTTCTATAGAATTGAGTGCAGACGCTCCTATTAAACCACCTTATCACGTTTATATGCAGGGAGGATTAAGTTGGCATCACGGAAAAATTGGTGTTATGACTGGCTTACAGACAATGGTAGATAAAGGACTAATACAATTATAATATTAGAATGTTTTTAAAGTATTGTATTTTTGTAAAATTTTATATAGAATAGTATTTAAAAATATTGATTTCGTCATTACAGTACAGGAAGGAATGTATCTTCATGAAAAAATTAAATAAAATAATCGCTGTTCTGTTTATTTTGTTAATGACATTTCCTAATACTGTTTTTGCAGCAGAAGCACCACCAGAAGTGGTTGCACAAACAGCAATATTAGGAGAAGTATCAACAGGAAAAATTATTTATCAAAAAGATATGGATAAAAAAATGTATCCAGCAAGTATGACAAAATTATTAACAGCAATCGTTGCATTAGAACATCTTAAACCAGATGATTTAATTACAGTAGGTTCTGAAATTAACGAAATACCAGCAGATTCTAGTAAGGCAGGACACACAAGAGGAGAAACGCTTACTGTTAAAAATTTAATTCGTGGATTGCTCATTCCTTCTGGAAATGACTCTGCAAATGTTTTAGCTGTTACAGTAGCAAGAAAAATAGAAAATAATCAAGAACTGCCTTATGAAGAATGTATAAAAGTTTTTACAGAATTGATGAACCAAAAAGCAAAACAATTAGGTGCTACCAATTCTCATTTTGCCAATGCTCATGGTTATCATGATGAAAACCATTATACTACAGCACATGATATGTTTTTTATATCGCAAGAAGCACTTAAAAATGAAACAATAGCAGAAATTACAAAAGAAAAAGGATATTCTGGAGATGGTGTAGAAGGCGATATTGTAGAATTTGAAAATGATACATTAAACATAAAGGCTTATAATTGGACAAACCATAATTTATTGGTGACAGATAATGAATATCAATATGAATATGTTACTGGTTTAAAAACAGGCTTTACGGACGAAGCAGGAGATTGTCTTTCTGCAGCAGCACAGAAAGATGATATTACGTTAATAGCTGTTGTATTTCATTCAGAAGACCCAGCACGTTGGACAGATACAAGAGCATTGTTTGAATATGGCTTTAGTAATTTTGATATGTTAAATTTGCAAAAATCAGGTGATGTTGTAGATACAGTTGCGTTGTCAAAGCATAATAGACTTTTAGGTGATACATTAAATATTGTTGTAAAAGAAGACATTAGTGAATATATGCTAAAAGAAGAAGTAGAAACAGTAGAGAAAGTGATAGAATATAAAAGTGATTTCGTAGAGGAACAAAAAAATAAAGAAGACAATACTACAAAATTAAAAGCACCTATTTCAACAGCAGAACCTATTGGAAAAATTACCTATAAAAAGGCACAAAATGAAGTGATAAAAGAAACAGATATTTATGCAGAAAAAGAAGTAGAAAAAGGTACAATATTAACTACAATAAAATATTTCTTTCAAAATTTAACAGATAATTTATTTTCTTTTTCATTAAAAGGTGTTGCTGTTGTAATAGGAATTGTAGCAGCAATCATTGCATTGTTAGCAGGTATTATAGCAGTAATGGCAAGTCGTAGAAATAGGAGAAGACGTTCAAAATATATTTTTAAAACAAATCGTCGCAGACATAGCCGCAATGATGGGCCTCGTATGAGAAGAAGGCGACGTAGATAAAAAAACAAGAGTGTCATATTGACACTCTTGTTTTTTTAAACTCTGGGAGGTCTTGGACCTTCAAATTGATAATAATCTGTTTTAATACGTCCATTGAATAATTTTCGCTTTTTATCTGCTTTTCTCCCGAAAAGACTTTCGAAATATTCCATAGAAGTAATCAAATAAGTAGACCAAGTTTTATCTTGTTTCATAAGTTCACCTAAAGCCCTATAAATATTTTCTACTTCTTTTAATTCTCCTATTCTTTCACCATAAGGTGGATTTGTAATTAGAACACCATAGTTACCAGGTAATTTTAAATCAAAACAAGATTTTACTTCAAATTGTATACAATCGTCAACACCTGCTTTTATAGCATTTTCTTTTGCTAAAGCAATGGCTTCTTCGTCAATATCACTTCCATAAATTTCAGGCATAACATCATATCTTATTGCTTTATATGCTTCAACACGTTGCTGTTTCCATATTTTTTGACCTACTCTTTCCCATTGCTCAGAAGCAAATTTTCGATTTAATCCAGGTGCAATATTTCTTGCTATCATAGCTGCTTCAATAGGAATTGTACCAGAACCACAAAAAGGGTCTAATAGAATACGTTCTTTTCTCCAATAGCTAAGCTGTACCATAGCAGAAGCTAATGTTTCTTTTAAAGGTGCAATCATAGCATTTTCTCTGTAACCTCTTTTGTGAAGTCCAGAACCAGAAGTGTCAATCGCTAGTGTTACAACATCTTTTAATATACCAACTTGTATGGTATAAGCAGCTCCTGTTTCATCAAACCAATCTGTATGATACTTTTGTTTTAATTTTTCAACCACTGCTTTTTTAACAATAGCTTGACAGTCTGGAACACTAAATAATGTAGATTTTACAGATTTTCCTACTACAGTAAATTTGCCATCTTCTGTAATCCATTCTCCCCAAGGTAATGCTTTTGTTTGTTCAAAAAGCTCATCAAATGTTACTGCTTTAAAAGTCCCCATTTTTATCCAAATACGCCCTGCACATCGTAACCATAAATTTGCTTTTGCTATTGTTGTTTCATCTCCTGTAAATTCTACTCTACCATCATATGTTTTTACATTTTTAAATCCTAGTGAAATGACTTCTCTTTTTAATACAGCTTCTAAACCAAATGTGGAAGAAGCAATAAAATTAATATTTGACATAAGTTTCTCCGTTCTTTTATTATAATAATATAAAAATTGATATTGTATTATAAATTATACCAGAATTTAGCGATATATGGTGATATGACTTGAAAAAAAAACAAAAAAAATGTATAGTATTAAAAATAATATAACAAAGAAATGAGGAAAAAAATGTATAAGTTATTAAAAGTAGAAGGCAGAGCGAAAAGAGGAGAATTTCATACTCCTCATGGTGTTATACAGACACCTGTTTTTATGAATGTAGGTACTATAGCAGCAATAAAAGGAGCAGTCTCTTCAGAAGATTTAGAAAAAGTAAATTGTCAAGTAGAATTGTCAAATACTTATCATTTGCACGTTCGTCCAGGAGATGAAATTGTAAAAAAATTAGGTGGCATTCATAAATTTATGGTTTGGAATAAACCAATATTA
Source organism: Clostridia bacterium (assembly GCA_910575055.1). Lineage (GTDB taxonomy): Bacteria > Bacillota > Clostridia > Lachnospirales > Anaerotignaceae > Coprocola. The sequence goes on from CAJTDC010000006.1 coordinate 131,953, forward strand.
ACAGACTCGGGAGGATTTCAAGTATTTTCGTTAACTTCTTTAAGAAAAATAAAAGAAGAAGGTGTTTATTTTTCTTCTCATGTAGATGGAAGAAAAATTTTTATGGGACCAGAAGAGAGTATGAAAATACAATCAAATTTAGCATCTACTATTGCTATGGCATTTGATGAATGTATTGGTATTCCAGCAGAAAAAGAATATGTAAAAAATTCTGTAGATAGAACAACAAGATGGTTAGAACGTTGTAAAAAAGCACTTTATGAGTTAAATCAAAAAGAAGATACTATTAATAAAAAACAAATGCTTTTCGGTATTAATCAAGGTGCAATTTATGAAGATATTCGTATCGAACACGCAAAAAGAATATCTGATTTGGATTTAGATGGCTATGCTATAGGGGGATTAGCAGTAGGAGAAACACACGCCGAAATGTATCATATATTGGAAGAAGTTGTGCCTTATTTGCCTCAAAATAAACCAACTTATTTAATGGGAGTAGGCACTCCTGAAAATATACTTGAAGCTATAGAAAGAGGTGTTGACTTTTTTGACTGTGTATTGCCTTGCAGAAATGGGCGTCATGCTCACGTTTATACCAATGCAGGCAAATTAAATTTATTAAATGCAAAATATGAATTAGATGATACCCCTATAGAACAAGGCTGTGGCTGTCCAGCTTGTCAAAGATATACAAGAGCATATATTCGCCATTTGTTTAAAGCAAAAGAGATGCTTGCTATGAGATTGTGCGTGCTTCATAATTTATACTTTTTTAATGAAATGATGGCAGAGGTAAGACAAGCATTAGAAGAAGGACGTTTTGCCCAATATAAAAAACAAAAATTAGAGGGTTTTAAACAGAATTCATAAGTCTTTTGTTGACGTATGGAAATAAATTTTATATAATAATATATTGTATACGAAATTTATAAGGAAGATAAGGAGAATGTATATGAGTTTATCAACATTTTTATTAGATGTTACTACACCGATAATACCCTCAGGTAGTACACAGGCAACAGCACCTGTTGCAGATGCAGCAGCACAAACACAACAGGCAGCAGGAGGATTTGGAAGCAATCCTCTTATGGTAATTGTAATGTATTGTGTTATTATTTTTGCAGTAATGTATTTCTTTTCTATTCGTCCTACAAGAAAAAGAGAGCAAAGAATGGAAGAATTAAGAAATGAAATTTCTGTTGGAGATACTGTAATGTTAAATAGCGGATTATTTGGAAAGGTTGCAGATATTACAGCGGAATGTTTTGTAATTGAATTTGGTACAAACAAAGGTGTAAAAATACCTGTTTTAAAACAAGAGGTATTTGCAAAAAAAGAACCAAATCTTTCTAATAAAGAAATTGAACAGCCAAAACCAGAAAAAGAGAAGAAAGGTTTTCTTGGATTAGGAAAGAAAAAAGAGTCTGAATAAAAATGAAAAAAGCCCATTAAGGGCTTTTTTAATTGAGAGGAATGTATCCACTTTGTTCTATCAGTTGCTGTCCTATTGATGAGGTTAAATATTGTACAAGATTTCTTTCAGGAGAATTTGTATCACTATTTGTTCTAACAATAGCATAATAATTTGTCATAATAGGGTAAATACCTCTTTTGATATTTCTTTTGGTAGGGTAAATACCATCTATAGCAAGCATTTTGATATTATAATCAAAAAGTATGTTGCTGGCGTAATAGTAAGTGTCATATGCTATAGCATATTCTCCACCATCATAATAGGAAGTTTCTTTTTCTAATTCTCGGTTTTCATTTACTTTAATCCGGTGAGGTGGTGCCATAATTCTATCTTTTGATAAAACCAAAGAATGAAACAAATATTGTATCAAAGAATTTTCAGGTTTTTGATATGCAACAATGTCTTCTTCCTCTCTTGTAAAGTTTTCCCAATTTGTAATACTACCAGAATAAATATTTTGAATATCTTCTAAATACAAATTTTGTAAACTGTTTTTATTGCTAACCAAAAAAACAATAGCTTCATTTGCAATAGGAATTAATTCCAATTCTGCATAATATTGTTGTTGTAATTCTAATAAATCATCAGAGAGAAAAGGAGAAAGTATAATATCATATTCTCCAGATAATAAATTTTGAATATTATTTTCTATTGTATCATAATACAATACAGTTTCGTATTCTGGTATACTGTGTTGAAATGCAGAAATAATATTTTCTCCTATAGGTGCTGTAACAGCACAAACACCAATTTTAGGAAAAGAACCATCATAAAAGTCCATTGTAGAATATTGTACCCAATCAATTTGAGGTGTTTGTTCTGCTATTTCTTCTGATATTTGCTGTGTATCCTCAGGTGTTTGTTTTGTGTCTTCTGATATTTGTTGTGTATCTTGTTGTGTTTGCTGTGTATTTTTAGGTACTCTTGGTACTTCTGTTTGAGAAGCTTGTTCTGGCTTTCTATCAGCAGTTTGTGTTTGTTGTTGTGTTTTTTCTGCAAAGCTCATATAAATTGCAGTGGAAATCATACTAACAAATAATAAAATAAATAAAAAAGACATCACTATTTTTGTAGGCTTTTTCATAAAAAACTCCTTTTATTAAAAATTTGAATATTTTGAAAAATCAAATAGCTTGCTCTCATAGACAATGTTCATAGTACCATCTTCAGCAGGAGGCTGTAGTGGTACAGTGATTTTTCCGCTATTTTCTAATGTAAAATCTGTATCATCTAAATGATATTGCTGCAATTCAGTTAAATTATCTATACTTTCAGGCAATAACAAATCACGAACAGATAATTGTTCTCCACTTGGCATATGTATTAATATATTTCTTTGATTAAATAAATATTGATTATTTATTGTAGCGTTGCTTAATATAAATACTTTTAAGAAAGGACCTAGTCCTTTAAATGCCACAACTTTAAAAGAACAAGTATCTGATTTTGAAATATAACTTAACATAGGATTAGTATCAGCATATATTCTTTGTGCTACATCTAACTGTTCATTTACTCTATCTGTCATACTTTGATTTTTGTAATTTCTAACAGCAACAAATAATGTATCATCACAACCTTCTATTGTAATGGAGCTATCCTGTTGTACTGCAAAAGTATCTGTTGTATCAATAAACTGTTTTGTAAGTAAATTTGGAATATCCATAATATCTTCTACTTCATTAGGTGAAAAAGACAAATATGGTATTAAAAGTGATAAATTCAATGTAACAGTTGTATTGCCAATACAATAAGGATTTTGTTCATTTAACAACACTAAAAAATGTGGCTCTGTATCTGTATCTAATCCACTGTCATAATATAATGAGAAATCGTTTTCTGACAAATTAGAAAATGAGCGTTTTAATATATTAAATTGTTCTTCATTTTCAGATAGCAATTTATTTTGAATGTATTTTTCTAATACAGAAATATATTTTTTATCTGAAAATAATTCTTGCATCTGTGCCTCTCTTTTTTCTTTAACATTATAAAACTTTGTAATATAATAAGTATTTTCTTCAATAGAATTTAATTCTATTTCTTCATTGGTATTTTGATTGATAATGCTTGGAGTAGCAGTTAATTTTATACTAGCATAATATCCAATAAAAGACAATGTACCCTCTATAGAAATACGATTTTGCAAAGAACTTGCTGGTAATGTTGTTTGTTGCTGTAATGTTGAAAAATCAATATTGTATAGTACTGCATCACCAAATTCAGAACTTAAATTTTGTATAAAAGCATTTAAGTCACTTTCTAATTCAGATTTTAAATTTTTTGCTTTAGGTAAATGTTCTGTTATAGTAATATCATTTGACATAAATTCCAATGGAGCAGAATATTCTGTCATAGTGTTTTTTATTGTTCTGGTAGAAGGCATATAAATCCACGCAGCATATTCTGATTGTGAAGATTTTTTTGCAGAAGCTGTAGTTTGTTTTTCTTGTTCAAAAAGTGTATTTATATTTTGGCAGCCCATACAAAAACAAATAGAAATCATAATAACAATAACAACTATTTTTTTTAACATAATAAAACTCCTTTCAAGTGAAAGATAACAGAAGCACGTTAATAAATATCCATTTAAAAAAAGAATATTACGCATATCTGTTATATTAAGAGTATAGCTTTTTGAGCAAAAAGTCAATTCGTAGATATAGACAATTATAAAAAAATCGTTTAAAATGGAAAAAATACGTTATAAGGAGGAAAAAATGAACTGGGGAGAAATATTGAAAGCAGTTTTATTTGGCATCATAGAAGGCATTACAGAATGGCTGCCTATTAGCAGCACAGGACATATGATACTTTTGCAAGAATTTGTAACATTAAAAATGTCAGCAGAATTTATGGAGATGTTTTTTGTTGTAATACAATTAGGTGCAATATTGGCTGTTGTGTTATTGTATTGGAATAAATTGTTTCCTTTTTCTTTTAAAAGGGGTGTGCAAATTAAAATATCCATATTACAAATGTGGTTTAAAATTATATTTGCCTGTATTCCAGCAGCAGTAGTAGGTATATTATTTGATGATCAATTAAATGATTGGTTTTATAATTACCAAACAGTATCAATTATGTTAATATTATTTGGTATACTGTTTTTGGTTATTGAAAATATGAACTATGGAAAAAGACCAGAAATTGTAAAACTTTCTCAAATTACATATAAAACTGCCTTTTTAATAGGATTGTTTCAGCTAATTGCTGCAGTATTTCCAGGCACTTCTCGCTCTGGTGCAACTATTATTGGAGGACTTCTGATAGGTATGTCACGTACTGTTGCCGCAGAATTTACATTCTTTTTAGCTGTGCCTGTAATGTTTGGAGCAAGTTTGTTAAAACTGATAAAATTTGGTATAAAATTTGAAAGTGATGAAGTAGTTGTTCTTTTGGTAGGAATGATAGTAGCATTTGTGGTTTCCATTATTTCTATTAAATTTTTAATGAACTATATTAAGAAAAACAATTTTAAATCGTTTGGCTGGTATAGAATTGTACTCGGAATATTGGTATTGCTTTATTTTGGTATACAAACACTTTTAGGCTTTATTGCCGCATAAATAAAAAAACCAGATGTCAAAATTTAGTATTTTAAATATTGACAGACTGGTTTTGTTTTTTATTATAAATATTTTTGCTATTCTATAGCTTTTTTATAGTTTTTTTCACACTTTCCCCTTTATAGTAACAAACACCTAAATTATATTATGCTTGAGTATTTCCTTGAATTGCTACCTTCTCTAATTCTATTAGTGTCATTATTTTTCTCTTTTGTTTGTTCCCTTTATTATAATAATACTATTTTTATGATGTAATGTGATTTTAGATTTCATCTGGTATATGAATATAAACATAACAAGTATCTAAATTTTGTTGTGCTTTTGTATGTCCCTGTTCAGCTGCTTTAGTGAACCATTTTATAGCTTCTATAAAATTTTGTTCTATGCCATACCCATTATGATAACAATGACCTAGATTATTCTGAGCATCAGCATTTCCTTGTTCAGCAGCTTTGGTGTACCATTTCACAGCTTCCGTATAATTTTGTTCTACACCCTCTCCATCACAATAACAATTGCCTAAATTGACCTGAGCTTTTGCGTATCCCTGTTCAGCAGATTTTTTATACCATTGTGCTGCCATAGCATAATCTTTAGACACTCCAAAGCCATTATCATAACAAACTGCTAAATTATATTGTGCTGTTGCATTTCCATTTTCAGCAGCTTTGGTGTACCATTTTACAGCTAGTGTATCGTCTTTTTTAACCCCCCAACCAACAGAATAACAAAGTGCCAAATTAAATTGTGCTTCAGCATAGCCTTGTTTTGCAGCTTCAGTGAACCATTCTACAGCTTTGGTATAATCTTGTTCCACACCTTCCCCATTATAATAACACATACCTAAACGAAATTGTGATAAATAAAATCCATTTTCAGCAGCTTTCGTATACCATTTCACAGCCTCAGTATAATTTTGTTGTATGTGTTCGCCAGTATAATAAAAATTACCTAAATTATACTGAGCACTATCATCACCGTTTTCAGCAGCTTTAGTATACCATTTCATAGCTTTGGTATAATCTTGTTCCACACCTTCCCCACAATTATAACAACAACCTAAATTAAACTGTGCAATAGTATATCCTTGTTCAGCAGCTTTGGTGTACCATTTCACAGCTTCCGTATAATTTTGTATTACACCTCTTCCCTCTTTATAACAAATACCTAAATCATTTTGTGCTTTAGCAGCACCACTTTCAGCAGCTTTGGTGTACCATTTCACAGCTTCCGTATAATTTTGTGTTACACCTTTTCCATTATAATAAAAATTACCTAAATTATATTGTGCATAAGCATCACCGTTTTCAGCAGCTTTAGTATACCATTTCATAGCTTTGGTATAATCTTGTTCTACACCTTCCCCATAATCATAACAACAACCTAAATTAAACTGTGCTTTAGTATGTCCTTGTTCTGCTGCTTTAGCATACCATTTTGCTGCTATAGCATTATCTTTAGGTACTTTGTCACCAGCATCATAGCAACGTCCTAATTCATATTGTGCTTTAGCATCACCTTGCTCTGCTGCCTTCTCTAATTCTTTTAGTGTCATTGTTTTCCCTCCTGTTTTTTGTCTTTATGATTTTGAAGTTGTTTTTTTGACAGAAAAATGAGCATCTAATATTTTCTCTGCTATTCTTTTTTCTGTGTTAGACTGTATTACTAACTGTAATACAACAATAATATTTTGAATGGTTTCATTTTCGTATTTATGATATTGTGGTGATACGATTGTATTTTGCATATAGTTATTTTCTAATACCATAGCAATATTTTTTTGATTTTGTTTTTGCAGTTCTACAAAGTCGCTATAAATCATTTCTAAAAGGGGAGATTGCACGTTTTTAGTCAGTTCTTCTGTAACAGGTTTAAGAAGTCTACTGATGTCTGATATAGACAGTATTGATTTTAAATGATAAATCATAATTAAAAGCATAATATGATTTTTAGTATATTTCTTTTTTAGAGGCGGTGGAAAAATTTTTGCTTTGGCATAATTGTTTATCATTGTTTTGGTAAGAATTTTATCATTTTTATTGCGTTTGCAGCCAGATAAAGCACTTTCTATAAATGTAGTAACTTGGTCCATATATAAATCTATATTAGGTATAGTTTCTATTGGCACAATATCGTAACTGTCTAATACTTTTGAAATTTGTTCTGTAATATTTTTTTGTTCATTCATAATATTTCACCTATATTTTTTAGTATAATAATGTAAGTAACTTTATTATATAGTATTACAAACTATGTATCAATAAAAAAGGAAAAATTTTTATTGTAAAAGAAATGAAAAAGGGGTATAATATCAATATGATATAATATAGTTTTAAAAACTAGATAATGTAGTTAGGAGATGAACATTATGGGATACGCGCAAAATAAAAAATTTAAAATAAAAGAGCCAGTAAATGCACTTACCCATTTTTTAGGATTTTTAATGTCTATTCCAATATTAATTCTGTTAATAACAAAAGCACATAAAGAAGCTTCTTTTGTTGCAATAATTGCTTTTTTAATATTTGGTATTTCTCTGTTGCTTCTATATGGTGCAAGTACAATTTATCATACTTTAAATATATCTGAAAAAGGTACTGCTTTATTAAGGCGTATTGACCATATTATGATATTTGTACTAATTGCAGGCACATACACACCAGTGTGTTTAATTCCTCTTAGGGGAAAATGGGGTTGGACACTTTTGATATGTGTATGGGGATTTGCTATTGCAGGTATATTATTAAAAGTATTTTGCACAAATGTGCCAAGATGGTTTTCTACATTACTGTATGTTGTAATGGGCTGGCTTGTATTGGTTGCTTTTTTTCCATTAGAACAAGCTATTCCCATTAGTGGTATTATGTTATTGGCTTCTGGTGGTATTGTGTACACCATTGGAGCAGTAATATATGCTGTGAAATGGTCAAAATTAAAATTAAAATATTTTGGTTTTCACGAAATATTCCATATATTTGTTATGGGAGGGAGTGCATTACACGTTCTTTTTATGTTTGAATATATATTATGATAATAATAAGTGATATTATATCAACAAACAGATATTTTATTTATTTAAAACACAATGTTGTTTCTCTCTCTATTGCAAAAAAATGGCGGAAAAGTATTGCAATTTTTACTAATTTATGATATAAATTTATTCATAAATACTATAGAGAAGTAGATTTTTACTGATGTGATATAACCCTTCCTATTCCCTTTCAATGAGGAAGGGTTTAAAAACGTTAAAAATAATGATTTACAAAAATAGATATAGAATAAAGAAAATAAAATTTACAAGTGGGTAGAAAATGAGGAGGAATAGCACAATGAATAGTCGTTATGATTTCAAAGAAATTGAACAAAAATGGCGTAAGGTCTGGGAAAAAGACCCCATTAATAAAGAAGATGACAAAAAGCCTAGATTTTATTGTTTAGATATGTTTCCTTATCCTTCTGGTACAGGTCTTCACGTAGGGCATTGGAGAGGATATGTATTAAGTGATGTGGTAAGCCGTTATAAAGTTTTGCAAGGATACCAAGTACTTCATCCAATGGGTTGGGACGCTTTTGGTCTACCTGCAGAAAATTTTGCAATTAAAAATAATATACATCCTCGTATTTCTACAGCAGACAATATAGAAAATGTAAAAAGGCAACTTCACGAAATCAGTGCTATTTATGATTGGGATAGAGAAGTAAATACAACAGACCCATCTTATTATAAGTGGACACAATGGATATTTGTGCAAATGTTTAAAAAAGGACTAGCTTATGAAAAGGAAATGCCTTTGAACTGGTGTCCAAGCTGTAAATGTGTTTTGGCAAATGAAGAAGCAACAAATGGTGTTTGTGAACGTTGTGGAACTGTTGTCACAAAGAAAAATTTAAGACAATGGATGTTAAAAATTACAGCGTATGCAGATAGATTATTACAAGATTTATCTAAATTGGACTGGCCTGCAAAAGTAAAAAAAATGCAGTCTGATTGGATAGGCAAAAGCTATGGTGCAGAAGTATCTTTTAAAGTAAAAAATTCTGATAAAGAAATTATAGTATATACTACAAGACCAGATACATTATATGGTGCTACATTTATGGTGCTTTCTCCAGAATATAAAGATGTCAAAGAATTGACAACACCAGAGCAAAAAGAAGCTATGGAAAAATATTGTTTTGAAGCATCTACAAAATCCTCTGTTGACCGTATTACAAATAAGGAAAAAACAGGTGTATTTACAGGTAGCTATGGTATTAATCCATTAAATAATGCTCTTATTCCAATATGGGTGTCTGATTATGTATTAGCAGATTATGGTACTGGAGCAATTATGTGTGTGCCTGCTCACGACGAACGTGACTTTGAATTTGCTAAAAAATTTGATTTACCAATTATACAAGTTATATTAAAAGAGGGCGAAAAAGAAGAAGAATTGAAAGAAGCCTATACTGGCGATGGTATTATGATAAATTCTGGTGACTGGAATGGTATGAAAGCATTTGATGCTAAAGAAAAAGCACCTCATTATTTAGAAGAAAAAGGTCTTGGTAAAAAGACAATTAATTATAAATTGCGTGACTGGGTATTCTCCAGACAGAGATATTGGGGCGAGCCTATTCCTATTGTGCATTGTCCTCATTGTGGTGCTGTTGCAGTACCAGAAGACCAGCTTCCTATTGAACTTCCTGAAGTAGAGTCTTATAAACCAACAGATACAGGAGAGTCACCATTAGCTCACATTGATGAGTGGGTAAATACAACTTGTCCTCAATGTGGTGCTCCTGCGAAAAGAGAAACAAATACAATGCCTCAATGGGCTGGTTCTTCTTGGTATTTCTTACGTTATGTAGATAACCACAATGATAAAGAATTAGCAAGTAAAGAAGCGTTGAAAAAATGGATGCCAGTTGATTTATATGTTGGTGGTATTGAGCACGCTGTATTACATTTACTTTATGCTAGATTTTATACCAAATTTTTATATGACATCGGTGTAGTAGATTTTGATGAGCCATTTACAAGATTGTTTAATCAAGGTATGATTACTAAAAATGGTGCAAAAATGAGCAAATCTGTAGGAAATGTGGTTTCTCCTGATGATTTGGTAGAAAAATATGGTTGTGACTCTTTGAGAATGTATGAACTTTTTGTTGGACCACCAGAATTAGACTCTGATTGGGACGACAGTGGTATTGATGGTGTATTTCGTTATCTCAACAAAGTTTGGAAATTGATTGCAACTTACAAAGACAATACCATAACAGAAACAAAAGATATGACATTTATTAGAAATAAATTGATATATGAAATTACAAATCGTTTAGAGGCATTGACAATGAATACTGTTGTAAGCGGTTTTATGGAATATACCAATAAAATAATTGATATTGCTAAAAAAGAAAATGGTATTGACAAAAATACATTAGAAACACTCATTGTATTGCTTGCACCATTTACACCACATATTGCAGAAGAATTGTGGCAAGAAATGGGTTATACTACTTCTGTATTTGCTGAAAAATGGCCTGTTTATGATGAAACAAAATTAAAAACGGATAGTATTGAAATTGCATTGCAAATCAATGGAAAATTTAGAGATAATTTAGTTATTGGGGCAGAAGATAGTAAAGATGCAGTATTAACAAAAGCAAAAGAAGTGTTAGCTTCAAGACTGGAAGGAAAAACAGTTGTAAAAGAAATTTATGTTCCAAATAAAATTGTAAATATCGTTGTAAAATGACAAAATTTTTAAATTGGGAACAACTTCAGAAATATGCTCCTGTACAAAATGGAGTATGGAATAAACAATATTTGTATAAGTATTTAGTAAAAAGTTGTCATTGTTGCTTTCAAAAACAAATTAGTCAGTTTTTTAATAACTATAAATGTGATGAAGTATTTGCAGATTTGTTATTTGATATATTATTAGATGATGACTATGATGGTTCAGATGCTCAAATAGGTGCAGCATATTATATTTCTAAATTGGATAAAAGTGTGCTTAAAATGAAAAAAGAAAAGTTATTACAAGCACAAAAAAATGATGTATTTTGGAAAAGACCTTTTTCTAAAAATGATAATTTAAAATGGTTAAATGATGATATTGCAAAATAATAGTATAGATAAAAGCCAGCATTTGTTTTATGCTGGCTTTTTTTATATAAATAAGCTGTACTATAGTAATATTGGTAAAAGCATTGTAGAGGGAAAAACAATGCTTTTTATTGTGATAAAAGAAGGAGAGAGTACATACAAATAAAATAGAGTTATCTTTTTGTTATATTATTTTTGCTTCTTGCAGTAAAGCAGTTATTTTTTGGTGGAGTATTACAGCCACAACCGTCATCACAGTTATTGTTGTTATTGCAACCACAGTCATTTACATTACTGCCAGAGGTACAGTTGCCCAATCCACGACAATGTGTCACATCTGTTTTTGGTGCAAAAATTTCCATAGGGAATTCTAATTTATCAAAGAAATCGCAAGGATCTGGATTGGATACACAACGGATTTCGTCTGGTATGCAATTTCCAGATGTTGGTATCAAAAGGTTTGTAGTGCGGAACATTCTAATAATAGAGAACAAACCTAATGTAACATTTACTGCAATAGGTGAACCATAAGAAGCCTCATTCATATTTGTATCACCACAGTTGCATGGATAATTGCAAGTACAGTTATTGGTATATTTTAATTCTGCTAATAATCCTACACCAGTACCTTCTACACTAACAAATGGTCCTGCTGCTGTTTCATCAAAACATTGATACAAATCAGATGCAACTGTTACTTCTGTTTCTGACGAACCAGTTGCACCACCAAATAATGTTACTTTTTGATTGTAAGAATTTGTTCCTTCAATGGTACCTATACAAACGCTTTCACAGTTTCTAAAATCAAGTGTATATAAAAATGTGTATTTTACTTCTACATCCCAGCAGCTAGAACGGAAAGGATTTTTCTTTTTGCTTATGATGTCAATTTTAGATAATGATGTGTTTTTGATAGATACACTGACTGCATTGCAAGGTGGAACAATAACATCTCCTTCACAAAATGCTTCTGTACCATTTGAAATACCTCTTGCTGCTCTTGCAGGACCTATAATAGCAGGAGAGAGGCATTTTTGAAATCTTAACTGGTCAAATATCTTTTGTGCGATAATACATTCTTCTTTTGTATTGTTACCACAGCAGTTTCTTGCACTTAAATCAACCTTACTATTTTCAAAATCAAATGCTCCCATAATAAAAGCCTCCTTTAAAAATTGTTTTTGATTGTTTCTTTTATATCATATGTATTTTATAAAAATGGGTGCTACTTCTAAGTTGTCCTTTTTTCTATTTTTTGATGAAAAAAGACTTGTACAAACAAAGACAAGCAGTATTTTACAACAATATTATTGTTTTAATTGCAAAATAATATATTTTAACTAGGTATGAAACACATAAATGATATATTTATGTAGATTTTTTGTATTTTATAAAAATATGTAAAATAAACAGGTTGTTAGTACTATACTATTAAAATATAGATGTGTTGCAAAAATATCATCAAAAAAAATGATATTTCGACTTGACATAATGGTTAGAAGAGTAATATACTCTTGTAAGAATTTATAACAAAAGGAGGATGGTATTTATAGATGTTAATATCATTTATTAATAAGAAGAAAGTATTTTTATGAAAAAAATAATTGCATTAGTTACTGCTATAACAATAGCAACTTCAAGTATGGCAATAACATCTTATGCCAAAGGAGAAAATGATGTAATACCCAGTGAAGATATTGAATTGTGGGAAGATGTATTAGACAATTTAGAAGAAGATGAATATGCAGGTGCTTATGTAAAAGACGGACAGTTACATATTAAAGCAAAAGACAGCGAAGAATTACAAACAGCAATGTTAGAAGCTGTTCCTCAAACAAGGGGTGCATCTAATATTGTAGTAGAAGGAAAGGCAGACTATACATTACAAGAATTAAATGAAGCATCAAATAAATCAGTAGAAGTATGGAAAGAGCTAGATTTAGATTTTGTAGCAGTAGATGAAGAATATAATGCTTTAATAGTAGGTGCTTATGAGTGGACAGAAGAAAAGAAACAAACTTTTATAGAAGCAGTAGGAATACAAAATGTTATATTTCAAACAGTAGACCCATTAGAAGAACAACAGATAGAATATGTGTCAGAAGAAAATGAAGAAGTTATAGAAGAAACACAAGCAGCAGAGGTGGAAAGACCTTTTTTAATTCCAAGATTAATTGATGAAAAAAAAGTGATAGAAAATTCTAATTATTTAAATTCTACTATTGGTGCTTGTATAGTAGGAAATGGGAGTGGCTTTAAAAAAGGATTTGTTACAACGGCTCATACAAATAATCCAAAACAACCTACAAAAAAAGGTGATGATATAGATATACATAATGGTCGACATATAGGAAAAATTTATGATAGAATAATTAGTGCTTCAAAAGGCATAGATATTGCAATTATTCAAGCAGATTCTGATATAAAATTAACTAGTGAAATATATACAGGAAATGATGAAAAAAAGAGAAAAATAGGTACTTTAATAGGTTCTAGAAAACCAGTGAAAGGGTATTATTGTTATATTTTTCCTGGATATACAATGTGGGAAAATCCAAGTATTGAAAATATAGAACTAATGATTAGTTCAGTAAATTGTAAAAAAGTTTTTGACGAAGTTGTTGATGATAATGGAGAAGAAGTTTTTTATAATATGTTAATGTTTAAAATTCCTGGAAGTAGAAGAACACAAGGAGGAGATAGTGGTTCCCCGATTGCAATGCAGTATGATAATGAGGGTAATTATGAATTGATTGGTATTTATAAAGGGGCTTCTACAACAGGTTATAATTCAGAATTAAGTTCTTATATGGAAAGTAAAATATCAGATGAAGAAGAAGATCGTACAAATTATAAATATTTATTTGCAACAAATTGGCAGCAAGTTGAAAAACATTTTAATGTTGTAATGTATTAAATATTTTATATGGGTGGGAAAGTATGAGAAAACTTTTTACAAAATGCAGTATTTTATTTATAATGATGTTTTATTGTTGTAGTATTATTGTTTCAACAAAAGCTGCAACATTTATTAAATCTGTTACAGTTGATTTAAAAGGCGAAGGAAAAGAAATTTCAATGAGATTACCAGCAAAGGAAATTCAATTTCAAAATAAGCCTTATATACAACAATATGCTGTTATGTTTCCTCTAAAAGAATTATTGGAAGCTATGGGTACAAAAGTTGAAGTGGTAAATAATAAACAACAAGGAACAATGACAGTTACTATAGGAGAAAATAAAATACAATTTTTTGATAAACAAAAGAGAGTAATAGTAGATGGTATAGAAAAAGGGCTTTATAATACGGCGAATGTTGTAGAAAATGATGTTTATATTTCAGTATATGACACTTATGTATTATTTCATACCCATTTTGTAGATTGTGGCTATTTCAAAGAAGAAGATATTCACAGACTTGAAATTATTTTTGGTGAAGATATAGATGAAATAAAAGTAAATGCAAATTTCAAACAAGAAATTCATAATTACTACATAGATACAAAAGAAGTCTATGATACTATGAAAGATAGCGAATGGTACGAAACATCAAAGAGTTTTCCACCATATAGACAAAAAAAGGAGTATTTGTTGACAAACAAAATATGTAACACTTATGAAAAAGATGGAGAAATTATGATAGCAGTAGCAGATATGGAAAAATTGACAGTACCTAATACACTTTGGGATATAAAATGGAATAGTGAACAAAATACAGCTATTATCAAAACATATAACACAACACCAAATGATATTATTATAACAAAAGATAGTGATGTTATGAATTTAAATGGCAAAAATGTACAAATGGCAACAACAGCAGAAATAAAAAATAATAGACTCTATATTCCTATCAAAGCAATGTTTGAAATATTAGATGTTCCAGAACAAAATATAATATGGATAGCAGAAAAAGAAGTGATATTTGTTTATTGAGGTGATGCTATGAAAAAATTTATTATCACGTTTTTTACATTGTGTTTGTTTGTTATATTTACCTTTACAGATATTGCTATAGCATCAGATATTGTAGATGTTGGATTTTCTCTACCATTTCAATTATTTACGTATAATGGAGAAATTATATTATGTAATGGATATGAGAAACAAGTTGTTTTTCAAAAAAAGCCTTATATAAAAGACTCAGCTATTATGCTTCCTTTAAAAGAAGTACTTCAAGCAAATGAACAATATTCAGAAATGATAAAAAGTTCTGATGGAAAAACAGTAACTTTTACATTAAATGATAAAAAGGCTGTATTTTTTGAAGGAAAAAGAAATACTATAGTAGATGGTATAGAAAGAGGACTTTATGTTGTGCCAGATATTGCAGAAAATGATATTTTTATTAGTGCAGATGATTTATTCATACTATTTAATATGAGAGGAACAGTAATAGAACGTACTAGAAACAAAAACAAAAGAACAATAAATGGACAAAGCTGTGATACACTAGAATATGCTGCTTGGGGTCCTCACCTTGCTGAAAAAAATCGTTTAATACTTGGTGAAAAACGCGAAATAGTACTAAAAAGTGATGAGTTTAAACAAGAAATTCATAATTATTACATAGATACAAAAGAAGTCTATAATACTATGAAAGATAGTGAATGGTACGAAACATCAAAGAGTTTTCCACCATATAGACAAAAAAAGGAGTATTTGTTGACAAACAAAATATGTAACACTTATGAAAAAGATGGAGAAATTATGATAGCAGCGGCAGATATGAAAAAATTAACAGTACCAAATACACTTTGGGATATAAAGTGGAATGGTGAACAAAATACAGCTATTATCAAAACATATAACACAACACCAAATGATGTTGTAATAACAAAAGACAGTAATATTATGAATTTAAACAACAAAAATATAGAAATGGCAACAGCAGCAGAAATAAAAGATAACAGACTCTATATTCCCATAAAAGCAATGTTTGAAATATTAGATGTTCCAGAACAAAATGTAAAGTGGATAGCAGAAAAAGAAGTAATTTTTACATACTAAATGAAAAAGAAAAAACAAAAGGCGAGAGTACTCTATACTTTCGCCTTTTACTATTTATTATAGCTGTACACTTACATGATATTTTTTAAGCCAATAGTTAATTTGTATGACATAGGCAATCATTTGAGGGGCAGCCATAAGCTGACCATACCAAGGTTTACCATAGTCAGAAGGGCTTTTTAAAAAGCGATTGACTTTGTCTTTATCTAAAAACTGTAATACAGGAGAACTGCTGTCATTTATAATTTCTTTTAAGCGACTAGAAAGCAGTGCTTCATATTTTGTATCATATGTTTTAGGGTAGGGAGATTTTTTACGGAACAATATTTCTTCTGGTAAAAATCCTCTGCCTGCTTCTCTTAAAATGTGTTTTACAACACCATCTTTTGCTTTGATATGCCAAGGAATATTCCAAAGATATTCTATAATGTTGTGGTCTGCAAAAGGAACTCTTGCTTCCAGACCAGAATACATACTTGTTCTATCCATACGGTCAAGAAGTGTCTGCATAAACCATTTTAAATTAAGATAAGAAATTTCACGTCTACGAGCTTCTTCTGGCGTATCTTCGTCTAGTCGAGGTGTTTCTGAAACAGAACGATGATATATTTCACTAACATATTCGTCCATATTTAATTCTGCTAAAAAGTTGTTTGAAAGCAATACTTTTCTTGCTTCTAAATCCATTGTCCAAGGAAAAGTGTCTGCTTCAAAACATTCTTTTTTATGAAACCAAGGATAACCTCCAAATATTTCATCAGCACATTCTCCTGTCAATGCCACTTTATGAGTTTGTTTTACAACAGAGCAAAAATAAAGCATAGAGGAGTCTACATCAGCCATACAAGGCAAATCGTGAGCATCTACAGAAGCAGTTAACAAATCAGCCTGTTTTGCTGTTTCACATTCCAAATAATGATGTTGGGAGCCTAAAAATGTTACCATTTTTTCTACATAAGGACGGTCTTGAGAAGGCTGAAAAGCATTTGCTTTAAAATATTTGTCATTGTCCACAAAATCAAATGAAAATGTGTGTAATTGTTTTCCTTGTTTTTTAAGTTCCGATGCACAAATAGCAGAAACAATACTACTATCTACTCCTCCAGATAAAAATGTACATATAGGTACATCAGAAATCATTTGACGACGTATCGCGTCTTGCACTAAAAAAGAGGTTTTTTCAACAGTTTTTTCATAGCTGTCTGTATGAGGGTGACTTTCTAATTTCCAATAACAATGAATGTGTTTTCCTTGTGTGTCAAATGTCACAAAGTGTCCAGAAAGCAATTCGTCAATGTCTTTATAAACACCACAACCGTATGTTTTAGCAGGGCCTATACTAAATATTTCGTTCAGTCCTTTTTTGTCTATAATAGGTTTGATGTCTGTATATTGAAAAAGTCCTTTAAGTTCTGAAGCAAATACGATTGTACCATTTTTATTGGTATAAAAAAGCGGTTTTACACCTGCTCTATCACGAAACAGATGAAGTTGTTTATTTTTGGTATCTGCTATAGCAAATGCAAATATACCATTTAATTTTTTTACAATGTCTGTACCATATTCTAAATAGCCATATAATATCATTTCTGTATCGCTTGTGGTTTCAAAAATATACCCTTTTTGTATTAAATCCTCTTTGATTTCTTTTGTATTGTAAATTTCACCATTGTATACAATGGCATATTCTTCACCATACATTTTTTTTACCATAGGCTGGTGCCCTGTTGTTAAATCTATAATAGAAAGACGAGCGTGAGCAAAGCCAAAACAGTCATTGATATAAATACCGCTGTCGTCAGGTCCTCTGTGAGAAAGAGTATCTTTCATATCACAAAGTATTTTTTTATATTTTTGTTCGTTTTTTGTAAATTGCTGCTGTGGATTAAAAAATCCTGCAATACCACACATAAAGAAATCCTCCTTTCTTAATATTAAAGCAAAAAGCAAGCTGTTATAAATGTGAATAGAAATCCTATCAAAACAGGCACAATATTTTTTCGAGCAAGTTCCAAAGGGTCAACATTACATATTGCTGCAACAGGTATAATTCCCCAAGGTACAATCGTACCACCACCTACAAAAACAGCTCCTATTTGTCCCAATGCTGCAAGTATAGGTACAGAGGCATTTACTGCGGAACCAAATGTTTGAGCTAAAGAACCTGTTAAAGGCAAACCAGAAAATCCAGAACCGTCTAAACCTGTCAAAGCACCTATTACAAGCTGTATAAAGGCAGTAATATATTTGTTGAGAGGTGTGTTATTTGCCAGCCAAATTGCCCAGTCATTGAGTATACCTGATTGGTATTGTTCTCCTAATATAGTACTGATACCTTCTCCTCCTAAAAAGAAAAATGCACCAATAATAATAACAGGAGCAAATATTTTAATAGCAAATAAAAATCCATCTGTAACATAATCTGTTACTTTTTCAAGAGATTGTTTTCCAAAAGCTATGATAGCACCAAAACACATAAGAAGTATAGCTGTTCCTGCTACAATACTAGTAGCATCTCCTCCTTTTAAATCAAATAAAAGCATAAAACAAATATCTAATATAAATGCTATTGGTGTAATTACAGCAAGTATGAAAGCTGCTTTTGAATGAGGTTTTTTTTCAATTTCTGTTACAGCAGAAACGGAACGAGCTGTTATTGTAGTATCTGTAGAAGATAAACTTTTTCTGTTGAGTAAAAATGCAAAAACAACTGTGCTAACACCCATAACAATAAACAAAGGACGACCAGTTGACAACAGTTCTCCTGTAGTAATACCTGCAGAACTTGCAGAAATAGCTGGTGCTCCTTGTATAACAAAGTCATAACTTAAACCTATACCATGACCAAATAAATTGATTGCCATAGCAGCTGCAAGTGGTTTTAAACCAGCTTTTACAGCAAAGGGTAGCATAATTGTACCTAATAATGCCACAGAGGGAGAAGGCCACAGAAATAAAGAGCAAATCAGCATTGTAATACCTAATATCCACCATGTAATAGAAGGCGTTTTCATTACTCTTGCCATAGGCATCATAATTAATTTATCACTGCCTAAATCCATAAGACATTTTGAAAATGCAGTAACAAGTGCGATTGTAGCTATAATTTCCATAAATTCCTTTCCAGCATATAGTATTGCTTTAAATATGGTTTGTATGCCTCCTATAACACTGTTTGTACCCACAATGCCTAGTAAAAAAAGGAATACAATACAAGCAATAGGAGTGTCTTTTCTTAGTATCATTACAAATAATATACAAATGACACCAATTAAATAAACATAGTGTAAAGGGGTTAATGAAATAGATAACATAATAAAAACTCCTTAAAATGTAATTCATATATTATATGAAAAAATGAAAAAGGAGTTACAAATATACAAAAACAAAGCTATTAATACAAATAATGTATGACAATGTTAAAGTATTGTACTTTTTTGTAAAACGTGGTAGTATGAAAATAAAAGGGGGAAATTTGTATGATGTTTAAGCATTTAGAAGAAAATAGACAGTCAGAATTAAATTACTGTATAGGATTAACAGAAAATTTAGAAGAACCAACAAAATCACTTGTACAAAATACGTTTACAAAAAATATTAATGGTATGGTTAAAAATGAAAAAAATTATTATATGACAAGAATAGCAGAATTGTTGCTGTCTTCTGTTGTGATTGCAATTAATGTAATACCTCTGGAACTTTTAGCAGCATTAAAAATACCTGTTATATTGTTAGATGCTAGAATATGGACAATATTATTTTCGGTATGTATATTGTTTTGTATTGCATTAGATAGTTTGTTTCAATTTCGTGATACATGGCAAAAGCAGTATGAATTGGTACAAGAGTTGAAAAATGAGTGTTTAAAATATAATTATAAATTAGGAGCATATATAGAAGATATGGAACAAATGGAACAAAAAATAATATTTTTACAAAGATTTTTAGAATTAACAGGAGAAAAATATTCTTTATTTGAATATCATAAAAAACAGAAAAAAGAAACAAAAACAATAGAAGTAAAAAAACAAGAACAAAAAGAAATAGAAAAACAAGAAGTAGCATAATTTTTATGAAATAAAAAAGTGGCTAATTTATAAATATTAGCTGCTTTTTATATTTTAAAAATAAAATATTTGATATAATATTGTAAAAAAAGGAGGGAAATAATATGAAAGTAGTAATTGCAATAGACTCGTTTAAAGGAAGTTTAACTTCTTTGCAAGCAGGACAAGCAGTAGCAGAAGGAATAAGAAGAGCAGACAGTACTATACAAACAGAGGTATGCCCTTTGGCTGATGGAGGGGAAGGTACAGTGGAAGCATTGACGACAGCAATGGGAGGAAAAATACAAACCATTACTGTAACAAATCCTTTAGGAGAAAAAATACAATGTCAATATGGCATTGCACAGAAAATAGCAATAATAGAAATGGCGGCAGCAGCAGGTATTACACTAATTTCAGAGGAGCAAAAAAATCCTTTGTATACTACAACATATGGTGTTGGAGAAATGATAAAAGATGCTATAAAAAAAGGGTGCAGGCGTTTTATTGTGGGCATTGGAGGGAGTGCTACAAATGATGGAGGCATAGGAATGTTACAGGCATTAGGATATGGTTTTTTAGACAGTGATAACAGACAAGTATGTTATGGAGCATTAGGACTATCACAGCTACAAAAGATAACAACAGAAAATGTATTACCTGAATTGAAAGAGTGTAAATTTCATATTGCTTGTGATGTAACAAATCCTCTTTGTGGAGAACAAGGTTGTAGTGCTGTATTTGGAGCACAAAAAGGTGCTACAAAGGAAATGATACAAAATATGGATAAATGGCTTAGAAATTATGCTGCTTTAGCAAAAAGTATTGTATCAAATGCAAATTGTGATGCTGCTGGAACAGGAGCAGCAGGAGGAATTGGGTTTGCTTTTTTGACATTTACAAATGCTATATTAGAGTCTGGTATTGAAATTGTATTAAGAGAAACAAATTTAGAAAATAAAATAAAAACAGCAGATGTAGTGGTAACAGGAGAGGGAAAACTGGACAAACAAACAGCTATGGGAAAAGCACCTATTGGTGTAGCAAAACTAGCAAAAAAATATCATAAAACAGTAGTTGCTTTTGCAGGTAGTGTAACAACAGAAGCAAAAATATGTAATGAAAATGGTATTGATGCGTATTTTTCCATATTACGTGGAGTTGTATCACTAGAACAAGCAATGCAATATGAATTTGCCAGACAAAATATGATAGAAACTTCAGAACAAGTTTTTAGATTATACAATTTAAAATAAACTTTATATTATAAAATAAAAAGTTTAATATTATAAAATAAAAAGTGAATATTAATAAAATAATAGTAGAAATAAGTGATTATGAGTTTTATTATATGTTTTAAAAATCTCATTACGCATTTATTTCTATTTTTTATTGTAAATATAAAAAAGTAATGTAATAATATTTTAAAAAATTGATGGAAAAAATGTATAATAAAACTAATATTTTATGTTTAAAAAACTAATATTTATGTTTATTTTATACTGAATTTTTAAGATATAAAAGATGAAAATATGCTCTAATAGAATTTGCTCTATTATTGTTTAATATATACTATAAAATATATAA
>CAJTDC010000007.1 GCA_910575055.1 Clostridia bacterium
GTAAGAAAATATAAATTAGTATATGTTTTTATAATTTCTGTAATTATACAATATATTTATTTAAAATATATTTATATTCCATATGATGACAGATTTTTTATGACCTATTTTGTTTATTTTATATTAGGTTGTATTATGGCAGAAAATTTAGAAATTTTTAAAAATAAAATACAAAAATATAATATTTTAATTTATATTTTTTTTATTTTTTTTGCATATTGGCATATTACACATTCTTATAGTTCCAATATAGAAGGAATTGTTTATAAAAATTGGAGAATTTTTACTTGTCTATTTTCTGTCAGTGCGATATTTGCATTTTATCATATTTCATATGCCATTACACAGAAAGCTCCCAAATGGCTTTTCTCTATTTTTAAAGCAGTTGATGAAAGTAGTTTTTATATTTTTTTAGGTCATTGTTATGTATTATATTCTTGTAATGAACATTGGTTTAAAGTAGGGGTACATCCTATATTTCGTAAGTTTTTACTAAACTCTGTTATTGTGTTTTTTGTTTCTTTTTTTGTATCATTTCTATATGTTTTATGTAAAAAGAAATGGTATTCCATATATAAAAAAGTATGATATAATGAAATGTAATAAGTCCACAAAAGGATTTTAGGAGGGGTTTTTTTGTCAAAAAACAGAGTAAAAATTATTATTGATGATAAGCCATTTACACTAGTAGGAGAAGAAACAGAAGAACATATTAAACAAGTGGCTGATTATATCAATGTTAAAATACAAGAAGTAAAAGGATTGAGTCCTCATATAGCTGCTGATGTTAGAATGACTCATGTTTTAACATCAATTAATGTTGCAGATGATTTTTTTAAAGAAAGAGAAAAAAATGCTATACTAACAAAGCAATTAGCAGATACAGAACGTAAAAGAGCATTAGAAGAAACAAGAAATAAGCAAATGAAAGAATTGAAAAAACTTTTAGAAGCAGCAAGAAATGCTATTGTAGAAAATCAAAACAAATTGAAACAAAAAGAAAATTTATTGTTAGAAGAAAAACAAAAATATCAGACTGTTTCTGAAGAATTGAAAAAAAATAAATTGGATTTTGAAACCTTAAAAAAAGAAAAGCAACAAGTAGAAGAAAAGTGGAAGCAAAGTGAAAATACATTAGAACAAAAAAAAGTACAATTTGATAAACTGAAAGCAGAACAAAATCAATTATCAGAAATAAAAGAAAGATTAAAACAATGTGAGCAAGCACTGGAAAATACAAGGCAACAATGGAGTGACAGTAAAGAAAAATTAAAAGAAGTAGAAGAACAAAAAAATACATATCAAAAGCAGCTAGAATTAGCAAATAACAAATTAAATGAACAAAGTCATATTACAGTATGGGAAGAAAAAGAAAGACAATATGAACAAGAATTAGATAGTTTAATATTACTGTTGGAAAGCGAAAAAAAACAAACGCATCATTTGCAACAGCAAGTGCAAGAAACTTCTCAGTTAGAACAAAGAGAATTTGAAAGACAAACTATTTGGGAGAAAAAAGAAAAAGAAGTTTCTTCTATTCTTCAAAATTTAACAGTAGAATTAGAACAAGAAAAAGTAAAATCAGAACAGTTACGAAAAGAATTGGAACAAAATCAACAAAAACAAACAGAACAAGAACAAAGTGAAAAAGATAAATTAAATACTATTTTATCACAACTAGAACAAGAAAAAGCAAAATCAGAGCAGTTACAAAAAGAATTAGAACAAAATCAACAAAAACAAACAGAACAAGAACAAAGCGAAAAAGATAAATTAAATATTATTGTAACACAACTAGAACAAGAAAAAGCAAAATCAGAGCAGTTACAAAAAGAATTAGAACAAAATCAACAAAAACAAACAGAACAAGAAGAAAATGAAAAAGATAAATTACATACTGTTTTGACACAGTTAGAACAGGAAAAAGCAAAATCGGAACAATTACAAAAAGAATTAGAACAAAATCAACAAAAACAAAAATTACAATATGAACAACAACTTTATGATATTCGCTTACAATTAGAAGAACAAATAAAAAAATCACAAGATTTACAAAATAAATTAGAAAAAGAAAATCAAATAAATATAGATGAACAACAAAATCAATCCATTTGGGAAAATAAGCAAAAAGAATTTGAACATCAATTATTTGATTTGAATTTACAATTAGAACAGGAAAAGAAAAAATCACAACATTTACAACAACAATTAACACAAAAAATAGAATTAGAGCAAAAACAAAAAGAATTTTCAGAATTGCAAAAACAATTAGACCAAAAAAATGAGCTTTCAGAATTACAACAATTACAAATAAAACTAGAAGAACAAACAAAATTAACAGAAGAATTAAAACAAAAATTGAAAGAACAGGAAAAAAGAAATATGGAAGAAAATAGACGTTATAATTACAACAGAAAAAATAGAAATCAAATGAAAGCACATAGAAAGTAAAGCATTTGGAAAGGAGCACACTATGCAAAAAGAAATGTTACCAGAATTATTATCACCAGCAGGCTCTATAGAAAGTGTTTATGCAGCAGTAAATAATGGTTGTGATGCTATATATATAGGAGGAAAATATTTTAGTGCAAGACAATATGCTAATAATTTTTCTATAGAAGAATTAGAAAAAGCTTGTGATTATTGCCATTTAAGAGGAGTAAAAGTATATGTAACTGTAAACACACTATATAAACAAAGAGAAATATTATCTTTTTTAAATTATATTAAACAGCTTTATGAAATGGGCGTAGATGCACTTATAATACAAGACATTGGTGCAGCAGAAGTGATTAAAAAATATTTTAAGAATATGCCTTTACACGCAAGTACACAACTAACAACAAACAATTTAAAAGATGTCAATTTTTTATATCAACAAGGATTTTCTAAAATTGTATTAAGCAGAGAATTATCATTACAAGAAGTAAAATATATTGCAGAAAATACAGAAGCAGATATTGAAGTTTTTGTTCATGGGGCATTATGTGTTTGTTATTCTGGTCAGTGTATTATGAGTAGTATATTAGGAGGGCGTAGTGGTAATCGTGGAAGATGTGCACAGACTTGCCGACTACCTTATACTTTATATAAACAATATGACAAAATAAAGGAAGGACATCTTCTTTCTCCAAAAGATATACAAACAATTACAATATTACCTCAACTGATTGAAAGTGGTGTATCTTCTCTTAAAATAGAAGGACGTATGAAAAACCCAGAGTATGTAGCTGGTGTGACACAAATTTATAGAAAGTATTTAGATTTGTATGCAAATTCTCCAGAAGATTATGAAGTAGATAATAAAGATATTAAAATATTGACACAACTTTTTAATCGTGGCGGTTTTACAGAAGGATATTATAATACAAATGCAGGCAGTGATATGATGAGCATTGAACGTCCTAAAACGTGGGGATTAAAAACGGGATTTGTAGATAGTTATAATGAAAAAGTAGGTAGAGTAACTATTAGAACAAGAGAACCTCTTGTAGCTGGTGATGGCATTGAAATCTGGACACAAAAAGAGCCTCATATAGGAAGTAACATTTCTCGTGCTTCTAAAGCAGGAGAATTTATTAGCTTAAAAATAGAAGGTAATATTTCTAAAAATGATGTAGTATATAAAACACATGATAAAGCATTGGAAGATACTTTAAAAAAAACGTGGGAAAAAGATACTAGAAAGTTACCTATATATGGCAAATTGAAAGCAAAAAAGGGGTTGCCTTTATGCTATCAAATTTGGGATAATAAAGGGAATGTAATATATAAAGAGGGAGATATAGTAGAAGTAGCACAAAAACAAGCCCTTTCTATAGAAAAACTAAAACAACAAGCTATGAAAACAGGTGCCACTCCTTTTTATATAGAATGTTTAGAAATAGAAGCAGATGACCATATTTATATCAGTATTAGTAGTATCAATGAAATTCGTAGAGCAGCTACAGATGCTTTACAAAGTGCTATACTGAAAAAATCAAAGAGAAAAGCATTGGAATTTCAAAAAGAAAAAAGAAAGCAAATGCCTATCATAAAAACAAAAAAATTAAATGTACTTGTTAACACAATAGAACAGTTTGATATAGTGAGTAATGATAGGCGTGTTCATATTATATATTGTGAATTAACAGAGGATTTTAAAAAAAATTATAGTAAATACATTGAAAAATGTCATAAAAATAATATAAAATTGTATGCAGCATTGCCAAGAATTGAAAGAAAACAATCAGAGCAATTATATGCAGAAGCCATACAATTACTAAAACAAAGTAATATTGATGGCTTTTTAGTAAGGTCGTCAGGACAGTTTTTTGATATTGCCAATACTGATAAAAAAATTACAATAGATTATACTATGAATGTGTTAAATGGAGAAAGTATTGATTTTTGGCAGCAAAAAGGCGCAGATACTGTTTGTCTTTCTTTAGAAAACAATTTACAAGAAATTAACGCTATGGCAAATAAACAATGTGAAATGGTAGTATATGGTTATTTACCTCTTATGGTAACACAGCAGTGTCCTATAGGAAACTATACAGGGGGAAAAACAAATGGTATTTATTGTTCTGAAAAAGACAATGACAGTTTATATTTTTTGAAAGATAGAAAAGGTATGAAATTTCCTTTAATGACTGACTGTAAACAATGTATTTGTACTATATTAAATGGAAAACCTTTATTTACATTAAAATTTTATGACGAAATATTAGAAAGTGCTACAGGAACTGTTCGCTTAATATTTACAAAAGAAGGAGCAAAAAGAACACAAAGAATATTAAATGCTTATGCAGAAATGACAGAAGATTGTACAATACAAAGTGGTGAAACAAGAATTTTATTACACGAAATGAATGAGAAAGGAAGCACAAAAGGTCATTATTTTAGAGGCGTGGAATAAATGATAAAAGAGGGATTATATGTTTGACTTAATCATACTATTTAGCAGATATTTATTTTTATTCTATATCGTACTATTTTTATGGCAGGCAATTGTATATATTGCTTACGAGCAGGGCGGCTATTTGGGAAGTCCTTCTCATGCTATTTCAATACAAAAGGGCTTAATTATATGGCTTCACGTAACAGCATTTTTGATATTATCCTATGAACCAGGAGCATTTTTTTTCAATTTTAAAACGCTAGGTGTTGCATTAGCAGGATTAATTTTTTTGTTACTTTCTATGATGCTTTTAGATAAGTTTTATTATGAAGGTTGTCCTTTAATATGGACAGGTATGTTATTTTTATTAGATATTAGTTTAATTATGCTGCAAAGATTGAAACCTGCTCTTGCTATAAGGCAATTAGTGTGGATGACATTAGGCATTGTCATTATGTTATTTATTCCATTTATATTACGATTAATACCCAGATTTGAAGTATTTGAATATGTTTATATTATTGTGGCATATGCTTTGATATTGAGTACATTGCTTTTTGGCACATCAAAATATGGTTCTGTGAATTGGTTAAAAATAGGTTTTGTTACATTTCAGCCTTCTGAAATTGTTAAGTTTTTGTTTATATTTTATTTAGCAAGTGTTTTTCGAAAAAGAGTAGAACTTAAAGAACTATTGATAACAGGTACATTAAGTGCGGGTATTGTATTTTTATTAGTGTTACAGAAAGACTTAGGAAGTGCATTAATATTTTTTATGACATATATGGTAATGCTTTATATTTCTACATCAAATGAAATATTATTTTTTGCAGGTATGGGAGCAGCAAGTGCTGCCGCTACATTAGCATATCATTTGTTTTCTCATGTAAGAGTAAGAGTAGCAGCTTGGAAAAATCCTTGGGCGGATATTGATGGAGGAGGATATCAAATTGTAAATTCTCTTTTTGCTATTACAACTTGGGGGCTTTTGGGCAGTGGTTTAACAAAAGGTATGCCTAATAGTATTCCTGTAGTAGAAAGTGATTTTATATTTGCAGCAATTTGTGAAGAAATGGGTACATTGTTTGGTATGGGTATTGTTTGCCTTTATATTATGCTATTTTTTAGAGGAATATTAGTTGTAATACGTTGTCAAAGAAGATATTATAGCCTTTTAGCAGCAGGTGT
The DNA here is from genome assembly GCA_910575055.1 of Clostridia bacterium. Lineage (GTDB taxonomy): Bacteria > Bacillota > Clostridia > Lachnospirales > Anaerotignaceae > Coprocola. The sequence goes on from CAJTDC010000007.1 coordinate 6,071, forward strand.
TACAACAATGTTTGCTTTTCAGGCATTTTTAATTATTGGTGGCGTCATTAAGCTAATTCCTTTAACTGGTGTAACATTGCCTTTTGTGAGTTATGGAGGAAGTTCTGTATTAGTAAGTATTATGATGATAGGTTTACTACAATGGGTAAATGTTTATTGTGAACAGCACGAATTAGGTTATCAAGACAGCTTACAACAAAAATCATCAACAACAAAATGGGACGGTGACGGCTTCCGTGAATAATATGAAAAGAAGTGCACAAAGAATATTTTGGCTGATTACACTTATATTCTTTTTGATATTAGTGGCTATGGCAAAATTAGTATTTATGGATAGACAGGAGATTTCATCTAGTGCTTATAATCCTAGAATAAATTATGTAGATAATTCTGTAAAAAGAGGAAATATAAGAGATAGTAATGGTGACATACTAGCTGAAAGTATTGAAAATGCAGATGGTAGTTATACAAGAAATTATAACCGTTCTCGTATGGCAGCACATATTACAGGATACAGTAGTAAAGGAAAAACAGGTGTAGAAGCCGCAGAAAATTTTGAACTACAAAAAGTTCATAATGAAGTACTACAAAGAATAAATAACATAATAAAGAAAGAACCAGTACAGGGAAATGATGTTGTTTTAACAGTAGATATGGATATACAATCCATTGCAGGAAATATATTAGGAAATAAAAAAGGTGCTATAGTAGTAATGGAGCCTTCTACTGGAAGAATATTAGCTTTACAGGCTTATCCGGATTTTGACCCTAATACGGTAGCACAAAACTGGGAATTTTTAAAAGATGATGAAGATAGTTCTCTTGTCAATAGAGCAACACAAGGTTTATATCCTCCAGGTTCTACATTTAAAGTGATTACAGCTTTGGCAGCATTACAATATTATAATGATTGGAAAGATTTTACTTACGAATGTACTGGAGAGGCTGTTTTTGAAAATAAAGTAATACATTGCTATAATAATAGAGTACACGGTACAGTGGATATGAAAAAAGCAATTGCTACTTCTTGTAATTGTTATTTTGCAGAATTAGGAAAAAGAGTAGGAGCAGAAAATATTAGAAAAAAAGCAGAAGATTTTTATTTTAATGAAAATTATCCTTTTGTATTAGCACATAGCACAAGTCAAGTTGCTTTACAAAAAAAATCTGAAGAAAATGAAATTGTAGAAACTGCTATAGGACAAGGAAAAACACTTGCAACGCCATTACATATGGCAATGATAGCGTCAGCTATTGCAAATGATGGTATTATGATGAAACCTTATATTGTAGACCACATACAATATTATAATGGTGATATTTCTAAAACAACTGTTCCAGAAAAATTAAAACAAATTATTTCTGTAGAAGAAGCTGACATTATTACAGATATGATGATTTCTTGCGTGGCAGAAGGCACAGGAACAGCAGCACAAATATATGGTGTAGATGTGGCAGGAAAAACAGGAACAGCAGAAAATGCTACAGGAAGTGACCATTCGTGGTTTATTGGTTTTGCACCTGCAAATGACCCTAAAATTGCTGTTGCAGTTATGATTGAAAATGCAAATCAAGGAGGAAGTGCAACACCTATTGCTGGAAAAGTATTACAGGCAGCATTACAAAAATATCAGTGACATATTTTGAAAAAAGTTGGATAAACTGATAGCTATAGAGGTGAGATACTGTGACTGGATTATTACAGGCTGCTTCTGCACCAGTTGCTATTGGTGCGGTTTATCTGTTTATACGAGATAAATACGAAAAAGAACCTTATAAAATGTTATTTTTGGGACTGTTATATGGCGTTTACAGTACATTTGTAATATGGGCTGTAGGGATTACGTTTGAAAGGTTTTTTCCTCATACAGAAACACCATTTTTTAATGCTTTTATTAGTTCTGCTGGTGTGGAAGAAGGCATTAAATTTTTATTTTTATATTTTTTAGTATTTAAAAATCCTAATTTTAATGAGCCTTTTGATGGTATTGTATATGGTGTTTTTATTGCATTAGGATTTGCTTGGTTAGAAAATATTATATATGTATTTCATAAAGAATTAGGTGGATATGAAACTGCTTTAGCAAGAGCAATTTTTTCTGTTCCAGGACACGGTTTATTTGGTCTAGAAATGGGATATTATTTAGCATTATCAAAATATTATCATAAAACAATTTATATGATAAAAACATTTGCTGTTCCTTATTTATTACACGGTGTATATAATTACATTTTATTTTTAGATAGAAAAATATTGTGGTTACCTTTTTTAATTTTTGTTTTATTTTTGTGGTATATTGGTTTAAAAAGAATGAAAATACTTTTAGAATGTTCTCCTTTTAAAAATGTATTACATCAAAAATAATTATTTTTATTCAAAACTGACTTGAAAAACACCACAATACAATGTATACTAAAAGCAAGTGAAAAATAGAACAAAAGTGGAGGTAATGTTTTGGTAGAAGCAATTAGCTGTGGAGGCATTGTCATTTATCGATGGAAAATATTGCTTTTATATAAAAATCAAAATGGAAAATATTTAGGTTGGGTATTACCAAAGGGCACAGTAGAACTAGGTGAAACTTATCGTCAAACAGCATTGCGAGAAGTGCAAGAAGAAACTGGAGCAACAGGTAATATTATAAAATATGTTGGAAAAACACAATATAATTTTAAGGGAAATGAAGATTTTGTAAATAAAACAGTACATTGGTATTTAATGACAACAAATTCTTTTTATTGCAAACCACAAAGTGAAGAATATTTTGCAGATGCTGGTTTTTATAAATTTCATGAAGCATATCATCTATTAAAATTTAATGATGAAAGACAGATATTAAAAAAAGCATATTTTGAATATACAGAATTGAAAAAAAATAAAGAATTTATAAGAAAAAAGATGTTTAGAGGATATAAATAAAGTATTTTATAAAAGTAACATCTATTAAAATAAAGAAAGAAGGAATTATGATGAAAAAGTATTTAGAAAACAACACCTCTTTAGAGGACATTAAAGAAGCCATTCGTGGTATTCAAAAGAGAGAGGATAAAAGAGGGCTATATATTTTTATTGCTATTGTTACCGCAATATTAGTAGCAACATTAATTGCAGTTGTATATTTGCTTAAAAATAAAATGAATGATGATGATTTTGACGAAGATTGGGATACTGATTGGGACGATTTTGATGAAGATGATTGTTGCTGTACAGATAAAGATGTAGATACTTCTGTAAAAGTGGAAAAACTTTAATACGAAATAAATATAAAAATGGTAAAAACAGGCAAAAAAGCCTGTTTTTATTTTGGGAATTTTACATTGGTAGAAAAGAAATTTATAGATATACATTTTAAACAATGTTATAATTAAATAGTATAAGTCGAAAATTAGTAAATAGAAAGGGGAAAGCTATATGGAATATATAAAAGAAATATTTGCACAATATGATAGGCAATGTATTCGAGTTTATCAGGCTCATAGCACTATAATTGCAAAAGAAGCGATTGCTTTACAAACATTTGGAGAAAATTTTAATATAAATCGTATGACGTGGATAAAACCATCTTTTCTATGGCTTATGTATCGTTCTAATTGGGGAACTAAAAAAAATCAAGAATGTATTCTAGCTATAGATATATATCAATCGAAATTTAATGAAATATTACAAAAAGCTGTTCTAACATCGCCAGACTCTACAAGTTATACAGGTACACAATGGGAAAAAGCTTTTGATGAAACAACAGTATATTGTCAATGGGACCCAGATAGAAATATAAATGGAAATGCTATCAATCGTGCAGCAATTCAAATTGGATTAAAAGGAAACATATTAAGAGATTTTTTAGATGTAGGTATATATCGTATAGAAGATTTAACACCATTCGTCAGAAAATGGAATGAACAAAGAAAAAATGGAAAACTAAGTTCTAAAAATCTGCCAGTAGAGAAATTATACCCAATTAAAGATAAAACAATTAGAAATAGACTGAATATGAAATAAAGATTTAAAAGTTTAAGTAACTAAAAGTTATTTTTTATTAATTTATAACAATAAATAATATAAATAATTATTGTAGAAAATAAAATTTACTTTAAACAAAACCCAAAAAAATTACACAAAACAAAAACATTAATTTACAATAATTATTTTATGTATACTAAATTAAATAAAAATAAAATACTCTATATAAAAATAGAATATTTTATTTTGATATAAATAAAATTTATTAAATAATATAATTTTTTTGTCTATCTAAAAGTTGTACAAAATGTCCCGTTGAGGGGATTTGTTCTGTACGATAAAATTCTATATCATCAGAAAGAAATATATCCTTTTCAAACACTTTTGTAACACAACTATCCTTTTTCAATTTAAAAACTTGTATACCACTTGCATTTTTTAAAGCAGTTAAAGGAAGTAGTGAAGTATGGAATAATAATACCTTATCTGTATCTCTTAATAATATAAAATCTAAATCTTGTTCTAATTTTTTCATAAATATAATATTTGCTTTTTTAGAATAAGCATTTATAATTTTTTTTCTATTTGTTTTTGTGGCATAACTAGAAAGTTGTACTTTAGCAGCTTTTCCATTATCAAAGAAAAATACCATAGAGCCCGTATAATCATATGTTGTTGTCATATATATTATTTTTTCATCTTGTTCCATACCTAAAATATTAAAAAGATATTCTCCAAAAGAACTTGCTTTTGTATCTGTAATATCATTTGCTTTTAATTTATACAAATTTTGTTTATCTGAAAATAATAAAATATCTACTTTATTTGTTGTTTCAATTTCAGATATAATTTTATCATCTTCTTTTAATTTCTGCTCTCCAGCAGAACGTAATGATACAAGAGAAATTTTTTTAAAATAATTTTGTTCTGTTAAAAAAAGACGTATGCCATAATCTTCTATAAATGCCTGTTCTGGAATATCTTCAATTTCTTCTTCCATAATAATTTCTGTTTTTCTATCTTGACCATATTTTTTAGAAACTTGTTTTAATTGTGTCGCAATGATATTTTTAATTTTTTCATCGCTATTTAAAGTTTCTTTTAATTGTTGAATTTCTTGTTTTAAATTATCTAATTCTTCAATTCTTTTCAAAATATATTCTTTATTGATATTACGAAGTTTTATTTCTGAAATATATTCACTTTGTTTTTCATCAATAGAAAAACCTTCCATAAGATTAGGTACAACCATTTCTTCCTTTTCTGTATGACGAATAATAGAAATTGCTTTATCAATATCCATCAATATTTTTGAAAGACCAATTAAAAGATGATACTTTTCAGATTTTTTATCAATATCAAATTCTAATTGACGTTTGATAGAACCGATACGAAAATCTATCCAATATTTTAATATAGCACGTATGCCTAATGTCATAGGTTTACTATCTATCAGTATATTAAAATTACAGCTAAATGTATCAGAAAGAGGTGTCATTTGATAAAGACGATGCATTAATAGATCTGCTTTTGTATTTCTTTTTACATCAATAGCAATTTTTAAGCCATTTAAGTCTGTTTCGTCACGTATATCTGTAATATCTCTTATTTTTCCAGATTTTACAAGTGCAAATATTTTATCCATAATTGCTTCTATATTTGTTGTGTAAGGAATTTCATAAATCTCAATACAATTATTTTTTTCATCATAGCGATATTTTGCACGAACTTTTACATTGCCACGACCTGTTTCATAAATATGCTTTAATTCATTTTCATTATATATTAACTGCCCTCCAGCAGGAAAATCAGGTGCTCTTAATGTTGCTAATATGTCTGCATTTTCATTTTTAAGAAGCTGTATTGTTGTTTTACAAACTTCTTTTAAATTAAAACTACAAATAGAGCTAGCCATACCAACTGCAATACCCAAATTAGGATTTACAAGTATATTAGGAAATGTAGTAGGTAATAAAAGAGGTTCTTTCATAGAACCATCATAATTATCTACAAATGTAACTGTATTTTTATCAATATCAGCAAATATTTCTTGACAAACAGAAGAAAGCTTTACTTCTGTATAACGAGGAGCAGCATATGCCATATCACGAGAATATTGTTTTCCAAAGTTTCCTTTAGAGTCTACAAAAGGGAGAAGTAAAGCTCCATTTCCCTCTGTTAATCTTACAAGTGTTTCATAAATAGCACTATCTCCATGAGGATTTAATTTCATAGTTTGTCCTACAACATTAGAAGATTTTGTTCTATCTCCTTTTAACAAATTCATTTTAAACATAGTATAAAGTAATTTTCTATGAGAAGGCTTAAAACCATCTATTTCTGGAATAGCACGTGAAACAATAACACTCATAGCATAAGGCATATAATTCCATTCTAATGTATCGGTTATCTTTTGTTCCTCAATAAAATATTCTTTAGGCACTTCTACTACTTTTTTCTTTTTCGGCATTATTTTATTCACTCCTTGCAAAGCAAATTTTAACTTAAATCACTTAAATCTAAATAACGGTATCCTTGTGTTTCTATAAATTCCTTTCTCCCTTTTAAATTTTCACCTAAAAGCAACTCAAATTTTTGTTGTGTTTTTTCTACTTCATCATCAGAAACTAATATCAATCTTCTTGTTTCAGGGTTCATTGTAGTTTGCCACATCATTTCAGGCTGATTTTCTCCTAAACCTTTAGAACGATTGATTTTATATTTTTTATTCTTTATTTTTGCTATAATAGTATTTTTTTCAGCATCAGAATAAGCAAAGTAGGTATCTTTTCCACAAGTAATTTCATAAAGAGGGGACTCAGCAATAAACACTTTTTTCTCCTTTATTAGTGTAGGTACAAGACGATAAAGCATTGTTAACACTAATGTTCTAATTTGAAAACCATCTACATCGGCATCTGTACAGATAATAATTTTGCTCCAACGAAGTTGCTCTAAATCAAATGAGTTGATATTAGAATTATATTTTGACTTTATTTCCACACCACAGCCTAATACTTTCAATAAATCTGTAATAATATCATTATTAAAAATTTTATTATAATCTGCTTTTAAACAATTTAATATTTTACCACGAATAGGTATAATAGCTTGAAATTCTGCATCTCTACCCAATTTACAAGCTCCTAAAGCAGAGTCACCTTCTACAATGTAAATTTCGCGCCTTGTAATATCTTTTGAACGACAATTTACAAATTTTTCAACTCTATTATTCATATCAATGCTACCAGTTAATTTTTTTCTGATATTAATACGTGTTTTTTCTGCTGTTTCTCGACTTCTTTTATTTGCTAAAATTTGTGCTGTAATTTTATCTGCTTCTAATTTATTTTCTATAAAATAAATTTCAAGTTGATGACGAAGATATTCTGTCATAGCATCTTGTATAAATTTGTTTGTAATTGATTTTTTTGTTTGGTTTTCATAACTTGTAACAGTAGAAAAAGAATTGATAACCAATACTAAACTATCTTCTATATCATTAAATGTAATTTTCTTTTCCTCTTTTTTATATAAATTATTTGCTTTTAAGTATTTATCAATGGCAAATACAAAAGCATTTTTGACTGCTCTGTCTGGAGAACCTCCATACTCTAAAAAACTAGAATTATGATAATATTCTAATAAATTAATTTCATTGTTAAAACAAAAAGCAATTTGAAATTTTAATTTATATTCCGGTTTATCTTCTCTGTCACGACCTCTTGTTTCGTGTTCGTAATATTGTATTTCTGTAAATTCTTTCTGCTCATTTAATTCTTTTAAATAATCTTTAATACCATTTTCATAAACATAAGTAAAAGAAGTATCTGTTTCTTCATCATATAATACAAATGTTAATCCTGCATTAACAATAGCTTGCTTTTTTAATATATCTTGAAAAAAGGAGACAGGAATATCAATATTTGTAAAAACATCTCTATCTGGTAGCCACTTAATTTCAGTACCTGTTTTTATTTCAGTACTTTGTTCTTTTTTTAGACCATCTATATTTTCTCCTTTTTCAAAATGAAGTGTATAACAATATCCATCTCTATGAATAGTAGCATTCATATAATCAGAAGAATATTGTGTGGCACAAGTGCCTAAACCATTTAAACCCAAACTAAATTCATAATTTTCACCAGAATTATTTTGATATTTTCCTCCAGCGTATAATTCACAAAATACAAGTTCCCAGTTGTATCGTTGTTCTTTTGAATTATAATCAACAGGAATACCACGTCCATAATCTTTTATACAAACAGAGTGATCTTTATAACGTGTTACTTCTATAAGAGAACCATATCCTTCTCTTGCTTCATCAATAGAATTAGAAAGTATTTCAAATATAGAATGTTGACAACCTTCTAAACCATCAGAACCAAAAATAACACTAGGACGAAGACGAACTCTGTCTGCTCCTTTTAAAGATGTAATACTTTCATTATTATAATTTGTGTGATTTTCATTCATAAGCATAACCTCAATTTTTAAGAACTGTTGTTCTGTATTATTATATAATTTATATGACATATGAAAAAGTGTCAAGTAAAAATTAGAATATACATAGAAAAAAGCCATTGATTTCCTCAACGGCCTTTTAGACAAACGGAGAAAGAGGGATTCGAACCCTCGGAGGCGTTTACCTCAACAGTTTTCGAGACTGTCACCTTAAACCACTCGGACATTTCTCCTTGGCTTGCTGACAGTGGTAATTATACCAATAGCAATTAAAAAAAGCAACTATTTTTTATAGATTTGTTAACAAATATAATAAGAACGATAAATGTATTGTAAAAAAATGTAGAACTTAGTAAAATATCAATGTCAATTTTGAATAGAAATCCATTTCTATTATATTCTAAATAAATTGTTTAAGTTACTTAAAATACATACAATAGATAAGTTTTAATATTGCAATTCACAAACCGTTGTATTATAATATTTTTTGGATACAATACATTAATACATAAATATATTATATTCACATAGGAGCATTTTTGTTATACAATATTGCCCCATTTATAGATAGAAATACTATATTACTCCAAAAATATAAAAAAATTTAAAAATAATAATAAAGGGGGCTTATATATGTATTGTTCTAGTTGTGGGAAAGAGGGAAGCGGAAAATATTGTGCTGAATGTGGAGGTCTTCTTGTAGAAGGCAAACAAGAGAAAAAGCAATATATTCAACCACCAAGAAAACCTCTTGAAACAGATATATCAGAATATATTAATAATCACTCTATTAATATAACGGAAATAATGGAACATTATGAAAAAAACAAAGAATATGGTATTGAAGTTCTTGCTTACTATTCTGATATTAGTTTACAAGAAGCTGAAGCATATATCAATAATAGAATATATAAACAATCACAGCCTAAAAGAACGCTACTGGACATTTTAAAGAGAAATTTAATGGGAAATAAAAAAACAAAAGAGAATGAAGAGAATAAAAAAAATAGTATTTTTTCTTTTTATCCACCAAAGCCTCGCCCTCGTGTAAAAACAGATTTTTTAGAAGTAGATGATAAAAATGTTGTGACATTTCGCAGCATAGATATGATGTTTAAGGGAACACTAGTTCAAAAATCAAAAAATAATAAATATGTTATGGCAATTGGTTCTTATGGCAACAAGGTAACAGTAGATTGTTATGTTTTTTTTAATAGAGAACGCCCTTTATATAAAGTAATTACAAATTCACCTTTTAAAGAAGCATATGTAACAAATACAGGTGCTTTTTCCCTTTTAACAATAGATAATAAATTTTATTTATATGATATTGGACAAAAAGAAGCTGCTTTATTAGAAATAGAAGGAGAAGAAACACAAATTATTACAAGTTGTTTTTGTGAATTATTTACAATATTACTTTATAAAAAAGAGGGTAGATATTTTTTATCTATTTATGACACACAAAAGGGAAATTTCATATATAAAAAATACTTTGATATAGATTCTGACCAAATTTTTCAAAGTACCATACAAGTAATAAATAATGTAATTGAATGGAAATTTCCTTGTGGACTTTTTCTTCAATATGATTTTAGAGGAAATGCTACAAACATACAAGAAGAAAAAAATACATTAAACCGTTTATACTATCCTATTGCATATGTTAATAATGCTATAGATAAAATAGAATTACTTAGAAAAGACGAAACTCTTTTAGAAACAAGAATACGAGAAATCAGAGCTCTTTTTGAGCTTGCTATTGAAAAAGTAGGAGATATGTATTGGTGTTATGATAACTATGCTTGTTTTGAAGCAGAATTTGGTGATATTGCTTTAGCAAAAAAATATTTATCCAAAGCAGAAAATAGTCAAAACAGCAGAAATTCAGACCTTTATAAAACTTGTGGTAAATTTGCTCTGAAAAGAAATAAAAAAGAGTATGCTTTAGAATTTTTTGAAAAAGCAATTCACTTTAAAGTAGATACAGAAGCAATAGAATTATATAAGGTATTAAAACAAGAATTAGCAGAAAAAGAAGTTGAGAAAAAACAATCTAAAAAGTTATCTTCTTTATTTAAGAAAGAAAAAGAGGAAAAAACAACTACAAAAGAAAATGAGAACGAAAATAAAAAAGAAAATGAAAAATCAAAAGAACAAAAGAAAAAAGAGAAAGAAAAAAAGAAAAAGAAAGAAGAGAATAAAAAATCTCTTATGGAAACATTTTTACCAGAAGATGTATTAGAAGAAGAAATAAAAGATGAACAAACACAATTACAAGAAGAATTTCCATTACAGCAAGAGCTTCAAGTAGAAGAAGATAATATACAAAGCGATATAGAACAAAATGAGGGTTCTGAACTATCTGATTTTGAAAAAAGAAGAAGAGCAAGAGAAGAAATGCGTTCCAGACATAGAAAAATAAGAAAATCTGGACAAAAAACAGAGGAGTAAATCAATGGAAAATAATTTATTAGATCGTATTAATGCTTTAGCAAAAAAACAAAAAAAACAAGGATTAACAGAACAAGAATTACAAGAAAGAGATAATTTAAGAAAAGAATATTTAAAACAATTTCGAGCAGGTATGACAAATATATTAGAAAATACATATTTACAAAAAGAGGATGGTACTTTAGAAAAGTTACACAAAAAATAGCCCCTTGAAAAAGGGGCAAGTTTTGTTTTATACTTAACAGATAAAACAAAATTTTTTATTGTTCGGAAATAGTTTTTGCCAAAGAACGTAATTCATTTTCTGTTCGTAAATGAGAACCTTTTTCTTTTACTTCTAATTTAGAGTGAAGAGATAAATTATTATAAAATTTTTGAGCAGAGTCGCAATTTAATAATAAATCAGCTAAATTTTTGTATGTTTTGTGCATATAAATTCCTCCTTGTGATTTTTTGTTTTTCAAAAGGTTGTTCGCATGAGTGTGTAATGAAACATTGTTTTCATATTTTGTAATACTGGTTTTCATTTTGGGACAATAATAATATTGCCTCACAGATAGAATGTGCAAAAAATCGTTTTTTATACAATGTTTTTAAAATCAAATAATGAAAGGGTTTGTTTTATGCTAGAACAATATAAAACAATAATAAAACAAGGACAAAAGGAAATTATAGAGAAAAAATCTCGTTTTATTGCTACAGTATGTCCCATTAAAACAGAAGAAGAAGCAAAAGCATTTATAGAGGAAATGAAAAAAAAGTATTGGAATGCAACACATAATGTGTTTGCTTATCAAATTGGAGAACATAATGAAATACAACGTTTTAGTGATGACGGAGAACCACAAGGCACAGCTGGTATGCCTGTACTAGATGTTCTTCAAAGAGAAGAAATTAAAAATACAGCAGTAGTTGTTACCAGATATTTTGGTGGTACGCTTTTAGGGACAGGTGGTCTTGTAAGGGCTTATGGAAAAGCTGCGAAAGAAGGACTTATTGCTTCGGGTATTTGTGAAGTAATATTGTATAAAAAATTTTATGTGACAGTATCTTATACTAATTCTGGTAAAGTACAATATGAAATATTACAAAATGGGTATGAATTATATGATACACTATATACAGAAAATGTTACTTATGTTGTATTAGTAAAATGGAAACAAAGTGATTTCTTTTTAAAAAAAATAATAGATATTACAGGAAACAATGTAGAAATAAAAGAAGAAGAACCTTTTTATGGTGTATGGATAAATGATAAATTAGAAATAGTATAAAGCTAATGTTATTTGACTGTGAAAACACAGATAAATATATTTTTGAAAGAAAAGAATTTTAAGGAGGATTTTTATGTCAGGACATTCTAAGTTTGCAAACATCAAACACAAAAAAGAAAAAAACGATGCGAAAAAAGGAAAAATTTTTACTATGTTAGGAAGAGAAATTGCAGTAGCTGTAAAAGCTGGTGGTCCAGACCCTGCAAATAATGGGAAGTTACGTGATGTGATTGCAAAAGCAAAATCAAATAATATGCCTAATGATACTATTGATAGAAGTATTAAAAAAGCCGCTGGTGGTGGCGATGATGTAAATTATGAAACGGTTGTATACGAAGGATATGGTCCTAATGGTGTTGCTATTATTGTAGAGGTGTTAACAGATAATAGAAATAGGGCTGCTGCAAATGTAAGAAATGCTTTTACAAAAGGCGGCGGAAATATGGGTACAAGCGGTTGTGTTTCTTTTATGTTTGATGAAAAAGGCTTAATTGTTGTAGATAAGGAAGAAGTAGAAATTGATGAAGATGAAATGATGTTGTTAGCCATTGATGCAGGAGCAGAGGATGTTGCTTCTGAAGAAGACAGTTATGAAATTACTACAGCACCAGATGATTTTTCTGCTGTCAGAGAGGCTTTAGAAAAAGCTGGCATTACTATGGCAAGTGCTGAGGTTACAATGATACCTCAAACATATACAGAATTGACAGGAGAAGAAGAAATTAAAAAAATGAACAAAATACTTGATTTGTTAGATGATGATGACGATGTACAGAATGTATATCATAATTGGGATGAGTAGTCTAAAAGTATGACATAGCCTGAAAAGCCCGAGAAACAGGCGTTTTCTGGACTTTTTTGAGGCGGTTTTTGAGCCTGAAAAAATCAGGATTTTATAGATGACATACCAAATTTTATAAGAAAAAGCAATTTTGAGGCGATGAGAAAGCAAAAATCTCATCGTCTTTTTTTGTACCCAAAAATTGGAAAAAACTGTGTTTCAAAATTATAACCAGTTTTTCAAAAAAAATTTTTACAAATTTCGACAAAAGTGTAAAGGAGGAATTGCAAATGAAAGAAAATGAAATCAGGGTTTTGAAGGTGGAACCGCATGAGCATCCAAAAGAGTGTATTTTGGAAAATACGCTGGAAGCTCTGCAGGAAGCAGTAGATGGGTACATTGATATCATTGGATTAGAGGATGATATTTGTATCCTATTAAATGATGAAGGAAAATTGATAGGTTTGGAGGGGAATAGAAGTTTAGGCGATGATATCTTGGTAGGAAATTTTTATATCTGTGGCAGTGATGCAGAAGGAAACCTGACTTCATTGACTGATGAAGAAATAGAATTTTATACAGAGATGTTTTATGAACCGCAGGAGTTTACACAAGAAGAAGTAGAAGAAACAACAAGAATTGATTTTTATTTATTTTAATAAAAAGAGTAAAATTTTGAGGAGGCATAAGCTTATGAACAAAAAATTCGATGCAGCAGACAAAAGAGAGTATTTCAGAAAGAAGAATGAGCCGATTCTGATTTCGGATGAGCTTCTGGAAGAAGCCGGTATCAACCCAAATGAAAACATTCATATTATTTTGGAACATGGAGCCATCATCATTCAGCCAAGCAGTATTCTGGGGACGCTTCCAGAAGAACTGCTTTTGTTTTATGAGGACATGGGATTTTCCAGAGAAGTTGTGGAAGCAGTCTTAACAGAATATGTAGCAGCAGAAAAGAGAAACTGTAAGGGAGGTGATGCCAAGAGCGGAAGTATCTAAAAAGGCAATATAAAAAACAATTTACACAGCGATTATGAAAAAGGCATTGGGACATGATACGATCATGTTCTTTTTTTATGCCAGAAAGGACAAATTATGAAAAAAGAATTCAACAAAAACAAAAAGCAAAGACCACCAAAAAATTTGCATCCCAAAAATAAAACCCCGCAAATCCAAAAAGTCAAATATCACAGACGCTCTGAGCAGATGTACAAGAGGTGAGCAGTATGATAAAAAATATTCCGTTATATCCACATTCTTATGAAACAGCAAAGAAAAATGGCAGACAGGCAATGGATGCCTATAAAGCGTCCCATTCTGCTAATATGCAGTGTGCTGAAGAAATCAAAGAAGCAATTGACAGTCATTATGATGGAGCATATCTTGCACAAGGCTGTGAAAATGAGATGATTGAGAAATATGGATTTGAGCGAGTGAACTTTGTAACAGCCCCAGAAACCGATATATCATTCACACACATAATGGACTTTTGGATATTTTCACAAACAGAGTCCGAAAGGCGCAACAGCTTTTTTCTGATATGTCACAAACGGTTACAGAAAGCGAAGATTTGACAGATGAAACAGAAGAACAAGATATGAATATGCAGTTTTAAGGAAAAAAAGCAGAACCGATACAGTCAGCTTTTTTATATTTTTTATGCTGAAACCGATGCAACCACCTAAATAGGCTTAGGAAGGAGGTGAAGCAAATGTATTTTTTGGATTTTTTTGCAGGCATTGGTTTATTTCGTTTGGGGCTGGAACAAGCAGGCTTTATTTGCAGAGGGCATTGTGAAATAGACAAATATGCCAATATGAGTTATCAGGCAATGCATGAACCAAAGGAGGGAGAATGGTTTGAAAAAGACATCACCAAAGTCCGTGCCGAAAGCCTGCCAGATGTCGATCTTTGGACGGGAGGATTCCCTTGCCAAGATGTCTCAATGGCAGGGGAAAGGCGAGGATTATACGGAGAACGAACTGGCTTGTTTTTTGAGTTTATTCGATTGCTCAGAGAAAGAGGTAACCATAAACCTGTGTCAAGCACTTTTGCTACGCAAAAGCATCCTATGGATGGTGGCTTTCTTGCCACTGCATCGATGGCTTATCCAATACAGTGCCGAAGATACGGCACCCGTTCGCAGAACGGCTTTGCTGAAGTCAAAGTGTTGACCAAGAAAATGTTAAGGGAATCTTTTCCTCTGGCAGAGGCTGGGATTTTGCCATTGTTCTATGTGAACTGGCCACACTGGGCTACGGTGTGGAATACGCACTTGTCAATTCCAAAGACTATGGTGTTCCCCAAAGCAGAGAGCGTGTGTACATTATCGGAGATCTTACAAGCAGAAGTACCGGAAAAATATTTCCTCTCAGACAGTCAAACAAAGCGGCTCTTGCACAGATTGTGGGAGGACCGCAGGGAAGCCGTATCTACAACACAAGAGGCATATCGCCAACTATCTCTGTCGGATCAGGAGGATTAGGGGCGAAAACAGGCTTATATTTTGTGGCAAGAGATAATCAAAAAGGTCTTGTGACAAAACCACATTGTGGAACCATTGATGCCAGTTATCATCATGGTCTGGGAACAAACCAGCACAGAACGGGGATTTTACAAAGCAATCTGCCAAGAGCACTGCTGAATCCATGCAGAGAACATACAAGACAAAACGGAAGGAGAATGAAAGAAGAAGATGAAGAAATGTTTACACTGACGGCAACAGATATACATGGGATTTTGATGAATTCCAGAATCCGCCGTCTGACACCACTGGAAACATTCCGTTTACAAGGTGTTCCAGATGAATACTTCTATAAAGTATCAGAAATCTGTTCCGATACACAGCTTTATAA
This sequence comes from Clostridia bacterium, assembly GCA_910575055.1. Taxonomy (GTDB): domain Bacteria; phylum Bacillota; class Clostridia; order Lachnospirales; family Anaerotignaceae; genus Coprocola. The sequence goes on from CAJTDC010000007.1 coordinate 21,863, forward strand.
GCAAATCGGAAATGCTGTAACGGTACCGGTTGTGCGGGCTGTTTGGGAAAAAATAAAGCGTTATATGGAAGAAGAAAAGGAACAAGGCATTGATTGATAAAAATTTCAGGAGGAATGTGTATATGATTCGTTTATATGTTGCAAGTAAAAAACTGGTCAAAGAAGAAAAGGATATTTGTGTCAGGCTGGTACTTCCGATGGAAGAAACAGAAATCTGGACAGCCTTACAGAAAACGGAGATGACTTGTCTGGACGACTGTGAGATTTCTGATATAGCCTGTGATATTGCAGAAGCAAATGAATTTCTGCAAAGCTTGGAACACGATAGATTAGATGTTTTTGAGCTAAATGTGTTTGCAGGCCTTCTTTCCGCACTGCCGCAAAATGAACTGACAGTATATTGTGAACACCTGAAAACAAAAGAACCAAAGAGTTTGGAAGAAGCTGTTTATAAAATCTGAAACAGAAGAATTACTATAGGAGGTGTAACCAGTGAATAAATATATGGAACAAATGCAGGTAAAAATCATAAACAACGTGCGGTTTGAAAATGCAAAACACCAAAGTCAAGTAAGGGAAGCATTGGAAAAAGCCATTTCTAATTGTATCAAAAATTTTGCAAAAAATGGATGGAAACCAGATGCAGAAGAAAAATTTTGGAGCAGTATTGAAAAAATTGTTTCTGAAAATCCAGAAAACAGAAAAGTGTATCGACAATATGAAAATTTACAGTTTTTATATCAATATGCAGAAAACTGGTATTACAGTTATCCATCAAACCTGACAATGGAAGACAGAGAACTGGCTCTTGGATATGCAGAGGTCAAAAGACCTGATACAGATAATGAACAAAAATATATTACAGTGTTTTTCCCATGCGATGCAGACGGATTGCAGGTGTTTTTGGATGACCATAAAGTCAGCAATCAAGATGATAAACAAATCTATCATATCTATTGTGAAAATGAAAAAACAAATGCTCTTGCAGAATGGTTCGAAGAAATATCTATGCAAGAGGTAGATGTTTTTGCTGTAAATGAGTTGTTTTGGAAATACAATCAACTCTCGGAAGAATTGCGAAAGGTATACAGTTTGGCACTGGAAGTGAAAGAACCACAAAGTGTAAAAGAAATGATAGATTTGATGGAAAACTTTTCGGACATTTGTGTGGTTGGTGGTATCAAAAATAAAAAAGAATTGGGGGCTTTTTTGGTAGAAAATGATTTGTGTGATATTTCATTTTCGGATGAAGTTTTGCCATTTCTGGATTATGCCAAAATTGCAGAATACCATATGCAGTATCATAATGGTAAAATCATAGATGGTATGTATGTGGAAGATACAGCAGTGACAGAAGGATTGCAAGAAGAACAAATCGAACAAGATTGTAATTATGACATTCGTATGTAACAGCAAAGGAGGTATAGACATGGATAAAGGAAGATAGAAAAGGAGTGAAGCAATATGATAAATAGTTTTTTTCCGTGGATTGGTGGAAAACGATTGATGCGAGAAATCATACTGGAACGATTTCCGCCACAGTACGAGAAATATGTGGAAGTGTTTGGTGGAGCAGCATGGATATTGTTTGCGAAAAAGCCTGAAAAATTTGAGGTTTATAACGATGCCAATTCCAATCTCACAAATATGTTTCATGTGGTAAAGTATAAACCGATGGGCTTTGTAAAAGAGCTTGGTTTTTTGCCACTCAACAGCAGAGCAGAGTTTGAGGTGCTTTTGGACTGGCACAGAAAGAATGATTTTACACTGCCGTATCAAGCAGAAGAATTGGAACTGGCAAAAATCTATATCCCACCACCGGAGTTTGAGGAGTACAAAGCGTTGATGACAACACAGGCAGATATGGGAGATGTGAGAAAGGCAGCCACATTTTATAAGCTGATTCGTTACAGCTATGCAGCCGGTGGAAACAGTTTTAATGGACAGCCCATCAATATTGTACAGACCTATCAAAATATATGGCTTGCCAACCGCAGGCTGAACGAAAATGGTGTAAAGAACAAAAATGAGATTTTATTAGCAGACGGAAATGCCGGAAAAGGGGTAATTATTCAGAATAAAAGTTTTGAAGTAATCATCGAGTTGTATGACAGCCCGATGACATTTTTTTATCTTGATCCACCATACTATGGCACAGAGAAGTGTTATGAGGAGATGTTTTCCTTAGAACAGCATTATCTTCTGCATGATATGCTGAGCCGGATAGAAGGATTCTTCATGCTTTCTTATAATGACTGTGCATTCATTCGTGATTTGTATAAGGATTTTTATATAAAAAGCTTTGAAAGACTGAACAGTATTTCTCAAAGATACGAACCAGGGGGTATGTTCAAGGAATTGATCATTACCAACTATAATCCAAATGAAAGAATAAACAATAAACCAAAACAGCTGTCATTGCTTTAAGCATTATATAAAGAAATAGATAGGGAGGAATTTATATGACCATAAATTGTTACAAAACTGTAAGTCGAAAGGGATTTCTTTATCTGCCTGTTTCTGTAAGGAATTTTGTTGGAATTCACGAAAATGATGTCGTGCAGATAACCGGAAGGGGTGGGATTATTTTAATCAATAAGGCAGAAGTTACAGCAGAAAATCCGGTAGAGGTGTTACAGGCAGATATCCAGAAAGAAAGGGAGGCTACAGACAAAGAACGAGAACAAGTCAAAAACAGAATGAAACAGATGTTAAGCGAAGGGAAGTCCTTGGATGAAGTATTGGATGAAGCCCTTCGCTTTTTGTTTTAAGGGGGTGATGAAAATGGATTTGGAAAAAGCATTGCAGCGGTATCGGGAAACAGAAATATTTTCCATAGACTGCCAAAACAAAAAAGAAACATTTTTTGCAAAATATGCTTTTCTTACTGATGACTTAACCATTGAACGAATGGTGCTGGCAGAGAAAAAACAGGAATTCAAGCAAAAGCAGAAAGGAAGTGAAAAAGAATGAAAAGAGCAATATTGGGGCTTGCAGCAACCATATTACTGCTTCTGCCTGTTTCAGTGGCTGGGGCAGAACAGGCTGTCAAAGCACCTGCTGTACAGGAAAACAATAAACAAGAAAATATGATGCCGGTACCGATTTCTGTAGAACAAAAAAATATAGATGGTGTGGAGTATCTGATCAAAGTCTATGAGCTGCCGGCAGAAACACCGCAGGAACAGTTGGTGGAAACAGATTTCACACAGGATGGTTTTTTGTTCACTTATGTTACTACAGATAAACAGGTAAAAGAGCAGAAAGACACCAAAGAAGTGACACAAGAAGAAAAGGCAGAGAGCAAATCCAAAAGTTTGGATGAAGTCATCAAGCTGTTTCCTACTACAAAAAACTATGACAAAGATGGTTATAAAGGCACTTTGACACTGGATACAGGCAGTATTGTAACAGGGGTGTCAGAGTATACCACAAAGAATTACACAGTATCCACCACAAAAGAATACCCCGAACTGATGTATGCAGATCCATCCTATGTATCGCAATCAGCCTCAAAAGATGGATATATCCTACCATTGACAAATGTCAGCTGGACTGTTATGGCAACAGGGCTTTCCGGAGACAGCTTGGTACCCACAGAATATAAAGCAGTTGCAACATATTCCAAAACATTCAGTTCGCAAGTACCAACAGGCTATATATCTACAGCAAGATACAAAGGAAACATTACAAAAACAACGGCAGATACTGCTGTATTTACCATTACCTATGCAGGAAAAGATTTAGAAGGTATGCCGCCGATTCTGAAAGCAGTCACAGGCATTATCCTCCTGTTATTACTGTGCTGTGGCATTGCAATGTTGTTGTTTTACTTGAAATCCAGACGGGGTGCGGATGTTTATAACCTCATTGACAAGGAATATATCCGCATTGGAAGACAAACCATCCAGCCCAAAGAACCAGTGATTGATTTGAACGAGTTTGAAGAGCTGATACAAAGCAATGTCTTTCAGTTTGTACTGGATAGGAAAACAACAGCCGCACTGTTTGGCAGAAATCTGAATATCACCTATCAAGATGTCACAGTGAAACATAGGGTAAATGAAAAAAACGGTGAGTACCGATTTGAATTGGATTTAGGAGGTGTATTGGATGTGGAATAGAAGGAGAACAACCATATTCCTATCATTGATTTCAACATTTTTGTTATCTGTTCCGGCATATGCACTGGACTCAGATTTGAATTATGGTTACCAAACAGAAAATCAAGAGGAGTTTGTGAAAACAGGAAAATCAAATATCAATATACAAGGAGAAATACCGGATTATCTTAGATATATTTATGATGTGTCGCCACAAACGGTATATGATTCTGCGTATGGTGCCAATGTTGTGGAGCCTAACCAGCCTGCGGTGAATCAAATAACATACGCACCGTATTATGCCCCAATCAATCCTTATACGCAAAGCCCAAACAGTTTGATTACAGGTTCTGCATATGGTGGAGGGACAACCGGAAATAATACGATTGATATTGCATCAAATGGACATGTTTCCAATCAAATTCCGAATAGCAGTCAGATTCCAAATACCAACAAAATTCCAGACGCTATCTATGATGAAGTTTTGCAGTATCCATTAACTACAATCGAGCAGGTAAGAAATACCGATGGCAGTATTGGTGTTTTGAAAATACCTGCAATTGGCTTAAAAGTCACTGCATACGATGGCGATACGTTTGCCGCTATGAAAAAAGGCGTGGGACACCTTGCCTCTACTTCCTGTTGGAATGGAAATATTGGATTGGTAGGACATAATCGTGGCAGAAATGATTATTTTGGAAAACTGAAAAGATTGGAAATCGGAGATGAGATGACATATACCACAAAGCTTGGCACACGCACATATGTGGTAAAATCCATCACGAAAATTGCAGATACAGATTGGTCAAAATTACAGTATACCAGTGATAATCGCTTGACACTCATTACCTGTGTGGAAAATGTAGGAAACCAGCGTCTTTGCGTACAGGCAGTACAAAAATAAAGTTATGCTTGCAGTGTAACTGGTTGTTTGATATAAGAAAGGTAGGTGGAATAAAAAAGAAAACGAGGTGGAAAGTATGAAAAAGAAATGGATTGTTCCAATGATGACAGCAATGGCCATTAGCTGTACGGTACCAACTCATGCACAGCACATCTATGCAGGAGATGATGTAGAAAAGGTGGTGAGCTATGACGAAAATGGAAGAAAGGTGATTACACTGATATTCGATCCGGCAAAAATACCGGAAGAAGGAAAAGAACAGGCAGAGTTCTCAAATCCAGAACTTCAAAATGAAAAAATTTCAAAAACAGTTACAAAATTTGTAGAAGCTCCAAAAGAAGGTGAGGTATTAGCTAAGATACAATACACAGATGAAACAGGAAAAGTCAAATACACATCGCCATACTATACATATGCATTTGGGCAGTGTACATGGTACGCAAGAGGCAGATTCCATGAAGTACATGGCATCCCGGTTTTTATCAATGGAGATGCGAAAATATGGCTTGACAGAACAAGGTGGAACAACACGATCAGATGGAATGATAAAATAAAAGTGGTTACAGACATAGAAGCTGTACCAGAGCAGTCCATCGCTGTGTATGTACCCAAAAAGGACGATAGCCTTAAGGGACATGTATGCTTCATTGAATATGTGGAACGAGATGAATATGGCAAACCGTTGTATATCTACTACACAGATGCCAATGGTAAAAAAGATACCAAGAAAAATGCATATACACCCGGTGTGGATGGTATGGTAATCAAAGAAAGTTTTGAAAAATTCAAAGAAAACAGTCATCTAAAATTGGCAGGATATATTGCGATAGAAGAATCAATATAAACTAGCAAAATATCTTCAAGTAAATAACAAACGAAAAAAGGCTTTGCTTCGGCAAGGCCTTTTTTATGGAAAAGAAGGAGTGAATGATATGTCAGTATGGAAAAAGATAACAACATTTTTGATGGCAGCAGTCATGCTGTTAACCACAGGAACGCAGGCTTTTGCAGGCAGTTCATTGGAAGACGCACTGAATAAAGTCAATCTTTATGTCAAGCAAGACAAGGGAGCACAGCTTTTGACATGGAAAGGTGTGATAGATGCAAAGAACTTTGCACCGGCAGTCATTGTTTACAGAGCAGAAGATGGAAAAGAATATCCTGCTTTCTGTGCCAATCCAAACAGACCCGGTGTAGAAGATATTTCAGCCAAAAAATATGACGTGGATGCAGACAGGCTGGATAGTGATCCGGCTGTCTGGGGCGTGATTACAAATGGATACCCTTACAAAACCCCGCAGGAATTGGGTGTAAAAACAGACTATGAAGCATATTATGCCACAAAAATGGCAGTATGGGCAGTGGTGCATAAGAATTACAGTAACCTGAACGATTGGAAAGCCAATGGCAGTCATAATGCTCATGTAGAAAAAGCCATGAAAGATTTGGTCGCAAAAGGTCGTGCAAATCAATATGTATATAAATCATGGCTGTCCATCAATCCCAAGAATCCTTCCGTAGAAACAGACAGCAAAGATGAAAATTATCTTTCTCAAGAGTATACACTGAAATCAAATGTGAACATCAACAGTTATCGTGTGGTGATTGATGGGAATGTGCCAAAAGGTGCGATGGTAACAGATGTGAACAATACACCAAAAGACAGTTTTTCCGGTACAGAAAAAACATTTAAAGTATTGATTCCAAAGGACACAGCAGGAGAAAAGGGACAGTTTCGTGTACTGGTAAAAGGCAAGCTGGAAAATAAATCTGTGTTGTTTGGCTTGTCCCACAGCAGTAAAAAACAAGATTATTATGTAGCACCTTTGCCATTTTATCATGGTGATTCCTGGGTAGACTTGTTATACGGAGATGGAGGCGATATACCGGATATACCTGACGAACCAACTCCCGGAATTCAGATCTTGAAAGTAAAAAAAGGCACAACAGAAGGCTTGGCAGGTGCAGTATTTGCAGTATCTGTTGATGGAAAGGTGATTGGACATTATGTAACAGATGAAAGAGGTCAGATTGTCATTCCAAATCTTACAGGCACAGTATCTGTTACAGAAGAAGTGCCGCCTGTTGGCTATGTTTTGGATGAAAACAATCACAAAGATGTAGAAGTTACAGATACCAAAGAGCCAACAGTCATTACATTTGCAAATGAAGAAATGGCACAGCTGGAAATTACAAAAGTGGATGCAGATACAGGAGAAACTCTTGCAGGTGCGGTCATTCGTATAGCATTAGATGGTGGTTCCGATTCTTGGGATGTATATACCAATGCATCCGGTAAAGCAACATTAACCAACATGAAAAGTGGAACATATACAATCACAGAAATTGTATCACCAGAAGGTTATATTCTCAATGAAGAACCTGTCATGATGAAACTGGAAGCAGGAAAAACAGCAGCAGTTACATTGAAAAATAAAGCAAAACCAGGTATTGTCATCAAAAAATATGATGAAGATACAGGGCTTCCATTGGAAAATGCAGAGTTTTCTGTTGCAAAGAAAGGCGGCTCTATTGTTTATGAAGGCATGACAGACAAGGAAGGTAAAATTAAAGTAGAAGGTCTGGCAGAAGGCTGGTACACCATTACAGAGCTAGCCCCTCCAAAAGGCTATCTGATTGCCACAGAAAGCAAAGACGTATATCTGGAAGGCGGGAAATGTGTAGAGATCAAGTTTGATAACAGACTTAGACCTTCCTTACAGATTATAAAAATTGATACAGAAACAGGACAACCGCTGAAAGGTGCTAAGTTCAAAATACAGAAAACAGAAGACAAAACTGTCAGCGAATATGTGACAGATGAAACAGGAACGATTGTCATTCGTGATCTGGATGAAGCAGTGTATACGATAGAAGAAATTCAAGCGCCAGATGGATATATTATTGCTCCCGAAAACCATAAGGACATTGCTTTGGAATGGGGCAAAACAAAGACGCTTGTATTCTCCAATACCAAAAAACCTGCCCTTGAAATCATCAAGATAGATGCGAAAACAAAAGAACCACTAGCCAATGCCAAGTTCAAGATTACAAAAACAGAGGATGATACAGTCAGTGAATATATGACAGATGAAAAGGGTAAAATCGTCATTCAAAACTTGCCGGAAGGTATTTATACAGTAGAAGAAATCTCTGCTCCTGACGGCTATATCTTGGATATACAGCATAAGGAAATACAACTGTCAGCAGGTGAAAGCAAACAGCTGGTATATGAAAATACCAGAAAACCGGATTTAGTTATTACCAAAACAAACGCATTGACAGAAAAACCGGTGCCAAATACCACATTCAAAATTGAATATGAAGGGGAAAATGGTGGCGTAGTGCCGATTGGGACTTATAAAACAGATGCGAATGGTAAAATCATATTGAGAGATGTAGATCCAGGCTGGTATGTCATCACTGAAACAAGACCAGCACAAGGGTTTCAGCTTCCCTCAAATCCTGTGACGAGAAAATATCTTGCTCCTGGGGAAAACGCTTATGAAACAAACAGTAAAGATGAAACAGAACAAGGCAGTAACCCAATTACACCACCAGAAGACGGTTTAGGAGGTAATACAATCACACCACCAAAAAATGAGAGTGTTATAATTACATCCGGCAAAGACTATGTTGGAGAGGAAATTCCAAACTATCCTTTGAACAGTATTGTCATTAAGAAAACGGATGCCATTACCTCTGAAATGCTGGAAGGTGCAGTCTTTGAAGTACGAAAAGTATCAGAAGATATTTCCGGAAACTCTGGCACCATCATTGGCAGGTATACCACAGACAGTTCCGGCATTATCGTTATCACAGGTTTAGAAGCAGGTGCTTATATTGTGGAGGAAGTCAAAGCACCAACAAACTATCTGATTTCAGAAAACAGCAAACAACAGGCATGGCTGAAAGCTGATGGCACATCTGTGGTGGAAGTTGCTTTTGCAAATTATCCATATGGTTCTTTACTGATTACCAAGGTAGATGCTGTCACAAATAAGCCGTTGGCAAATGCAAGATTTAAGGTAACCACAGGTGATGGTACAGTAGCAGGCAACAATAATGGCGAATATGTAACAAACATCAATGGTGAAATTTTAATTCCAAACTTGAAACCAGACAGCTATGTGATAACAGAACTGCAGGCACCAGAAGGCTATGTGCGTGATACAGAGCCACAGACAGTGAAAGTCGGAACAGATGGTGGTACACATAAAGTGCATTTTCAAAATCAGCCGATAGGTTCCCTTGTGATTTTGAAGAAAGATGCGGATCATGGCAATCCACTTTCTGGAGCACAGTTCAAGGTAACCACTGCAAAAGGAGATGTAGTTGGAACAAACAATGGTATGTTTACCACAGACAGTAATGGTTCTATTACCATTACTGGATTGCAGAAAGGAAGTTATATTGTAGAAGAAGTCAAGGCACCGGATGGATATGTATTGGAAGAACAGTCCAAAACCATTGCCATTGATTATGGCAAGACATATACATTGGAGTTTACAAACAAAAAAATGACTTCTCTTGTTGTTAAGAAAGTGGATTCTATTACAGGAGCACCACTCGTAGGTGCAAAGTTCTTTGTGGAAAAACAAAATGGAGAGCATGTTGGTGAATACACCACAGATAACACAGGTACTATTTTGTTGCCAACACTAACGCCAGATTGGTATGTGGTAAGAGAAACAAAAGCACCGAAAGGTTATATTTTAGATGAAACACCAAAGACAGTTGAAGTGAAAACAAATGTGCCAACTGTGGTGACATTTGAAAACAAGGCACTTTCCGGTATCAAGATTATCAAGACAGATTCCGAAACAGGCAAGCCTCTGGAAGGTGTATCCTTTGCCGTATCTAAAATGAATGGCGAGAAAATCGGTACATTTCAAACAGACAAAGAGGGTATGGTTTATATTTCTAACTTGGAGGATGGATACTATACTGTAACAGAAACAAAAGGTCTGGAGGGCTACCACTGGGATAAACAACCAAAGACAGTGGAAGTGAAATCAGGCAGACAGATGATTGTGGAAGTGAAAAATCAGCCATATTCCGGATTGGTTATTGAGAAAACAGACAGCAGAACCGATGAGCCTATAAAAGATGTAGAGTTCTTGGTCACAAAACTGAATGGAGAACAGATTGGAACATATACAACAGATAAAAGTGGTTTGATTGTCATTGAAGGCTTGGAAGCAGGAACATATCTTGTCAAAGAAACAAAAGAAGCAAAAGGCTATCAAATTGATAACGAAGCCAAGAAGGTAGAAATCAAAGATGGAAAGAGAACTACTTTGAAAGTAGAAAACGATCCTTTGTCCTCTATCTTGATTCACAAAATCGATTCTGTAACCGGAAAAGGCATTTCTGGTGTAAAGTTTTTACTATACAATAGTGACAATGAGCCAATCGGTCAGTTTGAAAGCGATGATGAGGGTTATGTGTGGATCAGAAAAGAACTGCCGGAAGGTAAGTACAAACTGCGTGAATTGGAGCCTGCCAAAGGTTATATTTCTGATGACAGCGTAAAAACAATTTATGTGAAAAAAGGCAAGACAACAGAAATTGAGTGGAAAAACACACCACAAGTCGGTCAGATTGTGATTACAAAACGCTCCTCGGAATTCAATGAACTGACAGGTCTTCCGGCAGGCTCACCATTGTCCGGTGCGGTGTTTGAAATTTATAATATCACAGGAAACTTGGTAGATAAGATTTCTTCTGACAGAAATGGCATTGCAGCCTCAAAAGGCTTGCCTGTGGGTGTTTATACCATCAAAGAAGTATCTGCCCCAAGATACTATGCTTTGAATGATAGAACACTCCTTGCAGAAATCAGACACAATGGTGATATTGTCAGATTTGAAGTGTTAAACAGCAGTATTTCTTTGAATCTGACAATCCAAAAGAAAGGCCCAAGTGGAGCAACACCCGGACAAACGATGCAGTATGATATTTATGAAGTGCAAAATGGTTCTTCCGGCAGACTGGAAAACTTCTACATCCATGACAGAATTCCAACCGATGCCACAAGAGCATTGAAGATTGTGACAAGAACATATTCCGAAAGAATGTACTATAAAATTACCTATAAAACAAACTACAGAGATTATCGTGTGCTTGCGGATAACCTTTTGACAAAGAACAGCTATGAATACAGTCTTCATCCCAATGTACTTGGATTGGCAAATGGGGAATATGTGACAGACGTTCGTTTGGAATTCCCGAAAGCAAGTCCTGGATTCAAAATGATGAAAAACATGTCTGTATTTTGTCAGGTAATGCCCAACGTGCCAAAGGATTACCGCATTACAAACAGAGCTGATGTGGGTGGAAGATACGGCAATGAATGGGAAAGTGCAAAAACAAGCTGGAACACAACTGTATGGAGAGTAGAAACACCAACAGTAAAGCTTCCAAAGACAGGATATTGATGATGAAATAAGAAAGACTTTTTGTGATGAGAGGGACAGTTATTAGGCTGTCCCTTATTTTGAAGGGAGAGAAAAACAATGACAGTAAGATGGAAAAGAGTGTTTTTCATAGTGGTTGTCACAATGGCAGTAATTATGATTTTTTCACCACCGGTATTGGCAGCACCGGATTCTGGACAGGTTTCTTCAGCGATTGAAAGTACATGGAAAACAGCAGCAGGGCAGATTAAGACTGTGACCAACAATGTTATTTTTCCAGTGGTAGACTGTGTGTTGGCAATACTGCTTTTTGTGAAACTGGCCATGTGCTATTTTGATTATAAGAAACATGGTGAATTTGATTTTGCACCGGTTGCCATATTATTTTTTGGATTGGTTTTCGCAATTACAGCCCCGTCATATATTTGGAATATTCTTGGAATTTAGGGTAAGAAATTTTATTGAGATTGGACATGGAAAATGGTATAATATATATACCAATTTAGTGTGTAAAGAGGTGGTGGATAAACATGAGAAATATTGAGTTAATTATTAAACAGGTAGATGCTTCTATGGCTATGGAAGGAATGCCTCTTACAAAAAAAGATAAAGATAGAATACGCTGTTGCATAGGGGATAATCAAAAAGTGGAGAATACCATTCATGATTTGGTAAACCAATATATCACACAATCGGAGCTAAGATATGGACAGAGATTATAGTTACAGCTATGCGTTTGATGAACGCTACTGTTATCCACATTCTGATGTTTTGATGAATAAGTTAGGCATACAAGATGCAGAGGAACTGAAAAAAGCAGAGAGAGAAATTACATCTCTCAGGCTTGCTAATGCAAGAGTATATAAAATCAGAGGACAGTTTGACTTACAGCATTTGAAAGATATACACAAATATATTTTTCAGGATGTTTATGATTGGGCAGGAGAAATTAGGTGGGTAAATATAGCAAAGGGCAATATGTTTTGCAATTATCCTTTTATTGAAGCGAATGCAGAAAGTCTTTTTACAAAATTAAAAAAGGAAAAGTATCTAAAAGAAACACCAGAGCAAGATATGCCTATTCGCCTTGCATATTATCTAAGTGAAATCAATGTGATACATCCTTTCCGAGAAGGAAATGGACGCTCACAAAGATTATGGATTGAATATTTGGCGGAAGAAAATGGATATAGTGTGGATTTTTCAGAAGTGACAGCCGAAGAAATGATACAAGCAAGTGCGGAAGCTTTTGCTTGTCAATATGATTGTATGAATCAGTTATTTCAAAGGATTACAAAAAGAATAGAAACAATTGAAACCTCTATCAAAACCTGATAGAGGTTTTTTCGTGCAAAGAAAAGAAAGGTGGTGAGAAAATGTTTGGCATTGATTTAGCCGTAGACAGTGTACTGGATCAGTTCTGTGATTGGATATATGGCAAGCTCATCTCATTTTTTGGTGACTTTTTCAGTATGATTAATATGATGGGAGCAGAACTTTTTGAGCTGGATTGGATCAAAGCAATCCTGCTCTTTTTTTATTACTTCGCTTGGGCATTATTTGTAGTTGGTATTGTGGTTGCGGTGTTTGATACAGCAATAGAAGCACAAAGAGGAAAAGGAAACTTTCAAGATGTGGCACTTAACATCATCAAAGGATTTTTTGCAGTCAGCTTATTTACGGTTCTTCCCATTGACTTGTATATTTTCTGTATCAATCTGTCCAATGACCTTATGGGTGCAATCACAGGTATGACAGATTCTCCCGGAAAGCTGGGAGCTATTGCCACTATGGTACTGGGTAGTTTTGCAACACCTGGTGCCAGCGTGGTGGTATCCATTGTGTTGGTGATACTGATTGGGTATGCAGTGATCAAAGTATTTTTTGCAAACTTAAAACGTGGTGGAATTTTACTGGTGATGATGGCAACAGGCAGTTTATATATGTTTAGCGTACCAAGAGGATATACAGATGGTTTTATTACTTGGTGCAAGCAGGTGGCTGCACTCTGCCTGATAGCATTTTTGCAAACCATTGTATTGGTTGCAGGGCTTGTTACTTACAACACAAATATGCTTTTGGGCATAGGCTTGATGCTTTCCAGTACAGAGGTTCCAAGAATTGCACAAAACTTTGGGCTGGATACCAGTATGCGTTTCAATGTAATGAGTACAGTTTACTCTGTAAACTCTGTAGTAAATATGGCAAGAAATGTAGGAAGAATGGCAGGAAGATGAAAGGAGCATACAGTATGATGCATTGGGCAGAACAAGAAAGAAGAATGGCAGAAAGAGCAAAGCGTATGTTTCCTCCCGGAACAAGAATTGAAATGATTCATATGGATGATCCATACAGTTCGATTCCGAAAGGTATGAGAGGTACAGTGAAGTTTGTAGATGATGTGGGCACAATATTTCCTGACTGGGATAATGGCAGTGGTCTTGGTGTTGTGTATGGAGAAGACAGTTTCAGAAAACTTACACCAGAGGAAGTCATGGAGGAACAAAAGCAAGATGAAGATATGGATTTTGGAATGGATATGGGAATGTAAAGGAGGTATTGAAAATGAAATTGGTCTATGTTTGCTCTTTGTTAAGAGCAAAACATTTGCTTTCTTTATATCTTTGATATAAAATGAAAACAATATCAACGAAAAATGAAATCAGGAAAGAAGGTGAAAAATCATGCAGTATCTGTTGATGCATAAAGATATTCCTGTGATGGAAATAGAAATCGATGAAGCAACTTATGGCATTAGTCGTATTGGAGAGATTTATCAGTTTGCACATATCCCTCTTGGTGTACTGACCTATCAAAAGAAAGTAGATCGTGCAGTACTGAATCATTGGTGGATGGGGCGTTCCATTCCATTGAGCCGTTCCGGATTGCGAGAGGCATTAGAAGTGATGGATATTCCTATGCCACAAAAATTGATTGAAAAATGTCTTGCTCTTAGTTTGTCAGATCAATATTGGATTTGTCCTGCCGGAAAAGATATGAAGTGGTCTGAGGTGAACTTTTTCCAAAATGAATTTTCGGAAGATGTGGGGAATATACTATTTGGTATGAAGCCAAACAGTAAAAGACTGGATCTGATGTCGCCGGACAATACTTCTGATGGATATCTGAAAAAGAAGTGGAAAATCATAGATGGAAAGAGATATTTGATGAAAGGTGGGAATGGTCAGGTGCAACAAGAACCATTCAATGAGGTGTTTGCAACAGAGTTCATGAAGCAAATGGGAGAGATACAGTTTGTTTCATACGGCTTATGGTGGGAACAAGATATGCCATACAGCATATGTGAAGACTTTATTGATGAAAATACAGAACTAATCAGTGCAGCTGACATGATGAAAATACAAAAAAGACCAAACCATGTATCGGAATACCATCATTTTCTGCATTGCTGTGACATTCTTGGCATTCCAAATGCATCGGACAGTATCCATAAAATGTTGACTTTGGATTTTCTGATTGCCAATGATGACAGACATTTTCATAACTTTGGTGCAGTGCGAAACGCAGAAACATTGGAGTGGATTGGTATAGCACCCATATTTGACTGCGGAAATGCTATGTGGCATAACCAACCTACAAGTCGAATTGAAACAAAGTGCGTCAACACACCCAGCAGAACATTCAAAAAAACACATGAAGAGCAAATCAAACTGGTGCCATCTTTTCAATGGTTGAACCAAGCGTGTTTGGAGCAAGCAGTAGATATATGTAGAGAAGTGTACAGTAAAAACCCATTTATGGATGCGCATAGATTGGATACTCTTTGCGTTGCTATGGATACCCGAACACAGTTTTTGAAGGATATTCTGCAAGAACAGGTGTATAAAAATGATATAGGTGAAATCACAATAAATTGAAAAAGTGAGCGTAAAACATAAAGTCCTTGGGAAACCAAGGGCTTTTTTCATTAGAGAGGTGAGAAAAATGTATATTTATCCGGAAAATCTGAAAGGCAAAAGTACGATGTTTCTTTGGACGTTGCGAAGTATGCTGATCATCATCATTGGAGCAGTCATTTCCGCTGTATTTGCTGCGGTTTTGGACTTCATACTTCCCGGTGTGTGTATTGGTGTATACGCATTTTTGACAATGCGGATTGACAATGAGTTGAATATTGCAGACTATATCCGCTTTGCTTTTCGCTTTTTTATTACCACACAACAGACTTTTTATTGGAGGATGAGAGATGAATAAATTGAAAATCGGAAAAAAGAAATCCACACAGGAAAAAATCGGGGCAAGAAACATAGATGCCATTGGTGTGGAAACATATCGTAATGATTATCTGGTTTACTTTTTGGTGCAGCCGGATAACATTGCCGTATTGTCAGAAACAGCAGTGAAAGCAAAAGTAATGGCATTATCCAGCGTCATCAAAGGTTTTGACTGTATTGAGTTGTCCTGCATCAACTCAAGAGAAAACTTTGACAGAAACAAAATGTTTTACAAAGACAGGATAGAGCAGGAAGAAAGCGTAAAGGTGCAAGAGATTCTGAAAAATGATTTGATACAGCTGGACAGAGTGCAGATACAAACAGCATCTGCAAGAGAGTTTTTGTTTATTGTTCGATTTCAAAACTACAATCCGGAGTCGAATGATGTGCAGACAGGCATCAGCCGTATCACAAAACTATTGAAGGATTCCGGTTTTTCATACAGGCTGGCAACAAAAGAGGATATCAAAAGATTGTATGCCGTCTATTTTGTGCAGAACATTACACAGGTTTATTTTGATGATTATGATGGGGAAAGATTTGTAAAAGGAGAGGAATACAGTTGAAAATCAGTAAAACAAAAAAGACAAAGGTATATATTCCCAGGACGGAAGCAGAGAAAGAACAAGTGAAAATCAAGGGGTTTTTGGATATGTGTGCTCCTTCTGCATTGAAGTTTTATCCGGATTATTATATTTGTGGCAGCAGTTTCCGCAGTACCTGGGTGGTGCGTGAGTATCCCACAGACACAGAAGAACAGGCACTGCTCAGACACTTGGGTGATCGTTCCGGTGTGACACTTCGCATATATACCCGTCATGTGACACCGGCAGAAGAACGAAAAATCATCTCCAATGCAGCAAGCAGAAACAGAATGAATCGTACATCAGGTGATATTCAAAAAGAAATCATTGCAGAATCCAACCTAAATGATGTCATGAACCTGATTGCACAGATGCACAGGGACAGAGAGCCGTTGGTGCATTGTGCTGTGTTTATTGAGATTTCAGCCCCCACATTAGAGAAGATGAAAGAGATGCAGGCAGATGTAGAAGCAGAACTGACTCGTTCCAAAATCTCTGTGGATAAGCTGTTTTTGAGGCAGAAGGAAGGTTTTGAAAGCACACAGCCTTGTGGAAACAATGCCTTTGGAGAACAGTTCGAAAGGGTATTGCCTGCAACAAGTGTTGCAAATCTGTATCCGTTTAACTACTCAGGCAAAGCCGATCCACAAGGGTTTTATATTGGTCATGACAAATATGGAAGCAACCTGTTCATTGATTTTCAAAGAAGAACCGATGATAAAACAAATGCAAATATTCTGGTGCTTGGCAACAGTGGACAAGGGAAAAGCTATTTGATGAAACTGCTTCTCTGCAATATGAGAGAAAGTGGTATGGATATCATTTGTCTTGACCCTGAGGCGGAATATATGGATTTGACCATAAATATGGATGGCTGTTACATCGATTTGATGAAAGGTGATTACATTATCAACGTATTAGAGCCAAAACGATGGGAGGAGGACAACGGCTCTGTACTGCCAAGACATCTCTCTTTTTTGCGTGACTTTTTTCGTTCCTACAAGGAGTTTACTGGTGCAGAGATTGATGTTTTGGAAATCTTTTTGGAAAGACTTTATGAAAGTAAAGGCATTACAGAATATACAAAGCTGTCAGCACTGGAACATACTGACTATCCCATTCTGGAAGATTTGTACCATTTTGCACAGCAGGAATTGGACCAATATGAAGAAAAGAAAGGAAATATCTATACCAGAGAAACGGTAAGGGATTTGTGCTTAAAGCTGAAATCCATCTGTATTGGTGCAGACAGCAAGTTTTTTAATGGGCATACCAACATCACTGCGGATAAATTTCTCTGCTTTGGTACAAAAGGCATCATGGATGCAGATACAGCCATCCGAAATGCTATGCTGTTCAATGTGCTGTCTTATATGTCAGATGCACTGTTGACCAAAGGAAACACAGCAGCATTTATTGATGAGCTGTATCTCTTTTTGACCAACTTAACAGCCATCGAATATATCAGAAATGCTATGAAGCGAGTGCGTAAAAAAGACAGTGCTGTGGTGATTGCCAGCCAGAATATTGATGACTTTAACAGAGCTGATGTGAGTGAGATGACAAAACCATTGTTTGCAATCCCAACACATCAGTTTTTGTTTCATCCAGGTAATATTTCCAAGAAGGAATTTATGGATATGCTGAGGCTGGATGACTGCTTATTTGATTTGATTACAAATCAGATGAGAGGTGTCTGTGTGTTCCGTCATGGCTCAGAAGTCTATCACCTTGTAGTGAAAGCACCAAAGTATAAAGAAGAATTGTTTGGCAGTGCAGGCGGAAGATAGTATAAAATTTTATTTTGAATGAGAAAGGGTGGTGCAAAAATGGCAAGTCCTATGGCAGTTGCTGTGATGACAAAAAAGGCATTGGAGTTGGCTGCAGATAAAAGGGTGCGAACACTACTGGTAAGTATAGTAGGAGTTATTATGATGATTCTAATTCCACTGCTTGCTGTGGTTTCTACAAAGTATAAAGAAAGGAGTGGTAAGCAATGGCGAGTCCTATGGCAGTTGCTGTGATGACAAAAAAGGCATTGGAGCTGGCTGAAGACAAAAGGGTACGAACACTACTGGCAAGCGTTGTTGTTGGAATGGTGATTGTTATTCTGATTCCATTGCTTGCTGTGGTTTCTATTTTCAATACGCAAGCCGGATACAGCCAAGAAGTTGCAAGGATTGTATTTGATGGTGGACCGGTTCCAACAGACATTGATGCAGAACTTGCAGAGTATATGGAAGATATGATTGCAGCTTTTGAAGAGCTGGATACAGCAATAGAAGAACTGGATGCAGAAGGGTTTGATGATATAAAAGTCAAGTCCTTTTTTTATATCCTCTACTTTACAAAAGATTTGTCTGTGTTTGCGGAAGAATTTTATACTGACTTCGTGGATTGTTTTGTTGGCGTGAAAGAGGATGACGAGATATATCCAGCCCTGGAAGACGAACTGTCTTATACATTTACAGATACAGACAAGCTGGAAATCCATAATCTTTATCTTTTTATCAAGTATGGATATGCAACAACAGATAAAATTACAGGCATTCCCGGTGAAGCATTCAATGATGAAACGTTTGCAAAATTGATGTCAGAAGCCACAAAGTATATCGGTTTTCCTTATCGCTGGGGTGGAAGCACACCGGAAACCAGCTTTGATTGTTCCGGTTTTGTCTGCTGGGTGTATACCCATTCCGGTGTCCATAACCTGCCAAGAACAACAGCACAGCAGATCTATAATCAATGCAAACCGGTATCAAAAGAAGATGTAAAACCCGGTGACTTGGTGTTTTTTACAGGAACATATCAAACAAGCAATCCCGTAACACACATTGGAATATACGTTGGAGATAATCAAATGATACATTGTGGAGATCCGATTGGCTATGTAAACCTTGGAAATTCCTATTGGATCAAGCATTTTTATGGATATGGCAGACTGTAAAGGAGTGGAAAAATATGATTGAAAGAATTACTTTAGAGGAATTAAAACAGATGACAAACAAAGAAGGGATTATATTTCAAGGGTGTGGTGGAGATTTGACAGAATGGGAAGATGGAGTCAATGAACTTCTGACAGAAGCTGAAATCCTCTTGGAAGGCGATACATTCCATAAGGTTTATGCCTTTACACACGAAGGATTGACCAATCTTTTGTTTGATATGGAAGATGTCAAGCTGAATGTTGGCAAGCTTGCGATCTGGAGAATCCATACGCATCAGCAGTTTGGCTGCACTTGGCTCAGTGATTATTTAGCAAACCGATTTGAAATCGGTGAAGATTTGGTGAATCAATGGAGCAAGAAATGTGAGAAGTAGTGAATTTTATGAGAATACGTCATCAAGAAAAGAGGTGCATTTTATGAAACAGTCTGTAATACAAATCAAGTTTGAGTCCGATAAATATCATGCTTTGAAACGATATGCAGTGAAGAAAGAAGTTTCTGTAGAACAGGAATTGGAGGAAACACTCCATCGGTTGTATAAAAAACTGGTGCCTGTGGATGTCAGAGAATATATTGAAGAAAACGAAGAACCGGAAAAAGAGAGGAAAGCAAAGGCGAAAAAACCAGAAAAGGAAGAAGTAATCCATGAATGCATTTCAGGAATAAAACAAGACAGTTGATATAGATAAAGGTGAGCCAAGAAGGTTCGCCTTTTTTACGCCCTGTGTGCCATCGTGTGCCATTTTAGAAAGGAGGTGGAGCCGTTGTAGGATAGAAAATATAAAAGCGATTTTGAGCCGATTGTGGGCGAAGTGAAAATCTGAAAGGAAACCAAGATAGATAATTGTCGCAGGAAATCCAGAGAGCAAAAATCTTGCAGGTTAAATACCGGCTCAGAACCGCCGGCAAAATCCCTCAAATCCCCGCAGTGCGGGGATTTTTTGCAGACGCTGGCAAAAAGCAAACGGCACTGGTTTGTTGCTTTGAAAAGAAAAAAAGGGCGATATTCCCTTAGAAAAAAGGCGGTTTTATACAGGAGCTGGTGCCAGCTCAGTAGCAATGTTTATGGAAGGAGAGCAAAATGAACGAAGAATATAAAAAACAAAGATACAGCGTATGGCTTTCAAAGGATGCAGTTCAGAAAAGCGATGCTGCAGTTGCCATGGAAGGCTTGACAAATCGCAGTGACTTTATTGAAAAAGCAATTCATTTTTATTCTGGATATCTTTATCAGGAAAAGCACATGGATTTTTTATCTGATGTGATGATGGAAACTGTGTCCGGCATTATGAGAACTTCAGAAAACAGATTGTCGAAGATGCTTTTCAAAATCGCTGTGGAAATGGCAAAGCTGGAAAGTATGCTTGCAGTTATCAATGATATGGACGAGGAAACTATGAAAAGATTACATATCCGTTGTGTGAATGAGGTCAAAAAGATAAACGGTATTATCAAAATGGAAGATGCCGTAAAGTATCAAAGGAGTGATGAGAAATAAAATGCAAATGTTATAGACCTGTATAAGGTGTAATGGATTATGACTTTAACAAAGATATGGAATACGATTCTTATTTCGATGAGTATGTTATGGAGGAATTAAAACAAGACAATGATATGAATTTACAGATGTAGGTGATGATATGCCAAGATTTATTTTATCTCTAAGATATTTGAAAATGAAAAAGCCGTCACAGGTAAAAAACTATGTAACGTATGTTGCTACAAGACCAAATGCGGAGAAATTTGAAGTAGATCTTTCGAGAGAAGAAGCTACAGAACACCAAAAGAAATGGATTGAAAAAGAATTAAAAGCACACTCTGAATTGAAAGAAAGCTGTGAGCAAGAATACGAAGATTATTTGGCCAATCCAACAATGGAAAACGCTGAGGACTTAATCCGTAAGATTGCAGAAGAAGGGTTGGCAAGAGAAGGCAATATGGAAAACTATGTAGGATACCTTGCGAAAAGACCAAGAGCAGAACGAGGAGAACAGGGACACGCACTGTGGAACGGAGCAGATGAAGTCATTCATCTGAATCAGGTGGCAAAAGAAGCTGCGGAACACAACGGCAACATCTGGACGTTCGTATTGTCATTGAAACGGGAGGATGCTGTTCGTCTGGGATATGACAATGCCGATACTTGGCGTGAACTGGTACGAGGTAAGTCTGTGGAGATAGCGAAAGCTATGGGAATCCCATTGGATCATTTTGTGTGGTATGGTGCCTTTCATAATGAAGGGCATCATCCACATATCCATCTGATGTGCTATTCCAAAAATCCAAAAGAAGGATATCTTGGATCAAAAAATCTGATGAAACTAAAAAGTTCTTTTGCAAATGAAATATTTCATGATGAATTGTATCATATCTATGAGCAGAAGGATGAAGTCAGAGAAACACTCAAAAAATACTTTGATGATAAATTGAAAAAAGCAATGGCAATGGAACATGTCGCAAATCCAAAAGCTGAAATGCTTCTCTGGCAGTTGTCACGAAATCTACAAACAACAAAACATAAAAAGGTTTATGGAAGGCTGGATAAAGAAAATAAGGTGTTGGTAGATGAAATCGTCAGGGAAATCAGCAAGGATGAAAAAATCAATCAAGCCTATGAAAGCTGGCTGGGATTGAAAGACGATATTCTGTCTACATATCAGAACCAGATGCGTGCAAGAAGAACCCTTGCAGAGGAACCAAAGTTTCGTAATATCAAAAATATGGTTTTGAAATCTGCTTTGAAACTTTCTGAAATGGATGACATCAGGGAAGCAAAAAATAAAGCATCGCAAACGAGCAATTTTGAACGGACACAGGTATACACGTCTTTTTTACAGTTGATGAAAAATATCAGCAATATGATTCAAGAAGATTACGACAGGCAGAAAAAACATATCCCAGCAATGGATAAAAAACTGATGCACAAAATCATGGAAAAGAAAGAAGCACAAGGACAGAAAATGTGATTTTGAGAGAGGGTGTGGAAATGAGATGGAAAAAGTATTGTGTGGAAATGGATGTGACGGGCATCACAAGAAAATCTGTGGCCGAAATTTTATCAAAACAGTTTCAAACAGCCTCCGTTTTTGATTTACAGTATAACGGGTATCATGTGCAGGATCAGGATGGAAGGACATGGCGTGTACTTCCTTCAGACGACATTAAAGCAGAAAGAAATAATGGGGAAAAAGTGGTGGGAGCAAACTATATGTATCAGGTGAGATTGCTCTCACCTTTTTTGTATGAAAATGAGTTTCCTGCTTTAGAAAAAGTGGTACAGCAATTGGAGTTGGAAGGTGCTATGGTCAATGACTCAACAAAAATGAATGTTGTTTTGGATCTTGGTTGTTTGGAGAATACAGAACGCTATCAAACAAACTTACAAAATTTATATGAAAGCAAGGGAGAACTGTTTCAAAAAGCATTGGGTATTACCATTTCTGAAGTTGCAGAATGTACAAAAATAGAGAATAAGGAGGCGGTCAGCTTCCCATATTTCAAAAGTACACTGCATCAAAAAGAATTATTGGGTTGCATTCAGTTTGCACAGGTGGTAAGCAGTTATGCTGAAAACAACAAAACTGTCAGCCAAAAGAAAAACCAAAATCAAAATGACAAGTTTATGATGCGGACATGGCTGGTGAGAGCAGGTATGGTGGGAGAGGAATATAAGTTTGCAAGAAAAATGTTGACGCAAGGGTTAGAGGGCAATTCAGCATGGCAGAAAAAAGTGGAGGTAGAGCAAACTAAAAATACAACACAAGCACCAATGGATTTAGAAGAAACAGAAAACAGTATGGACATGGAAATGTAAGAAATGAATGGAGGTGTTCAAATGGCTTTTTTATTGATATATGATGTGTATATGTGTGAAGAAAGAATGAAAGAAATCTGTCCTTCAGCAAAACTCATTTTGAAATGTGTTCTCGCAGACTGTCAATTGGTGTTTCGCAGATTTTATGAAACAGCCGCATTGACTTTGGAACAAGGAGAATATAAAGTGCCTGCAATACTTTGGCAACTGAGTAAAGAAGAATTGCAGGATATGAAAATAGTTTATCCAAAAGAAATATATCATCAGATTGATATTTACTTAAAGATGAAAGATGAAAACATAACAGTAAATATATTTGTCATGAAAGAAACACCAATCGTATATCCAAAAGAGAAGGAATTGGATTTGATTGAGGAAGCATATGGGGAGCATAACTTTGATTACAGCTGTGTAGAAAATGCTTTGGATATGGCAAAAGATATGGAGGGAGAAAATGGCACTTTATACGAATGAGCAGATTGAGAAAGCCAATCAAACAAATTTGGAAGAATATCTGCAAAGGCGAGGAGAAATATTAAAACGCAGGGGAAGTGAGTTTGTGTTGATATACAAAGATGCAACTGGAGAGCATGACAGCATTTCCATCAGAGGAAATCTTTGGTATGACCATAAAAATCTAATCGGTGGATATCCCATTAAATTTATGGAAGAATTTTATGGCTTAGATTTTCGTGGAGCAATGAAAGAACTGCTGAATGGAGAACAACCGAATATCAGCGGAAAGAAGGACACAGAAATTGCTGTGGCAAATAAAGTAGAAGTACAGAAATCGGAAAAGCCGGTCTTTCAGCTTCCGGAAAAAGCAGATAACATGAAACACTTATTTGCGTATCTTCTTCAAACAAGGTTTCTCTCTAAAGATGTGGTGCAATTTTTTGTGGATCAAAAAACATTATATCAAGAGAAACAACACAACAATATTGTGTTTGTTGGCACAGATCAAGACGGTGTCCCAAAATCAGCAAGTAAAAAATCCACTGTAGAAAAAAGCAAGGGATTTAAGATGACATGTACTGGCTCTGATTGCAGCTATGGTTTCTGCTGGCGAGGGAAAAGCGAACAGCTTTATGTGTTTGAAGCTGCCATAGACCTTATGTCATTTGCAACAATGAGAAACGACGATTGGACAACAGACAGTTATTTGGCATTGGATGGATTATCACCAAAGTCGCTATTGCAGTTTTTGGAAGAACAGAAACATATAAAAGAGATTGTGCTGTGTCTGGATTATGATGCAGCAGGAATAGAAGCCTGTGATAAAATCATGGATATTTTGGCAGAACAAGGGTATGGTGCAAACAGTATGTGGCTGCATCCATTATATAAAGACTGGAATGAGCAGTTGAAGGCAGAGCATGGTGTGACAGCGATTCTTCCGCAGACACATCCAAAGAAAGATGCTTATCATACGATTGCCAGAAAACTTGGCATTATGAATGCCAATACAGAAAGCCCCTATATGAAGTGGCGCAGACAAGAATATCAAAAGAAAGGTTTGGATTTTTATCTGGAACAAATCAAAAGGGATTTCAAACAGGCAGAAAAATCCGTGAAAAGAGCAGATGTTGATACAAAGCCGTTGTTGGCAAGCATTTTGCGTATGGCAGATTTATCTGTGTGTGTGATGTGTGAAATTGAAAAAGAAAATGGTTTTCCAATACTGACGACATATCAAAAGCTGATTGTGCAGATAGAAAAGGAATATAAACCCTATCTGGACAAAGCAAGAATGGAAAGGCGTATACAGGAGATGAAAGATGAGATAGGACACTTGAGAAAAATAGATCCTCAAGATGCACTGTCTCTTTTTTTATGGGCAAGAAATATGGCAGACATGGCTATGCGGGCAGAAATTTACATGAAAACAGATTATGAGCAGGATTTGGAGAGGAGAACAAGATTTGAACAGCAACAAACAAAGGAACAGATAGAATCAGAAAAAGCAGAACCAATGACAATGCAGATGGGAGGTTGAACAGATGGAAAACCTAATCAAACTTGCACCACTCCTGCTTTTATTCTGTGCTTTTATGGTTTGTATGTTTTTGATTGACAGAAAGTCCTTAAATATCAAGAGCAAAACAGTCGGGGATGGGCAGCATGGTTCGGCAAGCTTTGCCACGCCGAAAGAAATCGATGAAGCATTCAAACGAATTCGATATGAGCCCCAAGCGTGGAGAGGAAATTACGTCAAAGGTCTGCCGCAAGGTATCATTATTGGCTGCAATATGATGCAGCTGGGCAAAAAGAAAACAGTCACTGCCATTGTGGATGAAGGCGATGTACACGCACTGATGATTGGTGCTGCGGGCGTTGGCAAAACAGCAAAGTTTCTGTATCCAAACTTGGAATACTGCTGTGCATCAGGCATGAGTTTTGTGACAACCGATACCAAAGGTGATCTGCTCAGAAGTTATGCGCCAATTGCCAAAAAGTATTATGGTTATGATATTTCGGTTTTGGATTTGCGAAATCCAACACAGAGCGATGGGTTCAATATGCTTCATATGGTAAACCATTATATGGATGAGTACCTGCAAACCGATTCTTTGGTGGCAAAGGCAAAAGCAGAAAAGTATGCAAAAATTATTTCAAAAACGATAATGAATTCAGGTGGCTTTGACTCTGCAAATGCAGGGCAGAATGCTTTTTTCTATGATTCAGCAGAAGGATTGATTACTGCCGTGATTTTGGTCATTGCAGAATTCTGCTCGCCCTATATTTTTGTGCAAGAGCAGAAGAATAGAAAGCAAGTGGTATTGGAACAAAGATGTAATGAAATCAAAAAAATGCGTGAAGCATGTGTAAAAGAAGGAATAGGCTTTCTTCCACAAGTGCAAAAAGTCAATTTTCCAAAAGAAGTAGATGCAGAAATTTTGTTTCGGGCAGGGAAAGATAAGAGAGAAGAAATGGGTGAAGAAAGGCATATCATCAGTGTATTCAAGTTAATTCAAGATTTACTTGGCCCATCGGAAGTGAAAGGCAAGAGTCAGTTTAAATTGCTTATGGAAAAATTGCCTGAAGAACATAAAGCAAGATGGCTTTCCGGTGCGGCTTTGAATTCCGCAGATCAGGCGATGGCTTCTGTATTGTCAACGGCATTGTCCAGACTCAATGCGTTTTTGGATTCGGAAATAGAGCAGCTGATTTGTTTTGAAACGAAAATAGACACAGAAAAATTTTGCAAAAACAAGTCAGCAGTGTTTTTGATTATGCCAGAGGAGGATGACAGCAAGTATTTTCTCATTTCGCTGATTGTACAACAGCTGTATCGAGAAATGCTTTCCATTGCTGATGAAATGGGTGGCAAACTGCCAAACAGAGTGATGTTTTTTCTGGATGAGTTTGGCACCCTCCCTGCCATTCAATCAGCAGAAATGATGTTCTCTGCCAGTCGTTCCAGAAGAATCAGCTTTGTGCCCATTATACAGTCATTGGCACAACTGGAAAAGAACTATGGGAAGGAAGGTGCTGATATTATCATAGATAACTGCCAAATCTGTATCTATGGTGGTTTCGCACCAAACTCCGAAGCCGCCAATGTTTTGTCAAAAACGTTAGGTGACAGAACAGTTATGACAGGCAGTATCTCGCAAGGGAAAGACAAATCAAAATCGTTACAGATGACAGGTAGACCGCTCATGACACCAGATGAGCTGAAAATCATGCCAAAGGATACCTTCATTGTGACAAGAACAGGCGTGAAACCAATGAAAACAAAGCTGAAGCTGTTTTTTGAATGGGGCATCACATTGGATGAGCAGTATGACATGCGAAAACCTGTCGTAAGAAAAGTAAAATATGCCGATAAAAACCGTATAGAAGCATTGATTGAAGAAAGATATGGATATGTCTTAGAAAAGCCGCTGGAACAGCCTGTAAAGCGAAATGCAATGGCAGAGGATAAATCTTTTACAAATGGTATCAGAAGTATTTCCAAAAATATGAAAGAGTAGGTGATTGCTTATGATAGATAAGTTGCGAGTGTATCAGGATACAGAACTTTCCAGCAAAGCAGTGTCAGTATATTTGTATCTCTGTGACAGGGCAGGAAAAGATACAAAAACCTGCTATCCATCTATGAAGACGATCAGCAGAGATTTGAATTTATCTTTGGCTTCAGTGAAAAGAGCATTAAATGAATTGCAAAACAGTGGTCATATTGCAAAAGAAAATCGATTTCGTAAAAATGGAGGGAAAAGCAGTAATTTATATTTTATAGAGTAAAATTTTGAAATTGGCAATGTGATATAAAAGTGCAAAAAATGGTCATGGAATACCAAGGGAAAGCCCTGCCTTTTTTGTGATCCATGGTATGGGTCAGTGTGAGCCATGAATGTTAACTACTCACTTTAACAGTTACATGGTTACAGAAAAAGAAAGGTATAAGAGAAACGATACGATATCTCTGTTATGGGTCAAGATGATTTTCGTGAAAAAGGGGAGAGTTAAAAAAATCAGGAATTCCCATATCAAGCCCCTGACACAGTTCATGTATGACACGCAGTTTTACAGAATCATAGGAACAATGAATAATATTTCCGATTGTGGATTTTGGTACACCACTTTTCATGTAAAGCTGATATTGTGTCATGTTTTTTTCGGCTAGTAATTCTAAAAGTCGTTTGCTTACTGCTTCATTTAATTTCAAATGCTTCACCACCATATCACTATAATATGAATTATTATATTGTCATATATGATAAAAATAGTCCCTGTAACTGTACTAATATAAACAATTGCGTTATGATATATGCAGGAGGGATTTTATATGAAAATAACTTTTTGTGGTCATTCTGAAGTAACTGATATGGAAACGGTACGATGTTGGCTAAAAAATGTGACACAATATTTGATTGAAGAAGGTGGAAAAGTATTTTATTTAGGTGGATATGGTGCGTTTGATCATATGGCTGCATCTGTTTTGTATGAAAAGAAAAAACAATATCCGTATATTAAATTGATTCTTGTATTGCCATATCTGAATAAAAAAATAGATACAACATGGTATGATGCTACAATATATCCACCTCTGGAATCAGTACCAAGGCGTTTTGCAATACCCAAAAGAAATCAGTGGATGATAGAAAAGGCAGATGTAGTAGTTAGTTATGTTTTACATAGTTGGGGCGGCGCTGCTACAACATTAGAATATGCGATACGAAAAAAGAAAAAGATTATTTCATATTTGAAGAAGTAGAAAAAGAAAAATAATGATAAGCAAAAGTAATGGGAACCCAAGTACAAAAGGTAGGTTTGACGCAGATATTTTGGTGTGATAGTATGTTGTAAAAGAGGATTTTGCAACAATAAATCAATTGAACAGAGATAGGACGGAGAATAGAAATGTCTAACGATAAAATAAATGTAGTAGGAACGAATATTGCTGAAAAAGCGACAATGATTTGGAACGTAGCTGATCTTTTGCGTGGTCCATTGAAACCACATGAATATGGTTTGGTTATCTTGCCGATGACAGTAGTTAAGCGTTTCAATGATTGCTTAATGCCAACACATGAAGCAGTTTTGGAACAGTATGAGAAAGTGAAAAGTTTGGCTGTGATTGATGGCTTTCTTACAAAAGCATCTGGATATCAATTCTATAACACTAGCAAATTTAATTTTGATAAATTGTTAACTGATCCAGAAAATATTGAAGCAAACTTCAAAGATTATCTGGCTGGATTTTCTGCCAATGTGCAGGATATTCTTGCAAAGTTTGATTTTGATAATATCATAAAGCGTATGGTGGAAAGTAATACGTTATACTTGGTGATCAAGGAGTTCAATACACCAAAAGGATATCTTGGCCCTGACAAAATCAGTGCTGTAGATTGTGGGTACATTTTTGAAGATTTGGTAAAGCGTTTTTCTGAGTCCTTTGGGGAAGAAGCTGGGGCACATTTTACCAGCAGAGATATTATTTATTTGATGACTGACCTCTTGCTTTCCGAAGCGAACCTTTCCGAAGCGGGAAATGTTACTGTTTACGATATGGCAATGGGCACAAGCCAGATGCTTTCTTGTATGGAAGAAAGGATTCATGATTTGAACACAGATATTGAAGTTACTTGTTTTGGGCAGGAATTTAATCCTTCTACTTTTGCCATTGCAAAAGCGGATATGATGATTCGTGGCGGTGATCCCAACAATATGCGATATGGTGATACATTGTCTGAAGATCAATTTAGCGGATACACATTCCAATATATCGTTTCCAATCCACCTTTTGGCATTGACTGGAAGCGTGAAAAGAAAGCCGTAGAAGACGAAGCTGCAAAAGGTGAATTGGGGAGGTTTGCTCCTGGGCTTCCGAAAATTTCTGATGGACAGCAACTTTTTGTATTGAATGGGCTTTCCAAACTTGCTCCAAATGGGAAAATGGCAATCATACAGAATGGTTCTCCGTTGTTTTCTGGTGATGCAGGAAGTGGACCTTCTAACATTCGTCAATATATTTTGGAAAATGACTGGTTGGATTGTATCATTCAGCTTTCAACTGATATGTTTATGAATACAGGTATCAGCACATATATTTGGATTTTATCTAAAGACAAGCCTGCATACCGTGCAGGCAAGGTACAGCTAATTGATGCTTCTCATTGTTTTGAGCAAAGAAGAAAAAGTATTGGGACAAAGAGAAATGATATTACCGAATTGTGTAGAAATTTGATTGTACAAGCATATGGGGATTTTCAGCATGAAGCAATTTATGGTGAAAAAGAGGGGATTTATTGCGAAAGTAAAATCTTTGAAACAGTAGAATTTGGCTATCATAAAATTGTGGTGGAACGTCCACTGCGTGACGAAAATGGAGAACTTGTATTAAAGAAAGGCAAGAAGCAAGCAGATGCAACATTACGAGATACAGAAAATGTACCATTGGTAGAGGATATTGACCAATATTTCGAGCGAGAGGTTTTGCCTTATGCCCCTGATGCTTGGATAGACCATAAGAAAACAAAGGTGGGTTATGAAATCCCTATGACAAGATATTTTTATGAATATGAGGCTCCCGAACCTGTGGAAACCATTATGGAGAGAATTCAGGCGTTAGAAAAAGATATTGCCACTTCTTTGGATGCTCTGTTTTGTAAGGAGGGCTGAGCAATGAGTAGAGAAATGAAAGATAGTGGAATAGAGTGGGTAGGACAAATTCCTATTAGTTGGACTTCAATATCACTAAAATATATAGTGGATTACAACAAAGAAGATTTGTCAGAAAAAACAGAACCAAATTTTCAGTTTGATTATATTGATATTGGTGCTGTGAATTATGGACAAGGAATTACAAATTATCAAAGAATAAATTTTGAAAAAGCACCTTCAAGAGCTCGACGAGTAGTTTATGAAGGAGATATAATTCTTTCTACAGTACGCACTTATTTAAAGGCTGTTGCTAGAATTCCTAAGCATGAGCAACAACAAATTGCATCAACTGGTTTTATTGTTTTAACAGCAAGAAAAACAATAGACCCTAATTTTTTATTTTTTGCCATGCTTTCTAATAGTTTTATAAGTAGAGTAGAAGCAGAGTCTGTTGGAATTAGTTATCCAGCGATAAATTCATCAGATATTGTTTCGTTTAAAATTCCTATTCCGTGTATACAGGAACAAACTCGTATTGCTGACTTTCTTGATGCAAAATGCAGAGAAATTGATTCTGTATTGGAACGCACCCGCACCAGTATTGAGGAATACAAAAAACTAAAGCAGGCAGTCATCACACAGGCTGTAACAAAAGGTGTGCGTGGTGATAGACCTATGAAGGATAGTGGTATTGAATGGATAGGAAAAGTTCCATCTGAGTGGTCATTGTTGCCATTTAGGCATGTTTTATATGAAAGAAACGAAAAAAACAGTCCTATAAAATCTACAGAAAGATTATCGTTATCAATAAATTTAGGTGTAACTTTGTATGCAGAAAAAACTGCAAATATGGATAGATTCAAAGACGATTTTGAACAGTATAAACTGGCTTATCCTGGTGATTTAGTTATGAATAGTATGAATATGATTGTCGGGGCTTCTGGTGTTTCTGCATACTTTGGATGTGTTAGTCCTGTTTATTATACATTCTATGATAAGGAATATGATCATGTAACTACTAAATTTTGTGAATATCTATTTAGAAGTAAAACTATGCTTCGTGTATTATTTAGTCTTGGAAAAGGAATTTATGCAATTGTGAGAGGTAATGACAGAGTTAATACTTGTCGTTTAAAAGTATCAAAGGAAGATCTTAAAAATATTATTATTCCCATACCATCTGTAGATGAGCAAAGAGAAATTGTTTCTTATCTGGGAATAAAGTGTCAAGAAATCGACAATCTCATTGCAAAAAAACAACAATATCTGATTGAACTGGAAAACTATAAAAAATCGTTGATTTATGAATATGTGACGGGAAAGCAAGAGGTGTTTTTAGATGAAATCTCAGAATGATACTATTCAAAAAACTCAATCATTAGATGAATTTATAAATGATGTTATAAAAGATTGTATTAAAGAGCAAATTGCAGGTGGTATGGAAGAAAAACAAATACTAGAACATTGGAATAAGAAATTACCTAATATATATGAAAAAATTATAAATAAAGCTGCTGTTAACCATCTTGAAGATATAAAAAAACGTTTATATGAAATTTCAATGAAGCATAGATTGCGTGATAATGTATTTCAAGCACATCAAGATCAAAAGTGGGGAAAATGTTTTGCTGCATCTGAAGTTATGTATGAACTTAGTATTGAGATTGCAAATGATTATACAACATATGTGGCTGAAGAAATTTCGAAAATTGAACAAAAAGAGTATCAATATACATATGCTACTTTTGTGCATATTCATGGCAGAGTGTGCCAGATCTATCTAGAAATTCTATGCCTAATAAAAAATGGTTTTGCAGATGGTGCTTTGGCTCGCTTTAGAACTATGTATGAATTGTGTTATATTGCAGACTTTATCAAAACAGCTGGAGAGGAAACTGCTTTGGCATATCTTCAACAGAGTAACACAGATAATCAAAAATGTTCATGGGCAAAGAATGCCCCCTGTTTCGCTCATAAAAGCAAAAATTTTAAACCCACTTTGCTAGCTATTCGAAAAAGTTGTGACTTTACAGAAAAATGGGAAAAGCAACATAAGGCTGGTTGCTTTGTAAACCATGCTTCTCCACAAGGAACTTTAAAACGATTAGCAAATATAGATGGAATGAATATGATTCCTGTTGGAAAATCGGACTATGGTATTACAGATCCTGCGGTAAATTCGGCAATTATTCTTGCAATAGTTACGGCTATGTTTGTCGCAATATTTCCGAATACTGAAACTCTTGCCAAAAGTACAATGCTTACACATTGGTCACATATTATCAGAAAAATGTATTTGTCAACAGACCAAGAGCTGTTTGCTCAGTTAAATAATAAAGGGGTGTAGTAAAATGGCGATTGAAAACACAACCGAAAAACGCTTTGAAGAAGATATAGAGTCCTTTTTCCTTTCTCCTGATGGAGGATATACGAAAGGCACAGAAGCATATGATGCAGAGCTGGGACTGTATGTCCATACATTGATGGATTTTATACAGCAAACACAGCCAAAGGAATGGGCAAGATTTGAAAATGCAAATAAAGTCAATCCCGTTCGTAAATTCTGCCTTGCACTGAATACAGCCTGTGATACAGATGGTCTTGTACATGTTCTTCGCTATGGTTTTAAGCATCGTGGAATTACATTTCGTGTTTGCTACTTTCAGCCAGAGTCTAGCCTAAACCAAAATGCAGCAGATTTATATACAAAAAATATCATTCACTGTAATCGGCAGTGGCACTATTCTGCACAAAGCAAAAAGAGCGTAGATATGGTGCTTGTCGTGAATGGGATTCCTGTTTTTGCATTTGAATTGAAAAATCAGTACACAGGGCAGAATGCAGAAAATGCAAAACGGCAGTGGATGTATGACCGTGACCCCAGAGAAATCTGTTTCCAGTTCAATAAGCGTATTTTGGGTTATTTTTGTGTAGACCAAATGGAAGTATGGATGGCGACAAAGCTGGATGGTAAAGATACATTCTTTTTGCCATTTAATCAAGGTTCTTCTGGTGCAGGGTGTGATGGTGGGAAAGGTAATCCCCCCAACCCTGACGGATATCCAACGGCATATTTGTGGGAACAGGTTTTCCAAAAGGATAGCATGATGGAGATATTGCAAAAGTTTATCCATTTGCAAATCAAACAAGAGAAAAAGCTACTGCCTGATGGTAGTGAGAAGATTACCAAAAAGAAAATGCTGATTTTTCCTCGTTATCACCAGCTGGATGTTGTTCACAAACTGCTGGCAGATGTCAAAGCAAATGGGGCAGGGCATAATTATCTCATTCAGCATAGTGCAGGCTCCGGAAAATCAAACTCCATTGCTTGGACAGCATATCGACTTGCTTCCCTCCATGATCAAGATAACAATGCTGTATTTCGTAGTGTGATTGTTGTAACAGACCGTACTGTTTTAGATGCACAGTTACAAGAAACCATTTCAGGCTTTGACCATACCATAGGTGCGGTGGAAACCATTGGTGAGGATAAAAATTCCAGAGATTTACGAGATGCCATCAATCAAGGTGTGCGTATCATTGTCACTACATTGCAAAAATTCCCTGTCATTTATCAGGAAGTAGATAAAATTTCTGGCAGAAATTATGCCATTATTGTAGATGAAGCCCATTCTTCTCAAACCGGTAATTCCGCTTTGAAATTAAAAACAGCTCTTGCAGATACAGAGCAAGCATTGCGTGAATATGCTGAGATTGAGGGCAAGGAAGAAGCGGAACTTGATCCGGATGATAAACTGATGAGGGAAATGCTGGTACATGGAAAGCATCCAAATTTGTCCTTTTTTGCATTTACTGCTACACCAAAAGATAAAACATTGGAACTGTTTGGTACAGAATATGAAGATGGCTCTTTTCACCCATTCCATATTTACAGTATGCGACAAGCGATTGAGGAGGGTTTCATACTTGATGTACTTCAGAACTATATGACTTATGATACTTGTTTCAAAATTGCAAAAACAACAGAAGAAAACCCAGATGTACCTTCCAGCCGTGCGGCAAAAGTGATTCGCAAATATCAGGAATTACATCCATATAATATTACTCAAAAATCACAGATTATTGTGGAAACTTTTTTGGAAACGACTGCGAAAAAGATTGATGGTAAGGGGAAAATGATGGTGATTACATCATCTCGCTTGGCTGCGGTACGTTATTATCATGAAGTAAAGCGTTACATACAGGAAAAGAAATATGACAATGTAGATGTTCTGGTTGCATTTTCTGGTGCTGTACAAGATGGTGATGATGAATATACCGAACCAAAGCTAAATGTTCGCAAAGACGGAACCCATATTTTGGAAGCACAAACAAAAGCGGAATTTCATGATAATTTTCATATCTTGATTGTAGCGGAAAAATATCAAACGGGTTTTGATGAGCCGTTGCTCCATACCATGATTGTAGATAAGAAACTAAAAAGTGTAAAAGCAGTTCAGACACTTTCACGCTTAAATCGTACTTGTACTGGAAAATATGATACCTTTGTGTTGGATTTTGTGAACACAAAAGAAGATATTTTGGAGGCGTTCCAGCCTTTCTACCAAGAAACTTACTTGCAAGAAGAAGTGAATGTAGATTTGATTTATCAAACACAGAAAGAACTGCGAGGATATGCTGTTTATACGGATGAGGATATAGAAGCCTTTGTGAAGGAATATTCTCGTGCAGGTAGACAGGATCAAAAAGCAATGGGTCGTATGACAAGCCTGTTAACACCTGCTGCCAACCGATATAATAAGAAAACACCAGATGAGCGTTATCAGTTTAGACGGCAGCTTCGTAGCCTCATCAAATGGTATAGCTATATTTCCCAGATTGTGCGAATGTTTGATAAAGAGTTACACAAAGAGTTTTTATTCTGTTCTTACTTTATCAATCTCCTGCCTGTTGAAACTGTGGATATGATTGATTTAGAAGGTAAATTGAAGCTAGAATACTATAAATTACAAAAGACATTTGCTGGTGCAATTCAGCTTTCAGAACAAAAGGGGGTTTATGAACCGGCAAAGAAAAAAGGTGCTATGGGTTTTGATGAGAAAGAACCATTAGACGAAATTATAGAAAAAATCAATGAGAAATTCAAAGGGAACTTCACAGAAGGAGATAAGGTACTTCTCAATGCACTTCGTGATAAGCTGATGAAAGATAAGAAGTTGGCAAGTATGGCGAATTCTTCCGACCCTCAGATTTTTACAGAAAGTATCTTTCCAAAGGCGTTTGGAGATGCGGCAATGGAGAGCTATACAGAATCTCAGGATACATATACTTCTTTGTTTGAGGATCAGAATAAGTACAATGCCATTATGAGTGCCTTGGCAGAGGTGATTTATCAAGAATTGAGGAAAGTGAAACAACCATAATAAATATTTGAGATTGAGTAAATTCTGCTTATCTTATTCCATAAATTGTAATGAAGTTGCATAAAAATATACTTTCGTCTGTAATAATTGAATCCTTATTTTGCAATAATCATCAGAAAGAATCTAAAATGGAAATACTGTAAGAAATATTGTTAAAAGAAGGATGTTTACCTATTTTCGGGGAATGCAAAGTTTATGAAATTAAGGGAGGAAGAATGACATTAAATGCGGATGTATATAGAAGAAATTTTACCTATGAATATCCCGTTGTTTGTTGCAGGATTATGGTAGGGACTACAAAGCAAAGGGGAAGGCGTTAATGGATACCTTTTCAGAAGAGTGTTGTTGTATGTGCTGTATATGGAGCAGTATGAACAGGTTGACAAGAATATAAACAAAGGTATCAAAAGACTATCAATCTTGGCTATAAAATAAAAAAATACACGAAATGTGTATTTTTTTATTTGTAAAAATTCTTATCTTATATTTGTTAATATGATAAAAATATTGAAAAAACAATATTATTTATGATAAGATATTTTAAAATATATTTCTATTTATACACATTATGTGATGAAAAATTGTGCTGGTATGATTGCGAAGAACTGGATCATCGATACATTATCTTGATATATAATCAATGCTATTTTTAAAAATCAAAAAATAGAAAAATATTTATTTCACTATAGATTTAAATAAGATAGACAAAATGAATATGGTATCACAGCTTTAACATTATTTTAAGAAAGTAAAAATGTTTAAATAAGAAAACAACTGTTGATGATGTATATTTTTCATAAGGATGTGCATTGATGTGGAAATACACACAAAAATGTTAAAGGATACCACAAGAAACGAAAGTTAAAATATAGAAAAGACAAATTATCTCCCAAGATAGTTTGTCTTATTTTTGTTGCTATATTTTATATAGACACAAATATTTTTTGTGTGCATTACAAAGAAAATTACATATATTTGAAAGCAGTCTTGAAAAGCAAACCGTTTGTTAAGGTTTGCTTTTTTTTATTGCTCAATAAACCAAGAGCTCCCCCATCTCTGATTTAAATTTGCCAATTACAAAAAAATCAAATTTGAATCGGAGGAATCAATATGAGTAAAGAAACTGAAAAACAATATTTTGTACAAGTTAGAAACAAACTGATAGAGGTAAATCGTGATGTATATGAAGAACTGTATCAAGATCAATTATATGAAAAGAATCAAGAAAGAAAAAGAAGAAGAAAAAATGTTCTGAGTTTGGATGCGATGAATGAAGAAAAGGGTGAGGTTTATGACTTTGTCCCTGATGTTCGTTCCAATACTGAGGAAGAAGCGATAAAGCGTATTATGATAACCAAGATCAGTAGAATTCTAACAGAGATAGATAAAGAGAATGTTATATTACTGAAGTATATTTACGAATACTCAGAATCTGAAATAGCGTCTGTATTAGGTATTTCGCAAGCTGCAGTAAGCAAAAGAAAACATAAAATATTGGAGTATCTCAGATCTTACATGTCATAAGATTAGATAAATGATTTTGAAAAAAGGATACTAATTTCAATGAAATAACACATAAAAAATAAATAAATCTAAATCATAAAATTGTGCAATACAGCAAAAAAGAAAAAGTTTTATGATTTTGGTTATAAAAACCCTTCATAGTGACCTGATATATGAAGGGTTTTTTATTTTCACCTTTCTATGTTCTTTGAAAACCGAATATCCGGCAATATAAATACGTTACTCTGTTCATCCTGAGAGGGAAAAGCAGTACCATACAGTACGCCATGACAATTCGTTACAACAGGATATGAAATAAATACTTTTATGCTGATCCGTTGATCTGTAATACATAATTCGAGCGATTTTTGCTGTATGGGGATGATCTTTTGGCAGGATCAGATGCCATGACCTGAACAGAGCTACAATGATACTTCCGCCGAGTCCCAGACATCGCAAGGACGGCGGAGGTGAGATGCCTATGTGTGCAGCCAAGCACAGTTTATATTGCTGCCCAGTGTCGGGGGAGTAGTGTCAAATACGGCAAATTTAAGTCAGAACAGCATGCCGCAGGATAGCGGCATGCGTTTATGACTTTTCATCAGTGGTAAAGAGTTGACCTTTGATGAAAGGTTATAAAGAACCAAAAAGGAGGAATTAATATGTCAAATGATCAACTGCAAAACGAGATCAAATATCAACTTTCAAAAGTTATGCTTTTGAAAATGCTTTCCAAGAATCTGATTACAGAAGAAGAATATATGCAAATTGATGCACGGAACAGAAAGTCATTTCAATCAGAAAGTACACAAATATATCAAAAAATGATAGATGTGTAACTGAAAAAGAGGTATTGTTTGCTGGAAAGGAGGAAAGACCATATGAAAGAAAAGGTCAAAATCATAGAGCCTGCAATGAAACAAACAGAAGAAAAAGCACAAAAAAATGTCTGTGCCTATTGTAGGGTAAGCACAAACATTGCTCATCAAGTTGGCTCCTATGAATCTCAGCAAACATACTACGAAAATATGATACAAAGCAAAGCTGGATGGAACTTTGTAGGCATCTATGCAGACTATGCCAAAAGCGGAACAAAAGAAAAAGGGCGTACAGAGTTTGAAAGAATGCTGGATGACTGCGAAACGGGAGAAATTGACATCATCTGTACCAAGTCCATATCCAGATTTGCCAGAAACACAGTTGAATGTATACAGATAGTACGTAAGCTGAAGGAGAAAAACATAGATGTGTACTTTGAAAAAGAAAACATCCATACGCTTTCTGAAAAGAGCGAACTTCTGCTGTCTATATACAGTTCTGTTGCACAGGCAGAATCAGAAAGTATCTCGGCAAATCAAAAATGGGGGATACAGAAAAGATTCTTGGATGGCACTTACATTCTGTCAAATCCTGCTTATGGGTATCACACAGATACAGTTGGATTGCTGATACTAGAACAAGAGAAAGCAGCTGTTGTCAGATTTATATTCGAGGAATATCTGGAGGGCAAAGGAACATGGCTGATTGCGAAAAGCCTGAATGAACAAGGCATCCCTACCAAAACAGGAAAAAGCAACTGGATACCGATTACCATACATAAAATATTGAAAAATCCGGTCTATACAGGTGATTTGCTTCTACAAAAAACATACAGTGAAGATACCGTGCCGTTTCGCAGAAGAAAAAATCAAGGCGAGTACCGTCAGGTGTTGATTGAAAATGACCATGAACCTATTGTAACCCATGAAGAATATGAGCTTGTGCAGACAATGATGGCACAGAAAATACATTGTTCCGATCGTAAAAAAGAGCAAAGAGAACAGACAGAAGAATCCGAATTTAAGACAAAAGTAGTCTGCGGATTGTGCAGCTCAAATTTCAATCGACAGGTGAAGCCGGAAAGAACAGGAAAAGTCAATATCACATGGAGTTGCAGCAGACGGATTAAAACGAAAGAATTATGTGAGAATGATATTATCAAAGAAAGTGAACTGGAAAAAGCCTTTGTAACTGTGTGGAATAAATTATCCAGCAACTGTGATGAAATCTTAATACCGCTTATGGCAGAACTGGAAGACTTACAAACAACGCCAATAGTCAGAGAAAAACTGGAAATATTAGAAAAACAAATACAAGAGCAGATCAAGCAGAGAGATATCCTCAATCGACTAGCACAAGAGGGGCATATCGACTCTGCTTTTTATATGGAACAGCAAAACATCATAGAAAATAAGCTGAGGGAATACAGAAAGGAAAAAGATACCTGCCTTCTAAAATCCAAACAGCGAAAAGAGGCAAGACAGACAAAAGAGCTTATTAAGCTGATACAAAAAGAACCGGAATATATAGAAAAATATGAGAAACGGCTGTTTGAAGCAGTTATCAAGCAGGTTGTTGTAAATCGAAATCAAGAATTGGTATTCATACTGAAAAATGGGCTTGCATTAACAGAAAGAAGGGAAAAAACATGAGTGGAAAAAGAATACCTTACGGATATCAACTCAAAGATGGAATCATTGAAGCAGATGAGGAAACAGGCCAAATGGTACAGGAAATATTTGAAACATACAGCAGAGGCATACCAGTAGCTAGGCTAAAAGACCATATCCAAGGCTTGAAACTGCATCGTACAAAAATCAGCGATATACTACGTGATATCAGATACCTTGGTGACGAGAATATACCAAAGATTATTGAGAAAGACTTGTTTGAAGCAGTTCAGCAAAGAAGAAAAGAACGCTTAAAAGAAATAGGTAAAGAGAAATCATATCTCTATCATAAAGACACCTTCATGTTAGGCGATAAAATAAAATGCGGAGAGTGTGGAAGCGATTACCACTGCTATAAGCATGGGAGCACGCAAATATGGGATTGCAGCAGGCGGTTGGTAAAAGGCAGAGTTACTTGCAGAAACCAACGTATACAAGAAGAACAGATCATCAACTTGTTAACAAAGGTTATCAAGAAGCTGAAAAAACAGCCTGCGTTGATTCGAAAAGTAACTATAGAATCAAGGAAAAATAACAGCAGAATCAAAGCAGTAGAAAGAGAAATTGAGATGATGAAAAACAGTCAAAACTATGCAGTAGACGATTTGCTAAGGCTGATTTATAAAAAGGCATCTCTCCAATATGAACTATCAGATGATGGATCGGTAGAATACTATACAAAAAAGATTGAGAAATTGATTCAGCAGCGGAAAAATGAAGAAACAACAGAACCAGATACAGACCTGCTTGATGCTATCATCAAAAATATTGTCATCTATCAAGATGGCAGAGTGCAATTCATTCTGAAAAATGGTGCTATTGTAGAAGAAAAGGAAGGTGAGCGGTATGAGTGAAAGGAAAATTACAGTTATTCCACCAAAAATCAATCTGAATACAGCGAAAAAGCAGGAAGTCAAGCTATTGAATGTTGCAGCATATTGCAGAGTCAGTACGGCACAGGAAGAACAGGAAACCAGCTATGAAGCACAGGTATCCTATTACACAAAGATGATTACAGAAAATCCAAGCTGGAACTTTGTAGGTATCTATGCGGATGATGGAATCTCTGGAACAAATACGAAAAAAAGAGATGACTTCAATGCGATGATGGATAGATGTTTACAAAAAGGTCATTCGATAGATATGATACTGACAAAATCCATCAGCAGGTTTGCCAGAAATACTGTGGATTGCTTGTCATGTATACGAAAACTAAAAGAAAAGAACATTGCCATATACTTTGAAAAAGAAAATATCAATACATTAGAATCAACAGGGGAATTGTTGATTACGATACTCAGCAGCCAGGCACAGGAAGAAAGCCGTAATATCAGCGAAAACGTAAAATGGGGATTAAAGCGAAAATATGAAAAGGGAGAGGTACTGGTCAGAAGAATGTTTGGATACCGAAAAGGAGCAGATGGACAGCTGTATGTAGTGCCGGAAGAAGCAGAAGCAGTCCGTATGATTTATGGCAAGTATTTGGAAGGTGAAAGCATGAACAGCATTGCCCGTATACTGAAAGAAAATGGTATAAAAACTATAAGAGGCAATGCAGAATGGAATGTCAGTTCCATTCGTACAATTCTGATAAACGAAAAGTACATCGGCGACGCTATGGCACAGAAAACATTTACTACTGACTATCTGACCAAAGAGCGAAAAGAGAACAGAGGGGAACTTCAAAAATATTATGTGGAAAATGCTCATGAGGCAATCATACCAAGAGAGGTATTCTATAAAGTTCAGGAAGAACTGAATCAACGGGCTAACGTATATAAGAAATCAAACAGTAAACAGGAAGCTGAAGTGAAGGGTAAACATACTGGAAAATATGCTCTATCCAAGATCACAGTCTGTAAAGAATGTGGATGTGAGTACCGCAGACAGATCTGGTCTAAGTATGGGGAAAAGAAGGTCGTATGGAGATGTGAAAACAGGTTGAGAAATGGAACAAGATACTGCAAAAACTCTCCAACCATAGAGGAGAGCGTATTACATAGGGCTATCCTACACGCTATCAACAGAGTATTGAAAAATAAAGAAGATTTTGTTCAGACATTTAGAAAAAATATAGTCACATCCCTGACATATGGCACAGAGAATACGGAATATGCTGAAGAAAAGAAAAAACTGCAGAAAGCTATGGCAGAACTGATACAGGAACAGGCTAAGCAGAACGGCGATGAATCCACCTTTGAAGAACGCTGTCAGGCAATCGCTACACAGATGGAAGCATTGGAAATGAAGCAAATCAAAGAAGCACGCAAAACCGAAGAAGGTAGCAAAATCGACGCAATCAATAGGTTTCTGGGAAAAACAGACTGCGTACTGACAGAATATGATGATAAACTGGTACGCCGGCTGATACAGAATATCTATGTAGTCAATGCCGCCAAGGTAGAAGTGGTATTTAAATCAGGAATCATAGTAGAAGAGGTCCTTCCAGAATCTTAAATGAAAAGCAAAAGAAAGATTGGAATACACAAGGAAGATAATGTGTGAATGATAAATGATAGGGTTCACTTTGTATGAAACGAGAGAATCTTTAGTTATAAATTAGAGAGAAGTTCAAATCAAAATCTAAAAGGGTGATTTACATTGAATGAACTTTCAGAAATTATAGGGATTTCTCAAATGGAACAGCCATTGTAAGACAGAAAATGATTCAAAATAAATTTTTGTCAACCAATACCATTACATTTGAGAATTATGGAAAGTTTCTGATTACCATTCTCAGCGTCAAATAGAGAAGAGAACAAAAAATCAGTTGAAACGCAAAATGAGGATTTAAGCAAAAATATGAGAATAGAGAATTTTAGGGTAGAAGGATCTTGAGGTGTGAAAAAAGATAAAGACAGCTATCTCCATATTGTTCAAGAGGAAGCTGAGATTGTATACATGACCTATGAAAATATCTGTAATGAAAGAGAGGTTAAAGGGAATTGTTGACTAACTCATAAAAATAGGCATAAAAATTATACGGGAAAACGCCAAGTGACATGGTTCAGCCATTCGTATGATTTTGATAAATGTCAAGTGCAAAGTGTATTATCAGTAAGTGATATAAAAAATCAGCCATATTAAAAAAAGAAATAGAAAGTGCTTATATTTATATAAGTGGTACAAAGTTTTTAACAAATAATATATATTTGTGTTAAAATATGATATAAGATTGAAAAAATATGCATTAGTGTATAGAAAGGTTTTGAAAATGGATTACAAAAATATGGTAAAATCCTTTATAAGTACAGCCTCAGAGGGAGAATACTGGGATTTTAAACAGGAATGGTATAAAAATAATGCAGATTTACTAAAAGATATTATATGTATGGCAAATAACACAACTATTGATATGAAGGACGGATATATAATCTTTGGAATTGAAGACAAAACATACAATATTATTGGAGTTGGAGATGATAGTAACCGAAAAAATACAGAAAATATTATTGGATTTCTTAGCAGTCAAATTTGGTCTGGTGAAGAGGTGCCGAATATAAGTGTTACAACAGTAGAGGTTGATGGTAAAGAGATTGACATACTTACGATTAAAAATAGTGATAAGACACCATATTATTTACTTAAAGACTATTCAAAATGTAATTCAGATAAAAAAGAAAAAGTAGTTGTAAAAGCAGGTGTAATTTATAGTAGAATAGGTGATCGCAACACAAGTTCTGCTGAATGCGCAACAAAAGGAGCTACAGAGTTTTTATGGAAAAAACGTTTTGGATTGGTAGGAAGCGATAAGCTTAAAGTTATAAAACGTTTAGAAAATATTGAAAATTGGTATTCGGTTGATGAGTTTAATACATTATACAATTATAGTTATAATGATATTAAAATAAAAATAGATGATAGTTACGAGCTTAGAGTTGAAATTGATGAAAACAAACCGGAAACCAATACATGGGTAATGGATTTTCCATATCTTTTTGCATCAGCATGTAATTGGAATATTGGTTCTAACGAAATTGGTCAAAGAAGAAAATGGGATATTTTCCTTAATGGGAGACAACTAGAGATTTCTTTATATGGTGTTA
The DNA here is from genome assembly GCA_910575055.1 of Clostridia bacterium. Taxonomy (GTDB): domain Bacteria; phylum Bacillota; class Clostridia; order Lachnospirales; family Anaerotignaceae; genus Coprocola. Next base: position 65,402 of record CAJTDC010000007.1, read on the forward strand.
GAGGTACAAGACAAGAATACTTTCATATTGAACCTGATAATTATATATTTGAATTAGCAGGTAAGATATGGAATTTACCTTGTTATAATATGTACTATGCCTATATAGAAAATAGCGTTAATTATCTTGCATATAAACTATTTTTCTCGATGCAATGTTATCATATGGATCAAAGAAATGAAGAGGCGTTTAAAGTTATACCTGTCTTTAATAGTGAAAATGAACATAAAGAATTTATAGAGTATATAAAGAGGAATATAGAAAAATTTGAAAGTGATGTTGATTCCATGGATGTGAATGAAATGTTTCCTTTATATGCAAAAAATGCAAAATCAGTTGTTGTTTATAAACTTTGCAAAACTATGGTTCAATGGCTTGCTGAGTGGAGAAAAAATGGGAATAAGAATTACTAAAGATAAAATAAATGGTATATAGCTTATAAGGAGATATATTATGGTTATTGATACAAGTTCTTATGATTCAATTAAAAAAACACTAGTTAAAAATTTTAATCTTACAGAGACTCGATTATATGATCTTATTTTAGAGGCAATGAATGCTGCCAGAAAAAAAGATTTACCGTTTAATACTGATATTTTTCATACCAAATTGAGAGAAATAATAATCGAGTACTATTGTAAAGAATGTCCTAATGAAATAATGTTGTTTCATTTAAGTCGAAGGTTAAATGGTATACAGGATGTTAATGGATACAATTTAGACCATTTATTAACAACAGAGAATGTTTTAAGTGACTTTTTTAAGAAACATGACATTTGTTTTAGTAAAAATGAGTATGGACATATAGATATTATTTACAAAAACAAATTGATTTCACTTACAGATGAATTTCAAGATGGTGTGGGCTATCTGCGTAATCGATTAGGACATAATAAAAATCGCATAGATAATTGCTTTAATGGGTTCATGTTTGGTTATGGTTTAGAATTAGAATATACAAAAACATTGAGAAAAGGACCAGAGTTTTTGCAATGTCTATCTAGGTTTTTAAATAACCAAAATATTTTAAATGATTACATGAAAAACAGTTCTTATTACTGTTTTTCGTATAAACTACCATTAAATAAAGTAATATTTGATTTCAATGATAAATTAACTCTAGTAGAAAAGAGTTATTATCTTATAGAGAGCATCTTAATTCGCATTTATGAAGATAATTTTCTAGAAAAAAATGAAAGTAAAACAAATCCGATATTGCGTTTGAACCATTATGAGAATATACCATCTGAATTTTTTGTTGAAAGAAAAACTTTAAAAAGTTAATTTTATTAAAAAGTAATTAATATAATAATGATTTTGGAACCCATAAAATTATATAACCAAAAAAGTATGATTAAGAGGTGATATAGATGGAAAGACGTCAATTTGTAAAATAAGTCGCAAATAAAATGCGTAAAAATATGTGTGAGCTGTTTATTGGATCAGGAATATCAGCACCATCAGGTTTTCCAACTTGGGAAGACTTTCTTTCGCCTTATTTGGAATCTATAGGAATAACTTTAAGGGAAGAAGAAGATCTTCCGTTACTTGCTCAGTATATAGTTAACAAAAATATGGGAAATAGAAATATTATTAGCGATGCTATTTTTAATACTTTTGCAGAAGAATATCCATTAAATGAGTATCATGATATAATTTCAAGGTTTCCAGTAAGAACTGTTTGGACAACAAATTATGATGATTTACTAGAGAAGACTTTTAGTGATCGAAATCCAAGAGTAGTATCTTTGGAAGATAGTTTGATACATCCTTATAATGATACTGGTTTAAATATCATTAAATTACATGGTTGTGCAAAAACGGCAGCAAAAGATATTGTTTTAACCAAGGAAGATTATGATTGTTTTCAGTTTAATAAGCCGAAGTTTGCTCAATGTTTAAGAGAGGCAATTATTAATAAAAGTATATTGTTTCTTGGATATAACTATCAAGATCCTAATATTCAATTAATTATGACTCAGGCATATTATATGATGGATGAAATAACGAACTCACATTATATTTTAATGTGTGAGATCACTAAAGAAGATGGTGAAAACGATGAATCATTTAACCAAAGAAAGGTGCGGTTTGATTTATGGATATCGGAATTGAATAGACTAGGAATTCGTGAGTTAGTAGTTCCAGTGTCAGAATATGCAAGTGTTCTTTCGGAAATTGATATGAAGGCACATGAGGCTTGTATTTTTGTAACAGGCTCTCATGATATAACTTCTAAAGAAGTTGAAGAAAGAGCAGAAAACATAGGTAGATTTTTAGCAGAAAATAGTAAAGTTATATTAAATAATGGTCAGTCAACAGGTATAGGAAGCATAGTATTATCTTCCTTTATGAAATATATTATTCAAAATAAAGAAGACATGAATAAACGTATTAAAATATTTCCCAATCCTTATATAGCTTCACCAGATTATGAAGATGATCCAAACCTTATTCCTGATTTGAAATCTGTAAGACTAAGTCTTGTTACGAATTCTGAGTTTATTTTTGCTTTTTCAGGTGGAATTGGGACAATAGCTGAAATTGAAGTAGCAAGATCAAAAGGAAGAATTGTTGTACCAATAATATGTGAAAAAAAAGATTATGATAATCCGGCAATAAAAAGGATCTTAGATGATGAAAGTAATTTTGAAAGGGTAAAAAAATTAGTCCCAAATTATGTGGCAATTATTGAAGAAAAGGAAGTACCTAAAGATGAGAATGTAAAAAAAGCAATACAGGAGATTATTAATGAAAAAATATAGATACAAATTAAATAATACTATGATAGGAAATGATTCTCCAACAGCACTTAATGTTCTAATTGGGTCAAACAATGAAAAACAATATTTATATGAGTTGAAAAAGATACAAACACTTGATAATAGTCAGCTACCAATTTCTATTGTAACTGATCTAAGTCTTTATAAAAGACCAGGAAAAGAACTTTGGAGAAATATTGTAAATAACACTAGATTTATTGCTGGTACTGTTCCTGTATATCAGGCTGTTGATGTGGATAAAACTATTTCATCAACAAATTTACTGAATATCATATATGAGCAGGTAAATTGTGGTGTAAAACTTATTACCATTCATCCAACTCCAAACTACCAGTTATTGAAAATGTGCAAAATAAGATTGGTACCAATAACTTCTAGAGGTGGAGCAGCTGTGGCTATGGATATGTTAATTAAACAATCCACTAAAAATATTTATGAACAAAATATTGATGAAATTATTGAGATGGCAAAAACATATGATGTTATTTTAAGTATAGGATCATCGTTTAGAAGTGCTAATTTAAAAGATGCACTTGATCAAACATATATTATGGAATTGGAGAAACAGATTAAAATTGCTGATTATTGTAAAAGTTCTGGTGTGAATGTTATAATTGAAACGCCAGGACATGCTTCGCCACAAGACATTTTTTCTGTATGCAATCGCTTAAATACGTGTTGTCCATATCCTATTATGCCGTTAGGTCCTATGCCAACAGATTGTGCTTTTGAACAAGATGATGTTGCTGCGTCAATTGGTGCGGCATTAATGGGAACGAGTGGTTGTGCAGATATATTATCAGTAGTAACAAGAGAAGAACATACAGGAGGAATACCTAGTATAGAGTCAACTTTATCAGCAATAGAAAAATATGCAGTTGTTAAACACATAATAGATATTTATAAATTGAATGATACAAGAGAAGATGACTGTATTGCAGTGAATAGAAGTAAGAACCATAGTTGTATTTTAGGAATAAAAGAAAAATGTTCTAGATGCGGAGTATTATGTCCATTGGATTTAGCAACAGCACTTAAAGACAAACGAGGTAATAATTAAAGTGTTTTTTAGATGAGAAAAACGGAAAAATTTATTTGTATATATACTAAGTGATAGTCATGTTTTGATACAACAGTTAAGAGTCATAGGTGCAATTCAATACTCTTTACAGAGTGCAGCCTGTGTCGTGTAACCAGATTGGTAAAGATTGACGAGAGTGCGTTTCAAGTCTTCGTCATAGTGGGTACCGCGGTTACTTGTGGACATATGTAGATACCTCCTTTTTCGCGTCTACTTTATTGTAATATGTATCAACGAAATGTGTCCACTTTTTAATATAGATCCAACTCTTTGTTCTAGATACCTATCTGTTGATAGAGAGATATATTGAATAGTGAATTTGGCGTTTATGATAATCGGTATCTACTTAGGCTTTAAAGTGTGAATTTTTAAAACTCATCGCCTTCCCCGTGATTGGTTTAACCTAGAGATGTTGAAGTTATTCAAGGATGTGTTACTAAGGCTGTTTAATCAATTTATTGAAGAGTAATGATATAAATTCATTGATACAGTTTAGTTATGGTGTTATAATAAAAACAAAAAACTTATTTATAAGGGGAATGGTAATTATGTTTTATCAAATTTTGATTGAAACAACTGAAAAAGTTGGAAAATCCAAACAGAATAAAACTATTAATGAAATTGATAAAACGAACAAAGAAGAAATTATAAGCGATATTCTTGTTCCATATTTAAAAGAAGAAGAATTTGTTTTTAATGGATATTTCTTACGAAAAGAGAATATTATCCGTTTGAAAATTGTTACTACTGAGCAATCTGCAAGAGCGTTGGCAAAATATGAAAATGATCATATGCCTACAGGATTCATTATGTATGTAGCACCTGAGGATATTTTGACTTATGATAGATATATCACTGACGTAACAAAAGCACTAATAGCTGAAGCAAAGGAGTTCATTGTAAGTGCAAGAACAACAAAAATAGCTAAGAGTGAAACTTTAGATAAATCCAAAGTTTTTATTGTTCATGGACATGATAATGAAGCAAAGCTTGAAGTGGCTCGATTTATAGAACAAATAGGTCTTGAACCAATAATTTTACATGAACAAGCTAGCGACGGTATGACCATTATAGAAAAAATTGAGAAATACTCAAATGTAGGTTTTGGAATTGTTTTATATACACCTTGCGATATTGGGTATGCTAAAGATAAAGAAACGGAAAAAATGGCAAGAGCACGACAAAATGTTGTTTTTGAACACGGATACTTAATTAGCAAATTAGGCAGAAATAATGTTTGTGCATTAGTCAAACAGTCAGTTGAAATACCAAATGATATTTCTGGTATTGTCTATATCCAATTAGATAGTAATGGTGGTTGGAAGATTCCTCTAGCAAAGGAAATGAAGAGTTCTGGCTATGAAGTTGATTTTAATTTATTTATGTAGTAATAATTAAAGTATCATTTTAGGAATCTTTTTATAAAACAATAGTACCTGTTGTGAAAATTAATTTTCTTATACTTTTATTTCAATTATGATGGAACACTTAGAAATAATTTAACAAGTTTATAAAAGCAGTGCAGACTTTGCACTGCTTTTTCAATAGTTGGACCATAGCTATAAAGTAGACACAATTTATAAAGAAAAAATCGTGAATATAGCTATTGCGATAAAATAATGATAAAAATACAAAAATATAAACGAGAGGAAGATCAATCATGAATTATGAATTAAAACATTTTGATACAACACTTCTTCGTTTTTCTGCAACTGAAAATAGTAACGTGCCGGATATACAGATTATATCCTTTGATGAAACAAAGAAGGATTTACTGCCATTAGATTTAAAACTTACAGATGAGGGTTTAGCAAAATGGTTGAAGTATCGTACGATACCGAAAAATCGTGCGTATGTGCATAATTTTTTGAGTAAGTGTGGGTTAAGTATTAACCGCCCTATGAATATCATTAAGGTATCAAAAGGGTTATCTTTGAACGACTGTTACTGGATAGTAGAAGATGGATTTGAAGGCACTTTTGATAAGTTTAATTTGTATGATAATCGATTTAGTCGTGTTCTGGCGCTGATTGCATTTACAGGATATGGAAGTAGTATTCGCACTTCTTTAGTATCCTGTCCAGAGTTTACGACAAATGGAATGCTGCCTAAGTGCTGGAGAAGAAGCGAGAATAAAATCAAGCTATATAAAGGTGGGACAAAAGGAGCTGCAAATACAGGGAAGGAACCATATTCTGAGTTTTATGCAGCACAAATAGCAAAAGAGCTAGGTATCAATGCGATTGACTATAATCTTTCAAAATGGGAAGGTGAATTATGTTCTACCTGTGATCTTTTTACGAACAAACAAACATCTTTTATTCCAGTAGGAAGAATCATTACATCAGGGGGTATGGATGCAGTCAGAGCATATTATAAAGAACTTGGTCCGAAATATGAAAAAGTCTTAAATGATATGTTTGTTTTGGATGCAGTGATTTGTAATACAGATAGACATTTTGGTAATTTTGGATTTATGGTGGATAGCAGAACCAATAAAATTATTGCCCCTGCACCATTATTTGATCATGGAAATTCTTTATTCAATTATGCTGACAGCAGAGACATGACATCTGATGAAACATTGGCGCAATATGCTGAAACGCTTCTCCCTTGTGTATATGATGATTTTATCAGTACAGCGAAAGAAGTACTTACGGCAGAACATAAGGAAAGACTTAGACATTTATTGAATTTTAAATTCAAAAAACATTCTAGATATAATTTGCTACCAAAGGATTTAAAACTGATTGAAAGTCAGATACATGCAAGAGTAAGATTATTGCTTGGATAATAAATATAAAAACCATGACTACAGCTTAGTGAAAAGTGTGAGTCATGGTTTTACACCTTGTTGAGAATAGCCCTACACCAAGGGGCAACCAGCTTCATTAGGCATACTTTTTGTCCACTCAAGATGGGACACTCAGGAGTAATATAATATTTAGAAAAATCAGTAAGATCGAGGCTTTCGACGGTTTTTGAGGATATTTCAAAGCCACAAAAATCTAATTTTATAGAGACAAAAGCGTTTTTGGAGTCAAAAAACGCTATTAGGCAGTGAGATGATTGAAAATCTCACTGCTTTTTTGTATAATAACTATCTACCGGCTAGACCGTTGGATAGTTATTATACAAAAGAGAGAAAATGATGAAAATGCCAAACTTGCACTTTAAATTACAATTGTCCGGTGCAACAAAGAAAAGTCTGCAGTTGCTAGAGCTTTCTGTTAAAGCAGTAAGGATATGTTTTTCGAGTATAACTAAAAGTACAAAAATACTGGAAACAGAATGTATGATCTTAAAAAACTATGATAACATTCATACTACACTGAAATATGACGACAGAGAACATTAAAAAACTATATAATTTTCATAGCTTTGTCGTTTATAAAAGATGAAAAGTGAATTGCTGGGTTGATTTTTTGATATAAATACGTTAAACTAAAAGAAAAATTTTAAAAAATGTGGATTTCTTATCAACTGTGAAATGTAAACGCTGTATCATGTAATCATCTAACATAGAAAATATCGGTCTGACCGGAGATTTCTGGCAGAATATGAATTTTTGTATTCCTAGTTTTTATCAATTTGCCTTATTATTTTTTATAATTAAAAATTTTGAAAATGTATATATTTTTTGTTTATTATAGAAGGAGTGTATTATGAGTACAAGAAAAGAAGAAGAACTTAGAGGAATAACTTTTTTAGGAAATCAGAAAACAGAATATCGTTCTGATTATGCACCGGAAGTTTTAGAAACATTTCCTAATAAACATACAGAAAATGATTATTTTGTAAAATTTAATTGCCCTGAATTTACTAGCCTTTGTCCTATGACAGGTCAACCGGATTTTGCAACTATATATATATCCTATGTACCAAATAAAATTATGGTAGAAAGCAAATCTTTGAAACTTTATCTTTTTAGCTTTAGAAATCATGGAGATTTTCATGAAGATTGTGTTAATATCATAATGAAAGACCTTATCCGCCTTATGGATCCTAAATATATCGAAGTATGGGGTAAATTTACCCCAAGGGGAGGTATTTCAATAGATCCATATTGCAATTATGGAAAAGAAGGAACTCCTTGGAAAGATATTGCATTTACGCGTTTAAGCCAGCATGACCTTTATCCTGAAAAAGTTGATAATCGTTAAATAAAAATTTGGTTAATTGTGAAATCAAATGGAACACTTAGAAAATAAAAGAAGCCATAGCGGTTGGTATCTGTTTGGGATATGCTTTTCCGAAAGACCTGCTTGAGGAACAACTTGATAAAATCTATCGTGTGCAAACAGGGAACTTTATTCTGGTGAAGTGTTCAATTTGTTATTGTAAATTTCGAGTTTTTATTTTAGAATATATTGACATAATATTTTAATTGTGATTATAATAGATATGCATTATTTGCCGACAGTTCATTTGTACCATCCTGTCGTAAAACAAAACTAGGGCTTTTTATATTTTATAGATTATTTTATTTTACTATTAAAATAAAAGCACACTCGGTACGTTTAGAGTGTGTTTTTTTATTTGTTTTTTTTAAGAAAGGGAATATAAATTATGTATATGTTACAGACAGAACAAAGTTTTGATGCAGCACATTTTCTGAAAGACTATGAAGGAAAGTGCAGTAATATACATGGACATCGTTGGCGTGTAGTTGTTTCTATTCGTGCAGAAAAGCTTTCTAATGAACAACAAACAAAAGGTATGATTATTGATTTTAGTGATTTAAAAAAAGCATTAAAAAATATTTGTGATTATTTTGACCATGCTTTTATTTATGAAGAAAATTCATTGAAACTTGAAACAGTAATAGCATTACAATCTGAAAATTTCCGTTTAATTACTGTACCATTTAGACCAACAGCAGAAAATTTTGCACACTTTATCTATGAAGAGCTGAAAAAAGAAAAATATACGGTATGTCGTGTTGAGGTATATGAAACGCCTAATAACTGTGCTATTTATGAGGAGTAATGCGTTATGAAAGTAGTCGAAAAATTTGTAAGCATAAATGGAGAAAGCAGACGTGCAGGGGAATTAGCTGTATTTATAAGATTTAGAGGCTGTAATTTACGTTGTTGTTATTGTGATACAAAATGGGCAAATGAAAAAGATTGTGAATTTGAAGAACTTACTATTGAAGAAATTGTGTCTTATATTATTTCTACCAATGTAAAAAATGTAACGTTAACAGGTGGAGAACCTTTATTACAACTAGAAATGGGCAGTCTTTTACAAGCATTGGCACAGCATCCGGAAATTAGAGTTGAAATAGAAACGAATGGAAGTATATCAATAGAGCCTTTTTGTAATGAGTATAGACCAAGTTTTACTATGGATTATAAATTACCTGAAAGCGGTTTTGAAAATGATATGTGTTTGGAAAATTTCAGCTTTTTGAATCATACAGATACAGTTAAATTTGTTTGCAGCAGTATAGACGATTTGGAGAAAGCAAAATATATGGTTGAAAAATATCATTTAACAAAAGTATGTGCCGTATATATTAGTCCTGTATTTGGTAAAATTGAACCAGCCGATATGGTAAATTATATGATTGAAAATAATTTGAATGACATTAAATTACAGATACAAATGCATAAAGTTATTTGGGATCCTAATTTGAGAGGAGTATAATAACATGATTGATGAAAAAGCTATTGAACAACATATACATGGTATATTAGTTGCTTTAGGGGAAAACCCAGAGCGTGAAGGTTTAATTGATACACCGAAACGTGTAGCTAAAATGTATACAGAAATATTTGCAGGAATGCAATATACCAATCATGACATTGCGGAAATGTTCGGCAAAGTATTTGATGAAGAACGTGTTTCTGGTAATAATGTAGTAGTTATGAAAGACATTGATTTTTTTTCATATTGTGAACATCATTTAGCATTGATGTATGATATGAAGGCAACTGTTGCATATATTCCAAAAGGAAAAGTGATAGGGTTGTCAAAAATTGCGCGTATTTGTGATATGGTTGGGCGTCGTTTACAATTACAAGAACGTATAGGCTGTGATATTGCCGATATCATTTCAGAAATTACAGAAAGTGAAGATATTGCTGTAATTATAGAAGGTTATCATAGTTGTGTAACTGCAAGAGGAATACAAAAAACAAATACGAAAACAGTTACTGTGGAAAGACGTGGAAAATTTTTGGAAGATGCAACATTACAATTATATTTGAGGTAAGGAGGATTTTAATGAAAGTATTAGTATTATCAAGTGGGGGTATTGATTCTACAACAGTACTTGGAATGGCTGTTAATCAATATGGAAAAGAAAATGTTATTTCGCTTTCTATTTCTTACGGACAAAAGCATAATAAAGAATTGATTGCTGCGAATGAAGTTGCAAAATATTATGGTGTTGAACAGTTATTTTTGGATTTAGCAAAAATATTTGAATATAGTAATTGCTCTTTGTTACAACAATCAACAGAAGAAATTCCAGAAGAAAGTTATTCTGAACAGATGAAAAAGACAGAGGGTAAAACTCCTGTAAGTACATATGTGCCATTCCGTAATGGTTTGTTTTTATCTACTGCTGCCAGTATTGCATTAAGTAAAGATTGTAGCATTATTTATTATGGAGCACATGCTGATGATGCTGCCGGAAGTGCTTACCCTGATTGTTCTCCTATGTTCAATAAAGCTATGAACGATGCTATTTGGCAAGGTTCAGGAAAACAATTACATATTGAGGCACCTTTTGTAAATAAAATCAAAGCGGATATTGTAAAAATTGGTTTGGAATTAAATGTTCCTTATCAGCTTACTTGGTCTTGTTATGAAGGACAAGATAAGCCTTGTGGCAAATGTGGAACTTGTATTGATAGAGCTGCTGCTTTTGCAAAAAATAATGCTGTTGATCCTGCATTATAATATATAATATTTTGCTGATTTGAATGTTTTAAATAAATATGATTTAATTTAGGTAAAACGTAATATTCTAAAACTGATCAGGTTTTCAGATGGTGTGTTATCATAAGAACTCACAATTTTAATGAAGCAAATAAACATAATTTTTGAAAAATACCCTAACATCAAGGAACAACCAGCTTCATCAGGCATACTTTTTGTCCACTCAAGATGGGATGAATAAATAAAGTTTCTTATAAGCAGTATGATAAAAAATTCATACTGCTCTTTATTTTAGAGTAAACTTTTTTATATGAGAAGAGGAAATATAAAATAAACAATATACTAGCAAAAGTAGCCAGCTTTTAGATATTTGTAATGCTTTTTATAGCAATAAAATAAATTATAAACTATTGTTATAATAAAATATATTACTGCATAAAATAAAAGTAATAAATAATATTTTTATATCGTAATATAAAATAACATAATTTTTGGAGAGATAACTATGCCAAATCAACAAAATAAATTAACAATGTCTTGTATAAAAAATTGTACACAATCTGAAAATAAAACACTTATTATACAGTCTGTAGTATCTGCCTTTGGTTCTGGAACATTAAAAGAAGAGGACTGTGATGGAAAGATTAGAATATTTGAAAAAAATCTATTAAATGACAATACAAACTATATATTAGTATTGGTACAATTTGACAAAAAGAATACATTAGCTGTAATATATGAGCAAGATAATGATTATTGTACAGTATTTTCTGTACTTGGAAGATATTATGAAATTGTTACTGTAGAGTTTATATTAGAACCCATTTCAAAAAATATGTTAATATTATTTTGTGAACAGGTAAATATGGCAACAGGGATATATGAAACAAATGATTTTTTAAAAGGATATTTTTGGAACGGTAATTTTTATTCTCAAGTATTGAATACTCCATTTAACATAAAAGCCTATTGGAATAATGCCTGGATAAATTGCAATTCACAAAATAAACTTTGGGAAAAAGCACAACAAAGTTGTAATTTTACGTGGAATAATGTTGATAAAATTGTGATATATATTTATAGGGCACAGGAATACAGCGTATCAAATGTAGAAGAAAGTATAAATTTACCTGAGGATAATACTTTTGAGATTGTAAAAAGTCGTTTTGTTGTAGAAACATATAGTTGGAGTGAAAAATGGAATTGCTTTATTCTTTATGAAGGTCGGCATAAATCTACAGGAGAGGATGTAGCAGTAATACATGACTTAAATAATTATGTATATTCTCTTGTTGAAAATGTTTCTCCTCAATATGTGATTTGTACATCAGATAAAGAACATTTAGTAATTTCTCAACAACAACTTGAATTAATATTGTAATTTTATGGTGAAAGCTATTTATTCATATTGTAATAAATAGCTTTTTTTTGTATAAGATAAAAGGTATAAAGACACAACAGATAAGGAAAAATAAATATGTTGAAAAATAGCCTTTTTATGGTATAATATAAATAATATTATGCTATAGAAATAAAATAGAGGAGGTTGTGTATATGGTAAATTTATCACCAGAGGAACTGGCTGCATTAAAAGGAGAAGGCTTTTTATTAATGAAAGATAAAGAGCAATTTGTATTACGTATTATATTTCCAGCAGGTCTTGCAACAGCAGAAGATTTAAGGAATGTTGCTATGTTAGCTGAAAAATATGGTAAAGGCATTGGTGCGGTTACTGTGCGTTTAAATATTGAAATTGTAGGAATTCCTTACGAAAATATTGCTCCAATGAAAGAAGAAATGGACAAACTTGGTATTGTTTATGGTGGAACAGGTGCAAGAGTGCGTCCTCTTGTATGTTGTAAAGGTACTGTATGTAAATTTGGTTTAGTGGATACACAGGCGATTTGTAAAGAACTTCATAATAAATTTTATCCAATGGATTTACCACATAAATTTAAAATTAATGTTACAGGCTGTCCGAATAACTGTGCAAAAGTACAGCTTAATGATTTAGGATTTATGGGAGCTCCAAAAGGAAGATTAAGAGTATTTATTGGTGGAAGATTTGGTAGAGAGTCTATGATAGGGGAAGAAATTTGTAGAATTGAAGCTGACAAAGCAGTAGAAGTAACAACAATTTGTACAGATTTCTTCAAAGCACACGGAAAACCAAAACAAAGATTTGGAAATTTATTAGAGGAAATGAAAAATACACAAGAATATACAGATTTTATTGCATCTATAAAAGCCCTAGCAGCTGTATAAATTTAATTACAATTCAAGCCTCGTATTTTGCGAGGCTTTCTTTCATAAAAAAGGTGGTGTAAAAATGTTACCAAAACCAATATGGTTTGAAAATAATAAAGTAATGATATTAGACCAAACAAAATTACCTGAAAACTGTGTTGTAAAAGAAATGAAAACAGTAGAACAAATATGGCAGTCTATTAAAAAATTAGAAGTAAGAGGTGCGCCAGCAATCGGTTTGGCAGGGGCATTTGGTATTTATATTGGTATGAGGAATTGGGCAGAAAAAGAAAATGGCAATGTAAATGATTTTTTGACAAAACTAATAGAAATTGGTGATTATATAGATACCTCTCGCCCAACAGCAGTTAATTTACATTGGGCAATAGAAAGAATGAAACAAAAAGGAAAAAAAATATGGCAATCTCATTTGCAAAAAGAGCTATCTATACAAATAATGTTAGAACAACTTTTAAATGAAGCTGAAACAATGTTACAAGAAGACATTGCAGCTTGTAAAGCAATAGGAGAATATGGTGCTGATATTTTGGTAAATATTAGTAATTTTAAGGCGTTTTTAACACATTGCAATGCAGGTGCTTTGGCAACATCTATGTATGGTACTGCTCTTGCTCCTGCATATATTATGAAACAAAGAGGAAAAGACATCAAAGTATATTCTGATGAAACAAGACCTCTTTTACAAGGAAGCCGTTTAACAGCGTGGGAACTTTCTCAAAGTGGTATTGATGTAACAACAATATGTGATAATATGGCTGGTGTTGTAATGAAAAATAAATGGGTACAAGCTGTTATCACAGGGGCAGACCGTATTACTAAAAATGGAGATAGTGCTAATAAAATTGGCACATATAGTCTTTCTATATTAGCAAAAGAACATAACATACCATTTTTTATTGCTGCACCACTTTCTACTATTGATTTTGATATGGAAACAGGAGAAGAAATACCTATCGAACAAAGAGATGCAGAAGAAGTACGCTATTTTGGAGAAAAGCAAACAGCACCTTCTAATGTATCTGTATTTAATCCAGCTTTTGATGTCACACCACATCAAAATATTACTGCTATTATTACAGAAAAAGGGGTTGCATATCCTCCATTTTCAGAAAGTTTACAGGCGTTAAGAGAAGGTAAAAAGCCTAAAAATACAGAAAACATATTTAAAATGCAGAAACAAGTGTTGAAAACTGCAAAATCTGTTGTAGCTTCTGGTCTGGTTTCTGGAACATTTGGAAATATTAGTATGATAAATAGAGAAGAAGGACTTGTAGCAATTACACCTTCTGGTGCTTCTTACGAAGATATGACAGAAAGAGATATTTGTATTACAGATTTAGAGGGAAATTTATATTTAGAAAATGGTAATAAACCTTCTTCTGAATTACCTATGCACTTAGCTGTATATAAACAAAGACAAGATATTAATGCTGTAATACACACACATTCCCTTTATGCTACTGTATTAGCGTCTCAAAGAGAAAAACTTCCAGCAGTATTGACAGAAATGGGACTAGCTGGTGCAGGAGAAATAGAAGTTGCTGAGTTTGCTCCTCCCGGAAGCAAAGAACTTGCTTATGAAACAGTAAAAGCATTAGGTAAAAATTATGCCTGTTTATTGGCAAATCACGGTGTTGTTGCAGGAGCACAAACATTGGATAGAGCATTTATGGTAGCATCTATTGTAGAAGAAGGTGCTCACGTTTATTATTTAGAAAGACAATCTAATAAAATTTCTACTGTACCAAAACAAGCATATGAGGCAGTTTTTAAAGCAATGCAACAATACGGAAAATAAAAGGAGCATTAAAATATGAATATTTTAACAGTAGAAAAACTGCATAAAAGTTTTGGAAATAAAATACTTTTTGATGAAATTACATTTGGCATTAACGAAGGCGATAAAATCGGTATTATTGGTGTAAACGGAACAGGAAAATCTACATTATTAAAAATAATAGCTGATGTGGAAAAAGGAGATAGTGGGCAAGTTGTAACAATGAATGGTTTAAGAATAGCATATTTACCACAAACTCCTGTATTTTATCATAAAGGTACTGTATTACAACAAGTGTTTGAAAGCAATGATAAAAAAATGAATTTAGTAAGAGATTATGAAACAGCGATTGCTAATAATATAACAAATCCTTCTGATGTTTATTGGCAAAAGCAAATTACAATATTATCGGAGCAAATGGATAAAGAAAATGCTTGGTCGTTAGAAAGTGAAGCCAAAACAATATTAACAAAACTAGGTATTACACAATTTCAACAACAAGCATCTCAGCTTTCTGGAGGACAAAGAAAAAGAGTAGCATTAGCAAGAGCATTAATTTCTCCTGTAGATTTATTGATATTAGATGAACCTACAAACCATATTGACAATGATACTGTAGAATGGTTAGAAAAGCATCTTTCTCATTATACAAAAGCATTGATTATGGTTACTCATGATAGATATTTTTTGGATAGAGTAGCAAATCGTACTATTGAATTAGAACAAGGGAAATTGTATCCTTATGAAGGTAACTATAGTAAATATTTAGAATTAAAAGCACAGAGAGAAGAATTACTTCAGGCGGCAGAAAGAAAAAGACAAAATTTTTTAAGAACAGAATTGGAATGGGTTAGACGAGGAGCACAAGCAAGAAGTACAAAACAAAAAGCAAGATTGCAACGTTTTGAAGAAATTGCTTCTCAAAAAGCACCAGAACAAAAAGATGATATTGAAATCAGTGCTGGCTCTACACGTTTAGGCAAAAAAACAATTATAGTAGAACATATTTCAAAAACTTACCAAAACATCACATATATTAATGATTTTAGTTATATATTGCTTCGCCACGACAGAATTGGTATTGTAGGAAAAAATGGGTGTGGAAAATCTACACTTGTAAAAATGATGACAGGAAGATTACAACCAGACAGTGGTAATGTAGATGTTGGAGAAACTGTAAAAATAGGTGTTTTTTCACAAGAAAACGAAGAAATGGACCCATCTCAAAAAGTGATTGATTATATTAAAGATATTGCAGAATATGTTTCTACTGCTGATGGAAAAATTACCGCTTCTCAAATGCTTGAAAAGTTTCTTTTTCCTTTAGATATGCAAAGAAGTCCTATATCTACTTTGTCAGGAGGAGAAAAAAGAAGACTTTATTTACTTAAGATACTTATGGAAGCACCAAATATATTATTTTTAGATGAACCAACAAATGATTTAGACATACAAACATTGACAATATTAGAAAATTATTTAGATACTTTTGCAGGTGCAGTCATTACAGTATCCCACGACAGATATTTTTTGGATAAAATTGTAAGTCGAATATTTGCTTTTGAAAAAGATGGTTTTATAAAACAATATGAAGGCGGTTATAGTGATTATAAGCAGCAATCAGAACAAGAGGAAATTACTACAAATACCACTATCACAACACCTAAAAAACAAAGTATTCCAAAAAATACACAAAGAGCAAAAAAAATGACTTATATGGAACAAAAAGAATATGAAACAATAGCAGATACTATTAGTAATTTAGAGCAAGAACTACAACAATTACAAAAACAACAAGAAACAGTTGCTAGTGATTATGTAAAACTGCAAGAAATTGTTTTACAAAAACAAAATTTAGAAATAGAACTGGAAAATGCAATGCAAAGATGGGTGTATCTTAGTGAATTAGCAGAAGAAATAGAAAAAAGCAAAGAGGAGCATAATAAATGGAAAATTTAAAACAAAAAGCATTACAAGCACATAAAATGTGGAAGGGGAAAGTAGAAGTAATTAGTAGAGCAAAGATAGAAAACAATGAAGAACTTTCTGTTGCTTATACACCAGGTGTAGCAGAACCTTGCATTGCAATACAAAAAAATCCAGAATTATCTTTTGAATTAACAAGAAGATGGAACACAGTTGCTGTAATTACAGATGGTACAGCAATATTAGGATTAGGGGATATTGGACCAGAAGCAGGTATGCCTGTTATGGAAGGAAAAGCAGCTCTTTTTAAATGTTTTGCTGATATTGATGCCATTCCTCTTTGTGTTCGTTCTAAAAATGTTGATGAAATTGTAAATGCAATTAGTCTGTTTTCAGGCAGCTTTGGAGGAATTAATTTAGAAGACATTTCTGCACCAAGATGTTTCGAAATTGAACAGAAATTAAAAAAAGTAACAGATATTCCTGTTTTTCATGATGACCAGCATGGTACAGCAGTTGTTGTATTTGCAGGATTAAAAAATGCACTACGTATTGTTGGAAAAAAAGAAAATGAAATTTCTGTTGTAATTTCTGGTGCAGGTAGTGCAGGAACAGCAATTTCAAAATTATTATTACAGGCAGGAATAAAAGATATTGTTATGGTTGACCAATGTGGAGCAATTCATAAAGAGGAAGTTTATGAAAATAAAGCATTTACAGAATTGTCACAAATTACAAATCCTTATTGCAAAAAAGGTTCTTTAGCAGAAATAATAAAAGGTGCAGACGTATTTATTGGTGTATCTGCCCCCAAATTGTTAACAGCAGAAATGATAGCAACTATGGCAAAAGACCCTATTGTATTTGCTATGGCAAATCCTGTGCCTGAAATATTACCTGATGAAGCAAAGGCAGCAGGAGCAAGAGTTGCTTGTTCTGGTCGTTCAGATTATCCAAATCAGATTAACAATGTGCTAGCGTTTCCTGGTATATTTAGGGGAGCACTAGATGTAAGAGCAAAAGATATTAACGAAGAAATGAAATTAGCAGCTGCTTATGCTATTGCAGATTTAGTTACAAAAGAGGAGCTAAATGAAGAATATGTTATTCCTTCTCCTTTTGATAAACGTGTTGTTTCTGCTATTGCAAAAGCAGTATCTGAAGCAGCTATTCGTACTGGTGTAGCAAAAAAATAGATTTATTTGCATTATCAATCAATTTCTGATATAATGTTCTAACGTGTAAGCTAATAATATTATTATTTATATTTTAGGAGTGTGATTTCAGTGGAAGACCCCAGCAGTTGGTGGTTAATATTAATTTTATTAATTTTGGTATGTGGTTCTGCATTTTTTTCTGCATCAGAAACAGCGTTAACTTCTTTAAATAAAATTAAATTAAGAAATATGGCAGAAGAAAATGTGAAAAATGCTGACAAAGTTCAAAAACTAATAGATGACCCTAACAGACTGTTAAGTTCTATATTAATTGGAAACAATTTAGTAAATAATGCTGCTGCTGCTTTAACAACAATGATTGCAGTATCTTTATTAGGCGGTCAATCTGGTGTAGGTGCTGCTACAATGATAATTACTATCATTATATTGATATTTGGTGAAATTACGCCAAAAACACTAGCGTCACAAAATGCAGAAAAAGTATCTTTAGCTGTATCAAATATTATTTCTGTTATTGTAGTTATTTCAACACCTGTTGTAAAAGTAATGAATTTAATTACAAATGTATTAATTAAAGTATTAGGCGGTAATTCAACAGAAAAAACACCTACCATTACAGAAGCAGAATTAAAAACAATGGTAAATGTAAGTCATGAAGAAGGCGTTTTAGAAGTAGATGAACGTCGTATGATTAATAATGTATTTGACTTTGGAGATTTAAAAGCAAAAGATGTTATGACACCTCGTACAGATATGGTTTGTGTAGAAGATACAATAACATATGATGAAATTGTTTCTATATTTAAAGAAGAACGTTTTTCTAGACTTCCTGTTTATCACGAAAGTGTGGACAACATTATAGGTATTTTATATGTAAAAGATATTATATTCATTGATGAACAACATTTTAAAATTACAGACTATATGCGTGAACCATTTTTTACTTATGAAAGCAAACCTATTTCGGAATTATTTTCAGAAATGCGAGGAAATCGTATTAGAGCAGCTGTAATATTAGATGAATATGGTGGTACGTCTGGGCTTGTCACATTAGAAGATTTGGTAGAGGAAATTGTGGGAGATATTGCTGATGAATATGATGAACAAGAAAAAGAAATAGAGGTTATAAAAGAAGATGAATTTATTGTTGATGGTTCTACAAGATTAGAAGACGTTAACGAAATGATAGGATTGCATTTGGCATCAGAAGATTTTGACACCATAGGAGGCTATGTAATTGGTATTTTAGGTTCTTTTCCTGATGGGGGAGAAGAAGTTGAAACAGATAATATTAAAATTGTAGTAGAAGAAGTTGACAAAAATAGAATTGAAAAGTTACGTATTTATACGATATAACAACAAATATAAAACCTTCTTTCTTTTAAATTAAGAAAGAAGGTTTTTTTGCATAATCATAATAGTACTTGGAATATATTGAAAAAGAAAATATGATATTTTAGGAGGTATTATTATGAGAATAATAAAATCTATAGTTGTAACAAAGAAAAAAATTTTTTGTATATTAGGAGGTATCGCAGCACTTGCATTGTCTGCACATATGATTTCACCAACGGTACAATCCGTTTTTCATATTGCAGAGGCAGAAAGAAAATTACCTATTTATTGTGTAGATACTCCCGAAAAAAAAGTTTCTATTAGTTTTGATGCAGCGTGGGGAGCAGATGACACAGATGAACTTTTAAGAATATTAAATGAAAATGATGTAAAAACTACATTTTTTATGTGTGGTTATTGGGTAGATAACTATCCAGAAGAAGTAAAAAAAATTGCAGAAGCAGGGCATGATTTAGGAAACCACTCTGCAACACATCCCCATATGAGTCAGCTTACAAAAGAACAAATTAAACAAGAATTACAAACAGCACATCAAAAAGTGAAAGATTTAACAGGCACAGATATGGAACTATTTCGTCCTCCTTTTGGAGAATATGATAATAAAACAATAGAAGCTGCACAAGAAACAGGATATTATACAATACAATGGGACGTAGATAGTCTTGATTGGAAAGAATTAGGAGCAGAACATGAAATAAATCAAGTATTAAATCATAAACATTTGGGAAATGGTTCTATTATATTATTTCATAATGATGCAAAATATACACCTCAAGTTTTAGATAGTATTATAAAAGGATTAAAACAAAAAGGATATGAAATTGTACCAATTTCTGAAATTATAATTAGAGATAATTATGAAATAGACCACGAAGGAAGACAAAAACAAAAATCTTCTGACAATTAATAATAAAATATATTGCTTTCTACTTGTAAAATACATACAATAAGAGAAATAATATATATAAGGGAGTGTTATTTTGGAATTAAAATTTGATAGTCAAAAATATATGTATTCATCAATAAGGAAAGTAGTATATGGTAAAAAAGGTATGGTCTGTACTTCTCAGCCTCTTGCTGCACAGGCTGGTTTAGATATACTTAAAAAAGGAGGAAATGCTATTGATGCAGCTATTGCAACAGCAGCCTGTTTAACAGTTGTAGAACCTACTTCAAATGGTTTAGGAAGTGATGCTTTTGCGCTGATATGGAAAAAAGGAAAATTATTAGGATTAAATGCTAGTGGTATGTCACCAAAACAAATTACAGTAGAAAAGATAAAAAAACAAGGCTATCAAAAAATGCCTCTTTTAGGTTGGCTTCCTGTTACTGTACCAGGTGCAGTAGGAGCGTGGGCAGAACTTTCTGAGAAATATGGAAAATTGCCATTTGAAACGTTATTACAACCAGCAATTTCTTATGCAAAAGAAGGTTTTCCTGTTACACCTACTATTGCACGACTTTGGGAAAAATCTTTTCAAGTTTATAGTAAAGAGTGTAAAGAAACTGTATTTGATGAATGGTTTCGTATTTTTGCTCCAAAAGGGAGAGCACCTTTTGCAGGAGAGTTATGGAATGCTCCATATCATGCTAAAACATTAGAAGAATTAGCTCAGACAAAATGTTCTTCTTTTTATAAAGGTGTATTAGCAGATAAAATAGATAATTTTTCAAAAACAACAGGAGGGTATTTAACAAAAGAGGATTTAAAAAATTATGTGCCTGAATGGGTAGAACCTATTTCTATCAATTACAAAGGGTATGATATTTGGGAGATACCTCCAAATGGCCATGGTATTGTAGCATTAATGGCATTAAATATAATAAGTGGATTTGATATAAAATATAGGGAATGTGCTGATACCTATCATAAACAAATAGAAGCTATGAAGTTAGCGTTTGAAGATGGAAAGAGATATATTAGTGACAAACGCTTTATGAAAGTTACAACAGAACAACTTCTTTCTACTCAGTATGCTGAAAAAAGACGACAAGAAATAGGGGAAAAAGCAATTATTCCAAAATATGGAAATCCTTATTGTGGTGGTACAGTATATCTTTGTACTGCAGATGAAGAAGGTAATATGGTTTCTTACATTCAAAGTAATTATGAAGGTTTTGGCTCTGCTATTGTAATACCAGATACAGGTATTGCATTACATGATAGAGGTGCTAATTTTTCATTAGATGAAACAATGGAAAATTGCATTGCTCCTTGTAAAAAACCTTATCACACAATTATTCCCGGATTTTTAACAAAAAATGGAGAAGCAGTAGGAGCTTTTGGTGTTATGGGAGGTTTTATGCAGCCACAAGGTCATATGCAAACAATTATGAATTTAATTGATTTTCATATGAACCCTCAGGAGGCTTTAGATGCACCTAGATGGCAATGGTTAGATGGCAAAAAAATAGCTTTAGAAAGAACATTCCCTTATGCTATTACAGAGGAATTAGTACGAAAAGGACACGATATTTTAGTTGAAGCAGAAAATATAGAATTTGGTAGAGGACAAATTATATTACGTCAAAAAGATGGTGTTCTGGCTGGTGCAACAGAGCCTAGAGCAGATGGAACAGTTGCTGTTTGGTAAAAAGTGTGAAATAATTAATAAAAGCAATCATATACATAGTGGTATAGGAGGTGTATACCATATGGGTAAGTTTCTAAAAAAATGGGGCATTATCATTTGTATTGCTTTTATAGCACTTGTAATATTTACAATAAAAACATATGGTGTTGTAGAACAAATTACATCAGATATGTTAGAAAATCCAAATAGCGAAAAAAATAAGCAAGATATTGCTAGAATTGTATTAAATGATACAGGAAGAAATGCAGTTTTTTCTCCTGACGAAGTATTAGAAATTACAGTATATCAAGGGGATTTGTTGGGAAATGGACAACAACAAGCAATAATTGCATTATCTTTTGGACTAAAAAATACAATTTTAGCAGCTTATACAAAAGATAAGCAAATACAAAATTATACATATGTAGATGATGTAGGAGAATTTTTTGATGTAAGAGATGTTTTCTTTTTACCTTTGCATAGTGATGGTACAAATATTATGATTGTAAGAGAATATGCAAATCAAAATATAGGTGCTTATGAACGATCTTCTTTTTTAAAGGGTTTTATCTGGGACAACAAAAATCAAATGTTTCAAAATGTTTTAAATATACCAGAAGGAATTGAAGTTACGTGGAATGGTAGCTGGGATACTTCTGGAGAAGAACGTTGGCAAAAAATTGAAGAACGTTCTGAGTTTGCATCAGGAGAAAATAATGAAAATAATCCTACATTAAAATTAGTACAATATCAGGCATATAAAATTTCAGAAAGTACAGATAAAGATAATATTCCAGATGAAAGTACATTTCATACGGCAAAAAATCGTGTGGTAAATCAAACCTATTATTGGAGTGATACTTGGAAAAGATTTATACTTTCTGAAAAAAAAGATAAAGCAACAGGAGAAAGAGTTGCTGTAATAGAAGATTATTCTGCTTCTCCTTATGTTTTAGTGGAAGAATATAATAATATGGCAAATAATGTAGCAATACAAAGGCAAAATGGTACTATAGAAATTGTACCAAGTAATGCACTTTGGGAATTAGATGGTACACAAGCACAAAGTACATTTTTTTGTTATGAATAAAGTCATATACAAAAGGAAATGGATATAGTATAATAAGAAATAAAAAGGAGTGGAAAAATCCATTCCTTTTATTTCAATAAAAGAAAGGATATATTACTATGGAATTTCAAATTGGACCTATTCGCCCACCAAGTGAGGCAAATAGTTTATTACTTCGTGTTACAGAAAACTGTCCTTGGAATAAATGTAAGTTTTGTATGTTATATAAAACAAAGCAATTTCATACAAGAACAGTAGAAGACATAAAAAAAGATATTGATGCTATGGCATATTATCGTGATGAAATACAAAAATATAATAATAATGGAAAATTAAATGTTTCAGCAATTCAGAAAGAATTTGATAAATTATCTACATCTAATGAAAAAGAATGTTATTATATGGTTTTTCACTGGATAACAGAAGGAAATTGTCATTCTATATTTTTACAGGATGCGAATACACTTGTATTAAAAACAGAATGGCTGACAGAAATTATAACATACATTCGTCAAAAATTACCTGAAATACAACGTATTACATCTTATGGCAGGGCAGACACATTATGTCGAATAACACAAGAACAATTTTATCAATTAAAGTCGGCAGGACTAGATAGAATTCATTCAGGCTTTGAAACTGGTTCCGATGATGTTTTACAACTAATTGGAAAGGGAACAACTCAAAAACAACAAATTGATGGTGGAAAAAAAGCAAAAAAAGCTAGTATTGAATTATCTATTTATTTTATGCCAGGTGCTGGTGGAAAAAAATATTCTGAAAAAAATGCTATTGAAACAGCAAATGTAATTAATGCTGTTAATCCAGACTTTGTAAGGTTAAGAACATTTGTTGTGAAAAGCGGTTCTCTTATGGAGGATTTAGTAAAGTCTGGAGAATTTGCAGAATGTAGTGATATACAAAAATTATTGGAAATTAAAATGATGTTAGAACATATTCAAAATTGTAATGGCTATTTAGCAAGTGACCATATTATTAATTTGTTGCAAAATGTAAATGGCTATTTAGACAAAGACTTAAATAATATGATAGATTATATTAACTCTTTTTTAATATTGCCTAGAAAAATACAACGAAAGTATCAAATTGCCAGAAGAATGGGATTTACAGGAGATTGGACAATGATGGATAAATTAGATATACAGCATCAATATTCTATAGAGCAATATGAAAAAAATGTACCTGATGGAGAGCAATTTGAAAGTCTTTTAAAACAATATATGGATTTCTATATTTAATATAAAGGAGAAATAATTTGGGAAATATTATTACAGTAATGATACTTCTTTTTTTAATATTTTGTGTAATACATTATCAATATACTAAAAAAAAGAGAAAAAAACAAAATTGTGGAAAAGGATGTGTTCATTGTCCTTTTCATAATGATTGTCATAATAGTAAAAAAGGAGAACAATAACACAAATGTTTGGCATATTGATAAAGTCTATAAGCTAAGTTTCTACATTTGATTATGTTGTTAATGAAAAATATTTATTGATTTTTAACATAAAAATATTTTTTTAATAGACTAAAAATTGTAATATCTTTTTGTTTTCCATTTTTATTTTGAAAATATAGACAAAATATGATATACTTGTTTTAATAAAAACGATTGAAAAGAGATGAATTTTATGAAATATGTTGTAGATATTCATACACATTCTGTCATTAGTCAACACGCATATAGTACTATAGATGAAAATGCAAGAGCAGCAAAACAAAAAGGACTAAAATTAATTGCTATGACAGACCATGCACCTGGTATGAAAAATACAGCTCCTAGGGCATTTTTTACAAATTATCATATTTTGCCGAATTTTTTACATGATGTAGAGATATTACATGGTGCAGAATTAAATATTATGGATTATGATGGTACAGTTGATTTACAAGAAGATATATTAAAAACATTAGATATTGCTATTGCTAGTTTACATCCTCCTTGTATTCCATTTGGTACAGAAGAAGAAAATACAAGAGCTTGTATAAAAGCTATGGAAAATCCATTTATTGATATATTAGGGCATCCAGGTGACCCTAGATATCCTATTGATGTAAAAAAAATTGTACAAACTTCAAAAGAAACAAAGTGCTTATTAGAAATTAATAATGCCTCTCTTGTTCCTAGCGGATTTAGAAAAGGAAGTGACATTATTATTGAGCAAATATTAATTAATGCTATGAAGTATGAAGTGCCTGTAGTATTAGGGAGTGATGCTCATTTTTATATGCAAATAGGAGATTTTACATATTGTAATTCTCTTTTAGAAAAGGTTGGTTTTCCTGATGAATTAGTAGTAAATACTTCTACTGAGAAATTAAAAAAAGCATTGAAAAGAAACCAATAACTTCTTTACTTTAGCACTTTAGAATGTTACTATATAAATATAGAATAAACAAGTAAAGAAGGTGCATTTTAGTGAATATAAAAATTAAAAATCCGTCTACAGACAAACTATTTCAATATATTTTATCTATGGAAACAATAGAAGAATGTTATCAGCTTTTTGAAGATTTATGTACTGTTCATGAAATACATGCTATTGCACAACGTATGGAAGTAGCTGAAATGCTTGATAATAAATGTACTTATGTTGAAATTGCAGCAAAAACAGGTGCTTCTACTGCAACAATTAGTCGTGTAAATAGAGCTTTGACATATGGTACAGATGGATATAAATTAGCCATTAATCGTATCAAACAAAATGAAGAAAATAAAACAATAAATTAAAAACAGAAGGGAGGTTATTCTGCCTTCCTCTTTTTTTGTTTTTTAAACAGAATAGGAGAAATAAAAGTTATGATAAATTTTACGCAATTAAATGATATGCAGCAAAAAGCTGTATTACAAATAGATGGACCTGTACTAATTTTAGCAGGTGCAGGTTCTGGAAAAACGGGAGCATTAACTGTTCGCATTGCTCATATGATTGAACAGGGAATTCGTCCGTGGAATATACTTGCTATTACATTTACAAATAAAGCTGCAAAAGAAATGAGAGAAAGAATTAACAAACTAATAGGAGAAAATGCAAATGATGTTTGGGTAAGTACATTTCATTCTACTTGTGTTAGAATTTTAAGAAGTGAAATTCATCATATGGATTTTGACAATCATTTTTCTATTTATGATGCAGATGACCAAGAAAAGTTAATGAGAGAATGTTTTAAAAAATTAAATATTAGTTTAACAGATAAAGAATATTCTGTTAAGAGTGCTATAGCTCGTATTAGTAAACAAAAAGAAGAATTAATTAGTTGGACAGACTATGCAGCAAAAATAGATAAAAATGATTTTAAAGAAGTACAAACTGCTAAGATATATCAAATATATCAGTCTATGTTAAAAGAAAATAATGCACTTGATTTTGATGATTTGATTTATAAAACAGTATTGTTATTTCAGCAGCACCCAGAAGTTTTAGAAAAATATCAAAATCGTTTTCAATATATTATGGTAGATGAATATCAAGACACGAATACTGCTCAATATATATTAATTAAAATGCTAGCTAAAGGGCATAATAATATCTGTGTAGTAGGTGATGACGACCAAAGTATTTATGGTTGGCGTGGTGCTAATATTAGAAATATATTAGATTTTGAAAAAGATTTTGAGAAAGCAAAAGTTATTAAATTAGAACAAAATTATCGTTCTACAAAAACAATATTAGAAGCTGCAAATTCTGTTATTCATAATAATATTACAAGAAAAGATAAATCACTTTGGACAAAAAATGAAATAGGAAATGTTATTCATATTTATAAGGCAGAAAATGAATATGATGAAAGTCGTTTTGTTTCAGAAAAAATAGAAGAACTAAAAAGAAATGGAAAAAGTTATAATGAAATGGCTGTTTTATATCGTACAAATGTACAATCTCGTACGATTGAAGACCAACTTGTAAAAAAATCTATACCCTATCATCTTTTTGGTGGTGTTCGTTTTTATGAAAGAAAAGAAATTAAAGATATTATTTGTTATTTAAAAGTATTATCTAATCCAGCAGATAGTATTGCATTATTTAGAATTATCAATGTTCCCAAAAGGGGTATCGGTGATACTTCTATTGAAAAAGTAAATCATTTTGCAATAGAAAATGATATGACATTTTATGAAGCATTATCCCATTTAGATGAAATACCAGAATTGAAAACAAGAGCTAAAAAATTTCAAGATTTTTATGAATTAATAGAAAATTTAACAAAAGAAGCACAACAGCTTTCTGTAATGGATTTAATTGATTGTATTTTAAAACGTTCAGGATATTTACAAGCATTAATAAATGAAGGTACAGATGAAGCATTAGCACGAATTGAAAATATAGATGAATTTATAAACAAAGCTGTAGAATATGAAAAACAAAATCCAGAAGGAGGACTTTCAGGATTTTTAGAAGATATTGCATTAGTAGCAGATATTGATAGTTATGAAGAAAATGATGGTAATGTTGCACTAATGACATTACACACTGCGAAAGGTTTAGAATTTAATTATGTATTTATAATTGGTATGGAAGAAAGAATTTTCCCTAGTTATCGCAGTGTTATGTATGGAGGAACAAAAGAAATAGAAGAAGAAAGACGTTTATGTTATGTAGGAATTACAAGAGCTAAGCAAGAACTATTTTTATCTTTTGCAAAAAGTAGAATGCAGCACGGCATTACACAATATAACACACCATCTCGTTTTTTAAATGAAATACCAGAAGAATTGATTGAAATGCCAGTACGTCCAATTTCTGCTGCAGCAAAAGAATATGCTTTAAAAACAAAAATGAGAATTAAACCAACATTTACAAAGCCCAATCCTTATGGTATGGTGAAAACAAAAGTAGAAATTCCTTCTCCTAAAAATGTTGAAATTAATTTTAAAGAAGGGGATAAAGTACGTGCACCTAAATATGGTATTGGAATAGTAAAATCTATTTCTCCTGGTGGTGCTGATTTTGAAGTAGAAGTTTCTTTTGGAGAAAAGGGAATTAAAAAGTTTATGGCAGGACTTTCTAAATTGAAAAAAATTGAAGAATAAGGAGTTTTCATAATGGAAAGAATGAAAGAACTGATTGTATTATTAAATAAAGCTGCTTGTGCATATTATCAAGAAGATAAAGAAATTATGTCTGACTATGAGTATGATAAATTATATGATGAATTATTACAATTAGAAAAAAAAACAAATATCATTTTAGCAAATAGCCCTACTCAAAAAGTAGGTTATACAATATTGAGTAATTTAAAAAAAATAAAACATGAAGTTCCTATCCTTTCATTAGATAAAACAAAAGAAATAGAAAAATTAAAGGATTTTTTAAAAGAGCAAAAGGGTATTCTCTCCTGGAAACTAGATGGATTAACTATAGTATTAACATATCAAAATGGTGAATTAGTACAAGCTGTAACTAGAGGAAATGGTTCTATAGGAGAAGATGTAACACATAATGCAAAAGTATTCCAAAATATTCCTTTAAAAATTTCTTATAAAGAAGAACTTGTTATTCGAGGAGAGGGCATTATTACTTTTTCAGAATTTAAAAGAATTAATAATTCTTTGCAAGAAGGCGAAAGCTATAAAAATCCGAGAAATCTTTGTAGTGGTTCTGTACGTCAATTAAATAGTGAAATTGCAGCAAAAAGAAATATACTTTTTTATGCTTTTACATTAGCAAAAGCAGATAATATTGATTTTAAAAATTCTAAAATAAATCAAATGAGTTGGCTTACACAAATGGGTTTTACTGTTGTAGAACATAGTGAAGTTACAAAGGATACTATAGAAAAAATAATACAAGAATATCAAAAAAAAGTAATAGAAAATGATTTTGCATCAGATGGACTTGTGTTAACATATGACAGTATTTCTTATAGTAATAGTTTAGGAACAACATCTAAATTTCCAAAAGACTCTATTGCATTTAAGTGGGCAGATGAAATGGCAGAAACAACATTGTTAAATGTAATTTGGAATACATCACGTACTGGTTTAATCAATCCTATTGCTGTTTTTGAACCTGTGGAATTAGAAGGTTCTACTGTAAGTAGAGCAAGTGTGCACAATGTTAGTATATTAGAAGAATTAAAACTAGGAATAGGCGATACTATTAAAGTTTATAAAGCGAATATGATTATTCCTCAAATTGCAGAAAATTTAACAAAGAAAAATAATATTGAAATACCAAAACAATGTTTTGTCTGCGGCGGAGAAACAGAAATTCGTGTTCTTAAAGATGGAAAAGCATTATATTGTACTAATCCAAATTGTCAAGCACAACAAGTTCGTTCTCTTTCTCACTTTGTTTCAAGAGATGCTATGAATATAGAAGGACTTTCTGAAGAAACATTAAGAAAATTTGTAGAAAAAGAATTTATAAAAGATTATACAGATATTTTTTTATTAGAACAATATAAGAATATGATTGAAAATATGGAAGGGTTTGGAGAACGTTCTTATCAGAAACTAATAAACTCTGTTGAAAAATCAAAAATTGTACCACTTCCTAATTTTATATATGCTCTTGGTATTAATCATGTAGGACTTAGTAATGCTAAATTACTTTGTAAATATTTTGAATATGATTTACAAAAAATAATAGAGGCAAAAGAAGAAGATATTGTTTCTATTGATGGTTTTGGTGAAATTATTGCTCATAGTATTTATCAATACTTTCATAATGAAAAAGATATGCAATTATTACAGAAAGTATTGCGATATATTACATTTACAGAACCAGAGCTAGTAGAAAATATTGAAAAATTACCTTTGCTTAATATGAGTTTTGTTATTACTGGAGATTTAATACAATTTTCAAATAGAAAAGAGTTACAACAGAAAATAGAATACCTTGGAGGAAAGGTAACAGCTACCATTACTAAAAAAACAAAATGTTTAATTAATAACGATATTACATCTAATTCCTCCAAAAATAAAAAAGCAAAAGAACTAAATATACCTATATTAAATGAAAATCAGTTTATAAATGAGTATCTTTTATCATAGAAAAAACAAATTATTTTTCATAATATGACAAAAATAGAAATAATTTTTATTATTATAATATTCATTTTCATTGATTTTTGCTGAAAAATACAGTAAAATGATAGTATATTAAATAAGGAGGAAAAGACATGAAAAAAACAGTACTTGTCTTATCCATTATGTTATTGACTAATATTATGGGAAATGTAGTTTATGCAAATACACCACATTATATAATTGATAAGACAACTATAAATGGATTACATTCTGCCACTCGTCAATCACAGGTAAAAGATATTATTATTACAGAACAAGCACCAGGACTTTTTGAAAAAGATAAAACGATTTATTTAAAAGCAGATAGATTATTTTTTGAAGATGGTGCAACAGTAGAAATTACAAAAGGAAATATTCGTATTAAAAAAATAGATACAGATGGAGATATTTTAAAAATTACTATTGACAAAGCAAGTTCACAGGCATCTGAAATAAAAATTTCTAATATTAAATTTTATTTAGATGGTAATTTAGCAGATGGTACTTATGATTTAGATTTAATTACAGAAGAAAGTGAAATATATCCTAATAATGTATTTGGTGGTTTTTATGAACAAAGTACAAAAAGAGGTAATGATGCAACATCATCTATTACTTTAATAAAAGATTTTGTGACAATTAGTACAACACCAAGAGATAAACAAGAAACCCCTATTATATATAGAAATACTATGTCTATTCCAGTATCAGAGCAAAATACAGAAGTAGAACAGGCATATTTATCTAATGGAACAATTATGATACCTTTGCGTGCTGTTGCAGAAGGGTTATCTGGCAGTATAAATGTACAATGGGACGATGAAACAAAAACTGTTGTAATACGTTCTGGGCAACGTATTAGCAGTATGAAAATTGGTAGTAACATTATGAATTTGAATGGTGTTGCTACACCTATGAAAGCTGTACCAGAAATTAAAAATGGTAGGATTTTTATTCCTGTAGAAGATATAGCATACCTTTTAGGAATTAATGAAAACAATATTCAGTGGAATTCGGAAACAATGACAGTTACATTGAACTAAAATAGAAGCACAAAGAATATTCTTTGTGCTTTTCTGTAATGTAAAGAGAGGGGGAAAACAAAGTGAGAAAAAAATATGATAATGAAACACTAGAAAAAGTATTTTATTATTATAGCTTGGCAGAAAATCGTATGTTAACAGCTGCACAAGCAGCAGATTGTTTAAATCTTTCTGAGTCTAGTTTGTTTCGTGTAATAGCAGATTTTAGGGAAAATATTTCAAAACAAAAAGAAGAAGAATTAATACAAAAATATCAAAAAATAGATGTTCATGATGTTTTAAATATAAAAGAAAATCCTAAAAATTATTCTAGTGAAAAAAGTATATTAGAAGATATTGCTATTACATTAGCTGAAATTTTAGCTTCTGTTAATGAAATAAAACAATACATAATAGAAAAAAATGATACAGAAGTATATCAAGAAGAGTCTTTTTTTAAAGAAGAAACAGAGGAAATTGAACAACCTGCGTGGGAAGAATTAGATGAAATGATTGCTCAAAAAGAAAATGAGATAATAGAAATAATACCTGAAGAAAAAGAAATAAAAGAATATGAAACAGAACCTACTATAGAAAACTTAGAAAGAGAATTAGAAAAATTAAAAGGAGAAGAAAGTGATACAATACTACAAAATGCAGATACTAAATTACAACAAGAATATAAAACTGAAAAAATACTTGAAGTAAAATCGGAAGAAAAACCATTAGATGAAATCTCTATAATGTGCATCACTCAGTTAAATTATATGTGTAAAGAAATTAATGATTTAGTACCTCGCGAAAATATGGAAAAAATGTGGAATGATTGGGAAAGAATATGCAGAGGTTATGGTGGAAGAATTAATTCAATTTATCAAAGAAATTGGAACCAAATTGTAAAAAAAGCAAAGAAAACAAAAATTACAGAAAATATTATAAAAGTAATTTGTGATGCTCAAGTAAAACAAATGGAATTAGAATTAAAAGAAGTATCTTCTCAAGAAGAAATTAAAAATATTGCATATACATATTATAATTGGGTACGTCAAGTATTTGAAATGTGTTATTTAGTACAAGAACCTATTACGCAAGAAAGAACTAAAGTATTGTATGCCAATTATTTAACAACATTAAAAAATGTATCAAGTTATAAAATTGAACAAATGCAGCAAAAATAAAAATATGTTATGCTAATTACAATAAAAACACTAAAAAGTATATTTTTGGTGTTTTTTATTTTTTAAATATACTATAATTATAGATGATTTGAATTTAATATAACCCATTTTATTGAAATTATGTAATAAAATTAGAAATATTTTCTCAAAAAATATACTTTTTGAGAAAATAACTTTTTTTCAATTTTTTTTATTTTTTAAAAATTTTTTTGGACATTTTAAATAAATTGTGTTATAGTAAAGGCATAAAAATCTATAAAATTTGTATTGTTTTTTACTTAGGGAAAAATTCTCAAAAAGTATACCTTTTGAAACAACTCAAAACTTAAAAATACTATAATAAGTAACCAAAAATGGACAATTCACATATTATATTATTAAATATACCATTTTATAAAGTATTTACCAAAATAATGCTAAAATTTATATATTATTTTATTGCAAAAAGTCTATTTCAAAACTGTTAAAAATATGGCATAATGTAAATAATATGAAAAAATAATGATAGAAAGGAGTAAAAATAATTACGCAATAATTACAAAGAGAAGGGAATATTATAGAATTTCAAACAAAAAATTTCTTTTCTTTATTATAACATAATTTATTTAAGTAGAATAATAAATTTTTAAAATACTTATAAAATGCGTAAAAAATATTTTTGTAAAAAACATAACAAAACAAATATTATTAAAAAATTTATAACAAATATTAAACAAAAGAAAAGAAAAGAAAAGAATTTTTACAAAAAAATTCTAATTCTACATAAGATATAAGCTTGACTATAGTAAAGGAGGATTTTATATGGATAACCAATTAGTATGGAGCGACAACTATAATATCGGTGTAGATATTATTGATAAAGAACATCAAAGACTTTTTAGGATTATCAACAAGCTTTTAGCATTTGGAGAAGAAGAAAAAAAAGGTCAATGGGCGTGTTTAGAAGGAATAAAATATTTTAAAGAACATGCACTAAAGCATTTTGAAGATGAAGAAAAATATATGGAGTCTATTGCTTATAGAGAATTGGAAACGCATAGATATATACATAGAGAATTTCGAGACCATACATTACCTGCATTGGAACAAGAATTAAAAATTACAAATTATTCACCAGCAGCAATGAACCATTTTTTAGGTGTTTGTATTGGTTGGCTAATAGGACACACATCAATAGAAGACCGTGCTATTGTAGGACAAACAAAGAATAGATGGGAAAATCGTTTATCAGATAAAGAAAATACAGCAATAGCAAAAACGATTATACAACTTTTATATAATATGTTTCATTTAGAGTCTCAAGTAATTAGTGAAACTTACGGTGGTGAAAAATTTGGAAAGGGAATATATTATCGTGTAGTTTATAGTATGGGAGAAGCGGAAGAAGAAAAATGGGAAATTTTTATGGCTTTTGAAGAACAGTTGCTCGTCAATACAGTTGGAAAAATTATGGGAATTAAATCAAATAAACTTGATACTATGTTACTTAATGCTACTAGATATACAGCACAACAATTTGTGAGACGCGTTATGAAATATTTTCCATCTACAGAGTTATGTGAAATAGAAGAAGAAAATCTATTAAGTTATGAAAAATTTAAAGAAACATTCGAAAAAGAAAAAACACAAGTTAGTTTATTATTTAATACAGGGGAAGGATATTTTTCTTATAGTATTATTGCACCACAATTGCTTCAAAATAATACTATAAATCCAATCGATACAAATAATGCAATAGCGAAAATTGAAAAGTATATTATAGAAAAAGAAAAAAGTAGTAAAGAAGTAATACCAAAACAAACTAAAGTAACAACAACAAAAGTAAATAATATAAATAACACAATGAAAGAAATCGACAAGTATTTTGCAGAAATGGAATTAAATAATAAGGAAATAGTTTCAAAACAAATAAAAACAGATACTACAAATGATGCAAATGCTAAAATGTTTGAACTTGAAAAATATTTTGCAGAAAGAAAAACAAGCAATAAAGATACAACACCAAAACAAACAAAAACAAGTGTTGCAACTCTTGAAGTTGAAAAAACTCTTGCAGAAAAAGAATTAGAGGAAAAAAAGCTAAATTTAAAACCAAAGGTACTTGTAGTAGACGATTCTATTACAATACGACAGGGTATGAAAGAATTGCTTGACGAAGATTATACTGTTTCATTAGCAAAGTCTGTCTTATCTGCAATTAGAACTATTACACTAGATAAACCAGATTTAGTTTTACTAGACTATGAAATGCCAATTTGTAGTGGAAAACAAATGTTAGAAATGCTCCGCTCAGAAGAAGAGTTTTCAGATGTTCCAGTTATTTTTTTAACAAGTAAAACAGACCATGAAAGTGTTAAAAAAGTAATTGCATTAAAACCAGAAGGATATTTATCAAAATATTTAAAACTTACAGAAATTAAGAAAAAAATTGACAATTATTTTGAAAAGAAAAGAATAGGATAATTCTTATTTTATTACTTTGTACAACTAACTATCAAAGAAACCTTTTTTCTATATGAAAAAAGATTTCTTTGACAGCCTAAAGTGTGTAATATTATAAATATTACACACTTTTTTACTGGTGCTTTAGCGTAATAAAACCCCTAGTTCTACTAGGGGTAAGTAAAAAAACTTTAGTATATGAAATAAAGAACCTCCTGTTATAATATAAATGAGGGTTTGGCAGCCGCATAGAAAAATAACAGGAGGTTTTTAACATGAAAAATGAAATAAAAAGTACATCACATTCAAAATATAGATGTGAATACCATATTGTTTTTGCTCCAAAATATAGGAGAAAAATAATTTATAAGGAATTAAGGGAGGATATAGGACAAATACTAAGGAAGTTATGTAATGAAAAGAAAGTAGAAATCATAGAAGCCCAAGCATGTCCTGATCATATTCATATGCTAGTAAGTATACCACCCTATCTAAGTGTAGCACAATTTGTAGGTTTTCTCAAGAGTAAGAGTGCATTACAAATATTTGATAGACATGCAAATCTAAAATATAAATATGGCAGAAGAACATTTTGGGCAAGAGGATATTATGCAGACACAGTAGGAAGAAATGAGAAAGTGATCAAAGAATATATAAAAAATCAATTAGAAGAGGATTATATGGCAGATCAAATATCGTTAAAAGAATACATAGACCCGTTTACGGGTAACAAGAGAGAATAAGGCAAAAAAAGCAACCACCAGACAATCTGGTGGTTTTTCCTTTGCGGGTATAACCCTCTGTTCCTTGCGTAATGCGTAAAACGCATAACAACTGCCTGTCAACTGCATAAAACCTCTACCTGCTACCCGTTCAACGGGTTATTTTAGTGTTAACTGTTCTCCTAATTTATCTTCTTCTATTTGTTTCTTTATATATTCCGCAATTCGGCTCTCATTTTTTCCTACTGTGTCTACATAATATCCTCTACACCAAAATTCTCTGTTTCTATATTTATATTTTAATTCGCCGAATTGCTCATATAACATTGTTGCACTTTTGCCTTTTAAGTATCCCATAAAACTTGATATACTAAACTTTGGCGGTATTTCCAACAACATATGGATATGATCAGGACATACTTCTGCTTCTATTATCTTTATTCCTTTCCACTCACATAATTTCCTTAATATTTTTCCTACTTCTGCCCTTTTATTTTTGTAAAATACCATCCTTCTATATTTGGGTGCAAATACAATATGATATTTGCAATTCCAGCTTGTATGTGATAATTTATTTATATCATTAAGACCCATTTTCTTAATGACCTCCTTTCGATTTTTTTGTGCAGTTGGCAGACCGCACTTTTATTATAATCGAAAGGAGTTTTTTTGTCTGCCTCATCGCCAGTAGGCTTTCTGGAACCACGCGACTATCGCGTGGTTTTCTCCACACAAAAAAACAGCCACTTGAAGTGGCTGCCCGAAATAATAATGCGATGTTAAACCTTCAGTATCCCCTTTTAGGGGATTAGCAAGTAATACCCCTTCTAGGGGTTGGTCAAAGCACTAGTTTACTAGTGGTTTTGATTATAATAATGTATTTCTTAATATTTCTCCTGTTTTTGGAGAAAGCATAGCAGGTGCAATATCAAATACTGTTTTTGCACCATATTCACCTTTTTGTGCAAGGCGATATGCAGCTCTAGCATAGGCTACTAAAACACTACCTGTAAATTCTGGATTGGAATCTAATTTTAAAGAATATTCGATGATGTGATTATTTGTACCATTATTTGTGCTTCCACTATGAATTACAAAACCACCATGTGCCATTTTACTATGATTATTTTTCAGTTCTTCTTCAGAGATAAAATTTACTGTTGTATCATAATCGGAAAAATAATTTGGCATTTCTTTTATTGTTTTTTCAATTTCTGCTAAATTAGCACCTTCTTCTGCTACAACATAACAAACGCGAGTATGTTTTTGGCGAGTTGTTAACTCTGGTAAATTTCCGCTTCTCGCAGCATCTACAGCACTTTCTACAGGTATAGTATATTGAATACCATTTTTTACACCTTTTACACGTCTAATTGCATCAGAATGACCTTGACTTACGCCTTTTCCCCAAAATGTATAATATCCTCCATTTGGTAATATAGCATCCCCATAAAGTCTATTGATAGAAAATAATCCTGGGTCCCAACCAACAGAAATAATAGAAGTGTTGCCATTTTGAGAAGCAGCATCATTTACTGATTTAAAATATTCTGGTATTTTTGCATGGGTATCAAAACTATCTACTGTATTAAAAATGGCAGCAAGTTCTGGTCCTTGTACAGGTAAGTCTGTTGCAGAACCACCACAAAGAATAACAACATCTATATCATTTTTTAAAGAAGCAGCATCTGATATATTCATTACTTTGGCACTTGCTGTGTTAATTTGAATACTTTCAGGATTTCTTCTTGTAAAAACAGTTGTTAATATCATATCTTCATTTTGGGCAATAGCAGCTTCTACACCACGACCAATATTGCCATAACCTGCAATAGCTACTTTTATTTTTTCACTCATTTTTAAAGTCCTCCTTATTTGGTAAAATATGAGAAAATTATATCATGTCAAGAAAATATAGTATACTGTAAATTTTGATAAAATTTTTTCTATTTTTATAAAGAGTTTATGAAATTTTTTTATATAATATATAGGATAATTAAAATAGATAGAAAAAAAGAGTATATAAAAGATATATCAATAAAATATACTAAATTTATATAAATATATCTTAATATAGTAGAATATAATTAAATATAATATTTGCATAAATGGAAAAGAATGTATACTATAATAATTAGAAATTAGCACTCAATTCCAATGAGTGCTAACAGATTTAGAGTATATATTTATTTAAGGAGGCTATTATTTATGAAACTTGTACCATTAGGAGATAAAGTTGTAATTAAACAGTTAGAAGCAGAAGAAAAAACAAAATCTGGTTTGATATTAACATCACAATCACAAGAAAAACCTCAAGAGGCAATGGTTATTGCTGTTGGTCCAGGCGGATTAGTTGGTGATACAGAAGTAAAAATGGTATTAAAAGAAGGGGATAGAGTAGTTTATTCTAAATATGCAGGTACAGAAATTAAGTTTGAAGGTGAAACATATATTGTAATAAAACAAAATGATATTCTTGCAAAAGTAGAACAATAATAGTTTATAGAATATAAAAGTATATTTTTAGGAGGAAATTATAATGGCAAAAGAAATTAAATATGGCACTGAAGCAAGAAAAGCAATGGAAGCTGGTGTAAATAAATTAGCAAATACAGTAAAAGTAACATTAGGTCCTAAAGGCAGAAATGTTGTTTTAGATAGAAAATTTATTTCTCCTTTAATTACAAATGATGGTGTATCTATTGCAAGAGATATTGAATTAGAAGACCCATATGAAAATATGGGAGCACAATTAGTAAAAGAAGTTGCAACTCAAACAAATGATGTTGCGGGTGATGGCACTACAACAGCTACTGTTTTAGCACAGGCTATGATACAAGAAGGATTAAAAAATATTGCGGCTGGTGCAAATGCTATTATTTTAAGAAAAGGTATGCAAAAAGCAACGGAAGCAACTGTAGAAGAAATTAAAAAAATGAGTCAAGTTGTTTCTACTAAAAAACATATTGCAAATGTTGCAGCTATTTCTGCTGGTGATGAAGAAGTTGGTGAAATGATTGCAGATGCTATGGAAAAAGTAACAAATGATGGTGTTATTACTGTAGAAGAAGCTAAGACAATGAACACAGAACTTGAATTAGTAGAAGGTATGCAATTTGATAAAGGTTACCTTTCTTCTTATATGGCAACAGATATGGAAAAAATGATTGCTGTATTAGAAGATCCATTTATTTTAATTACAGATAAAAAAATCTCTAATATTCAAGATTTATTACCTGTATTAGAACAAATTATGCAGGTAGGAGGAAAATTACTTATTATTGCTGATGATGTAGAAGGAGAAGCACTTGCTACATTAGTTGTAAATAAATTGAGAGGTACGATTAATTGCGTGGCAGTGAAAGCTCCTGGATATGGTGAAAGAAGAAAAGCACAAATTGCAGACATTGCAGCTTTAACAGGTGCTCAAGTAATTTCTGATGAATTAGGTATTGATTTAAAAGAAGCTACAATTGATATGCTTGGTCACGCAAGAACAGTTAGAGTAGAAAAAGAATTAACAATTATTGCTGACGGTGCTGGAAATAAAGACGATATTCAAGGTAGAATTAAACAAATTAAAGCACAATTAGAAGAAACAACATCTGATTTTGATAAAGAAAAATTACAAGAAAGATTAGCAAAATTATCTGGTGGTGTTGCTGTAATTAAAGTTGGTGCAGCAACAGAAACAGAAATGAAAGAGAAAAAATTAAGAATGGAAGATGCTTTAGCAGCTACAAGAGCAGCAGTAGAAGAAGGTATTGTTGCTGGTGGTGGTACTGCCTATATTCATGCTATGGAAGCAGTAAAAAAAGTTGCAGAAGGATTAACAGGAGATGAAAGAACAGGTGCAGAAATTGTTTTAAAAGCATTAGAAGCACCTATGCGTCAGATTGCAACAAATGCTGGTTTAGAAGGTTCTGTTATTGTCAATAAAGTAAAAGAGCTTTCTTCTGGTATGGGATTTAATGCTTTAACAGAAGAATATGTTGAAATGGTAGATGCTGGTATATTAGACCCTACAAAAGTTACAAGAAGTGCCTTACAAAATGCAACATCTGTTGCTTCTACTTTCTTAACAACCGAAGCTGTTGTAGCAGAATTACCTTCTAAGAATGATGCTCACCCTGATATGTCAGGTATGGGAGGCGGTATGGGCGGTATGATGTAATGCCTTATACCAATAATAAAAATTAATAACATTGCATAAAAACAGCCTTCTTTATAAATGAGAAGGCTGTTCTATTTATTTTTATATTGAAAATTTATTTTTTAGTTGCAATCTATTTTAAAAAATGCTATAATGTCATACAGTTATGTTTGCTGGAATAGCTCAGTCGGTAGAGCAGCTGATTCGTAATCAGCAGGTCGCGTGTTCAAGTCACGTTTCCAGCTTCGATAGTATGTGAAAGAGTATCAAAAGTATATGATACTCTTTTTTATTATGTTTATATGGTGAGAATATTTTATTTATGATATGCTGTAAAAAAACAGGAGGAAAGAGATGTATAAATTAGCAGTGTTAGATATTGATGGTACATTGATTGATAATAAAGGAAATATTTCAAAAAAAACAATACAGACAATAACTGATGTAAATCAATCAGGGGGAGTTGTAACAATTTGTACAGGTAGAAATATACGAAAAGCATTACCTGTAGCAAAAAAAGCAGGAATTAAAGTTGCTATGGGGTGTATTGATGGTGCAGTATTGATACAACCAGAAACAGGAGATATTATAGAAGGATTAGAATTATCCCAGTATGAAATTGATTTAATACTTTCTTCTGTACAAGGAAAAGAAGTATTTGCAGAAATAAATACTGGTTATATTTATCATAAATTTGCAGAGAATGAAAAAGATTATCATTATGATATATTTAATAAAAGAACGTTTTTAGGAAGAATAAAAAGTTATATAGGTGGAGTTCGTTATATGAAGAGCTGGCAACAATTAAGAGTGATATCGTCACCTATTTATCAAATCGTTATTGCTGGAAAAGCAGATGTTATATTAGAAATAAAAAATACTATACAACAAGGAGATTGTAGTAGAATTGATATTCGTGAACATCTATGGGACAAATATCTTTTTATAAATAGAAAAGGCGGAAATAAGGCTTCTGGAGTAAAAAGACTTTGTAACCATTTTGGTGTTACTATGGAAGAAACCATTGCAATAGGTGATGATAGAAACGATATTGATATGTTAGAAGAGGCAGGACTTGGCATTGCTATGGGAAATGCCCATAAAGACATTAAAAAAATAGCTGATTATGTTACAACTTCTAATGAAGAAAATGGCGTAGCATTGGCACTAGAAAAATTTCTTTTAAAAAAATAAGGAGAGAGTAGTATGGATTTATTCGAATACAATTATATGCAAAGAGGAGAACAAAATGCTCCTCTTGCTTCTCGTATGCGTCCTGTTGTATTGGACGAATTTGTAGGACAAGAACATATCATAGCAAAAAATAAATTACTTTATAGAGCTATTCAATGTGACAAATTAAGTTCTATTATATTATATGGACCATCAGGAACAGGAAAAACTACACTAGCAAAAATTATAGCAAATACAACAAAAAATAATTTTCAGCAATTAAATGCTACAACTTCTGGCATAAAAGATATAAAAGAGATTATTGAAAAAGCAAAAATGACTTTAGGAATGTATCAAAAAAAGACTATATTATTTATTGATGAAATTCATAGATTTAATAAAACACAACAAGATGTTTTATTGCCTTATGTAGAAGATGGTACAATTATACTAATTGGTGCTACAACAGAAAATCCTTATTTTGAAGTAAATAAGGCACTTGTTTCACGTTCTATACTATTTGAATTAAAGCCATTAACAGCTAAAAATATTAAACAAATACTTCAGAATGCTTTAGAAAATACAACAAAGGGATTAGGTGTTTATCATGCACAGATTTCACAAGATGCGATTGACTTTTTAGCAGATATATCAAATGGAGATGCTCGTACTGCATTAAATGCTTTAGAATTAGCAGTGCTTACTACCGAAAAAGATAATACAGGAGCATTAAAAATTGATTTAGCAACAGCACAATATTGTATTCAAAAAAGGGCATTAAATTATGATAAAAATGGAGATAACCATTATGATACAATTTCTGCTTTTATTAAAAGTATAAGAGGTTCTGACCCACACGCTGCATTATATTATTTAGCAAAAATGTTATATGCTGGAGAAGACCCTCAATTTATCGCAAGACGTATCATAATAGCTGCGTCAGAAGATATTGGAAATGCTGACCCTCATGCACTACAAGTGGCGGTGTCAGCAGCACAAGCAGTTCATTTTATTGGTATGCCCGAATGTCGTATTGTTTTAGCACAAGCAGTTACTTATTTATGTTGTGCACCAAAAAGTAACGCTTGTTATATGGGAATTGAAAAAGCAATGCAAGATGTCATTAATGTACAAATAAAATCTGTTCCAAGTCACTTAAAAAATTGTCATTATAGTGGTTCGAAAAAAGAAGAAGGAGAATTAAATTATCAATATCCTCACGATTTTTTAGGTCATTATGTACAACAACAATATTTACCAGATGAATTGATAGATAGAATTTATTATGAACCTACAGAAAATGGTGTTGAAAAAAGAATAAAAGAAACTTTAAAACGATTAGGAAAGGGAAGTGTAATAAATGGAACAAACAGTTCTAAATGAAGACAATAGAATTTCAAAAAGAGCTTCTTTTTTAGTGTGTATTATATTGGCAAGTGTTGGAGGATTTTTAGAGGCTTTTACATATCTTTTAAAAGGTGGAGTATTTTGTAATGCTCAAACAGGCAATTTTGCATTACTTGCTATTTTTTTTATAAATAAACAATATGGACAAGCTGTTTATTATATATTGCCTATATTAGCCTATATGGTAGGTATTAGTTGCACAATATATATTCCAAAGTGGCTTTCAAAATTAAGTATATTGCATTGGGAAACAATATTTGTAGGGTGTGAAATATTGATATTATTTGTATTAGCATTTCTTCCTAATACTTTTCCAAATGGTATTACAAATGTACCAATTTCTTTTATTTGTGCTATGCAATATAATACATTTCGTAAATCTAATGGAATTCCTCTTGCTACTACATTTTGTACAAATAATCTTAGACAAGCAGTAATTCATTTTTGTACTGGAATAGAGCAAAAAAATCAACAAAGTAAAATAAAATCTTTATATTATGTTTCTGTAATATTATTTTTTGTGATAGGGGCAGCAATAGGAACTTTTTTAATTCACATATTAAAAGAAAAAGCAATATTATTTTGTTGTTTTATATTATTGCCTGTACTTGTTATATTACTTTTATCAGATATTAAAAATAAAGATAATAAAGAAAGGAGGAATTTTATATGTCAGTAGGATTAGACAAAAAAATATCACTTAAATCAATTATAATATTTACATTGCCTACAATGTCTACTATGATATTTTTATCATTGTATACTATTGTAGATGGTGTATTTATTTCTCGTTATGTAGGTGCACAAGCTTTATCTGCTACAAATATTGTATATCCTGTTATTAATTTAGTATTAGGCGTTTCTATTATGATGTCAACAGGAGGAAGTGCTATTGTGGCTATGCTTTTAGGAGAAAAAAGAGAAAAAAAGGCTAGAAGCATTTTTACATCACTTACTATTGTAGTATTTTTTATTGGTATATTAATTTCAGTATTTTGTAATTTATTTATTAAAAATATTATTTATTTAGCAGGTTCTACAGAAGATTTATATTTTTATTGTTATGACTATTTATCCATTACATTATATTTTGTACCAGTTGCTATATTAAAAACATATTTTGATTATTTCCTTGTTACTGCTGGAAGGCCGGAGCTTGGTTTACTGAATGGTATAATAGGCGGTATAACAAATATGATATTAGATTATATTTTTATAGTGCCTCTTAAATTAGGAGTAAAGGGTGCTGCTTTAGCCACACAAATGGGTATGATAATTCCTGTTTTA
This sequence comes from Clostridia bacterium, assembly GCA_910575055.1. Taxonomy (GTDB): domain Bacteria; phylum Bacillota; class Clostridia; order Lachnospirales; family Anaerotignaceae; genus Coprocola. The sequence continues at coordinate 108,721 of CAJTDC010000007.1, forward strand.
ATTTCTCTTAGCTATTTTATTTATTTTTCAAGAAAAAGAGGAGTGTTATATTTTCAAAAACCGATATTTCAATTAAATACTATTATAAGGGCGTGTGTAAATGGAAGTTCTGAAATGGTGACACAAATTTCAACAGGAATTACTACTTATTTATTTAATATTAAAATGCTTCAATATATTGGTGTTGATGGAGTAGGTGCTATTACAATTGTTTTATATGCTCAATTTTTGTTAACTTCTATTGTATTAGGTTTTTCTTCTGGAATTGCTCCTTTAATTAGTTATAATTATGGAAAAAATGACAAAGGAAATTTAAAAAAATTAGTAAAATATGGTTATAGTATTATTATACTATTTTGTTTTTTTGTATTTTGCCTATCAGAAGTGATTGCACCTTTTATTACAATTATTTTTACAGATAAAACTTCTACATTGTATGATATTACTGTAGTAGGTTTTCGTATTTTTGCAATTTCATTTTTGTTTGATGGATTTAATATTTTTTCTTCTGCTTTATTTACTGCTTTTGCAAATGGGAAAATATCTGCTTTTATATCATTTATGCGTTCTTTAGGATTTTTTGTACCTATTATATTGATATTACCTTTATTTTTGAAAGTAGTAGGAATTTGGTTAGTAGTTCCTATTTCTGAAGTTTGTACTATATTTATTAGTATATATTGTTACAAAACGTTTAAAAAACAATATGGATATGAATAATGTAAAAATTTATTTGACAAGTAACTACTTTTTTTGTTATAGTAAAAAAGTAGTCATACGACTGACGGAAGTGGAGTAACCACGTGAAGTATGATGTATTTTAAGCCGACCGTCTGGGCAATTTTGTTCAGATGCGGCTTTTTTTATTGGAATAAGTTATATAAAAAATGGGAGGTTTGTAAAATGGAACAAATAAGACAATTTGTATCAGCAATACTAGCAGGATTTATGATTGGTATGGGAGGAACTGTTTTTCTTTCTCTTGATAACAAGGTATTAGGGGCTTGTATGTTTGGTGTAGGATTATTTACTGTAGTAGTATTTCGTTTGCAATTATTTACAGGGAAAATTGGTTATATTCCTTTTCAAAAAAAAGAGTATATATTAGAATTAGTTATCACATGGATTGGAAATTTTTGTGGTACATTTTTTATTGCAAAATGTGTACAAAATACAAGAATTTTTACAGAAGAAATGTCAAATAAAGTATTTGCTATGGCACAAACAAAATTAAATGATAATTTATTTAGTATTTTTATACTCTCTATTTTTTGTGGTATACTTATGTTTATTGCAGTAGACACATTTCGAGAACAACAAGGGTCTACAATAAAGGCGATTGCAGTATTTGTACCTGTTATGGTATTTATATTAAGTGGTTTTGAGCACGTTGTTGCAAATATGTATTATTTTGCTATAGCACGAATATGGTCTGTTAATACAATTATTTCACTTATTGTTATGACAACTGGAAATAGTATAGGTGGTTTACTTATTCCTTTATATCAAAAAATGTTTCATTTAAGAGAAAAATAAAAAGGTATAAATTGTTATTTTTTCTTTCTTAAATTTTAAGAAACTTGTAATGAACCGTTGAGTGTTTCTTAAACTCTTTGTTATATGATAATACTAACAAGAAAAAAGAAACGGAGGGGATATTATGAGATTAGAAATGGTATTACAAATATTTTTATTTAGTAGCATTTTTTTAATATTAGCAGCATATTATAACAGAACTGTTACAATACCAAATGATAAAATATGGCATATGACAAAGTTTTATTACATTAAAAAGTCAATGCTGATAAGTATAATACCTGTTTTTATTTTCCTTTCTTTTTCTTTACAGCAACAGAAAACAATTACAGAAAGTAAAACGGTACAATGGATTGCAGAACAAGCAGCAAATCAAGCTACAGCCAAAGAATTGACAAAAGGAATTACATATTGTACTGCAAAAAATGACATAGTGTATTATAACCAAGAAGATAGTCGTTGGGCGAATGAAAAATATGGGAAAACAGATTTGATTTCTGTTACAGGGTGTGGTCCAACTTGCTTGGCTATGGTGATTTCTACATTAACAGATATTACAATAAATCCAAAACAAATGGCAGATTGGGCTTATGAAAATGGATATTGTGCAGAAGGTAGTGGTAGTTATCATACACTGATAGAAAATGCTGCAAAAGCATTTGGATTAAAAGTAGAACAGGTAAGTGTATTGGAAGGACAAAAAATTGTTGATGCTCTTTCTAATAATAAATTGGTTATTGCATTGATGGGAAAAGGAACATTTACATCTAGTGGTCATTTTATTGTATTGAGAGGCATTACAGAACAGGGAAACGTATTAATAGCAGACCCTAAAAATAAAAAAAATACACAAAAAACATTTCCCCTTGGATTGCTTTTGTCAGAAGCAAAAGGTGGTGCAGATGGTTTAGGGCCATTTTGGATAATATATTAAGAAATAAGGTGAAATAATGAAAAAGGCAGTAGATGTTTTAATATTGCTTATGTTATGTATTTTTCTTTTTTCAGGTTGTCAACCACAACAAACAGAAGTAATCAATTTTGAAAAAATTGCAAATGCTACAAAAATAGAATATACTCATTATTTAAGTGGCACAAACACAACAGAAATAATAGAAAATACAGATGCTATTAACCAAATAGCAAATTGGTTAAACGAGCTATCATTAGATGAAATCTTTTTTTCAGAAAATGAAATACCAACTGATGTAGAAGGAGGAGAAAGATATTCATTTACAGTATATGAATTGGAAGAAAGTAATATCCATTTTGACTATATTATAAATGATACAGAAGATTGTTATATACAATATAATACAAAATGGTATATTGCGAAAAATCCGATTTCTCCTACATTTATAAATCGTTAAAGAACAATTTAATAAGCCCACTGCTTAAAAAAGCAGTGGGCTTATTAGTGTTGTTAATTATTTTATAAATCTTGGTGTATAGGATTTTTCTGTTAAAGGGCGTATTTCATAGCCTTGTTCTTGTAATCCTTCTATAATTTCAGGTAATGCTTCCACGGTTGTCTGTTTTGGCTTTGTTTGGTGCATTAATATAATAGCTTGATTTTTTCCAGATGTACCATTCAAAACATTATTTACAATAGTATCTTTTGGAATATTATTACCACGAGCATCTCCAGAATCTACATTCCAATCTACATAAATATATCCGTTTTGTTTTGCTTGTGTGGTAATATCCCCCATAACACCATTTTTCATACCAATGGAATTATTAGAGCCTCCCGGAAAACGCATAAATACAGATGTTGTACCTAATATATTGTTTAAATATTCTTGTTCTTTATTGAAATCATTCCAAAAAGCTTCAGGAGAAGAATACAGAATTTCATATTTATGACTATTTGTATGATTTCCTATAATATGACCTTCTGATTGCATTCTTTTTAGTAATGTTTCATCACAATTTCCTGTTACAAAAAACGTTGCTTTTACATTATATTGTTTTAGAATATCTAAAATTTTTGAGGTATTTTCAGATGTTCCATCATCAAATGTCAAATAGGCTCTTTTAGGTGCAAATTTAGTATATTGTAGAGGAAAATTAGGTGCAGTTTTTATAACGTTATTTAATATATCAGCAACTTCCCCTAAAGTAATTGTGTCATCTGAACCAATTATACCATTGCCTTGAATATCTATTAACCCTCGAGAATATGCAAATTGAAGCGGAATAGTTGCTGCTGTTGTAACGTGTTCTTCAAATACAATATTTTCTCCTCCAGAAAGGTCAATATCTGGATATACTGTTTGTATCAAACGGTAAAGTAATATAGCAAAATCACCTCTTGATATTCCTTCTGAAGGGGAGAAAGTTCCATCTTCATTTCCGTTAACAATTCCTAAATGATATGCTTGTAATATAAATGGTTGACTGTTAACATCAATGTCTGAAAAAGGATTTTCTAAAACAGATTTAGGCTTTTTTCCTGTTAATATTTCATATGTATCCATAATATAGTGGCAAGCTTCTCCTCTATCTAAAGAAAAATCTTTTCTTTCTTCTAAATTTTTTATTACTAATTCTGTTTTTTCTGATACTTCTTGTTCTTCTTCTACTAATATAAAATGTTCTTCCTTTGAAACAGAAGATAAAAGATTAATTTCATTTCTTGTTTCAAAAATAGAAACTGGTTGTGTAGCAAGAGCAACAGACAAAAGTAAAGATGGGAATGTTGTTGAAAATAAAATGCCCATTAAAATCGCTCCTTTATTATCATATTAAAGTATACAAATTTACCATATTTAGTATACATTTTTCGACAGTAAAAAACAATAAAAAATATCTTAATTTTAAAAAAATAGTTTCACTTTTTATTTTATTGCATACTATAGAAGAAAGGAATAAATAAAAGGAGAAAAAATATGCCTAGAATTTATTTGAGCCCTTCTTTACAAGAATATAATGAGTTCGTAAATGGAGGAACAGAAGAAGAATATATGAATTTAATTGCAGATGCTATGGAACCTTACTTGATTGCAAGTGGTATTGAATTTACAAGAAATGAACCTTCTCAAACATTAGGAGAAGCTATTGATGAGTCTAACCAAGGAGAATATGACTTTCATTTAGCATTACATTCAAATGCTGCTTCTCCATCTTTAGCAGGCCAAGTGCAAGGAACAGATGTATATTATTGGTATGATAGTAAATGGGGAAAAGCTGGAGCAGAAATTATTGCAGAAAACTATAAAGATGTATATCCAGACAGTAATAAAGTAAAAACTGTTCCAACATCAACATTACGTGAATTAAGAAGAACTTATGCACCTTCTGCATTGATTGAAGTGGCCTATCATGATAATCCTACAGACGCTCAATGGATTAAAGATAATATTGACAAAATTGCCAGAAATTTAGTTTTATCTCTTACACAATACTTTGGTATTCCTTTTGTAGAACCAGAAGCATAAAAATAAAAATGAAATAATATAAGAAGTGCTTTAAAACGTTGAAAATATACTGTTTTTTAGCACTTCTTACTTTTCATTTTAATTCAATTTATGCGTGCTTGTCCCACTTTTGTCCTACTTTTTCAAAATTTAATTTTTGCTCTAATGTTTCTGCAGCTGCAATATCGGCATCTATAAGTGCGTGAACATATCTATTTGTAGTAGATAAATTAGAATGTCCTAAACGACTAGAAACAGTTTTGATATTTGTACCACTTGCAAGTAATATAGTAGCAGAGGTATGACGAAGAGCATGGAATTTAATATGTGGTAAAGTGTTTTTTTGTAAAAAATATTTAAACCAATTTGAAATAGAATGTGGTGATATATAGTCCCCTTTTTTATCTGTAAAAATCATATTATGTTTATTCCATTCTTGCCCAGAGGATAATTTTACTTCTAATTGTTTGCTTCTATATTGCTTTAACATTTCTATTATATAACTTGGAACTGTAATTGTACGATTACTGGTATTTGTTTTTGGTAATTTAACACCTTTTTCGCCATTGACATGATATAAACTTTTACAAACGGTAATTTGATGTTTTTCCCATATAATATCATCCCATTGTAAAGCAGCAATTTCACCTCTTCTGCAACCTGTAGATAATGCTAAATGAATAATTACTTTCCACATAACAGGTTCATTTTCTAGACACTTCAGAAGCCTTTTAATTTCTTTTTCATCTAAGACATTTGTATGTACTGGAGAAGTTCTTGGAAATTGCAAATTACTTGATGTAGAGGGATTATATTCTAAAAAACCCATTTTACACGCAAAACAAAAAATAGATTGTAAAATACTATAATATTTTTTTATGCTAATTGGCGATAGTAAATTATTATGTTTTGTTTTTTGTTCTGAAAGAGTATTTATAAATTTTTGCATATGCAAAGGTCTAATATCTGCTAACTTAAGATGACCTAAAGTTGGCACAATATAATTTAATATAATACTTTGATAAACATCATATGTAGTAGGGGAAAGTGACTTTTTCTGCATTTCTAAATAAATGTCACAAAATTCATACAGCTTTATTTTATTGTCAATTTTTATGGCAATTCCTTTTTTTATTTTTTCTTCAAATTGTACAGCAATTTTATTTAATTCTTTTTCTATTTGTCGTGCTGTCATTTTGTCATCTGGCTTCCAAGTCATAGAATTTATTATTTTTTTACCATAAATATCAGTACCACAAAATACTCTAATTTGATAAGAGTTACCTCTTTTTCTGATAGTAGCCATATTATATCTATCCTTTCGTGTTTTGTAAAAAACTTGAAATTGTAGGACGGCTTTGATATAATAAATAAAGAACCCCAATTATATTAATTCTTTTTGAAAAAGCCCTTTTATGTTAGCAGCAGTAAGGGCTTTTTTCTATTTTATCTTTTTCAATAGTTTACCTTCTGAAGTTATTATTGAAATATTACTTTGACTTTAGCACGATTAATGCAATTTTACAATCATTAATTTTCGCAATTCCTCATTTTTTCGCTAGCACGATACTGTTCTGCATTTGGAACATCAATAAATTCTACTGTTTTATCAAAGTTTTTCTTGATAACTTCTTTAATTTCATTAAGTGTTACATGAAAAAATTCACGTCTATGATTTACCATATTTACTTTTTTATCTTCAAAAGCTTTGTGAAGTGCTGTTTCAAGAGAAGGAGCGTCGTCAGAAAATATCATAGCGTGTACATCAAAATTAAATGCTACAGAAGCACCTCCAAGTTCATCAATACGGTCTTGTGGCTCTAATCGTCTTGTCATACCAATTTTATAAATATCTTTTCCAAAGGAACCTATATTAGGCGGTATACTTAAACAAATTTTACAGGAAATAACAATTAAAAAAATAGGGTATACTAAACAATAAAAAATATAAAAAGGTAGGTTGTTATGATGCAAAAATGGGAATGAAGTGATTATCAATAGGAACAAATCAAACAGTTTTTTCCTCCTAAAACTTCAAAATGTGGTAGAGCAAGACGTGATCCAAGAGAGTTACTCAATGCAATTATCTGGGTATTAAGAACAGGTTCTCCTTAGTGTGCTCTCCCTGAAAAATATGGTTCTTGGCACACAGTTTATAACAATTTCAGAAAATGGTCACAACAGGGTATTATGGAGAAAATTTTTAATCATTTTTGTGTAAATGCAGAACAATCTTCTCAAATACAAATAGATGTTACTTATATCAAAGCACATCAGCATAGTACTGGAGCTAAAAAAAAGGGGGATTGGGGGAGGGGATAGGAAAATCAAGAGGGAGATTTACCAGTAAAATTCATACAGCAACAAATGAAAACGGAAAAGTAATGGGTATTTTCATAACAGGAGGAAATATACATGATAGTACACAAGCTGAAAAGTTATTACACGATACGATTCACGAAGGTGTATATGTTATTGAAGATAAGGCATTTGATTTAGAATGGATAGTAAAGTATATTGAAAAAAATAAAGGTATTTGTGTAATATCATCACGAAAAAACCGAAAAGAACAAAGAGAATATCATAAAGATATTTATAAAAACTGAAATCAAATAAAATGTTTTTTTCAACCGATTAAAACAATTTAGAAGAATGGCAACAAGATATGATAAACTACTATTTTCATTTTTATCATTAGTACAACTTGCTGTAGTTTTAATTACAATACCAAAATTTCCCTCAATTGTTTAGGTTTACCCCCGATAACAGAATGACTATGACTTGTATGGCTGATTTTGTGCTTTTGGGACATCAGCAAACGGGAAGTTTTGCACTTTCGAGTGATAAAACGAGGCTTTTTGCAGTAGCAATAGGTACTTATTTGGATATTATATGCCAAACAATAAACACACAGGCAATACCAAAGCTGATAAAAGTCAATCAAAGCCATTTTAAAAATATAAGCGATATGCCAAAACTGATACATGGTGATATTGAAAAACAGGATTTGACACAGTTTGCAGATTATATTGTAAAAATGGCAAATGTGGGACTTTTAACATTAGACCAAAATCTGGAAAGAAAAATCAGAGAAATGGGCGGTTTGCCGGAAGCATTAGAAGGAGTTGCCTATCCTCCTAAAGAGGAGGAAACTAAATGATACAGTTTTATGGTGAAGTGAAAAAAGAACAGCATAACTACCCTGAAGCAATAAAAGAATTAAGGGAAACATTAGAAGAAGAACAACCAGAACTAGAGCAATATTTAATAGAATTGTGGGATAATTGTAATGGGGGAGAAAGAATGGCAAAAAAAAGAGTGTGGAAAAAATATTAAAAAAGCGGGAAATGCAGGAATAGCAAGGGATTGCGAGAAAAAAGAAAAATTGATTGCCATTCTTTATGGACAGGGAAAAAAGGAAAAACAGGAGCGAAAGAGAGAAGTTAAAAAAATGAGGGAGATTTTTTAACTTTTTTTTTAACTTTTTTAAAAGCTAGTAAAATCAATGTTTAACAGTTTTTTAAAAGGGAAAAAAACAAAAAAACAGCTGGAATAAAAAGGATAATATTGCGGAACTAATATTGCGGAACAAGCTATTTTGTTCCGCAATCGGAAAAGCTAGTAAAATCAAGGGGTTGAGAAGAAGGAAAAAGGAAAAGCAAAAAAATGGTTCAGGAAGAATGGCAAAGTGTAAAAATGAAAAAAAATGAAAAATAGTTCAGTGTATTATGATACAGAAAAAATAAAATAATACGTATTTAAAATACGTGTCGAAAAAAATATGAAATTTTAAAAAAGTTTGACAATGAAAAAAGGGGTAAAAACATCAAAGAAGCAGAAAAAAACAACAGCAAAAAATGTAAAACACGGCTCTGAAAAATGTATAAGCATACTTCTATATCATATAGTATCAAAAAGAAGAAATAAAAGGAAATAGAGACAGTATAAAAGATAAATGTATTGGCTGAAAAATAGTTTGGTATATTATCAATGAAGAAAAAAGAAAAAGCTATTAAAAACCTAGAAAAATATAACAGTAAAAAATGCAAATTGCGGCTCTGAAAAATGTATGAGCATACTCCTATACAATGTGAAATGGAAAAGAAGAACAAAAAGAAGTAGAAATTATAAAAACAATAATAATAAGAACGCTGAGGGGGCGAAGTTATACAAGTAAATCAATTTATAGTGATATGTTTGATAGTAATAACAATAGTGGCAGTTGCAATATTTATGATAAATGTTGCAAGTAGTTTAACAGAGTGGATAATGGGCATAGTGACAATTATTTTTACTGCTATTTTTACTATAATAGTAAGTACAGCTTTGTTTATAGTGAGTGTTGTAATTGGACTGCTTTCATACGTAGTATTTGCAATAGGCGGTTTAATAGTTTATTTAAAGAAGAAGTTCAGGAAGAAAAAAAGGAAAATTTAAAATAATTAAAGGCTGTTTATATAAGAAATAACAGTATATATTCATGCAGTGTAACAAAAAAATAAAAATGAAGGTGTTTATATAATGGAAGAGTGTAAAAGTAAAACAATTAAGTCACAGATACATAAACATAAATTATCTTATATTTGGCTAATTAATCAGCTAAGAATGAGGGGAATTACTACAGATAAAACAGAAATGAGTTCGGTTATTGCAGGAAATAGGAAGGGAGCAAAAGCAGAAAAAATTATTCGATGTTCATTAAAAATTTTAAGTGATTACGAAAAAGGTAAGGTGCTTGTAGAAAATAACATAAAATAGTGAAAAGTTGTTAAAAAATATGACAGTGTGTCCAAACAGTGTAACAAAAAATAGAAAACAATAGGAGGTAGAAATAATGTGGATTTCAAAAAAGAAATGGGAAAGCATGGAAAAAAGAATGGCTGACATTGAAAAACAAGTTCAACAACAGCCATTAGAAATATTTAGTATTTTATGTGGTCATTGGCATAAACAAATGACAAAATCAGACGGTACTAATCATTCGAGCTTTCAGAGCCACGAAAACCAATCTGGCGGGGAGGTTTAGTTTTATCACCTCGTTGTATAGATGTAATTAAAAAATTTAATATGGTTGTTGATAGAGAGATTAGGTGTGCATCAGCAAGCAGGAAAAATAAAAATTTAAAAAATGATAGCAAAAAAAGAATAATAATGACTATATAAAGATAAGAGCAAAAGAAAAAAGGAAAAGTATTAATCAATCTTTACTTCGAACCCATTATTTTGAGTAGTTAAATTTTTAGAAGAATGATTATGTGGTTTTATAATACCAAAAGTTGCTGTTTTTATAAAATCTTGCTTTGCTTCTTCATATTTTTGTGATGCTTCTTTATATTTTTGGTCAAGTAACGGTTGTCTTTGTCTAGCTAGTTCTTTTTGTGTTTCATTCCATTCATTCATTTTGTGAAAGAGTGTTTCTATACTTTTAAAAAAACTCATAAAAAAGCTCCTTTCTATTTAGAAATATGTCATATGTTGTAAAAAAGTATAGCAGAAATAGATATAAAATGTCTATATAAAAAAGAAAAATAATAAATATAAAGCAGAAAAGTGACAAAAAAGGCAAAAAATTAGATAAAGAAAATAGACATAGAAATATATCTATGCAAAAGGAAGATAAAAAAGATTGGGAAGATAGCAAGTATTTTTATAATTATAGTAGAAATTAAAAAGTTACAAGAAAAGTTAAAAAATTATGAGAAGGTTTAGTATAGAATGGGGGAAAATATATGAATTATAAAAAAATGATTATTGAGGCAATAGAAAAAGTGAAAGATGAGAGAATTTTAAAAAAAATATATTATTTTGTTACAAAAATATTGGACTAGGATTTCCTAGTCCTTTTTAGACTCTAGCATAAGATTACACATTTTTTCTAATACTTCCCAATCTGGTTCTTCTAATTTAGAGAGAGCAGAAATCAGCCTTTTTTTGAAAGTATCATCCTCTTTTTTAAGTAATGTACCTATAAAAGAGGCAATTTCTTCATCTCTTGTTTTGATTAAAAACATTTCCCCTTCACCAGTACGAAGCCATTGTTCATTTACATCAAATTCTCTACAAATAGAGAATATAACAGCATCGGAAGGATTTCTTAATCCTATTTCATAATTTCCGATAGTATTTCCTTTTACACCAACTTTTGCTCCAAAATCTGATTGATTAAGATGTAGTGCTTTTCTAAGTGTTTTTATTCTATCTTTCAATTAATATTACACCCCTTAATACTTTACTTTCTAATTTAAACAAAGTATATCATAAAAAAATCACATAGTCAATAAAAATAAAATAAAAGCATTGATAATCCCACATAGATATGATATAGTAATCACATAGTCAATCAAAGAGGTGATTTATATGACAGAAAAAGAAAAAAAGATTATTTTTGTTTTTATTAAAGCATTTCCTTTGTTAAGTGATTTACAGCAAGAAAAATTATTAGCATTTGCAGAAGGTATGGCTTTTATGGCTGAAAGAAACAAAGAAAAAGAAATAAAAAAGATAATTGAAAATCAATAATTATAAGTAATATATGTCCAAGCGGTGTAACAAAAAATAAGAAAATGAAAGGAAGATATAAATGAGTGTATTACAAGTAATTGAGCAAAGGGAAATATTAGGAAAACAGTTAACTATGTATGGAGATTTTGAAGATCCATTGTTTTTAGCAAAGGAAGTTGCAGAATGGATAGAAAATAAGCAACCTACACAAATGGTTGAATTGGTAGATGAAGATGAAAAGCTGAAGTGTATAATAAACACCTCAGGTCAAAACAGAGAAATGTGGTTTTTAACAGAAGATGGATTATATGAGGTGTTGATGCAGAGCAGAAAACCTATTGCAAAGCAATTCAAAAAAGAAGTAAAAACATTATTAAAAAATATTAGAAAAAGAATGTTTTCACCAAATTACATAAGTGGGACAAGCCCATATAGCATAGAGGACATTGTAAGAGAAACGATATGTCAAGTAGTTCCCATTATTATAAAGGAGTTAGAGGATAGGACAGAAAGAGAAAAACAAGCAGAAAAAGAAATGGAAAAACTAGAGATAAAAGCAAAACGAAAAATTGAAAGGCTTATTTGTGCTGGAAATCACAGTTATTCTAGCATAGCAAGAATATTAACAATGGACGGAATTGAAATCTCTCCTGCAACGGTATGCTTTTATGCGGAAAGTATGGGGATTATGGATTGAGAAGGAAAAGGCAGAAGAAAAAACTTTCTGCCTTTTATACTAATTTTTTTTTGATAAAGAATTAATCATTTTTTTGATTAATTCTTTATCATCATCGCTTAGTAAACTATATTCTTTTACAAGCTGTTTTATTTCATTATCAACATTTAATTCATTAATTATATTTTCAGGCATTGGCTTAGCGCTAACTAGAGAGTTATCAGATAATGCTTGATTACTAACTAAAGTATCTAATGAAATTCTAAAAGCATCTGCAATAGCGATAGCATTTTTTATAGTAGGACTTTTTTTACCCTTAACATATTCAGACATTAAAGATGTTTGAATTCCAGTCAATCTACATAAATCAGCTTGTTTTAAATTTTGTTTATCTAATAGTATTTTAAGATTTTCACTAAAGTTCAATATAATCACCTCATAATAGCATTAACTTTATTGAGTAATTTTTTCTGATAAAGAATTAATCATCTTTTTGACTAATTCTCTATCATTATCGCTTAGTAAACTGTATTGTTTTGCAAGTTGTCTTACTTCATCATCAATGTTTAATCCAGCAGTTACATCTTCAAACATTGGTTCAGTACCGTTTATGAGCCAATCTGAATTTATATTATATTCACGACATATATCGCGAATAGTACGTTCAGTAATATTTCTGGTTCCTTTTTCCATATTAGTGATTGCGCCACCAGACATATTGATAGTAGCTCCAAAAGCACGAGTAGTTAAATTAAGCTGTGTTCTTAAATATTTTAATCGCTCATGAATGTTCATTATTTACACCTCCGTGAAATCATTATAGCATATTTTGATTTCAAAGTAAACAAAAAAACAAAAAAGTATTGACAAAAATTTCAAAGAATGTTATTATGTTTTCAATGAAAACAAAGGAAGGAGATTTTTAAATGAATGAAAAAAAAGTAACAGATGTAAAAGATACTGCTTTAAAATTAAATGAAATTCGTTTACATTATCCAGAAGATTATTTTTATTTAAAAGGGTGGATACATTGCCTTTTACAAAAAGAAAAGGAGGAAAGAATGATATGCAACAAGTAATGTTATTTGAAAA
>CAJTDC010000008.1 GCA_910575055.1 Clostridia bacterium
TTGGTGCTGCACTATTCAAAAGACGTACAAATTCTGCTCTTGTAATGGCTCTGTCTGGTTTGAATGTGCCATCTTCATAGCCACCAATTCTGCCTTCGTTCTGCCATTTTGTAATGGTGAATTCTGCCCAGTGACCAAAAATATCATTTGATGCTCCAAATACAGGAGCTACGCTGCTTACTGTCATTGCTGTTGACAATAAAAATGCTACTGCTTGATACCTTTTCATTTCTTAAATTCCTCCTTAAAAAATAAAATAAAACAAACTTTGATACTGTAATAGAGAGTCTGCCCTCCTCTCTTTATATAATTATAAAAATTTAAGCTGTCCCAAAAGGTATACTTTTTGGAAAAAGAGATTTTTTTCACTTTTTGCAAATTTTCAAAAATTTTCTTGGACATTTTAAATAAATTATGTTATAGTATAGGCATAAAAATTTATAACAAATGTATCTTTTTGGAAATACGGCAAATTTTTCAAAAAGTATACCTTTTGACAATTTTTACTACTTTTATTACTGTTATTATCATCGTATTTTCAATACTTTTTTCACTTTAATTTTATTTCAAAACAACACCTTTTATTTATTTTTTTCAAAAAATTTTTACTTTACATTTCATTTTTAATATATTTCAATAGTTAATACTTTATTTTTTCCTTAAAATTCAACATTTTTTAAAATTTTAGTTATTATTTTTTTGCACTATTTTTTATGCAGTTTGCACAACATCAAAACCAAATAAGAAGTATTTGCAATAAATAAATACATTTTTTATTGTTTTAATAGTCGCTTATTATTTTCATATTGTTACTAAATTTTATAATTATATAAATTGTATTTCAAAACACTTAAAATTATATTTTTTTACTTCGGTTATTTATTGACAAATGAAAACAAATTCTATATAATTGTTTTTGACCTACAGTCATTAACTATATATTGTAAAAGGAGGGTTTAAATTGGCTAGACCTATTAAAAAAACACCTGAAATATGGAAAAAAGAAATATTAAATGCAGCACAAAATCTATTTCTATGCAAAGGGTATGAGCAAACTTCTATAGCTGATATTATGAAAACAGTAGGAGGCGCAAAAGGAATGTTTTATCGTTTTTTTGAAAGTAAAGAAGAGGTAATGCACTTATTGTGTGACAAAATGTTTTTTGAAAACAATCCTTTTGAAATAATCAAAAAACGTACTGATTTAAATGGATTACAAAAAATAAAAGAACTACTTGTTATCAACCAATCAGATACTAAACGAAATAATTTCAATTTACAAGCAATGTCTATATTAAAAGATACTCCTATTTTAATAGCAGCTATTGAAGCAAATAAAAGAGTATTGACACCATTATGGTTTGAATTATTAGAAGAAGCTAGAAAAGATGGTTCTATTAAAACAGAATATACAAAAGAACTTTCTGAAATATTGCCACTTATTAATTTTTGGCTTATCCCAACAATATACCCTGCTACCGCTGAAGAAATTCATCATAAATATCTTTTTATAATAGAAGTTCTTTCTCATATGGGATTGCCTCTATTTGATAATGAAACAGCAGTTTTAGCAGAAAAATTTATTGCTAATATTTCAGAAAAAGGAGCAAAAAAACAATGACACAAAAATTATTTACTAAAAATTTTATATTTCTTATACTAGGACAAGCAACTTCATTGTTCGGCAATTTTATACTAAAACTTGCACTTTCTATGTATGTATTAGAAAAAACAAAATCTGCTTCTATATTTGCTGAAATATTATCTATTGCAACAATTCCTACTATTTTGTTATCTCCTTTAGGTGGTATCATTGCTGATAGAGTAAATAAAAGAAATATTATGATTTTGTTAGATGTATTAACTGGAATTTTTGTTTTACTTGCTACAATAATATTATCTGAATATAATGACATTATTACAATCAGTATATTATTGGTAATATTATCCATACTAGCAGCATTTGAAACACCTACTGTACAAGCCTGTATTCCATCTATGTTAACAGGTGACAACATTACAAAAGCAAATGCAGTTGTAAATCAAATTGCTTCATTATCTTATTTCATTGCGCCTATGTTAGGCAGTATACTATATACTATATTTGGTTTAAAAGCTGTTATGTATTCAAGCACTTTTTTCTTCTTTATTACTGCTTTATTAGAATGTTTTATTAAATTAAATCATTCTCCTTTTCACTATAATAATAATAATATATTTTTTACTATCAAACAAGATTTTTTATGCAGTATACAATATATTTTTAAAGAGCAAACAAGTATTTTAAAAATATTACTTTTTACCTCCTTTTCCAGATTTTTTGTAACAGGCATTATTATAGTGGGACTTCCTTATATTGTACGTACTATACTTAGTTTAAATGCAAAATATTATGGTGCTGTAGAAAGTGCATTAGCGATTGCTACTATTTTAGGAAGTATTTTTGCTGGACTTTTTTCAAAAAAATGGAAAGCACATAATTTATATATTATTTTTTCTTTTATTGGTCTATTTATGATTACCAGTGGTATTGCTTTTATTCTTCCAGTCAATACCATTACAAAATATAGTATCAATGTCATTTCATATTGTGGTATGCAAATTGCAGTTACCATTTTTTCTATTTGTGCTGTTTCTTTTATACAACAAAAAATACCAAATTATTTTATTGGAAAAATGATGGCTTATACTTCTGCTATTACATTATGTGTTCAGCCTATAGGACAGATAGTATATGGTTCACTTTTCGATTACTTTCACAATAAAATATATTTTATTATGATTACTACAGGTATAATTATATATATTACAGCTATATTATCATCAAAATTTTTTAAAGCATTATAAAAATTAATATAAAAAATCACTAACTTAAAAAATTAGTGATTTTTTAAAACACATTTTCATTTAAAAATGATAATATGATTAATATTCTCTTTCTCTTGTGTTTAAATCAATAATAGACATTGTTAAAAGTGCCGCAGATACTGCTAACGATACCGCACTTAGCACTAATTTTGTTATTTTCACAGCGTTTCCTCCTTTTTATTTAAAATAATTTACACCAGAAAGAAATATTTTTTGGTCTTTTTCTCCTGCTACATTTTTGTAAAGACCGTTTCCAATTCTTTCAGAATGTCCCATTTTTCCAAATACTCTGCCGTCTGGACTAGTAATGCCTTCTATTGCCAAAGCAGAACCATTTGGATTATAACGAATATCATAAGTAGGTTTTCCCGAAGGGTCAACATACTGTGTAGCAATCTGTCCTTTTGTTGCAAGTTCTTCTAATACAAATTGAGGTGCAACAAATCTTCCTTCTCCGTGTGATACAGGTATTGTATAAACATCTTCTGGTTCTACTGACCAAAGCCAAGGTGATAAATTAGATGTAATTTTTGTATCTACTAAGCAAGAAATATGTCTACCAATTTGATTATATGTCAATGTTGGGCTATTTTCGTCAATATCTCTAATTTCGCCATAAGGTACTAACCCTAATTTAACCAGTGCTTGAAAACCATTACAAATTCCCAACATTAAACCATCTCTGTTTTGGAGCAAATCCATAACAGCCTCTTTTATTATAGGATTTCTAAATGTTGCTGCAATAAATTTTCCGGAACCTTCTGGCTCATCTCCTGCACTAAATCCTCCTGGAAGCATAATCATTTGTGCATTACGTATCATTTTTTCCATTTTCTGTATAGTTTGTTCCAATGCTTGTACAGAAAGATTTGCTATAACAAGTGTTTCTACTTCTGCTCCTGCTTTTTCAAATGCTCTTTTAGAGTCATATTCGCAATTTGTTCCTGGAAAAACAGGTATAAATACACGAGGTTTTGCAATATTATGTGAATGAGTTGCCTTCTGTTTTATAGTATAATTTGCAACAGAAATATTTTCTTTTTTGTATTCTTTTGTCTTTGTTGGGAAAACACTTTCTAATGGCTTTTGCCAAACTTCTGCTGCTTGTTTAATATCAATTTCTATATTGCCATAAGTAATAACAGGCTCTGCTATAGTTTCTCCTAATACAATCGCATCTGCTCCTTTAAAATCAAATACTTTAGAATTAACTAACTCTAATACAAAAGAACCATATTCTGGCTGAAAGAAATCTTTTTGTTGTAATTCATCATTTAATTGTACACCTATAAAATTACCAAAAGACATTTTACTAATTGCCTCTGCAATACCACCACTTTTTACCGTATGAGCAGAAACACAAATTCCTTTTTGAATATAACTATATACTAATTCAAATATCTTTTTTAAATAATCATAGTCCGGTAAATGATTTTCGTCTAACCTTGCAGGTAAAAATACTACTTTATTTCCTGCTTTTTTAAACTCTGGAGAAATAATTCCTTTTATATTTTCATAGTCTACTGCAAAAGAAACTAATGTTGGAGGTACTGTCATATCTTCAAATGTACCAGACATACTATCTTTACCACCTATTGCTGCAACACCCATTTCCATTTGTGCCTTAAATGCACCAATTAATGCTGCAAAAGGTTTTCCCCATTTTTCAGGATTTGTTCCCAATCTTTCAAAATATTCTTGAAATGTTAATCTTACTTTTTTATAATCACCACCCGCTGCTACAATTTTGGCAAGTGACTCTACTACTGCAAATACTGCTCCATGAAATGGACTCCATTTTGCAATTTCCGGATGATATCCAAAACTCATCATTGTAGCTGTAGTAGTTTCTCCTTCTAACATAGGCACTTTTGCTGCCATTACTTCCGTTGGTGTAAGCTGATTTTTACCACCAAAAGGCATAAGCACTGTACTTGCTCCAATGGTAGAGTCAAAACGTTCTACTAATCCCTTTTGTCCTGCAACATTTAATTTTTGTAAATTTTTAAACCACGCTTGTTTAAAATCTTGTTCAATCATATCTTCCGCAACAGATGTTTTTTTGAAAAAATTATCTCTTGTAGGCATTTTTACAACAACATCTGTTATCTGTGTTGCACCATTTGTATCTAAAAAGTTTCTTGAAATATTAACAATGTCTTTTCCTCGCCAGTTCATAATCAATCTTCTGTCATCTGTTACAACAGCAACTTTTGTTGCTTCTAAATTTTCTTCTAAAGCATACTGTATAAAACTTTGTACGTTTTGTTCTGAAACAACAACTGCCATTCTTTCTTGTGACTCTGATATTGCCAGCTCTGTACCATCTAAACCATCATATTTTTTAGGTACTGCATCTAAATTGATTACCAAACCTTCTGCAAGTTCTCCTATTGCAACAGAAACACCACCTGCTCCAAAATCGTTACATCTTTTTATCATTTTGCTGACTTCTGGATTTCGAAACAATCTTTGCAACTTTCTTTCTGTAGGAGGATTTCCCTTTTGTACTTCTGCTCCACAGTTCTCAATAGAAGAAATTGTGTGCTCTTTAGAAGAACCTGTTGCTCCACCACAACCATCACGTCCTGTTCTGCCTCCTACTAATATAATAGCATCACTTGCTTGTGGAACTTGTCTTACAATATTCTGTTTTTTTGCTGCACCAATAACTGCACCAATTTCCATTCTTTTTGCTACAAAACCTGCGTCATATATCTCCACAACTTGTCCCGTTGCTAAACCAATTTGATTACCATAAGAACTATATCCTTTTGCAGCTTCTGTTACAATTTTTCTTTGAGGCAGTTTTCCTGCTATAGTATCAGATATTTTACCTGTTGGGTCGCCTGCTCCTGTTACTCTCATTGCTTGATATACATAAGAACGTCCAGATAATGGATCACGTATTGCACCACCTAAACAAGTTGCTGCTCCACCAAAAGGCTCTATTTCTGTAGGGTGATTATGCGTTTCGTTTTTAAACATAATTACCCAATCTTCTGTTACACCATCTACATCTACAGGTACAATAATAGAACACGCATTAATTTCTTCTGATT
Organism: Clostridia bacterium; assembly: GCA_910575055.1. GTDB lineage: Bacteria > Bacillota > Clostridia > Lachnospirales > Anaerotignaceae > Coprocola. Next base: position 5,931 of record CAJTDC010000008.1, read on the forward strand.
GATCTAAATCGTCAAGCATTCCTTTTTTTCTTAATGCTTTCATACCCAAAACGGCAATATCCATTAAATTGACATCTCTTTGTTCTTCTTTTTGTCCATATACTTCTTTTCTTTCTGATTGATATAGTTCATATGCTTTTTGAAAAGGTGATTTATATTTTCCATTTTCAATTTCTACATTTTGTATTTTTGTTTGAAATGTGGTATGTCTGCAATGGTCAGACCAATATGTGTCAATTACTTTAATTTCTGTTACAGTAGGATTTCTTTTTTCTGTATCTCTAAAATATTGTTGGCAAAATAAAAAATCCTCTTTGCTCATTGCTGTAGACAGTTGTTGACGCAGTTGTTCCAATTCTTCTGGAGTTTTATTGATAAAGTCTTCAAAATATTTTACATCTTCTGGAACTTCTGTTTCTAACTGTAAACTGTTTGGTTTCTCAAGAGATGCCTCTCTGCTGTCTACTGGATTGATACAATACGCTTTTATTTTATTAATTTCCTGTTCTGAAATATTTCCTTTTAACACAAACACTTTTGCTACTGCAATAGTAGGTTTTTCTGTTTGAGAAATAAGTTGAATACATTGCATAGCAGAGTCTGCCCTTTGGTCATATTGTCCTGGCAAAAATTCTGTTGCAAAAACGCTCTCATCTTGTGAAAAAGTAACTTCTTCCTCATAAACATAGTCTACAGGAGGCTCCGAAAAAATAGTTGTTTTTGCACTTTGATAATCTTTTTCGCTAATTCCTTCTACATCATAACGATGGAGTATTCTCAAAGAAATTAGATTTTCTATAGCTAAATTTTCTTTTAAATCCTCTAAAAGATGTTGTGCTTCCACATCACAACCAGCCTTTTTTTCTACATACAGACGTTTTATATTTCCCATATCGTAATCCCTTTCATCTATTCACGATTTATTTTTAACAATGCCGATTTCCTATCGACTCTATTGTAACATTGTACCATGTTATGATATAATTGTAAAAGGATTTTTAATAAAATGATTTAATTGCTTTATTTATTGGGGAGGTAGTAATTTATGATTTTTATTTACAACTTTGGTTCTAAGTCAAAAAGTCTTTCTTCACAGTCTGGTATTTGTCCTCATTGTGGTCGTATGTGTCGATTTGATGTATTTTTAAAATACAGTTATTTTAGTTTATTTTTCATTCCTTTATTCAAATGGAATAAAAAATATTATGCAACAAGTAGTTGCTGTGGTGCAATCTATTCTATACTTCCAGAAGTAGGAAAAGACATCAATAAAGGCTTAATTACATCTATAGATGAAAGTGATATGGAATATGTTTCAGGTTCTTCTTATTCAGAAAATAATTTTTGTACTTATTGTGGTGCTCCTCGTAACGGAAATAATTATTGTGCAAAATGCGGAAATAAATTTTAATACTATGATTGCCAAGCTGAAATATTTTTCAACTTGGCAATACAATATTTATATTTGTTCCATTTTCTTTCTTATTCTTAAAAGTACCTTTTTTTCTATACGAGAAACTTGTACTTGTGAAATTCCCATTTTTTTAGCAATGTCTGACTGTGTTTTATCTTCAAAATATCGTAGTACAATAATCTGTTTTTCTTTAGGTTCTAACTGATTTAATATTTCTTTTAGTGCAATTTTTTCAATCAGTTTCTCATCTGTATCACTTTGTTTTTGTTCCAGCTTGTCCAATACATACATATCTTTACTATTATTATCTCCTTGATAAACAGTAGCATAAATACTTTCTACTTCTCTGTCGGCGTCCATTGCTGCTGCTAATTCTTCCACAGATACCTCTAATTCTTTCGCTAATTCTCCTATTGTTACATCTCTGCCCGTTTTATGAATAAGCATTTGTCTTGTATATTTTGCTTTTACAGCAAGTTCTTTCAGAGAGCGACTTACTTTAATCATACCATCATCTCTCAAAAATCGTTTAATTTCTCCCATAATCATAGGCACAGCATAAGTAGAAAATTTTAAATTCATTGTAACATCAAATTTTTCAATACATTTTAGTAACCCAATCGCACCAATTTGATATAAATCTTCTAAATCATATCCTCTTCCTTGAAATCTTTTTACAATAGACCATATCAATCCTGTATTTTCAGAAATAAGCTTTTCTTTTGCTTGTTGTTTCCCAGATTGTGCTTGTTGTATTAGTTGATATACCTCCTGCGTTTCCAATATGTCCATCTCCTCACAAAAAGGTATTTTTGTTAACTATTTTTGTCATAGTAATTTTTGTACCAACACCTTCTACACTTTCTATTGTCATATCGTCCATAAATGTTTCCATAACAGTAAAACCCATACCAGAACGTTCTAGCTCTGGCTTTGAGGTATAAAGTGGTTGCCTTGCTTGTTCTATGTCTTTTATGCCTTTTCCCTTATCTGTTACTATAATGCTCACTTTATCCTCTATGTATCCACAAAATAATGTTACAATACCTTCTTTATTCTCATATCCATGTATAATAGCATTTGTAACTGCTTCTGAAACAGCCGTTTTAATATCTGTAATGTCTGAAACAGTAGGATTTAACTGTGATACAAATGTTGCTGCTACTACTCTGGCAAATGCTTCATTTTCAGATATTGCTTTAAATTGTATTGTCATTTCATTTTCATACTGCATTTTTCATACCTCCCATTTGCTGCAATGCTTCTGTTATGCTTTGATATTGTGGAATAATTTTTTGCATACCTGCCATTTGAAATATTTTTGAAACTTTTTCATTTGCATTTACAACAGCAGTTTTTCCTCCGCAAGCTAATACATTTTTATATCTTCCTATTATCATACCTATACCAGAACTATCCATAAATGTTACAAATTCAAAATCAAATACTAAATTTTTTGTATCACTTTTTTGATATTCCTTCTCAATTTTTTCTCTTATTATCGCTGCACAATGATGGTCTATTTCTCCCTGTATTTTTACAATCAGTGCAGATGATTTTTTTTGAAATTCTATTTTCATATTTTTATTCCTCCCTTACAATAAAACTTCTCCTATTTACTATACACCATTTTTATGCTTATTTTATGAATTTTTTATCGTCAAATTATTTCATATTACTGCATAAAAAAAGCAGATACGTAATTACGTATCTGTCTTTTTTATAACTCATATTCAAATATATATCGTTCAAACGCATTAATAATATGTGTTTTGCCATATTGAATATTTCTTTTATATTCTCTCCCATAACTCATATGCACATGACCATGTATAAAAAAACGTGGCTGATATTGATTAAGTATAGAATGAAATGCTTCAAATCCTCTATGAGGTAAATCTTTGCCATCATTTAAACCATATGCTGGAGAATGTGTTAACAAAATATCAATTCCTCTGTTTTTTAGAATTTTCCATTTCATTTTTCTAACTCTTTCTGTCATCTCTTTTTGTGTATATTGATTTATTCCGTTATTGTATCTCATAGAACCGCCTAGTCCTAATATTCTAATTCCCTTATAAACATATATTTTATTTTCAATACAAATACAGCCTTCTGGTGCCTTCCATGCATATTTGTCGTCATGATTTCCTCTCACATATAATACAGGAACAGAAGAAACCGTTGCTAGAAAAGAAAGGTAGTCAGGGTCTAAATCTCCACTGGAAAGTATCAACTCTATTCCATCAAGTTTTTCTTTTTGAAAATAATCCCATAAATATTTACTTTCTTCATCTGAAACCACCAGTATTTTCATATGACATTCCTTTACCTTCTCTACTCCACACCTTCTACTCCTTGTAATAATATCATAGGTTTTGCCTTCTCTTTCAAATCGTCCATTTTAGGAATAGAACCAATGACATTTTCAGCTAGCCAATTCATATTAATAATTTCTTCTGGTGACATACTTTTATTTTTATCTTTTTGTACAATGCCATTTTGAGAATAAAGTATACCAGAAAAAGGATTGAAATCGCCATTACAAATGGTTTTTCTTAACAATGCAATAAGTCTTGTTGTTCCAATAGGCAAATGTTTGGAACAATATACATCTACAATACCTGCTGACATTCCCCACCAATAATTTAATCCTTTTTTATCGTCTAACGGGTCGTCATATTTCCAAGAACCATTCATAATATTTCTAATCATTTGTTCATAAAATTTCCCCCAATTCCATACAGGCATAGCAACATTTAAGGGGGATTTTTCTTCTGCTCTGTAAAGCCCAAAATGACAGCCTATTTCCACTGGAGTTAATATATCCTTTCCAGAAATATATTCTACCCCATTTTTTAGAAATTTTTCATTAATATTTTTTTGTTTTACTTTTGTCCATTCTAAATAAATTTGTGCTCTGGAATTTACCATTTTTGCCCCTAATGCAAAAGCATTAATATTTGCTATTGTTCCCCAAACAGGATAGTCGGCAATATATCCTATTTTTCCATTACTTGAAATTGCTCCTGCAATTGCACCCATTAAAAACTTGGGTTCATACATTCTAGCATAATATGTTCTAATATGCCTATGAGCAGTATTCAATGAACAATTTAATATTTTTACATCAGTATGTTCTACTGCTGTTTTTAAACTTGCTTTTAAAAGCAATGGTGATGTTGTAAATATTAAATTATTGCCGTCTTCTACGGCTTTATTTAATAGCTCGTCTGCATTTTCTTCTGTTGCACCTTCATAATAGCTTGTATTAATCTGTCCTGCAAACATTTTCTGTAAATATCTTCTGCCTAATTCGTGAGCATATGTCCAGCCTGATTTTAATATTGTACTACCATAAATAAATGCTGCTCTTTGTTGAGGAACATTGACAGGTATTAATCTCATAAAAAAATTCTTTTTATTCTCTAGCATAGGCGTCATTTGCAATTCAATAGGGTCATCTGTTAAAAGTAATTTGAATTCGTCCCACGATTTATTTACTTTTTCGTGCATTTCTGACTGTTCCATATTTACCAAATCAGCATAGTCATAAATTTCTAAAAAAGAAAGAAAAGCATCTCCTACTGTAATATTCAAATTTTGTCCTTTTTTTAATTGAAATTCTTTTGTAAATCTTGTAAATACAGAATTAAAATTATCTTTTTCAGTTTCTGTCCATACAAAATCTGGTATTTTTCCAGTCAATCTTTGCAATTTTGCAAAACTGCCCTCTTTTGTAAACCATATATAATTGATGCCCGACAGTCTATAAAAATCCATAAATTCATAATAAATTTTATTTTCTTTTTCTTCTGTTCTTGGCGGAATAATACGTATTACATTTGCTTGTATTGTTGCTGCTTTTAAGTATTTTAATACACTAACTCTTTTATTTCCTTCTGCTACATAAAAGCGGTTCATATATTCATACGCTTGTATAGGGTCGTGTATTCCCTCCTCAATATGAGATTGATACAAACGTATCCATTTATCGGAAAATTCTGTATGACATTCCATAACAGGATAAAAATTTTTACTAAAAGCATTTGCTCTGCCTTCTGTCTTTGTTCCAACAACTAGCTCCATAGGTACTTGAACTAACCCAAGAGGCATTTCATTAAATGAAACAATATTTTTCTCTTTTAAAATATTATCAAGTACTAAAGGTGTTTTTCCTTCTTTTTTTCCAATACTTAATGCTTTTTCATAATTGATAAATGCTTCATTGCTAAGAGAATTTGACATAAGAACTCCCCTTTGTGTATTTTATACTTGTTTAATAAATATCATAGCAGCATCATAATTACATTGTGGTTTTGGCAAAACAATGCCTCCATTCATAAGTGCATAGCCAGTATATTTTTCACCATTTAATTCATACACAGCTTGTTTTAAAAGTCCTTTCCATTTTACACGCATAGGAGAAGGATTACCATGTAAATCTGTATATACTACACTTAATACAGCACTTTTTTTATCTTCTGAAACATAACTCCACGCTGTAAAATCATTATTTTGAAATGGAGAAGAAAGTCTATAATATTCTCCTTTTTGGAACAATTCATAATGTTGATTATAAACTGCAATTTGTTCTTTGGCACATTTTTTATCCTCTTCAGATATCACACTCAAATCCATTTCATATCCAAATGCACCTTGCATTGCACAAATTCCTCTTGTTTTAAATGGAGTTACTCTATTATTTTGTTCATTTGGACATTCTGATACATGAGATGCTACAGTAGACATAGGATAACCAAATGATGTACCATAATGAATTTTAAGTCTTTCTATAGCATCTGTATTGTCACTGCACCATATTTGTGGTGTATAATACAACATTCCTGCATCAAATCTTCCACCACCACCACTACAGCCTTCTATTAAAATTTGAGGATAATTTTTAACAACATATTCCAATACTTCATATAATCCCAATACATATTTATGACGTATGGTACCTTGTGCAGCTTGTGGGTCAGCAAAAGAATACAAATTGTCAAGGCTTCTGTTCATATCCCATTTAATATATTCTATATTAGCAGAATTTAATATATCATCAATAGAACGCATAATATATTGCTTTACCTCTTGTCTTGACAAATCTAATACAAGTTGATTACGTCCTCTATTGGGGTCACGTCCCGGAATTACCATAGCCCACTCTGGATGCGTGCGGTAAAGGTCACTATCTTCTGAAACCATTTCAAATTCTACCCAAATACCAAATTTTAATCCCATTTGATTTATTTTTTGTACCAATTCTTTTAAAGAACAGCCTAATTTTTGCTCATTTGCATACCAGTCACCTAGTCCAGAATTGTCATCATTTCTTTTTCCAAACCAACCATCATCTAACACCATCATATCTAAACCAATATCTGCTGCTTTTTCTGCAATAGAAAGTAATTTTTTGGCATCAAAATCAAAATAGGTTGCTTCCCAATTATTTATTAATATAGGTCTTTTTTTATCTTTCCACCAACTTCTAATTAAATTCTGTTCAAAAGCCTTTTTTAATCCATTTGACAAATCAGAAAAGCCTTTATCTGTATAAAACATAACTGCTTCTGGTGTAGTAAATATTTCTCCTTTTTGAAGTGTCCAACAAAATTCATCGTCATCAATTCCACAAACAACTCTTGTTCCTTCTATTTGTGCTACTTCTGTCTGAATTTGATAGCTTCCACTGTACAGCAGAGAAATACCACAGCAAATGCCATGATATTCTGATGTATCATTTTTACATAGTATAACATAAGGATTATGTTGATGACTTGATGTTCCTCTTTTGCTACTTATTTCTGTAATACCATGCACTAGATTACTACGTTCAAATTGTCTTTCACAAGCGTGCTTTCCATAAAAATGTACTAATTGCATATCATTATCCATAAAATCAATGCACATACTCATTGCTCTTTTAATTTCAAGTGTTTTTTCACTTTTATTTTCTATTATTGCTGCTCTTGTAATGACATTTTTTTGTTCAAACACTCCATAGAATAAATGTACATAAATATCTTCGTATAAATCTTTTAATATAATTTCTAATGTTTCTGCTTCTTCTCCAAACATTGCTGGAAGTCCTGCAAGCTGGTACTTTCCTTTTGATATTTTATATTCTGAAAATCTTAAATCTAAAGAAGGTACACAATTTGTTAAATTTGCTTTTAAACATTTTATACGATAATCACCATTACCATGTACAGGATATTCCAATGGATAATAATCCATAGAATACGTTCTTTCATTTCCAGCACCACTTGGCTGTCCACAAAAGCCACGGTCTTCTGGTACTAACAAATAGGAATAATCGCTATCATCTGTTGATACTCCAAAATAGGTATGTAATAAAACATCATAATTGTCTATCTTCATTTGATAAGTAGAGCATTTTGTTTGTATTGTAAACGTTTTTGTATTTTTATCAAATTTTATCATAGTGAAATTCCTTTCATATTGTTATATAAAATATTATCTACATCAGCCATAAATACTCATAAGGTCCTAACAATATTTGATTATCATTCAAATTTACTTTTCTTGCTGTAATAGCATCTGTTAATTCTTCTTTCAATCCAAACCAATTAAAACGATAGGTATCCACCCACTGCTCCTGCTCTGAAAAATTTGCGAGCATAATCATTTTATCTTCTTTATGAAAACCAAACACTGCTTTGTTGCCCATATCTATTGGTATTGACTGTATATCAGAACGGAAAAATGCACAATTTTTTCTAATATCAATCATTTTTTTAATCCCATAAAATATTTTTGACTCTATTGTAGAAATGTCAAAACGATTTTCTGCTGCTTTCCAATTCATATTACCTCTATGAAGCCATCTGCTGTCACCTGCAATATCTTTGTGTGTTTTATAGCTCCAATCATTTAATTGTCCTATTTCATCTCCGCTATACAAAAGTGGTATACCTGTATAAGATATAATAATAGAATTTAAAAGTAATATTCTTTTTATAGCAAGTTCTATTTTATACTGATGTTTTTCATTTAATGCTTGCTCCAAACCGCACATAGAAGCAAATGTTCCGCTATTTCTTGCATCTAATGTGACAGGATTAAATTCATATAACTCTCCTATAGAAAAACTTCCTGGATATTTTCCCAACATAAACTGTATCATAAATTGTTTATGTGCTTCTGGGTCAAATCCAATTTGTCTTAATATATCCTGCTCAAATCCCCAACCTATATCATCGTGACATCTTGCATAATTTATCCATACAGCATCTTTAGGCACATCATATTTTTTAGACAGAGAACGTTCCATCAATCTGACATCTCTTGTTGCAATGCTATTCCATAATAAAACCATTAAAGAAGCATTATACATTACATTACATTCTTTTTGCTCAGCATCTCCAAAATATTTTACAATTTCTTTTGGTTCAATAATAGCTTCTCCTAAAAATACTACTGATGGGCATACATCTTGTATAATACTATACATCATTTTCAGAAGTTTATGTACATTAGTATGGTTCATACAATTTGTACCTACTTCTTTCCACATATAAGGAATAGCATCTAATCTAAAAATGTCAATTCCTTTATTTGCTAATGTCAATAAAACTTCCACTATTTTATTAAATACTTGTGGATTTGCATAGTTCAAATCCCACTGAAATTCATAAAAACGTGTCATAACATATTTTTTAATGTCATCATAATAAGTAAAGTTTTTAGGTGCAACTTCTGGAAAAATTTCTGTCATTGTTTTTTCATATTCTTTTGGAATAGTATCATCATCAAACATAAAATACATATTTTCAAAATCTTTGTTACCTTTTTTACATTCTTGTGCCCATATATGTTCTTTTGCAGTATGGTTTAGCACAAAATCAATGCAAGTACGTATTCCTTTTTGTTTGAACATTTTTACTACTTTTTGAAGTTGTTTCATATTTCCTAAACGTGGCTCTACATTTAAGTAATCGGATACTGCGTAACCTCCATCATTGTTACCTTCTCTTGATTTTAGGAGAGGCATAAAATGTACATAAGTAATACCTAATTCAACAAAATAATCTATTTTTTTCTCCATTTCATATAAGTCATTGCAAAAACGGTCTACATATAACATCATACCAACCATTTTTTCAGATAAATACCAATCATTTCCTGATTTATCTTGTTCTACTAGCCATAATGGTCTGTCTGTTTTTGCTTTTTGAATAATGTCTAAAAGCTGGTTATAACGTAAATCTGTATTCTCATTTTTTCCATATATGTCATAATAATTTTGCTTCCATTCCATAATTTGCCTCTCCTATCATCACAATTTTTATTATCATTATCATTTGCTATTTTATTATTGTACTACTTCACTGCACCATTTACAACACCATTAATAATTTGTTTTTGACAAATAATATAGAATAATAATATTGGTATTAATGCAAGTATATAAGATGCAAATGCAAGATTATAATTTGTACCAAATTGTGTTTGGAAATTCAACTGTGCCAATGGCAGTGTATTTTTTCCTGTACCAGACATAATAACAAGTGGTGTCATAACATCATTCCACGTACTCATTGCTGTCAATACTGCTACTGTTGCGTGCATTGGTTTCATCATTGGAAATATAATTGTCCAGTAAATTTTCCACGTACTTGCACCGTCTACTCTTGCTGCTTCTTCAATGGCAATAGGAATATTTGTTAAAAATCCTTTGTAAAGCATTACATTTAAAGGCATATAAAATACAACATAGGAAAGTATAACACCTAATCTGTTGGCAATGCCCATTTGAGCAGTTTGTTTTACCAAAGGCATCATCAATATAGCAAATGGTACAAACATACCACTTACAATAAACATATAAATGACATTATAAACTTTACTTTTTTTCATACTTCTACCTATAGCATATCCTGCTATACCGTGTATTACAACAGCTAATACTACTGTTACAACTGTAATTAAAAGACTGTTTCCTAAAGAATGCCAAAAATCTGTTACTCTCATTGCTTCTCTAAAATTATCAAAACTCCATTGTGCTGGTAGTGACAATGCACCCGAAATATCATTTGTCATTTCAGAAGGTTGTTTCATAGAAATAATAACAGCCATATATAGTGGGAAAAATATAGTTAAGCAACCCAATATCAATAATATTGTGACTGGCCAGTTGACTGCTCTTGTTTGTTTATTGCCTTTGCTCATCATAACTGTTCCTCCTTTTTATTCATAACTGTCATCTGTACAACTGAAATTACTACAATCACTACGAAAAACAAAAACGCATTAGCACTTTGGAAACCAAATTGTCCGCCACTCATACCATTGTTATAAATCAAGTAAGAAATAGACTCTGTACTTTGAGATGGACCGCCTTTTGTTAATGCCATAATTTGGTCAAATACCATTAAAAAGTTCTTCATAGAAAGTACCATATTAATACCAAAGAAAGGTATAATTAATGGGAATGTTAAATCCTTAAATTTTCTCCAGCCAGTAACGCCATCTATAGCACCTGCTTCGTAAATATCTTCTGGAACAGTTTGTAAACCAGAAATATAAATAATTGTATTCATAGCAATCGCTTGCCAGCAGCCAACAATAACGATAGCAATCCACGCTTTTGATACACTAGAAAGCATACTACTACTTAATGCTTCAATGCCAAGCGACTGACCTACTACTGGAAGCACATATGTAAATATAAAACTAAATATGTAACCAATTACCAAACCGCCAAGTACATTAGGTACAAAATAAATACCTCTCAATACACTTTTACCTCTTATCTTGCTGTTTAATCCTAATGCAATCGTTAAACTAATGACATTTGTTAATATTGTACCTAATAAAGCATATTTAAATGTAAACAAATAAGATTTTGCTACACGTGCATCTGTAAATAAATCAACATAATTTCTTAATCCTACCCACTCATAAGAGCCATAACCTTTAAAATTTGTAAAACTATATATAAAACCTTTTATTAATGGTAATGTGTTAAAACATACAAACAAAGCTACTACTGGAATTGTAATAAGAAGAAACGTACGTTCTCTATCTCTATCGCCTCTCATATTATTCTCCTCCTTCTGTTAACTTTTCAGGGTGCTCAGAATAAAATTTCTGTACTTTTGCAATCAAATCTCTGTTATATCTTGCCCAATCTGTATCAAACTTTGTAAGGAATGTATCTGTAGCGTTTTCACTATTATCTACTAAATAAGTTTGTATCATAGCATCAACAGCCATTTCAGTAGGGTAATGATGGTCTTGATAATCTGCCATTCTATCATTTTCAATATATGGCTTCATACCATCTAACATAGATGGAAGCTCAAAATCTCCTTTTTTACATGGTACTGCACTTTGGTCATCTAAATAAGTTTGAATGTTTTCATCTTCATATAAGAAATTAAGTACTTCATAAATAGCCTCTTTTTTATCTTCATTTCCTGCCATAACAGACCATTGTAAGTCATTACCAGAGTTTAAAACGTTTTCTTCTTTATTATTGCTTGCTGGAAATACAAAAGAGTCAATATTAATATCTGGATTAACAGATTTTATTTGTGGTACAGCATAACTTCCTATAACATACATTACAGACTCTCCTCTTGCAAAAGCAGTACAAGCATCATTATAGCTATATGCAACTGGGTCTGGTTGAGCATATTGCAAAAGTGATTTTGTAATTTCTGCTACAGGTCTATAACCTTCTGAAAATGTAGCTAAACCTGCATTTACTTGTGAGCAAATATCTGCATCTGCTACATCTACTGCAATAGCATTCCATGGTGCTAAAGTAGTCCAAGTATCTCTAAAACCGAAATACAAAGGCTGCATACCTTTTTTCTGTATGTCTTGGCAAAGTTTATAAAACTCATCTAATGTTTCTGGAATTTTCCAACCATTTTCATCAAATATGTCTTTGTTATACAATACACCTGCTGCATTTGCCATATAAGGAACTGCATATACACCATCTAAAGGAATAAACTCTAATTGTTTATCGATTGTCAAATAAGACTCTTTTATGTCTGAAAGTCCCTCAAAATCTGAAATATCCATAAGCATTTCAGCATCTAAGAAATTAGAATAGTTAATGTCACCACCAATACCAATAATTTCCGGATAATCTTCTCTGACAAATCTTGTTTTTAATATTGTCATTGCATCGTTAGGAGAATCAATCACCAACTCAATATCATCATGGGTTGCATTAAATTTTTCCTCCAAAGCCTCAAACGCTTTTACCGCTTCAGGTTTGTACTGCACAATTTCAATCACTGTCTTTCCAGACGCTGTTTCTGTGCTACAACCTGACAGTAGTGCAGTTGAAAACATTACTCCCATTAGGAGAATACTACCAACTGTTTTAATTCGTGATTTCATAAAAATTTCCTCCTCTCTCGTTTTACCTTACTCTTTTTTACATTTTTTACACTTTTTCTTACATTAAAACTATGTATTTTTCGCTCATAGTTTTAAATTTTTTATCATTATAGCATATTGTTCTGTATATATTGAATAGCATCAAATCAGTGTTTTTATGGCATATTGCTATTTTTCTAATTTTATATGCAGTTGATATGGCATTTTGGTATATTTTGATATATAATATAGAATAGTTACCGAAGATATGATTAATTTACTTATGAAATTTACTCAATATGTATTCAAAAAACAGCAGATATACAGTGCAAAATTATATACTAACTAATATTTTTTAGTCGTTGTTGTTTATACTGTTTGTAGTAAAAAAAATTACGTTAGGAGAAAGCTTATGGAAAAAATTATGAACAATGTTATCTTTTCAATATTTCCCAATGAAAATTTTATTGACCTTTGTTTGTATCAATATGGTTGGGAAAAATGTGCTCCTTCTCATTCTTTTGGACCTGTTTCACGCAATCATTATTTATTTCATTATGTTATATCAGGAACAGGCACACTTATGGCTGGTAATAGCCACAAAGTTACACAAAATTATCAACTCAAACCAAGACAAGGTTTTATGATTTTTCCAGGACAAACAAATATGTATGTCGCATCAAAAGAAACCCCTTGGGAATATATTTGGTTGGAATTTGATGGACTTCGTGTAAAAGAGGCATTAGAAGTTGTTGGTTTATCTGTTGATAATCCCATATATCGTTCCCATTCTGATGAGCTTCAGAATAATATGCTACACGAAATGAATTATATTGTACATCATAGAGATTGTACTCCTTTTCATTTAATAGGACATTTATATTTATTTCTTGATTATTTAACTCGCTCCATCACTCCTATGTGTACAAAATGTCACAATAAACTGCGTGACTTTTATTTAAAAGAAGCAATTTCTTACATTGAATTAAATTTTCAAAATGATATCTCTGTAGAAGATATTGCAGAAAACTGTGGTTTAAATAGAAGTTATTTCGGTAAAATATTTAAAGATGCTGTTGGGAAATCTCCTCAGGAATTTTTAATCAATTATCGTATGGTAAAAGCTACAGAATTGCTTCGTTTAACACAACTATCTGTACAAGAAATTGGAAATGCTGTAGGTTATCCTAATGCACTTCATTTTTCAAGAGCATTTAAAAATATTTATGGTGTTTCTCCTCGTACATGGCGTATACAAAAAGGAATTATGCAGTAAAAATAAATAATTATCCATATAAAAAGTTCCTAAAATCCATTAATTTTTAGTAAAATGTTTTTTTATATACCAAAATGCAATATGAATTTCATATAAATATAGAAAAATAGCAATATGACATAAAAACACTGATTTGATGCTATTCTATATTAGCATATTGATATGTTATGATAATGAAAAGACGAGGAACGTTGCAATTTTTACTAAAAATTTTATAATATGGTAAGAGAAGGAGGATAATAATATGGCAAGTATATCTTTAAAAAACATTTGTAAAAAATATCCAAATGGTTATGAGGCAGTAAAAAATTTTAATATGGAAATAGAGGATAAAGAATTTATTATATTCGTTGGTCCTTCTGGCTGTGGAAAGTCCACAACACTGCGTATGGTTGCAGGACTCGAGGATATTTCTTCTGGTGAATTACTTATTGATGGAAAATTAGTAAACGATATGGAGCCAAAAGACCGTGATATTGCTATGGTTTTTCAAAATTATGCCCTTTATCCACATATGACTGTTTATGAAAATATGGCTTATGCACTGAAGCTGCGTAAAACTCCACCAGCAGAAATTGAACAAATGGTACATAATGCTGCAAAAATATTAGACCTTGAAAAATTATTAGACCGTAAACCAAGTGCTTTATCTGGTGGTCAAAGACAACGTGTTGCTATGGGTCGTGCTATTGTTCGTAATCCAAAAGTATTTTTAATGGACGAACCTCTTTCTAACTTAGATGCAAAATTGAGAGTACAAATGAGAGCAGAAATTTCTAAATTACATCAAAGACTTGGTACTACTATTATATATGTTACACACGACCAAACAGAAGCTATGACATTAGGAACACGTATTGTTGTTATGAAAGATGGTATTGTACAGCAAATAGATACCCCTCAAAATCTTTATAACTATCCTGCAAACCTTTTTGTTGCTAGCTTTATTGGTTCTCCTCAAATGAACTTTTTAGATGCTGTTTGTAAAATAAATGGCAATCAAGTTAGTTTAAAAGTAGGAGATTATAGCATAGAACTGCCAGAACAAAAAGCAAAAAAATTAATTGATGATGGATATGCAGATAAAACGGTTGTAATGGGTATTAGACCAGAAGATATTTATGACTCTGACGAAATGCTTGAAAAATTCTCAAATAGTATTATAGAGTCTACTATCAATATTTCTGAATTGTTAGGTGCCGAAGTGTATTTATATTTTGATGTACAAGGCACAAGTTTAACTGCAAGAGTTGCTCCTACTACAAGTGCTCGTACTGGTTCTAAAGCACGTTTTGCTTTAGATGTAGACAAAATACACGTTTTTGATAAATCAACAGAATTAACTATAGTAGATTAATCATTATTTGGCATACTTTTCTAACTATTGTATAGGATACCATATCAAAAAACTTCCCATTTGTTTGGGAAGTTTTTTGTATGTTTCTTTATTTTAATATTTCATTGTTTTATAATTTTCATTTTGATATTCTTTTGTAATACCATCATCGTCATAAAGCAGATATTCACTATTGTCATATCCATATAATTTCATATTTTTTGTATCAATTTGTTCTACATATTCTGCTGGCTCAGCAATAGGAATACAGCAACCCTTTCTTACAAACAATACAACTTCATCTAACTTTGTATCAATATAATGGTATCCTTTTTCATATTGCTTTGTATTAATTGTTCCATCAGATACAAATTTTATCATCATCATTTCTTCTGGCAAATACACGCAACGTCCTTTTGCATTTTGTGTATAAACAGGTGCTATCATTATTTCATTTCCTATTAAAAGCTGGTCTTCTATCTCTTTGGCGATTTCATCACTTTGATATACAAATGATAGAGGCTTAAAATACATATCATACTGTAAAGCAGCTTTCATATATTCACTGTAAATGTAAGGTATCAATCTGTATCTTATTTCTATCAAATGTTTAAATTGCTCTATTTTTTCAAATTGATAACATTCTTGTCTTCTTGTGCCTTCTGCAGAATGATTTCTCATAAGAGGAGTAAATATTCCAAAAGCAAGCCATCTAAGCAAAAGTTCTCTTGTTGTATTTGCTCCAAAACCTCCTATGTCTGCTCCTGTATACAAAAATCCACACATATTTAAAGAAGGCATCATTTTGATATTCAACAAAAGATGTGACCACCACGACATATTATCTCCTGTCCATATTCCTCCATATCTGTGCATACCAATATAAGAAGAACGAGAAAATAGCAAATATCTGCGGTTATTATCAATTTCCTGCAAACCTTCTGCCGCTGCTCTTGTCATATTGTAACCATATAAATTATGTACTTTGTCATGTCTTATTTTTTTTCCGTCAACAGTATGATAAAATGATTTATAGTCATATGGATTGTTTGCCAAATGTCGTAAACTATCTCTCATAAACCATACATCATTTTTAGAAGGTTCTTTTTCAATAAATTTTTTTATATTCTTTTTTATTCTTTCAATCCCTTCTGGTGTATAAAATATTGCTGGCTCATTCATATCATTCCAGAAACCTTCTATACCTTTGTCTGTTAAAATTTTATATTTTAAACCGAACCACTTTCTTACCTCTTTATTGAGTACATCTGGAAAATGGGTATCATTTGGCCATACTGCTGCAACAAAATCACTGCCGTCTTCTCTTTTACAAAAATAATTATTTTTTACACCTTCCTCATAAACAGAATACCCTTTTTCAATTTTGACACCAGCATCTATAATAGGAATTAGTTTTAAATTGTTTTGTTTCATTTCTTTTACAAATTCTTCAAAATCACTAAAATTTTGTTCATTTAATGTAAAATCTTTAAAATCCTGCATATAATCAATATCCATATATATCATATCAATAGGAATATGATTTTTTCTATATTCTCTCGCTACTTCTCTATAATCTTGTTTTGTTTTATAACCCCATCTACTTTGTGCATAGCCAAATGCAAATTTAGGAGGAATATAACTTTGTCCTATCAATTTACGAAATTGCTTTACAATATCATAAGCATTTTGTCCCTCTATGACATAAAGTGTTACATCACAATATTCACATTCTATTTTTAATTTGTCACTATGTGTATATCCTATATCAAAAATAACAGTAGAAGGATAATCTACAAATAAACCAAAATTTTTTTCTCCTGAAATGACTATAAAATTATGTGCTCCATACAATGAAGTTTTGTGTTCTGTATGTTCGGGGTCATCTGTACAATTACTAATATAAATATATCCTCTTTTGTTAATGCCTCTATTACTTTGTCCCAAACCAAATATCATATCTTTCTGAGACATTTCATATTCAAAACTAAACTTTTTTTCACAGCATACTTTGCCATATTCCATAACACCTTCTGTTTTTTCAATATTCATTACAACTGCTTCTGTTTCAAATGGATTACCATAAACATATTTTTTTATCATTATTATTCTCCTTTCTAATAAATACTATATTATGGTTTACATATGCCACAAGGGGAATATCCTTTTGATATAAGCTCCTCTCTTGTTCCAGTATATTTTTGTTTGCTTTCTGTTTTTATTGTTTTTGCACTAGAACAATCTTCATTGTGAAACTTTTTAGAATTTGTATTTAATATATAAATATGACTATCTTGTGAAACAGTAATATTATTTTGTTCTGTACCTTGTTTGCTTTCTCCTGTTTTATAATCTAGTACAATGCCAGGTTGACTATTGTAACAAAATACATTAAATAAAATATCTTCTCCATTATCTTCTACTGATGCTGCTTCTATCTGCACTCCTGTTGCTAAAAGATTGTCCCCTTCAAAAAGAGGTGTTACTCTATATAAAACATGATGGTTTGTTTCTTTTACATAATCTGCAACCATATTTTCAAATGGAAGCATACCTTCTACATTTAAGTATCTTGTTCCAGTAATTAAATTTTTTTCATTTGCATTTTCTCCTGTTAACTGAAACCCAATTAAATGACATCTGTTATAAAGGTATTTTCCGTCAACATTGTCATATTTTACACTGTGCCATCCTGTTGGCTTTACGTGGCTAATAGAACCTCTTTCTTCTGTAGGCATAATGTCTTTTCCTATATTTGCAAAAGCAACTCCACATCTGCCTAAACTATCTAAATCACTATAACTTTCAAAAGAATTTGTATTAAAATATTGTTGTTCAAAATTAGGTTCATTATTATTTATAACAACATAAGGTTGTCCGGAATACTCTGGAAGTGTTTCCATACTGACAACTGCTGACGACTGTGCACTTTGAGAAAAGGCATCTAAATTACCACAAGCTACTGTAAAAATAAGCGTAATGAGAGTAAACAGTAAAGCAATACTTTTTCTTTTCTTATTCATTTGTGTAAACCTCCTCTGTAATAATATTATGAGAATTTCCTATTATATCAGTTGTTTTTTCTAATTTCCATTTATCTTTATTGAATGGAAATTGAAAATAAGTATCTGCTGGATAAACTCTATTCCATCGATATAATATGATTTTTTGAATATTGTTTTGATAGTTTAACAACTCTGTATTTTCTACAAAACAATAGTCATTTTCTGATGCGATTTCTAAAAAATCACATTGTACTATAATATGCTCTTTTTGTTTTTCTGAAAATAGTTTTGCAGAATAACTATTCATTAACAGCCTTTTTCCTTCTGTTACTTCTATAATGTGTTTGTACAAAAAAATATCTCTGCTTTGTCTTCTGTTATGAAACAGCATACCATTATTATCATCAACACATACTATAATTATCATCATAA
This sequence comes from Clostridia bacterium, assembly GCA_910575055.1. Taxonomy (GTDB): domain Bacteria; phylum Bacillota; class Clostridia; order Lachnospirales; family Anaerotignaceae; genus Coprocola. The sequence continues at coordinate 24,758 of CAJTDC010000008.1, forward strand.
CACCTCCTTTATTTTTGAATTAATTTATATTATTTTTATTATCATAACATAAAAATATTATTTTAGACACGCACATTTTCAAAAATTTATTCATAAAATAAATCAATGACTCCTTTAGGAGGTGCGGCTGTGCTTACAGTAATATTCAGCACATTTTTTATGTTTTCTTTTGTATCAGGAAGTACTTCTTTTCCGAAGCCCCTTTCAGTAGAAGAAGAAAAAAAATACATCTCGCAATTTGAAACAGGTACAGAGGAGGAAAAACAGCAAGCAAAAAATATACTTATAGAGCATAATTTAAGATTAGTAGCACATATTGCTAAAAAATATAATGGTTTTCAAAAAGACCAAGAAGATTTTATTTCAATAGGCACAATCGGTTTAATTAAAGCAGTTTCCTCTTATCATTCTGAAAAAGGAATTCGCTTAGCAACATATGCCTCTCGTTGTATCGAAAATGAAATTCTTATGGCACTAAGAGCATCAAAAAAATATAATCAAGATATTTCATTGCAAGACCCTATCGGAACAGACAGAGATGGCAACGAAATCGTTATGCTAGACATCATCAGTGCTGAAAATGATAACATTGCAGAACAAATTGATTTAAAAATACAAACAAAACAGCTTTACAAAAATTTAAAATCTGTTCTTAAAGATAGAGAACAGCTTGTAATAGAACTACGATATGGTCTATATGGCGGAAAAGAAGTCACACAGCAAGAAATTGCTAAAATGTTAGGTATCTCTCGTTCTTATGTTTCTCGTATAGAAAAAAAAGCACTAAAAAAATTATATGCAGAAATGAAACAGTAATTATATTGGGCATTTTGCCCTTACATAGATTTTTTTAAATAAAAAAAGCAGTAAAAATATACTGCCCTTTTCTATTACATATTTTATCATCTATTCTAAAACAGATTTTCTCATCATATCAAATTCTTTTACTGGTCTATCAAACTGTACTTTTAATATCTGCTGAGGATGTGGGGCAGATAATATTTTTTCTCCTTGTTCATTCCACATAGTTTCTACTTTCATAGAAAAGGAATTTCCTTTTGCTGGCATTACTTCTATTACCTCTCCAACAGAAAATTTATTTCTTTGTTCTACAATAGCACAATTACATTCATCAGAATTTTGTTTTATCATACCTATAAAATCATATTCTCTGATATAACTATTATTAGTATAAACTTGTTGATTTCCGTCAGGCTTTTCGTAATAAAATGCTGTTGTATAATCTCTATGACTTGCTTTTGAAACCTCTTGCATATATAAAGGAATATTTTTATAATATTTTTCAGCACTTTCAAAATAGTCATCAATCGCCATACGATAGGCTTTTATTACAGTACCTACATAAAAAGGAGTTTTCATTCTTCCTTCAATTTTTAAACTTACAACACCTGCATCTACTAAATCAGGAATATGCTCTAACATACAGAGGTCTTTTGAATTATAAATATAAGTACCTCTTTCGTTTTCTTCTATAGGCATATATTCTCCTGGTCTTGTTTCTTCCACTAAATGGTATTTCCATCTACAAGGGTGAGCACAAGCTCCTTTATTGGCATCACGACCACTTAAATAATTGCTTAAAAGACATCTTCCCGAATAAGAAATACACATAGCACCGTGTACAAAAGCTTCTATTTCCATATCTTGTGGTATATTTTGACGAATTTGTTTGATTTCTTTTAATGAGAGTTCTCTTGCTACTACAATTCTTTTTGCTCCCAACTGATGCCACATTTGTGCACTTTTATAATTTGTATTATTTGCTTGTGTAGAAACGTGTATTTCTAAATTAGGAGCTGCCTCTTTTGCTACAGAAAATACACCTAAATCTGAAATTAAAACAGCATCTGCACCTATTTTTTCTACTTGTTTAAAATAATCCGCCATACCCTCAAAATCCGCATTATGAGCGTAAATATTGGCTGTCACATATACTTTTACACCATAAGCGTGAGCAAAATCAATACCTTCTTTCATTTTTTCCATATCAAAGTTTTTTGCTTTTGCCCTCAATCCATAGGCTTCTCCTCCAATATATACTGCATCTGCACCATAAAGTACAGCTATTTTTAATTTTTCCAAGTCACCGGCTGGTGCTAATAATTCTGGCTTTTGTATCATTTTTTTCTCCTCTATCTATATTGAAATCTATCTTATTATTTGTCGTCTTTTTTATAACAAACTGCTACACCATCTCCTACAGGCAATATACAAGACTCTAATGCAGTATTGTGAGAAATATCCCATAAAAAATTTCTCATTCTTTTGTGTATTGTTCTTTGTCTTCTCGGAACACTAAAGCGTGTTTTAGCAATGCTGCCTCCTTGCAAAACATCATCTACAATCAATATACCTCCTACTGGCAAAAGACGTATACAATGTGGCAAAAAATTGCCGTATTGTCCTTTTGCCGCATCTAAAAATATGACATCGTACTTTTCTTGTAATGTAGGAAGTATATCTGCTGCATCTCCCTCCAATATTGTAATTACATTTTCTAAATTCATTTTTTTAATATTTTCTCTTGCATCTTTTAGCATTACTTCGAAACGGTCTATTGTTGTAATAGTACCTCCTTCTTGTAAATATTGACTCATAAGTCCAGCTGAAAAAGCAACTGCTGTACCAATTTCAAGTATTTTTTTCGGTTTTTTGATAGAAAGTAGTACACTTAAAAGCCTTGCTGTTTCGTGAGGCACAATAGGCACATCTTCTGCAATAGATTTTTTTTGTATTTCTCCTAATACACCGTCATACATTGGTTGCACTGTTCTTAAATATAAATTCATTTCTTCATCTGTTACATAATTCATACTATCATTCCCTACTTGCAAAATAGTTATCTCTTGCTTGAATAAACTCTTCATAAGTTTCTGTAAATACATGGTTGCTGCTTCCATATTTTTCTACAACATAATAAATATAATTGTTGTCCTCTGGATGTAATGCTGCTTCTAATGCCGCAGAACCAGGATTTGAAATAGGACCAATAGGAAGTCCTTCCACTTGATAGGTATTATAAGGAGAACTATACTCTAAATCAGACTCCATAACACGGTCTTTTGTAGTGCCCTGTGCATATAATACAGTAGCATCTATTTGTAGTTTCATACCTTGTTCCAAACGATTTCTAATAACACCTGCTGCTCTTGGTCTTTCTTCTGGCACTTGTATTTCTGCTTCTATAATAGAAGCGATTATTACAATTTCATCAAGTGTATGTTCTGATTGCTCTAAATCCTCTTGTATATTTTGTGTGTACTCTATTTCAAAACGTTGCAGCATTTTATCAATTAATTCGTGTGCTGTAACACCATCATAAAGTGTATAGGTTGCTGGGAACAAATATCCTTCTAATTTATATCTTCTTTTTGTTGAAGTTGGTAAATCTTTTAAAAATTCATAATCAAATTCTCCTGTATTGACTTCGTTAATAAATTCTTCTGCTGTCATAATGTCTTGTTCCTGCAATCTTTGTGCAATTTTGTCTATTGTAAATCCTTCTGGTATTACTAATTGATATGTTTCTTTTGCTTCTCCACCTTTTTGGAGCAATTCCATAATTTGCTGATGTGTCATACTTGTGTTTAAAGTATAATTTCCTTGCTGGAATGTACCATCATAATTATTTAATTTACTCTCTAATTTAAAGCGGAATACACTTTTAATTAAATTTTTCTCTTTTAAAATTTCTGCAATGTCTGATGTGCTTGCTCCTTGAGGTATTGTAATAGCAACATCTTCTCCAACATCTGTTGCTACACCCGGATTAGAAGGCATCATCAAACTTCTAAAAAATTGAAATGCTCCTAAACAAAGTCCAATGCAAATCAAAAATAGTAGCAATGTAGAAAATATTTTTTTTCTTCGTTGTTTCCTTTTTTGTTTTCTTTTTCTTTCTAAATTTCTTTTTCCCTCTTCTCTGTATTGCCTTTCTGGCACTCTTGTAGATTGTGTTTTATTTGTATGACGTGTTTGCTTTGACTGCCTTTGTATTGTTTGTCTTTGTTGTGTTTTTTCTTTTCTAGGAACTCTATTTTGTTGATATAACATTTGTTCCTGACGTATTCTATTTTGCTGTTGTTCTTCTGAAAACATTTCACGTAAAAAACGTGTTTTTTCTTCTTCACTTCCTAATGAATTATAATTATGTCCTTCTTTTTCCTCCACTATGACACCTCCAAATTACTTCAAAATACTTACAAAACTAATTTATTATACAATAGTTCTTACCTAAATGACAATAAAAAATAAAAAATCATAACATAAAATTATTCCATACTGCAAATTCACAAATAGTATTGATATTTTTGTTTTGTGGTATTTTACTATTTTCTGGCTGATATTGCTTATAATTGATATGAAATTCTTAAAAAACTCTTATATCTTTTGCAATATTATTGCACTTTTTCCAATTACTGATTATAATTATATTTCAGATAGTAATGTTAGTATGGTGATAGTGCAGCCGTTTCTAAAGTAAAAGAATTTAGTGGGAGCAAAGCTCCCACTAAGGTTCTTTACTTGGTAAAGAACCTTATACTACACTATACAAGTACAAAAGCAAAACAAATTTAAGGGGGTAATTATGAACTATCAGCAAGCCTTAGCATATATCAATCAAATTTCTTCATTTCGCTCTACAACAACACTTGGACTGTCAAGAATACAACAACTTTTAAAAAAAATGGGAAATCCTCAAAAACAACTAAAATGTATTCATATTGCAGGTACAAATGGCAAAGGTTCTGCTTGTGCTATGTTGCAAAACATACTGACTCAAAGTGGTTATAAAACAGCTTTATATACCTCTCCTCATTTAATAAAATATAATGAACGCTATCAAATTGATGGTATTTGTATATCTGATGAGAAATTTGCACAAGAAGTTGATTTTGTTAAAAAATATTACACACAAATGATTGATGAAGGCTTTGAAACTCCTACATTATTTGAATTTTTAACTGCAATTTGTTTTCACTATTTTGCACAGCAATCTGTAGATATTGTATTATTAGAAACGGGCTTAGGCGGTTTGTCTGATGCCACTAATGTAATTGAAAAACCCCTTCTTTGTTTAATTATGTCTATTGGTATGGACCATATGGAATTTTTAGGAGATACCATTGAAAAAATTGCAGAAGAAAAAGCAGGAATTATAAAACAAAATTGTGCTGTAGCATTGTATCCTCAGAAGAATTTAGTATATAATAAAATAGCAGATATTTGTAAACAAAAACAGTCTCCTCTTTATGACTTGCAACATAATGTTAAAACAAAAATACTCTTACAAAATTTAGAAAAAACAATATTTTCTGTATCTACAAAGTATTTTCACTATGATATGGTAAACTTGTCATTATTAGGAGATTATCAAATACAAAACTGTATTACTGTGCTAATAGCTTGTCACGTATTGAAACAATACGGCTTGCATATCACAAAACAATCTATATTAAGTGGTATTGAAAAAACAAATTGGCCAGGCAGAATGGAAGTCATACAACATAATCCTATTGTGATATTAGATGGAGCACATAATATAGATGGCATTATTATGCTTTCTCGTTCTATCAAAAAATATTTTAAACATAAAAAAATAACATTGCTTATAGGCGTATTGAGGGATAAAGAATACCAAAAAATGATTGATAATATACTTCCTATGGTAGACACTGTAATATTGACAGAACCTATGAGTAATAGAAAATTAAATATCGAAAAATTAGAAAAAATAACACTTTGTTTTCATAAAAAAGTACTAAAAAATGTTCATATAAAAGAAGCATATCAAACAGCATTATCTGTTACAGCAAAAAAAGATGTATTACTTTGCTGTGGTTCTCTTTATATGATTGGAGAAATCAAAGCAACACAAATATAAATAAAAACTTACAAAAATAGAGATTTTGTTATACTATTTCTCTTTTTTTGTAAATTATATTATTCGTAACTAATAAAAATGACATCTCTTATTGGAGGTTTTATATATGATAGATTTTAAACAAGAACTTTCTAAATACCAACCTATATTAGAATTAGAACGAATAGAAGACTCTATTCATACCAGTGAAGTACAAGACATTCTTGACATATTACAGCACCTTTCAAAAGGTGCTTATACTCAAACAACACAAAATCAAACCGTACACAGTCGTCCAAAACAAAATTCTTAAGGAGAATGTCTAATGAAATGTCCAAATTGTGGTTATTTTATACGTCAAGGGGTAGTCTGCCCAAATTGTGGCGTAGATGCCTTTATATTCAGAAAAACACGTAATACTTCTATTCGTTTATATAATAAAGGATTAGAACAAGCAAAATCACGTGATTTAACAGGTGCTATTAAATCACTGGAACAAAGTATACTTTTTGATAAAAACAATTATATTGCACGTAATCTATTGGGTTTAGTATATCACGAAAAAGGACAAATTGCAGATGCTCTAAAGCAGTGGATTGTAAGTGCTTCTATAGAACATAAAAATAATCCTGCTTCTCGTTATATGGATATATTACAAAAAGACGGCAGAAAAATGGAGAAAAAAAATGATGCTGTACAGTTCTATAACCAAGCGATTGCTTATTTGCAGCAAGGAAGTGATGATTTAGCATTAATACAATTAAAACGTGCTTTAGACTATAACAGCAATTTCGTAGAAGCTTGTAATTTAATGACACTTTGTTGTCTGCAAGAAAAAAATTTTAATAGAGCTTCTTATTTTGTGCAAAAAGTGCTTAAAATTGACCAATATAATCCTATTGCTTTACACTATGCCAGAGAATTGGATATTGCAACAAACAAAAAATCAGCAAAGAATAATACTGACAGCAATGCTGTAAAAAGAACAGATGCTGCACCTCCTGCTCCCACATACCGCAAACAAATTCGTCAAAATAACTTTAAAAATGAAATTATTTCTTTTTTAATTGGTGGTGTCAGTGTTGCTATTGTATTACTTTCTTTAGTTATGCCTGCTTTATCTGAGCAAAAAGATAAAACTATTGACGATTTACGTTCTAAAGTGTCTTCTGCTACTGCAAACGGTAATATTACACCTGAAGAACTAACAGAACTACGTGAAAGAGCTGAAAAATTAGAAAAAGAAAATGAAAAATATAAAAAAGAAGCTGAAAAACAGCAAAATATTACTTTATTACAAGAGGCATCTGCTTTAGCTGAAAACAGTAATTTTGTTGACGCTGCTGCTAAAATTATTTTAATTGATGCCTCAAATTTTTCAGAAGAAGAAAGTGCCACATTAGATACACTAAAATCTTCTGTTTTGCCAGAAGCAACTTCTATATTATATACACAAGGGAGAAATGAATTTTTAAATAAAAATTATGATGTAGCAAAAGAAAATCTTGAAAATTGTTTAAAATATGCTTCTTCAGAAGACTTTATTGATGACGCATTTTATTATCTTGGGCAAATTGCACAAGAAAAAAATGATGTTACAGCAGCAATAGAATACTATCAAAGAATTATAGAAAAATACCCAGACTCCAACAATGTCGCTAATGCTCAAAATGCTTTAGAACAATTAAATGCAACAGCACCTGAAACAGAAGCAGAGCCTCAACCTGAAGAAAATACAGAACAAAATACAAATTGAATTATTTATAAAACACTAGCAATGCCCTCTCATTTTTATGAAATGGGTATTTGCTAGTGTTGTTACAACATTGATATTTACAAGCATAAAGAAGGGAAATGACTATGCTGAATTGTATTTTTATTGCCATTTTTACATTGTTTATTGCATTTCAAAATATAATACCTATGGCAATAGAAAAGAAAGCTAACTTTTTATGCTTTATACTATTTATTGTGTATTTATATTGCTGGTATAAAGTATTAAAAAATTTTCGTATAGAAAAAAATATTTCTTTATTAAGGTTTTCAGCTATATTTTGGTTTGTTGTACCATTATTTCATATTCTATTGATTATTTGGCAGTTATATGGAGTGCATTTTCCTTTGTTTTCTCCATTGATACTACTTGTATATAGTCTATTTTGGGGAATTAGCTTTTTATCAAAACAATACTTTTTTTTGCTATCTTTTGGTGTATGTTTATTTTATTTCTGTATTTCATTAAATCAATTTAAAAAAATAATCCCCTAGCTTTACCAGAGGATTATTTTTGTACCAAATATTGGCAAAATAACAATATACCATTTCTTTTATTTAACGACTGATTTACATAATATTCTGAATTGATAAACTGTATATTTTCTTTTTCTACTATTGCAAAAGGGCTTATATTAGGATATTCTCCTTTTTCTATATCTGTTATTGTTATGGTATCATCATCAAATTCTAAACCTGTTTGTATTGCTTTAACATATGGAAACTGCCATATTTTTTTTGATAATTCTAATAGTTCATCTATTTTCTGTTGCTGAAATATAGTGTCACATTCTAAAGTTAAAACATCACTTTCTGGTATAATAATTTCATAACAAAACATATCATATTCTGGATAATTATTTAACCAAAATCCTCTTACTTCTGTATATTCTCCAAAATCAAAATAACTTTGTTTATAGTTATGAGAGCGATGTTCTGTAAAACCTAATACAAAATTTTGTTCTATTTTATGTTGGTTCCACTCTACAATTTGTTGTTGAGAAATCTCATTATCATACCCATGCGAAAATTTTAAACCAGCAATATTCAGCGTTGTATAAAAATCATTCATAAAATTGCTATAGATATCTTCTCTTTTGAATTGTAGTGAAATATTAAAATAAGCAGGCATTGTATAACATCTCCATATTATATTTCTATCATAGTATCATGTATCATTTGCAACATCTGTTTTAATTTTTTTGCTTTTATTTGTCCAGGTGCTGAGCTTTTTTGTACTGCTCCAAATGTAATAGCAGAGCCAAATATTTCCCCTGCTATACGTGAAATACTGCCTATACTTCCCATAGACATCGTAACAAAAGGTCTATCTGCATATTGACATTGCATTTGTTCTGTAGCACAAAGAAGCGTTAAAACATCTTTTTTATTTTGGGGCATTACTGCAATTTTAGTAATATCTGCTCCTAATTGTTGCATAGTACAAAGTCGTGATAGTATTTCATTCTGTTCTGGTGTTTTTTCAAAATCGTGGTTAGATAGTATTGTTTTAACAGAATACTGTTTTGCTTTTTGTAATAATGAAGTCAAAACAGTATTCTCTGTAAATAATTCTATATCTACAATATCAGCTTGTTTACATTGTATTACTGCTGAAAGAAGTGTTTCATACTCTTTTGCAGAGATTTCTTTTTGTCCACCTTCTTTTGCTGTACGAAATGTAAATAATATAGGAATTTGTTTCATCATATTTTTTATTTCACAAAGTGTTTGTAATACTTTTGGTATATCAAAACAATATTCATACCAATCTGAACGCCATTCTATTAAATCTATATCTTCTGTATTCATTTGATTGATTTCTTGAAATATGTCTTGTTTTGTAACACCTACAATAGGAACACAAATTTTAGGTATTCCCTCTCCTATTGTCACGTTATTAATGGTAACACTTTTCATATTAATTCTCCTTATACCTTTTTTCTGATATTGCTTTTTGTTTCTGTAATTTCACTTATTGCTTGATAGTTATCATATGCTTGTTTAAATGTTGTAGAAGAAGTAGTTGTTGTGTCTGTTTTTTGTTCCATAGCAGAAGTATTTTTTTCTTTTTGGCATATTGTGCCATCTTCTGATACATCATATTCCGCAGTTATTTGTTCTGCTCTTTTCAAAACAGATTGATAAATTTCTTCTACACTACTTGTTTTAATACTCTTTTTATTTTTTGATACTTTTTCTGTTTTTTCTGTTGTTAGTTCTGTTTCCCATTTCATATTTTTATAGTTGTCTGTTTTAGTAAAATGAGTATGTTCATCTTGTAATGCAGATGTAAGATATTCTGCCATTTCTTGGTCTTGTTTTGCTATAGACATAGAAAACTCCATTTTCTGTGAAAACAATCTTTGTACATCATCTTTTGTTTTACAATTTTTTAATGCTTCTTTAAAATTTTTTCTTTCTTGTTGTACTGCTTCTGCTTTTTTATATAATTCTGGAGCGTGTTCCCTTAAAAGCCTTAATTCTTTATCAGATAATTTTTTTCCAAATTTCAATTTTGTACGAATATCTGATATTTTTTGAGAAATTTGTTTTTGTTTTTGTTCCTTTTCAATTCTTGCTCTTTCTGGGTCTTGCTTTTTCATTTCCCACAAATTCTGCATTTTCATCGTATTCAAAAGAGTATTGATATTTGTAATACCTGTTATATTTTTCATCATAATATTTCCACCTTTCCAATATTGCCCTTTTATTATTTTTCGGCAGAATAATAGTTTTTCTTAATACTTACTTATTATCTTTTATGTTGCATTGCTTTTGATAATAATTTATCAAATCCTACATAAACATAACCTACTACAATATAACAAGCACTTAATGCAATTACATTTACAAGTACTCTTTCCCACCCTAACAAATCTACTGCAATAAATTTATAGGGATAATTTGTATTTTGGTTGGGTATAAAACTTCCTTTAGATGCCACCCAAAATATCAATATCATATAAATATATGGTATCACTGCCCAATAAAGAGCTGCTTTTTGCAAAAACATTCCTTTTTTATCCCATAAAAGCCAATCAAAAAAAACAAAAAAAGGGATATAATAGTGTAGTAAAAAACTGCCTAATCCTTCTGCTGTTTTAATTGGCTGCATAGTAAAATCTTTTCCATTCAATAAAAAATGATAAATAAATGCTGTAAGTAGTATCATCATTGTGACACCACCTTTTATATTAAGTAATTTTTTATTTTTGTCATATTCTGGAAACAATAATAGAAACAAAAATAGCACAAATACAAAAAAATTACTCCAATTTGTATAATACATTAATGTGTACCATTTTATTTTGCCGTGATACAATCCTAATTTTATAAAAAGCCCTATACCACACCCTATTATTAAAAAAAGTCTATATAATGTTTTTTTTACACTTTTATATGGCTTGTCCATTTAAAAATCCTCCCTTTTTATTTCTTTTATCATACCAAATTATGGTAAAAAATACTATAAACTTTGTACTACAAAAATATCGCCCTAATGTATCATTATTTGTTTTTATGACAAAAAAAGCTACTAACTTTATTGTCAATAGCTTTTATAAAAAGGGGGATTATTTATTCATCTACACTTTTTACACGTTCAATGTGTATTGCAAAATAACTTATTTCTATATCAGGAAAAGGCTTTTTTGTCATATTTTCAAATTCCTTGCAAATTCTTTTTGCTAATTCAAATGAAGCTGGAAAATTATCTAAAACATAAGATGTCATATCTAAATGTAATTTTTCTCCATTTATCACACGTAGTATCATAAATTTCATATGGGTTAATAATCTTGTATAAGAAATTGTTTCATCGTCTAACATTGTACCTAATTCTGTCTCAATTTTTTGTATTCCTTCTTGTATCATACGAGCAATATCCATACTTTGTACAACGTGTTCTCTTGTTAAAGCAGTGTGAACATGAAGTGTAATATAACCAACTTCATCATCATTAATTTCTATACCAATTTTTTCTTTTATAAACTCTTTACCCATTTTTGCTACACTATATTCTTCTTCAAAAAGCACTTTAATTTCTTTTGCAAAAGGATTTTTTAATTCTACACCTTCCTGCATACGTTTTATAGCAAAAGCAATATGGTCTGCCAAAGCCAGCAATATATTATTATCTACAGCACCAAATTTTCTTTCTGCTTCTTCTATAATATTTCCTGCAATTTCAATGAAAACAGGGGAAATACTTTTTATGGTATGAATAGAGTCCTGTCTTGATTGTTCTTCTGTAAAACGGTATGCTTTTGCATTTTCAATAGTATTTACATTTTGATTTACTTTTTTACCAAAACCTACCCCTTTACCAAGAAATATATATTCTTGTTTATTGTCTAAATCCATTACTAATATACCATTATTATTTAAAACTTTTAAAATTTTAAACATACTCCCCCTGCTTCCTATTATCTGTTATTGCACTATAATGATATCTTCATTTGCTTGATATTCTGTTTTGTTTTGGTCTTTCCAAATAATTTTTTGTCCTTCTTCTAAATTTGTAAATACCATAGGAATTGCTGTAGATGCTGCATTTTCTGCAATATAGTTTAAATCTACTTCCATAAGTTTATCGCCTTTTTTCACAGTATCTCCATCATTTACAAATACAGTAAATCCTTTTCCATCTAATTTCACAGTATCAATACCAACATGAAGTAATATCTCTGTGCCTTCTTTTGTTTTTAATCCTATTGCGTGTTTTGTAGGGAATACCGTTTCTATTGTAGCATCTGCTGGAGCATATACAATATTTCCTTTTGGGAACATTACAATGCCATCTCCCATAAGTTTTCCTGCAAAAGCTTCGTCTGGTGCTTCACTAATGTCGGCCATACGTCCCTCTACATAACTACTAAATACTTCTTCCTTTTTATTTGTTGTTTGTTTTTTATTTTCTGTGTTTTGTTTTTCTGGTTCTGGTGCAGGTGCTGCTGTAACTGGTATCTCCACATCACTTGCTGGACTTGCTAAATAATCTTCTAAATTAGATTTAATTACAGTAACTTTTGGACCATAAATAACCTGTACGCCTAATCCTTTATGAATAACACCTGCTGCTCCAGATTGTTTCAAAAGTGTATCTTGTACTTTTGAGGAGTCTATCACTGTACATCTTAATCTTGTTGCACAACAGTCTACATCAGAAATATTTTTCTTTCCACCAAGACCTTGACAAATCAACTGAGAAACTGCATCTACACCGCCTGCTGCTGCTCCTGCTGCATTACCTGCTTTTGCTGCATTTACATCTGCTCTTGTGTATAATTTTGTTTCTACGTCATCATCTTCTCTACCTGGTGTTTTAAAATTAAACTTTTTAATCAGTACAGTAAATACCAAAAAGTATACTACAAAATAAGCAATACCTATTATTACAACCCATATCCAATTTGTTTTTGCATTACCTTGCATAATACCAAATAATGTCAAGTCAATCAATCCGCCAGAGAATGTCATACCAACGCCAACTTTAAAAATGTGCATAAGCATATAGGCACAACCTGCAAAAAAACAGTGAATTGCATACAATATAGGTGCAATAAATAAGAATGTAAATTCTAATGGTTCTGTAATACCTGTCAACATAGATGTCAATGCTGCGGAAAGTAACAAACCTCCTGCAATTTGTCTCTTTTCTGGTTTTGCTGTTTTATACATAGCAAGTGCTGCTCCAGGTAAACCAAATATCATAAGTGGGAATTTACCAGCCATAAATCTTGTTGCTTCTACATCAAATATTGTTGTGTTAGAGCTTGCTAATTGTGCAAAGAATATATTTTGTGCACCTTCAATTAAATTGCCATCTATTGTTGCTGTACCACCAACTGCTGTCTGCCAGAAAGGCAAATAAAATACATGGTGCAAACCGAAAGGTATTAATGCTCTTTCCATAATACCATAGATTAATGTACCTGCATAGCCTGAACTTCTTACTACATCACCTACAGCATAAATACCTTGCTGTATAATAGGCCATATGTAGAACATAACAATACCAACAATTAAATAAACAATAGAACAGATAATTGGCACAAATCTTGTACCACCAAAAAAGGATAATACTTGTGGCAATTCTATTTTATAAAAACGGTTGTGCAATGCTGCAACGCCCAGTCCTACTATAATACCACCAAACACGCCCATTTGCAATGACTCAATACCAACAACAGAACTAATAGAACCATTTGGTAATGTTTCTGCTGCATTTGTTACAGTAAGCATTGCTCCAATAGCAGAGTGCATAATAAAAAATGCAATTGCTGCTGCCAATGCCGCAACTTCTTTTTCTTTTTTTGCCATACCAATGGCAACACCCATTGCAAACAATATTGGTAAATTTCCAAATACAATGTCACCACATTTGTTTAATACAGAAAGTATTGCATATAAAAATGTACCTTCTCCTAATATTCCACTTAAACCATAGGCTTCAATCATATTTGCATTTGTAAAAGAACCACCAATACCTAAAAATAAACCTGCTACTGGCAATATTGCAATAGGTAACATAAATGAACGTCCAACTCTTTGTAATACGCCAAAAATCTTATCTTTCATGTGATATCGCTCCTTTTCTTATAAAATAATAAATAAAAATTTTATAATGCAGAGAAGAATAAATATCATTCTTCCTTTGTATTGTGCCCCTTTTGTACTAAAATTTCATTTGAACCTAGGAAAATAAAAAATTAGCACAAAAAAAGGCACTAATACCCAAAATAATATAATAATACATTTTGGATAGTTAATGCCTGTTTGAACAGTAACACACTATTTATCTTAATATAGCATAGTTATATCCTATTTGTCAATCCCTTTTTTATTTTTTAATAATTTCTATTTTTTGCAAAATATATATTTTATAGTATGCGTGAAAGCCCTCTATTTTGCAGCTTTCCGTATTTCATTAAATTATTTCCCATTACTTCCGACACATCTAATATAGTTACAAAAGAAGGACTGTTTGTTTCAATATCTACTCGTTCTATTACCGTACGCAATTCTGTTACTTCTACACGAGTTAATACAACATACAATACTGCTTTTTTTCCACTGAACATTCCTTCGCCTTCCATTTTGGTTACAGTTCTTCCCAAATTCTTTAGTATTGCTTGTGATACTGCTTGTTGTTGTTCTGTTACAATCAATGCTGCTTTTACCTGATTAGAGCCTTCTACAACAGTATCTATCAATTTTGAAGCCACAAAATAAGCTACAAGAGAATACATTGCTCTATCAAAACCAAATATAAATATCGCTACTGTAAATATAAAAAGATTACAAATCAACACAAATTGTCCTACAGAAGTATTTGTTTTTTTACTTATTAGTATTGCTGCCATTTCTGTCCCATCCATACAAGCGCCATATCGTATGACAAGTCCTACACCAATACCCAACAATACACCTCCAAATAACGTAGCAAGTAATGTGTCTTGTGTAATACTTTCCAAATTTTTTGCTAATATCAAACCAGCAGAAAGTGCTGCCATAGCATATAAATATCCTATTGCAAAACGTCTTCCCATTTGTTTTGATGAAACAAATATAAAAGGAATATTGAGTATTACAACTATGACATTTAAAGGAATATTTGTTAAATAGCTTAACATAATAGAAATGCCCGTAATTCCCCCATCAATAATATGATTTGGTATTAAAAATACTTCTAATCCTATTGAAACAAATATAATCCCTATTGTAATCATAATATACCTTGCAATGAATGTTCTAATGGTATGTAACATAATATCATTTCCCTTCTCTTATATCCATAAATGGATAGCATTTTTAAGTTCTTTATTCAGTTGTTTGCTCTATTTCTTCTGTATCTTCTTCTATCCAAATAGGCATCATAACGATTGCTTTAAATAAATCACCATCAATATTGATTTCAAATTTTCCATTTTGTATTTCAGAAAGACTTTTTGCAATAGACAAACCTAATCCAGAACCTTCTGTTGTACGTGAAACATCTCCCCTTACAAAACGGTCCATAAGTTGCTCTGGAGTAATATCAATAGAAGAAGCTGAAATATTTTTTATAATTAATACTCCCATATCGTCCATTTTAAAAATATCTACATAAACACGAGAATTTGGCATAGAATATTTAATAATATTTGATATTAAATTTTCCAATATTCTCCACATATGCCTTCCATCTGCATAAATATTTGTTTCTTCTTCACAGTTGATTTTTATAGTCAGACCTGCTTTTTCTATTTTTTCCTCCAATTCTCCTATTGCCTGTATTAACAACATTTTTAAATTTATTTTTTCTTTTGTTACTGTTAAATTTCCACTAGATGCTTTACTTGCCTCAATTAAATCTTCTATTAACTGTTTTAATCGATAAGATTTATCGTGAAGCACATTGACAAATTCTTCTGCTTTTTCATTATTTAGTTCTTCTTTTTTCAGTAAATCTGCATAGGTAATAATGGATGTTAAAGGTGTTTTTAAGTCATGTGATACATTTGTAATTAGTTCTGCCTTCATTCTTTCCCCTTTTACCGCTTCCTCTACTGCTCTTTTAAAACCACTTTGTATATTTGCTACATCTTCTGCAAAATTTTTAAAAGAAGGAGAAATCTTTTTTAAATCTAATTCATAAGCTAAATTTCCTTTTGATGTTTCTTTTGCAGAAATCATTACTTTTGTAAGAGAACCTAACGCACGTGCACAAAATGCTGCTGCTATACCATTAAACAAAAGTATACAAAGCAGTAAAAATAATGCAATACTTGTGTTACTATAAAGTATAGCACTTAACAAAAACATTGTCATAATGCAATTTGCCATACCATATCCCATAAGTAAAAATACAATCCAGCCACAAAATGTTTTCCCACTAAACAAATAACTAATTTTTTGTAATATAGCAGCTACCATAGTATTGCTAAAAAAACGTTTGCCTTTTATTTGTCTGGAAAGACTTGTTGTAAAACTTAACCAAACAGTACTATATACAATCAGCAATGCTCCTAACAATGTAGAAAAAATGTATGTCCATAAATAATAAGTGCTATTATATAATATAATACTGCAAAGCATTAATGTTGCTATACCAGCAATAAAATTGAATATCAAAAATAGTATAATATGAATATCATTATATATTCTATCTACTACCATATACTCTATTTCTCCGCCTTTTTGTTTTTGTCCTGCTACTCTAACTAAATATAATAATGATACAATAATAGCTATACACGCTACCATTGAAACACCAATCAGTATGGGATAGCTTCTTTTTATCATATAAAACTCTTCTTGTTCTCTATAAAAAGCATCTCCTGGAAAAAGTGGTTCTCTTATTGCTGCATAAAGTTTACATCCACTTTTTTCTAATACTCCATTGTGATATTCTTTATAATATCCTAAGTTATCAATAGAAAAACCACCTTCTAATATGATACTTCTTGTCATATTAGAAATACCTTCTTTTGAAATATTACCAGCTATTTTTATGCCATTTTCATCTTCTAAATAATAAAAAAAGTTTTCATAGTCATTTAGTTCTCTTTTCATATTACGATAAGCTTCAAGCTGATTTTGTATATACATATTTCTGTATTGTGATAGACGAGTTTCTACTAATGTTTTGTATTCCTCAAAATTATTTTTTAAATTTTCTGGTATTGTATTTTTGACAATTAAACCATCATAAGTATCATTTACTTCTGTGCTTTGTGTAATCACACCATCTATTACACCATAATAATTTTTAAAACTTGCTAACAAATCTTCTCTAGAAAGATGTTCTCCTGCTTCAATACTGTTTTCATCTTTATAATAGATAGATACATTAATCACATCATTTAACAATTTGTCAAAACGCAGTCTAAAATTTTGTGTTTCATAATAACTATTTGTAGCAACAGCCTGAAACTTCCAATTCTGACTAATATTTAAAAATATCATACTTGACAAATACAGTGTTAACACACCTATAAAATATATCATTGCTGCAAAAATCTTTGTCCTAGTCAAATATTGACTAGTTTTTTTCGATTTTGTAGCCAATTCCCCACACCACCTTTAAATATCTTGGCTCTTTTGGATTAATTTCAATTTTCTCTCTTATTCTTCTAATATGTACAGAAACAGTGTTTTCTGGTGCAAATGAAAGTTCTTTCCAAACATTTTCATAAATTTGGTCAATAGAAAATACTTTTCCTGCATTTTCCATTAAAAGTTGTAATATGCCATATTCCGTAGCGGTTAATTTTACTTTTTCTCCTTCTACACGTACCTCTTTGGCATCCTTGTCCAGTTCCAAACCTCCTATTTTGATGATATTACTTTTTTCTGCAATGCTGCCTAATGTAGTATATCTTCTCATTTGACTTTTTACCCTTGCTAACAATTCTAAAGGATTAAAAGGCTTCGTAATATAATCGTCTGCCCCAAAATTTAATCCTAATATTTTGTCTGTATCTTCTGATTTTGCAGACAATATGATAATAGGTATATTTAGTCTTTCTCTAATTTTAATTGTCGCATTTAAACCATCTAACTTAGGCATCATAATGTCTAAAAGTATCAAATGTACTTCATTTTCTTCCAGTGCTTGCAACGCCTCTTCTCCATTATACGCTTTTATAATATTATAATTTTCTTGTTTTAAATAAATTTCAATCGCATCTACAATAGACTTTTCATCATCACACACCAATATATTAAACTTTTCCATTTCTATAAAGCCCCTCCTTTGTATTTTTCACTTCCTTATCATCATATTTAAGCACCTTATCATTATTATAGCAGCATAAATTTAAAAATGATAAATAGTTCTCTTAAAAAATTCTTACATTTGTTGTTTTGCTTCCTTTTGTCCTATTACACGAACAACAACACCTCCTAATACAAGTATAATGCCTAATAGCTTTTGCCAAGAAGCATCTTCTTTAAACAATAAAATGCCTATCATTGCAGCTACTACAGGTTCTATTGTAGCAAGTACAGAAGCTTGACTTGCAGGCATATTACTCAGCCCTTTTGTATAACAAATATAAGGAATAAGTGCTGTTACAACAGAAAACAAAAACATATTCCAAAAAACACCTTGTTGTACTATTCTTTGTAGCAAATCTAAAGGGTGAACTAAAAAAAATGTTGCCACTGCTGCCATTACAAATGTATAAAATGTAATAGTTAAAGAATGGTAGTCTTTTTTAAGAGCAAACATACTAAATATACTATACAAAGCATAACCAATACCAGAACAAATACCAAATAATATCCCCTTTGCTGTATATGTAACTTTTTCTGTTCCTAAAATACCTGTTACAAAAACACAACCTAAAAATGTCATTGCTACTACAAAACATTTTAATTTTGTCAATTTTTCTCCAAAAAGAAATAATGAACAAATCATAACAATAGCAGGTGCTGTATACAACAGCACCGCTGCTACACCCAAGCTTGTCTGTGCTATTGCCTTCATATAACACCAATTAAAAAATGTATAACTACAAATACCTGTACCTATAAAATAGCGTATATCTGTTATTTTATGCAGACAAAATAATTTTCTATTTTTTAATAATAATATTGGTATCATTAGAAGCATATCTATTAACATTTTTGTAAAAAGCATTTCCATTTCTGTAAATCCAGTAACCATAATTTTTTTTGTAAACAATCCTATAGAACCCCAGCAAACGCCTGACAATATTACTAACACATACGCCATACTTTTCTTCCCCCTATTACTCCATCAAAAGTGCTTTTCCTAATGCAAAAGAATATAAATAAACTTCTTTTACCTCTTTTCCAGTAGATTTTTCTAATGCTTTTTTATACAGTTTCATTTGTATTTCATATTGTTTTTTTAATGTATCAGCCGTTTTTTGTCCCCACAATCTATTATTTTTATAGTCTATTAACACAATTTGTCCATTTTCTTCAAAAAAACAGTCTATAATACCATTTATCATAACGCTATCTTCTACAAATTCATATTCTTTTTCTGTAAAAATTTCATTCGCTTTCATTAACATAGAAAATCTTTTTTCTTGTTCTATATTATCTGCATTTCGTATTCTTTGTGCTAGTTCAGATTGAAAAAACATTAATATTTCATATACATTTAGTGCTTTTGCTTCTTGTTCAGATAAAATATTTTGTTCTACTAAAAAAGCAATCTCTTTTATGATATCTTCTTTTGTATATTGCTTTTTAATATCACATTGTTCCATAAAAGTATGTGTTGCTGTACCTATTTCTGCTGCAGTCAATTTTTTTCCTTCTTTTTCAAATTTAGGCATTTTCATAGTAATATTCCATTGTTTTTCTTCTTCAGATAAATTACTTTCTTCTTGCCATTTTCTTTTAATTTCAGATATTGTAATATTTGTTTGTAGTGTAGTAGAAGTTTTTTGTGTATATTTCCAATCTAAAGTATCAAAAATTTGATTTCTTTTTCCACTGTAATCTTTTTCATTATCCCATTTGTCAAAATAATCTATCATCTGTTTTTGTTTTTGCTGTTGTGTTACTTCCTCTTCGTTTTCTTGTTGTTCATTCAACAATGTAATACTCCATTCAGAAGTATCTTGTAATACTATACTATTATAATAATCAAATTTATATTTCTTTAAAAATTCTTTTCCTGCTTTATGTTGTAATATTGCTGGCATTATCCAATCTAAATAATTTCTTGCTTGTGCCATTTTGTAATAAGACAATACTCCTTTTTGTGTACTTTCACAATTACACCATTTTTCAATACTTTTTTCTTTTATACTTCCTGTCAATATTAATTTCTCTTTTGCTCTAGTAAGTGCAACATAAAGCACACGCATTTCTTCTGAAAGATTATTTTGTTTTATTTTCAGTTTTACTGCTTCTTTTGCCCAAGTAGTATATTTTGCTCTTTGTTCCAAATCTATATAATCTACACCAATACCAATTTTATGGTCTAACAATACATCTTTTTTTAAATCACTTATATTAAAATTTTTTCCCATATCAGAAACAAATACCACAGGAAATTCTAATCCTTTACTTTTATGTATTGTCATAATACGCACCATATTTTCTCCTTCATTGAGTAGTTTTGCTGAACCAGAAGTATCTTCTGCTTTTTTAATATTCTCAATATATCTTACAAAATGAAACAATCCCTTTAAACTTGTTTTTTCATATTCTTCTGCTTTTTTGATTAAAAATCGTAAATTTGCTTGTCTTAATTTTCCTCCTGCTGTAACTCCTACATAATCAAAATATCCCGTTTCACTATAAAGATACCAAAGTAGTTGACTAATAGAGCTTTCTCTTGCTTTTTTTCTCCAATCAGAAATATTATCAAATACCATTTTCAATCTTTTTGCAATCGCTTTCATATTTTGCTGTATTGTATTTTGCTCATATTCGTGTATACATTTTTGGGCACAATCATAATAATTGTCTTCTTTATTTTCACTCATCATTCTAATTTGCATTAACTCTTCTGCTGTAAAATGATATATTGGAGAATGCAATACAGAAAGTAATGGAATATCTTGTATTGGATTATCTAATACTTGTAAAAGATTTAATATTGTCATAACCTCTAATGTTTCAAAATATCCTAATGAAGTTTCAGCATAAAAAGGAATATCTTCTTTTATAAAAATATGGTCAAAAATTCCATTCCATCTTTTGCTACTTCTTAGTAATACTGCAATATCACGAAAAGCAATTTTATGATACTGTCCTGTTTTTTTATCTAAAATATGATAATTTTCCTCTGTTATCATTTTTTTAATACGTTTTGCAATAACAAATGCTTCTTTTTCTGCTTGGTTCCACTCTTCTAAAATATCCTCTTTTTCTTCTCCATCTACTTTATTTTGTGAATTTAATAATATAATTTCATTTTCTCCTCCACAATTTCCATAAAAAGGCGGAAATGTTGCTCCTGCATATAATGCAGCGTGTTCATCGTATACTAGTCCTCCTACTCTTTCAGACATTATTTGACGAAATATAAAATTAATGCCATCTAATATATTTTTACGACTTCTGAAATTTTGAGAAAGTAATATTTTTTGTTCTTTTCCTTCTTCTAATGTATATTGATTGTATTTCTGCATAAAAATTTCAGGCATAGCAAGTCTAAAGCCATAAATACTTTGTTTTACATCTCCTACCATAAAACGATTGTATTTTCCCATAGTTTTTTTTGAAACAGCAGATAATATCATTTCTTGTATTAAATTGCTGTCTTGGTATTCGTCTGTAAACACTTCTTCATATTTTTTTTGTAACTCTATTGCAGCTTCTGTTGGTAATATATTTTCTGGTGTACTTCCCTCTTTTAAAAGCACTCTTAAACAAAAATGCTCATAGTCTCCAAAATCTAATATTCTTTTTTCTTTTTTTACTTGCTGATATTTTTCCATAAATAATTTTGTCACATTCCCTAAATATTTTAGTATAGGATATAACTGTTTCATATGTTCTTCCATTGTTTCTATAGAATAAGGAAAAATACTTTTCTGTAAATCTTCAAATATTTTTTTAGCTTTATTTCTAAAATCAATTATTTCATCTTTTACTTCTTTATATTCTCCTCTATAAGCAGGAAGTTTATCAAAATAAATTTGTTTAATAGCTTTTTCTACACGGCGAAAAGGCAGAGAACATTGACTTCTACAATTCTCCGCCATTTCTAACTCTATTTGTAAATATGGTTGATATGCCTTTAAATCGCTTATGCTTTTTGTTAACTCCAAAGCACGCTTTAAATAATAGCACATCATATCTATTTCTTCTGTCATTTTTTGACGTAATATTTTTGCCCAAATAGTATTTTCTAGTGTATTATGTTCTGACAAATGAAACATTTCTATTGTTTCTTCTAACCATTTTAATGGTTCAGGACAACCTAGCAAAAAATCATATATATTTAATATTAATTCTTTCAATTTATCATCTTTTGTATCATTTGCAAACATTTCTACTAATGTATAAAATTCTGTATTTTCTTCGCTATATAGTTTTTCAAACAAATCTGTTATAACTTCTTGCTTTAGAAGTTTTACTTCTGTTTCATCTGCTGTTCTCATAACAGGGTCAATACCAAGTGTATAGTAATTTTCTCTTACAACTTGTAAACAAAAAGAATGTATTGTTTTAATATCGGCTCTATTTAGATTTGTTAATTGATTTTGTAAATGTTCATTACGAGGATTATTTTCTAATTGTTTCGCAATGGCATCTCCAATTCTTTGCTTCATTTCAGATGCCGCTGCATTTGTAAATGTTACAACAAGGAGTTTATCCACATCAATAGGATTTTTTTCATCTATTATCATAGAAATAATACGTTCTACAAGTACAGCTGTTTTTCCAGAACCTGCTGCTGCGGAAATCAAAAGGTTGCGGTTTCTTGTATCAATAGCTTTCTGTTGCTCTTTTGTCCACATTTTTGTCACCTCATTTCAAAAAATCAGTTTGTCACCTTTTTTAATCTCACATTTACAGAGAGATATTTTGTAAAAGAAGACATAAAACTGTTAAATGAATTATAACAAAAATTTTCTATAAATGCCAATGAAAATGGTGAAAGACTATGAGAACCAAAAATATATCTTGCTGTTGTTTTTGCAAATAAATCAGAAAAACAACTTTCACCACTTTTTGCACAACTATATAAAGCATCTGCTAACTTTTTTTCTGTGTCATTGAGTTGAAATACAAAATATAAATTCTGTTTCATTTCTCTCCATCGCAATTTTCTTCTTTTAATACGGGAAAGACGTATACTATGATACATTGCTACTAATTTTAAAAACCTTCTTCCTTTCTCTTTATCTAGTTCTTTTAGTCTTTGCTCAAAATAATTATATTCCGTTTTTGTTTCTAAAAATATTTCATAAGCATCTGCAACAGCATTTTCTATAGAATGTTCAAAAAATGCTTCATAAAAAGAATTTTGTAATTTTTCTGTTCTTTCTAAAAAAATATATTTCTGTTCTTCTATGTTCTCTCTTATAATATCCTGCTTTTTTGGTTTTTTTTGATAAAGTGTTGTAATATAGTCAAACACAACTTGTCCTCCTTCAATCTGTTTTTATTACCATAAACACTATACTAAAAACAATAATGAATATACAACTTTTTTTGTCGCAATATATGACAAAGCTTTATACAATACTATCTCATATTACAGTTTATAAATAAATATACTTTAGACTGCCAAAAAAGCTAATATAATATTTTTAAAACCACCCCTTTTTTTTGAAAAATGCTATACCAGCAATTACTACTCCTACAGATAAAACAATTACCATAGCATAACTATGCTTCCAAGTATATTCTGGCATATCAAAATTCATACCATACCAGCCTACAATAAGCGTTAAAGGTAAAAATATTGTAGTAATTACTGTAAATATTTTCATAGTATAATTTAAATTAATGTCAACTTGTGCTTGATAAGACTCTCTTACTTGTGTTACAGCCTCTCTTAAATTTAATATATTTCCATAAAATCTCTCTGTCTTTCTTTGTAGCCTATCAAAATATTTTATGGCTTTTTCATCAAAAATATCATTTTCATTTTCACATAAACATTCCAAAACATACAATATTTGTTCATGATATCTTTTTAATATCATCAATCTTTTTCGTAAAGAAATAATTTCTTTTACACAATCCCTTTTTTGTGTTGTAATTAATGCTTGTTCTAATTCTACAATTTCCTTTTCTAAATCATCAAATATTGTAATATCGCTTCCTATTAGCTTTGTAATAAAATCTGATAACACTTTATTACTTGTATTTTTTTCTCCTAATATTGCTATAATATTTTCTACAACTTTTTTCCACTTTGCAGGCTCATCAGAAAAAATGATATAAAAATTCTTTTGTAAATAAAATAATACTCGTCTTTGTCCTCCATATAAATTCTGATAATCAATAACATTCATACAAATAAAATCAAATCCATCTAAACATTCATAATAAGCATATTTTGAAATTTCTTGTAAAGGTGTATAATTGATGTGATACTTTTGTGCAATTTCCTGCCATTGTTCTTGATGAAACATTCCTATTATATCTACTCCCTTTTTAGGAGGATATTCTATTTTTTCTGCTTGTTCCACTTTTCCCTCTGAAAATATATAAAACATAATCATCAACCTTTCATCGTCAGTATGCCCGTTTTCTATTTTTATTATAACGTTAAATAAGCTAGTGTAATTTTTATCACACTAGCTTTTCTTTTTTTATATTCACTTTATTTTTGCCTTAGTTATACCTTTTCATTAGTGAATTTACTTCATTTGCACTTTTAATAATATTGGTGTTAATAATACTGTAATAATAACTACAAATATAATTGCTGGAAACATATCTTGAGCAATTAAACCTGCTTGGGAACCTTTTTGTGCTACAATCAGTGCTACTTCTCCACGTGATACCATACCAATACCTACAGAAAGTGCTTCATCGTTTGTATATCCGCACATTTTTGCACCTAATCCACAACCTACTACTTTTGATAATATTGCTACAATAAGCAATGCAATCGAAAATAGCAGTAAAGAAGATGTCATTCCACTTAATACTGTTTTCATTCCTATACTTGCAAAAAATATTGGTGTAAAAAACATATAAGATACAATACTAATCCTTCTTGCAACATAATTTCTAATTTCTCCTGAATTACAAAGTATCAAACCAGCAAAATAAGCACCTGTAATGTCTGCAACACCAAAAAATACTTCTGAACAATATGCCATTATTAAACAAAATGCTGCAGAATAAATTGCTGTACGCCTTTTTCCTGTAGGATAAATATTAGGAAAGCGTTTTAATGTTTTTTGAATTACAAAAGCACAAACTCCAACAAAAACAAAAAATAGTAAAATTTTGATAAGCACTGTTGCAATGCCACTCTCTTTTGGAGAGGTAACTCCTGTAATAACAGTTAATACTATAATTCCCAAAATGTCATCAATAATTGCTGCACCTAATATAGATGTTCCTACTTTTCCTTTTAATTTTCCCATTTCTTTTAATGTTTCTACTGAAATACTAACAGATGTTGCTGTTAAAATAACACCTACAAAACACCCTTTTAATAAATCAATACCTGTCATTGCAGAAGAACGGAAAAATAACAAATATACTATTGTTCCTCCTAAAAATGGTACAATTACGCCAATTAAAGCGATGATAAAAGAAGCTTTTCCTGTTTTTTTCAACTCTTCAAATTCTGTATCCAATCCCGCTTGAAACATCAGAAAAATAACACCAATTTCGGCCGCTTTCATTAAAAAATCTGTTTCTGCTAAAATATTTAAACAACCTGGTCCTAGTATAATTCCTACTGTTAAAGCTCCTACAACTTGTGGCATATGTACCTTTTGAGATAATAAGCCAAATACTTTTGTTGACAATAAAATAATTGCTGACACTAATAAAAAATGATAGGACTGCATATCTTTTCCTCCTTTTTCATTTCTATGATTATGATGTATATCATAAAAATGTTCCTATTCACTTGTACTCATAACATACAATATCTATATTATTTACCCTTCACAATAGACATTTCATACCTGTTATACCTACAATTATTTTAGGAAATACTAAGGCATTTTTGTATTATACCACATATTGACGACCTATATAAATTTATAACATTATTTTTTTTTGAAAAAATATTATATAATATTAAAGTGATAAATGTAAAAATTGACAACAGTAAAAACAAAATCTGTTTATTTTGTTTAAAAATTATATTTTTTTATTATAATTTTTGTATAGTAATTCTTTTTATTATCATTAAAACATTTATATAAAAACAACAGAGTAAAAGCACTCTCTTATAAGCATTAAAAATGTATTTTTTATATGCAGAAGTTCTGTCTATTTTATCAATTATACGTGTAATACTGATTATTTCAGAATGACGAAAGTATACATAATTTCTTTTTTAGTTATGTATTCAAATACGTGAAAAGAGAATACTACAGAAATAAAAGTTAAGAGAGGAAAATTTTTAACTAATTTCAGCAAGAATTCCCCCGCCTCTTAGGTGGGGGATGAATTGCGTTCTCATTATTGACAAACGAAAAATAATATAGTATAATCAGTCGAATAATAAAAAAATGGTGATTATATGATGAAATTAGATAGTAATGCACATTCGGTATTCAGCTTAAACTATCATTTGATACTTGTAGTAAAATATAGAAGGAAAGTAATAAATGATGAAATATCTAATAGAGCGAAAGAAATATTTGAATATATCAGTCCTAAATATAACATAACATTACAACAATGGAATTATGATATAGACCATGTGCATATACTTTTCAAAGCACACCCTAATACAGAAATAAGTAAATTCATAAACGCATATAAAAGTGCAAGTAGTAGATTAATAAAAAAAGAATATCCACAGATTAGACAAAAGCTGTGGAAAGAATATTTTTGGAGTCAAAGTTTTTGCTTGATTTCGACAGGTGAAGCTAATATTGAAACCATAATAAAATATATAGAAAGGCAGGGGGAAAAACATGAAACAAAATAAAGCATATAAATTTAGAATCTATCCAAATGAAGAACAAAAGATAATATTTGCTAAAACTTTTGGCTGTACAAGATTTATCTACAATAAGATGTTATCCGATAAGATAGATTACTACAAACAAACGAAACAAAAATTAAATAATACTCCTGCTCAATACAAGATTGAATTTGAATGGCTTAAAGAAGTAGATAGTTTAGCACTTGCTAATGCTCAAATGAATTTACAAAAAGCTTTTACTAACTTTTTCATCAATACTAAAAGTGGATTTCCAAAATTTAAGTGTAAGCATAAAAATAAAAAAAGTTACACTACAAATAATCAAAGAAATACTATCACTTTAGAAAATGGTTTTC
This sequence comes from Clostridia bacterium, assembly GCA_910575055.1. Taxonomy (GTDB): domain Bacteria; phylum Bacillota; class Clostridia; order Lachnospirales; family Anaerotignaceae; genus Coprocola. The sequence continues at coordinate 52,332 of CAJTDC010000008.1, forward strand.
TAAAGTTACCAAAATTAGTGTATTTAGTAAAAGTAAAGCAACATAGACAAATACCTAAAGATTATAAAATAAAATCTGTGACAATAAGCCAAACTCCAAGTGAAAAATATTATGCAAGTATTCTATGTGAGTATGATAATCAAATACAAACAATAGAACCTAAAACCTTTTTAGGTTTAGATTTTTCTATGAAAGAATTATACGTTGCAAGTGATGAAACTTCAGCAGACTATCCAAGGTATTTTAGAAAATCTCAAGAAAAGTTAGCAAGGGAGCAGAGAAAACTCTCAAGATGTGTAATAGGTAGCAAGAACAGAGCCAAACAAGGCTTAAAAGTTGCTAAATTACATGAAAAAGTATCTAATCAAAGAAAAGATTTCTTACATAAACTATCGAGGCAGATAGCCAATGCCTATGATTGTATATGTATTGAAGATTTAGATATGAAAGCTATGTCACAAGCATTAAATTTTGGGAAATCTGTTGCTGACAATGGATGGGGTATATTTACCACATTTCTAAAATATAAACTTGAAAATTTAGGAAAACAACTGATTAAAATAGATAGATGGTTTCCAAGTTCAAAAACTTGTAGTAATTGCAATCATATCAAGGAAGATTTATCACTAAATGATAGAATATATCATTGTGATTGCTGTGGTATTACTATCAATCGTGATTACAATGCAAGTATAAATATTAGAAATCAAGGTATAAAGTTAGTAATATCTTAGAATATTATATTACAGAAACCGTGGGACACACGGGGTTAGCTCGCTTATGCTTAGTACATTGGTACTATCGAACGAGAAGCCCCCGCCTCTATGCGTTAGCATAGGCGGTGGGAGTATGTCACTATCTGTAGTAAAAATAAAATGTCCAATGTGTGGGCTTATAGAAAATATATTCTTTTCTAACACAATAAAAAAGACACCTGTTAGACCATAGGTGTCCTTCTTTATTTCATTAATCTCATTCTATATGAGATTAATGCAAATTATATATTAGTGAACTACCCATTGTCTAAAGCTAATGGGATTGCGGTCGCACTATTTCAATTTTCTTTAAATCCCTTATTTTATTGAATTAAAAGGGATATATTCAGGAGTTCCATCTACTCTTTCAATTTCAAAAGGTGTTACTTGATAAACATAATAATTTAACCAATTAGAAAATAATAAATTACTATGACTTTTCCAAGTTACAACAGGTTGTTTATTTGGGTCATCATTTTCAAAATAATGCTTTGGAAAAGGTACATCATTCCTTTTTCCTAAATCTCTTACATATTCCTCTTTTAATGTAAGAGGGTCATATTCAGAATGTCCCATAACAAAAATACGACTACCGTGACGAGAAGAAGCAATGTATAATCCTGCTTCTTCTGACGCAGAAAGTACTTCTAATTTTGGCTCTTTATAAATATCTTCTAATTTTACCTCTGTATGGCGAGAATGAGGAGCATAAAATTCATCATCAAATCCTCTCACTAAATCAGCACTTTTTACACGTACTGTATGTGGAAAAACACCAAACATTTTTTCACATAAAGTATGTTTTTGTATACCATAATGATAATAAAGACCTGCTTGTGCTCCCCAACAGATATGTAGAGTAGATGTCACATTTGTTCTTGACCATTCCATAATCTCCTTTAGTTCTTCCCAATAGTTTACTTCTTCAAAAGGTAAATCTTCCACTGGTGCTCCTGTGATAATCATACCATCTAATTTTTTATGTTTTATTTCATCAAAACTATGATAAAAACTTTTTAAATGTTCTGGAGCTGTATTTTTTGTTTGGTGATTTTTAGGAAACAATAATGTAATATTAATTTGTAATGGTGTATTTCCTAAAAGACGCAGTAGTTGTGTTTCTGTTGTTTCTTTTAATGGCATTAAATTCAGTATAGCAATTTCTAAAGGTCGTATGTCTTGGTGAAAGGCTCTTTCTTCTCCCATTACAAATATATGCTCTTTTTCCAATATTTCTTTTGCTGGTAAATTGTCTGGTATTCTAATTGGCATTTTTATTTTCCTCCTATATTTTTAATAATAATAAAAAAAGCCTTCACAGGATTTCTCCTATGAAGGCGTATTAACGCTGTACCACTTCACTTCATTTTCTGAAAAAAACAGAAAACCTCATTTCAGTACGTCCTTTTTATAAAGGATAATACCGTTTCGCTGTAACAGGCGAACCTGTTGTAGCCTAGACCTAAAAGGTTTCGGTACACCATTCAAGAGCCATTTTCAGCACTGTTTCTTCTGCCTTTTCCCACCATATTTCAAGGCTCTCTGAAAGATTTCACAAGCTTACTTTCTCCATCATTACGTTTAAAATTTATTTTAATACAATTTTTTAAATTTGTCAATTCCCTTGTTTTAAAAATTCCTCTTTAGTAGTATATTGCATATAAAAACAAATAGTATTAAAATTAGAACTATAAATCAAAATTTACACTATTTGAATTGAGGTGTTTCACATTGGATTATAAGCAATTTATTACAGAAATTCAAAAATACTGGAATTTATATAGTAAAGGACTGAAAAAACAAGCAAATTACTCTTTATTTGAATTTACTAAGTATTTTAAATCATATGTTACTAAAAGTGAAGCAGATAATATACTATTTCAGTTTTGTAAAGAATATATTGATGAAGTAAAATTTCCTGACACTAATTTGCCATTTCAAATAAGAGAACTGCTTAATCACTATTTCTTTCAAGAATGCAAAAAAAATAAAATGCCCCAAATGCGATGGGCATTTCAAATTTTTGGAGAGTATTATAATACATATGATACTAATTATGAAAATAATACATATAACATATTAGAACAAGCATATAAACATAAACAGTGTGACCCAAAAACAGTTGAGCTTTACTTTAATGAACAGCTAAAGTATTTATGGTGGGGACAGCACCACTTTCCAGAATATTGCACAATTAGCAATTCTGACTTTGAACATACTATATATATTGCAAATAAAATTCTTTCAGAAAAGTCAGTTGCTCCATCACTTATAGCAGAATTGGAATATTATATAAAATTATATAATATTTATTTTATGTGGGAAAGAAATGGTAAAACAGATGATTTTTATAAATTATGTAACACTAAAGGAATAGAATATCAAAAAACGATTGTATTTTATTACAAAAAGTAAAACTACCAAAAGTAATATACCTTTTGGTAGCTTTACTTGCTGCAAATATTTTTACATAGTTTCCATTATATTATGTATTTGTTTTGTTAAAATCCATTATTTCCAATCTTCCTGAATTATCTGGGCTTAATATTAATGTTGCTTTTCCTTTTTCTCTTGTTTGGGGCAATGTAACAGAAACAGATTTTACTTTTCTTTCTGTTAATAACTTTTTAATCATACTGTCTTTTAATGTAATACCATACAATTCTACACTATTTTTCCATATTGTAAATTTGCAGTCATTTTTCCATTCACTACAATAATAAGCTTTTGTATTTTCCAGTATAGTACCTTTTTGACAGAGAGGACAATTTCCTAATTTTTTTATTTTGTTTTTTTCTTTTTTTATTTCTTTTTCAAATATGACAGTTTCATTTTTATTTTCAGATGCTTCTATTAAAAAATAAACATATTTTTTAATACTTGTCATAAATTTTTCATCTGTCATTTTTCCTTTTGAAATAGAATACAATCCTTTTTCCCATTTTCCTGTGGTTTGAGGAGATTTTAATTGTTCTGGTACAATTTCTATCAATTTCATCCCTTTTTCAGTGGGCACAAGTGTTTTTCCCTTTCTTTCAATATAACCTACTGTAAGCAATCTTTCTATAATGGCTGCTCTTGTAGCAGGTGTTCCTAATCCATTTTCTTTCATTTGTTCTTTTAGTGCTTCATCTTCTACAAAACGACCTGCATTTTCCATAGCAGAAAGCAAACTACTGTCAGTATAAAATGCTGGAGGTTGTGTTTTCTTTTTATTGCATTTTAGTTGTTTTACAGTTACTTGTTGCCCTTTTTTTAATTCTGGCAATGTTTCCTCTTTTTTATTTTCCTTTTTTTTCAAATCTAATGCTTTATATATTGCTGTCCAGCCTTGTTGCAATATTGTTGTACCCTTTGATATAAAATGTTCTTGTTCTATCACAGTAATAACTTTTGTTATTTTATAAATATACTGCTCATAAAATACAGACAAAAAACGAATAACAATCGTATTATATACCTTTTTTTGTTCTTCTGTTAAATTTTCATAGTTAATTTTTGCATCTGTAGGTATAATGGCATGATGGTCTGTTACTTTACTATTATCAATAATACGTTTTCCTAAAGGCAATGTTTCTAATGATAATATTTGTTTTGCATATTCATTATAACGCTCTATTTCTCCTAATTTTTTCAATACTTTATTGATATTTGATTTCATATCATCACTTAAATATCTGCTGTCTGTACGAGGATATGTAATTGCTTTTTTTGTTTCATATAAGCTTTGTGCTATAGAAAGTGTTTTTTGTGCAGAAAATCCAAATTTCTTATTACAATCTCTTTGTAATTCTGTTAAATCATAAAGCAATGGAGGAGGTAATTTTTTTTGTTCTTCTTCTATATTTGAAATAATTCCCTTTTTTCCTTTTACTTTTTTAATAATTTCTTCTGCTTGTTCCAATTTTTTTATTTTTGTTTCTGTTTCTTTTTTATCAAACCAAATTCCTTTAAAATTTTCATATGTTACTTCTACTTCATAATAAATTTCTGGTACAAAATCATTAATTTCTTTTTGTCTTTGCACCATAATAGCAAGTGTAGGTGTTTGTACCCTTCCTATACTTAACAAAGCATTATATTGTAATGTATATGCTCTTGTTGCATTCATACCTACAAGCCAATCTGCTTCTGCACGACATTTTGCAGAAATATACAAATTATCATATTCTTTACCGTTTTTTAATTTTGAAAAACCTTCTTTTATTGCAATATCTGTCATACTAGAAATCCATAATCTTTGAAATGGTTTTTTGCACTTTACAATATCATAAATATATCGAAATATGAGTTCTCCCTCTCTACCACTATCTGTGGCACAAATTAAACTATCTACTTCTTTACTATTCATCAACTTTTTTAATATTTTTAACTGAGGTGCTGTTTTTTTTATTATTTTTAATTTCATTTGTTCTGGCAATATAGGTAATGTTTCTTTTTTCCATTTTTTATATTTATCGTCATATTCTTCAGGGTCTGCTAATGTCACTAAATGTCCTATTGCCCAACAAACAATATATTTTTGTCCATATAAAAATCCTTCTCCTTTTTGTTTGCACTGTAAAACACGTGCAATATCTCTTGCTACAGAAGGCTTTTCTGCAATTACTAATATTTTGCCCATTTTATTCTCCTCCTTGCCTTTTGTTAATGCCATAATATCACTTTGCTGCTTTTTATGCAAATAGAATGATAGCATTGACAGTTATGTCTATTACTTATAAAATAAATAACATAAACAACATTTTAGGAGGTGCTTTATGCCCAATTATAAACTTTTTTCAGATAGTTCCTGTGATTTGCCTATCTCTTATGTACAACAATATGATATTGGTATTATTCCTTATTCTGTTTCATTGGGCGATGAAACATATTACAAAGAAATTTCAGAACTAAAAACAGAAGATTTTTATAAAAAAATAGTAGATGAAAATATTTTTCCTAAAACATCATTACCTTCCATACAAGACTACATCAATGCTTTTACACCAGCATTAGAAAATGGTAAAGATATTATTTGTATTTGTTTAAGTTCCAAATTTAGCGGTTCTTTTCAAAGTGCACTCAATGCCAAAAACATTTTATTAGAAAACTATACTAACAGAAACATTGCAGTAATAGACTCTCGTCAAGCAACGGGAGGACAAGGACTTTTACTTTATGAAATGGCACAAATGCAATCTGCTGACTATCCCTTTGAAAAAGTAATTCATTTTGCAGAATGTTTACGTGATACAGCAAAAATTAATTTTACAGTAGAAAATTTAGAATATCTTCAAAAAGGTGGTCGTATTGGGAAAGCAAGTGCATTAGCGGGTACTATATTAAATATAAAGCCTATTATCGTTATGGCAAATGGAGAATTAAGTCCTGCTGGAAAAGTAAGAGGATTTAAAAAAGCTGTAAAAACCATTATAGATATGACAGAAAAAGAAATTGGTTCTGAAGCAAAAAAATATCAAATTTGTATTGTTTCTGCTCAAAATATGGACAAAGCTATAGAATTAAAACAAACATTACAGCAATGTAATCATTGTTATGATATACTGGATATTCCCTTTCAAGTAGGCGTTACAATAGGTTCTCACGCTGGACCTACTGCATTGGGTATCTGTTATATTAAAAAATATGATTTTTTATAAAAATGTTATAACAAATAGGAAGTATTCCGTTCAAAAATAGAATACTTCCTAAATTTTTTAAAATGACAAATAACTTGTGCCTTCCAAAGGAATTAATACTTGTAATCCCATTCTATTATTGCTATCTCCTACAATATAAACAGAATAAGAATTTCCTGCTCTCAAAAACATATTAGGGTCTTCCAATATTGTTCTATTTGTAGTAGCAACTTTTAATTTAATATTTCGACTGCCTGGTGCTAATGAAAGATAGCGACTTACTTCTTGAAAATCTAAATCACTCAATACTAATCTGTTATCTATATAAACGTCCATAAGAGGTGCTGTATAAGAAAGTTGTATAAATCTTACAAATGCTCTATTTTGATTTAATATTCTTGTATTGTCTGTTATCATTTGCCATTCGCTATTGATGCCAGTATCTATAAAAGCCGCTGTATAAATTCTATTTGCAATGATATTAATTTGAGAAACACTAATTGGATTTCTTCTTGTACCCGCCTTGAATACTACAATACGATAGTATCCTGGAAAGGCTTTCATATATTCTGTAAATGCTCTATAATTTAGATAAGAAGCAACTTTTCTGCCATTGATATAAATATCTACAGGAGTTTGAGAAGGATTTGCATTTAAAAAACGAATATAAGAAAACTTTGTAACACCTGGTATAATAGGAATAATTGTAATATTAGTATTTGGTCTATTATTTTCTGGAAAAAAATTTCCCGGAAATATTGCTCTACCCATATTGTTTCCTTGTTCTCCTACAAAATCAACATCTGAAACTTCTGTCGTATAATTTTCTTCTGTTAAATTATCAATTTGTTCCTCTGTTAAAGGTAAAGGCATAATCATATCTGCACTTGTTTCCATTTCTGTCATATTGGTATCTTCATCCATATTGTTTCACCTGCTTTCTGTTGATACTGCTAATATATGCCTTGTTTAAAATTTGGTGCATATATTTGACAAGTTTATTACTATTTGGATATAATAAAGTCAATATTATTTTTAAGGAGATGACAAAAATGGAGCAGCAAAATATATTAGCTACAGGAAATATAGTAAAGCTTTTATTTCGTCTTGCACTTCCCTCTATCACTGCTCAAATTATAAATGTACTTTACAATATGGTAGACCGTATGTTCATTGGTCATATTTCAGAAATTGGCTCTATGGCACTAACAGGTGTTGGTATTACATTTCCCATTATTACATTAATTTCAGCTTTTAGCGGCTTGATAGGTATGGGCGGTGCTCCTCTTGCAGCTATAGAAATGGGAAAACAAAATATACAAAAAGCAGAAAAAATATTAGGGAACTGTGTTACTTCTCTTGTTGTAACATCTATTTTTTTAATGGCTTTTATATTTTATTTTCAAAATACATTACTTTCTTTTTTTGGTGCAAGCGAAAACACAATACAATATGCTTCTGATTATTTAACAATATATGTCTGTGGTACGCTTTTTGTACAGATTTCACTAGGATTAAATACATTTATTACTTCTCAAGGATTTGCTAAAACAAGTATGTCCACAGTAATGATTGGTGCAATATTAAATATAATATTAGACCCTATATTAATATTTGGCTTTGATATGGGCGTAAAAGGAGCAGCTTTTGCTACAATTTTATCACAATGTGTTTCTGCTATTTGGGTAATGCGTTTTTTAACAGGTAAAAATACAAAATTACGTATTAAAAAACAATATTTAAAAATAGAACAAAAATTACTTTTTTCTATATTAGCATTAGGAATTTCTCCTTTTATTATGCAATCTACAGAAAGTCTTTTAACAATTTGTTTAAATACTTCTTTGCAAAAATATGGTGGTGATTTAGCTGTTGGTTCTATGACAATATTAACAAGTATTATGCAGTTTTCTATGTTGCCATTATTAGGATTGACACAAGGAGCACAACCTATTGTTAGTTTTAATTATGGTGCAAAACAAAAACAACGTGTTAAAAAAACAATATTTATATTATTATGTTCTTGTTTCTGTTATAGTTTTACATTGTGGCTTATTATTATGTTATTTCCACATTTATTTGTTAGAATATTTACAAATTCTTCTGAACTAATTTCTTTTTCTTGTTGGGCTTTACGTATTTTTATGGGTGTTTCTTGTATTATGGGTATTCAAATTGGCTGTCAGCAGTCTTTTCTAGCATTAGGGCAAGCAAAAGTATCTATGTTTCTCGCATTGCTTCGAAAAATTATATTGCTGATACCACTTATTTATATATTGCCATTGTTTTTTGAAAATAAAGTATTTTCTATATTTTTAGCAGAACCTGTTGCAGATAGCATTTCTATCACTACTACATCAATATTATTTTATATACAGTTTAGAAAAATTCTTTCTACATTATCTGATAATGCAGAAAACAGTAAAACCGCTTAAACGGTTTTACTGTTTATATTTACAAATAACTAAACGGTCATTCATATTTTTTATAAAAGGTAATGTTGCAAAAAGTCTTCCCCTGAAAGAATATTTTTTCATTTCTTCATTAAAACTTGTGTCACTTACTAATTTTAATCCAGAAACATAACTTTCTAATTCTTTTCCAGAAGAAATTCCCCATTGAAATACAGCATCTGTATTTTTTACAGTATCATGATATTTGCTCATTTTACAAAGAAAAGGAGAAGATACATCTAAAAGTAATATACTCTTTTTAAAATGGCTGCATATAATATTAAGAAGTTCCTTCACTTGTTTTTCATTAAAATACATCAATAATCCTTCTATAATAAATATTGTAGTTTTATTTTTGATTATATTTTCTGTCCAAGACGCATCTAAAGCAGATTTTGCTATCATATGTACTCTTTGTTGTTTTACAAAATATTCCTTTCTGCACTTTATGACATTAGGCAAATCTAAGTCATACCAAGTGATTTTTCCATTGTCTACTCTTTCAAAGCGAGCATCTAATCCGCAACCTATACATATACATACTGCATCTGGTATTTGACATAATATAGATTTTAATGCTTTATCAATCAATATTGTCCTTGCTACAACACCTTCATGACTCATAAACTTATCATATTTTTGTGTGTCTATTTGTAATTTCTGTATTATTTCTACTGCTTTTTTATCTTGTATTCTTGCTTTTTTTCTCATTGTTTCATTTGCTTTAATAACAAGAGGAATTAACATTGTTTCTTCTACACCATATAATATTTTCATTTCAGAAATCACTCCTTTTAGTTAATTTATAGTAATATTAGTTACTATATACTAACTAAATAATAACACATTATACTATAAATTGCAAGCAATAAATCATACTAAATTGATAAAAAATAAAATACAAACAGAAATTTATCAATTTTATAAATAATCAATAACATTTGCTGTTTGTATTTTATAAATCTATTTTTATTTATTTATATCAATTCCTGTCATTTGTTTAAATATAGCAGCATCAAAATTAGGTATCCATTGAATAATATTTTTTTCTCTATCACTTAGACTTTTCCACCATATTTGGCAAGCCTCATAAAAATTATAATATTTTAAATAGCCTCCTGTCACAGTAAATTCTTTATGTCTTTGTTTTTCTTCTTCTGTCATATTTTCTTTTGAAATCCATTCTGTTAAAGTGATACGACTTAATATTTTATTTGCTTTACTATTTTTCCAAATTCTATAAGTCCAGTCAGAAGGTTTATCAAATAAACAAATTTTAGGCTCTATGGTATTAAAACAGCCATTTGAAAAGTTGGTTTTATTCCAATCTCCTGTATTATAATTTCCTGTATTATATTTTCCTGTATTGTAATTGCCTTTGTTTTGTTCTCCTGTATTGTAATTTCCTATGCTACAGTTTGCTGTATTAAAACTTCCTATATTACAGCTACTTGTATTTTGTGCCCCTATATTGTAATCCCCTATATTGTAATCCCCTATATTTTTCCTTCCTACATTATAATGTCCTATATTGTAATTTCCTGTATTACGACTTCCTTGATTATAGCTTCCTGTATTAAAGTTTCCTTTATTAGCAATGCCAACATTTCGATAGTCTTTATGTTTAGTACATTGACCTAAATCAAGTATATAAAGCACTTCTAGCCAATTTAATTCTTTTATTATTTTTATTTTATTGGTGCAACACTTTCTTCCTAAAGAATAAAAATCAATATCTCCTAATGCAGCTACTTCTGCTATACGATATTCTTTTTCTTCTCCAATAACACAATAATCTAAACAATCTAACAAATTCAAACAATAATGAAAGCCTTTTTCACAGTATTTTGGTATTTCATTTTCTTCATAAATTCTGCCAACTTTAAATTTCATTTTTTTAAACTTCCAATCAGAATGAAACACTTTATAGCCTTTATTGATATTTAATAAATTCATAACTTCTTGCCAGTCTAATTCTCTCACAATTTGAATTTTGTTAGTACAACATTTACTAGTTTTTAAATCAAAATCTACTTCACCTAAGGCAATCACTTCTGTTACTTTATTTTTGCTATTAAATTCATAATAAGCAAAACAATCTTCTAATATTAAACAAAAATGAATACCACTTTTACAACATTGTGGTGTTACATTTTCTTCATAAATTTTGCCGACTTCAAATTTCATATTTCTACAAGTCCAATCAGGCTGAAATACTTTGTATCCTCTTATTTCCTTTTCCCCCATATTTTTCACCTTTCTTTACTGAAAAACATTTTACAAACTTTTTAAATAACTAATTTCTTTTTGTGTCAAATATCTATAGTTTCCCTTTTTCAAATCTTTTAAAAATAATGTTCCTGTTCCAATTCTTTTTAATTGTGCTACAGGGTGCTTAATTGCTTGACACATTTTTCTAACTTGTCTATTTCTTCCTTCTTGTATTACAATACGAACAGTAGTATATTTTTTTTCTTTTTGTAGTATTTCCAATTTTGCTGGTTCTGTTTTTTTGCCATCAATTACAATCCCCCTACGAAATTGTATTATATTATGCTCTGAAGGTGTTCCAAATAATTTTGCTTCATATGTTTTTTCGATATGATGTTTTGGGTGTGTCAAACAGTATGTCAAATCACCATCATTTGTTAATAAAAGTAGTCCTGATGTATCATAATCCAAACGTCCTACAGGATATACTCTTTCTGTAATATCCTTTAACAAATCTATTACAGTAGGTCTTTGAAACTGGTCTTTCACTGTTGTAACATAGCCCTCTGGTTTATGAAGCATAATATATACAAAATTTTGTTTCATTTCTACTTTTTTATTTTGATATAATACAACATCTTTTTGTGTGTCTACTTTTGTACCTAATTCTGTTACTACTTTTCCATTTACTTGCACTTTCCCCATTACAATCAATTCTTCTGCTTTTCGGCGAGAAGCAATTCCTGCTTCTGCTAAAAACTTTTGTAATCTAACTTCCATATACTTCCTCCTAAAATACTGCCTTTATAAACTTTTTCTAATTTCTTCTAGTCCTTTCATTAATGCGTCTTGCAATCAACTATCACTGTAATACCTTCTACTTTTTCTCCTGTACTTTCATTTTCAAATTCTTCACTCATCATTGTAATTGTTTTTTTCATTGTATTATTTCCCCCTTTACCTATAAAACTATTTTAATTTTTCATCTAAAGGAAAATCAGTCCATTTTTTTGCTAAATATTCTAGCATTTCTGTCAATGTATATCTTTCTGCTCCTTCTGCTGCTATAATATCAATTTTAGCAATACAACTACTTCCTAACATAATTTCTGCCGTTCCTAACTTTTCTCCTTTTATAACAGGTGCTTCCATTTCTCCTATTTGTGTGGCATATATTTGTATTTTATCTAATTCTTGCTGCGAAAACAACCCTTCAAAACCTTCTGATAACACTGCTGGAACACTTTGTTTTTGAGAATATAGCACTGTTGTAGGTTTTAATTGTTGCCCTTTTTCTGCAATGATTTCTTTTTTATAATTTTCAAAACCATAGTCCATAAGTGCTTTGGTGTCTTTCCACTTTTGTTCTCTGCCTTCTTTGCCCCAGCCACTTGCTAATACTGTTGTAATGAGCATAATATCATCTCTTTTTGCTGCTCCTACAAAACACTGTCCTGCTTTATTTGTATAACCCGTTTTTACACCCATTGCTCCTTGATATTCTTGTAAAAAGCGGTCTTGATTTGTAATATAATACTGTTTTCCCTCTCCACCTTTCATAGGTAATGTAACAGAAGGTGTATTTATAATTTCTACAAATTTGTCATTTTGTAGTGCATAACGAGCAATCAAAGCCATATCTTTTGCTGTAGAATGATGTTGTTCAAATGTCAAATGTCCATCTAAACCATTTGGAGAACCAAAAATAGTATCTTTCGCACCAATTTCTTTTGCTTTTGCTGTCATTTTTTCACAAAATTCGTCTACACTTCCTCCAACCTGCTCAGCTAATGCTACTGCTGCATCATTATATGATTTCAACATCATAGCATATAAAAGGTCTTCTTCTCTTATTTGTTCTCCTGCTGTCAAATTCATACGTACCTGAGGTGATTTCGCTGCTGTTGTACTTACAGTAATCATATCATCTGGATTACCTTCTTCTAATACAAGTATTGCTGTCATAATTTTAGTAGTACTTGCCATTGTCAAAGGTTCTGTTTCATTTTTACCCCAAAGCACACGACCACTTTCTCCATCTATCAAGACTGCTCCTTTTGCTGCAACAGAAGGTGGTTCAGAAGCATATGCTGTTTGGCTAAATAAAAATAGTGCTGTCATATAAATGAATAATTTTTTCATACAATCCCTCTTTTTTCTCTTTTGGATTAGTATGTCAAATCAAAAACAAAAATTATCTGGAAATTTTACACATCTATTATATTATTTTCTTCTTCTTGCAAAGGAGGCAATTCACTTGTAGATTTGAAACCAAAATATCTCAAAAATTCATTTGTTGTACCAAATAATATCGGTTTTCCTGGTATATTCAATCTTCCTGTTTCACAAATTAAATTTTTTTCTAATAATTTATTCACTGCGTGGTCAGCACTGACACCTCTGATTTCTTCTATTTGTGCCTTTGTAATAGGTTGTTTATAAGCTATAATGGCTAGTGTTTCTAAAAGTGCCTGTGTCATACCTTGTCTTTTAGGGCTCTTATACATATTTCTAATAAATTCAAAACATTCTGCTGCAGTGCACATTTGATAGCCATTATTAATTTCTATAATTCGTATGCCTCTTTTTTCTGTTTCATATTTTTCTGCCAATGTTTTAATAATTGCTTTTGTTGTTGCTTTATCCAATTCTATTGTTTGAGCAATAGTAGGCAAAGGCACTGCTTCTCCTGAAATAAAAAGCAATGCCTCTACTACTGCTTCAAGTTCTGTTAATTTCATTATTATCACTTCCACTTACTTTTGTAATTAATATTTCTGAAAAAGCTTCTTTTTGAGAAACAGAAACTTCTTTCATTTTTATTAGCTCTAACAATGCCAAAAATGTTACAACAATTTCCATTTTTACTGCTTTAGGGCGAAAAATTGTATAAAATGAAACAGAAGGACGAAGTATCAACAAATCTCTTATATAATCTATTTTTTCGTCAATAGTATACAAATCTCTTTCTACTGATTTAAAAGAACTTCTCACTCTATCAACTTTTGTTTCTCGCCTTTTCATTACTTCTGTAAATGCTTCATATAAATTGTCTAATGTGATGCCACATAAAAATTTGTCTAAATCTAAATCTTGTTTGTTACTTTGTTTTAATTTTTCTACTGCCTTATCTGCTTCTTTATATAACACTAATGCTGCTGTTTCTTCTCTTTTTTTAAAATCCTCTGTAATTTCTTTAAATTTTTTATATTCCAACAATTTATTCACTAATTCTTCTCTTGGGTCTTGCTGTGGTTGTTCTTGTTTTTGTTTAGGCAGAAGCAATTTTGATTTGATTTCAATAAGCGTTGCTGCCATAAGTAAAAACTCGCTCATACCATCCATATTTTTATATTCTGCTTGTTCTAAAAAAGCAATATATTGCTCTGTTAACTGTGCAATAGGAATGTCATAAATATCAATTTCATTTTTTTCTATCAAATGAAATAATAAATCAAAAGGCCCTTCAAATGCTTCTAGATGTACATTAATACTTTCCACAACGATTTCCCCTTATCAAAATATTCATTTTAGAGTATCATATTACAAAAAGAAAAGCAACATTTCCATACCTCTTATAATCGTTAATGAGATGGTGTCTAATAAAGAACCAAATACACGAAATATCAATAAAAATATAAATGCAACTTGTATTATTTTTTCATACTGCATATAAGTAAAATATTGTTTTGCAGGTAATACAAGTGAAAGCACTTTTACACAGTCCATAGGAGGTACAGGTAAACAGTTACAAACAGCAAAAGATACATTATATAAAATTAATACATTTAAAAATGTACTTACAATGCTATTATGAATAGGAATTATTTTCCAAATTATCAATGCAATAAATGCTAATACTATATTTGCTACACTTGGCAATATTGCCACTAACAAAGAAGCCCTTTTTCTACTTTTATAATATAATGGACTAGTACGAACTGTTTTGCTCCAGCCAAAAGCACCATAACCTAGTAAAAATGTAAAAATAAATAACATTGCTCCTATTGGTTCTGTATATTTTAATGGATTTAATGTTAAATTTTTTTCATTTTTAGGTACGACATCCCCTAATGCTGTAGATACTGCTGCTCTCGTAAATTCGTGACAAGTTGCAACAATAAAAAAAGAAATCACACCAAATAGTATTTGTAATAATACATTTCTGCTAAAAAACATAATTTGCTCCTCAATAAAATATATTTAGGCTATTAAAAAAGGAAAACCTATCAACCCATTTTTATTTTCTATCTAATTAAGAAGCTGTTTTTCTTATTTATTTAGAAAAACAGCTTCTTGTATTGTTATATTTCTTCATAGAAAATCATTTCTTCAAATTCTTCCGATGATACTAATTCAGTATAAGAATATCCTTGTATCACAGAACAGCCCATAGTTTTCAAAAATTTTACTTGTTTTTCTGATTGAATATGTTCTGCTATTATTTGTATTCCTAACTCTTTAGCAATATCAATAATATTTTTTATAATGATGCGGTCTTTTTCTGTAGCATCTTCCTCAGGCAAAAATTCACCTGATAATTTAATACTATCTACAGAAACTCTTCTCATAATATCTAAAAAAGAATATCCATAACTAAAATCAGCTATAGAAATCATAAAACCATATTCTTTACATTCTTCAATAATTTTTGTATTTCTATCAATATCATCATAAATTGCTGGTTCTGCTATTTCTAATATTATGAGAGAAGGTGAAATTTGACACCTTTCTACAATCGTTTTTAATTTATTTACAAAATCTGTTCTATGAATATTTAATCTTGAAATACTAACAGTGATTGGAAGAGGTACAAGCCCTCTATCAATACAATCTTTTTGTTTTTTACAAACTTCTTCTAACAATATCATATCAAACTCTAACAATATGCCTGCTGTTTTTAATACAGATATAAAATTTTCAGATATAATAGTGCCCTTTTGAGGATGTTTCCATACTGCAATTGCCTCTGCTCCAATAAACTCTTTTTGTTCTGTATCAAATTGTATTTCAAAATAAGGAATAAATTCTTTATTTTGTATTGCTGTAAGTATATCTGACAGCAAATCATTATGAAGTGTAATTTGTTGTCTTAATTCTTTATCATAAAATAATATTTTTTCAGTATGAGATTTTTTTGCAATTTCCAACACTGCAATAGTATTTGGTAACATTGTTTCAAAATTTTCTTTTTCACTTAACAAATTAATGGCAGCAGAATAAGAAATGGTATCATTATAAATTGCTTCTCCTTCTCTTATTTTAATCTGACTTAAATTTGTTATAATTTCTTGTATACGCCTTGTTGCTTCTGATTTATTTTTCTCTTTTAATAGAAGTCCAAAGTAATCTTCTTTCAATCTTGCTGCTATCTCTTCTTTTTCTAGTGATGTACCAATTATATCTGCTACTTCTTTTAAAATCTGACTTCCTTTTTCATAACCAAATGTATGATTTAATACATCAAAGTCATCTATACCAATCATAGCAAATATATAACCACTTTTGTTTTTACTTTTATTGATGTTTTCATAAAATTTTTGTACTCCCTGCTTATTTTCTAATGATGTAATGGTGTCTGTACCACCCACTACTTTTTTATCTCTTTTATGGCTTGCTATTATAATCGCTACTAAAAGTATAATGATAACATCAATAAGCAAAGCAAATTTTATTGCAATGTCTGTTACATTTTTCATAGAATATTTTCCTGCTGGTATTACAGAAATTAAATACCAATCATTCCATTCTAAAGGACGATACGACAAATAATTTACATTATTTTCTCCATTAACAAATCTTATAATACCTGTTTTTCCTTGTTTCATTTCTCGAGGTAATTTAGATAATTCACTAATAGAGTAAAACGCACTATTTCCTTCAAAGCTATTTTCATATTGAAATCCAAAAGGATAAACTTCCTCCTCTGGCAATACAACTGCTTCTCCTGTATTTTTCAAAATATAGTGTGCTCCTTCTTCTGCAAATAATGTTGTTGTCATAATCTGAGAAAAATCTTCTGCTTGATATACTCCTGTTAAAGCACCAATCAATTTTTGTTTTTGTGTAACAGGTACAGATATTGTTAATATATTTTCTCCTGTATCTGTTGTAGTAACATCTGATATTACAATATTGTTTCTTTTTACTCTGGCAATAATTGTAACTTGTTTTCCTTGTTCTCCGTCAGAATTTCTCATATTGCCTTCCATATCAATCAAAAGTACTTTATTATATTGTTCATCTTGTGCTAGCATTTCAATATCTTCTATATTTTTTTGTGAAAAAATATCTTCTTCTTTTCCTATTATACTTGCTGCTTCTCTGAGTTTTTCTATATCACTAGAAATTTTTTCTGATACTAAATTAGCTCCTTCTTGTGAAATTTCATTTAATAATATTTCATTGTTTTTTTCTAACGCCATTCCCATATAATAAATGGAAAGCCTTGTAACAACCGCTACTAAAGCAATAACAACTATCATAGCATAAATGAAAAATCTATTTTCTTTTTTTAAAAATTTATTTAAAAATTTCATTTTTTTCACCTAATTCCTTAATATTTAATTTTCCATTTTCCTTCTATTTTCCTAACAGAACATTTTTGTTTTAATTCTTTATTATGATAGTTTCTATTTTCCATTAAAATTGTTACATTAGGATATAATTGTTTTTCTATATAAATTCCTATTGTGGCACTTTTCTTTATTTCTGCAAGGCGTGCTTCTAATTGAACTAATTTTGTTTCTAAACGTTTTTCTGCCATTCTTGCTTGGAATAACGCTACTTTTGCCTCCTCTAATTTTTCTAAATCTTTTGATTTTGCTTTTCTTTCTTGTTCTTCTACTGTTTTTTGACACTCTCTCCATTCTTTTTTTGCTTCAGTAATGTCTTTTACTAATTCTTTTGGATAACTCACTTCTAACTTTGTTAAATTGTATGCAGCATTTCCTACTTCTGCTGCTAAAATTTCTACTGCTTTTGCTTTTCCACCAATAATAAATCCATATTTTCCAGAGAGTTTTATTTTCTGTTCTGACTCTATATTAGAATTTAACACATAATCTGCATAAATATTTTTCTTAGCAAAAACATTGGCGTGTTCAATAAATAAAGCACTTACTTCTCCTCTTGCTTCAATCTCTGTCAATCCACTTCCTTTAATTCCTCCACGCACTACAATGTCACTACTAGAAGACAATTTTGCATCTTCTACAACGCCATCTACAATAATATTACCACTTGCTTTCACTTTAAAGCCAGAATGAACATTTCCTTTTACATAAATAGAACCAATAAAATTGAGATTTCCTGTTGTACCATCTACATCATTTACAACCATTACTTTATTGATAGAAATTTTATTATTTTTAAATTGAATTTCTCCTTCTGCACACGCTATAATCAATGTTTCTGCTCCATCTTCTACTAATTTAGTATCTTTTCCTGCATCAACTCTTGGTTTTATACCTGCTTTGCCTTGAATAACTTTTCCAAAAACATCAATACCATCTTTTCCTGCTGTAGGTTTTGTAATTCTGCATAATATATCATTTTCTTTTGCTTGTTCCACATGCGTTAATTCTTTATAGTCTGCAATGCCAGTAACAGGGTCAACTTTAGGCATCCACTTTTGTTCTGCATTAAATTGAAATTCTGCCTTGCCATCTTCTCCTTCAATCGCAGGTATTCCTTCTGCAATAATAAAATGAGTATTATATACTGGAGCTCTTGACAAACGTTTTACGTAAGCTTCTTTTATACCATATGTTACACCACATTCCTCCAATATATTAGAAATCATTTCAGGAGGTATTTTTTTCCCTCTTATTTTTGGCTGTGTAATATAAATTCCCATTCTAACATTGTTTTCATCAAAATCAACTTTTACAGTAGAGTCTGGTGGTGCTCCAAATACCATACTTCTTTTTGCTTCAAAATCTTTTTTGTTTTCTTTTATGATAGGTACTTTTTTGCTTTCTATTTCTTGTAAAGCTAAATTAAAAAATTCTTTTACTGTTACCCTTTCGTATTTTTCAAAATCAACTTCAACTTCTGGTGTTTTTGCCATCAACGCTTTGATTTCATCATGAGATAATTCTACACGTTGTACATTACTAGCTTCTTGCAACATACATTCTAACAGGCTTTGTCCTTCACTCATATTTATTCACGCCTTTCTTACCTCATTTTTTGCGGCTTACTTTTGTTTTATTGCTCCTCCTTGTTTTTATATTTCAGTATATCACAACCATAGTAACATTTCAATAAAAAATGCTTCCCTTTGTCTTTAAATTTTGTTTAAAAATCTACTTTGTGTTTCTGAAATTGTTTACAAAAAATATATACCATTACCTTTTTTATTTTATAAGATTTTTTAAATTACTAAA
Source organism: Clostridia bacterium (assembly GCA_910575055.1). Taxonomy (GTDB): domain Bacteria; phylum Bacillota; class Clostridia; order Lachnospirales; family Anaerotignaceae; genus Coprocola. The sequence goes on from CAJTDC010000008.1 coordinate 71,762, forward strand.
TATGTACAAATTATATTTCAAAAGTGAAAGGCAACCATATGGCTGCCTTTCACTTTTTATTATTCTTCTATTCTTCTATCCAAAAAAATGGGCTCTACTATTTTTTCCCCTTTTTCTAAATTTACCTTTTCTCCTTGTGTTTGTAAATCATATTGAGCTGCTTCTGTTTTTTCTAAATCATTTTTTACTTCTGTATTATAAATAGTTTCCTTTTTTTCTGACTCTGGTGTTTTTTCTTGTTCTTCATTGATATTAACTTTTAATTCTGTTTCATACTGCTTTTGTTTTTTATTTTCTTTTTTATATGCAACAAAATTATCATCTTCTGACCTTAATAAATCAATACCCAATTTCAGCAAAACAATAACAACTAGTAATGTTGGTACTTTACTTAGTATAATATAACAAAACCAAAATATTCTACCAAATATATTTGTAAAATAACCTATAATATTATATATAAAAGTATATACAGCCAAAAAGATACAAAACAGCCCTATTAATTTTTTGCTTCTAAAAAACATTGGTTCTGCTTCTTCCTGCCAAAAAATTTTTAATTTTTCATAAAATTCTATATCTGTTTGGTATCTTTCTTCTTTTGTATCACTTTTATAACGGAATACATCAAAAAAACTATAGCACCATACCACAGGTAATATACAGCTAACAATTTCAAAACCTCCCCTTGTCAAAAAAATCAAACCTATAGGAGCTAAAAACAATGACATCAAAAATACACCTTTTTTTAACATACCTAAATACATATGGCTCATACCAGGTACCATAGCAAATAAAAACATAAATAATTTATTTTTCTCCATAAGGTATCTTCTCCCTCCTATCTAATTTGTCTAAAATTTGTTGATATTTTTGTAATACATTATGCAATGTATTTTGATTTTGCCAGCTAAGTCTTTCTAATTCTTCCTCAAAACGCTCTACTGTATCATATTGTTGTGCCATTGTTGTCCATGAAAATGCACCAGATGTCCAAAGTATCATTGCAATACAAGCTGCTGCTACTGCTGTGCCAAATCTTTTATGTGCTAACAAAGCTGTTTTATGCCTCACTTTTTTTATCACACGTTTTGCAACACTCTCTTCTATTTCTAATAATGTTATTTTTTCCATTTCTACTAAATATTGTTCTAAGCATCTATCACAAAAAGAAAGATGTTCGGATAATTCCAGCCTTTGCATTTCATCTGCCTTTTCTGTTACTAATAGAAAAAAGCCTTCTGCTGTGATATGTCCATTTTGATTAAAAATAGTCATTCATTTTCCTCCTCCTTCTTCATTTTTTGCTGCAATATTTTTTTACTGCGATAAATTTGTGTTTGTACTGTTTTCTGAGGACGCTGTAGTATTTTTGCAATTTCACAAATAGATTTTCCTTCTAAAAAATACATAAAACTAACCATTTTATAAGGTTCTTGTAAATTTAAAATGTATTTTTTGATTTTTTGCATACCTTCTTTCTGTAAGTATATTATTTCAGGTAAAGGAGATGGGTCCTTTTCTCCTTCACCAATTTCAATACGTTCTTTACGAAAATATGCACTTTTTAAATAATCTTTTGCTTTGTTTGTTGCAATACGAGCTAACCATGGTTTTACAGTTTCTATTTGACAACTTTCTTTGTGGGTATAAGCGGAAAGAAATGTTTCTTGTGTTAAATTTTGTGCTTCGTGATAATCATGCACCATTTGATAACAGATGGTAAATATTAGCTTTTCATATTGTTCTATGCTTTTTTGCCATTGTTCTGTTGTCATCTTTCTGCATTCCCCCTTTCTGTCAAATATTAGAACCATATTTTTATTTGCATCCTTATAAAATAAAACGACAGAAAGAGTAAAAAAACTTCAAAAAAATAAAACTTTCTAAAATTAATTTTTTAAAATTTTTATCACAGCAGTATTTTTTTAGGACAAAAATGAATACTATCACAGGATACCAAATCATAAAAAATCATATGTTGTTTTCCTAACAAACTATTTTTCCAATATTGTTCTCCATGTAAATGAGCATAATATAAATGTGTTACAGGATATTTTTTTAATATTTTTAAAAAATCTGAATTTTCTTTTTTATCGTTTGTAGGCGGAAAATGGAGCAGTACAATAATTTGTTCTGCTCCTTTTTTCATAGCATCCTCTAAAGACAATTTTAATCTTATTACTTCTCTATGATATATTTTTTCATATTGTGGTGTAAAAAAACTATCATTAGGACAAATCCAGCCTCTTGTACCACAAATAAAAACATTATGATATTTTACACTATTATTACGTAAAAATATAATGTTGTGATACATTTTTTGTATTTTAGAAATATTACTCCACCAATAATCATGATTTCCACAAATACAAATTTTTTTTCCTGGCAATGTTTCTATAAAATCAAAATCTGGTTTTGTTTGTTCTATTGTCATTCCCCAAGAAATATCTCCTAAAAGCAATACAGTATCTTGTTGCTGTATACATTCTCTCCAATTTTTTTCTATTTTCTGAATATGGTTTTTCCATTCTTCTCCAAATTTATCCATTGTTTTATTTACCCCAAATCCTAAATGTAAATCTCCTATGGCAAATAATGCCATATTGCTACCTCCTTTCATTATTCTGTTTGTTCAATATAATTTTGATAAAATGTATTATTTATGATATGCCTAATTTTTTCTAATTCAATACTGTATTGATAATAATTTTTATCATCAATATATATCATTACTAATTTATTATCCCATAAATACCAGTCAAACACACGTTTTTCCCATAATACTTCTGCTCCTTCTTCTCCTTCTGTAAAAAACGTTCTTCTATTATTATTTTTTAATATTTCTAGTATTTCATCTCTCATATAATTTGTATTTTCCAATACTTTGCTAAAAGGCGGTGTTTCCTTTTGATAATATGGTATTGGTGTAAACTGGTCTATTTCTAATAATGTTAATAGTGCATCAAAATCTGTAATCATTTCATTTAGCTGAAGTAGTCTATTTTCTACTAGGCTAATTGTTGTTCCTACTGCACCATAATTTACAGCACTACCCAATGTCGAAATGCTTTCTTCATATAATACACTCACTATTTTTTGATTTGCTGTTTGAACTCTATAGTATGTTGTAATTACTTTAGGTTCTCTTTTACTTTCTCCCTCTGTTGCAGTAGAAACAGCATTTTGCTCTGCAAAAAAATTAGTAGAACCTTCTCTTAAAAGTATTGTTTTAGCAATATCACTATTCACCTTTTCCAGTAAAATTTCTTGTTCTGTATCTTCTGGTAAAATGCTAACGCTATCAATTTGAGGATAATATACTTCTGTTGTATTATTTCCGTCTGCTCCTACTAAATAATATCCCTTTTTAATATCATAATTTAATTTTTCTGTTGAAATAGCTTTACTTTCTGTTTGTGTAAAATAAGGCATATTCAAAGTATCTAGTGGATTGTTATTTTGTATTTCACTTTCTACTACATTTTGTTGTTGCTGTTGTGAACCACACCCTATCATACCAAATGGCATAGCAACACAAGCCGTTATTAATAATGCACTTACTCTTTTCATAAAAATTCCTTTCTGCCTTTCTAAATACGATATAATTCTGCCATAATATTTAATTTTTCATTAAACTCTCTCAATTTATCTACATCATCTGCCTCCCATAAATCTATAAATTCCTTATTGATTTTATTCATATCATCTAATTTTGCCACAAAATATAAATTTTGTATATTCTCTAATATATTATTTACTAAATTTTGTTTAATTTCATTTAATTGTTGTGCATTGATAATTTCTCCTCTTATAGTAGACATTTCTGTATCTAAACGAAATGCTGCATCTGCACAATTTGTTAGTCTTTCTTGTATAGAGTCTGGTATATTTCCACTATATTTATATCTTAAAGAATGCTCTGCTGTTGCCCAAAAATTCATAGCAAGCGTTCTAATTTGTATTTCTGCCATCACTTCTTTATAACCAAAAGCCGTATTCAAAGGATATTTTATAATAATATGATAACTCTGGTAACCACTTGGCTTTTTATTTTTTACATAATCTTTTTCTTCTACAATTTCCATATCTCGTCCATTTCTCATTTTTATCATATCAATTACTTTATAAATATCTTCTACAAATTGACATAATATTCTAATACCTGCAATATCTTCGATTTCTTGTTCCATTTTTTCATAAGAAACTTGTTTTCTTGCAATTTTATCCATAATACTTGCTGCTTTTTTTACTCTGCCTGAAACACTTTCTATAGGACAATAAACACCTAAATTTTTACATTCTTTTTGTATACTATGAAATTTTACAAGCAATTCCTCTACTGTTTGTTGATAAGGATAAAGCAGTTCTTTCCAATTTATTACTTCCATTATTAAAGCACCTCCATGGCGAAAACTTGTTCTTTTATTTTCGTCGTCACTGTCTACATTTATTTTACAACATATTCTCAAAAAAGCCAATACAAAGCCTAAACTTGTGTTTATATTGATTTTTTTTTTTATATATTTTATAATAAAAATAAGGGGAGATACAATTTTACATTATTACTATATTATGTATTAACAGGGAAGGAGCAAAAAATATGGCAAATGAAAAAAAATATCGTATTGGTATTGACTTAGGTGGTACAAACATAAAAGTAGGCATTGTAGACCAAAATCACAAAATTATTGCAAATCATTCTGTTAGAACATTAGCAGAACGTAATTACAAAGAAATTGTAAAAGATATGGCAGATGCAGTATTTTTTATATTAGAAAAAACAGGCATTTCTATTTCAGAATGTAGTGCATTAGGTATTGGTAGTCCTGGTTGTATCGACTCTAAAAATGGTGTTGTTGTATTTGCGGGAAATCTTCATTGGGAACATATTCCTATATTAGAAGAATTAAAAAAATATATTAATTTACCTATGGGATTATCAAATGATGCAAACTGTGCTGCACTAGGTGAAGTTGTAGGTGGTGCTGCTATGGAATATGAAAATGCTGTTATGATTACATTAGGTACTGGTGTTGGTGGCGGTATTGTTATGAACAGAAAAATATTCGAAGGTGGTCATGCTGGTGGTACAGAATTAGGGCATATTACAATTATTTCTGGTGGTGAATATTGTACTTGTGGTAGACACGGTTGTTTCGAAGCATATTCTTCTGCTACAGCACTTATTCGTGACACCAAACGTGCTGCACAAAAATATCCTAACTCTCTTTTAAATACACTTTGTAATGGAAATTTAGAAGAAATCAATGGTGTTACTCCTTTTGATGCTGCCAAAAAAGGCGATGCTGCCGGAAAAGAAGTTGTACAAAATTACATCAAATATTTAGGAGAAGGTATTGTTAATATGGTAAATATATTCCGTCCTGATGTTGTATTGTTAAGTGGTGGCGTTTGTAATCAAGGTGCATATTTAACAGACCCTTTAAATGAATATATCAGAAAATATTGTTTCGCTGGAGAGAGAGCATTTATTCCTCCTATTATTCGTGCTACATTAGGTAATGATGCTGGTATTATTGGTGCCGCTTCTATCGTAGAATAATCTATAATAAAAACAAACCCAAGTGTTTACTTGGGTTTATTTTATTGACTAAATTGTTTTCGTTTTATATGTGTTTCTAAATCTGCATATCTTGTAGGAATAGGAATATGACTTTGTTTGTCTGTTAGTAGTATTGCCAATTTTGTTACCGTATCTATATCTATGTAATTTCCTACAGATACAAATATTGGTTTTACATTTTTTTGTGTTATAATGGCTCTGCCTATTATTTTATTATCTTTTATAATATCAGAATATTTTCCAACACAATTCTCTGGCATAACAAATTTTGCACCTTCTACATTAAAATATTTTTTTGCAATTCCTATAGTAGGCTTTTCTAAATAAAATGATGCGTGTGTTGCCAAACCTACACCTCTTGAGTGTAATATTCCATTTCCATCAAATAAAAATATATTTGGCTTATGTTTTAATTTTACTACTGTTTGCATAATAAGAGGCAATTCTCTAAATGCCAAACAGCCTGAAATATATGGAAAGTTTATTTCTCCCATTGAATATTGTTTTTCTACTACTTGTTTTGTATTAAAATCTATCACTACAACACAGCACACTGCCATTTCTTTATTATTTTCTTTCCAATAGGCAATATCTACTCCTGCTACTGTTTTTATGTCTTCCAATGAAATATAATTACTTTGTATCACTTTAGAAGACAATTTATATTGTATTTGAATACAGTCTTGTTCTGATAAATTTAAAAAATCTATACCACCTATTCTATCACTCATATCTAACCTCTATATCAATCTTTATCCCACTTAATATGACTAGCATCAGTTACAAAACTTTCACCAGTATATTCAGTCCAAATTCCTTTAGCTTCCCACCATTCCCAATTACCACCAGGGGATTTTTCCATATCAACTTTACCTTTATAATCAGGCTTCTTTTCCCCTCTAAACACATCATCACCATTCTCTACCACAACAGGTGGGTTTTCTCTTACTTCTCCACCTTCATTAGGCTTTTCAATGTTTGGACTAGGAGTTGTGATGTCTACACTTGGGTCGATTGGGATTGCTCCATTTGTAGTGATAGAAATAGTTCTTGTAGCACTAAAGTATTCTATTTGAACTCCTTCTAAGTTTTCAGAGATTGCTCTTACTGGCAAATAAATACGTGATGTACTAGGGTCAATAAATGTTGCTGTGCTTGTATTCTGATTTGAAACATTTACTGTTGTTGTACCATTTACTAACATCTTTGTACAATCTGAAGACATTTCTATTGATGTCGTAACTCCACCATAATTTGTAAATTCTATCTTTGCTATTTTGCTACTTGCATCCCAACTTGTTGTAGCACCTATTGCATCACCTATTGCTCTTAGGGGTAGGAAGCTATTTCCATTTACCACTAATATTTTATCTGTTAAATTTACTTTGTTACCATTTACGTAAACATTAAAATTACCTTCTTTTATTGCACTTGTATCTACTTTGCTATAATTCATTGTTTTCATTTCTATCGCATTGCTTGATGCTCTGTAATCTACTTCTGATGCATAGGCTGTTTGTACTAAAGGCTGGTCACTAAAATTAAAACTTGTTGTAAAACTAAACGCTACCATTGTTAATAATATTGTTTTTAATAAACTTTTGTTGTTTTTTAATTTGAATAATTGCATAATTCAAAACTCCTCTCTAACTTTAAATAAACTTTAAATAAAAATAACTATTAAATTAAATTACTAATCTATAGGGAATATATCTTATAAATATTATACTCGAAAAATACATATTTTTCGATATATATATTAACACTATATTTTGCTAAATTATATATTTTATATTTTTAATATGGTAGGGAATATTTTCTCTTGTTATGTTATTTACAAAAATAAATCTGTCAATTTTGTTTGCATTGATAATTCAAAAATGCTAATTCAATATTGAATTAGCATTAAATACACTAAGGTTTAAACCTTAAACAAGTTAATATCTAAGCAGATACTTGTTATAACAGTGGGCGTTACAATTGTTGATAATTTCACAATATTATTATATATTATTTATTGCATTCTTAATTCTACTGTATTAAATTGTTTCATATGCTATTGCTCCTTATATTATACAAAAATTACTTTTGTTTATTATCTTTATAATGAAGCAATGCTAAAAGTATTGCATTTGCAAAATTTAAAATTGCCATAACAATATCATATTTCTTTTTAGATTTTCTATATTTTACAATATAGTCTATTCCACTATATGCCCAAAAAACAGAAAATACTTGTTTTGTATCTAATCCCTTTTTAATACGATAAATAGAAATACCTAAAAGTGTTGCCAAAAATGTTAATATACCAATATGTACTACTAATTCTTCTTCTTTTTCCATATTATAAAACTCCTTCCTTTTTTATTTTCTTGTTATCAGTTCATATAACAAAGCATTACATATTGCTGCTGCCACATTACTACCACCTTTTCTTCCTTTTGCTACAATAGCAGGTACTGATAAAGATAATATTAATTCTTTTGCTTGTACCACATTTACAAATCCTACAGGTACTGCAATAATCAATTCTGGTTTTATTTTATTTTGTTTTACCAATTCATATATTTTAATTAGTGCAGTAGGGGCATTTCCTATTGCAAATATAGTCGGTTTTTGTAATTGTGCTGCTTTTTCCATACTAGCAACAGCCCTTGTAATATTTTGCTTTTTTGCTACTTCTGCAACGTCTTCATCAGACATAAAACAATATACCTCACCTCCTAAATATTCTACAAACTTTTTATTTATACCAGATTTTACCATTTGAGTATCTGTTACAATACAAGCTCCTTTTTGGAGTGCTAACTTTCCTTTTTGTATGGCATCATTACAAAAGCATAATGTATACAAATATTCAAAGTCTGCAGTAGTATGTATTACTCTTTTTACAATGGCTTGCTGCTCTTTCGGTATGATTTTATCTGGATATTCTTTTTTTATAATTTCTGTAATGATTTCAAAACTTTTTTTTTCAATATCTTTTGGACTGATGTGTTCTATATCCATTTATTCCTCTCCATTTAATATATTATAAAATGCTTTCATATCTAAACTATTCCTAACTGTTTCAGCCAATATATCATATTGTTTTTGTTTATATAGCTGCCAATTTACAGTATTTTCAAGTAGTTTTTCACTTTCTATGCCCTTTTTATCACACAATGCCTTTAATAATGCTTTTGCTGTTTCTTCTTCATCAAAAATACCATGCACATAACTTCCATAACAATTTTGATTTACTATACCATCTTTTCGAATATTTTTATTATTTTGTATCATTTCACAAATATAATTATCTCCTTTTATTTTTGTTTCTCCCATATGAATTTCATAACCATAAAAACGTTTTCCAGAAAGTGCTTTTAAATCACCAGAAATATTTAAAAATTTCCCTTCTACTCTTGTCATAGTTTTATGTTTTTGAAATACAGTATAGATAGGAAGTAATCCCATTGCTTTTATACTTCCTTTATTTTCTGCACCATATTCATCAACAATCACTTCTCCCATCATTTGATAACCGCCACAAATGCCAAATACTATTACACCTTTTTCTGCTAATTTTATAATAGCACTTTCTAACCCCTGTTGTCTAATATAAAGTAAATCTTCTATGGTATTTTTTGTTCCAGGTAATACTATCATATCTGCATATTCCAGCTGTTCTACTCTTTTGACATAATAAACAGAAACCCCTTGTATTGCCTCTAATCTATTAAAATCTGTAAAATTCGATATATGAGGTAAATGAATGACTGCAATATTGATGATTGCTTTTTCTGTTTTCTTTGAAAAACGCTCTGTTAAACTATCTTCTTCTTCAATATCTACTGTCACATAAGGCACAACACCTAATACTTTTTTGCAACACTTTTGTTCCAAAAAAGTAATACCCGACTGCAAAAGAGTAACATCTCCTCTAAATTTATTGATAATAAATCCCTTTACTTTATTTTGTTCTTTTTGTTCCAAAAGCATTATAGTACCTACAATCTGAGCAAAAACACCTCCTCTATCAATATCTCCTACCAACAGTACTGGTGCATTAAAAAGTTCTGCAATACCCATATTTACAATATCATTTTGTTTCAAATTAATTTCTGCTGGGCTACCTGCTCCTTCTATTATAATCACATCATACTGTTTTTGTAACGTTTCATATGCTTTTTGAATTTCTGGTAAAAAACTTTTCTTTTTTTCAAAGTATTCTTTTGCACTATAATTGCCTATTGCTTTTCCATTTAATATCACTTGAGAGCCTATTTCATTTGTTGGCTTTAGCAATATGGGGTTCATCAATGCAGATGGCTCTATTCCTGCTGCTTCACACTGCATTGCTTGTGCCCTCCCTATTTCAAGCCCTTCTTTTGTAATAAAGGAATTTAAAGCCATATTTTGTGATTTAAAAGGTGCTACGGAATATCCATCTTGTTTTAATATACGACATAGTGCTGCCACAATTAAACTTTTTCCTACATTAGACATTGTTCCCTGTATCATAATTACCTTTGACATTATTTTTTACCTCTTTCAATGCTTCTATCAATATTTTATTTTGTTCGTGTGTTTTTATTGCAATTCTATAATAACCATCACTCAAACCTCTATAATTATGACAACTCCTAATCAATATTCCCTTTTTTAATAACATTTCATAGTATCCTTTTTCTGCTTTAAAAAAAATATAATTTGCAGAAGAAGCATAACAACAAATGCCTATATTTTTTAGCTCTAAAAGCAAATATTGCTTTTCTTGTTGTATTAATTTTATTGTTTTTTGTACAAACTCTGTTTCTTTTAATGCTGCTATGCCTGCTGCTTGTGCTGGTATAGAAACTGCCCAGCTTTGATTGACAGAACGCATTTTTTTTATCAATGTTGTATCACTACAAATGCAATATCCTAAACGCAGTCCTGCCATACCATACATTTTTGTAAATGCTTTTAATATCATAATATTTTTATTGTAATTGATTTGTTCTTTTAAACTAATTTTTTCTCCATTTTGTACAAAATCTAAAAAGCACTCATCTAAAAATAAAAATGTATTTGTCTTTTGGCATTGAGATACTATTTTATATAGTAAATCTTTTTCTATCAATATACCTGTAGGATTATTAGGATTACAAAGTATTATAACGTCTATTTCTTCTGTAATCTTATTCAAAATTTGCTCTGTCAAACAATATCCACATTCCTCTTGTAATACGTGATAAGTAATATAACAATTTATTGTATTAAGTGCTGTTTCATACTCCGAAAAACTTGGTGCAAGTAATAATGCTTTTTTAGGAAATTTTGCTAGTACAAAACGAAATATTAAATCTGCTGCACCATTGCCACACAATATATATTCTTGTTTTATAGTTTCTTTTATAGAAATACTTTTTGTTAGTTCTCTACAATAAGCATCTGGATAATGTACACAATTTTCAATAGCATTTGACGCTGCTTCTTTTACAGCATAAGGCATACCGAAAGGATTGATATTTGCTGAAAAATCTAATTTTACATTGTTGCTGTAAATATCTCCGCCGTGTTGATACATTAAATTCTCCTTTCATTTTTCCCTATATTTGCTAATAATACTGCAAATATAGAAAATATTGTAATTGCTATCACACTTGTGCCATAAAGCAATTTATTCGCTCTTTTAATATCTTCTATTTCAATATTTCTTTTTTTATCACCTATAAAGGGTTTTTTATATTTTTTACCAAAATACCAAGCATCACCAGCTAATTGTATTCCTAATGCTCCTGCACAAGCAGCTTCTGTTTGTGCAGAATTAGGACTTGCGTGTTTTGTTTTATCCCTTATCCATATTTTAAAGCTATTTTTACTATCATATCTTAATAGAGTAGCTGCACAACACATAAATATTGCAGAAAGTCTTGCAGGAATATAATTTACAATATCATCTAGTATTGCTGCCCATCTTCCAAAATAAATATATTTTTCATTTTTGTAGGCAATCATAGAGTCCATTGTATTTACTGTTTTATAAAACACTCCTCCTAATGCTCCAAAAAATGTCATATAAAATAAAGGTGCTATTACACCATCAGAAGTATTTTCTGCTACTGTTTCCACTGTTGCCTTAATTACGCCTTCTTTTGTTAAATTTTGAGTATCCCTACCTACAATACGTGAAACTGCTTTTCGAGCACTTTTTAAATCACCTTTTTTTAATTCTGCATATACTGACATACTTTCTTTTTTAAGTGATTTCATAGCAAGCATATACCAACAAAGTACTGTTTCCATAAAAAAAACAGCCCATTTCCCTAACGATTTCATTAAAAATAATAATAATGCAGTAATAGATAATGTTATTGTTAATACAATAGTAACTAAAAACATTCCTGCTTTTTTTTCTTCTTTTTTTGTTTTATCAAAATGATTTCTTAATATACGTTCTGTTTTAGAAATCAAAAATCCTATGCCACAAACGGGGTGAACATTGTTAGAAGGGTCGCCAAAAAGCATATCCAGACAAAACCCTGACAACATTACAATAACATTTTTTTTCATATTTTTTTATTTCCACTCCTTTGTACACATTTTTTTATCCAGTTATCTGCAAAATTTGTATTAGCATAAAAATGAATATGAGCAAAGCCTGCAAAAATATTGTCATCACTATATATACATTCCCAGCTTTTTTCAGACAAAGGCTTTTTTGCTATAAAAGCATTTCCCTGTTGTGTACTTTGCCAATAGTGAAATTCATGAGCATTGATACACTCTCCCCTTTGGCATAAAAGAGTATCTTTTTGTGCACATAATGTAATATAGCCAAACTGTTTTAATTTTTCTTGTTTATATGCTTTCGCTTTTATTACTCCTAACATCGTATAATGTTTATTGTCTACACTTTGCAATGTTTCGTGCAGATACAAAAATCCGCCACACTCTGCAAATACAGGTAATCCTTTTTTGATTTCACATTGTATACTTTTTATCATAGAAGTATTTCGTGAGAGTTCTTTAGCATATAACTCAGGGTATCCTCCTCCTAACATTAAACCATCTATATTTTGAGGAAGCGTTTTATCTTTTAAAGGACTAAAAAATGTAATGTGACAACCTTTTTGTTTGAGATACTGTATATTATCTTGATAATAAAAGCAAAAAGCATTATCTTTCGCTATTGCTATATGACACTTTTGTTTTTCTATTGTAGTATTTAATATATCAATACAACATTCGTCTGCACTTTCTGCCAATGCTAATATAGCATCTATATTTACTGTTTTTTCCATTTGTTCTGCTAAATCATTTATTTTTTGCTGCAAATGTTCTATTTCTGAAGGTATTACTAATCCCAAATGCCTACTTTGTAATGAAAACTCTTGCTTTTTAGGTAAATAGCCATATACTTTTATATTTAATTGTTTTTCAAGTATCTCTTTATATTTTTTGTAAAGCATTTCTGAAATATCATTTAACAATACACCTTTTATATTGCTATCTTTTTGATATTCTAAAAACCCCTTTAACAATGCTACAACAGATAAACTCATACCTTTTGGCTGTACTACTAATATCACAGGTGTTTTTGTTAATTTTGCAATATCATAGGTACTTGCTTTTGTACTAATGCCTGCTAAACCATCATAATACCCCATAACACCCTCTAAAACTGCAATTTGTTTTTTAAAAGCATTTTGACAAAATAGCTGCACTGCACATTTTTTTGACATCAAAAAAGTATCTATATTATAACAAGGTACTTCTAATATATGAGTATGAAAAAGTGGGTCTATATAATCAGGACCACATTTAAAGCAAACAATATCTTTTTTCCTTTTTTTCAGTGCTGCTAAAAATCCACAAGTAATTGTTGTTTTACCTGTTCCACTTGCAGGTGCAGCAAAAAGTATTCTGGGGATTTTCATATTTGTGCTCTCCTTCCACAGAATATAAAAACGGGATTTTGTGCTTTCATAATATGATAGTTTTTTACTGCTTCACTTTTCGATATACTGATTTGTGTACATTGATATTCTATACCCAAATCAGAAAAACATTGCTGTAAATCTCTTATTGTTTCTAACGATATCGCTGTTGCTACAATTTCTACAGAAGCATTTTTCTGTAATGCTGTTTGAACACTTTCTTTTACTTTGCCACTACTTCCTCCTATGAATATTTTGTCTGGTGCTGGCAATGTTTGTAGTATATCAGGAGCTTGTCCAAAAACAATATCCATATTATAAACATTCCATTTCTTTTTATTTTTTTCAAGTAATGTAATCGCTTGTTGTTTTTTTTCTATGGCATATACCATACCAAAAGGGCATTGTAATGCTATCTCTACAGAAACAGAACCTGTTCCTGCTCCTATATCCCACACAATATCATTTTGTTTTAAATTCATATAACTGATAGCAACTGTACGTACTTCTCTTTTTGTCATAGGTACTGCATCTCTAATAAAATATTCATCTTTAATACCTAAATTTTGCGTTTTTTGTAATATATTATTATTTTCAATATATAATATTGCTAATGACGACGTTTCTATATTTTGAAATTGTTCTGCTGTACCTTCTGTTATTTTTTCTGTTTCATAACTCAAATTTTCACCTATCACAATTTTTACATTTGGCAATCCCCTACTACAAATTTCTTTGCAAATATTTGCTGTATCATAACGACCACCTAAAAGTACAACTATTTTGTGATACTGTAACACATATCCTATTATATTTTCATATTGACTATGTACACTGATTAGTTTCGCATCTTCCCAAGAAGTATAAATTTTTGCCATAAAATAACATACAGAAGGTACACCACTTATTGTTTTGACTGTTACATTTTCAAGTAAATGATACAACTTTTTTGCTCCACTATAATAACCAATATCTCCCGAAAAAACTACTACAATATTGTTATAATTTATATTTTGTTTTATAAATGCTGCAATTTCCTCACTTTTATAACAAATAAAAGTATCTTTTTCCATATCTTCTATGGTTTCTATCATACGTTTTGCTCCAATAATACAGTCTGCTTTTTTTAAAATTTGTTGTGCCTGTTGTGTTAATGTATTTTTTCCTGCACCTATTCCTAATAATGTTACTTGTCTTTTTATAGAAATATGATATTCATTTTTTAACTGTTGTATTAAATCATAAAACAAATAGCCTTGTTGTTTTTCTTTTCTTCCTACAATTACAGCAACTGCACCAACTTCTTTTGCAGCATCAATTTTTTGTTGAAAGCCACCTATATTACCGGACTCTTTTGTAACAATATAGTTTGCATTAATATGTTTCATTTGTGCTATGTTCATTTCTTTTGAAAAAGCTCCTTGCATACAAATAATATGCTTTGCATTTAATCCATCACTTTGACACTGTGCTATAGCTTCCACAGAAGGCAATACTCTCACATACACTCTTTGAGAAAAATCACTTAATTTTTTGAATTTTTGAATTTCTTTGCTTCCTGTTGTTACAAATATATTTCCTTGTGTATTTTGTAAAAAATCAACAGCTTTTTCTATACTTTCTACCCAAATACCATAGTCTGTATGGCAACTTTCTCTTAACAATCTATAATATGTTATATTTTCACTTTGGCAAGCTAATTGTATATTTTTTGTCACTTCTAAAGCATAAGGATGTGTTGCATCTATTACACAAATATATTTTTTTTGTTTTATCATTTGTATCATTTCTTGCAAATTTTTTCTGCCTTCTAGTATATTGACATTATCTCTTTTTTGCAATAATTGTTGTCCATATTCTGTTGCAACACAAACATCTATAGTTACATTTGTATCATATAAATATTCCAGCAATTTTCTTCCTTCTGTTGTTCCTCCAAAAAGCAATATATTATTTTTCATATGTATACCCTCTCGGTGTTACCATTTTCCCTTTCATTACTTTGGTTTGGCTGTTTCCTATAAAAACAGTTGTAAACATATCTGTTTGTATTTCTCTCAATTCTTTTAGTGTCATAATACAACTTTGTTGTTCCTTTCTTGCAATATTTTTTACAATGCCGCAAATAGTTTCTGGCTTTTGGTACTGTAATATCACATCACAAGCTTTTTTTAAATAATCTTTTCTTTTTTTGCTGGAAGGATTATAAAAGCAAATTACAAAATCTCCTTGAGCTGCAAGTGAAATTCTTTTTTGTATCAATTCCCACGATGTCATTAAATCACTCAAACTAATTACTGCAAAATCATGAGAAAGTACTGCACCTAGTACAGCACTTCCACTCAAACAAGCCGTTACACCTGCAACAACTTGTATTTCTATGTCTATATTTTCTGCTAATTCATAGGCAAGTGATGCCATACCATATACTCCACTATCACCGCTAGATATTATCGCTGTTTTGATACCCTTTTGACATTGTTGTATGGCATAAATAACTCTTTGCTTTTCCTGTGTCATACCACTTGTATAATACTGTTTTTGAGGAAATTGCTGTTTTATCAAATCTATATATACAGTATAGCCTACAATTAACTCACATTCTGAAAGAATATCAGCAGCTTCTGCTGTAAGTGTTTGCTTTGCTGCTGCTCCAATTCCTACAATGTATAATGTATTCAAAATGAACTCCTCCTTGTATCACTTACGAAAAGGAAAGCAATATTGTTTTCATTGCTAACGCCACTGTTACACCATTTTTTACTTTTTTAGAAACAATTATCTTTCCATTTTGGGCAGAACACAATGCTGCTCTTTCACAAACATTATCTACTCCTGTTTTTTCTAGTACAAATTCAGAAGCTGTAAAATCTCCTTTTACATTTGACAGTTCTTCTGCTGAAAAAATATTCAAATGTTTTTGATAACTTTGACAAAATGTAAGTAAGCCTTTTTCATTTTGTTTTAAATTAATTGTGGCAACTGCTGCGATTGCTTCTATAGCAATATTTTCTTCTTCTAGTACAGAAAAAACAGATTGTTCTATTTCTTCAAAAGAAGTATCTTTTTTACAACCTATTCCTATATGTACTACAGGCACTATCAGTGCAAGCGTTTGTTGAAATTTTTTGCTTTGTTTATATATGGAAACAGATATGCCTATTTCACAATCTCTCGTTGCTACTAAGCCTTTTGGCAATTTATTATAATAAAACATACTGTCAAATCCTACTGTTTTTCCTTCCAACAATGTTGCTGAAATTTCTTTCATTACTTTTTTTGCTTTTTCTTGTTTCAGATACAAAAATCCATTTTCTTTTACCCATACGTCTACTGCAAAAACACCATTTATATCTGTTGCTGTTGTAATAACTGGTGTTCCATTTGTTATTTCTGCTACTTTTTTTGTTAGTGCATTACCATATCCTATATGTCCGGACAAAAGAGAAATTGCAAACTGTCCTTTTTCATCTGTCACAACTACAGCAGGGTCTTGATATTTATCTTTTAAATATGGTGCGATTGCTCTCACCGCAATACCACAAGCTCCTACAAATACAATGCCCTCTGCTTCTACAAATGCTCTTTGTGTCCATTTTTCAAGAGAAGTTACTATTTCTATATCATCTTGTGACACTTTCATAGAAAAACACATTGCTTTTTCTAATCTTTGACAAATTTTTTCTGCTAATATTGTTCCTTTTTTTGTAAATGCAATAACATATACTTTCATAATTTCTCTGCCTTTCTAAATTCTGTAGAAAATTGAGGGTGATAAAGCAAAGACCTTTTATAATATTTTCCCAATACATTTCCTACTATAATCAATGCTGTTTTTGTAATATTATTTTGTTTTGCAGATTGTGCCAATGTCGAAACAGTACAATGCACAATTTTTTCATCTTTCCAAGTTGCCCTTTGCACAATAGCGGCTGGCATATCAGCATCACAGCCTCCCTGCTGCAATTTTTTCTCTAATCCTTCTAAAAGCCCTGTACTTAAAAAAATTACCATTGTAGTTTGATGTTGTGCTAATTTTGAAATATCTTCTTTTTGAGGAACAGGCGTCTTTCCTTCCATTCTTGTAATAATGACTGTTTGAGATACATCTGGTAATGTATATTCCATCTGTAATGCTGCTGCTGCTCCACAAAAAGAACTTACTCCTGGACAAACATCATATGCTATGCCTTCTTTTGAAAGAATATCCATTTGCTCTCTTATTGCTCCATATAAACAAGTATCTCCTGTATGAAGACGTACAATTTCTTTTTGTTTATTTTCTATAAATATCTGTGAAATCTGCTCTAATGTCATTTGAGCACTGTTGTATATTTGACAGCTTTGTTTTGTTTCTGAAAGAAGTTGTTCATTTACAAGAGAACCTGCATATATTACAATATCTGCTTTTTGGAGTAATTTTTGTCCTCTTACAGTAATTAAATCTACTGCTCCGCTGCCGGCTCCTACAAAATGTACCATTATTTATTACTCCTCTCCTAATATTTTTTTATATAAATTTCAATAACAGTATGGTGGAATAATTTCATAATCAATATCATACTGTGATAATTGCTTTAAAATATCTCTTATGTAATAAGCATTTCCTTCTCCTATCAAATTTTTCTTATTCTTTAATTTTTTACTTGCTTCAATATAGTTTATATTACATACTTTAGAAAATGCTTTTATTTCCATTTTATTATATTTATTTTCTTTTAAAATAATATATATTTTATATATATTTTCATCATATAACATAGGAATATGAGATGTTAGAGGAATACCTTCATTTAACTCCATAAAATTTTACTCCTTTATTATACTTAAAAAATAACCATCTGAATATAAAAAACTTCATTATCAAACTTCTATTTTAAATCAATATGTTTTTTTAATATTTTGATATTTTTTTAGAAATATTTCTACTCCTTTTGATTGTGCTAAAACACCCATTTTTTCAGAAAACAAAATTATATTTACCTCTATTTCTTTTTGTAGTCTATGTTGTATGTGCTCTATTATTTTTTGTAATATTGTTTCCATTGTTTTCTGAAAAACAATTTCACTGTGTTTCTGCAACAAAAATAATGCTTGTTCTGTTGTAACAGTTTCCATAATGTTTTTAATTACTTCACTGTTTGCTCCTGCCATAGCAGCGTGGACACCTATAATTTCTCTTCTACAATCTGCATATTTAGAATGTGTTTGCATAATGCCTCCTGCTATTTTTACCATTTTTCCAATATGCCCTACTAACAATACTGATTGTACAGATAATGTGTTAATAAAATCTATACATTCTCCTACAAAATTACTTATTTTTACAGCATTCTCTATATCAATGGCAAAATGCTCTTTTAAAAAATTACTTCCATAATTTCCAAATGTCAATATAATATTTCCATTACTATTAACTGCTTTCATATTTAATTCTACTTTAATACTATCCAGTAATGCTCTTTCACTCATAGGCTCTACTATACCGCTTGTTCCTAATATAGAAATGCCTCCTACAATACCTAATTTTTCATTATATGTTTTTTTTGCAATTTGTATGCCTTCAGGTGCAAATATAGTAATGGCAATTCCCTTTTTATAATCTGCTAATGCACAAATCTCTTTTACACATTGTTTTATCATATTGCGAGGTATATTATTGATGGCAGCTTCTCCTATATCTCTTTGCAATCCTTTTTTCGTAACACGACCTATCCCTTCTCCTCCATCTATTACAATATCACATTCTATTTTTTCCGCCATAGCATATATCAATATACCATTTGTTACATCTGGGTCATCTCCACTATATTTTTTAACAGCACAAATTGTTTTTTGTCCTTGCCAATAACAACATTGCAGTTGTAACTGTAACAGTATTCCCTTTGGTGTTTGTAATGAAACTTGTGAAAGCTTTTTATCTAAAAGCAGCAATGTTACAGCCGCTTTTGCTGCTGCTGCTGCACAACTTCCTGTTGTATAACCTATATTACATTTTTTTTCAGTCATTCTATTTCCTTTTTATAACAATCTATTAATTCCTCTGCTGTTTTATTGTAATATTGTGTATCATCTTGTGCAAAACATTGTCCTGTTTTAGAAGCATAAAATGCTTTAATTGTTTCTATTTTTGTCATATGATATTGTTTTGCAATTTCTTTTAATACTTTAGGCAATACAGATTGTCTTTCTTTATGCTTATTATAATCATTTTGTTCTGCATCCGTTGTATTTTCTACATAACCATCTATCATACCTATTAAAAAATCTTCATCCATACCACAATACACGTTATATCCTTCTAACAAAAGCTGAAAAATGCCTTTTTCATAAAAAGAATGTGCTACTTTGTCACTGGAAACATTTTTAATATGACTATAATTTTCTACACAACATACTAATAATTCAAATTGGTTCATACTGTTATTCTCCTTATATCAAATAAAATTTTGTTTTATAAAAGTATACCATATATTACAAAAAAGAAATAGTTTGTTTTTGTATGAAATTATTTTATTTTATTATACTAATAAAAATAAAACTGTAATTATTTTTTTATATAGAGGAAGTGTATTTATGACAGATTTAATTATTATTGGTGCTGGCCCTGCTGGTATTACTGCTGCTATTTATGCCCTAAGAGCAGGCATTTCTGTTATGATATTTGATGGTAACTTATATGGCGGACAAGCTGCAATTACTTCTCAAATTGAAAATTATCCTGCTATTAAATCTATTTCAGGTGCAGTATTTGCTCAAAAACTGTATCATCAAGCTATTGATTTAAAAGCAAATATTATATTTGAAAAAGTAATTTCTGTCAATTTTTCAGACAAAATCAAAACTGTTACTACATCAAAAAATACTTATACTGCAAAAACAATTATTGTTGCAACAGGGGTAAAAAGGCGTATTTTAAATTGTGAAGGAGAAAAAGAATTCACTGGCAAAGGTGTGTCTTATTGTGCTACTTGTGATGCTGCTTTTTTTCGTAACAAACAAGTAATTGTAGTAGGAGGAGGAAATACTGCATTAGAAGATGCTCTTTTTTTATCCAATCAATGTCAAAAAGTAATTATTGTTCATCGTAGAGATAGTTTTAGAGCAGAAAAAGCATTAATTAATGCCGTTTTATCACGAAATAATATTACTATATTATATAATAGTACTATTACAAAAATAAATGGAGAGCAATTCATTACTTCTGTTAATGTTTATAATAATATAGAAGGTACTACAAATATTATTGAAACTTCAGGTGTATTTATTGCTATAGGATATGAACCAGACAATGCTTTAGTATCTGAATTTCTACAAGTAAATACAGAAGGTTATATTATTGCAAATGAATACTGTACTACTAATATAGGTGGTGTTTTTGTAGCAGGCGATACCAGAATAAAACCTCTTAGACAAATTGTAACAGCTTGTGCAGATGGTGCTGTAGCAGGTGTTTCTGCTGTTTCTTATATTGCAAAATACTCTGATAGATAATCTATCAGAGTATTTCATTTTTAATATGTTGTATTTGTTTTATATTTAAGTGGTAACTTTCAAATATCATATTTTGCAATAAGTTATTTTTTTTATAATTTCCCTTCAAAAACTCATTTACTATTTCTACTATGTCATTGTTTTGTTTCTGTGTAATTTGTGGAAAAGGTAAAAATGTTAAATTTCCTTTTAGTATTTTTACTTGTCCAAACAGTTTACTATACAAATATTGAAACAATTCAGAGTTCAAATATGCCATAACTGTTTTGATGGACATAGTATTGATAGAAGGAATAAGTATATTAGCACTATTCAAAAAAAGGCTTTTTGTATTATCATAAGCAAATACTAATTTTTTTGATATAAATTTATATACTAATTTTTCATCTGCTCTATAATACTTTTCTGGTGCAACTTGTTGTAATTTTGTTCTGTCATATACAATATACTTTTTGGCTGGTTTTAAAACATAATGGCAAATTTCTTTTCCTGTATAAATTGCTTCGCTTCCTTTCAAGTATTCTTCTTTTAATTTATTTTTATTATCTCCTGTTACAATACCTAATGCCCAAATACTATTACTTAAATTATATTTTCCATATCTTTTGATTTGTTTTATAATTTCAGTATCTATATTATCCAAAATAAGAAATGCTTTATTTGCTGTTGTACCAAAATATGAAAGTGGAATTTGTTTTTGTTTTTTTCTTTCATATACTAATATATTTTTATTTTGTTCTGCTTTTTGAAAGTCAATGTCAATATATTTTGTTGTAACACCTGTAAACAATTCTTTATAAAATGTAATGGCATTAAAACGACCTTTTTCTAATAAAAATGTTCTAATATCTTTGTGCTTTTTCACATTTAATATTGCCTCTGGAAATAAAAATCTTATTTTTCCATATTGCTTCAACTGCTGAAAAGATTGCACAAAAAAATAAGAAAATGTTTCTTTTGATGTAATTTCTGTCATAGTACTAAAATATTGCGAAACTGCTCCCCAGGGAGGATTTGTTACAATATAATCGAATTTTATATCAAATATAGTATTATTTGGTAAAGCACATTTTTTTAAATAATCTCCACAATAAATCTGAGGTTCAAATTCACAGTTATAGAATTTTAACAGTAAATTAATTTTTGCAATCATTACTGCAATATTATCTTTATCCATACCATATAGCTGTTGTGGTTGTACATTGTTTAAACTTAACAAAAATGCTCCACTGCCACAGCAAGGGTCAAAAAAAATTTGTCCCTTTGAAAAATCTAATTTTTGTGTCATATTTTCTGCCACACTATGAGGAGTATAATAAGAACCTGTTATATTCTTTTGTCCTTCTGTCAACAAACATTGATATATTATTCCTAATATATCTATTTCATCATTAGGCAAAGTATAGTTTAAAAGTTCTGTTATGACATCATATGGATATTGTTTTAATATCTTTTGCACATATTCTTTATGATATAAATTTGCTTTCTTTAATAAATTTATTGATAATGATAACAATACAGATGTAATATTCCACTTTTTACTATGAACAATATCTAATAAATTTTGTATATATACTATATTATTTGTATTGCAAAAATATTCTAGTGGTATAATATTTTTTTGTGATAAACACTTATTAGCACGTGTAGTTAATTTTTTATTATTTTTTGTTTGCAATTTGCTCCAGTTTCTTTTTGTGGCATTTGATATAATGTGCAATATATTTTCCTCCAAACAACAGCAAAACATTGAGAATACCTCTCAATGTTTTTTATCCTTCTTCTGAGTTTTCTGCTTCTCTAAATATTCCCTGTTCATCTCTATAATATGCTTTTCCATATTCTGCATTTAAAAATGGTATAATATCAGGGTCATAATTACATAGCAAATTCAAATCATATAATCCAAAATTTTTTTCATCTGCCATATATTCGCTGCTTTCATCTCCTGCTATAAAACGCCAGCCACTATCTTCTCTCCCTTTTTTAGGAATATCTCTATACATAAAACCAATTTTTTTACCTTCTACAATAATACGATTTGTAGCAAAACAATTTCTTGAGCCTTCCCAATTTTTTAACATATTTTCTTCTATATGAAATACAATACTATTATCTTTCAATACCCTTAACAACGTATGTGTATTTAATATATCCTTATCTTGAGGCAATTTTTTTATCATTTGTTTTATATCTTGTATCATATCCACATTTTCTACTTCTCTTCCTACTTTTTTTAACTCTTCTATCATATGACTGATATAATCATATACATTTTCTTTTTTTTCTGCACTTTTCGTTACTGCTAAAAATAAAAGTACCTCTTGATTATTAGGCTGCAATTTTAATGCCTTTTCAAACATTTCTGTAGCATCTCTGTATTTTTTTTGTAAAAAATAAGTGTATCCTATTCTCATATACCACATATAATCTTTTCTTCCTTGATTTGCTACTTTTAAAAGATACCCCATTGCATCATCATATTCTCCCATTTCATTGAGTGCTCTAGCAAAAAGACAGGTTAAATCATATCCCCACTGCTCTGGTTCTATTTCTAACAATTTATTTATGATTTCTTGATACTTTTTTTCATTATAAAGTTTTTGTAAATTTTCTAATAGAGATTGTTTCATAATAGGCTCATCTCTTTTCCATTATTTATTAGAATATTCTACCATATTTTATATGGCATTATTTTAGCAATTTTATGTCCTTTTTTCAAGAGAATAAGCCTATAATTTTAAAATGTTGTAATTGTTTTTCCATCAATACAATAATATTGCACATCAATTTGATTGATTGAAACATAATCTCTCAAATTTTGTTCTAAATTGCTGTCAAAAATAGATGTATAATCATATTGATTTTCAGATGACAAAAGTGGTATCATTTGTTTATCTTCTGCACAAAATGTTTCTAATGTTTCATTAGACTGCAATTTCACCTCTTTCAGCAATATAGTATCTCCTGTTTGCTCAAATGCAATTTTTAAAGGGAGTATATAACTGTTTTTTAAACAAAGTACATTTCCCCTATTCTGTTCTAATATTTTAAAATTATAACATTTTATTTTGGCATAGTAATTGATTTTTATAGCATTTTCATATTCGTGTGTGATACCCTTAGGAGGAGTATATATTAGTAATGAAGATAACACTTTTATATTTTTACTTCCACATTCTTTTTCTATTGCCATAAATACTTGTTTTTTATGTTTTGATAATAAAAGCTCACTATCTTGTTCATCTTCTACTATACTACTATAAAGAGGATAAGTACCATCATATTCTGACTGATATCTTTCATACCATTCTTCTGCTGGCATATTTGTCACTTTTAAATTTTCCCCTAATATATCCTGACAAGCTCTCATCATAATTTGTCCACGTAATCCTTTTGCTGTGCCTTCTTCAAAACGTTCCAAAAAATAATATAATGCTTGTTCTCCTTTTTGCACAATATTATGATAGCTGTTATTTGGTGCATTTTGAATATAACTTTCTATATCCGAATGAAGTGCTACTTTTTCATTATATATTATCTCATCTAAAGCAGTATCAATTTCTTTTTGCCATTGTTCATAACCAATATGACTTTCTGTTTTCATACTATCCACATATTCTAAAAAATAGCGGTAAGATGCTACACTATCTGTATATCCTTCTAACATACCATCTGTTAAACCAACTGCTCCATCATAAAGTATTACATCTTCTTTATTTGCAGTAAATGTTATTTTTTCTTCATTTTGATAAGAAATATGATATTCTACATAGCCTAAATTTTTTATTAAACTAAACAATACCATAAAACTTTTTCTAAAATGAAATTCTACATCATCATTTACTATAATTTCACTATTGTTAAATCCGTGACCACTTCCATCATAGGACTGCGTTTTTGAAAAATCTTCTATAGTATAATATATTTTAATACCATAAGGCTCTGTATTACTTTGTATTTCAAAACCATTACTTACCATACCATCTGGTGCACCTAGTTCTGTTAATATATTTCCTACTGCGGAATTATCCCCTACATAATCTGTTTTCCATTTCAAAAGTCTTTGTATTTCTTCATCACTATGTTCTTTTTTATTATTTTTTATTTGTTCTGACTGAATAGTTGCATTTTGCATTGTTTCACTACAACCTACAAGTAAAGCATTTACTGACAAACACAATGCTATAATAGCACACAATGTTCTTTTCTTTTTTCCTTTCGTTTTAATAACAAAACAAATACTAAAAAAAGCAAATAAATTAAACAAATAAAATAATAATATTAACTGTTGTTTTGCTGCAAATTTCATTAGAGTATAACTTAATATCCAAATCAATCCTAACAATGTATATAACAGTTTGCCACTTTTTTTGGTACTAGTATCTAATACATTTTCAAATCTTTTTTTCATATATTCCTTCTCCCTTACAAAATCTATTGACAGTATGTTATTTTTAGAAATGTTTTCATCTATCGCTGACAATATCATAATACTATATTGTTTCCTTTGTTCTTTTGTACAATTTTCCATTACCATATCATCACAAGACAATTCAATATCTCTTTCTGCTATTTTAACAAACGCTGTTACAAAAGGATTAAAAAAATGAATAGCTGATACAAATACACATAATACTTGATAATGTAAGTCTTTTCTTTTATAATGATATAATTCATGTTTTAATATCATTTCCATATGTTGTTGTGGCATTTCTTCTTTTGTAATATAAATTCCCTTTTTAAATAGTCCAAAACACATAGGACTATCAATAGCAGTACAAACAAATAAGTAAGGTATTTTTTGTATTTTCATATCATTACAAACTTTTTTATATATTTCTGTGGTATTGTTTTGTAGTGTTGTTGTTCTCCATCTCATTACTTTTTTATAAAACAACAGATATTGTAAAAATAAATGGAATAGTTTTGTTATTACAACAAAAAACCAAATATAAGCAAATGTTGTAATAAATGAAGTTTTATTTTTTGGAGTAAAAAAAGAATATTGTGTATTTTTTATTTTGGGCATTTCTGGTATTTTAATTTTTTGTACTTTTGGTATTGTAATTGTTTTTATGTTAAATTCTGGTTGCTTTATTTCTGATTGTGTTAATTTTTCGGAAAGTATATATGATTTCGACAATTTAAAAAACGATTTTTTATTATCATATTTTTGGGTATATTTATTCGTCATTTCTGTTATTCTTATTGCAGGCAAAATATTACCTAGTGTCAAATTTTCATTTTTTCCTGTAGGTATAGGTAATATTAAACGGAGTAATATCAGCCAAAATAAGCTATATTTCCATACTGCGCTATATTGCTTTCGAAATCTATTTTCTAAAAGTATTATAATTACTAAAAATGGTATCATACATATAGATGTTTTTAATAGTGCTTGAAATGCACGGACTAACATTATTTCAAACATTTTCATCACCTTCAGCACTTTTTTCTATAAATTCTGCTAGTTCCTGTAAATCTTTTTTACTGATACAACGACTATGATAAAGAGAAGCAACTAATTTTGTTACAGAATTTTCATTTACTTTTTTTAAAAAAGAACTATTTTCGAATGCTAAATAACTTTCTTGCTCTACTACAATATCATACAATTTATTTTTTCCTTTTTTATAACTTGTCAAAAATCCTCTGTCTATCAAACGATTTAAAAGCGTTTGTAGCGCAGAAACATTCCATGTTCTTTGTTTATCTAATTCTTGTTTTATTTCAGAAGTAGAAACGCCATTCCCTTTTTGCCATACCACTTTCATTACTTCTAATTCTGTATCTGGTAAACGTGTTAATTTTTTCATAATATCATCTCCTACATTTGTATGATATTATTATATCTTACATTTGAAGGAATTGTCAATATACTTTTTCTTAATAAAATTTTAAGATATTTTTTAATAACAGGTATTGTTTATTGCATAGTAGTATGTTATAATTACTACATTACAATAACAAGAACTGTAGAAAGGAGGGGAATGTTATGAATACACAATTTAGAAAAGGTATTATTGAAATGTGCGTACTTGCATTGATAGCAGAACAAGATATGTATGGTTATGAAATTGTGCAGAGCATCGCCTCCTATACAGACATAAATGAAGGTACTGTTTATCCCATATTACGCCGTTTAACTACAGAAGAATATTTTGTCACTTACCTAAAAGAGAGTACTATAGGACCAGCTAGAAAATACTACCACATTACTGAAAAAGGTAAAGGATATTTAGGTTCTCTTAAAAATGACTGGAAAGAATTTTCAAATATGGTCAATGACATACTACAGGGAAAACAAAAAAACAGTGAGTGAAGTTATTTATTATTTAAAATCGTACTATTATTTAGAAAGGATTGATACATTATGACAAAAGAAAGCTATTTACAAGCTTTGGAAAATCTTTTAAAAAAGCATCTTTCTAAATCAGAAATTGATGATATTTTAAGAGATTACGGAGAATATTTTGATGACGGAAGAAGGCAAAATAAAACAGATACTGAAATTTCTGCAAAATTAGGTGACCCTGAAATTATTGCACAACAATTTATAGAAGAAATTGGAAATGAAAATAATAAAGAAAATAAAAAAGAAATTATTGACCAAGTATTACACAGTATGAAAGAAGGTACTGGAAAGGCATTTACTACATTAAAAAAAGAAACAAGTAAAACATTTCATACAGCAAGTGACAAAATAAAAAATTCTGAAAAACAAAGTAATCTAAATATTGGTGGTAATATCACAAAGGGTACTAAAACACTTTTTTCTGTAATAAAATCTATTGCTGTATTTTTTGTATTTGCATTTTTACAATTCTTTTTTACCATATTTGTATATGGTTTTTGTATTGGTGCAGCAATTTTTTTCGTATGTTGCGGTATATTTGGTATATTCTGTTTAGGTTTTTCACTTACCTTTTTACCGCATATATTATCACTTTCCGTTATATTTGCCATTATTGCCTTACTTGCGTTGGCAATACTTCTGATACTACTAACGCTTTATATACTAAAAATGAATATCAAACTCATCAAAAACTACATATTGATGAGAAATAATCGTTATACAACAAAGGGGGTTGCTTAATATGTTTAAAAAAATTACTATCATTACTGCTATGGCTTTTTTGGTTTCTTTTTTAGGGTTTGCTATTACGCTTCCCATTGGTATCAAGACAGTTTTTGGAGATGTAGAGCATTTATTAGAAACATCTAATATTACACCAGAAAAAATTGAAATTCCAAATCATATACAAACATTAGACATTGATTTCAAAAACAATTATTATTACTATAATCATATATTAGTAAAACAATCTCCAGATGATACTGCCTATATAGAAACATATTCTTCTATGTATGATACCGTTAGTATTAATTATATAGATGAAAGTACAGCAAAAATTGGTATTGAACCTGTTTATGGTAAATTCAAATTCAACAAAGATACATTAAATAAAACGATTGTAAAAAAATTACAAAATTATCCAGATGCTATATTATATATTCCTACTAGAATGAATATTATAACAGACAATCCTTATTATTTTGATAATATTTATTTTAATAATAAAGAGGAACTTTTACAGCAAGCAGATACTGAAGAAGAACAACAAAGAATATTGGAACAAGCAGAAAGGCTAATGGAACAAAAAAAGGAAGAAGAAGAATATATATTACAAAGAGCAGAAGAAATTAGACAACTGCAAGAAGAAGAACGTCAAATACAGGAAGAAGAGCGTCAAAGAATAGATTATGAAGAAGAACAACAACATTTAAGAGATAATTACTAATACTACAATAAAGAGTATCTTTCAAAAAGATACTCTTTTTATTTTTCAAAATTCCATTGTTTCTGGACTGCGTAATTTTTGATGTTTATAAATAGGAATGTTGTATTTCTTACCCAATGCTCTCACCAAATCTTTATAGCAGCCTTTCATTTTATCGTGAAATACAATCGCCTCTATGCCACCCTCTATGGCATCAATACAAGCGGAAGTTCTCTCTACACCTGTTTCATTTTCATATTCTCCTGCAACCAACCATTGATTAGCTATAATATGTGTTACACCAAATGCTTCATTTTGCCCCCATTGTGTGAAAACAGCTTCTGCAAAATTAGGTTCAAAATGTACTCCTCCTACACAAAGCAAATTATGTACTGTTTTTCCATCATCTGCAAATATTTTTGTTAAAGAACGTGCTAATGCTCTCGCCGCTTCTTTATTTTCCCAACTTTCTGGTTCGCTACCTACTTCAATATCCATCATTGCAACTGGAAATTCGTTCAATAGTGCAGGATTTCCTTCATTATGATATACTCCGGACCAATGCGTTGCTTCTGTTACAGTACGAAAATCATTTAAACCTAATTCTTTTCTATTTCTTTCTATTGCTAACATCAAATTTCTCATATATCTTGGTTTTGCTGCACCATATGTACCAGAATTGACATCTCCCAAAGAATGTACTGTCAATACTTTTTCTAAAGCATTTGTTCCTTCGTGCCACGTTACCATACCTGAAATATCAAAATCAGCAAAATATTTATTCATTTCAGGGAGTAGTCTTTCATATTCCAAACAAATCGCTTTTTTGGTAGGTGCAAAATAATATTCATTTCCTATTTCATCTATATATTTCATTACTTGTTGTCCATCAAATAAAATATCTGTTTTTTCTACAAAATATCCTTCTTGTTCTAATATATCCCATACATAATAGGACACATAGCCAAATTCTTTATTATTATTGATAAAATAAACTGCCTTTTTACTCACTTATATCCCTCTCTTTTCTATTTTTTTACATTATATCACCATAGAAAAGTTAGTGCAAATATAAAACTTTAAATATTTATTTCTGCAACAGAATATAGTGCTGCTTTTCCACTCATTTTTATTCTATCCCCTACTACTTTACAATATAATGTACCTCCCCTTTTAGAAGCCTGATATGCAACAATATCTTCTTTTTGTAATTTTTTGCTCCAATAAGGTACAATATGACAATGTCCTGAACCACAAACCGGGTCTTCTACTACATTTAATTTTGGTGCAAATGAACGAGAAATACAATCTGTATTTTCTCCTTTTGCAGTCACTTGTAAAAGCAGTCCCTCTAATTGTTTTAACTTTTCCATATCAGGCTGCAAATTTTTTACAATTTCTGCACTATCAAATACACACAATAAATCTCTTGCTAAATAGGTATCTGTTGGTACTGCTCCTATTGCCTGTATCATTTCATTTGTAATTTCTACTTTTTTTAAATCATATGCAGGAAAATCCATCTCATATAATTCTCCTTTTTTATGTACTGATAAATCACCACTCAATGTAGTAAATACAACAGTATCTACATCTTTATCATAAAAATTCATAATGACATAACCACAAGCCAATGTAGCATGACCACAAAGGTCAATTTCTCCTCCAGGAGTAAACCAACGTAAATGATATTTTTCTCCCTTTTTTACTGCAAAAGCTGTTTCAGATAAATTATTCTCTATTGCCATTTTTATCATAATACCATCTTTTGGAAATTCTTCCATAATACAAATTGCTGCTGGATTTCCTGTAAAAATTTTGTCTGTAAAGGCATCAACAACATACTGTTTTATCATATACATTCTTCTTTCCTAACAAATTGTTTTACAATTTGTATTTTACTAACTTTTTGTTATGATTTCAATATTTTTTTTAGATTTTTTATTACAATACAAAAAAGGCAAATGAAAATGATATTCATTCGCCTTTTACTATTCTCTATTATTTTAGTTCTCTTAAATGGAATTTACTTACTAAATCACGCAACAATTTTGATTGCTTTGACAATTCTTCACTTGTAGAAACACTTTCTTGCACTGTACTTGTATTTGATTGCACAACTTGTGCAATTAAATCAATATTCTTTACCAATTCTTCTAATGCTCTTTTTTGGTTTTGAGAAGCTAAACTAATTTTATCCACAGACGAAGCAATTTCCTTTGCTCCTTCTACTACAGATAGAAATGATTTTGCTGTTTCATCTGCAATATTTGTTCCATTTTTTACAGCAGAAAAAGAACCTTCAATCAACTCTGATGTTTGTTGTAATGCTTCCGCACTTTTTGATGCTAAATTACGTATTTCATCAGCTACTACAGCAAACCCTTTTCCTGCTTGACCTGCTCTTGCTGCTTCTATGGAAGCATTTAAAGATAATAAATTTGTTTGTCTTGCAATTTCTCCTATTGTATTCAATATTTGCTCTATTCCTGCGGAAGACGTTCTAATATCAGCCATAGCCTCTACCAATTTTTTCATTTCGTCGTTGCTTGTTTCTATATTTTCGCCTACTTGTTTTACTGCAAAACTTATTTTTTGTGCATCGTCGGCATTTGCTTTTACATCATCAGACAAGCTTTCTATAGATACTGCCAGTTCATCAATCGCTTTTTCTTGTTCTAATGCACCCTTTGATAATATCTGTGCTCCTGTGGATACACTGACAGAACCAGAAGCAACATCGTCTGCTGAAACAGTAATTTGATGTAATGTTTCATTTAATGAATTTGCTATTTTTTCAATAGATGTTTGTATTGGTATAAAATCTCCAATATATTTCTGTTTGATTTCAATATCCATATTATTCTCTGCCATTTCTGAAAGCTGTTGAGAAATATCATGAACATAATTGTCCATTGTTTCACTAATATGGTTAATTCCACTTGCCAAACGACCTAATTCATCATTTGTATTTACATCAATATTGATTTTTAAATTTCCTTTTTCTAATTGAGAAGCACCTGCTGTAATATATGTAATAGGATACAATGATTTTTTAATAATTCTATAAATAATATACAACAACACAATACCAAACAATGTTACTGCTAACATCAATTTAATAGTATCTTTAATAATCGCTATATTAAATTCCGCTTGGTCAATAGCAATATATAATGTCCATTCGTTGCCATTTCCACTATTCATTTTAAGGGGTACTGTAACAGAAACACCCTTTTTCATTGTTGCAAAATTTGTTATATCTGTATTAATGACATAATTGCTGTTTAAATATATACCTTCTGGCATTGATTTTAATTCGTCTACATCTTGTATTAAACTTTCATAACCTACTTCAGAAGCATTTTTTCCAACATATTCATCACTATTTGTATCTAAAAGAACTGTTTTGTCTTCTGCAAGTGCTACCATATGTGTAGAATCATATCCTGTACTTGCATACTGTTGTGTTTTCATATCACTTAAAGCCACATCACAACCCGCTACCCCTAAAAATGCCCCTTCTGCATCATAAACTGGTGCAATAATACTAATCATCATAATATCTTCGCCACGCAAATTATATACATAAGGTTCCATAATATATGGCTCTCCAGAAGATTTAATTTGCATATAATATTCTTTTTCAAAATTGTCAAAAGCATCTTCGTGTTT
Source organism: Clostridia bacterium (assembly GCA_910575055.1). Taxonomy (GTDB): domain Bacteria; phylum Bacillota; class Clostridia; order Lachnospirales; family Anaerotignaceae; genus Coprocola. The sequence goes on from CAJTDC010000008.1 coordinate 104,203, forward strand.
TTCAAATGTTACACCTGTTCCTGTTTCATTTGGATAAGCAATCGCTTCATATGCAATTTCTCTATGATGTACACTATATGGCTCTCCATTTGCATCTGCAATGGCATTTTGTTCAAAATATGCGAATACTGTAGTATAATTTTTATCCCCAGTTAATACACCAGCTAAAGCATTATCAATCGCCTGTCTTTGTTGCTCTGGAGGTAATGCTGATATATTTTTTAATGAATTTGCAAATCCTATTGCCTGCCCATAAACATTTTCTATATTGTTTTGAATTAAAAACGCATTTTCATAAGCAGAAGAAATTAATTTTCCACTTGTTACATCAACCAAAGACCTCATTGATATAACACCTGATATTGAAACATTAATCAAAAATATAATTGCTATAAATATACTCATTTTCGCAATAATCTTTTTACTTAAACTACTTGAAAATTTTCCATCAACCTTTTTTTCTTCTCTAGTTTTACCTTTAAACATAAAATTCTCCCCCACTGTTATAATGTAAAATAGTAAAATTAGTTAAAAATACTACATTGTATCGTATTATAATATAACATTATAAAAAAGTCAATTCATTTTATGAAAAATTCACAATATATATATTTTTTTATAAGCAAAATCATTTAATATTTTATTCTAATTTGTCTATCTGAACAAACTATAAATCCAATATTTTTAATATATTCTCCTTGTTGTATATTTGCATTATAATCCATATTATAAATAGATATACCATTTCCTATTACATTAAAATTTCCATTCCAAGCATTTACCAATGTTACTGCCTCATCAAATTGAAGTGTTATATTCCATTGATTTTTAGCATAAGTACTATTATTTTTTATAGTACATTCATATTGATAATACTCTTTTCCATTTTGTTGCCAATGCTGTACTACATTTGCAGAAATTTCTAAATCATTTGTATTCCTATTTATATTTTGTATGCTATTATTTATATTTTGTGACTGTATTACCTCTTTATTTGTTAACATTTTATAAAACCATTTTCCACTTTCACTCAAATTATCATTTGTAAATCCATTATTTTTTTTACAGTCACTTTTTAATATTGCTGATGTTTCCGCTTTATTCGATAAATTCCATATTACATAACTTATATGATATGTATTCATCATTTTTATCCATTCATTTGCTTGCTCTTCATTTATTGCTCCATTTCCACTCGCATCACATATGCCAAATTCTGAAACAAACACAGGAAGTCCTTTTTCAATGGCTTTTTGCATATTATCTCGTAGATCTTGCTTATGTGTTGCCGCATAAAAATGTAGTGTGTACATAATATTATTTTCATTTGTAATAGGATTTTCGGCTGCCTGTTCTATAAACTGGCTCCAGTTTGGTGTGCCTACCAATACTATATTATTTGCATCATTTTTTCTTATAACAGAAATAATCTCTTGTGCATACTGTTTAATATCCTCCCAAGAAGTAGTACCATTTGGTTCATTACATATTTCATAAATAATATTGTTTTGTTTGCCATATGTTTTTGACATTTCATCAAAAAATTCTTTTGCTTCTTCTTTATAAGTATTTGGATTTCCATCTGACAATATATGCCAATCAATTATGACATACATATTATATTTTGTAGCATATTCTATACCATTTTTTACTAAATTTTTTAAATACTCTCTATTGCCATCTGTACAGTATCCACCATTTTCTGCTGTATACATTGCAATACGAATGACATCAATACCCCACTGTTGTTTTAATTCTTTAAAACATTGTTCATTAATATATTCAGGAAACCAAGCAATACCATGTGTACTAATCCCTTTTAATTGTACCGTTTCTCCTTTTTCATTTACTAATTGATTTCCTTTTACAGATAATGTACTACATATAGAAATATTTTCTTTTACTTCTGCTGTTACTTGTTCATATCCTCCAAAACAAAACAGCATTATGCTAAAACAAAAACAAATTATATTTTTCAAACAAATTCCTCCTTCATTATTTTCTTTTTTTATTAGTATATCACAATATTTTTTTTATTTATACTTTATTATTATACTAATTGACAACATCTTCTAAAATAGTATATAATCAATATAAACATAAATTATATTTTATACTACAGGAGATAAAAATTATGCAGAAAAAATTCACAAAATATTTAAGTCTTTGTATTCTAGTCGCATTTGTTATTATTGTTTGTATTGTTTTTGCTTTTCAAACTATATTATCACATTCTAATCAAGAAACCGCTGCACTAGACAAATTAAAAACAATAAAAATGAAACTAATTGAAAATGATAATGAAATCAGAAAAATTAAGCAAGATTTTAGCGAAGACGCATTAGTAAAAGCAAAAATATTATCTTATATTATTTCAAAAGACACACAATTATTATATTCTGTTGATACAATGCAAAATATGGCAGATTTATTAAATGTAAATGAAGTACATGTTACAGATGAAAATGGTATTTTACTTTGGGGTAATGTTCCTGAATATTATGACCTGGATTTTCACGAGGGACTTCAAACACAAGCTTTTCTTCCTATATTAACAAATCCTTCTTTTCAATTAGCACAAGAACCTCAACCAAATCAAGCTACTGGAAAAATGTTTCAATATATAGGCGTTTCTCGTTTAGACGTTCCTGGTATTGTACAAGTTGGTGTTGAGCCACAAAAATTAAACACTGCCTTAGCCAATAATACCATTGAAAAAGTCTTATCAAATATTGAGTATGGTACAAGTGGTTATATATTTGCAGTAGATGTTAACACAGGACTTATGGCAGCAGGCACAAATGGAGAACAAATGTCTTATCAACAATATGGTATTCCAGAAAATATTATTTCTGAAACAAAAAACTCTGGTAGTATTTCTGGTATGAATAAAATTCTCAATCAAAAAGTTTATATTGTTACAGAAAAATATGAAGATTATATTATTGGTTTAGTAATGCCTGCAAAAGAATTATATAGTTCTCGTACAAGCCAAGTGATAACAATTATGGTTATTTGTCTTATTGTATTTATTATATTAATACTAGTAATCAATTTTTTTATTCAAAATTATATTGTTGCAGGAATACAGCAAATTATAGAAAAATTGCAAAAAATTACTTCTGGAAATTTAGATGTAGAAGTAGATATTCATACAAATCAGGAATTTCATGATTTAAGTATTAATATTAATCAAATGGTAGCAAGTATAAAACAAAATATACAACAAACAGAATTTTTGATGCAAAAACAAGAAGGTGTTGTAAATCAAGTAAAGCAAGTTGCTGTTTCTCTTTCTGATACTACAGCACAGACATTCCAAACATCACAAACAATCGCACAAGATACTGTAACACAAACACAATATGTAAATGCCTTACTTTCTGATATGGAAAACCTTCTTGGTAAATCTAAAGAAAGTGAAGATATTTCTAATATTGTTTCTCAAAATTCTACTGCTATGATAGAAGGTATGAAACAAACAAGCAAAGATATGAAACAAATGATGAATTCTATACATAGTATATTACAGACAGCTGAAAAAATTAAAAATATTATAAATGAAATTGACTCTATTGCACAGTCTACAAATATGCTTTCTTTAAACGCTTCTATTGAAGCAGCAAGAGCAGGAGCAGCAGGGAAAGGATTTGCTGTAGTGGCAACACAAATTGGTGCTTTAGCTGGTGAAAGTACAACTGCATCAAAATCTACAAATGACTTAATTACAGCTACTTTAAATGCTATAAAAGATGGTGAAGAATTTGCTCGTAAAGCAAATGACGAATTTGTACAAGTAATCGAAGATACTACAAAATCACAAGAAGCAATTTCTCAGTTAATAAACATTTTTAAGCAACAAGCAGATATGGTACAAAATGCTACAGAAGGTATTAATCGTATATCAAATTTGATACAAAATACAGTGAATACTGTAGAACAAAGTAAAGCAACATCACAAAAATTGTCAGAACAATCTAATTTGTTGAAAAATATTGTAATATAATTAAAACTTTAGTAAATTAAACAAATGCGTTATAGCAAGCTAATACTTACAATATCATCAAAATAATAAATTAAAAGGAGAATTTTATGAAACACGTATTATTAAGTGCAGACAGTGAAATAAGTCTATATTCTGTTCCAGATGAAGTAGCAGACAATCTTAGGCAATACTGTTGTGAGTTTTGTTGTAATTGGTTGTACCAAAGCCCTAATGCAGCAAAATATCGTGTTAAAATGGGCGATGTAATTGGTGTATGCTATAACGAAAAAGATTTTATTGATTATCTAAATCAATATATTTGCAAAGAAGCATCAACATTGATTACAACTTTTGAAAATGTGTATGACACAAATAAATTGCCTAAAGAATATATTACATTGCCATATTTCAATTTTTGATAAATTCTAGTTTATTAGTAAAATTTTTTGAAAAACACTTTATAATGCCAAATGAAAAAGAAACAAAAAAGCTAATATCTCTATGATATTAGCTTTTTTCACTTACTATATTTTATCATTAAGCACCTAAATACGCTTTTTTAATAGACTCATTTTTCATCAGTTCTTCCGCTTTTCCCTCTATTGATATTTTACCCGTTTCTAAAACATATGCTCTGTCAGAAACAGAAAGTGCCATTTTAGCATTTTGTTCTACTAATAAAACAGTTACACCTGATTTATTTACCTCTTTTATAATTTCAAATATCTCTTTTACCAAAAGAGGGGAAAGGCCCATTGACGGCTCGTCTAATATTAATAATCTTGGTCTTGTCATTAATGCTCTTCCCATAGCAAGCATTTGCTGCTCGCCTCCTGAAAGTGTTCCAGCAAGTTGCTCTTTTCTTTCTCTCAATCTTGGAAATTTATCGTAAATGTCTTTTCTTGCCTGTCTTAATCCTTCCAATGAGTCTTTTACTGTATAAGAACCCATTTGTATATTTTCTTTTACTGTCAAATTAGCAAATACTCGTCTTCCTTCTAAAACCTGTGCAATGCCCAATTCTACTATTTTATGTGGTTCTGTTTTCATTAAATTTCTTCCCATAAAATCAATAGAACCACTTTTTGCCCTTAATAATCCTGATATTGTTTGCATTGTAGTTGTTTTTCCTGCACCATTGGCACCTATCAATGAAACAATTTCTCCTTCTTCTACACGAAGTGATATTCCTTTTATAGCATGAATATGTCCATAATACACATTCAAATTTTTTATTTTTAACATATGTGGCATACATTCCCCCCCTTAATCACCAATATATGCTGTAATAACAGTAGGGTCATTTACTACATCTAAAGGCAATCCTTTTGCAATTACTCTGCCATAATCTAAAACAACTAACTCCTCACAAATACCCAACACCAAATTCATATCGTGTTCAATTAGAAGTATTGCAATATGAAATTTATCACGTATATTTCTAATGGTATCCATCAATTCTAATGTTTCTGTTGGGTTCATACCTGCTGCAGGTTCATCTAACAAAAGTACTTTAGGATTTGTTGCAAGTGCTCTTGCAATTTCTAGTTTTCTTTGTTTACCATAAGGCAAATTTTCAGAAATCACACTTGCTTCTTTATCTAAATCAAATTCTTTTAATATATTTATAGCTCTTTCGTTCATTTCTTTTTCTAATTTTTTATATTTTGAAGTGTGAAGCATACTATCTATTAAAGAATATTTTACTTGATTATGTAATGCTGTTTTGATGTTATCTAATACTGTCAATCTATTAAAAAGGCGTATGTTTTGAAATGTACGAGCAAAGCCTTCTTTACAAATTTCTGAAGCTGTTTTTCCTACCAAACTTACACCATTTAATTCTATACTTCCTTCTGTAGGACGATACACTCCTGTTAAAAGATTAAATATTGTTGTTTTTCCTGCACCATTTGGACCAATTAGGCCATAAAGCTGATTTTGTTCTATGCTAATATTAAAATCATCAACTGCTCTTAATCCTCCAAATGATATGCTCAAATTTTTTACCTCAAGAAGTGCCATTTTCTACCCCTCCCTTTTTCTGAAAGAGTTTTGATAATGTTCTATTTTCCATTAATCCCTCTTTTATTTTAGAATGATTAAATATCATAATTAATATCAGTGCTATGGAATAAAGCAACATTCTATAATTATCTGCTCCCCTTAAAAGTTCTGGCAGTACTGTCAATATAATTGCTGCAATAACAGAACCTTGTATACTGCCCATACCACCCAATACAACTATAACAAGTATTTCAATAGACTGATTATAATCAAATGTTGTCGGCTTAATAATACCAACATTATGTGCATACAATACACCCGCTATTCCTGCAAAAAATGCTGATATAACAAATGCTCTTATTTTATAAGAACTTACTTTAATACCTATAGACTCTGTTGCAATATCATTATCTCTTACTGCACAAATGGCACGACCATCTCTTGATTTTACCAAATTTGTTATCATCAATACTGTAATTGCCATAATAATATACACTACTGTATAATTTTTATAATTAGAATATAGAGGTATTTTAGAAAGACCCTTTGCACCATTTGTAATGCCACTCATAGCAATCAGTACAGACTTTATAATTTCACCAAAACCTAACGTTACAATGGCAAGATAATCTCCTCTTAATCTTAATACAGGCACACCTATCAAAAAACCAAATATTGCTGCCATAATACCACCTATGACAAGTGCTATGATAAATTGTAATATTGCTGGTAAATTTGTATTTACTGTAAATATAGCACTGCTATATGCTCCTATTGACATAAAGCAAGCGTGCCCTAGTGATAACTCTCCTAAAAATCCTGTTACTAAATTTAATGAAACTGCTAACATAATATTTACTGCGATAGGCACAAGTAAAGAAGTATACTGACGATTTAAAAATCCACCTTTTATTAATATTGTTATAAAAATATAACCTATCACAAGTATTGCTACGTTTCTAATTTCTTTTTTATCAAATTTCTGAAAAAGTTTTTCCATGTGCCCACCTCCTATACTTTTTCATTTTGTTTTTTACCTAATATTCCAGAAGGTTTGACAAGCAATACTACAACAAGTACACCAAATACTATGGCATCTGACAATTCTGTTGAAATATATGCTTTTGATAAACTTTCTATAATTCCTAATACAATACCTCCTAGCATAGCACCAGGAATACTACCTATTCCTCCTAATACTGCTGCAACAAATGCTTTAATGCCTGGCAAAGCTCCCATTGTTGGCTTTAATGTCTGATATTGACAAATATAAAGTATTCCTGCAAGTGCTGCAAGTGCTGAGCCAATAGCAAATGTCATTGATATTGTTTTATTTACATTAATGCCAACTAATTGTGCTGCACCTTTATCTTCTGACACTGCTCTCATTGCTGTACCTGCTTTTGTTTTATTGATAAACAATGTTAATATTATCATTGATATTGTTGTTACAATTAATGTTACGATTGTAATACCTGAAATATTTAAACTGCCAAATTTAACAGATTGTAGATTAATGACAGAATTAAATGGTATTGGTGTCGCCTTAAATATTAAAAGTGACACACTTTGCAAAAAATAACTTACTCCTATTGCCGTAATCAATACTGCAAGAGGAGGTGCATTTCTTAAAGGTTTATAGGCAATTTTTTCTACTGCAACGCCTACTACAGAACAAACAATAACTGTTAGTAGTATAGAAATAGGTATTGACAAATTTAATAATGCAATACCAATATATAATGTATAAGCACCTACCATAATAATATCGCCATGAGCAAAGTTTATCATTTTCGCAATACCATAAACCATAGTATAACCTAAAGCAATCAAAGCATATATACTACCTGTTCTTAATCCATTTATCAGTTGTTCTAGTATACTAATTAACATTTTTTCCACCTCTTTTACATCATATTCACTTTCCTATTAAAACAATGCCCTTCCACCCATTGGGCAGAAGGGACTTCATTGTCACTTATTATAACAATATACCTTTATTATTCCATTGCTGTATATTGTCCGTCTTTGATAACAACAAATTTTGCACTTTTATCTGGTTCGCCGTCTTCTGTAAATGACATAGAACCTGTAATACCATCTACTGTAATTTCTGTCATTGCTGCAATCATATCTTCGCTTTCCACAGAATTTGCTTTTTCTATAGCTGCTTTAATAACATATACAGTATCATAACCATCAGCTGCAAACTGGTCTGGTGTTGCACTATATTTTTCTTGATATTTTGCTACAAAACCTGCAACTTCTTCTGCTTCATCTGTTGCCAAGAAAGGACTTAAAAATACAGCACCTTCTATGGTAGCTGGGTCTGTTACTTGTGCTAATATACCATCCCAACCATCTCCGCCTATAAATGGTAAATTCATTCCAAGTTCTTTTGCTTGTTGTGTAATATATGCTGCTGCTTCATAGTACACTGGGCAGAATATAATTTCTGCATCTGTACTTTTAATTTTTGTTAATTGTGTTGAAAAATCAACATCACCTTCATTAAATGCTTCTTCTGTAACTACTTCTCCACCATTTGTTTTTACTTGTTCTACAAAAGCATTTTTCATACCTGTAGAATAATCATCAGAATTGTTGAATATAACAGCCACTTTTGTAAAGCCTTGCTCTTTTACAAAATCAGCCATTGTTATTCCTTGTAATGGGTCTGTAAAGCAAAGTCTGAAAACATTTGGTGCATCTGTAATACATTCGATTGCAGAACCAGAAGGTGTAATCTGCAATATATTATCTTGTTTAGATAATTCTTTTACTGCAATACATGGTGCACTTGTTACAGTACCAATCATAGCTTTCATACCTTTATCCATTAAAGAGTTATAAGCTGTAATTGCTTTATCTTCACTAGACTCATCATCTTGAAAATCAAGTGCAAAAGTATACACTTCATCTCCTGCTTTTATGCCACCCGCTTCATTGATTTCTGCAATAGCAATTTCTGCACCTTGTTTTACACTGTTACCATAAGAAGCTGCACCACCTGTAAGTGGTCCAATGCCTCCTATTAAAAATGTATCGCTTCCTTCTGCACTGCCCTCTGTGTTACTTTCGCTGTCGCTTGGTTGTTCAACATCTCCACCTGATGAACAAGCTGCAAATGAAAACATCATTACCAATGCCATAGCTCCTGCTAAAAATTTTTTCATATTCTTTCCCCCTCAATATTTTTTATTCCTTTTCTTTTAATTTACATCTTTTATTGCTTTATTTGTTGCTATGTAAAACTCATTTTGTAAATAATACGCTAAAAATGCTGTTTTCGTCAAGACAGCAGTTTTATAAATTTTAAATCAAAAATATTTAAAATTTTTATAAAATTTCATTTTCATTTTTCATTTATTTTCCTATTCGCTATACAACTATTACAATTTTTTAATTATTTTCATTATAAAATGGCATAATCACCTTAAAATTTCATTATATTTTACAAATGTGGTCATACAACAAATTTAATATGAATAAAAACCATATCTAATGAAAAGCAAATAGAAAAAAGAACCTGAGGGGCAGGTCCTTTTTTCTTTAGGGAAGTGTCATGTAATTTTGCTATGTTTATTGGGTATGTATACACTATAAAATAAAAATATGAATTGAATATGTAATATTTGTAAACAAAATATGAATATTATTTTATATTTGTATAAAAACATTATAATTATTGAATTTATAACGTTTTTAACACTTTTTTATTTAAAAAAATTTATTATTTGCAATAAGTTTTATAAAAAAGTGGGACAAAAGAAGGACAAAAACAAAGTTGTAGGATGGCTTTTATTATATAAAATAAAGAGGACTTTTCGTCCTCTCATCTGTCATATATACCCATTCTGTCGTGTATTACAAACAGCCTCAACATTGTACCAGTTAACAACAATTCTCCCTTTTCATTCCCTTTTAGTGCACCTTTATCAATCAACTTTTGTACCGTTGGCTTTGCCCAATCTGGCATATTTTCATCAATATAGTTGTATATCATTTTTACATTTTCCTCCTTTTGTTCGCTCAACCTCTTTTTAAAGTCTAACCATTGCACTTGATTTCTAACAAAAGGTTCTGGGCACATTTTGCCCGTCACATCATAGTGCCTTATTACATTTCCTATAGGTATGTTGTATTTTGCCTGTAACGTCATAGTGTCTAATTACATTTTTTATAGGTATACTGTATTTTGCCATAAGCACCTTTATTAGTTCAACCGCTGTATATTGTGTTTCTTGATTTATG
>CAJTDC010000009.1 GCA_910575055.1 Clostridia bacterium
TTTTTTTAACTTCTCTCTTTCGCTCCTGTTTTTCCTTTTTTCCCTGTCCATAAAGAATGGCAATCAATTTTTCTTTTTTCTCGCAATCCCTTGCTATTCCTGCATTTCCCGCTTTTTTAATATTTTTTCCACACTCTTTTTTTTGCCATTCTTTCTACCCCATTACATCTGTATCATAAACATTACATTTTACGCCATTTGGTGCTAATGCTTTAATGATACGTTTATTAAATTTGTCAGCTGCTACTTCATCATCTACAATGATAATACGATTTACTTGCAAACTTGGTGTCCATACAGAAACAACTTCGCCATGAATTAATCTGTCATCTACTCTTGCTAATACAATATTTTTCATTCTTCTTCCTCCTCATCTTCTTCATTATCAAATAATTTACTTACATCTTTAATTGTATCTGGTGCATCTTTTAAAACAGTTTCGCAAATTTCTTGTGCACTTCCTCCACTATAACGCTCTAATATCAATGCTACTGTTAATGGAATATTAATACCTGTAATGTGACTAAATTTGTAATCTTTCATTAAAGATACTACTGCATTAAATGGGCTTCCGTGAAACAAATCAGATAGAAATATTACTTCTTTTCCTTCTGAAGTGTTTTTTAATTCTTCTTCTAATTGTTGTGTTAAATCTGTAACTGTCTGCTCAGGGTATAATCCATAAGCTACAAAATCTTCTTGTTCTCCTGCAAGCATTTGCACACTGTTTACTACACCTTTTGAAAAACTTCCGTGTGATACTACAATTACTTTTACTTTCATCATATGCCTCCTTTTTTGTATTCGCTTTCTATGCTCAAATTGTAGCATCTTTTCAATAGTGTTTCATACAATACTTTGCTTTATACTTAGCGAAATGATTTTTACATTTGCACAAAGTAACTTTACGCAATTATATAAATAATTTCATTATTATTACCGCAATGAATTACGCAATAAATAACGTTTTTTTGTACTCATTTACCATATAATGAAATTAAGCTTAGTACGTACAGCTCATAAAACATTAGGAGAACTTTTTTCTCCCAATCTCAAAAAGTTCTCCTTTTATTTACATATAAAATTGGAGGTTATATTATGAAAATTGCAAACGGTTTTGATATTATGAATTATGCAAAAAGACACGGGATTATGTTACCTGCATTTAATACTACAAATTTAGAAATGACATATGCTATTGTAAAAGGATTAAATAAAGCAGAACTGCCTGGATATGTTCAAATTTCATCAAATAATTTGAGATTATCTAATCCAGATGTTATTACTTATATTACTCAACAAGCAATGAAAGATAGCGATGTGCCAATAGCATTACATTTAGATCACGGTAAATCTTATGAAGATGTAAAAGCGTGTGTAAATGCTGGTTTTACTTCTATTATGATTGATGCATCTCATCTTCCATTAGAAGAAAATATTAAAGAAGTACAAAGAGCAGTAGAATATTGCCATTTCTATGGTGTACCTGTAGAAGCAGAATTAGGTGCTTTGCAAGGAAAAGAAGAAGATATTGTAAATGAGGCGGACTGTAAAACAGACCCTGATATGGTTGCTGATTTTGTAGAAAGAACTGGCTGTGATTTGCTTGCTGTTTCTGTAGGAAATGTACACGGCCTTGACCTCACACCAAAAGTAGATTTACCTTTGTTAGAAAAAATATCAAAAGTTTCTCCTGTTCCTCTTGTTATGCATGGCGGTTCTGGTATTCCTTTCGATATTATACAAAAAGCTCGTCAATATAATTTGTTAAAAGTAAATTATGGTTCTGATTTAAGAAAAGCATTTGTTTCTACATTTGGTGTAGGATATGAAAAAAATCATAACTGTGCAAGCGTAATTGAATTAAGTATTGAAGCAGTAGAAAATGTAAGTAAAAAAGCAGAAGAATTAGTTAAAATTATTAACGCTTAAATAAATAAATTTATATAAAAATCCAAGTATCATCCCCCAACCAAAGCGATTGATACTTGGATTTTATTTTTTATTTACTACTGTTTCCAAAATATTTTTAATTAAAATGATAAAATTATCATAACTTGGATTTTTAAGTAGTTTTTTAATTAATGTTTTATCTGAAAAAATTTTTGAAAAATAATCCCATATTTGAAATGCTTGGGTATTATTTTTTCCTACATGAACTAATATGATAAGATTTACCATATTGTTATCTTCATCCCATACAACTGGTTTTTCAGAAATATATACTACCATAAATGTATCAGAAGATACAGCGTGCATAGGGTGTGGAACAGCAATTCCTTTTGCCATTTACTATTTTCCTTCCAATACATACAAAATTTTTTTAACTTATTTGATGGATGATACTATTTTATATTACTTTTGTTGCACAAGTGATTGATATAATTTCATTAATTCAGCAACACATTTACTTTCTGTCATATCTTTTACGGAAAAACCGTATGCTTGCATAACGGCACGGTCATTTTGCTGGTGAGCCTTGCGAAGTTCAGGGGGCATAGTTAGTTCGTCATATAAATCTGCTAAACTGCTGTCTGGATATAATGCTCTTGCATCAAGTATTGCCTGTGCAGTCTGTTCAATTTTTGCTTTTTGCTTTTCTGTAGGGGTACACCAAGGAAAATTGTTATATACAATAGTGTTAGAATAACTATAATCGCTTTTTAATCTTCCACATACCATTCTCATCCATGCATTATGTACATTAGATGTTAAAACACCAAAATGATATAGATTTATATTTTCAACTACATAAATTTTATCACCAACAATAATATCATCTGTTAAAAAACCAATAGGAATATATCGTCTTCTTTGAGTACTGACTTTAGGAAAAGCAATAAAATTCCCTTTTGGTTGGGCAATTTGAGCAAAAACAGAAGGTGTATTTGCAAGTGCTTGTGTTTCTCTTGCAGGACTATTAAGACGATGTTGACGTACATTTTCAATACGTTCTAAAAGAAGAGGACATTTTCGAATAATGACAGGATTTGCTCCTAAAAGCCAAAAACAATAACGAGGAATATTATTGATAAATTCACGTCCCATCATATAGCGATGAACAAATTGAAGTCCCTGTGGTTCTTCTACACTATATTTTTTATATTCATCTTCATTCATAATCAAATGACCACCATCTCTTGCCATAGACCCCATGTGCATTAATGGCATATCACTAATTTGTTTACGATTTGCAGTAATAAAAATATCATCTGCATCATTTAAATATCCATTAATATGATTTACTTTAATAACCTTATTATTAAAATAAATAAAACGTTTAGTAGCAACAAAAACAGAAGAAAATCCAACAATGATACAATGAACTTGAGCTTTTAAACTAGCTTCACTATCCCAACGAAAAGTTTGATATGCAAAATCTATTTTCATACCAAATTGTTGCATCATTGGTTCCCATAATAAAGCTACTTGTTGTCCTTGACAAATAGAATTTGTAGATACAAAAGCACAACGAATTTGAGTTTCTTTTATTAGCTTTGCAGCTTTTACATACCAACCAGATACATAATCAATTTCTCCTGATTTCTTACATTCTGGGAAAATTTTAACTATATCATTACGTTGATTTCCCTTACTCCACATTGCACCAGCAAACGGTGGATTTCCCATAATATAATTCAATTCATTTTTTGGTATCACACTTTCCCAATCAATTCTCAGTGCATTACCTTCTGTAATATTGGCATAGCTTTTTAGTGGCAAAAAGTCAAGCGACATATGCACAATATCTTCTGTTTCTTTCATCATTTGGCTTTCTGCTATCCACAGTGCCGTTTTAGCAACTGTTACAGCAAAGTCGTTTATTTCTATACCATAAAATTGACCAATAGACACTTTAATCGGGTTTATACTACCCAATATAATCTGTCCTTCTGTTGTTCCTTTTTTGCAGTCTATCAAAAGTTTTATGACTTCATTTTCTATTCTTCTTAATGAAATATAGGTTTCTGTCAAAAAGTTTCCGCTACCACAAGCTGGGTCAAGAAATTTCAATTCTGATAGTTTTGTTTGAAAGTCATTTAGTTTTTTCTCTTTTGTTTTGATTGTTTGAATTTCTTTGATATTTTGCAATTCTTTTTTTAACTCGTCCAAAAAAAGCGGGTCAATAACTTTATGAATGTTTTCTATAGAAGTGTAGTGCATACCGCCTTTTCGCCTTGTTTCTGGATTTAATGTGCTTTCAAACACTGCACCGAAAATAGTTGGACTTATCGCTGACCAGTCAAAATTTTCACTTGCTTTATGTAAAATCAAATCAATAATGGTTTCGTTTAATCTTGGAATGACAATATTTTCGTCTGCAAACAATCCACCATTGACATATGGAAAGGCAAGCAAATCTTCGTCTAAATAAGGGTCTCTTTTCTCTATTTCGGTATCCAAAATTTTAAATAAATTGATAAGAGATTGACGAGTTTCTTTTTCAGAATAGCCTTTTAAATAATTGTGAAACATTTTATGACTGCCAAAAATTACAGCGTCTTCTGCATATAAACAAAATACCAATCTAACACAAAGAGCATTCAAATTTTTAAGTGTTTCAGGGTCGTCAGGGTCTTTATATTCTTTCAATAAAGCATCATAAAGTGCCCCAACAATTTCGCCTGCCTGCAACGAAATTTCCATTTCTTTTTTAATATTTTCGTCACCTGTATCCACTAAAAATTGTAGACGATAGTATTCTGTTCCTAAATTTTCCAAAAGTACAATTTCTGGTTCTCCTGTAGGTCTTTCCATATCATAAATATAAAATTCCTTAAAATTGCAAGTTACTATCCAGCGAGGACGCTCAGAATAAGCAATTTCAGCAGAATATCTTTTTGCCTGCTGAAATGGTGTCAAAAGTGTTCCATCTGATTGCTTAATAGGTTTGTTTAAATCTTTTCCTAGTCCTTTTTGCTCAATTAAAACGTGTGTTGCTGGAATAAATCCATCTATAAAACTAGTGTGGTCAAGAAGTACTTGTCTTTCAAAATCAATAAATTTATCAGGTTCTTTTATTCCATATACTTTTTGTAAAAGCGAATACCAAAACGGTTGACTTTCTCCTTTTTCGTAGCCTTTTCCACTCCAGTCTTTGGCAAATTGTTTTGCTGCTGCTCTTTGTTCTGCATCTGTCATATGCAATTCCCTCCATTAAAAATTACTAAATAGTAGTATATCATATTTTGTCATTAATCAGAATGTTTTTATATAAAAATTATTAATGAAAATATTTTATACTAAATTTCCCTAAATTGTTTATATTTATTTCTTGATAACATAATAATAAATAAGATGTTATTGATATAGAATATAAAAAGTATGAAACAACAGAACATAGTAAAATATTATTGTTTACAAAGCAAACGATATTTTTTAGGAGTTACCCCCTTATATTCTCGGAATTTTCGTATAAAATAACTAAAATTATCAAATCCAACAGAAAGTGAAATATCAGAAATTAGCAAATCTGATGCAGAAAGTATTTCACAAGCTTTTTCAATTCTATATTCATTGATAAAAGTAATTGGTGTTTTTCCTATTTCCTGTTTAAAATAATGACAGAAATAATTAGGACTCATAAAACAAATTTCAGCTAATGTTTGTAATGGAATTGGTTGTGCAATATTTTTATGGATATATTCTATTACTTGTTTTAATTTATTTAAAGAATGATTTCCTTTAGAAGACAATGTATTTTTTAAAAAATAGTTTTTTTGAAATAACAACTCTATCACTTGCAATATATGAATTTTAATACTTAGAAAAGAACAATGAGAATGTGTATGATAGTGTTCTATTATTTTCTGCATATAAAACAATATTTGTTTGTGGTCTTCTGGTGAAAATATAGAAAAAGAAGTTGGAAATAATAAATTGCCATTTGTTATAGGTCGTATAAAATTGTGCTGACACGCATCATATAATGCAAAATTTAATAAATTAGGGTGAAAAACAACGGCATGATGTAATGACTCTCCAATAGATTTGATTTCGTGCAATTCACCAGAATTAATAAAACAAAATTGTCCTGAATTTAATGTAATAAATTTTCCGCGTATCGTCATATGAAGTATACCATATTCTACATAAATCCATTCTAATTCTTCGTGCCAATGTTGCGAAACAAAATAAAAACCATCTTTATCATAATGTGAATATACTTGTAAATGAAATATAGATGTTCCATGTACTCGATTTTCGTGATAAGGACGTGTCATATTAATCAACTCCTAAATCGTAAAATTATGTTATTATGTGGTAATATTATGCAAGTGATAAAATCCTTTTTATAGTATACTAAATTCAATAAATAAAAACAAGAAATGAGGGAAATATGATGAAAGAAAAATGGTGGAAACATAGTGTTGTATATCAAATATATCCACGAAGTTTTTGTGATAGTAATGCCGATGGAATTGGTGATATTAACGGCATTCGTTCAAAATTGTGGTATTTAAAAGAACTAGGAATTGATATTATTTGGCTTAGTCCAGTATATCCATCTCCTAATGCTGACAATGGTTATGACATATCAGATTATTATGGCATATCATCAGAATTTGGAACAATAGAAGATATGAAAAAGCTAATTCAAGAATGTGAAAATTGTGGTATTAATATTATGATGGATTTAGTTTTGAACCATACTTCTGATGAACATACGTGGTTTATAGAAGCAAAAAAATCAATAAATAATCCATATAGAGATTATTATATTTGGAGAAAAGGAAATGCTGATAATGAACCAAATGATATGACATCTTGTTTTGGTGGAAGTGCTTGGGAATATTCACAAGAAACAGGAGAATATTATCTTCATTTTTATCATAAAAAACAACCAGATTTGAATTGGGAAAATGAAAAAATGAGAGCAGAAATTTGGAGTATGATGAATTATTGGATTGATATGGGAGTAAGAGGATTTCGATTAGATGTAATAGATGTGATTGGAAAAATTCCAGACCAGAAAATCAAAGAAAATGGTCCAAAACTTCATAATTATTTACAAGAAATGAATAAAAAAACATTTGGTAGCAAAGATATGGTAACAGTAGGAGAATGTTGGGGAGCTGATACAGAAATTGGAAAATTATATTCTGCTCCAGATAGAAAAGAATTAGATATGATTTTTCAGTTTGAACAAATGCAGGCAGACCAAATAGAAGGAAAACAAAAGTGGGATTTAAAGCCTCTTGACTTTATTTATTTAAAGAATACTTTTGCGAAATGGCAAAGAGAATTAGAAGGAAAAGGTTGGAACAGTCTTTTTTGGAATAGTCACGATCTTCCGAGAATTGTTTCTCGATGGGGAAATGATAAGCAATATAGAGTAGAAGCTGCAAAAATGTTGGCTACAGTATTACATGGTATGAAAGGCACTCCTTATATCTATCAAGGAGAAGAAATTGGAATGACAAATTATCCTTTTTCAACGATAGAAGATTTTGCAGATATAGAAGCTATTAATATGTATTATGAAAGAAAACAGATGGGATATTCAGAGAAAGATATTATGAAATCTCTTTGTACAAAAGCAAGGGATAATGCTAGAACTCCTATGCAATGGAATACTAGTTATCAAGCAGGATTTACAGAAGGTACTCCTTGGTATCATATCAATCCAAATTATACAAAAATCAATGTAGAAATGGCATTAGAAGATAAAAATTCTATTTTCTATTATTATCAAAAACTAATAAAACTTCGTAAAGAAGAAGATATATTAGTTTATGGAACTTTTGAATTACTTTGTCCAGAAGATAAACATATTTTTGCATACATTAGAAAATGGAATGAAAAAATATGGATTGTTATATGTAATTTTTATGAAAAATCAACCGAATTTCTCTATTCTGGAAAAGCTAAAGTAATACTGTCAAATTATAAACAGGAAACAACAATTTCTTTAGAACAAATAAAATTGCGTCCATATGAAGCAATCATTTGTGAACTAATATAATAAAGGGGGAAAAATTATGACAAAAGAAGAACGTTACCAGAAATCAGCAGAACAACTTTTAAAATTAGTAGGAGGAAAAGAAAATATTATCAGTGCAGCTCATTGTGCCACTAGACTTCGATTAGTTTTAAAAGAGGAAGCAAAGGCAAATGTGGAGGAAATATTAAAAGTAGACCTTGTAAAAGGTCAATTTGCAAATGGAGGTCAATTTCAAATTATTATCGGTAGTGGTACAGTAAATGAAGTTTATAAACGCTTTATTGAAATAGGAGGAATTGCAGAAGCCTCAAAAGATGATGTAAAACAAGCAGCAGTACAAAAAATGAACCCAGTACAAAGATTTAGTAAAAACACTATCAGATGTATTTGTACCATTAATTCCAGCATTGGTTGCAAGTGGTCTTATGATGGGATTGAACAATGTATTAACTGCAAATGGTCTATTTTTTACCGGTCAATCTCTTGTAGAAGCATATCCAACATTAGCAGATTTTGCAGCAATGATTAATACTTTTGCTAGTGCAGCATATGCGTTTTTACCAATATTAATTGGTTTTTCAGCAACAAAAATGTTTGGAGGAAATCCATATCTTGGAGCAGTAATAGGTATGATTATGGTGTCTGGAGATTTACTAAATGCTTATGCTTATGGTACTGCAGTAACAGAGGGTACTATACCAGTGTAGAATGTTTTAGGATTGGAAATTGAAAAAGTAGGATATCAAGGAACAGTTCTTCCTGTTTTGGCAGCTTCTTATATTCTTTCTTTTGTAGAAAAGAAATTACATAAACATATTCCAGAGGTTTTAGATAATCTTTTAACTCCATTACTTACTGTTATGATAACAGGTTTTATTATATTTACAGTAGTAGGCGGAATTATGAGAACAGCTGGTGATATACTGACAAATAGTTTTGTTTGGATGCATGATACATTAGGAATTGTAGGAGGTATGATTTTAGGTTTCCTTTATTCTCCTCTTACTATGACTGGTATGCACCATAGTTTACTCCCTATTGATATTCAAATGGTATCTGCTGGAGGTTCTTTTTTGCTTGCGATTGCATCTTGTAATAATGTCGCACAAGGAGGAGCAACTGTTTGTGCAATGCTTAGAGTAAAAGATAAAAAATTGAAAAGTGTTGCAGCTACTTCTGGTGTATCAGCAATGTTAGGAATTACAGAGCCTGCAATGTTTGGTGTAAATTTAAAATTAAAATATCCATTTTATGGTGCTATGCTTGGCTCTGCTCTTGGGTGCGGATATGTAACTTTAATGAATGTTTTGAATACTGCTCCAGGAACTGCTGGAATTGTTGGATTTGTATGTGTTCAACCACAGAATATGCTAAATTTTTTAATTGGTGTAGCAATTTCTATTGTAGGAGGATTTGTATTCACTTATATAATGTCCAATATGAAGCGTTTTAATAAAGAGTTAGAACAAAATATGACTGAGGAAACTGTTATAGTAGAAGAAAGTATACAAGATACTATTTTAGTTACTGAAAAAAACGTAATATATAGTCCTCTTGCAGGAAAGGCAATTACTATGAAAGAAGTACCAGATGATACATTCGCAGCAGAAGTACTTGGAAAAGGAATGGCAATTATTCCTAATGAAGGAAAGTTGGTAGCTCCATGTGATGCAGAAGTTACAGCTTTAGTTGATACAAAGCACGCTATTGGGTTGAAAACAACAGATGGTATTGAATTATTAATTCATATTGGTATTAATACAGTTGAATTAGATGGAAAATATTATAATGTTTATGTTGCACAAGGAGATACTGTAAAAGCAGGACAAATATTACTTACATTTGATATAGATAAAATTAAAGAAGCAGGTTATAATGTAACAACACCAGTTATTATAGTAAATTCATATGAATATCAAAAAGTAGAAGGATTAAAAACAGGAGAAGTAAAGCGAATGGAAGCTCTAGTAAAAGTAGGTGATAAAATATGAAAAATAGAAAAATAATATTTTTGGATATTGATGGGACGTTTACTGTCCCATTAGAAAAACCAACACCATTAGCAATAGAAGCTGTTAGAAAAGCAAGAGAAAATGGACATAAAGTGTTGCTTTGTACAGGACGTAATATGCCAATTATCAGCAAAGATATTTTAAAAGTAGGATTTGATGGTGTGGTGGCAAGTGCAGGAAGTCACATTGAAGTAGACGAAAAAGTAATTTTTGATAGTCTTCTTGCGGAAGAAGACGTACAGGAGTGTATGGATATTCTACATAAATTTGGTGTTTATTGTCGTATTGAAGATCCTTATGGTATGTATATGGATTTGGAAATGGAGAAACTTGTAAAAAAAGCTGTTCCAAATAAAACAAATTCAGAGCTAATACGAATGAAAAAGGAATTAGAAACAGGCGTTGGTATACAACCTTATTCAAAGTATTCCAAAATGGGAGCATATAAAGTATGTTTTATTTGTATGGATTTAAAAGATATAGAAAAAACAAAACCTTATCTTGAAAGCAGATTTAATTATGTGATACACCCTTATGCAGCAGATGCAGTTTCTTTTAATGGAGAGTTAATACGAAAAGGTATGGATAAAGGGGAAGGTATGGAACGTGTTTGTCAGTATTATGGAGCAGAGATGTCTGATACAATAGCGTTTGGTGATAGTATGAATGATTATCAAATGTTTATTTGTGCAGGTACAGCAGTTGCTATGGGAAATGCCTGTAAGGAATTAAAACAAATTGCAAATAGCATTTGTGAAAATGTAGAAAATGATGGTATTTATTATGAATTGAAAAGAATGGAATTAATCTAAAATATATATTATTTTATTAAGTATGCCTAACAAAATTTTAAAATTTTGTTAGGCATAAAATGATATTACTATGTAAATCAAATTAAAAAAATTAATATTTATTTTTCTTCTATTGATATTATTTTTTCATTTTGTTTTGTTACTCCAGTTTTTAATATTTTAAAATGTGGGTAATCACTGCTATTTGTCAGTAATACAGCAGAAGTTGTACTATATCCAGCTTTTTTGATTTTTTCTATATCAAATGTCAAAAGTTTTTGTCCAGCTTTGACTTTTTCCCCTTCTTTTACAAAAGGTTTAAAGCCATCTCCTTTCATTTTTACAGTATCAATACCAACGTGAATTAAAACTTCCATTCCATCTGGACCAGTAATACCAATAGCATGAAGTGTTTCTGCTAAAGAAGTAATTTCACCATTGCAAGGAGCTACTACTTCTCCTGTTTCTGGTTCTACACCAACACCATCTCCTAACATACCAGAAGCAAATGTTTCATCAGGTATATTTTCTCTTGTAATAATATTTCCTTGTATAGGAGCATAAAGTACTTTTTCTACATTCTCCATATCTACTATGTTACTTTTTACTTCTACAACAGGAGTACTTGTATTTGGTACTGTTTCTTTTTTCATTTCTTTTTTTCCTAATATTCCACCTAACAATGTTGTAGCAATAAAGGAAGCTATTGTTGCAACAATCATAGAAATAATAAACTGGAACATACAATCAGGCCTAATACAAATCACACCAATAATACCACAAGGACCTTGTGAAACAGATAATACACCCATAAGTGTTGCATAAGCAGCTCCAATGCCACCACCAATCAATGAGCCATAAAAAGGATATCTTAATTTTAAATTAACACCAAATATTGCTGGTTCTGTAATTCCTAAAAATGCAGAAATACCAGAAGCAGAAGCTAAACTTTTCATTTTTGCATCGTGTTTCATTTTAAACATAACCGCTAATGCAGCAGCACCTTGTGCACAGTTTGCAGCGGCAACAACTGCAAATGTAGGAGAACCACCTAATGTTCCAATGTTAGCAAGTATTTGTGTTTCAGCAGTTACTAAACTATGGTGCATACCTGTGATAACCAATAATGGATATGTAACACCATAAATTAAACCACCAATAGCACCTAAATCAAAGAATAACCACATAACTGCATTTGTCATAGCATCGCCAACACCCCTCATAACAGGGCCAATAAACAAGAAAGTCAATGCACCAGCAATTAAAACAGATAAAAGTGGTGTAACAATATTATCTAGCATCGCAGGAACGACTTTGCGAAGTCTTTTTTCAACAAATGCTAAACAGAAAGATGATGCAATAACAGGAAGAACCGTTCCTTGATAACCTACTTTAGCAACAGAAAGTCCAAATATTTCCCAATAGGGTACTGTTCCATCTAACAACGCTTGACCATAACTATAACCATTCATTAAATCAGGATGTATCATAATTGCTCCAATAACTGCTCCAAGTATAGGCGTTGCACCAAAAATCTTAGCAGCAGAAAAGCCAATCAATACTGGCAGAAATGTAAATCCAGCATTGGAAAATAGATTTACCATTTCTGCAAAATCTTTTATAGCTGGAAATGCTTCTACAAGTGATTTATCTGCAACAAACATACCTTGTGCAGTCAATATATTGTTAATACCCATCAATAAACCAGAAGCAACCAACGCTGGCAAAATAGGAACAAATACATCTGCAAGTGTTTTTAGCAATTTTTGTATAGGGTTCATTTTTTTTGCTGCCTGCTGTTTTAATTCTTCTTTTGTCATTTCAGTGATATTAGCCATTTTAATAAATTCAGCATAAACTTTATTTACAATACCAGTTCCCAATATAATTTGAAACTGTCCGCCATTGTTAAAGTTGCCTTTTACAAGGTCAATATCGTCTAAAGCATCTTTATTAATTAAAGACTCATTTTTTAAAACAAGTCTAAGACGTGTTGCACAATGTGCTGCACTTGCAATATTATCTTTTCCGCCCATACACTCTAAAATTTCTTGTGCCGTTTTTACATATTTGTCTTCCATATTTCTCTTCCTCCTTTGTGCTATATTGATAATGATATAATTTATGATAAAGATATTTCCATTCCATCATAAGCTGCAATCATACCATTTTTTTGTGCAAATTCTTCTAAATCTTTGTGGCTCATATTTCCATTATGTGAAAAATGATTGATAACTTTTATGCTATCAGAATGGATACAACCTTTTTCTTCTAATAATGCAGCAAATGTAACAGCGTCTGGCAATCCCATATGATAACATTCAGAATGGTTTTTACCCATAGTTGCATCTAATGAAATCAAATCAAATTTGTGGTTAAAAATCCATTTTTTTGCTTCTTCACTTAAATTCAAACCAGTATCATGTCCATATAAAATCCATTTTCCATCTTTTTCGATAGCATAAATAAAACAGCTTTCTCTTTTATCATGGTCTGCTGGAATAGGTGTGATATGATAGCCATCTGCTATAAAATCAGTAAAAGGCTCTAACTTAATAAATTTAACTGCATCATCTAATGGGTGAACTTTAAATCTTTCTATCAATATCGCATCATAAAACGCTTTTTCTACTGCTTCATTACCATATACGTGTAACATTCCCTCTGCATTATGTCCAAAATGTTCATGACGATGAATAAGTTCTACAGGGAAAAAGTGGTCCATATGAGAATGTGTAATTAGTAAATGTTGAATTTTTCCCATATTTAGAGAATAATTCAAAGCGTGCATATAGCTGTCTGGCGGAAAATCAATCAAAATTTTACCATCTATAATTGACTGTGTTCGGGTACGAAGCTCCTTTCCTTTTGTTTTTCTTGCATTTTGACAGATTTCACAGCCACAAAATAAAGCTGGCAATCCTTCTGCTGCCGCAGTACCTAAATATTGTATTTTCATAATACCCTCCCTCTCTGCTTATACGCAGATATCATATTTTATTACATCAATACTAGCGATACCATCAGTATCAAAAATAATTTCATCTGCTTCCATAGGGGCATAAAATACAGATGTCATTACTTTTTCTCCATCATTGATAAATACCTCAACAGAATGTTTATCTAACAATAAACGTAATTTTAAAATTTCTTTTTGTTTTTCTTGCATTGGTTCTATATCCATTTTTCTACGACATACAACATCTCTCAGCAATTCTGAATGTGTTCTATCTATTGTCAGGCATTTTCTTCTATGATTGTATTGCAAAAGCATTTCATATTCCTCATTGTGTGCAAAATGAATTGTAAAATGATGAAAGTCAAATTTTGTAATATTTACTTGCAAATCAATTACTCTGCCTTTTATACCTTCCAAATTAACAGCCTCTGATATTTTATGTTGTTTATACTCTACTAAGTTTTTACGATAATTTTCAAATTCTTTTACAGGAGTTTGATAAATTTTCCCATTTTTCATTTGTAATTCTCTTGGTATTGTCATCATACCAGACCAATTTAAAAAGTCTTTCATAAATTTAGCGTCCCAAGACTGCATCCAGCCAATCATAATTCTTCTACCATCTGGTGTTAAAAGTGTTTGAGGTGCATAAAAATCTAATCCATAATCAGCAGAAGAAATTTTTTCTCTTTTAAATTGATATGTAGTATTATCATAATGTCCATATACAAACATAGAATTATTGCCATTATGAAATTCATAACCTTTTGCTCTCATATTTTGAGGAGAAACTAATAAAATTTGTTTTTCTTGTAAAGAAAAAAAGTCTGGACATTCCCACATTTTTCCATATTCTCCATTGCTTTTATCTAAAACAGTTAAAAATTTCCATTTTTTTAAATTATTAGATTGAAAAAGAAGAACTTGACCATATCCATCAGCACCACGACTGCCGGCAATAAGATAATAACTATTTCCTTCTTTCCATATTTTAGGGTCACGAAAATCTTGTATGCTGCTTCCTTCGGGAATATCTAATCCAGTAATAACAGGATTTCCTTCATATTTCTGATAGTTTATACCATCACCTTTTGCCATACATTGCACTTGTCTATAATCGTGAGAGCCATCATCAAGATAGTGGTCTATAACACCTGTGTAAAATAAAATGTGTTCTTCTCCTTCTTGTATAGCACTTCCTGAATAGCATCCTCCTTCGTCATAACTTTGGTCTGGTGCCATAGCAATAGGGAGATATTCCCATTTAATAAAATCTTTACTTTTGCAATGTCCCCAGTGCATAGGACCCCATACATTACTAAATGGGTGGTATTGAAAAAATAAATGATAATCATTTTTATATACAGAAAATCCGTTTGGGTCATTCATCCACCCCATTGGAGATGACAAATGATAAACAGGTCTACTTTCAGAAGAGATTTCAGAAACTCCTTTTTTTTCAATTTTTCGTGCTTTTTCTAATGAATTGTTTTGACTATTTTCCATATTTATCACTCTTTCTCTAAAATAATATGAACGAATAATAACCGGTAATGTAACTGATTAAGTAACCGGTTACTTTGTATGTTTTATGCTATCATTAATTTATTAAAATGTCAACATTTTTCTATAAAAAAATAACCAGTTACTTAACTAGTTATATTAACATTGATTTTTTAATATTAAATTGTTATACTAAAAAATATTACATTATTGTATTTTTTTCGGAGGTAAATTTTAATGAATAAAAATAAAATAACATTTGCTGATATTGCAAAATATACTAATTTTTCAAAAACAACAATATCTCGCTATTTTAATAATCCAGACTCTCTTACATTAGAAAATCAAGAAATTATAGCAAAAGCATTAGTTGATTTAGATTATCGCGAAAATAAATTAGCAAAAGTATTTGCAAATGGTAAAAGCGAATTTGTTGGAATTATTGTTCCGAATTTGTATTTACATTATTACGCTGAAATGTTAAATCAAATATTAAATACCTATGAAAAATTTGGTTATAAATTTTTAGTATTTGTTAGTAACAACAATGAAGAAACAGAGCGTAAATATATTCGTGAACTGCTTGCATATAAAATTGAAGGTATGATTATTTTAAGTCATACCATTTCTTCGGAAGAACTTGCTTCTTATGATATTCCAATTGTTGTAATTGAACGAGAAGATAAATATGTAAATAGTGTAAATACAGATAATTACTTAGGTGCTGTACAAGGGACAACTTTGCTATTTAAAAATAAATGTGATGTTTTATTGCATATTAATTCTATGGTTTCAAAAGACGTTCCTGCTTATGGACGTATTCAAGGATTTCAAGATATCTGTAGAAAGCACAACATAAAATATGAATTGATTATAAAAGAATTAGAGCATTCTCAACAAGAAATCAATCAATGTATGCTTGAAGTATATGAATATGTAAAAAAGAAATATCCAAATCAAAAAAAGGGATTATTTTTGTCAAATGATACCTATGCAAATAGTATGTTAAATATTATATTTAGAGAATATGGAACATTACCAGATGAATATCGCATTATTGGTTTTGATGATTCTCCTATTGCAATTCAGGCAATTATGCCAATTAGTACTGTTGCTCAACAAATTGATAAATTAGCATATGAAGCAATGGAAATATTAGTAATACAAATGAATGAAAGAAAAAAACGTTGTCCTAAACCACAAACAGAGTTAATTCATAAAAATATTATACCTATATTAATTAGACGAAAAACAACAGATTAAATAATTATATAAACAAGTAAAAACCATTATTTGTATCTTCTTATTTTATCAATTTAATAATATCTTAAAAATTCTTTGACAAGAAATGAAAAAATGATATAATTATAATTAAGATGTGTAGCATAACTGCGTAAATCCAATCAGTTTATTGCTACACATTTTTTATTGATTTTTGAATGAAGGTGATGTTTTATAAATTAATTTTTGTTTTTAAAATTAATATTTGTTAAACTAAATTTGTTTTTTATTGAAGTGTGTAGCTTAAAGCATAAATCCAGCTTATAGTTACACTTTTTTATTTTTTACAGAAAGGATAGGTTTTAATTTTATGAGAGAAAAAACAAACAAAATAAACAAAATGGAAAATATGCCTGTAAATAAACTTATGATTGTTATGGGTATTCCTATAATAATATCTATGGTTTTGCAAGCTGTATATAATATTTGCAGGAGCAAATATTGCATTTCAAGGAATTTTTCAGGCACTTAACAATAGTTTACAATCTCTTATAATTTCAGCATGTAGACAAGTTGTTTTTATATTTCCTATTACATAGATATTTTCCGGTATTGTAAAGAATTTTGAAGTAAATGAGTGTCTTATATGGTTTACGTTTGTTATTGCAGAGATGATTTCGGCAATAATATCGTGTTTACTTATGAGAAATGTATATAAAAAGGAATGTAAAAATTTTTAAGTAAAAAAGCAAATAACAATTTATTATATATTATTGTGATTAGCCTTTTATTTTAAGGTATTAGATAATTATAGCCAGCAGTTTTTAGTTGCTGGCTATAATAATTCTTTATAGAGATAAAGTAAACTATTTTTTATTATTTTTATTTCACGTTATTAATTTATACTTGAGCCAGCACTTGCTGTCGCTGAAAACATCAGCATCAGTTGTGTTTGAGTAGTTGCTGTTGTAAGTATATCACTTAACAATGTTCTAACAGATAAAATTTCGGTAAGTGATGGTGTTAAATTAATTAATGTTCTAGCAATTATTGTCATAGATATAGGAGTTCCTGATGCAAATGGAATAATATCTTCTGTACCTGCAATACTGGTAAGCCTGGTAAAACCAGTTATTCTAGTTGCTTCTGTAGAATTTACATCTCCTAGACAATATTTTGGTTCTTGTTCCATTATGTTTTGAATACTTTTTTTGGTTCTACATAGCTTCTTGAATTTGCATTTCTCTGAGCACCTCTTGTACCAGAAATACCCTGTAGTTACATAGAACCAGAACGATCAGTATCTCCTCTATTACTTTGTAGGTCTATGGACTCCTGTTCTCCATTAGTTTGAGAATAACTATGTTTGTAGTAATAAGGACAACATTGATTTTGATGCTAGTTACTATTTTTAGTATTGAAATTTTTACGATAAAAATTTACATTTTTTTACTTTTTTTCATTTAACTCTAATATGATTACTGGAAAATCTCCTTTTATAGTATTAATAGCAATTCCAGCATATATCAATTCTTCTCCTGTAAAGTAACGATTAGTATTTTTTTCCACATAATTTTTTTGACAATCCACATATGGGATTTTTAAAATATAAGAAAGTGCTGAAACATCATATTCTCTTATAAAATAATAAATGATAGCACGTGTTTTTTCCTGATCAATTATCATCCATGCACAATTACCATCAGTAAAAGGGGAACAAAGACGATAAAACTCACCATAAAAAAGAAATTCTCTTTCTTTTTTATATTCTGATAAATGTGTCATAATCAGTTCTTTTTCCTCTGATGACAGTTCCAATATATTCAGTTCATAGCCCATATTTGCAGAAGATGCAACTGCTGCACGAGTTGCAAAAGGAACATTTCGCCCTGTCTGATGATTTGGAACAGCAGAAATATGAGCAGTAATAGCAGATAGCGGAAAAAGATAAGAAGCACCATATTGTATTGCTTGACGGTCTAGTGCATCTGTATTATCACTACACCAAGTTTGTGGCATAAAAAATCCCATACCAGCATCAAATCGTCCACCTCCACTAGAACAGTTTTCAAAAAGTATATTAGGAAATTGTGTTGTTAACTCTTGCAATATATGATAAAGTCCTAGCATATATCTATGAAAAAATTCTCCTTTACTATCTTGAGATAAATATAATGAATTTGGGTCAGTTATATGTCTGTTCATATCCCATTTGATATAGGAAATAGGATATTGTTTTATAAAATTGCTTAATGTTTCTATAATATAATTTTGTACTTCTTTTTGTGTTAAATCCAATACTAATTGATTTCTACTTAAAAGTGGTGTATAGCCGTCCATTTGCATATACCAATCGCTATGAGATTTCATTAGTATACTGTTTGGTGAAATCATTTCTGGCTCAAACCAAATACCAAACTGTATGCCATTTTCTTCAGCACATTTTAATAATGTTGTTAAACCATTTGGAAATTTTTCAGTATTTACTGTCCAATCCCCCAAAGAACTTTTACTATTATTGCGATGTCCAAACCAGCCATCATCTAATACAACTAATTCAAATCCAATTTTAGCAGCTTGTTTTATTACATCAATCATTTTTTGTTCTGAAACATCAAAATAGCACATTTCCCAACTATTAAGCAGTATAGGACGTTTCTGTTTTGCCCATTGAGTAGGAAATAAACGCTCTGTATACAATTTATGAAATTCTTGTGACATACCATTTAATCCCATATTACTATATATCAAAATTGCTTGTGGTGTTTGAAAACTTTCATTCGGAAGTAATTTCCAACAAAAATCTTCTGGATTTATACCCATAGCAACACGCAAATGATTATATTGATTTCTTTCTACAGATACACAGTGATTACCACTATAAATCAGTTGGAAAGCATATACTTCTCCGCTATGTTCTGTTGTTTCTGGCATACAAATAGCCGCAAAAGGTGGATATTGAGGACTGCTCGCTCCACGTGTACTACCAATAGAAAATATACCATGCTGAATTTCTTGTCGATTAATTCGAAATTCTTTTTGATGCGTACCATAAAAAGTAATTAATTGTTGTTTTTGATAATTTGTATCTATTAATGTACTAAATGCTCTATCAATCCATACAGATTGATTTCCTTGATTAATAATTTGTGCAGAACGAATGATAACAGCACTATCTTCTACTATAGAATAATAAAGTATTAATTTTATATTGCTAACCATATCTAAAAAATGAATTGCTAGTGTTTTAGCAGCTTTTTGTTTCATTTCACGAATATGAGGCAATCCTTCTGGAATATGCAATGTGTCAGTGATTTCATAATATTGATATTTCATTCGCCCAATAGTACAACCATTTTGTTGTCGTACAGATATAGAAGGCTCTCTATAATCTCCTTGATGTGGACAGGAAAATTCTTGTGGTTCTATTTCTAGAGAAAAGAGTGGATTTTGTTGGTTATATGATGCGGCAAATGTTCTTTTTACTGGTTCAGTACAATTACAGCCAGTGTAATATTGTAATGTATGCCCCCAATAACGATGCAACAATGTATTCTCTTTTAACTCCATAATGTAACTAATTTTATTGTTTGAAATGTGAAATATTTGTTTTTCATCATCATATAAAATACTTATTTTTTGCATTGTTTTTCCTCCTTTTGTATGCGGTAATAATATGGTGAAATGCCTACCATACGTCTAAAAAATTTTGAAAAGGCTAATGGGTCTGTAAAGCCTACTGAATTTGCTACAATATAAATAGGATATTCTGTATACAATAGTAATTCACACGCCTTTTTAATTCTTAAATTAGATAAATATTGTTTTGGTGTTATATGATACTGCTTTTGAAAAATATTAGATAAATAATTTGCATGTACACCTACAGAAGTAGCCACATCTGCAATTTGGATATTATTGTGATAATACATTTCCATATACTGCTGTGCTTGATATGGTATAGAAAAATCTAAGTCTTCTGGGTCATCTGCTCCTAATTCCTCTAAAAGTGTTCCAATCATATGATACATAATACCATTTACTTTTAAATGAGTAGAAAGCTGTTTTCCAGAAATATTTAGTATAAATTCAATTTGTTTTTCATAAAATGCGGTGTTTTTACAATCAATAACAAATCGTTTTGTACTACTTTGCATTAATGAATTTAAAAATTGATTGGATTGAATACCTAAAAATCCAATCCAGCAATATTTCCACGGATTTTTATTACTGGCACTATAAGTAGAAATTTCATTAGCTGGTACAATAAAAAGCTGATTTTGATGAATATCATAAATGGTATCACGTATTTTTAAAGTTCCCTCCCCCTTTACAACAAAATGAATAAAATGATATTCTCGCCTTTTTGGGCCATAAAGTTGGCCAGCTTTACATTGCTCTATACCACAATTATAAAATACAAAATCAGAAATACTTTTTTTACTTTTATCAGTTATTTT
Source organism: Clostridia bacterium (assembly GCA_910575055.1). Classification (GTDB taxonomy): domain Bacteria; phylum Bacillota; class Clostridia; order Lachnospirales; family Anaerotignaceae; genus Coprocola. Next base: position 20,892 of record CAJTDC010000009.1, read on the forward strand.
GTCTGTATATTCTCTCATAACTGTATTATAACATAATAAAAATAGTTATCATAAAAAATATTAGAAATTTCCATATTATTGTTTGTATTTTCTATAGCTGTTTTATTATTCATAATGCTACAATACAGTTAAAAATAAGGATTTACAAATCATTGATATAGAAAGGGTGTATAAAAAACAATATGGATAATTTATATAAAATGACATATCATATTGAACCGAATAGGGGGCTTATCAATGACCCAAATGGTTTTATACAATACAAAGACACATATTATTTTTTTCATCAGTGGAACCGCTTTGGCTTAGACCATTCTTATAAAGAATGGGGATTATTTACTTCCAAAGATATGCTTCATTGGCAAAGTCAGGGTAGTGCAATACTACCAGACAGAGAAGAAGATAGAAACGGCGTTCATTCTGGGAGCAGTATTGAATATAATGGGAAACTATATTTATTTTACACTGGCAGTAATAAAAATAATGGTGTCAGAAAAAGTCGTCAATGTATTGCTATTTCCGAAAATGGAAAAACATTTATAAAGCAAAAAGAAGTCATTGATACACCAAATGGTTTTACAGAACATCATAGAGACCCTAAAGTATGGCGTGGAAAAAATAACTGGTGGATGTTAGTTGGTGCACAAAAATCTGATTTGACTGGTGCAGTTGCGTTATATTCTTCTAATGATTTACTTCAGTGGAAATATGAACGTATTTTGTATGATAAAGATTTAGACCAAGTATGTGAATGTCCAGACTTATTTCAATTAAATAATGAAGTAGATATTTTGATTTGCTGTCCTCAAAAGAGAATATTTATTCCATCTGAAAATAAAGAAGAGGTTTCAAGTTATGCTTGCTATATCTCTGGAGTATTTAATGAAAATGCAATGTCATTTACTCCAAATCAGCATAGAAAACGTTTTGACTATGGATTTGATTTTTATTCTCCTCAAACATTTTTAGATAATAAAGGAAGAAGAATTATGGCAGGTTGGATGTCAAGAATGGAAGAAGAACAGGAACAATGCTGTCCTACTAGAAAGTTTGGTTATATACACTGTCTAACACTTCCTCGTGTTCTGACGTGGGAAAATAATATGTTATATCAAAGGCCGATTGAAGAAATATTTCAGCTGCGACACAATGCACAAATCTACACTTCAAGTCAAGGAAAATTTGAGGCAGAAACAGGACATTTTGAATTACATTTAATAAGAAATAAAACAAATTACCCATTTACATTATATTTATGCAATCGAACGATTGGTATTACATATTCTCCAGAAACCCAAATATTGGAGGTGAAGCGAAAAAACTGGGTTGATGGAAAAATGCAGACAAGGCAGCTTGCTTTATCTGAACTTTCAGAACTGCAAATTTTTAGTGATAACTCATCAGCAGAAATATTTGTAAATGATGGAGTGGCTGTCTTTTCTATGCGATATTTTACCGACAATCAAAATATTGAAATAGAATATGTCGGTTTGCAGCAAGGGGAAAAATTGGAATATTTTACATTATAGCAAAAGGAAAGGAAGAGTACTATGGAAAATCGAGAAATTGCAGAAAAAGTGATTGAATTAGTAGGCGGAAAAGAAAATATACAGTCAGTTGCTCACTGTGCTACAAGACTGCGTATTATTACAGCAGACAAAGAAAAAATCAATATGAAAGAAGTAGAAAATCTTGATAAAGTTAAGGGTAGTTTTTTCAATTCTGGGCAATATCAAATTATATTTGGTACTGGCTTAGTAAACAAAATTTATGATGAAGTGCAGTCCATATTGGGTAGCAGCATAACAACAAATGCTGCTCCAGTCAAAAAAGAAGGAACTGCTTTTCAAAGAGCAGTTCGTACATTTGGTGACGTGTTCGTTCCTATTATTCCTGTATTAGTAGCAACTGGTCTTTTTATGGGATTGAGGGGGCTTTTGACACAAGAGGCATTTTTATCAATGTTTGGTATGTCTTCTGATAATCTTCCAGCAAATTTGATACTTTTTACGCAAGTATTGACAGATACAGCATTTTCATTTTTGCCAGCATTAGTCTGTTGGTCAACGTTTCGTATATTTGGAGGAAATCCAGTCATAGGTATTGTTATTGGTTTAATGTTAGTAAATCCTGCATTACCAAATGCCTATGAAGTAGGACAACAAACTGCATCTCCATTATACTTTTTTGGATTTATACCTGTTGTAGGTTATCAAGGTTCTGTACTTCCTGCGTTTATCACTGGTATTGTAGGTAGTAAAATTGAAAAATTCCTGAAAAAGAGAATACCAGATGCTATAGATTTGATTGTTACTCCATTTTTAATTCTATTGTCCAGTTGCTTATTAGCACTCTTTGTAATTGGACCTATTTTCCATCAAGTTGAACTAATCGTATTGGCTGTAGTAGAAAGACTTCTTGTTCTTCCATTGGGAATAGGCGGTTTAATATATGGTTGCTTTGGACAATTATTGGGTATATTTGGTATTCATCATATTTTGAATTTTCTTGAAATTAGTATGCTATCTCAAACTGGTTGGAATATGCTTAATCCTATTGGTACGTGTGGCAATATGGCACAAGCAGGTGCAGTATTGGCTGTAGCAGTAAAAGCAAGAAATGTCAAAATGAAACAAATTGCTTATCCATCTGCTTTATCAGCAACATTAGGTATTACAGAACCAGCTATATTCGGTGTAACATTAAGACTTGGAAAACCTTTTATAATGTCTATGATTGGTGGTGGTGTTGGTGGTTTTTTGGCTTCTATTCTTGGCTTAAAAGCAACTGGTATGGCATTAACGGGTATTCCTGGAACATTATTATATTTGAATAATCAACTTCCAATGTATTTATTTGTTAATGTTGTAGCTATGGCTGTAGCATTTGCTTTAACTTATACGATAGGATATAAAGAAGTATCAGAACAAGCACAACAATCAACTTCACCAGAACAAACAACGATAGAAACACCACCTGTTTCCAGTTCAGCTAGTTCAGAAGAAATTGTATTATGTGCTGCACTTTCTGGAAAAGTAATACCATTACAAGAAGTAGAGGATGACGTATTTAATAAAGGTATGTTAGGTCAGGGCGTTGCTATTCTTCCAAAAGAAGGAAAAGTTTTTGCACCTTGTGATGGTGTTATCAGTACTGTTCCAAGTACAAAGCACGCAGTAGGTATTGCTGGTGCTGCTAATACTGAAATTTTAATTCATGTAGGTATGGATACTGTGAAACTAGAGGGGAAATATTTTGATTGTAAAGTTAAAGCAGGTGACAGTATTAAAAAAGGTGATATACTTTTAGAATTTGATATGAATGCAATACAATCTGCTGGTTATACTCTTGTGACACCTATGGTTATTTGTAATTCAGATGATTATAATAATATTAATATAATTGCTAGTGGAGAAATTCAAGCAGGTACAGAATTAATCCGTTTTACAATATAAAATTTAATACTATATGTATAATAAAAACGACAAAAAATATATATTTTGTCGTTTTTACTATTATATTAACAAAAAATAAATAAGAAATTTTTCAACTCTATAAAATTATGAATGTGCCCAGAATAAGAAAACTTAAAATCATTTTATTACTACTTACAATAAAGAAAATGAAGTTTTCTATAAAAATTTTACTCACTTTTTCAAAATAAAATAAAGTTTAAAAATATTGAACATCTAGAAAACATTTATTTAATACCAACAGAAGCAAAGAAAAGAAAGAATTTTTTACAAATGAAAAAAATTCTTTCTTAAAAATTACAATGTTTGTTTCGATATGCTCTTTTAAGTTTGTGGTGTAATTTTCATTTTTATTGATTTAAACATACTATCAAAAATCCATAATAGAATTTGTATTCTAATAAAAATATTTTATTTGTTTTTTGGTTGTAATGGTCCATAGTAATAAGAAGCTGTTGCTCCTCCATCTGCAAGGAATGTTGAACCTGTAATAAATGTTCCTGCATCACTCATCAAAAGTTCTGCAATATTTGCTATTTCATCTGCTGTTCCTGGTCTTCCTGCTGGGCATTTTGCAAACATATTTTTGTAAAAATCTCCACGTGAACCATTAAACTCATCTATTGCAAGAGGTGTTACTAATAATGCTAGGTGCAATATCATTTAATCTTGCACCTTTTTTACCCCAATGAACACTCTCATAAATCACACGCTTTTCATTACAACGTTTCGCTATCTGATATGCATGTAGCGTATCTTTAATATTTTCTGGTTTCAAAATATCCAATGACAATAACTCCTCTGTAGGTGTCATAGCAAGCTGTCTGTCCTGTTCTGGCGTAAGTTGTGGCATACGCCAGCCTGACTGACTAGAAATTGTAACTCCTGCACCGCCTTTTGATATAACCTTTCCAACTTCTTCCAAAAGTATAGCTGTTCCATAAAGGTCAACTTTCAATATTACTTCTACTGATGCCTGAGAAGGGGATACACCTGCTCCATTTACTAAATATTTAATTTCGCCATATTCCTTTGCTTTTTTTATTATAGAAAGTATACTTTTTCTTGAAGAAATATCCATTTCAAAAGGCTCTACATCAAAGCCTGCATTCGTCATAATATTTGTCATTGTTTCACAGTTTTTTATGTTCTTATCTCCAAGTATAATTTTTTTCCGAAACCAATTTGCCTTGCAATTGCTAGGCTAATTTGTCCTGATCCTGTTACAATCATTACATCTTTCATTTTCATTTGCCTCCTGTTTATTCGCATTTACTGTGTATTTTATTAAAAATGTTTTTAGCAATTTTTTGTTGGGCTGCTTCTGAAAAACTGTTATTACGAACAACGGATTGAAAATATCGTATTTGCCTTATCATTTCACTTTATAACCTCCATTTTTTAGTTGTATTTCTAATAGTAATTTATACAAGTAGTCACTCCATTTATTAACATTATTATATAGATAAAATCTAATAAAATCAAGTTATTCAAATAAAACTTCTATGAAGAAGAAATGATATTGAAACATATTGTTTTTCGTGCTTTTACAAGCTAAATGCGAAAAGCCCACTCCTTTAGGGGTGGGATGAAAGCATTTTTTTATTGATATATGTTAATGTTGCTTTTATGAACAAGAAATGGTATAATGAAACCATAAAAATAAAAGGTTTTGATACGAGCCTCATACTATCGCTAATGGATACAAAGGTATCTTTGATAGTGAAAGTCTTAATGAAATAGATTAGTTTTATATGCTTTCGAGTATATTTAGAAGTTTATGTAATTAAGAACCCCATGCCTTTAGGTACGGGAGTGTCAGTAGTGCACAATAACATTCCTATTTAATTTTAAAAACATAACAAATTTTTCCCTCATTTCTTTTTTAATTGTACATAAAATTTAGTCTATGATACAATGGTAATAAAAACGAAAGGAAAAATAGTATGTACAATCATCAATTAGAAACATTCATACAAACAGCTGATGCTGGAAGTTTTTCAAAAGCAAGTGAAATTATGTATATCTCTCCTATAGCAGTAATGAAACAAATCAATTTGTTAGAGAGCAATTTAGAAGTACAACTATTTTATCGTACGCCTAGAGGTTTGACATTAACTAATGCAGGAAAATCCTATTATCAAGATGCAAAATATATGATACAATATGCTAAAGATGATCAAGTACATGCAAAAAATGCTATGATGAACAATGAAAACCGTATTAGGTTAGGTACTTCTTTGATGACGCCTTGCCAATTTTTGATGGAATTATGGTCTAAAATTCACAATATTTCTCCAGAATTAAAATTTGAGTCATTAATTTTGAAAATACTCCAGAAAACGCAAGAGAAATTTTAAAAAATTTAGGACAGAATATTGATGTTGTAGCTGGAATATTTGATGAAACGATGTTAAATTTAAGAAATTGTTCTGCAACAGAATTAACAAGAGTACCTATTTGTTGTGTTGTTTCAATTTATCACGAATTACCACAAAAAGAAAAACTTTCTATTGAAGATTTATATGGTCATAAATTAATGCTGATAAAAAGAAATTGGAGCAAATATGTAGATATGCTGAGAGATGACTTATGGGAATATTATCCAGAAATTGAAATTGTAGACTTTTCATTTTATAACATAGAAGTTTTTAATCAATGCGAACATAAAAATGCAGTTTTAATGGCAGTTCCACAATAGAAAAATGTTCACCCTATGTTGAAAATAATTCCGGTAGAGTGGAAATATGAAATTCCTTTTCGATTACTACACTCACCAACACCTTCTAAAACAGTAGAAAAATTTGTTTATGCTACCCAAAAAGCATTTAAACAATAATAAAAAAACACTTGCATATGCAGGTGTTTTTTTAGTTTAAACGATAGACTTAATACTTTATAACAAAACGATACTTCTTATTATTCCACATCAGAATTATAATAAATATAATTTAAAAATAGAATAAGAAAGGACAGATAATTATGAACAATTTTATATTTGAAAATGCCACAAAAACATATTTTGGAAAAGGTTGTGTAAAAGAGTACCTTGCTGAAGAATTATCAAAATATGGAAATACAGTTATGCTTGCTTATGGTGGTGGTTCTATTAAAAAAATGGTGTTTATAATGAAGTCATAGAAATATTACAATCTAGCGGAAAAAATATTATAGAATTTTCTGGAATTATGTCAAATCCAACTTATGCCAAAGTACAAGAAGGTGCAAAATTAGCAAGAGAAAAGCAAGTTAGTATGATATTAGCACTTGCAGGAATAGAAGCATTAGCAGATTTTATAAAAGAAATTGGTTTACCTTGTTCATTGCAGGAATTAGGTATAAAGGATAAAAGTATATTAAAAGAGATTGCATATTCTTGTAATATTTCTATGGGAAGCTACAAAAAAATGACACATAAAGAAATACTTGAAATATTTGAAGAATGTTTTTGATAGTTAAGGAGGTTTTTAAGTGAAGAAATTTCTTTTTTCTAGCACGATTTTATTGTTACTGCTTTTTTCAACATCTTGCGGAAATGATAATAAAACCCAAAGTGATATAGTACAAATAGAACAAAATACAGTAACTTCTATTTTACATGAAGAAAATAAAGAAGAAATATAAAATGTTGAAAATAGTCAAAATAGCAATATTTTAATTGTATATTTTAGTATGCCTGAAGATGTAAATACAGATGGTGTGAATGCAATAACAGGTACAAGTATTGTGATGAGTGAAGAAGAAAAACTTGGAAATATACAATACATTGCTCAAATAATACAACAAAATGTAGGTGGGGAATTGTTTCGTATTGAAACAGTACAAGACTATCCATTAGAACATGATACTTTAGTAGAGCAAGCCTCTGAGGAACAACATAATCAAGCTAGACCAGAATTAAAAGCATTTCCAGAAAATATAGAGGACTATGATACTATTTTTATAGGATATCCAAATTGGTGGGGTGATATGCCTATGCCAGTATATACCTTTTTAGAGGGAGTAGATTTATCAGAAAAAACAATCATACCATTTTGCCCCCATGGTGAAAGTAGATTTGCAAACACTTTAAAAAGTATCTCACAAATACAGCCAAATGCTATAATATCGCAAAATGGTTTTACAATTTCTCGTGAAGATGTGGCTGATGCTGAAAACAATATCATTTCATGGCTTCATGACTTATCACTATAATAATATAGAAATAAGGAACTGTTGTCTATACCATTTTAACGTAACAGAACCTATATAATAAAAAGGAGGAATTTAAAATGAAATACGCATATAGAAAAATAGTAGCACTTACATTAGCAGGAACAATGATATTTTCACTATTAACAGCTTGTAGTAATAACACAGTACAACAAGACACAGCACAACAATCACAGCAAACAGAACAAATACAACAAACAGATAGTGATGTTTTAATGATTATAGAACAGGGTATGTTTTCATCAGGTGGAAAAGTGATTACTGCAGAAGGTACATTTGACCCAGAAAATCATTGGGAAGAAACAGGAGCAGGTCAAACAGCACACGTTGACCATGCAAATGTATTATATCAAATTCCGCAAAATGAAACAGGTTTACCTATGGTATTTTTGCACGGCTATGGTCAGTCTCGTATGGGATGGATGACAACACCAGACGGCAGAGAAGGCTAGAGCAATCTGTTTTTAAAAATGGGACATAGTATATTTTAATTGATGATCTAAGACGAGGTGAAGCAGATAGTACATCAGTAAGTGGAAGTATGAGCACAAAACCATTAGAACAAAGATGGTATACACAATTTAGAATAGGTCGCTGGGAAAATGGCACATCTGTTGCAAATGAAGGTTCACAATTTCCAAATGATGATAAATCTATAGACCAATTTTTCAGACAAATGACACCAGATACTGGTATGACTTCTGATATGGGTGCAGATTTTGATGGAGAAATGGTAGCAGAGGCAGTCGCAGCAAGTATTGACGATGTTTACGAAAAAACAGGTAAAAACTCTATATTAGTGACACATTCACAAGGTGGTCGTGCTGGTTGGTTAGTACCAAAATATACAGACCATGTTGCAGCAATTATAGCAGTAGAACCAGGTGGAGCTCCTGCTGCTGACACAGAAGAATATGCAGTAATGTTACAAAAGAAAATACCAGTAGCTAGCTATTTTGGTGATTATATTGATAATGGAGATACTGCAATACAAGCAACAGCAGCATGGCAAGGTATGCGTCAAACTTGTTATGATTTTACAGAAAGTTATAATGCAGCTGGCGGAAATAGCACAGTGATAGATTTACCAAAAGAAGGGATTACAGGAAACGACCATTTTATATTTCAAGATTTGAATAATGATATTGTTGCAGAGCATATTGAAAATTGGATACAGCAAAATGTACAGTAAAATACAGTTTAGGTATTTCTTATTATTCAATATAAGCATTAGATATTTTATAAAAGTAGCATTATAATTACAGGGAGAGGATAAATTATGAACAGAAAAAAAGCATTCAGTAGTTTTGTCGTAATGTCAATGTTGTTCTCTTTTGTGGGCTGTGGACAGCAAATTGCCGTATCTGATGATATACAAAATACAAAATACAAATACTGCTTTTGAACAAACTACAACATTAGAAGATGTTATAAAAATAAAAGAAGAATTGACTTTTCCTATTGGAAATGAAATCAATAGTCATTCTTTTGTTGGAACAGCTTATATTGCTCAAATGATACCAAATGATAAAATATATCATTTTCCACAAACAAATAATATAACTTTTGCACCAGGTGCAAGAAGTAGTTGGCCAGTCACGGAGGTATGGTGATATTAGTAACTGGTGGTGTAGGATATTATCAAGAAGAAGGAAAAGCTGCACAAATTATCAGAAAAGGAGATGTTGTAGAGTGTCCAGAAGGTGTAAAACATTGGCACAGAGCAACTCCTGATAGCTGGTTTTGACAAGTAGTTATTTATAATTCTCATTATGCCAATGAAAATGGAGAGGAAGAAGAAACTGTAACAGATGAATATTATACAACATTAGAAACAGAAGAATATGCAGGACGTACTATTACTCCAGATAACGAATTTATGTTCCAAAAAGCAAAAGAAGGAAGTAATTTTGATACATTTAATGGAACAGTTTATTTGTCTGATATTATTGGAGAAGAAAATGTTGCAGGTGCACCTGGATTGCATTATGTAGTATTTGAACCAGGTGTCATAAATAATTGGCACACACATGAAGGTGGACAACTATTGATTGCTACAGATGGTATTGGTTATCATCAAGTGGAAGGTGGAGAAGTAGAAGTTTTACATACAGGTGATGTAGCATTTTGTCCTCCAGGTGTAAAACATTGGCACAGAGGTAGTGCAAATACAAGTTTTGCTCATATTGCTGTTAACACTAATACAGAGTTAACAGGATTGGAATGGTTTGACCGTATTTCTGAACAAGAGTATCAGCAATTACCTACAGAATAAATAGTATAAGGAGATGAAAGCGTGATAAAAAAATATGTAAAAAGAATATGCAGTAGTTTATTTGCAATATTAATGCTGTTTGTTTTTTCTGCTTGCAGTCAACAACCAAAGCAACAACAAACAGAACAACCCCAACAAAATGAAACAGAAACACAATCAGAAGTACAATCACAGCAAACGGTAACAACAGTACAAAACAATAATACATTTGTTATTTATTTTTCTGCTACAGGAAACACAGAAACTGTTGCAAACTATATTGCAGATACATTAAATGCAGATATTTACCAAATTATACCAGAACAACAATATACCTCAGAAGATTTGGACTGGACAGAAAATTCTAGTCGTGTCAATGCAGAACATAATGACCCAGATTTTAGACCAGAAATAGCAGGAGAATTGCCAGAATTAAGTAGTTATGATACTGTGTTTATAGGATATCCAATATGGTGGGGAGAAGCCCCTAATATTGTAAAAACATTTGTAGAAAATGTTGATTTCACTGGTAAAACGGTAATACCTTTCTGTACTTCTTCCTCCAGTGGTATTGGTTCTAGTGGTGAAACATTGGAAGCACTTACAAGTGGTGCGAATTGGTTGGAAGGACAGAGATTTTCAAGCGGTGTAGACCAATCTGATGTAGTAGAGTGGGTAAATGGTATTACCATAGAATAAATAAAAGAAAGGAAGTATGACAAATGAAAAAATGTAAAAAAATATTCTCATTATTATTGGCAATACTTATGCTTCTTGTTACACCATTTGCTGCGTTTGCAACAGTAAATAACACAGGTTTTACAGATGTAGCAGAAGATGTTTGGTATGCAGAAGCAGTAAAATATGTACGTGACAATGGTATTATGAGCGGTACAAGTAGCACAAAATTTTCACCAGATTTAAACACAAGTAGAGCGATGTTAGCAACTATATTATATAGAATGTCTAATGATATTACTGTTTCACAAAGTGCAGGTTTTGCAGATGTAACAGAAAATATGTGGTATAGTAATGCAGTTAATTGGGCAGCACAAAATAATATTGTTGCAGGATATGATAATGGAAATTTTGGTGTTAATGATCCTGTTAGTTTTGAACAAGTTGTAACTATATTGTGGAGATATGCTGGAAACACAGCACAATTACAACAGTATGACTATTCTGCTCAAGCAATACAATGGGCAACAGAAAATAATATTGTTTCTTCTCCTTTTGAGGCAGCAAAAAATGCAACTCGTGCTGACGTTGCAGTAATGCTGTTCCGCTATATGACATTAGAACAAAATCAAACAACAGAGCCTATTGTTACAGAACCAGAAAGTACAGAACCAGAAAATACAGAACTAGAAAATACAACAGAACCTGCAAAAAATATAAGCAATACATTAGTTGTATATTTTTCTGCTACTAATAATACAAAAATAGTTGCAGATTATATTGCAGATACATTAAATGCAGATACATATCAAATTATACCAGAACAACAATATACCTCAGAAGATTTGGATTGGACAGAAAATTCTAGTCGTGTCAATGCAGAACATAATGACCCAGATTTCAGACCAGAAATAGCAGGAGAATTGCCAGAATTAAGTAATTATGATACTGTGTTTATAGGATATCCAATATGGTGGGGAGAAGCTCCTAATATTGTAAAAACATTTGTAGAAAATGTTGATTTTACTGGTAAAACAATAATACCTTTCTGTACTTCTTCCTCTAGTGGCATTGGCTCTAGTGGTGAAACATTGGAAGCACTTACAAGTGGTGCAAATTGGTTGGAAGGACAAAGATTTTCAAGCAGAGCAGATGAAACAGATGTAAAAGACTGGATTTCTAGTTTGAATTTGAGCACAGATGCAATGGTAAATACAAATAGTAATGTAGATGAAAATGCAACAACAAATGAAAATGACAATGAAAATCTTTAGTTGTTTATTTTTCTATGCTAGAAACAACAAATCCTAACAATATGACAACAGAAGAAGATAATAGTACAGTAGTTATTAATGGTGAAGTTCTAGGAAATACGCAATATATGGCACAAGTTATTCAAAATACAACAGGAGCAGATATGTTTCGTATTGAACCAAAAACACCTTATCCAACTGACCATAAAATATTAGTTGATTTAGTGTTAGAAGAACAAAATCAAAAGGCACGCCCTGAATTGTTAAATACTATTAATAATTTAGAAGAATATGATACGATATTTGTTGGTTACCCAAATTGGTGGGGTGATATGCCTATGATATTGTATACATTTTTTGAACAGTATGATTTTTCAGATAAGACAATCATAGCATTTAATACACACGATGGAAGTGGTTTTTCTCGTACAATTAGTACAATTCAAGAATTACAGCCAAATGCAGAAGTGGTAGAAGGTTTATCTATCTCTTGTAATCAGATACAAAATGCTGAAAATGAAATTGTAGAATGGGTAAATAGTTTAAATTGACAGAAAAAGGGGAAAGTAAAATATGAAGGTGCTAATGGTTAATGGTAGTCCTCATAAAAATGGCTGTACTTATACTGCATTAACAGAAGTTGCTGAAATGTTTCATAAAGAGGATATTAATACAGAACTGTTTTGGATAGGAAATAAATCAATTTCTGGTTGTATTGCCTGCAAAGCTTGTATTGAAAAAAAGAAATGTGTATTTCAAGACAGCGTAAATGAATTTTTAGATTTAGCTGAAAATTGTGATGGTTTTGTGTTTGGTACACCTGTCCATTGGGGTGGTGCTTTGGGTGCAATTACATCATTTTTAGATCGTGTATTTTATGCTGATTTGAATGGCGGAGGAAATCGCTTTTTATTAAAGCCAGCATCGACAGTCATTTCTGCTCGTAGGGCAGGTACAACGGCAACATAGGATCAATTAAATAAATATTTTGGTTTGATGCAAATGCCTATTATTACCTCTCGTTATTGGAATATGGTACATGGTGCAAAACCAGAAGATGTAAAAAAGGACTTGGAAGGTATGCAAACAATGCAGGTACTTGCAAAAAAATATGGCTTTCTTTTTAAAATGTAAAAAGGCTGGATTACAAGCTGGTGTACAATTTCCAGAACAACAACAATTTATATTTACGAATTTTATAAGAGAGTAATAAAAAATGTTTTATCAATAATACAATACTAATCAAAACAAAATAGATACTATGTAAATAAGCAGAGGAAAATATATTTTTTTCCTCTGTTTTAATGTACCATTTTTTGATACATTTTCACTTCCACATACTGAACATTTTATTTTTACTACGAATATTAAAAATTTTTCTCTCTTAATTTTTATTTCTGTAAGTATTCCCATTTCACTGATTTAAATACATAAACGAGAATTTAATAATTTGATAAAAAATTTAACGACTATTCCAGTTAGTATTGCTGTAATAATAGTACCTTCTCTTGTACCAATAATAGCACCATTAAAAAGTAATAATGATAATATTAATGATAAAATTACATTACATACATCAAAACCAATTTTAATATTGCCAAAATTTTTACCACTTTTGTCCGAAATTGCTTTTACAAATGCCTCTCCAGAATTCATAATAACATTTGCTATTACAGATAATGCTACGCCAAAACCAAGTATCATTACACCAATCAATACAAATAGTATTTGAGCAATATAGCTATTTACAGTAATAAAAGATACACACCACATACCAAAATCGGTAAAATATCCAAATAAAAATGATAATGGTATTTGAAGTAGTTGTATTATTTTAAAATCTTTTTGCAATATCATTATTTGACCTGCTATTAATATACAATTCCATAATATTAACCACATACCTAATGAAATATTTGTGAATTTTATACTGAAGACATTTGCAACTGATGAAATAGGAGATACTCCAAGTGCTCCATGTTTTGTTACAGCAACCCCTAGTGCTGAAAAAAATAAACTGATAATAAATAAAGTATATCTTTTAATTGTTTCTTTTTTGCTCATCATTATTCCTCCAAATTGTTATAAATTTTTATCATATATTCTGTTAGCTTCTGTATTTCTTTTTCTGAAAAATTATAAAATGCTTTTTTTTCAATGGTTATAAATTCTTGTTCAATTCGTTTGCAAATTTCTTTTCCTTTTTCTGTCATAAAAATATTAATATTTCTTCTGTTATATTTGTCTATGTTTCTTGTAATAAGACCATTTTTTTCCATACCATTTAAAATGGTGGAAAGAGAGGCAGCTTCGATGTGACAGCCTTGTGCAATATCTTTTTGCATTGCTCCATCATTTTGTCGTAAATAATCTAATACTTTGGGCTGTCCTAATGTTAGTTTTAAATCTTTTATATTGTTAAAAAGCTGTTTTTGTAGCATTATATGATTTGCCATAAGTAAATAGTGAAATGTAAAATTCATAATAACTCCTTTATAATTAGTATACTAATGATTAGTATACTAATTATATTTCAAATATTTTTAAAAGTCAATTATATTTTTGATGTAAATTGGTTTGAAAATTCTTTAGCATTTGATGATAATGGTTGTACTTCTACAAAAGTAGTTTATATTGCTAAAAATAAAAATAAAATGATTGGAATAGTAGGAGCATCTGAAACTTGTGTTAATAATATATGGGAAATAGGTGTAGATGTGATAAAAGAATATAGAAATAATAGATTAGCTACTTATTTAGTTGCAAAATTAACACAAGAATTATTAATAAGAAACATAATACCATTTTATTCAGCTTCTCAAATTGAAACTTGGTTCTATACAGTTTTGTATGGGACATTTGGTTTTATTTGACTTCATTTGTTTTCTATTATACTCTATCTATGGTCTATTCCAAATAATGTTATCAAATTGTTATCAATCCAGTGTTATCACTCTATTTTTTCATTTCATATTCGCAAATCTTTCCATTGCTTTCGAAAAACTTTTCATAGTTTCTTCCACATCACTATTGTCTATACTTTCAGAAATACAATATTTTATATGACTTTCTAAAATAGCTTGTCCTGCCTTATGCAAAGCAGATTTTGCTGCATTAATTTGTGACAAAACATCTTCACAAGCTACATCTTCTTCAATCATTCTATCAACTGCCTGTACCTGCCCTATAATTCTTTTCATTCTATGATGTAATTTTTCGTTTTCATTTTCCATACATTTTTTCATAATATTCTCTCCAAACTTAATACAATAACAAGTATATGTATATGATAATACTTAAATAATAAACTGTCAAGAGATTTTTGACAAAAAAATAAATATTATTTAAAATAAAATTGTATATATTAAAAAATAGTTTGAACTTAATAGCAATTCAAACTATTCTTTACTTATCATGTTATATTCAATATAATATAGACACATTTTTTCCTTTTTCTATCCAATTAATATTTTCTTCTGCTTCTGGTATATCCAGCACTTGAAACAATGCTGTAACGGGTACATACAAGCGGTCATTTTTAATTTCTGCTTTTTCTTCCATTTTTACTGGAACATCATTTAATATCATAATATCACTATCTTTTTGAAACACTACATCTCGTGCAAATCCGTCCTATGTTTTTACAAACAACTTATTTGATTCTTTTTCCCCAGAGGATTCTAACAATATTTTAGGCTCCACAAAATAAGAAACCTCTTTCCAGACTATCATAAAACTCACACCTTTTATTTTAAATACTATGCTCATATATTAACATATAACTATATTTATAGTAAACGCTCCTTCAATATAGTATAAAAGGCAGAAGCAAAGCATATACTGCCTTGCTCTGCCTTAAAAAATAGTCTAATCATTACTTATTTTAAATTAAGGTTTTTGATTTCCTTCAAATGGTGTATCAGGATATCCTATTACCTCATTATGTGCTAGACCATCCATTTTATATAATTCAATCGCTCTTTTAGTCATCCAATTTATATCATCAAAGTGAGATGACTTTTTAATTCTGTCATAATTTGTTGGATTGCTTGATGGTTTACCTACAGTAATTTCTTTTGGAGGATTCATAAAAGGTTGTCCATATGAATCATATGTAGTATATGATCCAGCCATAAAATCTTTTCTACATCCAGTAAAACAATAAGGTAACCAATAACCTAATAGAGATTCTTTCACATGGCAAGTTTCATTTAAATAATATGCTTTATAAAGAGAATCTACTTGTACTTGTTGGTCACTCTTAAATGTACTTGTTACTCCTGAATAAGCTGAAGCCAAAAAATTAGCTACAGGTATAGAAGATGCTCCAACAACTGATATTCCTAAATTTTTTAAAGAACTCCATTTTCCACTTTTAGAATCATATTCAAAGAAATTTTTCTTCCAACCCCATGTATAGGTAATTTTAGTATCATAATTTTCAGTAGCTAAGGTAGATTCCGGTTTTATATATTCTACCTTCATAATATGTTCTTCAGTAGGGTCTAAATCGTTTGATATTTCAAACTCAAAAGTAATAAAATCATCGTCCTCTAAAATATCTGATACTTTCTGAGAGTAAGTATCTTCTAATATTGATTTTGTGTTCTTACTCCAAATTTCTCTTGATGGTACAGATAATGTATCAGCATTCTCTTCTAAAGAATATGTTATAATATCATTTTTCGTAACAAATGGTATGCTTTCTTCTGACGTTTGTATATAAGACAAACTATCTTCTGGCAATGTGTTAATATTATTTTCATCTTTTGCAAAAACTTTTAATTGAAATGATGATATTACCAAAAAAACAGATAATGATGTTGCTATAACTTTTTTAAATTTCAGCATAATAATTACCTCCTAAAGATTTTAAAAAACTCTTTTATTTTTTGTATTTTATTGTTCCAAGCTTCCTTTTTTTTAAACTCTTTATTCCATTCAGGATTCCATTCATTATATAAATAATAGTCTAAATCATCAATACAAATATAAGAAAACTCTTTAAATTGTACAATACCTCCTTCTGGCTGACCATATTCATCTACAAAATTTGTATATAAATCTTTTCTTAAATGATATTCCATTGTACATACTCTTTTATTTTCTACATTAATTGTTCCATTAAAACAATCGTCTCTTAAAAGATAAGAATAATATATACCCGAAATTATAACTGTCACTTTTTTTCCAGATATTTCTTCAAAACAATCTAAAGTTTTCTCTATTGTTATTTTTTTAGGGATAACATAACCTGCAAAAATAAACATAGAAATTATTAAAAATAAGATATAAATTATTTTTCTTAAATATTTCATTATTTTATCCTTTATATAATCTAAACTATTTACAAAATATTATCCTTTTTGATATAATTAAGGAAAATGTCTTATCAAAATATAAAATTTTATGCCTGCCATGCACTGAAAAATTTTATTTTATAAGGCATTTTTTATTTTGTTATCCACCTCTCCAACGCATTTTACTCCTCCTCCCTTCCTTTTTTGTATTTATAATATCAGCTGAAATGTCGTATTATTTATCCTCAGAACGAAACAGTTGTTTCAATTCTTCTGCTTCTTCACGAGTTAATTTTTGTCCTCCTGTAAAAGCAGATACAAAATTGAATATAGAATTGTTAAAAGATGTTTTTACTAATTTTCTTGTCCATTTCTGCACGACATCTTCTTTGGTACAAGTAGCGTAATAAATATAATTCTTACCGCTGTCATCTACCTCTATCAAACCCATTTTTTGAAGGTTTGTCAAATAAGTGCTTAATGTCTGCTTTTTCCACTTTTTGTCTAGTGTGCCATTCATATATTCTGATAATTCTCTATAAGAAAATCTTTTATTTTCTTCCCAAAATTTTTCCATAATCTGCATTTCTGTATTGGTCAAACCATAATTCTTTTTCATAAGCAAATGCTCCTTTATTCTTTAGTGAGGGCATTTTTTATAAGACAATTCATTCGTCAATTCTTTATTAATCAAATTACCACATTTTGTACATTTATCAGCTTCATACAAATAAGTTGTACAACTACTATCAGAATGAAGTTTATGGTCTTTAAATGTACAAGATACATAATTATGTTTGCATAATGCCCTTTCTTCATTTCCTATCTCGTAAGTATTTCCTTCATTATCTGTAACTATTTTATCATTCCACAAATTAGCTATTATTGGTTCTTCTAATGAAAGTAACTCTACAACACCTGTATTACCTACTTCTTCCCACTCTTGCAATTCCATTGTAATAGGTGCTTCATAAGCGAATACTGTGCTCATACTCAAACAGCATATTACAAATGCTGTTATAATTGGTAAAACTCCCTTTTTTCTATTTCCTTTTTCAAGTTTAATACTCTCCTTTTCATCATAGAAGAATATTCACTAATTAATCTCGTATAAAACAACTTCTTACTTTTCACATAATCGTCGACAGATAAATCCACCATATAAAAACAATACTTTTCTATCATATTATCATCATAATTTTTCACTGTTTCGCTGTCACAATATATTTCGCTCATACCACATATTTCAAAATACAGTAAAAAACAAATTGGATTAAACCAATGAAGTGCTACAACTGCAATCGCAATAAATTTTACAATAAAGTCTTTGTTTTTGATGTGCGTCAATTCATGCCTTAGTATAAAATCTAATTGCTCCACAGTATACTCTGTGTTGTATGGAAGCACTATCATAGGAGAAAATACTCCTATTGTAAAAGGGCTGTCACAATTTTCAGTATAAATTAACTGCACATTTTCTTTGATATTCAACTCCTTTTTTATTTTTTTGAAAATTGTTATCGCTTCTTTTTTCTCTTTGCATACTGTACTTTTTGTAAGTTTTCTTCTTGCTATAAAATATCTTGCAACTTGTACTATAATGATGATAACTGCTGTGACTCCTGAAAATATCACAATTCCCCAAGCGTATTTTACAACATCGGACAGTATCCATTTATCAGAGCCTACATGAATGGTATTTCTGATAAATTTCATATTACCAACAGTATTTTGATTGCTCCACCAGTGATAAGGAATAGGAATATGTAGTGTTTGTAATACATCTTGCATATAATACCGAAACTCTGGAAAGGGGAACACATAAAAAAGCAAACATACTTTTAATAAATTGTATCTCCATTTTGCAGTAAAATGTGCCTGTGTGTATAAGGAAGTCACAATGTACAATGCAAATAAAACAGTTCCAGATAATGACATGATAAAAAGTATGTTGCTCTGAAATGAAATCATTCTTTTCTCTCCCTTTAGAACTATTTTATTATAGGTCTAATAATATATTGTCTAGCACATTTTGTCAATATCAAAATAGTAAAAATTATGACCAAATTCTACTTTGTTTTTATATTTATGATTAACAAATTTTTCTCTTTTTCCTAATTTGTAGTTTGATTTTTAGTTTAAAATAATTTTATGACAAAACTACATACTCATAAAAAATTTATTTTAAAAATAAAAATTGCTATTAAAATTTTTTGTAATATTAAAATCCATTTTTAATAAAATAATAGAAATTTTCTTCACTATTTTTTAAATAAATAAAACAAATCGGAAAATAATTTTAGGCGGTATACTTAAACAAATTTTACAAGAAATAACAACTAAAAAAATAGGGTATACTAAGCAATAAAAAATATAAAAAGGTAGGTTGTTATGATGCAAAAATGGGAATGAAGTGATTATCAATGGGAGCAAATCAAACAGTTTTTTCCTCCTAAAACTTCAAAATGTGGCAGAGCAAGACGTGATCCAAGAGAGTTACTCAATGCAATTATCTGGGTATTAAGAACAGGTTCTCCTTGGTGTGCTCTCCCTGAAAAATATGGTTCTTGGCACACAGTTTATAACAATTTCAGAAAATGGTCACAACAGGGTATTATGGAGAAAATTTTTAATTATTTTTGTGCAAATGCAGAACAATCTTCTCAAATACAAATAGATTCTACTTATGTCAAAGCACATCAGCATAGTGCTGGAGTTAAAAAAAAGGGGGATTGGGGCAGGGAATAGGAAAATCAAGAGGAGAATTTACCAGTAAAATTCATGTAGCAACAGATGAAAATGGGAAAGCAATGTGTGTTTTTATAACAGGTGGAAATGTATATGATAGCACACAAGCTGAAAAGTTACTGCACAATACGATTCACGAAGGAGTATATGTTATTGGAGATAAGGCATTTGATTCTGAACAGATAATAAAGTATATTGAAAAAAACAGAGTTATTTGTGTGATACCACCACGAAAAAACAGAAAAGAGCAAAGAGAATATCATAAAGATATTTATAAAAATCGAAATCAAATAGAACGCTTTTTCAACCGATTAAAACAGTTTAGAAGAATAGCAACAAGATATGACAAACTACTATTTTCATTTTTATCATTAGTACAACTTGCTGTAGTTTTAATTACAATACCAAAATTCCCCTTAATTGTTTAGGTTTACCCTCTAGTTTAATCCTAATTTCTGCAAAAGTTCATAAACGTCAAAACCGTATGACTATTTTATGCATTATTTTTGCAGTATTTCTTGTAACAGCGGTTTTCAGCATGGCAGATATGGGTGTGAAAATAGAAAGTACTAGATTGATAGAAAAACATAATAATTTATCTTTTGCAGATATATGGAGCAGTACAACAACTCAAACATTATTTACAACAGCAGCGATTTTATTTGCATTTATACTGATAGCAGGTATTTTAATGGTTTCTAGCAGTATCAATACGAATGTAGCACAAAGAACAAAATTCTTTGGTATGATGCGTTGTATTGGAATGAGTAAGTCACAAATTATTCATTTTGTAAGATTGGAAGCCCTTATGTGGTGTAAAACTGCAATTCCTATTGGCATCATTATTGGAGTTATATTTACGTGGATTTTATGTATTATGTTACGTTGTGTGGGAGGAGAAGATTTTTCTGCTATTCCTATGTTTAAAATCAGTCTAATTGGTATTATTAGTGGAATACTATTAGGAGTAACTACAGTACTGATTGCTGCAAGTTCCCCAGCAAAAAGAGCAGCAAAAGTATCTCCTGTAACAGCAGTCTCTGGAAATAGTGAAAACACAAAAAACATAAGACATACTGTAATAAATACACATATCTTTAAAATTGAAACAATACTTGGTATTCATCATGCAATATCAGCAAAAAAGAATTTGGTACTTATGGCAAGTTCTTTTGCATTTAGTATTATTCTTTTTTTAAGTTTTTCAGTTTTAGTGGATTTTATCAATTATATTATGCCACAATCATTTGCTTCTCCTGACATTTCTATTTCAAGCAATGATACTACCAATACTATAAAGTATAGCCTCCTTGATAGTATTGGTAGTATAAATGGTGTAAAACATGTATTTGGACGCAGAAGTATTTTGGATATTCCAGCAAAATTAGAAAAAGAGAATCATTCTGATTATATTGGCATCATTTCTTATAGTGAATTTGAACTGACAGGACTTGTAAAAGATAAAGTCTTAAAAAAAGGAAGCGATATTTCAAAGCTATATGATGATAGTAACTATGTACTTGCTACATGGGATAAAGATAGTCTTTTAGAAATCGGTGATAAAATATATGTAAACAATGAAAAACTTGAAATTGTAGGACTGTTAAAATATGACCCGTTCAACAGTAATGGACTTACAAATGGTAAAATCACTCTTATTACTTCTGATAGTGCCTTTACCAATTTAACTGGTATTACTGATTATTCTCTCATAATGGTACAAACAGCAAATACTATAACAGAGGAAGAAATAAATGAAATTGCTAATCTGATAAAGGAAGGTTATACCTTTAGCGATAGGCGTGATCAACAGACAACAGGAGTATATACTGTATTTGTTTTTTGTATATATGGATTTTTATCAGTGATTACTCTTGTTACGATATTAAATATTATCAATAGCATTTCTATGAGTGTATCAGCAAAAATCAAGCAATATGGAGCAATGCGAGCAGTTGGAAGATCTAAACGACAAATCACTAAAATGATAGTTGCAAAAGCCTTCACTTATGCTGTTATAGGCACTATAATAGGTTATGTAATGGGACTTTTCATAAGTAAGTGCCTCTATACTTTGCTTATTTCATCTCATTTTAGCTATGCAACATGGAATATACCTTTTGTTCCATTATTAGGAGTTATACTATTAGTTGTTTTTTCTGTAATTGTTGCTAGCTATACTCCATCAAAACGTATTCAAAATACTTCTATAACAGAAGTAATTAATGAATTATAAATATTATTATGTTGTATTATAACGATGTGATTCGTACAAAAAAATAAATGACATAAATATTTGAAAACAATGAAATATTTTATGTTTCAATAAAGGAGTATTTTAGATACTCACAAAAATAATATAGACAATTTATTTATTTTATGTTATCATAATAAGCAAGTTTGTTATTACGTAATGATAAGCAAGACTATTTATAGTATTTTTTAAAAAAATGTTATAAATAGTCTTTTTTTACATATAGAAGAAAATGGGAAAATGAAAATTATCAGAGTTTTGAATACAAACGCAGTTGTAACGATAGATAAAGAAAAAAGAAAGGTGATTGTTACTGGACTGGCGCAGGCATTAGATTTCACAAAAAAAAGAAGAATTTTTAAGTCTTTAATCGACAGAATATACTGTTTGCAAAGCAATGAAGGGAGTAAAAAACTTCAGGAATATGTACAAGCTGTTTCTAAGGAATATTTAGATATTGTTGAAAAGGTGGTATAGACAGCAATATAAAAGAAAAAATTAGAGGTGAATGATAATGTTACACTTGCTGACCGCATTTTTGTTCATACAGCGAGTACCATCAAGAGAACGCCCATAAATCCTTGTCATATTAATATTTACTTCACTTTTATCTATAAATACCATATGTAACATATTTTTCATCTCTATCCTTATAATATCATTTTTGTCAATAATAGGTGATATTTCTTGGGATTGCTATAAGTTTCAATGTCATACTCCAGTCAAAAAAACAGCCGCAATCAGAAAAGTCAAGAACACCAGCTTAGTCGGTGCTCTTGACTTTTGCTAAAGTGAACAACAATAAAAATAACAGAACCTATATATATTTTATTTTAAAATCGATATCTCTACTTTTTCATTTTCATACGAAGTCAAAATGATTAGTGCAGCTACTTCATCAACATCAATAACTCGATCAAAACCTGCTATTTGATAAGCATTACATTTACTGCTATCTGTATATCCCAAGCTGCCACCATCAATTAAGTAAGGTATTCTTGTTCCATCTTTTAGTATAACTCCCTGAACTTCAGGAATACCAAAATCATCTTCATTTCCAGCAAGTGCTGTACTAACAGAATAATTAACTTTCATAGAAATAGGGGAGATGTTGATATTTTCTATTGTAAAGTCTGTTCCTTCCACTTTCTGCCCTACCTGAATATTTTTAGATGAACTTACGTCAGAAAGGTTTATTTCAAAATTCCAGTTTCCTTCTACTGCCGGAATAAACTCTGCCTTTGAAAGAGTTCCTAAATTCTTAAAATCAATATGCATTGTTTTACCAAGAAATGTATCATTCTCATCCACAACACTTGCCTGAATAATATATTCCATATTTCCATTACTATCTATATAGCGACAAATAATATCTCCATCTTCGTAATTCTCTATAGAAGTTCCATCTTCATACACAGGTACGCCGTTTTCATCAGGGATAATTCCATTATACATAGTTCCGCTCATATTAACCCATGCACTGTCATCCTCCAAATTTTCTCCCTGATATACATTTACCGTTTCAAATCCTGGTTCTGACCTATCCTCCACACTATAACCAGAAATACAAAATGACATATATACAAATCTTTCATCCACAATAACTGTATCTGGCTTTATTGTAATACCACTATCTGTTACAGCAAGTGATGAATTCTCTGGATCTTCATAATACACTTTTGCTATTTTCTCGTCTGTAAGCATTTGCTGCTGCTCTTCGGATGCCTGAATATTTCCCTTCATACCTCTTCCCCAATAATGATGTATTGCAGCAACAGCACTTATACTGCTGACTGCTAACATGCAAACACCTGCGACAGCGGCAACCTGCGTTTTAAATAATTTCTTACTTTTCATATTTGTTTTTTCCATATAGCTAATATCCTCCTGCTGAATCATTTCAAAGGCTTGATTTGTTTTTTTCAATACAATTTCCGACAATTCTATTTCTTCAGAAAATATTTTTTTCTTATTTGACATTTCTATCCTCCTAACAATTACGATAATACTCTTCTAGTTTTTTCCTTCCTCGCGAAATCCTTGTCTTGATGGTATTTAATGGTAATGATAACATTTCTGCAATTTCCCTCATCTTGAATCCCTGACTATAGTACAATTCCAAGGGTAGACGATATTGCTCGTCTATAGAAGCATATGCTTCCTTCAATTCAAGATTATATTCATCATATTTTGACGGTTCTTCATAAGATTCTATATTCTCATAAACTGTATTGCTTCTTATAATATCATAGCAATGGTTTATCAGTATTCTAGTCATCCATGTTTTAAAGAACTCTGGTTTTTTAAGTGTATCTAACTTTTCCCAACAAGTGAGAATGGTATCTTGAAGAGCATCTGCTGCATTTTCTTCATTCATTAGAATTGCAATGGCAGTTCTATACATATCCTTCATATACAACTGCATTAGTTCGGTAAATGCGTCTTTATCATGCCTTTGTGCCTTTTTTACATAAAATTTTGTTTCAATACCTTTCATTAACTTTCTCCTATGCGCATACGATTGTAAAACAAATCTAAGTATCCTTCACTTGTTTCACAATCATTAGACGTCAGATATTACCTTTTGGTTTCAAAATATTAAAAAATATTTCCAGCTGTGTGGTTGCAATCTAAAATCTCAGTTTTATGCAATTTATTGCAATAAAACTGAGTCAAGCACTTTTCCTTCGGAAAAGTCAGCCGTTGGCTGACCGCCTGTCTTAGCAATGCGTACTGTTTTTCTCAGGCGGATTAGAATGGGGTGCAGTGCGTAGAAGTTGTATTCCACATACCTCTTGCCCCTTACGGCAAAAAAAGTCATCTCTGTGGTCAATGTCATTAAGTTAAGATAAGATAGGAATTATATAAAATGAATATTAACAGAGAGGAAAAGAAAATTGAGGCGATTGTTCGTATGAAACTTTGGGGTATCTATGGTCCAACTATTGAACAATTTGAAAAAGAAAATTTATTTTCTGAAAATAGACTACCCTTTGGAGTTTGCTTTTGGGTAAAGAATAAACAACTAAGTGGTATACTTAAATAAATTTTACAAGAAATAACAATAAAAAAGTGGACATAATAAGCAGTAAAAAAACGAAAAAGGTAGGTTATTATGATGGAAAAATAGGAATTAAGCGATTATCAATGGGAACAAATTAAGGATTTTTTCCTCCTAAAACTTCAAAATTTGGTAGAGAAAGACGTGATCCAAGAGAATTACTCAATGCAATCATTTGGGTATTGAGAACAGGTTCTCCTTGGTGTGCCCTTTCTGAAAAATATGGCTCTTGGCATACAGTTTACAATAATTTTAGAAAATGGTTACAAGAGGAAATTATAGAGAAAATTTTTAATTATTTTTGTGCAAATGCAAAAAAGGCTTCTCAAATACAAATAGATTCTACCTATGTTAAAGTGCATCAACACAGTGCCAGAGCTAAAAAAACAGAAACAGGAGAAGGAATTGGTAAATCAAGGGGAGGCTTTACTGGCAGAATTTATGCAGTAACAGAGGAAAATGGAAAAATAATTTGTATTTTAATCACAATTAGGAATGTGCATAATAGCACTCAAGCTGAAAACTTACTTGAAAGCATAATGCATAAAGATAGTTATATTATTGGAGACAGGGCATATAATTCTGATGTAGTAATACCATCACGTAGAAATCGTAAAAATAAAAGGGAATACTCCAGATTTATAAAAATCGTAATCAAATAGAACGTTTTTTCAATCACTTAAAACAATTTAGAAGAATTGTAACAAGATATGATAAATGCAAATGGTATTTTAAAAAATGTTGTTCAAAAACATAAAATGCAGTTAAAGCCTACTTTAAATATTAATATTGAAGAATTTAAGCAAATGGAAACTTTAAATTTAAAATTACATAAACAAGTGGAAGAAATACAAAAGCTAGAAAATGTAGAATTGCCAAAATTAGAAAAAGAATTGACAAATATAGGGGGATTTTTTAAAGGAAAACAAAAAAGAATACTTCAGCAGGAAATAGAAAGTTGCAAAGAAGCTATCAATATTGGAAAAGAAAATTTACAAAAAATGGTTCAAGAGCAAGGTCATAAAAGTGTAGAAACATTTTTAAAGATATATTCTGAAGCAAAAGAAATTGTAAAACAATGGGAAAAAGGGAAATATACAAAAAAAGAAAGTATTATAGAAAAATTGAAAATATTAGAAAAAGAAGCAAATTTATATCAGCAAAACATTGAATATTATAAAGAAATAGAAAGATAATCTTTTAAAAAAATGACTATTTTCTTAAATAAATTTTATTGAGCATTTTGAGTTATATTCGAAACATTAACTGTACACTCTAAATTTAATTTTCTCTGATATAATTTTTTCAAAAGAAAAGCCGAAAACTGATATAATTTTCGACTTTTTGCTTTGCTACTACTACAGCTTATTTTTCTTTGTTATTAATATAATGGTAATGATTATTTATTCTACATTAATTTTTATAAAAATTTTAAAGGATTATTCCTTTTAAAAAAACAATACTATGCTTTGATATCAACAAAACTTTTTCTTGCTACTATGGAAGGATTCAAAGGGGTAGTTATAACTTTTTGTGTGACAGCTTTTATATTCTTATCTGTAACGCTTATAGTATGTTTCTTTGTTTCTTTTTTTTCTGCCTTTTTTTTCCATTCGTTTTTTTCTGTTTTCTTTTTTTCTCTTATTGCTTCAATCTTTTCTTTTAATTCTTTCCTTGCTTTTTCTGTTCCTGAGTCAACTTCCACTTGAGTCATAACTTCTGTAGTAATACTATCATATCCATTTATTTTAACATTACAACTTAACAATTTAGCACCACTTGCTTCCACTGCTGATTTTATGCCATCCACTGCTTTAGGTATTAAAGATAAATTGTATTCCAACCATTCAGATGTTTTTTTATCGCTTGTTGCTTTTTCTAAAAGGGAACGATTTATATTTACTGAATAATTAGGACTTTTCAAACATTCATACTTTTCGGAAAGATAAGACAATTTGTCTTTTGCAGTCATGTTCGTTTTTTCTTTTGTAGAGGTTTTATTTGTTTCATTGCTTTTTGAAGTGCAGTTATTTTCGCAAATACTGTTATTATCGTAATTTCTAATTCCTGTAATTGCCATAATTTTCTCCTCCCTAAATTTTACTAATTTTCTCCTTTTTTTAAAGAAACAATATTATGCTTTTATATTAAAATTTTCTCCTTTCAACATAGAAGTAGAAGCAGCTATGACCTTTTGTGTAACAGATTTTATATTTGTAGCTGTAATATTTATAGTATATTCCCCTGTTTTTTTGATTTCTTTTTTCTTTGATTGTTGCTCAGTTATCTTTTTTTCCTCTGTCCCTTTTTCAGCTCGTTTTTTAGCTGCTTTTTCTTCAGCTGTTTTTTTCTCAGCTATTTTCTTTTTTACATTTTCCCTCATGATTTTTCCATCAGGGTCATTTGTGCCAGACATTATACCTGTAATATTCCCATTAGCATCAATTTCATAAGATATACTTGTCACAGTTCCTAATGTATGAGATTTTGCATAAGATACACAATCTGGAAGAACTGCCAAATTTTCTTCCAAATACTTAGCCTTTTCTGGGTCATTCATACACTTTTTCAAAAATGCACTTGATACAGATACTGTTGTAGGAACGCCATTCATAGAAGTTGTTCCTGTATTCATATAGCTATATTCGCTCTGCAAGTATTTGGAATAGTCATTTACATTACTATATCCAGTATTTATTTGTTCTGTTTTTGTTCCGCCATTTGATGTTTTTAGTTCTACTGTGCTTGTAGTTACATTGCTTTTTGAAGTGCAGTTATTTTCGCAAATACTGTTGTTATCGTAATTTCTAATTCCTGTAATTGCCATAATTTTCTCCTTCCTAAATTTTACTAATTTGATTCTTTTTAAAGAAACAATGTTATGCTTTTATATCAAATCCTATCCTTGTTGATGTTGTAAATATTGTATTGCTACACATACTTATTTTGTTAATAAGATAATTTTCAATTTTTTCCATTTCTTTTCCCGTTACAGTAATATCATATTTTTTATTTTTCATAGTTTTCTGCTCTGCTTTTTTCTCTTTATTCTTTGTAAGTAACTTTTTATATTCTTCTTTACGTTCTTTGTTTCTAGCTCTTGCTTCTTCAAGCATCTCTTTAGATTTTTCTGTACCAGGGTCAGCTTCAAAAATCCCTACACAATTTGTTGTGATACAATCCTCATTATCTATGCTAATTTCCAGACTAATAAGCTTTGCTCCACTTCTAGCAGAATTTTCACATATCTTGTTAATACAGTCTGGCATTTGAGATAGAGTATTCTCTAACCATGTGGCGGTTTTGGGATTAGATGCTGCTTTTGAAAGCAAGTTTGAATTGATAGAAATAAAAGTATCTTTTGTTGGTGTTAAACAAGCATACTTATTATTAAGATACTTTGAATATTCCTGTCTATTTTCATATGTATTTATTTTCTCCATTTCATTTTTTACTGCTTTTGTCTGCATTTCTTTTTCTATATTGTGATAATTATTTCTAATCTCCATTGACATATTGAACACCTTTCCTTTCTAATACTGAAAATAGTTCTTATAATCAATATATCGACAATATAAACAAATTTTTCATAGATTTGGCGTGAACTGCTTTATTTTTGGTGTGAAATTTCAGGTGTAATATCACATTGATTTAGACTTTCCATTCATCATTATAGTAATACTGAATTTATTTTTGCCATCTAAATCAGAAATTACAATATCAATATCTCCCATATATTTCTTTGCACATCTTTGAATGTTAGATATTCCAATACCATGTAGCTTTTTATTTATCTTGCTACTAATAGGTAGACCATTTTTTTCGTCTATCATAATTTTTTCTTTAAAATCATTTTCAACTTCTATAAAAAATAAGCTGCCTCTCACGTAAGAATATAGTTTTATCTGTTTTTTTCCCTCTACTTTATAACATGCTTCTATGGCATTTTCCAACGCATTATTTAATATAATCGCAATGTCATAAACGTCTATCCGTAAATTTGGTGGATAAGCAAAATCAACATAAAATTCTATTTGTTTTTTTTCTGCTTCCTGCTTTTTTTGATGGATAATAATATCTGTAATGGGATTTCCTGTTTGATAAGAAAAATCTAATTGATTGACGGTTTGTTCCATTTTTCCAATATAGCTTTCTAGTTCTTCACTCTCTGAATTTGATATATTTTTAACAAATAATGAAATATTGCTTATATGATTTCTCATGTCATGTCGCAACCCTCTTATATCAGCATATATATTTTGTATTTCCACAATTTCTTTTTGCATTTGCTGTACTTGATTTTCTAATATAGCCCGTTTGCCCATTTCCTCATTGTATTGTACTAATTTCTGAAACAATGTAACGCTTGCGATAATCGTAGAAAGCAATAAAATACAGATAACAGGTATCCAGAATTTTGTTTCTGGAACAGTATCAAAAATAATTGTTGTCATTCCATTTTCAACAGAAATAATCATCATTTTTATTGTTATTGAAATACATAATGCTGTAATACAAGGTAAAATTAAAAAAACATTCTCATATGTCTGTAACAAATAATCTTTTTTAACAAATTTTTTGCTTATCAAATACAGAAATAAAAAGAATAATAAACCATAAAAAGATGTACATAAAATTGTGATAGTAAGATTAAGAACAGTAAGCCATACCTGTGATTTTTCTAATGTATTTATAATTTCTTTTACAATAAAATAATCCAAAATTTTATGATAAAATCCATTCAACACAGTATTGAATATACTAACAATATATTTTATAATTTCTTTTCCTGCTATAAAGCTAAAGACAACAAAAAATTGTTTTTGTATCTCTTTCTCAAAGAAAAGAAATTGCAGAAATAGTAGAATACAAATATTTAATAAAATACCTGCAACTTCTCCAACTGGAAATCTGCTGTCCAATATTTCAAATATCATAATTTGAATTATAAAATATATCACACTCCATATTGTAAAAACGACTTTTTTACTATATTTTTCTTTCAGAAAATTTTGTGTATAAATATCACTTAATATACTGTTCACCAAATAAATAGAAACGGAAAGCATCCACATATCAAACATTAACAATTCCCCCATTTTTTACATATCGCATATAGGTTTTGATAAAATCGGAATATTTTTTTCTTGCAAGAAGTAGATTCTCTCCATTTGTAAGCTGTATATTATCTGTACTATAAGCGAAAATTTTTTCCATGTTTACAAAATAACACCTATGACAACGGTAAAAAGTGTTCCCTAAAGTATTTTCCAATTCTTTCATTTTTTTGTAAACTTCCAATGTTCCATTTGTTGTATGAAAAATGACTTTTTTATTACTACTTTCTATATAATAAATATTTTTCAATAATATTTTCTGCTGTGTGCCAGAACTTTTTACTATAATATATTGCTTTGACTGTTCTTCAAAAACAAATACTTCTTTCCATGCTCGACTAAAAACTTTTGAAAACTTTTCTACATCAATCGGTTTTATTAAATAGTGAAAAGCATTTACATCAAATGCTGCTTCCATATATTCTTGATATCCTGTTACAAAAATAATAATACTTTTTTGTCTGCTGATTTCTTCCTGTTTTCTGATATGTTTTGCTATGTCCATGCCAGATATTTTACCCATTTTAATGTCAAGAAAGTAAATATCAAAGCTTTCTTTTGTATTTATTAATTCTTCTCCTGACTGATACTCCACAATATCTACTTCTAACAACTGTTTTTGTATTAATTGAAAAAGTTCTTTCCTGATTGTTAGGTTATCGTCACAAATTGCAATTTTCATAATATTTCTATTTCCCTTCCTAAAAACTATAAAATACAAATTTATTGTCTTTCATTATACCATCATTTGCACTTTATAGGTAACTGTATCAATCAATCTATTTTAAGCTGTAGATAGAAAATAAAAAATTGAGAATAGCAATAAATTACTATTCTCAAATATTTTATGGATTGTATAAAGTCATGTGTAAAATAGCCATTTCTCTGCTAATATTTCGGTAGGAATGGATATAATCTCCTCGAAAACGGATACTTTCTCCTTTTGAAATAGTAAAAACTTTATCATCTACTTCTATTTCAAGAATACCGCCAAAAATTGTTATAAATTCTTTTGTTCCTCGTAAATGAGATTCTGATTGCCAATAGCTTCCTGGCTCTAATTCCAGATAATAAATTGTAAATCTGCGGTTTTCATTGTCTGGGAAAAGAGAATAGACTTTAACTCTATCTCCATCTTTAAAAAATGGCTGAATTTCAGATGTTTTTACAATTTCATAAGAAGTTTTTGGTTGTACTGTTAATGCTTCAAATGGAATTTTCATACCATTTGCTAACTTCCAAAGTGTAGAAACTGTTGGATTTCCAGCTCCACGTTCAATTTGTGCTAACATACTTTTGCTAACACCACTTAATTTAGCAAGCTCGTCCATACTTAATTTATTTTGTTCTCGTAAGTGTTTCATGTTCTTTGCAACAATTAAATTCATCGTATCCAAAAAAATTTCTCCTTTTCTATTGACAATATGTTATAAGAGATATATTATTATAATATATAAAATATAATATACTATATTATCTATTATATTATATAGTTTATAATTTGACTTGTAAAGAGAAAGGAAATGAAAAAGAATATTAAATCTTGATAAAGTACGAGAGATACCAAAAAGTATCATAAAAATGATTATCACTACATTATTAAAATTGTATTAAGTGCAATTTGAGTGCAAAAAAATTTGAAAATAAAAATATATCAGATAAAAATATGAAATAAAGATAGTATAATCATAAAAATAAAGTGAAAATAATGTAATAAAACTCCAGTGAGTTGAGTGGGAATAATTAAAATTTTTTTGAACCCCGCATAAACAGCGGATTTGAGAAAATTTTAAAGGACGTTTGATAACAATTTGATAACATTTGTAAAAAGGCATTTACTCATCAGCAAGTGAGTGGCTGTCGAGTGCCTATAAAAAAGAATAAGTGATCTTACCAAATAATTGAATTAATTTGGTAAGACTTTTTTTATTGCTAAAAGTTATTTGTTATTTTTTCCTATATTAGGATAGTTATATCGCCATTGGTCGTACTGCTCTTTTGTGATTTCACCAGAAGCTAATTTTGCCCTTTGCGATTGCCAAGCAGAAATCATATCAAACATGGAAAGGTAGGTTGTCCCTTTGCTTTTATCAAGGCGAATACAAAGTTCTCCATTGATTTCATCAGCGTATAGACCATAAATGTCTTCCATTGCAAAAAGTGTGTGCAGAAGTCCGATGTAGCTGTCAATATCAGGAACAGCAAGTGCTTGAGGAGATACCTCAAAAACTTCTGCAAGTGCGTTCAAATATTTTTCTTTGGGACTGCGAACACCTTTTTCATATTGAGCAATGCGGACATCTGCCTGCATATCGTTAAATCCTAATAGTTTGCCTAAATATTTTTGTGTAAAGCTATGTAATAATCTAAAATGGTGTATTCTTTCTCCGATTGCCATAATTCTATCTCCTAACAAATGTTGATAATTCAGTATAACATAAAAGTGTAGCAATAATCAATAAAAAACAATACAAAAAAGTATAGAAATTTTTGAAAACTACTTTACAAATACAAAAAAGTATAGTATCATATCGTTATACAAATTAGTATAGTGAGTAGTAGTGAAAGGATGGATAGTAATGGAAAAAATGTTTTTAAAAGTATCCGATGTGATGAAAGTGTTAGATGTTTCAGAATCTTATGCTTATAAGTTAATACGCAAGCTAAACAAGGAACTGGAAAAGAAAGGCTGTTTTGTAATGGCTGGGCGTATTGACCGTCAATTTTTTTATGAACATTTTTATGGGACACAAAAAAGGAGGGATTAAATGTCAGTTTATAAAAATGAAAAAAATAATACTTGGTATGTCATGGTTCGCTACAATGATTGAAAAGGCGAACGCAAACAAAAGTGTCAACGAAGATTTGCCACAAAACAAGAAGCACAGAATTGGTGGGAGCGTCAGTTTCAATTACAAAAGAAGGCTGATGTGAATATGACGCTGGAAAGTTTTTGCAAATTGTATGAAAAAGATGTAAGACCAATATTAAAATAGAATACTTGGCTAACAAAAGAAAGTATTATACAAAGTAAAATATTGCCCTACTTGGGACAACGCAGGCTGTCAGAAATTACAGCAAAAGATGTTATTGACTGGCAGAATGAAATGCGAAGTCAAAAAAAGAAAAACAGGAAAGGAAATTTCTCCTACTTAATTTAAAAACGATTCATGCACAGTTAAGTTCTATATTTAACCATGCTATCCGCTATTACGATTTAACAATCAATCCAACAAGGAAAGCAGGTACGATGGGCATGGAGGAAAGCAAGGAAATGTTATTCTGGACAAAAGAGGAATAGAGGAATATTTAAAGTTTGCTGATGTCATGATGGATAAACCACTTTCATTTTACGCATTTGAAATGTTGTATTGGTGTGGTATTCGAGAGGGAGAATTGCTTGCTTTAACGCCTACCGACTTTGATTTTGAAAACAGAACAGTGACAATTAACAAATCTTATCAAAGGCTAAAAAGAAAAGATGTTGTGACTGTTCCGAAAACAAAAAAGAGCAACAGATTAATTAAAATACAACAATTTTTAGCAGATGAGATGAAAGACTGTTTTAAATTATTTTACAGTTTAAAGGCAAATGACAGGATTTTTCCAGTCACGAAACATTATTTACATCATGAAATGGATAGAGGTTCTAAAGCTGCTGGAGTAAAGAGAATACCTATTCATTCCCTCAGGCAACAAAAAGTCAATAGCAAGGCAAAAATTTTATTGTCTTTTTTGCAAAAAATCCTTTATTTTCCATTTGACCTCTATGTGATTTTCTTTAAAAATATAGATTTTATCAATAAAGAAGTTTACTAACTCTTTATTTAAAAGGAGTGGCGTATCTTTGATTATGTCTTTTACTTGATTTTGCAAAGTATTTTTATTTTTAGAATATTTTAATTGAAAATCTATTTCTTCCAGTTTGTTTTGTATTGGTTCTAGTTCTTTTGTAAGTTCTAAGTTTATCTTTATAAACTGTTCTTCTGTCAACTTTCCTTTTATATATTGTTCATAAAGTATTTCCTTTTTCTTATGATAGAACTGTATTTGATTTTGCAGTTCTACTTTTTGTTTTGTTTGTATTTCAATATTGCTTGTCTGTTTTGTATCTTTTATCATGTTAATTTGCTTTAAAATCATTTGAAACACAATTTCTTCTATTTCTTTTTCTGCTATTTTTAGATGATAACAAGGAAAAGAAGTATCTACTTCAGAATGTCTACAAGAAAGAATAGGATATTTATGTCTGCTTCTTTGCATAGTGTGAGAACAATACCCACAATATATCTTTCCTTTTAGAAAATATTCTCTTTGTTTTGTATCTTTTATTTTAAAATGAAATAACTGTTTTTGTATTTGTTTAAAAACTTCTTTTTCGATAATTGCTTCATGATGATTCGGAATTTTTATCCAATCCTTTTCTTCTCTTTTAGTGCTTTTTTCGCCTAATTCTTTTATAACAGTTTTTCTCATGACATATGTTCCAATATATTGTTCATTTGAAAGTATGTTTTTTATTGTTGTTGCAGACCAAATATAAGGACTATACAATGCTATTTTCTGCCTTCTTTTTTCCTTTTTGTATCTTTCAGGTGTTACTATTTTTCTGTTATATAATTCTTTTATGATTTGTGTATAGTTATAACCTTGTAATGCTAATAGAAATATCAATCTTACTGTATTTGCTGCTGGCTCATCAATTTTCAATGTATTCTCTTCTTTTTTGTAACCGTAGTAGCAATTTTTTTGAATATATTCTCCTTTCTGCATTTTAGAATATTTTGCACTTTTTGATTTTTGTGATAAATCTCTGCTATAATATTCATTTTTTAAAAATTGTATAGTAACTGGTATGCCTCCCGTATTGTTTTTGGTTTTGTCACTATCATAATTTTCAGTAACAGAAATAAATCGAACATGATACAAGGGAAAAATCTGTTCTAAAAAGTAGAGTAGGAAAGCACCGCCTTACTTTATTGCTAAAGCAGGTTTGTGCAGACCCCTCCCTCAAACCGTGCTTGCACCTCTCAATGCACACGGCTCTCTATCTTTGCTCCATTGAAATATTCAAAATCCATGATGAATTTTTTGATGACATTCGTGACATACCACCATTGTTTTTCGCTTTTTCGCAATCATTATTTTTTCCCAAGGTTTCTTTCCTTTGAGATTTTTTACCTTGTTAACATGATGTATTTCATATCTTCCGCTATTTGTATTGCCACATAATTCGCATTTTCTTGTCTTTAAACGGTCTTCTAATGTAGTCATTGTGTAACCATGAATCCATGTTTCTTTTGGGATTACCTCTTCACATTTTTTGCTAGCAATTTCATTGAACTTTGTTAGCTGTCGTCTTTTGATTCCTGCCTTTGTTTCATATGGAACACCCCATTTTTTTGCTCCAATGCGGTATTTATCACGTATCTTTGAGATTTTCGTGCGATGTTTTGCAGTTAATGTTTTTAAGCAGCTATATTCCATAAGATAACTAAAATAGTTCAGATTTCTATAATTACTTGCTAGACTATAATAATTACAAATGCCTCGTAATTCAGCATTGTAAGTGTCAACGATTTCTAAATCTGTTATTCCTATTAAGGCATTTCGTTTACAAGGTTCCATTTTCCCTGTGTCTTTTCTTTGTGTTACTACTCCTTTTTGAAATAAAAATTTCTCAATTTTATCATGATATGGAATTAAAAGTTCTACTGTATGATTCATTGTACGTTGTTTTGCATTTTTCCAAGGTTTTATTTGCTGATTACGACGTACTCGAACATCATATCCTAGAAATCTTGCATAATTGCTACTATGGGTAATCAATGTTTTTTCTTGACTCAATTCCATTTTTAAGTCCTTGTAAATAAAGTCTGTTAATTGCGACTTTATCCACTCGCAATCTTTTCGATTCCCATTTACTGCAATCAAAAAATCATCAGCATATCTAATGTATTTTATTTTTTTATCATCACACAATTTCGCTGGTATCTGATACATTTTTTTTGTAAGATTTTTATACTCTTCTATTAAAAGGCTTCGTTCCTCCCCTTGTTCTCTACGACTAATTTTTCTACTAATATTTCTTCTTTTTTGTTGAATAGCAGTATATTCAGGTGTAGTTTTATAGGGGGTTCTTTTGTCAAAACTTTTTTTCATTTTTTTAATGAATTGGTCTAATTCATTGAGATAGATATTAGCAAGTATTGGTGACAAAATACCGCCTTGCGGGCAACCGCTATAGGTATTATGATAGTTCCAGTCCTCAATATAACCTGCTTTTAAAAATTTTTGTATCAGTTTTACCATTCTTGCGTCTTTGAATTTTTTGTTGATGATTTTGATTAAAACATTGTGATTGATGTTATCAAAACACCCCTTAATATCTCCTTCCACAAACCAACTTGTGCCAATAAACTCATGTTTGAGTTGTGCTAACGCAGTGTGGCAGCTTCTTCCTTGTCGGAAACCATGAGAATATTCTGAAAATATTGGTTCATAAATTGCTTCTAATATCATGCGAATTACTTCTTGTACTATTTTATCTGTGAAGGTCGGTAATCCTAATGGACGCATTTTTCCATTTGATTTTTTAATATAAATTCGCCTCACAGGTTTTGGTTGATAGGTTTCCTTTCGCAAAGATTCTATAATTTTACTGATAGATTCTTCACTAAATCCATCTGCTGTGTCATCATCAATTCCTTTTGTATCTGCACCTTTATTACTATATAGATGTTGGTATGCAACAAAATAAATATCTGAACGCAGCAGATAGCGAAAAAGTTTTGTAAATATTTCTTCTTTCTGTTTTTTTGAATTTTCTCTCAATTTGGTTAAAATCTCCATTGTTGGTTTCATTTGAGGCTTTCCTCCCTAATCAATTTTTGATTTTAATTCGCTTAGACTGCTCTCCTTCGCCACGTGAACGGTTTTCCCGTATCCGATTTTACGGCTTTCCCTGTCTGTTCAGGGTTCTCAGACTACTATGAAAGCTCCGTTACCATGCCAGATTTTCAGTGTCATCTCACTTGGCAAAGCCTTGCAATTTCTCACTTAAAAAGCATTACACATAGCCTAATAGGTATTCTGGTTTAGGTAATCTCCAGTTAACGAAAATAGTATGTTTGTATGAATTGTCGGATATGCTTTCGTTTCATTCACACTGGTTCTCCAGCGTGTCATAGGAAGAAATCAGATAATCCATTAGAAGGATATTGTTTCTAATGGGCTTCCTATTATAGGTTTCAGGCAAATTTCCTATACCTGCAAACAACAGGAACTAGAAACTCACATTCAACAAATATAGTTTTATCCTTATATTCACTTATCCTTGCAGTTCAGTCTTGCTATTTTGCCTTTTAGCAATTTACTGCTTTTCTGTCATGCTATGTTCCCGTATCAGCTTTCGCCTTTCAGTTAGACAGCTGGATTCCTGCATTATCTTTACAGAGTAGTACCTTTGTTTTTCATTCTTTTTTTTCTACTTCTACTTTCGTCCTATCTGGACGCACATAACCTGTTTGTATCATATTTCTGCCAAACCTTGAAAAGTCTTTTACCATAATACAGTTCACTTGATAGGATTTCACGAGTTCTAAAAGTTCTTGTATTGCAGGACGTTCAAAGTTTGTACCTGTTTTACCATTATCAATGTATGTTTTTATTACTTGAAACTCTGGATTGACTGCAACAAAATTTTTTAACAACATTTGTTGATGTTCTATGGAATTCCCTCTATTTTTGTTATCCTCAACAGATAATCGAATATAAAAAGCAGTGTTGATTGTAAAATTTGATTTTGAAACAGTATTTTGATTTGAAATATTGTTTTTTCTACTTTTTCTAGCCATGTCAAATAACCTCCTTTTGAAAATGGAACATTTTTATTGTTTCTTCATATTCCGATTGATAACGGAACGTAATTTCAATTTGTTTCTTTTCAAAAATTTTGATAGACTGTATCAGTTGAATGACTGCGTTTCTATCTAGTTCTGTAATATTCGAAAATTTTTTAAAATGTTCTATCCATTCTTTTCGGTCACGCCATAACTCTTTTTCTAACTTTTCATTTAAAGTAGAAATTTTTTTTTCTACTGTTTCTAACTTTGTTGTATACTCCTCTTTTAACATTCTATGATCTTGTTTTGGCAAAATTCCCTTGATATAATTTTCATACAGTGAAGATTTAAACTCTTTTAATTCTTCTGCTGTTTGTTCTTTTTGTGCAATTTCTTTCCCATATTTTTGTACAATTTTTTGATTCATTCTTTCTTTTTCTATACTGTTGAGCAATTTCTCTAATGAAATCACACTACTGATATGTTTTTTGATACTTTCCAAAACACAAGCTATCAAGCAATCCTCTTTTATCATATGAGAAGAAGTGCAGCCCTTTTTGCCCGTTGGACAATAATAATAAAAATATTTTTTATCTTTATAAGTAACACTTTTTCTTGTCATACGATTTCCACAATCGGCACAAATTAGCAGCCCTGAAAATAAATACACACTCTCTTTATGAGGTGCTGTTTTGGTATCCAAAAGAAGAATACTTTGCACTAAATCAAATTCCTGTTTTGAAATGATTGCTTCATGCGTGTTCTCTACATATATCCATTCATTTTTAGGCTTTTGGATAATATTTTTTAATTTGTAATTGTATGTTGTTTTTTTGCCTTGCACCATTGTTCCTGTATAAATTTCATTTTTTAATATTCTCA
Source organism: Clostridia bacterium (assembly GCA_910575055.1). Lineage (GTDB taxonomy): Bacteria > Bacillota > Clostridia > Lachnospirales > Anaerotignaceae > Coprocola. The sequence goes on from CAJTDC010000009.1 coordinate 59,968, forward strand.
GCACTGCTTTTGCTGACCATTTTGCATTTTCTGTTGCAGCATATCCGCCTTTTGCATAAGCATATCCGTTTTGTTTTTTATACATAATAGGAGAGAGGATAGCTTTTTCATTCAGCACATCAGCAATTTTTGCTGCACTCATGCCATCTAATTTCATTTTAAAAATATCTTTAATAATCGGTGCTGTTTGTTCATCAACTATAAGCTGATTTTTATTTTCCTCTGATTTTTGATAGCCATAAGGGGTAAAAGCAGCTACATACAATCCTTCTTTTCTTTTTTGTTCTAAAACACTTCTAATTTTTTTAGAGATGTCTTGACTATAAGCGTCATTGATGATTGTTTTTAAGGAAACATCTAAACCAGTACAATTTTCTTTTAAAGTATCAATGTTATCATTGATAGCAATAAAACGAACACCCAACGACGGCAATATTTGTCGCAAATATTTTCCCGTTTGTATGTAATCTCTGCCAAATCTGGACAAATCTTTTACAATAATGCAATTTACTTTTTCTGCTCTAATGTCCTCCATCATTTCCTGAAATGCTGGTCTGTCGAACAAAACACCTGTATAACCATCGTCCACTTTTTCAGAAACAATTTCAATATCTGAATATTTTTTTACAAACTCTCTAATAAGAGCTTTTTGATTAGAAATACTGTTGCTTTCATTTTCTTTCTCATTGGTGTAAGAAAGTCTTGTATAGCTGATTGCTTTATATTTTGACATAAAAAAATCACTCCTTAAAAATTTACAGACTTCTCCCGTAAATTCAAGAGTGATACCATTTCTCTTTATTCAATTTATACCTTTTATCTTTTTCCGTTATTAGTATATCACACTTTTCAAAAGAAGTCTACTATAAATTTGATTACAATAATATTCCTTTTAAACAGTCCTCCAATGATAATCCATTTTCTGAAAATTTGGATATGACAACATATTTGCCACATTTAAAACAGTAAGGATTTTTAATTTGTCGTACATAATCTTTTATTCTTTCCTCTTTGGGTAAATCTGTATTGATAACAACATCTCTAATATCCACTAATTTATCTCTATCAATTACTTTTGGTTTATTTTTCATGTTTTTATTCCTCCTCTTTTTTAATAGAAAAGACAAAACACTTTTTGAAATGTCCTGTCTTTTCTATTAAAATTTCTGTCAGACTGCAATAGTACAGCCTGACAGAAATATGCTTTTATGTATTTTAAAAATTTTTTCTTTTGTACTGTATTCTAATATAACAAGATTATATTTTTAGCTCGTTCCCCAATACGGAATATACAAACTGCTAAAAAGCTGTCACAAATACCTCCGATACGTGTTATATTGCAGTTGACAAGTCTGCACACAATATTCGCAGTATCCCTCATTTACTATGCGAGGCACACAATAGTGACTTTCTAAAATTTATGAAATCGCTCCAATACTTTTTTTGTATCATCGTGGCAGTTCTGCATTAATATTAGAAATCATTTGTATACTGATATGAATAGTTTACTATTTTTTGTCAAGGTGCAATAAAAAGGTATCACGAAAAACCTTCTTAATTATATAGGTAACTTCTCGGGCAAAATACCACCCTGTTTTTTTATTTTTTTAAAATTTTTTCTATTTTTTTTAAAACTGCGGAAACAGACTTTTGAACAGCATATAGTTTACATTTTTCCATTTGTGCAATTTCTGTATAATTGTAGCCACAAATGCGGTTTAAATAAAATCTTCTCTGTTGTGTTTCAGTGCAAGTGCTTACAATTTTTTGGATTTCTTTTAGCTGCTCTCTGTTAATGCAGTAGTCCTCTAAATTTTCAGCCACTCTTTTTTGATGTACTATGTAATCGTTCAGTTCTCTATCATCAATATGTTTTCTTCTTTCATATCTTTGATGTTCCTTTTCTTTGCTTTCTTCCTGCAAAACTTCATAAATTTCTTCTGATACCTCAACGGAAACCATTTTCCCATCACTATTTTTAATTTTTCTCATTTTGTTCTCCTCCTAGTTTTGAATTTTTTTGAACTCAAAATTGGATAGGTGGAGAACGACAGTGTTTTTTGAGCAAAAAAAAGAACAAGTAAAATATAAAATTCACTTGTTCTTTTTGCTTTTTTTGCAAATTGAAAAAATAAAAAAGAGTATTTTTATAAATAGTATACATTTGACTAAAATTATTTTATAAGTATTTATAATAAAATATTTATTATTTAGCAAATAAAAAAGAGTTAATTTATTTACATAAAAATATGTAATATTAATTGGCTCTTTTGTCTTTCGTATTTTTTCAATACTATATTTATTTTAAAATAATTTGTTTTTCTGTTGTTCTGTTAAAATAATTTGTTTCAGTTGCTTCTTAGAAAAAATACATTTTTCCAATACAGCATTTGTAAAATCAACATTTTCAATATCTGCCTCCCTAAAATCTGCATAGTTTAATACAGTATTTTTAAAACTGGCATTTTTTAAGCAACAACCTTTAAAAGAAGTATAACAATAGGCAGAATAAATTTTTAACATAAAAAGTATATCATCTAATTCTGTAACTGCATCATCAAAGCAAGCTCCCTGCAAATCTGCACCGTCAAAGCAAGCATAATTTAATACTGTTTGTTCTAAATTTGACTGTTTTAAATTTGATTTTTGAAATCTTACTCCCTGTAAATTGCTGCCTTTTAAATCAATTCCTTTCAAATCACTTTGTCTAACATCTGCATATCTTAAATCCATATCATTTGCAGAAATACCTTTTAAATCAATTCCTTTCAAATCGACAAAACAAAAATTTTTATCTTCTTGTTTTAAAAACTTTCTTTTCCATTTTCCATAATCTATTTCTGTATCTTGTTGATACAATTTGTCACAAGGTTCAAAATACTCACCACTTTGTATTTCTAAATGTTCTGCTTTTTTTAGTTTATAATAAGCGTCACTTTCTGTTAATTCATTCATAGCATATCGCAATATTTCTACAAAAAAATAATGAAATATGTTTAGTTGTTTTATTATGAACATTTCCAGTTCTGGTATGGAAAAAACAGAGCGATAAGTATTACTTTGCAATAAAACCTCATTGTAAAATTGATAATAATAGTGATAAATGACCTGACTATCTAAAACACCGATTTCTTTTCCTTTTTTCAAATACCAATATTCATCATATAAAAACAAATGATATTGATAAATTCCTTCTAATATATCCTGCCTCATAATATGAAATGTAATATAATTTATTTTTTGTTCGCATTGTTGTGCTTTGTAAAAAAGTTTTTCTATTTCTGTACAAATTGTTTTTTGTATTTGTTCTATGTTTTGTTGTATTTCATTTTGCATGATAAAAACAATATCTTGTAATATAGGAAATAATATTTCATTTTCCCATTTTTGAAACATTTCTTTTTTATTCATAATCTTCTTCCTAATTTTCTATTTGTATAGACAACAACATTTGTTTTATAATATTTATCCAATCTCTTTTTTGTGTAAAAGGGCAATGAAATGTTCCAATTACCCAGTTATGATTTATCAAAAATAAAAATATTACTTCTAATATGGCATCATTTTCTATTTGTAATGGAAACAAAAATTGTATGACAGATAAATTCTGTTTTGTGTTCAAAATAGCTTTTTCTATTGTAATATCAGTATTCATTTCTTTGATATCTTGTTCCATTTCCTGTTGTACTTTCAAAATATCTGTTCCAATTTGTTCACAGTCCAAAAAAGAAAAAGTGATATTAATATCCATTTCCTCATTAGTATATACAAAATCTGGATGGTCTTCTGCTCCATATTTTAATGCAATAGTATGTTCTTTCATACTATCAAAAAAAACAGGTAACATCATACTAAATTCTCCATGACACAATTTTTTTCTTTCAAACTTTATTATGTTATAAAAAATTTCTGCATATCCCCTATTAATATCATTTTTTTGCAGTTCTTTCCTTTTTTTCTCTTGATTGATAATTTTTACCATATCTTCCGCATAACTTTTCAAAATAAATCACTTCCTATGCTTTAAAGTGCATAATTTCATCTACAATTACATTCGCTTTTGGTGTGGTTGCCATAATTCTGTCTGTTGCCTGAAACACAATTTTATTTGCTTCTAACCTCATTAAATTTGCTGTATTTATTTGAATACCAGCACTTCCTGTCAGCGTAATGCCAGTGCCGTAATTCATATTGACAGCACATTTTTGTTCTGAAGCAACGAAATCAATACTTGTAGGAGATAATACCATTTCTTTTTTATGTATATTTCCAAATCTTTTTGTAGAAACATATTGTGTTTTTGCATTTTGTTTTCCGTCTGTTCTATTCACAAGTCTTACATACATTTGCGATTCATCTGTTTTTGGACTATACAATTTCACACTATCTCCTACTTGAGGCATACTATAATATCCTGTTTGTCCTTCTGTAGTATACAAAGTATTATATGGAAACCAGTAACATTTTGCTATATCTTGTGTTTCATCAATGCATAAATGTAATTTTAAACAATCTTTTTTTACATCAAGCACTTTTCCATCAATAGACAAGCCCATAAAAGCAGCATTATAAAATGTATTTGTAAAAACACCTTCTTTTTTACATAATTGATAATAGCAAATCATTTTTCCGTGCTGTAATACCATTTCTTTTTTTACTACAACAAAATAAAAGTCATGGTATAATATCGTATCGCCTAATTCATAATCATGTTTTGTTTCAATTTTAAAATAAGTGAAATCCAATAAACTCTTTTCGTCAAAATTTTGATTTTGTATCATATATTTATCTGTCTTTCTGATAATTCTATAATGTTGAGCTTGTTCTTTGTATGTTTCACCATTGGGCAGACCAATGTACATTTTAGGCTTGTCAGATAAAATATCAGGTATCACAATCGTATTGAGCTGAGAAGCAAGTCGCAATAAAAATGCCCAATCTGTTTCGTCATACTGTATGATTACTCTATTTTGAGTTTTGCCATTGGAAGCAGTATCTATAAAATCGCCTTGATATTCTGTTCTGATAATCTGTTCAAATAGAGATTGATATTTATTTTCTGTATGTTGAAAACTTCTTCTTTTCTTTTTAATATCTAACAAAATACTATTGCTTTTTGCTGTCAAGCTAACAATACAAACATCTTGTATCATAGAAACTTGTAAATCCATCAACACTCCTGAAAATAATATCGGTTTTTTGTCATTGCCTTTTTGAAGCAATACAATATTTGTTTTTTCATTTAGGCTGTAAATATCTTCTACCTTTTGACCATCTTCTAACATTACATCAATGGTTGCGACAGCGTGTTCATTACATTTTTGTACTATTTTTACAGACAATATTTTTTGCACTTTCAAAGGAATTTCTATTTCTAAATCTTTTAATAATATGCTCATTTTCTCACCGCCCTATATCATATGCTCCACTTTTTGAAAAGAAATACCAATATATTCTTTTCGCAATATATTTTCTGTCAATACTCTGTCAAACACAAAATATTCTTGTTTCTCAAAATCAACACGAAACAAAAAGCGTTCTTCTATTTTGTCACTTTGAAATACAACATCATCTATACTCTTATATTTTCCTTCTGCAATACAATTCAGTGCTGGGCAAACACACTTCCAGTAAACAACAGACTGCATATGCTGATTATCACACAAAAATATGGGATAAAATGCAAGCGTTTCATCATAGATTTCCAGCAATTCTTTTAAACCATCTGAAAACAAATGAAATGTAGAAAACAGCTTGCGAACCATAATATAATCCACCTGCAAATATTTTTCTCCTAAATTGCACTCAATGACATCTTCATTTGCCTGCTCCAACTCTTCTTTTGTCATGTTGATATGGATTGCATTTGTAATTCTTTTGTCAGGTTTTACAATATAATAGGAAATAGTATCACCTCCTTGTTATGCTGAGCAACATCTGTGAAACACTCCACCAAAAAGCAGAGTGTTTCACAAATTAAATGCAGTTGCAACATTTTTAGTCTACACAAATACCAAACAAAGAAGATACTTTATGTCTTTTTTCTAAATCTTTTAAATATGTATCTGAATTTCCAAATACATTCACTACTTCTTTTCTATGGTCTTCATCATCTTCTTCCTCCATTTCATCACATATATCAAATAAGAGTTTTCGTATATCATTTTCGTGAATGACATCACACCTAATAATAACTACACATGTACAACTAGCTTTATGAGTTGCAAATAACATATAATTATTTTCTGTAGTTTTTTCTAAAATAAATATTTCACCATTACTAATATCTTTTCTAATAAAATTTTCTATCGAAATATTCAATAGTTTTGATAATTTTTCTTCTATTATTTCCATAAACTCATTTTCAAACTGAAATTCATATTGACAAATTTTCATAATAAAAACTTCCATTTTTTACTATACATTTGCATCTTCTACAATTGGAATAAAAGGAGAAAGAAATGTATCTTTTTGTTCATGCAAAGTTCCTCTTGATATAGAATATACTTGAAATTCATTATTTTTTCCATTTAAGTCTTCATCATCTAAAATATAAATAACACCATAACTGCCATATGCAGTTCTTGCAACGAAATCAAAAAATTCAAGTAATTCAATAACCTCCTCTGTTTTTCTGTTAGAAAATATAGATGTTTCTATATACCATTCTCCATTGCAAACCTTTATTTGTGGTTTATTCCATTTCAATTCTTGTATTTTTCTTTCTATTTCATATAATATTACATCAATATTTTCTTCTTCGTTTTCTTTTACTTCATAAGTTTCTCTTATTGTAATCCAACAATGTAATTCAAACATTTTTTTAGCTCCTTAAAATTTAATTTTTTACTCCAAGAGGTTTCGTATCAATTACATAATCAATTCCATATCTTTCACTATATTCTTGTATTTTTTTTATAATATCAGGAGACGGTTCCCCTTCAAATTGAAAATATGGTATTTTATTAGTTTGTTTTGCTGCTTCAAATGTTGCTTTTGTTTGTTTTCTCCAACTTTTACCATACCCTTTTAAATCAGGCTTTGCTTGTGCAATATATTTATCACTAATAACATCAAATTCTCTTGCACTTGGGTCATTACTGAATTTTACTCTCGACTTTCCTCCTATTCTTTCCGCAAGAGCATCTGCTACTGCATCAGGTGAATCAACTTTAATCAAATCTCCACTATATTGATTTGATTTTATAGAATTTTGTAGTTTCTCTACATTATTATTTGTTTGTGTTCCATCTATTTCTGGTTTATTATTTATCATTTCTGTGGTTTGTTCTTTACCTACTGTATTATTTTTTTCTCTTATAACTTTCACATTATCTATATCAGGCTCACTTACTTTGCCTCTAATGTTCACACCAGAACCATTTACACCACTAATTCCTTCCACTACTGTTGTAGCAGTTGCTTGATCTGCTGCGTTTGCAACATTATTAACTTTAGAACCAGTTGCAATATTATCTGTTGCTTCTTCTAGCATTTGTAATGTAGTTTTTTCTGTAGTTCCTTCTATTATTTCCTTTGTAATGTTTTTTGTTCCTTCTACTATAGGGGTTCCTATTACAGCATTTTCTATCAGTTCTCCTGTTGTTGATGTAACAGTATTAGCAACAGAGCCTGTCTTTCCTGCTACTGTTGCAATATCATCTACTTTAGAAGTTGCTCCTTCTACTGCTCCTGCAAGTTTTTTCGCTTCATCTCCCGCTTCAGATGCCATCATCATTAAGCGATTAATAAATGAATTTTTTGCTGCATTTTCTATTCCTGTTGTTGCTCCTACATATACAGCATTTTTTGCTCCAATCTTTCCTAAATCTCCTAAACCTTCTACAAATTCTTTTACTCCTGTTTTTCCTAATGAGAGTAGTTTGTTCCCTGCTATTTTTGCTCCGCTAGCAGCTGCTTTTCCTCCTCCGCCTGTTGCAACAGCGGTAAGTACATCTCCTAAAATTTCTCCTGCATCTTCTGATATTTCCTGTGGTGTACTTCTCCACACTGCATCTACAACACTATCACGTATGTTACCAGCAAGTTCTTTTGTATTTTCCCATGGCTGTTCCATAAAATTTAAAATTGCATCGGAAGCTACCTCTAAAACTTTCTCTGGGTCTGTTACAAGTGTTACCACACCATCATAGGTGCCTTTTGCGCTATTCCACAATCCTCTATATTTTGCTCCGATTGTTGCTCCTACCATTGTCATATATTCAGGAAGATCTGGCATATCCTCTACCGTCAAATTTCCACTAAATAAATTTTCTAATGTATACTTTTCATCTATTACCTGTTCGCCTTTTATAGCCTTTGTAAAGCCAGTGAGCCAGTTTTTCGTAGTGCCTTTCATATATTCAAAACGTCCACTAGTATGTTTATCAATTCTAGGCTTTTTTTCTTCTTTTATATTACTTTCTTTTTTAGGCTCTGCTTTTAACTGTACCAAATAGTTTACTGTTGGAGCTGCTTCTTCCATCATTGTTTTAACCATTTCTGATGCTGGTATGGCAACTGCTGGGTGTCCTATATATCTTGCTGAAACTGTAGTCACTCCTCTGATGTAAGTGCCATAGGCAGATTGGCAAACTCGCTGCACAACTTCAGTTTGTTTTTTTTGTTTTTTGGATACAATTTTACTTTTTTTAACAGTTACTTTTTTGCTTCCTTTTGTTACCTTTTTCGGTTTTTGTCCTTTTTTTGCTTTCAGTACAGATACTCCCACTGATACCATTGCTACTGCTGTTGCTATAGGGTTTCCTAACATCTTAGGCATAGCTGCCTATAATGCCTTGTTAAAAAAGCCCATACTCCCCCTCCTTCATAGGAAACCATCTCATTGGTTCACTATAAACTGGCTGGTTTTACAATGTAAAATAGTATCATTGCCCTTGTTTTGCTGAGTAACATCTATAAAACACTTCACATAAAAGCAAAGTGTTTCACTAAAAATATCGCTCTTTTATTGTAAGTGTTTTATAACCACAATATCTAATTTTATTTGTTAAATGTAAAAACTTCAAAATAATCATCATATATTATGGATAATTAAATCATATAGTTCTTATTTTCTATACTATCATCAAATATCATTTCATACTCTTTTATTATCTTAAAATGCCTTTTTAAACTACGTGCCTCATTATAAAATCGAAAGAAAGCAAAAGAAATATCTATATCTTTTTCTATATATTTTTTTTCATTATTATCATTTAAAAAATAGATATTATATTTATATTCTTCTCTTGCATTTTCTAAATTAATTTTCATAATTTCTGGATTCATAATAGAGTAATATTCTGACTCTACATAGATAGACATTAACTTTTTTCCTTCATCTAAACTGTTTATATTACGAAATCTTTTTAAATTATTATAGTCTATTTTTTCTCCAAACAATCCTTTTATAGTCAGTGCAAGTTCTTGTTTCATTTCTTTTTCTGAAAAATATTCAGCCAATTTAGAACGCTTTCCTCTTTCAACAATATAAAAAGAATATATTTTGTCTTTTTCTTCTAAAATATAGTGTATTTCTACATCTTCATAAAATTCTATTTCATTTTCTTCTTTTATAATATCTAACTTTTTTCCTACATATTTTTCTAATTTTTTTAAATATTCATCATCTAAATTAATACTCATTTTATCCCTCCTATAAACGATCAAGATATCCCATTTCTATCAATATATCAATAAAGTCTTTTTTGGATTGCATAGTATTTTGTATTTCCTTTATTTTCTTCACAAAATCAGGATCAAGCATATATTGTATTCCTCCTCCAAGTTCATCAAACCAAGGTGCAATTTCTCCTTTTCTTACTGGTAATTCTTTGGTCACTTTATATTGATTATACAAGCTAAAATTTGAATCTGGTGCCATTGCCCTATGAGAAATAGGCGTACCCACATCTCCAAAAAATGTACCATTATTTCCGCCATATCTATCTAAAGTTTGACCAGGTTGCAGCATTTCATTTGTATATTTCCCATTAAGAAAACCGTCTATATTAGGATCTCCATTTTGACCAGGCCAAATAGGCCATCCTGTTTTTTGGTCATAATATTTAAGATTATCAAATACATTTTTATGTTTTAAATATAATTCATCTGATATTTTATTTTTCCAACTATTAAGTTTTATTCTATCAGCGTCACTAATAAATCCCTTTACTTGAGTTTCTGGGGTTTTTATATCATCCATATTATGGTTTGGTCTTTTCCCATTAATATTTACACTACCAGAGCCATTTACACCACTATCTCCCCTCACTACTGTTTCTGCTGGTGCTTCATTGGGCTTTTGTTCAGGTGTTCCATTAGGTTTTGCTCTAGTAATTCTTTAGAATAGTATTACTCCCCTATAAAACTTTGCTGCTGAGCAACATATGCGAAACACTTCACATAAAAGCAAAGTGTTTCTCAATTACCCTACTTTTTTTACAATAACATTTTTTAAAGTTTTTTATACTCTTGCTGAACTTTTAAATAATCATTATAAAACACTTCAAAGTCATCGCCTAATTTTTCTTTAAGTCCATCAATCACATTGCTTTCAAATATTTCCTTCAATTCTCCTTGAATTTCGGAAATATCAACATTATTATCCATTGCAATTTTTGCAAGGCTAATAAATATACAGCACTTATCCAAAAAGTCATATCCTTCATAGTCTGCATACTCTTTCTCAGTTAAATAACCTGTCATTCTTAATAAAGTCCCCAGTTCTTGGTAAAGTTCTTCATAAGATTCTTGTGTACCTTCTTTGTATTCACTATAATTCATCAACATATTTTATATTTTTATCTACAATAATATCTCGAAAAAATGGATGATTCCATATTCCATTTTTATTATATAAATGAATACTATTATCTTCTTTAAACATACACAATTCAGTCTCATTATTAATAAGCAAAGCTTCTTCTTTTAAATCTAACATTAATTCAAATATTAATGATAATATAACTTTATAACGATTTTCCCAATATTCAAAATTATTAATAAAACGACACTCTAAATATTGTTGAAATATATATTCTTCTTCATTAAAATTAGTAATCCAACTATTATATGGATAATCTCCTGCAATAATAAGATAAATAGAACTTCCTAACTTTTCTTGTAAATCAATTTCTATTCCTTTCGGTAATTCTTTAATACAATCACATATGTAACCCATATTTTCTAATTTTTGTATTAAAATTTTTGTTGTTAATTTTCTATCCTTCATTAAAATAGAATAAGTCGTAGCCATAAAAATTCCTCCTAAATATATTATGGATAAATATCTATAATTTCATGGTAATGATTTATTACTTTTACTTCCTTTAATCCTGGTATAGGCCATTCATTAAGCTGCTTAATAATTTCATCAATATCTCCTCCTCCACCATGCCAATCATTTAAGTTTAAAATAATTCTATTTGTTTGACCTGAATCAATCTTCCTAGTTATGTTACTTGCTATATTTCTAACATTTGTTCTTTCTCTTGGTGAATAACAATCAAATATTTTATTTTCTATTAAATAGTCTGGATTTTTAGTTCCAGACACTTTAGGATTTTGCTGAATTTTGTATCCAGCTTGTGCTAGAGTTTCAGCCGCTTCATTTTCTCTTATTAAAGAGCGTATATTATCCAAATCAGGATCATTATAATTGACCTTAGTTTTAGTGCCACTTGGTGTTGTTAAAATATTTGGTGGTTGACTTGGTATTGTATGTTTATGTATATTTATATTTTGTATTTGTGGTTTTTGAGGTTGTTTTGTAACTTGAATTTTTGGTTGTTCTGTAGCATTACTTGTTTGTATTCCACTTTCTTCTAGTTCATTGCCCTTTGCTTCTGGAGTTTTTATATTATCTACTTTAGATTTTGGTTTTTCTCCACTCACTAATTTTCACGCCAGAGCCATTTGCACCACTATCTCCTTTTTTTATAGGTATACTATCATCTGATACTTCATTGGGCTTTTGTTCAGGCATTCCATTAAGTTTTTGCTCTAGTAATTCTTTAGAATAGTATTACTCCCCTATAAAACTTTGCTGCTGAGCAACATATGCGAAATACCTCACATAAAAGCAAAGTGTTTCACTAAAAATATCGCTCTTTTATTGTAAGTGTTTTATGACTACAATATCTAATTTTATTTGTTAAATGTAAAAACTTCAAAATAATCATCATATATTATGGATAATTAAACCATATAGTCTTTCTTCTTCTATTTTATCGTCAAATATAACTTCATACTCTTTTATTTTGTTAAAAAATCTTTTTAAATAACGTGCTTCATTGTAAAGTCGAGAAAAAGCAAAAGAAACATCTATATTTTTTTCTAAATATTGTTTTTCATTACTATCATTTAAAAAATAAATATGATATTTTTCTTTTTCCTTCTCTAAATTTATTTTCATGGCTTCTGGATTCATAATAGAATAATATTCTGGTTCTATATATACAGCTATTAATTTTTTACCATCTTCTAAATTTTTTATATTGTTAAATTCTTTTGGTTTACTGTAATCTATTTTTTCTCCAAATAATCCTTTTATATTAATTGCAAGTCTCTGCTTCATTTTTTTCTCTGAAAAATATTCAGCCAATTTAGAACGCTTTCCTCTTTCAACAATATAAAAAGAATATATTTTGTCTTTTTCTTCTAAAATATAGTGTATTTCTACATCTTCATAAAATTTTATTTCATTCTCCTCTTTAAAAATTTCTAACTTTTTTCCTACATATTTTTCTAATTTTTTTAAATATTCATCATCTAAATTAATACTCATTATATCCCTCCTATAAACGTTTAAGGTATTCCATTTTTATCAATATCTCAATAAATTCATCATCTTCACACATAACTTTCTTTATTTCTTTTACAAAATCAGGGTCAAGCATATATTGTGTTCCTCCTCCAGGCTCATCAAACCAAGGTGCAATTTCTCCTTTTCTCACTGGAATTTCTTTATTTACTCTATATTGATTATATAAATCAAATTTCGAGTCTGGTGACATTGCCCTATGAGAAATAGGCGTACCCACATCACCAAAAAATGTGCCATTATTTCCGCCATATCTATCTAAAGTTTGACCAGGTTGCAGCATTTCATTTGTATATTTCCCATTAAGAAAACCGTCTATATTAGGATCTCCATTTTGACCAGGCCAAATAGGCCATCCTGTTTTTTGGTCATAATATTTAGGATTATCAAATACATTTTTATGTTTTAAATATAATTCATCTGATATTTTATTTTTCCAACTATTAAGTTTCATTCTATCAGCGTCACTAATAAATCCCTTTACTTGAGTTTCTGGGATTTTTATATTATCCATATTATGGTTTGGTCTTTTCCCATTAATATTTACACTACCAGAGCCATTTACACCACTCTTTCCCCTCACTACTGTTTCTGCTGGTGCTTCATTAGGTTTTTGCTCTAGTAATTCTTCAGATTTCTGCTCTGGTACTTCATTGGGCTTTTGCTCTAGTAATTCTTTAGGTTTTTGTTCAGGTATTCCACTAGGTTTTTGCTCTAGTAATTCTTTAGAATAGTATTACTCCCCTATAAAACTTTGCTGCTGAGCAACATATGCGAAACACTTCACATAAAAGCAAAGTGTTTCTCAATTACCCTACTTTTTTTACAATAACATTTTTTAAAGTTTTTTATACTCTTGCTGAACTTTTAAATAATCATTATAAAACACTTCAAAGTCATCGCCTAATTTTTCTTTAAGTCCATCAATCACATTGCTTTCAAATATTTCCTTCAATTCTCCTTGAATTTCGGAAATATCAACATTATTATCCATTGCAATTTTTGCAAGGCTAATAAATATACAGCACTTATCCAAAAAGTCATATCCTTCATAGTCTGCATACTCTTTCTCAGTTAAATAACCTGTCATTCTTAATAAAGTACCAAGTTCTTGGTAAAGTTCTTCATAAGATTCTTGTGTATCTTCTTTGTGTTCACTATAATTCATTAACATAACATTTTTTCCTTTTTTAGTTTTTATTTTCTATGTAAAATAATTGTATAATAGATAATATCTATTAAAATCCTCTTCCTTTATAAATTCCGTCATCAAATTTTCTCACAAATCCTCTTATTGGAAAATCTGGATAATTAAATTCCCACAGACAATTACATTTTCTGCATTTATACCATTTTGTTGCAAACCATTTTATAGTCTCACCTTCATCATTCCATACATAATATGGTTGTTGTGGTATTTTCTCTATAAATATTTCTTTATTTACTTGCTCTTGAAAAAAATCTTTCAATTCTTGAAATACTTTTATTGAATCAATACTTGTTTCTGTTCTTTCAAAACAATCACACTCTACTTTCCAAACCATGAAGCATCCACCTCCGGAATATAAATCTGATTTCCGCCACCTAATAACATTCCTGCTCCACCATTTATTATTTGAGGAGCTGCTGTACCTTCATAAATTATAGTTCCTTTAGGAACTACAACTTTTGTTATATATTCTGTTGTATTTCCCCAATCAGGATTTAAAACCAAATCTATTTGTGTTTGTATTCCTCCATTTTGAGGTATTCTAGTCACATATCTACCTACTTCTTTTCCATTCCCACCATAAGCCCTATAAAATACAGTATCTTCTTTTAAAACTTTTTTTACATATGAGCCTCCAGTAAAAGTTTCTGCTATTTCTTTAGGTAATGGTCCTGGATTCATAGGAGTATAAAGAATTCCTTCATCTCTAATCAGAACTTCTTTTGTAACATTTATATTACTACTTATTTCTACTTCACTTACATTTGTTTTATTTACAGCATTATTTGTTGGCATTTTATCTTTCACTACATTATTACTTCCTGCTCCTGTAACTTTTACTTCACCTACATCAGTTTTCGGTTTTTCTCCACTAATTTTCACACCAGAGCTATTTGCACCACTATTATCTCCTCTTTTTACAGTTATACCATCATCTGATGCTTTTATGGTTTCATTTGCTTTGCTAGTCTTTTTTGTATTTTGTTCAGATGTTTCTTTAGGTTTCTGTTCTGGTGTTTTATCAGGCTTTTTCTGTAAAACATCATCTGTTTCTATAAAAGGCTTTTTAGCACTATTTGTACTTTCAAATTTCTTTGTAATATCATCTGTAAAATTTTTTCCTGTATTTGCTAGTCCACCTTTTGTTTCTTCTAATCCTCTTGTAATATCTACCACTGTATCTTCTACATCTACTATTCCTTTCGCAAGGTCTACCGTTGTATCTCCTACATCTGCTATTGCTTTCGTAAGGTCTACCGTCATATCTCCTACATTTGTTATTCCTTTCGTAAGATCTACCATCGTATCTCCTACATTTGCTATTCCCTTCGTAATGTCTACTGCTGCGTCTGCTACATCTGCTAAGCCTTTTGTCGCATCTACTGTTGCACCTACTACATTTGCTCCCTTTCCTAATGTTCCTGCAACTTTTGTTCCTTTTCCTATTACTCCTGTAGATTTTAATATTTCTATTGGAGATATTATTGAAATTACTCTTCCAATAGTTTCTGATTTTCCTTGTATCGTTCCTTTTTGCCAGTCATTTTTAATATCTTCTGTCATTCCATTCCATATCGTACCTAATGTCAATGCACCTGGTGAAGTTAAAGCCTCTGCAGTATCAAGTGGGGAAAGTGTCATATCTACTACTGCATTTGCCCCTGAAGCAACATCTTTTAGAAATCCCGAAACAACACCATCTATGGCAACTTCTGTTTTTTCAAAAATATTCATATTTGTTTCATCTATAGGTACATCAAATAATATCTTATCAAAAATAGTCCCTTTTTCTGGATTTTTAATATAAATTTGTCTATTGTTTTCATAAAAATATGAAATCATCTCTGCTTTTTTTGCTTTTATGTTATCTAATGTTTCTCCTAATTCTGGACAGTATTTATCCATTAAATATTGTACGGATTGTATTGTTCCATTATAGCCTGTTAAAAGATAATCATTAACAGTAGGAATGTATAGCTTCTTATCTTTCAAATATTGCTTTGTTTCCTCTATTGCATTTTTATAAATTTGTGCTATTTGAACTATATCATTAGTATTCACTTTTTGTTTTTGTTCTGTACAAATGACACAATATTTATTGATTGATGGTGCTGCTTCTTCCATCATTGTTTTAACCATTTCTGATACTGGTATGGCAACTACTGGGTGTCCTATATATCTCGCTGCTACTGTTGTTACTCCTCTAATGTAGATACCATATGCAGACTGACAAACACGCTCCATTACTTCCATTTGCTTTTTTTGTTTTTTGGATACAATTTTACTTTTTTTAACAGTTGCCTTTTTTTTATTTTTTGTTGCTTTTGTTGCTTTTTTTCCTTTCACCATAGATAACGCCACTGATACCATTGCTACTGCTGTTGTTATAGGATTTCCTATCATTTTTGGCATAGCTGCTTGTAATGTCTTACTAAAAAATCCCATATTCCCTCTCTTTCATAGTAAACCATCTTATTGGTTTACTGACTTTACAATGTAATATGAAATAGTATTACTCCCCTATAAAACTTTGCTGCTGAGCAACATATGAGAAACACTCCACTTAAAAGCAAAGTGTTTCACAAATACAGTTGTCATCTAATTAATTCTTTCTATAAAATTCGTATAAATATTTTTAGATATCCTATATATGATTATATTATAATAAATAACGAGATTTATAATCATTTAAAATTATATCTACTTGTTGTTTATCTTTTGGAAACTCTTTACAATATTTATTACAAATTATTTTCAAATAATGGTATAAATCTTGATATCCAATTATTATCTCTTCTCCATCATTTAATCCAAATTCTGCTCCCTCATATTTTATTGTTGATTCTTTATCATAATCATCTAAATCATTCCAAAAAACACAAGCTCCATAATTTTCACCAAATCCTATCCCATTGCTTATTCCCTGTACTACTTTAATAAATCTTGTATTATCAACCATATTGAATATGGCTTTTACAGGAAAATGATCCTTACTTAATAATTCTTTATCATCTATGCGAAATTTATTTTTCATATATATCCCTCCGTATATTTTATGCATTTTTTAAAATTCTTTTCTGTATATTAAATTGATATAATTATTCAGGATACATTGACGTAATTTCTCCATTTTTACAATACCCACGCCATGAAACTCCATTATTATCAACACCTACCCATTCGCGTGGCAGTATACCATTTTCATATTGAGAAGCTGCATTATTTGCTGCCTCTAATCCTCGACGTAAATACTCATCAGTACTAATTATATTGGAATCATATACGGTTTTTAGTTTAGGAATTCCATCTTGATATTCACCTGCAATTGGTACACCTGTTTTATCACGCTTAGGCATTTGATATTCAATTTTTGAAACGCCATCTATATTAGGATGTGGAGTTTCACTTATAATTTTAATATCATTTTGTATAAATACATCCCTTTTATGTGCTCCTCCAATTCCTCGCTTTCTTGGAACAGAAGTGTCAACCATTTCTATATGTAATTTTAGTCTATCAGTTAATTCATATTTTGTTGCATTATTTATGTTACTTTTTATTTCAGTTTGGGCTAAAACATCACCTGTTTGTGTTACACTTTCTTCCAATTTATTGCCTTCTACTTTTGTAGTTTTTATTTCACCTACATCAGTTTTTGGTTTTTCTCCACTAATTTTCACACCAGAGCCATTTGTAGTACTATTTTCATTTATTACTGTTCTAGCAGTTGTTTGACCTGTTGCTTTTACTGTGTCATCAGCTTTAGAACTAGCTTTCGCTCCTGCTTCTGCAATATCATCAACTTTAGAACTTGCTTTCATTTCTGCTTCTACAATATCATCAACTTTAGAACCAGTTGCAATATTATCTGTTGCTTCTTCTAGCATTTGTAATGTAGTTTTTTCTGTAGTTCCTTCTACTATTTCCTTTGTAATGTTTTTTGTTCCTTCTACAATAGGTGTTCCTATTACAGCATTTTCTATGAGTTCTCCTGTTGTTGATGTAACAGTATTAGCAACAGAGCCTGTCTTTCCTGCTATTGTTGCAATATCATCTGCTTTAGAAGTTGCTCCTTCTACTACTCCTGTAAGTTTTTTTGCTTCGTCTCCTGCTTCAGATGCCATCATCATTAAGCGATTAATAAATGAATTTTTTGCTGCATTTTCTATTCCTGTTGTTGCTCCTACATATACAGCATTTTTTGCTCCAATCTTTCCTAAATCTCCTAAACCTTCTACAAATTCTTTTGCTCCTGTTTTTCCTAATGAGAGTAGTTTGTTCCCTGCTATTTTTGCTCCGCTAGCAGCTGCTTTTCCTTCTCCGCCTGTTGCAACAGCGGTAAGTACATCTCCTAAAATTTCTCCTGCATCTTCTGATATTTCCTGTGGTGTACTTCTCCACACTGCATCTACAACACTATCACGTATGTTACCAGCAAGTCCTTTTGTATTTTCCCATGGCTGTTCCATAAAATTTAAAATTGCATCTGAAGCTACCTCTAAAACTTTCTCTGGGTCTGTTACAAGTGTTACCACACCATCATAGGTGCCTTTTGCGCTATTCCACAATCCTCTATATTTTGCTCCAATTACTGCTCCTACCATTATCATATATTCAGGAAGATCTGGTATATCCTCTACTGTCAAATTTCCACTAAATAAATTTTCTAATGTATACTTTTCATCTATTACCTGCTCTCCATTGAACGCTTTCTAGTAACTCTAATTCATCAGGTAAAAATGTTCCCTGTGCATAAACATTTCCTTCATCATTCACTATTTCTACTTCATAAGCTTCGTTAGGATTATCAAATACCATAATAATAACTCCAATATCACCAATTTTAATATCTTCTTGAGTGTTTTTTAATATTTTAACTAATTCATATTCTTTAAATTTCATTTTATTGTCCTCCTTTTATCATTGATATAAAGTGTTGTTAGTTCCGGAATATCAGAATTTGTTTTAATTATCCATCCAGTTCTAACATAAACTGTATTGCCATTTGGTCCTGTTATCAATATATCTACTGTATATCTTTGTCCATATTGGTCTAATTTTCCTAAAATAGCTTCACTTTGTGGTAATTTTGCATATATTTGTTTCATTAAATCATCTGCATTAGACTGATTATATCCTAATGCCTTTTCAAAAACTTTTGCTTTATTCCCTCCTACTGGATGATTAGGATTTAAAGCATATCCTATCAATTTATTAGGATTAATTGTTGCCTTATCTATATTTGGTAATTTGCTTGCCTTCATACCTTCTAATTCTAAAATATTTTCTTTAATCTGTTTTTCTCCAAAACTTTCTATATTTTTTATCTCAGTTTGAGTTACAGCATCATTTATTCTTACATTACCTTCTTTACCATTTACTATTTTATTGTCTACTGTTTCTTGCATTACTTTCCTTTTTACTTTATTTTCTGTATTGTCTGCCACTTCATTTTTTACTATTTTACTAGCATTATTTATCCCTTCTACAATAGGTGTTCCTATCACAGCATTTTCTATCAGTTCTCCTGTTGTTGATGTAACACTATTAGCAACAGAGCCTGTTTTTCCTGCTATTGTTGCAATATCATCTGCTTTAGAAGTTGCTCCTTCTACTACTCCTGTAAGTTTTTTTGCTTCGTCTCCTGCTTCAGATGCCATCATCATTAAGCGATTAATAAATGAATTTCTTGCTGCATTTTCTATTCCTGTTGTTGCTCCTACATATACAGCATTTTTTGCTCCAATCTTTCCTAAATCTCCTAAACCTTCTACAAATTCTTTTGCTCCTGTTTTTCCCAATGCTAGTAGTTTGTTCCCTGCTATTTTTGCTCCACTAGCAGCTGCTTTTCCTCCTCCGCCTGTTGCAACAGCGGTAAGTACATCTCCTAAAATTTCTCCTGCATCTTCTGATATTTCTTGTGGTGTACTTCTCCAAACTGCATCTACAACACTATCACGTATGTTACCAGCAAGTTCTTTTGTATTTTCCCATGGGTCTTCCATAAAATCTAAAATTGCATCGGAAGCTACTTCTAAAACTTTCTCTGGATCTGTTACAAGTGTTACCACACCATCATAGGTGCCTTTTGCACTATTCCACAATCCTCTATATTTTGCTCCAATTACTGCTCCTACCATTGTCATATATTCAGGAAGATCTGGCATATCCTCTACCGTCAAATTTCCACTAAATAAATTTTCTAATGTATACTTTTCATCTATTACCTGTTCGCCTTTTATAGCCTTTGTAAAGCCAGTGAGCCAGTTTTTCGTAGTGCCTTTCATATATTCAAAACGTCCACTAGTATGTTTATCAATTCTAGGTTTTTTTTCTTCTTTTATGTTACTTTCTTTTTTAGATCCTGTTTCTAACTGCACCAAATAGTTTACTGTTGGAGCTGCTTCTTCCATCATTGTTTTAACCATTTCTGATGCTGGTATAGCAGCTGCTGGGTGTCCTATATATCTTGCTGCTACTGTTGTTACTCCTCTAATGTAGATACCATATGCAGACTGACAAACACGCTCCATTACTTCCATTTGCTTTTTTTGTTTTTTGGATACAATTTTACTTTTTTTAACAGTTGCCTTTTTTTTATTTTTTGTTGCTTTTGTTGCTTTTTTTCCTTTCACCATAGATAACGCCACTGATACCATTGCTACTGCTGTTGTTATAGGATTTCCTATCATTTTTGGCATAGCTGCTTGTAATGTCTTACTAAAAAATCCCATATTCCCTCTCTTTCATAGTAAACCATCTTATTGGTTTACTGACTTTACAATGTAATATGAAATAGTATTACTCCCCTCGTTATGCTGAGCAATATCTGTGAAATACTCTACCTAAAATCAAAGTGTTTCTCAATTACCCTACTTTTTTTACAATAATATTTTCTAAAGTTTTTTATACTCTTGCTGAACTTTTAAATAATCATTATAAAACACTTCAAAGTCATCACCTAATTTTTCTTTAAGCTCATCAATCGCATTATTTTTTAAATATTTCTTTTAATTTACTTTTTCTAAAGTTTCAATATTTTTTGTCTAATCATCATTATATCAGTTGTATTACTACATATTTTTATTATATTATCAATAAAAGATTTTCCATGTTTATTACATTGTAGAAAATTTTCTATTGTGTGCTCTATCAAAGCATTATCCACTATTTCTATTGCTTGTGGAAAAAACCTTTGTCCTTTTAATTCATATGCCTTTCTTGAAATATATGCAACAGCATCTATAATACAATTCCAGGCACAAATTTCTTTTTCATCATTTGTATTTTCTTGAAAGGTAACTAATCCCTTTTCTTCATCATCAAGTAACTCATAAAAGTAATTTCCGTCCTTTTCTTTTGTTTTTATCCAATTCCAGCAATCTAATACAACATTTTGTACCATTTTTTTTTGTTCTTCATCTTCAAAAATATGAATTACATTTTCTGCAATTGATAGAAAAATAATATCTTGATTATTTATAATATTTGTATGATACATAAATTTACTCTCCTATTCTATATATGTTCCATTTTGAATTATAACAGTGGATCTACCTGTTACCTTAATATTAGGTAAAGTTTCTGATGTCACTTCAATTCTTAGATGTGGGTATTTTTGACTCAACTGTTTTAAAACTCCAGGAGATACTGAATTATTTTTTAAACCTTGTATGCATTTTCTACATACACCTGTTGGATTTGATTGATGAATTTTTAATATTCCAATAACATTTTCTGGTAATATATTAGCTTTTTCTACCGCTTTAATAAATTCATTTGCTATATCTTCTTCTGCATGTTTTTTAAAAAGGTAATTTTGACCTGGATATTTAATTTCTCTATTAGGATTAATTTCGTCTAAATCTTTTAGTCCTACTTCCTGTCTTACTTTAGGTGATAGTCCCTCAAATTCTAAATCTTCTAATCCAGGAACATTTGTTTTTCCAACAGCTACAGTATGCGTTTCTGGAACATTTAATTTTTTTCTAATTTTATCTATATCATCCTTTCCTACCTGGAAATTTTTATTTTCTTTTTTTATTAAATCTTTAGTGTCTAATTTTTGCTCCCTACTTATATTTTCCACTGTATTTACTTCAGTTGAAGATACAGCAGGACTTGTATGTACGCCATCTCCTGTTTTTTTACTATTTTCTCTTACTACCTTTTTTGTAACATCTTCTGTTTTATCCTTAGTTTCTTCTTTCTTTTTTCCTATTGACTTTTTATAGCTGGTTTTATAAAACTTTGAGTGTTTAGCGAAAATAATGATTAAAAAAACTTAATTTACAAGTATTTCTGCCTCTCTGCATTCTCCTACTAAACAATCAAGCATATCTTCAATACAATCTCCTACTTTTATTAGACAACCATCTGTAAAACAATAAAACTCGTTTTCTTCTGTTAGTAATATCATTAAATTATCTTTACGAGCTGTTCCAATAGGATAAGATACTTTATTTATACCATATTCTATTAAACATTCTTTAAAATAATCTCCATCAAAATAATCTCCTATTATATTTAAAGGATTGAAATCTACATCGTAGTATTTTTTGTTTGTAGGATCAATTTTAAGCATACCAAATTCTTTCAAAAATAATTCTACATTTATTGGCATTTCTAATCCTATTTTCTGATATTCTTGCATCATATTACTTATAGTAATCTTTCTGTCTTCATACCACCCAGCATTTAATAATCTTTCTTTTGTTATTTTCTCCATAGTAATTACTCCTTTCATTATTTTTTAGGGAAAAAACATCCTTCAAAAGTTCTTTGACAATTTCTACATGGTGAAGCAGTTTTTAAATATTTATCCACTTTTTTTGCAAGAGAATTTTTAGTATTTATAAAAATATTATTAATATCTCCTCCATTTCTTAATAAATTATTTACAGCATATACTTCTGCACAATTATCAACACTCCAAATTTCAAAACTCATATTAGCTGCAAATTCATTATTAATATCATTAACAGCCCAATTTTTCGTACGCTCTATTCGTTGTTGTAATTCTGGTACTATCTCTTTCCTAGATGGATTAAATACTCTAGGATCGCTGCCATTATACCCAAAATGCATATTGCCTGTATTTAAATCAAGAGCTACACTAACCTTTACTGGTTTAAATGCTCCACCACCTGATTTTTTAATTCCTCCACGATTTATAAAAGTAATGTGTTTTTCTAAAGCTTTTCCACTTATTTCTTCAGCAACATCAAGCCAATATTTATCATATCTTATTGATTCTTGAAATGACATCAGATCCCTGAAACTAGAATTTGCAACATTTTCTGTAACTTCTTCTTTAATACCACCTGTTACATTCTTTGTAGTTTCTACTTTGTTTATTTTTGTTTCATTCACAGCAGGACTTGTATGTACACCATCTCCTGCTCTTTTACTATCTTCTCTTACTACTTCTTTGATAGTAACTTCTGTTTTATGCTTCGTTTCACCTGCTGTTTTGTTCTTTACTATTTTATCTTTTGCCTCATCTTTTATCTTACTTTTTGCAGCATTTACTACTTTATTTTCAGTTACATCTATTGCTTTGTCCTTTACTTTCTCTACTATTTCCTTCTTTGTTTCCTTTGCTATTTTATCCTTTGTTAAATTTACTGCCTTATTCTCTGCAAATTCTCCTGTTGTTTCTTTTGCTGTATTTTGAGTTGTTTTTTGCAATACATCTTTTGCAGACTTTTTATCATTAGGAAATATTGCTTGATAGTTATTTTTTTTCAGAGCATTAATATCTCCCCCTGCAGTTACTACATTTTTTAGCCAGCCTTTATCGGTAGGCAATTCTTTTTACACCCATTTTTTTACTGTTTTTGCGTCTGGTATCAGCTCTTTTATTGTTTTTTTACCAGCCTCTTTTATTGCTGTCTTGCCAGCAGTTTTGACGACTGTTTTTGTAACTCTTGCAATTGCAATATTTCTTGTTTCCTCTGCATTATATCTTTTTCTTATAATATATATCAGTTCTCCATCTTCCAAACTTGCATTTCTTAATGTTCTATTTTTCTGATTATTTTTTACAGCATTACTTATAGATGTTTCATTTTCTCCTATTGAGAATAAGTTAAATGCTTATTTCATTTTCTAAGTCTCCATCTATTTCTATAATATCTCCATCAAAGATTTTTATTTTTAACTGTTTGCCTCTAAGTAAAACTTCAAACTTACCCTCATATATTGACTTAATATTTTTTAATAAATCCATAAAATCACTATGAGCAATAATTATTGTATGTTCATCTAAAATCCTGTTCTGAAAATTATAAAGTTGTTCCATTTCAGTACTAAGAATTCCTCCAATAAAATCGCCTTTATCTACAGGAATAAACTCTAAATTCGAAATACTCCATTTTAACTCTAAATCTGACAATATTTGCACTTGATTTAATAATTCTTTCAAAAAAATAGAATTATTATTACAATCTTCATATATTATTTTTCTCATCACTTACCTCCTAAAGGTGTATTAATATCAGTACGATGATTTACTTTCATTCCATCTCTATTTTGTGCATCATATATTCTTTCGTGCCAGTGAGGAACTGTATGATAATCTGGACTACCTATATTTCCATATCCATGATTTGTATAATCAACCCATCCAATTTCTCTTCCATAATCATCATACATTTTTATCTGCTTAACATTGCCAAATTCATCATATTTTGGCAAGTACTTCGTTCCTGGTGCCACTTGATTAGGTAAATTCTTACTATAAAATTCATCTGGCAAAAAATTTGTATAATCAACCCGTTCAATTTCTCTTCCATAATCATCATATATTTTTATCTGCTTAACATTGCCAAATTCATCATATTTTGGCAAGTACTTCGTTCCTGGTGCCACTTGATTAGGTAAATTCTTACTATAAAATTCATCTGGCAAAAATAATGTTGTTGCTATATCATTCTCTAAAAATTCTTTTTCTTCCTTAACTGTACTTTTAGATAAAGGGCTATTAATTTTTTCTCCAATTTCTTTTTCTAATGTATTTTCTGTAGTTTTTACTTTATCTACCTTAATTTCGCTTGCTTTTTCTCTGATAGCTTTTACTTCATCTGGTTTGTTATTGTCTTTTTCTATAGTTTTTACATCATTTATATTAGACTTTGGTTTTGCTCCACTAAATTCCACATTATCATGACATTTACACCACTGTTTCCTCTTTCTACAGTTATAATATCATCTGTTTCAGAAGGTTTTTTTGTATTTTGTTCTGGTGTCTCATTAGGCTTTTGCTTTGGCACTTCTTTAGGTTTTTGTTCTGGTATTTTGTCAGGCTTTTGCTGTAAAACATCATCTATTCCTATAGAAGGCTTTTTAGCACTATTTGTACTTTCAAATTTCTTTGTAATATTATCTGTAAAGTTTTTTCCCGTATTTGCTAGTCCATCTTTTGCTTCTTCTAATCCCTTTGTAATATCTACTGCTGTATCTCCCGCATCTGTTATTTTCTTCGTAAGGTCTACTACTGGGTTCGCTACATCTGCTATTCCTTTTGTAATATCTATTGCTGGGTCTGCTACATCTGTTGCTCTTTTTGCAACATCTACTGCTGTGTCTACTACATTTGCTGTCTTTCCTAATGTTCCTGCTACTTTTGTTCCTTTTCCTATTATTCCTGTAGCTTTTAATATTTCTATTGGAGATATTATTGAAATTGTTCTTCCAACAGCTTCTGTTTTTCCTTGTATTGTTCCCTTTTTCCAATCATTTACAACATCTTCTGTCATTCCATTCCATATTGTACCTAACGTTAATGCACCTGGTGAAGTCAAATCCTCTGCTGTATCAAGTGGAGAAAGCGCCATATCTACTATCGCATTCGCCCCTGAAGCAACATCTTTTAGAAATCCCGAAACAACACCATCTATGGCAACTTCTGTTTTTTCAAAAATATTCATATTTGTTTCATCTATAGGTACATCAAATAATATCTTATCAAAAATAGTCCCTTTTTCTGGATTTTTAATATAAATTTGTCTATTGTTTTCATAAAAATATGAAATCATCTCTGCTTTTTTTGCTTTTATGTTATCTAATGTTTCTCCTAATTCTGGACAGTATTTATCCATTAAATATTGTACGGATTGTATTGTTCCATTATAGCCTGTTAAAAGATAATCATTAACAGTAGGAATGTATAGCTTCTTATCTTTCAAATATTGCTTTGTTTCCTCTATTGCATTTTTATAAATTTGTGCTATTTGAACAATATCATTAGTTTCTATTTTTTGTTTTTGTTCTGTATGAATAACACAATATTTATTAATTGGTGGAGCTACTTCATCCATCATTGTTTTAACCATTTCTGATGCTGGTATAGCAACTGCTGGGTGCCCTATATATCTTGCTGCTACTGTAGTCACTCCTCTGATGTAAGTGCCATATGCTGATTGACAAACTTGCTGTACCATTTCTCTTTGCTTTTTTGAAATTGCCTTTTGCTTTCTTGCTGAGCAACGTTTGTAAAACGCCCTATCTAAAAAAACAAAGTGTTTTACAAATTTGTTTTATTAACAATTTATTTATCAACTTGTTTTTTCAAATATTCATCTAATATCTTCCTATGATAAGAACCTTCTTCTGGAACATAAGAAAATGTCTGATATGCCCATATAACTTCTCTATCAACTTGTTTATCAATTTGCTCTTCTTCTTCTTCTTTCATAACATCATAAAAAAATTCTATTTTAAAATTGCCTTCTGCATTAAAAGATAAACTTAATTGCTCCCAAGGCTCCTGACCGTTCTCTATAAAACAATCATATATCTCCAATAATATATGATTTAATTCTTTCCACAAATTTACATAAACATTTCTAGATACCTTATATATTTCTGGTATCTTATGAGATTGCAATCTTATATTTTTTTTTGTATCTTTAAAATAAAATACAGATGAAGAACTTATTTTTCCTTTTTTTACTTCTCCTAAATAATTTATATCATCCCACTCTACTGGAATCATATCTATAATCTGACTTGCCAATTTATTATATAATTCAGCTAATTTTTCTTCCATAATATTTTTCTCTCCTTAATATTTTATTATTCTTTTTGAGGACGAAAGTTAAAATTTTCTATATTTTTAAAATATTCTACTCCATCAATTTTATAACTAACTAAGTAATCACTAGGTCTAATAGAATTATTATTATAAACTATATCTATTTTAACTTCAACTTTCTTTCCTTCTTCTAAAGCTTTTGCCCATTTCTTTTCCATATTATACCATTCTCCACCTGAACGATTAACATATTTATTTTGTGGAAGTAAGTTATCAATTTCTCCTGAGCCATTAAATTGTGTGCCAAACAAATGTCCTCCATCATCTATATTTAATCTATCTGTTCCGCCCACTGTTTTCTGACTATATTGATTTCTAGTTCCCTTTTGCAATTTTAGTGTTCCTTCTGCACTTGTAATTCTTCTCTGACTATCTGTTATATATGTATAACCATTTGAATCTGTATATTTTACATTTGCTTTTAATACTTTCTTTTTATCTACTTTTTCAAAATGTTGACCATATTGAACAGTTTGTACCCCATTTGTGACAGTATTATTTATTGTAGTGTTAGTTGTTGTTGAGGTTATATTATTTACTTGTGATTTATTAACAGCGCTACTTGTTTGTACACCATCCCCTTTACCTTTTCCACTTTCTCCTCTTACTACTTTATTTTCTACTGTTTCTTGTGTTACTTTTTTTTCTATTTTATTTTCTGCATTATCTACAACTTCATCTTTTACTATTTTACCAGCTTTTTTACTTCCTTCTACAATAGGTGTTCCTATTACAGCATTTTCTATGAGTTCTCCTGTTGTTGATGTAACAGTATTAGTAACAGAGCCTGTCTTTCCTGCTATTGTTGCAATATCATCTGCTTTAGAAGTTGCTCCTTCTACTACTCCTGTAAGTTTTTTTGCTTCGTCTCCTGCTTTAGATGCCATCATCATTAAGCGATTAATAAATGAATTTTTTGCTGCATTTTCTATTCCTGTTGTTGCTCCTACATATACAGCATTTTTTGCTCCAATCTTTCCTAAATCTCCTAAACCTTCTACAAATTCTTTTGCTCCTGTTTTTCCCAATGCTAGTAGTTTGTTCCCTGCTATTTTTGCTCCACTAGCAGCTGCTTTTCCTCCTCCGCCTGTTGCAACAGCGGTAAGTACATCTCCTAAAATTTCTTCTGCATCTTCTGATATTTCTTGTGGTGTACTTCTCCACACTGCATCTACAACACTATCACGTATGTTACCAGCAAGTTCTTTTGTATTTTCCCATGGGTCTTCCATAAAATCTAAAATTGCATCGGAAGCTACTTCTAAAACTTTCTCTGGATCTGTTACAAGTGTTACCACACCATCATAGGTGCCTTTTGCACTATTCCACAATCCTCTATATTTTGCTCCAATTACCGCTCCTACCATTGTCATATATTCAGGAAGATCTGGCATATCCTCTACCGTCAAATTTCCACTAAATAAATTTTCTAATGTATACTTTTCATCTATTACCTGTTCGCCTTTTATAGCCTTTGTAAAGCCAGTGAGCCAGTTTTTCGTAGTGCCTTTCATATATTCAAAACGTCCACTAGTATGTTTATCAATTCTAGGTTTTTTTTCTTCTTTTATGTTACTTTCTTTTTTAGATCCTGTTTCTAACTGCACCAAATAGTTTACTGTTGGAGCTGCTTCTTCCATCATTGTTTTAACCATTTCTGATGCTGGTATAGCAGCTGCTGGGTGTCCTATATATCTTGCTGCTACTGTTGTTACTCCTCTGATGTAGATACCATAGGCAGACTGACAAACACGCTCCATTACTTCCATTTGCTTTTTTTGTTTTTTGGATACAATTTTACTTTTTTTAACAGTTGCCTTTTTTTTATTTTTTGTTGCTTTTGTTACTTTTTTTCCTTTCACCACAGATAACGCCACTGATACCATTGCTACTGCTGTTGTTATAGGATTTCCTATCATTTTTGGCATAGCTGCTTGTAATGTCTTACTAAAAAATCCCATATTCCCCCTCCTTCATAGTAAACCAAAGGTCATTTCATTGCAATACTAATTAATTCGGACTTCTTTTCCTGCAATATCCACCATTTGATTTACTGTAATCTGGCTGGTTTTGCATTTAAACACAATTTCCTCTTTTGCTACCAAAAATATCTGGTCACCTGCCTGAAAATCAATATTCTGGTCGCTTTTTAAAAGTATAGGCTCTGTGCTGATGATTTGAATACCATTCTTTTCATTTAGTCTAATATAAATAACGTGCTTTTCTCCTGTTTGCTCATCTGTTCCATTACAGCAAGTAATCAATATTTCTTCTGGGCTGAATTTTAATTCTTTTCCGTTTTTTGTTCTGAAATACTTTACTGCTGGGTCGCTCATTCTGTCGCCACCTTTTTCCAAAACTCTCAATGAGTTTACTCCAACAGCGTCTTTTTCTTCTTTTGTCGGAAAATAAATCATAACGGTATCATCTACTTCTGGCATACAATACCAACCACTGTTACCCTCTGCGGTATAGCTTGTGGTATAAGGGAAGGGATATGCTTCTTCTTTTTTTGTTTGCTCTGCATCCATTTCAAGATGTACTTTTACAGTATCTTGTATTGCTTCCAATACTCTGCCTTTCAAAGACAAGCCAATAATGCCCTCATGATACAATTTGTCCTGTGTAAAACTGTTTTCATTGGAAAGTATGTATTCATATACCAATACACCTTGCTGCATTTTTGCTGTTTTTTGTTTGATATAAAATACTATTAAAAACACTATATTGTATTTTACAGCAGTTTGGAATATACTCTAAAAAAAGGAGGATATTTTATGTCAGAAAACAAATTTAGCAATGAAAACAGTACCACAATTTGTATTCCTATGACTAAATTACAGTCTGTAATAGGAGGAAAATGGAAAATTTTAATACTATGGTATATTTCTTATTATAAAGTACAACGTTTCGGACAACTGCTTCATCGTCTTGAAGGCATTACACAGTCTACACTCACAAAACAATTAAGAGAATTGGAGTGTGATGGATTTATACACAGAGAAATTTATAAACAAATTCCTCCTAAAGTAGAATATTCTCTTACACCACTTGGAGAAAAATTTATACCTGTTTTACAAGCAATGTTAAAATGGAGTGAACAATATTTGTGTTGTAATGACAACAGCACAGAAACAAAAAAAGTATTCTAACAAAATTATAGTTCACTTAGTGAATTACCTAAATATCAAAATATAAACGTTTTTTCACATTCACGTGAAAAAATTACAGTATTACTCTTTTTTTTAAAACTGTTTTGTTGTAAAATAGATACGTGAGGAGGAAAAACACTATGATAAAAATGATATTAGAAAATTTCTCACTAGAAAAAATAAGTTTATCAGGACAATGTTTTCGTTTCAAAAAATTATCAGAAAACAAATATTGTGTCATAGCATTCGGGGAATATTTAGAAATGGAACAATACGGAAATGAAGTAATATTTCACTGCTCTGAAAAACAATATCATCAAATATGGTATAATTATTTTGATTTAGATAATGACTATTCTCAATACAAACAATTTGTACCTAGCACAGACAGCTATTTAACAAAAGCACTGTCATTTGGAAAAGGTATTGTAATATTAAATCAAGATGTTTGGGAAACAATACTTTCTTTTATTATTTCTCAACAAAACAATATCAAAAGAATACAATACATTATAGAATTATTATGCCAAAAATATGGCGACAAAAAAACTGCACAAAATGGTACTATTTATTATACATTTCCTACCGTGCAATCATTACAATTTGTTACAGAAAAAGAACTTCAAAACTGTAATTTAGGTTACAGGAGTAAATATATTGTCAAAATTGTAAATGACATATTACAAAAAAAATTTGATATAGACTATTTAAAAAGCTGCAATTATGTTCAGTGCAAAATAGAACTAATGAAATTATATGGCGTAGGAGAAAAAGTAGCAGACTGTGTTTGTCTTTTTGGACTGCATCACCTGAATGCTTTTCCTATAGACACCCACATCAAAAAAGTGCTTCAAAAACATTATGCTCAAGGATTTCCTTTTGCACTTTATGCAGGGTACGAGGGAGTAATGCAACAATATTTATTTTATTATGACTTATACAACAAGGACTGAATATTATGTTACATATTGCTATTTGTGATGATGAAAAAATAATGTGTGATACTTTACAAAAAAATATATCAGAAATACTTCAAAATACTTCTGTAACATATTGCATTGACTGCTACACGAATGCAGAACAATTTTATGCTGTTTGTCAACAATATCACTTGCTTTTTTTAGACATAGATATGCCTAACTACAATGGTGTCACACTAGCAAAAAATATTAGAAAAAAACAAATTCATTGTGAAATTATATTTGTTACAATACTAAAAGAATATGTATTAAATGCTTTTGAAGTAGAAGCACTAGACTATATTTATAAACCTATAGATACAAAAAGGCTTCAAAATGCTCTACAAAGAGCAATGAAAAAATTACAAAAAAAACAGCAAAAATCTCTTTTTATACAAACAAAATATATGACACAAAACATTAATATTTCACAAATATATTATATAGAAGTCATAAACAGAAAAATATATGTACACACACAATATGACACAATAGAATATTATGACAAATTAGAACAAGTACAAAAACAGCTCGACAAACGTTTTATAAAATGTCACAGAAGCTATATTATAAATATGGATTACTTTTACCAATATCAAAACAATATCATTACTCTTCAAAATAGGCAAACAGTCCCTGTATCTCGATTAAGACAAAAAGAACTACTTGATGCTATATTGCAATATATGAAAGGAGAACAACAATAATGTATGCTTTATTGAGTAATGTGCTGTATTATGTTGCTACGCCTATATTATTTTATTTCTTTTTTTGTTTGTATTGTGGTATTGTTTTTGATTATAAACGCTGTTTTTGTTATGTACTCTGTTCTATATTGCTTTTTCGTATAGAATTATACTATCAAAGTTCTTTTTTTACTATTACAACGGAATTATTACTTTTAGCACTCTATGCTTGTATTGTTTTAAAATGTCTTTTTTACAAAGCAATACTCATTTCTGTATTGATACATTCTATATACAGTATATGCAACGGATTGATGCAAATGGCTTTTTTTTGGCTACTTTCAAAACATCCCCTGATACAGTTAATGCAATATGGTGATATAATTTCTATATTAATGACATTATTTTTAACTATTGTACTATTATCAACATTTTTAAAATATTTTGACCAAAATATGAAAATAAACAGTTTTTATTTTTTGCTTATGATATTGCCTGTATTTTTTATATCTTTTGTAGAAAGAATTATTAGTAATACTATATATGGTAATACAATAGTATGGGACAACAGCAAAGGGATTGTGTTTCCTATCGTTAATCATACTACTATATTATTATTGCAGTTATTTGCATTGTTATGTCTTTTTACATCACTTATAGCTTATCAAAATATTAAAAAATCTATTTGTGCCGAGCAGACAATACAACTATTAAAACAACAATATCATTTTCAGCAAAATTATATACAAGAAGCACAAATGCGATATGAAAAAACACGTTCTTTTCGTCACGACATTAAAAATCATATCACAGTGCTTTCGGAATTGTTGAAACAAAATTTGTCTGAACAGGCATATCAATATTTATATCATATGGAAGAACTTTCCGAAAATTTATCATTTACAGTACAAACGGGCAATGTTGTAATAAACGCCCTTTTAAGCAGTAAATTCGCTTTAGCAAAACAACACAATATTGCTATAGAATGTGATTTAAACATACCTAATGAAATAAAAGAAATTGATTGTTGTATTGTACTTTCCAATGCTATTGATAATGCGATTACAGAAAGTCAAACTGTCACTCAAAATAGATTTATTAGTGTCAAAAGTAGTCAAAAAGGTAATATTTATATGTTATCTGTCAAAAATAAATGTCACGAAGGTATGACTGCTATACCAGATATGGGCATAGGACTTATGAATATAAAATCTGTTTGTGAGAAATATAATGGAACAATGCACATAGAATTACAAAATGAAGTTTATCATATCAGTATACTTTTTATCATTTCACAACAATAAAATATATTTTTGTGATTTATTTCAGAAATAAGGAGGAATTTGAAAAAAACAAACAGATATAAAATACAGGGAAATAATCATTATAATATAATAATTTAGGAGGAAATATGATAGAGTTAAAAGGCAAGTATAATAAAGCAAAAATTTTTACTGATGTTGTAGATGAAACATCTATTTCTGAAATCATTCTTTTGTTAAATCAAGAATTTGTTTCTGATAGTAAAATAAGACTTATGCCAGATGTTCATGCAGGTGCAGGTTGTACAATAGGTACAACTATGACAATTACAGATAAAATTGTACCAAATTTAGTAGGAGTAGATATTGGTTGTGGTATGGAAACTATCAAAATAAAAGAAAAACATATTGAATTACAGCAGTTGGATAAACTGATATATCAAAAAATACCTTCTGGATTTGATATAAGAGAAAAAGCACACAGTTATTTTGATAAGATAAATTTAGAAGAATTGTATTGTTATAAACATATCAATCAAATCAGAGCAGAAAAAAGTTTAGGAACATTAGGCGGAGGAAATCATTTTATTGAAGCAAATAAAGATAGTAGTGGCAATATTTATATTGTAGTACATTCTGGAAGTAGACATCTAGGCTTAGAAGTTGCGAATTATTATCAGTTAGAAGGCTATAAAGCATTAAACAGTTGTTCTAAAAAAGATATTGATATTTTGATTGCAAATTTAAAAGCACAAGGAAGAACAAAAGAAATTCAAAAAAGTATTACAACATTAAAAAATACCAAAACTACATCTATACCAAAACAACTTGCTTATGTAACAGGAGATTTATTTACGCAATATATACACGATATGAAAATCATACAAAATTATGCACAATGGAACAGAAAAGCAATGATTTATGAAATTGTAAAAGGAATGAAATTACATATTATAGAGCAGTTTACTACCATACACAATTATATTGATACAGATACTATGATATTAAGAAAAGGGGCTGTATCTGCACAAAAAAACGAAAAGTTGCTTATTCCTATTAATATGAGAGATGGTTCTTTGATATGTATTGGTAAAGGCAATGAAGATTGGAATTACTCTGCACCACATGGTGCAGGGCGATTGATGAGTCGTTCTGTAGCAAGACAATCTTTTACTGTGTCAGAATTTCAAAATCAAATGAATGGCATTTATACTACTTCTATCAATAAAAATACATTAGATGAATGTCCTATGGCATATAAAAATATGGAGGATATTATAAACAATATAGAAGATACTGTAGAAATTGTAGACATTATTAAGCCTATATATAATTTTAAAGCAGGAGAATATTAATACAATTATAAAAAATCACTCTTGAATAGATAAAATTTCAGAGTGATTTTTATTTAAACCATAAAATATATTATTTTAATTATGCAATGTATAAGCATTAAAATTTGTAATTAGTGTAACTGCTTCTGCTCTTGTTAATGTTTCTTTAGGAAGAAGTTTTCCATTTCTTCCTGAAATAAAACCCCTTCGTACACAAAACTCTAACATATCACTATATTTTTCGTCGCAGTTTTTATAATCTGAAAATTTTTTCAAATTTTCGGTACTATCTGATTGTAATTTATTCGCATAACCAGAAGCACATTTTATAAAAAATGCAGCTTCTTCTCTTGTAATAGCATCATCTGGTCTAAAATTTTCTTTAAAATACAAATTTAAAAATGCTTGTTTTTCCGATGATGAAATAAATTTTGTTGTAATATATTCTTTCATAAAACTATTGATTTCATTTTTATAAATAGAGCTGTTTATATCAGAAAATATTTGTTCAGAGTTATTTTCTATATTTTTTATTTTGCTGATAATATAAATAAATTCTCCTCTGGTAATACTTTTATCAGGAAATATATTTTTTTCTGTAGTATAATTATAATCTATACCACCATTTAAAATCATATTAATAAAATTTTGTTTTGACCAATGCTTTGAAATATCACTTTTATTTAACAAATATTGATATACTTCTGTAGTAATTTGATTATTATTTTGTTTTAAATTATAATTGCCATAATCATAAGGATTTTGTTTTGTTTGATAATATACAAAAGCAGGTAATACATCTTCTACATATTGTCTTTGTTTTATATTGTCACTTTGTACATTTTCATACAAAGTATCTATTATAGTTTGTCCTTGTTTAATAAATCTACTGTCATTATCAATATCTATTCCCAAAATCAAAGCACAGCTTACAACATTTGCAATTCTTTGTGTAGACCAACCATCTTCTTTATAAAAATTAACAATTTTATTTAATATATTTTGTTTCCAATTTTGTATTTCTGTAGTATTTTCTACATTATTAACAGCAATTAAAGCAGGTGTAATATCTAACATATTGTCATAATCATAATTCAGTATAAACTCTAAAAGTTGTTTCTGTTCTATTTGGCTTTTTTTACTATATTTATCGTGACAAGTATATGCTGTAAAAGCAGCACAAACACTATTTATACCTTCTTGTTTTATTTTATTTACATTTTCACTACCAAGTAAAGCATCTAGCACAGAGTATCCTGAAATACATTCTGCATCATTAAATAATGAAGTAGATAATATTACAGTATCTGCTATTTGCTTTTTAGACAAACTACTAAAATCTCCTTTTAAATCTGCAATTTGAATTTGCAAATCAATATAAAATTTTTCTATATTATTTACTGTTTCTAAATTCACACCATAAGGTATTGCTGCAATATGAGCATCTCTTAATATTTTTGCAAGTAGTATATCCTCTGTATGATATTCTGAAATAAAATTTGCACTTTCATTTTTCATATCTGCAATAATTTTTTGAATTTTTAGACTATCTTCATCATTTTGCTTATCTTGTGCAAAACATACAGATGTCATAAGCGAAAACATTAAAACAACACTTACTAACTTTCTAAAACATTTCACTATATTATACATTTTACTTCCCCTTTTCCTATATTATGACAATTATGATATAACTAATAATATAGTGTATAAATTGTGTTGTCAATACTATAGTCAAATGTGTAAGAATTTTTTAATAATTTAGTATAACAGAAGTATAAACTTAAACTATAAAAGGACCTATTTTCCAATATTGAAAAGTAGGTTCTTTTACAATATAGCCTTTTATAATATAAATTCTTTTTTCTTCCAGCTACTCCATTCATATAGTATTAATACCATAGCTAATAAAAATGCTAAAACATCTGCTATAGGAGCAGAAATCAATGCACCATCAATACCATATTTTGACGAAAAAATAATAGAAAGAGGTATTAAAAATAATATTTGGCGACAAACAGAAACAACGAGAGCTTTTGCAGGCTTTCCTATTGCTTGAAAAAAAGAAGCTGTTACTGTAGGAATTCCATAAATAAAAAATGCTAACATATAAAAACGATAACAACGAACTGCAAATAAAATATAATTTTCTTGTTCGTCATTTACAAAGAGCGTTGCAATTTGTGCTGGAAAAATTTGATAAATAATCCACCATATAACTGAAATTATTAATGCGATTGAAACAGCAGTACAATATGTTTGTTTTACTCTTTTATATTGTTTTGCTCCATAATTAAAACCATTAATAGGTTGTGTTCCTGAAGAAACGCCTACAAACATAGCGTGAGCAATTTGATATACTTTCATCATAGTGCCATAACAAGAAAGAGCAATGTCACTGCCATATATCATAGTATTACCATAATATCTCATTATATTGTTCATAACAATTTGAGTACAGGCTGTTGCAATTTGTGTAATAAAACTAGGAATGCCCAATGATAAAATACGGATAGAAGTATGTAAATCTAACATCATATTTTCTTTTTGGAATATAATATTTTGAAAACGTGGTATATAACAAATACAAATAATACCAGATACAATTTGGCCTAATATCGTAGCAATCGCAGCTCCTTGTACTCCCATATGAAAATAAAATATAAAAATGGGATCTAATATAATATTGATTACAGCACCAATCATCATTGCTTTCATAGTATATTGAGGATTTCCATCAGAACGAATAATAGCAGTAAATGCAACATTAAATATCATAAAAGGTAATCCAAATAATATAATTCTTGTGTATTGTAATGCAGCAGGTAGTATTGTTTCTGTTGCACCACAAAGTAACAATAATGTTTTTAAAAATAAATTTCCGAATAATACTACTAATATACCACATAATATTAAAA
Organism: Clostridia bacterium; assembly: GCA_910575055.1. Taxonomy (GTDB): domain Bacteria; phylum Bacillota; class Clostridia; order Lachnospirales; family Anaerotignaceae; genus Coprocola. The sequence continues at coordinate 97,411 of CAJTDC010000009.1, forward strand.
GAAAAAAAGCATTTCCAAAACATTTATTTGCTTTTTGTTGGTCTTTTTTTCCAAGACATAAACTAATATGAGCTGCACAGCCATCTCCTATTAAAAGTGCTAATGCAGTACATACTATAGAAAAGGGAAAAGAAACATTAGTAGCTGCAATGCCTGTAATGCCAACACCTTGCCCTACAAAAATTTGGTCAACAATATTGTATAAATAGTTTACCATTAATGTAAGTGTAGTAGGAACAGAAAATTTTAATAGTAATTTTGGTATACTTTCTGTTGCTAAAGGATTTACTTTTACTTCCATAAAAAACACTTCCTTTCTTTTTTTAAAATAAAAAAACATCGTTTATCATACGATGTTTTAACAAAATTGTTTTTCTATATTATGAAGGAAAAGAAAAAGAATTGACGTTAAAACATCATACAATTTTTCTTCTCCCATCCAGACTTTACTGTCGGCTTCGGAATAATACCGAATTCTGCATAAATGCTTGCGGGCTATTACCGCCGGTAGGACATTGCCATTTTTGAAGAAAATATTATAAAGTTATGTATTAATTATAATATAATTTTATTTTTTTGTCAATTTGCTATATTTTTTGAGAAGTAAACAAAGGCAATGTAACATTGATACTAATGACAAAAAAGTAAATAGGTGAGATTGAAATATGATACAATGAATTATATTGTCATTTCATTATTTTTCTATTTTATTTTTAAACAAAAAGAACCTACTTTTTCAATATTGAAAAGTAGGTTCTTTGACAGACTAAAATAATATAATTTATTATTTTCTAATTATACATTTGCTTTTTCAAGAAATAATTTTAATATTGTTGCAACTTCAGCTCTTGTTGCTACTCCTTTAGGGTCAAAACTTCCGTCTGTTCTACCATTTAATACTCCTGCCTTTACCATAAATTCAACACTTTCTACTGCCCAAGGGCTAATATTTACGTTATCAGTAAAGGAAACTTCTTTTTCTGTATTTAAAGTATATCCTTGAGATTTTATAAAGTTTGAAAACATAACTGCAAGTTGTTCTCTTGTAACATTTGCATTAGGGTTAAATTCTGTTTCAGATACACCATTTGTAATGCCATTTTCTAAAGCCCAGCCAATAAAAGGAGCATAATATTGATTTTGGTCAACATCAGCAAATTTAGTTGTAACATTTCCTTGAGTATTTGCAACTCTTCCAAGAACAGATACAATCATTGCTCTCGTCATAGGAACATCAGGACTAAAAGAATTTTCAGATGTTCCTGCAAAATAACCTTTTTCTACTACAAATTGAATATTGTCAGCAGCCCAATGATTAGATACATCAACAAATTTGTCAACAGATACATTTTTAGAAGGAGTATTTACTGTTGTATCATTTGTGTTATTTGTGTTGTTAGCATTTTCATTATTGGTATTTTCATTTGTATTATTTTGTTCTTTATTAGTATCTTCTTTATTAGAATTACTTGAACTACTGCTACTACCACCGCCAGAACTTCCTCCAGAACTGGAACTTCCTGTTCGAGTAATAACTCCATTTAATGAATTAGAAGTTAATGTTACTTTATCTTCCCCTTCTCCTTTAGACAATGTAACAGTAAATACAAATTTACCCTTTTCTTTACTTTTCGCTGGTGTAAAATCTGTAATATCTATGTTATCAATTGTAATATCTGTTAATTTTAAAGCATCAATTTTTTCTTTAACCCAATTTTCAACTTTTGCTTTAGTATTTACATTTTTTCCACTAACATCATAATCTTTAGCACTTATTTTAGCAATAGCATCATTTAAAGCAGCTAAATTAGAAAGATTTGCATTTTCTTTAATATTTATAGTACATATTGCAGAAAGTTCTGGGTATGATTTTGATTTTGCTGTAACAATAACAGTACCTTCTGCTTTTGCAGTAATTTTAGCAAGAGTAGATTTTGACGCATCAACAGTCAACTCTGCTAAATTTTCATTATCAATGCTCCAAACAATATTTTGTAAAACAGTATTTGGAACAACTCCTGCTTCTAAATCAAGCGTTTCTCCAACTTTTAATTCTGCACTTGTTTTACTGATTGTAACCTTTTGTGGTTTTGTAGTTTCTTGTGGCTTTGTAACATCTGATGTTGAAGCATCTTTATAGTTAGCGGTAACTGTTACATCAGTAGCTGGCATAATAAATGTTGTGCTGGCACTTGTGGCAGATGCAAATTTTACATCACTATTATCACTTGTCCATTTATCAAATACTTTTCCTGTTGGTGCTGTGTTCGCTGTAATGGAAACGGTATCTTCTGCATTATATTTACCACCGCCAGTACCATTTTCTACAGTCAAAGTGTAATCCTTTGATGGGTCTGGTACTGAAATGTCTTTATATGTAGCAGTAACTGTTACATTAGCAGCTGGCATAGTAAATATTGTGCTGGCACTCGTAGCAGATGCAAATTTTACATCACTATTGTCACTTGTCCATTTGTCAAATACTTTTCCGGCTGGTGCTGTGTTTGCTGTAATAGTAACAGTATCTCCAGCACTATAACTACTACCACCAGTACCATTTTCTACAGTCAAAGTATATTTTTCTGGCGATGAAGTATCTTTGTCTTTATATGTGGCAGTAATTGTTACATCAGCAGCTGGCATAGTAAATGTTGTGCTGGCACTTGTGGCAGATGCAAATTTTACATCACTATTGTCACTTGTCCATTTGTCAAATACTTTTCCTGCTGGTGCTGTGTTCGCTACAATGGTAACAGTATCTCCAGCACTATAACCACCACTACCACTGCCATAATTAACGGTTAAAGTATAAGCATTATAGTGTATGGTTTTGCTTGATAATGTTGCTTGACTATCACCTATTTTACGTATACTGTTCCATTGTGCTTCACTACCACCAAAATAAATATCTTTCAATGTATCACAATTTGAAAATGCACCTGTTCCTATTTGTGTTACAGTGTCTGGAATAGTGACTTTAGTTAATTGACCACAAGAAGCAAATGCTTTCCCTCCAATCGTTTCCACACCTTGAGGAATACTTATACTAGAAAGACTAATACAACTTATAAACATTTCTGCACTAATACTATCTATATTTGAGGGAAGCGTTATACTAGTCAATTTATGACATCCTGCAAACATATAATCTCCCATTGTTACGATATTATTTCCATCATTAGGAGCAAATTTTACACTTTCTAGTTCAGTACAATTAAAAAATGCTCCAGCACCTACACTTTCAATACTTGCAGGCAATTCAATGGAAGGAAGTTGTGTGCAACCTACAAAAGCCTTGTCACCAATTTGTTTCACACCATTAGGAACCGTCACAGAAATAAGCTTCCCACAATTACGAAAAGCACTATTACCAATGGTTTCTACACCAGAGGGAATAGTTACCGAAATAAGAGAAGAATTATAAAAAGCATTGTCTCCAATGGTTTTTACACTATTTGGAATAGTTACACTAATAGCATTACTACCATAGAAAATATTATTTCCTATATTGGTTACACCATCTTCAATCACAATCGTTAGTATTTTATCTTTAAACTTATTCCAAGGTTGCCCATCTAAACTTTCACAGTCTAGCATAGCTCCTTTGCCGGATATGATAAGTTTACCAGCATTTGTTAATTTCCATGTAAGCTCTCCTAAATCTCCCTTGCCTCCTTCTATAGGGTCGTTGGCACTAGGGTCATCTGGAAAATCATAACCTTTTGGATAACGAGTGACTAAAAAGGTGGCAGCTTCTACTTCAGCTTTTGTCATAGAGCGTCCCCAGTTAACGCTTTTGTTGAGGTTACCCTCTGCAATAAGCACACCATCATCGCCTACCTGAAGTACAATGACACTATGACTATTATTATTTACTCGCAATATATCTCCCACTTTTACATCTGAAAATGTAAAATTTCCATTTTGTAACTTTCTTGCGGGCCAATTACCAAATGCTGCATCACTGAGTATAAAAGAAAAAGCTGCACAGCCTGTTCCTCCACTTGGTAGCCCGTCAGCAGTTCCTCCCTTCCATGTATATGTATTACTATTTGTACCAGGAATGAGAGTATCATCAGTCCATGGGTCGCCTTGTTTATAGCCTGGCACTGTTTTATAAGCAATCATACGACTATAGGCTTCCTGTTGAGTAGGAATTTCGCCATCTGCTAGTGGTTCAATTAAAAGTTCTGCTGCAATATTTTCCTGTTTTACAATGTCTTCTTGCTCAGTTGGCGTTTCTTGACTGGAAGGATCTTCTTGTTTTGGTGTTTCTTCTTCTTCCGCTGAAGGCTCCTCAGTAGAAGGATCTTCTTGTTTTGGTGTTTCTTCTTCTTCGGTTGAAGGCTCCTCATTTGAAGGATTTTCTTGTTTTGGCGTTTCCCCTTCTTCCGTTGAAGGCTTCTCATTAGAAGGGTCTTCTTGTTTTGGTGTTTCCCCCTCTTCCGTTGAAGGCTCCTCATTAGAAGGGTCTTCTTGTTTTGGCGTTTCCCCCTCTTCCGTTGAAGGCTCCTCATTAGAAGGGTCTTCTTGTTTTGGTGTTTCCCCCTCTTCCGTTGAAGGCTCCTCATTAGAAGGGTCTTCTTGTTTTGGCGTTTCCCCCTCTTCCGTTGAAGGCTCCTCATTAGAAGGGTCTTCTTGTTTTGGCGTTTCCCCCTCTTCCGTTGAAGGTTCCTCATTAGAAGGGTCTTCTTGTTTTAGCGTTTCCCCCTCTTCCGTTGAAGGTTCCTCATTAGAAGGATTTTCTTGTTTTGGCGTTTCTTCTTGTGAAGCGTGCACAATAGGTATTTCAGATGAGAGCAAACACGTAGCTAAAAAAAGTGCAAATATTTGTTGTTTCTTCAATTTTACGTAACCTCCTATCAATTTAATCTAATATAAAATATTGGAGTACTATCACTTTAATTTCCATATTTGCTGCTACATCGTATAGACAACCAATACTCTATGTTTTTAATTTTTATTATAATCCATTTTCTTCTAAATGTCCACGTTGGCTTAAAAAGTTTTTGTCATTTTATACTATAAAATACATCTAAATAATTGAAAAAATTTAAGGTATTGTAATAAGAATTGCTACTAACTATACAAGTCAAGTAATAAAAAAGAACATACTTATCATATTTTAATTGTTTATGACAATAAGTATGTTATTACAAGAGTAGAATTATAAAAGGATTAAGTTTTCTTGTCTAATTTAAACCATCAAACAAATTTTTAATGAAAGAATTAATAATATCTTCATTTATGATTTTATTAAAATTACAATAACATTTTGCAATAAGCAAAATAAAACTATATTAACATTTTAAATGTTTTAAATTTAAAATTAGAAAAAACAAAGAATAAATAAATTGAACAAACACAATAATAAGTCAACACTGCAAAGATAGTTCTATATCTTTTTGTCAGTGTTAACTTTGTTTATAGCTTTTTATTTTAAATATTTACTGGTATTACATTTACTCCTGATTTTTTTCTTAACTCATATTCTTTTATTACATTTTCTACATCAAATATTGTCATATTGATTACACTTGATATTTCTTGTAATTCATATCCCTTATTGTACATTTTAATTAATATTTCTATTTTTTGATTTTTAGCACCAGCCTCCATACCACTATTAAAACTTTTTTCTTTATCTATTTTTGATTTTAAATCAATTACTCTATTTAAAAACACATCATTTATCATAAATGTATAACTCCTTTATTATAATTTATTATTTTAAGTATAGTGAAACTATTTTTATAGTATGTTAAAAATCTTTTTCTACAATAATTAAATTGCTTTTTTAATGTATTTATTTTGCAGGTAAAACACTATATTTTATGATTACTTTATACAACTGCTTCAAATATATTTTATAAAACAATAAAAATATTGTTTCATATAATTATCGTAACTTTTGCAAAAAAGTTTATAACTTATATTGTTTTTATTTCTGTACAAAATAAAAAAATCAAAAAGCAATACTTTTTTATGTATTACTTTTTGATATTATGTTTTAAGAAGCAAAATTTACTTTTTTTATGGTACTTTTTATCATTTTTTGAAACGCTATACTATATAAACACAAAGCAATCACAATGGATAAAACATCAACAACAGGTTGTGCCCATACTAATCCTGTAACACCTACACTTGTTTTTAACACAAATAGTGTAGGAATATAAATAATGCCTTGTCTGCTAATATTGATTATAAAAGAAGATACTGCTGCTCCCATTGCCTGCAAAGCATTGATGAAAACATAGAATATCCCAAATAATGTACTTGTAGTTAATAATATTTTTGCAAAATGAACAGCATAATCAAAAGCATTTTGTTCTGTTAAAAAAACACTAATAATTTGATTGCTAAAAATATAACAAAAAAGTGTCATTATAACGCCAACAAGAAATGCAAAACATAATGAAAAACTCATAATTTTTTTATAACGTTGCCATTGTTTTGCACCAACACAATAACCTAATAGCGGCTGAACACCTTGACCAATACCCATAGAAATCATACTTGTAATCATAGTAACTTTCATAGCCACACCAATTCCAGCAAGTGCCATATCGCCATATTCTGACATCATACCATTCATAATCATTTGAGAAATACTCATCAACATAGAGCCAAGAGAAGCAGGAATTCCTATTGTAAGTACATTACTACATATTTTTCTATTAAAAGTAAAATGTTTTATTTTAATACTAAGTGATGATTTGCCTCTCAAAAAATATGCTATATAATATATAGCAGCTAATACATTTCCAATTACAGTTGCAATCGCAGCACCTGTAATATTCCAATCAAGTATTAAAATCATAATAGGGTCAAGTATAATATTAATTAGATTTCCTATTATCTGTCCTGTCATAGGTCATAGCTTTTGTTGCTTGTCCTTCTGCACGTAAAATATTAGAAAAACAACTTGAAATTAGCACAAATACGCCGCTACACGAAACAATCGTTAAATAATTTTGAGCAAAATTCCAAGTATATTCACTTGCTCCTATCCATTCCAAAATATTGCTTTTAAATATTAGAAATAAAAATGTCATTAGTACACCAACAATAATACATATCCACATACAAAAAGAACATACTTTTTTAGTATACTCCTGTTGCCCTTCTCCGAGTGCTCTTGATATTACAGAGGTACCTCCAATACCAAAAATATTCCCTATTGACATAAATATTAAAAAAACAGGAGTTGCTAAAGATACTGCAGCTATCTGATAAGCATTATGTGTCTGTCCTATAAAAAAAGTATCTGCTAAATTATAAATCAATACCATAAGCATTGCTATCATTGCTGGGATAACATTTTTCATAACTGCCTGTGAAACAGGCATATCTTGAAACATTGTAAAAGAATTTTTATTTTCCATAAAAATACACCTCATCTTTTTAATTATTTTAAACGCTTACTATTAAAAGTATGCTATTGATATATATTTTGATAATGCTTGTACAATTATGTACAAGCATTATTTTAAAACATCTTTTACTTTTTTTAAAAGAACATAAAATATTTCTTGTTCTGTCTGTGTTAATCCAGATAATAATTGTTGTTCTGCTTTTTTCTTTTGTTTTTCTGCTTCTCGACAGCATTGTTCTCCCAATGGTGTTATTCTCACATACTTTATTCTTTTGTCAGAAGCGTCTGAAAAACGAATTACAAAGCCTTTCTTTTCTAATCGTGTTACAATCCCAGCAGTAGTAGATTGTGCTAAATGAAGCTGTTTCTCTAATTGCTTTAAAGAAAGTTGTTTTTCTGCAAAATTTTGCAATACTAATAATACTTCTATTTGAGAAAAAGTTAAATCTAGTTTACGCAAAGTATTGTTTGCATTTTTTTCTAAAGCATCGTGAATTTGTTTCATCAATACTCCACAACTATTATATTGTTCCAATTATCATACCTCCCTTTTATAATATAGTATACTATTATTTTTATTTCAAGTCAATAGCATACTTTTAAAAAATAAATTTTTATAAGTATTATCATTTTTAAATACTTTTTGCATAATATGTATTTCTTTTACAAATACTGTAAAATTAAAAATATCAATACATTTTAATATGCTATATAAAATTATTTTTTGTCTAAATTATTATTTTTCAGCATAGAAATAGTAATATTTCTATTGCAAAAAAAGGAAATAAATTGTACAATAAGTCTATAAATACGCCCAATTTACTATGCAAATTGTTGTTCATATTTTAAAATATTGTAATACTTGTAATATTTTACTCAGATTGTCAAACATCATTTGTTATATCATTGCTTTTTATAAACAATAACAGAAGATTTTTACAAAAACAAGCTGAGCTTGTTTTTGTAAGGAAAACTTAGTTTTTCCTTACAATTAAAGCAAAGTTGTTGCTTTAGTTATATTGGCAATTTGAGTAAATATTGTAATATTTTACTATATTTTAATCTATATTAATTTTTTAAGGAGTGATTTATTATGAAAAAATGGGTGGCTCACCTATTAGTAGGAGTAATGATATCTTCTACTACAACTGCTTGGGCAAGCAATTACACAGACATAGGAGGTCATTGGGCAGAAAGTGCTATTACAACGTGGAGTGATAGAAACGTATTAAGTGGTTATAATAACTTATTTCGCCCTAATGACACTATCACAAGAGGAGAAATGGCTGTAATACTTGACAGAATTATGTATTATACACAAAAACAGCAAAATACATTTTCAGACCTAGACCAAGCATTTTATACAGAACCAATATTGAAAGCAGCAAAAGCAGGAGTATTCTCTGAAACAAATGGTCTTGCTAGACCTAAAGAGGCTATGATAAGACAAGACGCTGTTGTTATGCTGGCGAAAGCATTGGGCATTGCACCTGTAGAAGGCAGTACAAATTTTACAGATGATACACAAATTTCAACTCAAGCAAAAGGGTATATATTGGGTATGAAACAACAAGGTTATGTAAGTGGTTCTTCTGATGGAGCATTTCACCCTAACGACCCTATTTCTCGTGCTGAAGTAGTAACATTATTGAATTGTTCTATAGATAATATTGTAACAGAAAATACGGTTAGTGCTTCTAGTAATGGAAAAAATGTCATTATTAATACACCTAATGTTACATTAGAAAATACAGTGATAGATAAAGATTTGATACTTGCTGAAGGAATAGGCGAAGGCGATGTTACATTAGAAAATATTACAGTAAAAGGCTCTCTTATTGTAAGAGGTGGAGGTATTCATACTGTAAAATTAAAAAATTCTAATATAGGTAATGTTTCTATAGAAAAGAAAGCATCAGCAGTAAGAGTTTTAACAGAAAATAGCACTGTTACAAAAACAAATGTTACAACACCATCTATATTGGAAGGAAATTTCAATGCAGTTACAATCTCTTCTCCAACAGATGTTACAGTAAGAGGAAATGTAGAAACAATGGAAGTTTCTGCAAAAGCAAATTTACAAACAGAAGGCACAGCAACAGTAAAAAATGTAAATATTACTGCAAATGGTGCAAATACCATTGTAAAAGGTACAGGTAAAGTAGAAAATGTACAAATTGCAGGAGAAAATGTTTCTATAGAAACCACAAATACTAATGTAACTGTAGCTCAAACGGTAACACAGGCAAAAGTAAATGGTCAAACGGTAAAAGGCGGTACACAAACAAAAACATCTAGTTCAGCAGGTAATTCAGGTAATAAAACATCTTCTTCTAGTGGTAGTAGTGGAAGCAGACCTTCTTCTTCTGGCAGCGGAAATAATAGACCATCTGGTGGCGGTGGAAGTTCTAGCGGAAGCACAACACAGAAAAAAATTACTATTAAAAATGTAGAGTCAGTAAGCAACAGCCTTGTTAGAGTAACATTGAGCGATGCAACAAAACAGCCTTTAAAACAAAGTGATTTTAGTATCATTTGTACAGGTGGTGGCTCTAATATGACAATACTTAATGTTAGAACAACAGATAACAAAGTTTATGATATAACAACAACATATTATAAAGACAATACTTATAATTTGCAGGTAACAATAGATGGAAAATATGTTGATAAAGACTTCGTTGTAAAATATGACTGTGCTGAATTGACATCTGTAAAAACAAAAAGAACAAATGAAACCACAGCAGAATTTTCTTATATTTCTGACACACCAGGTACATTATATTATGGTTTAGTAAAAAATACTCCTGTATTAGCAGCTTATGAAAATGAAGCAGGAGAAAAAGTTTCTGCAAGAAGTGTTTTTCCAGATGGAACACAACCATCAGCAGAACAGTTAATTGCATCAGGTACAAAAACAAGTATGGATCTTGAATTAAATACAATAAATATTACAGGACTAGAAAAAGATACCGCTTACACATTGTATTATGTAGCAGTAGATGTTAAAAATAGAACAACACCTGTAAAACAAATTGCTATTAGTGCAGAGGCTCCTGCAAAGCCAAAACCACCTACAAAACCTAGCAAGCCATCTGAGTCAGAAGACTACAAAATAGAAAATATTTCAGCATATTTTAATGAAACAGGTGGTTTCTTTGATGAACTTTATCGTTTTACTGTAACATTTGACAAAGCTGTAAAAGAAGAACTCAAAATAGAAAATTTTGATATGACTTGTCCTCAAGGAACTCTGTTGCATTTAGGTAGATTAGAAAAGGTAGACGATAAAACATATAATGTATATATGAAAGAAGGATATGGAGTAAATGAACCTAATGAATTAACTATGTATGTCACTTTAGCAAATGGAAAAACAATAGATAAAGAATTCCATTTTGATGTTACACCACCAGATATTAAAATCGTTAAAAATGAACGTCTGCCTAAAGAAGAAGGTTCAGAAGCAACAGACGAAGAAACAATTAACATAGAATTTGAAACAAACAAAAAAGGGACCTTTTATTATAAATTCTATGATAAAGATGATGAAAACTATGAATTTGGTACAACTAACCCCAAAAATCCAGATGATATTTATGCCACTGGTCAGAAATTAAGCTTAAATTATAGTAATACATTAACAGGTATTAAGGCAAAAAAAGGGCAACTATTCTGTTATGCTACTGAAACTCCATCTGGACAAAGAAGTGGTACATTCTGGTATATTACCAAACCTGTTGAAGAATATCCTTTAGCTATAGTAAAACCAGAAGACCCTAATGCGTTAAAAATTGAAAGCGTTAAAGTAACAAATGGAAATAAAGTTATTATAACACTTAACAAAGGGGTAGATATTCCTAACTCTGATACTGGTGTTGGTGCTAATAATATTAAATTTTCTACTTTGCCATCTACACTTTTATCAGTAACAGCTGATCAAGATAGTGGTGAATTTATATCTGGAGAAGATGGCTATGGATATTATGTATATACAGTAGCTATTGTAGACATTAAAGGTGGTAAATTACCAGCAGGAGAAAACACTATAATTATAACTATAGGTGAAGAACGTATATCATTTAATTTTGTTCTTGATGAAAATGGTAACACTGTAGATTCTTCTACCACGCCAGAGCCTAATCCAGACCCTGAACCAGAGCCTGAGCCTAATCCTAGCAACGCAATTACAAAATTAAGTACAAAAACAGTTAACTCTATAATGAAACCAGTTAATACTACTGTAAGTGATACTGATGATAATAAGGACAAAGAAAATGTTGATGTAAAAGATAATACTGATGTGAAAGACGACACTGATACAAGTGGTAATGCTGATGTGAAAGACGACACTGATGCAAATAATAATGCTGACGTGAAAGATGACATTGATGCAAGTGGTAATGCTGACGTGAAAGACGACACTGATGCAAATAATAATGCTGACGTGAAAGATGACATTGATACAAGTGGTAATGCTGATGTGAAAGATGACATTGATGCAAATAATAATGCTGATGTGAAAGACGACACTGATGCAAATAATAATGCTGATGTGAAAGACGACACTGATGCAAATAATAATGCTGACGTGAAAGACGACACTGATACAAATGACGTTGCTGATACAAAAGAGGATACTAATTCAAAAGAAAACTCTGACAGCAGCGATACAGAAACAGAAATTTAATACAACATACAAAAATGCTTAGTAATATTACTAAGCATTTTTATTTACTACTTTTTGATTATGTTATAATATTAAGCATTTTTTTCAGCACAAAAAAGAGGTATCAAACAAATACCTCTTTTTGTATGCTTATAGGGCAAAAGCATTTTTCCGCTCAATTCTCTATAACATTGGGACAAATCATTTTTATGTTTATTTTTATTAGGCACTGCCATACCTAAAAGGTATGACGTTCTAAAGCGGCAACTTTAGACTTTTGCACTTCTGCCTATGCAGTAGCAGTTGTGCAGGCTCGTGCCAAAACCTATTACTAACTATATCAATCAACTGCCTATGCAGTTCGATTGCTTGGGTTGTTATGCGTTAGCGTCGTCTGTGCCACCACCATTTTCACCATTTGCTGGTTCAGCTGCAGTTACTTTTACAGTATATGTAGCTAATGGTGTTGCTCCTGTTGTATCTGTTGTTCCTGCTGCATATACCTTTAATTCAACATCTCCAGCTGCTGATGCTATTTTATCAGTTGAAGTACTTGCTTTTCCAGCAACTGTTACTACTGCATCATTTGGTGTTATTGTTAAGCTTTTTACGAAATCAGCTATTGTTGTATCTGTTGTAATTGCTGTTCCATTAGTATCTGCTTCTTTAATTACACCTGGTGTACTACCTGATGGTGCTGTTATATTATATCCTGTTCCTTCTATTGTTACCGTTGGTGTTACTGGTTCAGCTGCAGTTACTTTTACAGTATATGTAGCTAATGGTGTTGCTGTACTTGTATCTGTTGTTCCTGCTGCGTATACCTTTAACTCAACATCGCCTACTGCTGATGCTATTTTTTCAGTTGAATTACTTGGTTTTCCATCAACTGTTACTACTGCATCATTTGGTGTTATTGTTAAGCTTTCCACGAATTCTTTTATTGTTGTATCTGTTGTAATTGCTGTTCCATCAGTATCTGCTTCTTTAATTACACCTGGTGTACTATCTGATGGTGGTGTTATAACATATCCATCTCCTGTTATTGTTACCGTTGGTGCTGCTGTTGTAGCTTTAAATACTACAGTAACTGTTACAGTTGATTTTCCTTCTACATCTGCTGGTGTACTAAGTGTTACAGTTCCACCTGCTATTGTTGGTTTTTTTGTATCTGCTGTAAATTTGTAACCATCTGCTGCTGTCAATGTAAATTCTGCTGTATATACTTTATTATCAGCAAAAGTTGCATCAGTTACAGTAGTAGTTCCTTCTTTCCAAGTCGTATTGCCAACTGTATAATTAGCACCTGTTGCTACTGTTGCTTTATTATCTGCTACTGTGCCACCTGTTACTGGTTGTGTTAATCCTGTTACAGCTATAGATGGAATTGCTTCTACTATTCCTGTTATTTTTACTGGAGTTGTACCTTCTACACCGCCACAAGTTGCTTTTACTGTGATTTCTTTGCTTGTTTCATCTGCACCTACTGTCAATGTAGCTGTTGCTTGACCACTTGTATCTGTAGTAGATGATGCCCCGTCAGCAGGAGTTGTAATTTTTGTACTAGCAGATTGTGCACCTTCTACTGCCCATGTTACTGCTTGTTTGTCCATAGGTGCAGGTGTTGTTGCAGAATTCTTTACAGTTGCTGTAATTGTTGATGTTAATGCGTCTGCTTTTGTTACATCTATGCTAGCTGGATCTGCTGCTACTGTTACAGTTCCTACTTTATTAGCTGCCATTGTTTCAGTAATAAGCGTTAATGTAATTTCTCCTTTAACTTCTGTTCGTACTGCTTCTCCATCTGCTGCTTTTGGAGTATAAGTAGCTGTTATTTTAACAGTTTTTTCAGTATCTGTTACATAATCTGCTGGCACTGTTAATTTAACTACTGATGATGTATCAGTATCTGTAACATCTGTTTTTGTTAGATTTAATGTTACATTTTCATCTGAAGATGTCCAAGCAATCTCACCAGCTAGATTTTCTATAGCTGCTGTTAATGTTACTTCAACTGGACTAGTTCCTACAACTACATTTGTTCCAGTTACACCAGTACCTGATGCTGTAATACCTGTAATTGCTGGTACTTTTTCATCTGGTCCTGGAGTAACTGGTTCATCAGCACCTTTTGCAGTAAGATTAAAGTTTCCTTTTACATTAGAACCATCTTCTGCTGTTGCTGTTACTTGAATTGCTATACCTGCTTTTGTTCCTTTTTTTACAGTTAATACACCGTTTTCATCAATTGTAGCTGTATCCGTTTCCACATTAAGAGACCATTTTACATTTTTATTTGTCGCATTATCTGGTGTTACTTTTGCTGCCATAGTTATTACATCACCTTCCGCAACTTCACTGCCACTTGCTACTGCTACATCTTTACCACCAACTTTTTTAGTAGCTGTTATTTCAATCGCTGTTACTTTCACTTCTGTAGATACAACATTGTCTTCTTTCTGTTCTACATCTGGTACATTTTCCCCTGCATTAGAAGTATCGATTGTATCTGGGTTTGTTGCTTCGATTTTATCAACAGTTCCTTCACCGCTTACTTCTGTTTTACCTGATGATGTAGATGTAATTGTATCAACTTTTGCTTCTGGTGCTACATCAACTTTTGCTGTTGCTGTATCACTGAGTTCTACTTTGTTTACAGTTGCTTTGTCAGCTACTGCTACATCTGCATTTGCACTATCACTAACAGATACATTTTCTACTTTCGCATTGTCATTTACTTTTACATCTGCACTTGCATTGCCGTTGACTGATACAGTGTTTGTTACTGCTGCGTTGCCTTCCAACTCAATGTTTGCTGCTACATTGTCATTTACTTTTACATTTTCTACTGTTGCACCGTTTTTTACTGTAACATCTGTGCTACCTTCGCCATTCAATACAACGTCTTTTGCATCACCTGTTACATCTACTTTATCAACAGATGCGTCTGCTGCTACTTCAACAACAGCGTTGTCGCCAGCTTCTACAGTATTTACTTTTGCTCCTTCTGCAATTTCAACTGGTGCTTGTGCTTCTACTTTATTCAGTTCAAAACCAACAATTTTCGTTGCTACTTTTGCTAATACAGAAGCACTCAATGCTCTTGGTGTACGTGTTTTGATAACCACTTTGTCTGCACCTGCTACAGTGTTTCTGATAACTGTGATTTGTCCACTGACATTTGTTTTGCCCTCAAAATAGATATCTACAGTGCTATTTGCCGCTGCTACTGCTGTATCTTCTCCTATGTAAGCTGCTGCTGTTGCTGTGTCGTCAGCATAAATATCAACATCACCTTTAAATCTGATGTCTTTTAAATCAATGCCGCTTCCGTCAACATAAATGGATGTTGTTCCTGTCAATGTTTTGCCTTCATACTCATTTGCTTCTTTTTGAGAACGAATGGTTACATTGTTTGTTTTTTTGTCGCTGCTGGAACTGCTCTTTTTGCTTCCGCCGCCACTGCCGCCACTAGTCCATACCATATTGCCAGCTTCTGCTGTTCTGTTGTCTTCTGTGCTATTATTGTTATCTCTATTTGTTGTGTCGATTTCACCTGATGGTGTAGTTGTTGTGCTTCCGCCGCCTAATACTCTATCTAATGTAGAAACGGCTTCTGCTCTTGTCATACC
>CAJTDC010000010.1:0-45900 GCA_910575055.1 Clostridia bacterium
AAAAAAATCTAAAAGAAAACGAGTGAAAAATATTTTATTTTTTGCTCGTTTTTTGTTTTATAAAATTGCCATTCTTTCTGCCCTTTTTTGCCATTCTTTTTGCCCCTTTACAATATTGTGACATATGGTGAACAGGCTCAATCATTATTAGAAGATTTACAAAACAGAAATGAAAGAATGTTTCTTGTGACAGTGCTTGTAATGAACACAGCGGAAACCAAACAAAAACTGTCTACAGATTTATTGCAAGCACAAGGCATTGCACAGAAATATAACTGCTCTTTACGTCCGTTAGATTATCAGCAGGAACAGGCGTTAATGAGCAGTTTGCCTCTTGCACAAAATCAAATTGAAATACAAAGAGTGCTGACAACAAGCAGTACAGCAATATTTGTGCCATTCACCACACAAGAATTATTTCAAGAAGGTGAAGCATTATATTATGGCTTAAATGCCCTTTCCAACAACTTAATCATGGCTGATAGAAAACGTTTAAAAAATCCTAACGGTTTGATATTGGGAACACCAGGAAGTGGTAAAAGTTTTTCAGCAAAAAGAGAAATTACAAATGCTTTTTTATTGACAAATGATGATATTGCTATAGTTGACCCAGAAAGCGAATATTTTCCTCTTGTATCAAGATTAGGTGGACAAGTGGTAAAAATATCTCCTTCCAGTAACCATTACATCAATCCTATGGATATTAACTTGAATTATAGTGAAGATGATAACCCTTTGTCATTAAAATCTGACTTTATACTTTCTCTTTGTGAATTGATAGTAGGCGGAAAAGAAGGACTACAACCCGTAGAAAAAACAATTATTGATAGATGTGTGAGAATGATTTATCAAAACTATATGATTGAACCAATACAATCTAATATGCCAATATTGGGAGATTTGTATAACATGATGAGAGAGCAGAAAGAACCAGAAGCACAACATTTGGCAACAGCTCTCGAAATTTATGTCAATGGTTCACTGAACATATTTAATCATAGAACAAATGTAGATATTCGCAACAGATTGGTTTGTTATGACATAAAAGAATTAGGAAAACAGTTGAAAAAAATAGGAATGTTAGTAGTGCAAGACCAAGTTTGGGGACGTGTAACAGAAAATAGAGCCTTACACAAATCTACACGCTTTTACATTGATGAAATGCACCTTCTTTTGAAAGAAGAACAAACTTCTGCTTATACTGTTGAGATATGGAAAAGATTTAGAAAATGGGGCGGTATACCGACAGGTTTAACGCAAAATGTTAAGGATTTATTAGCGTCAAGGGAAATTGCTAATATATTTGAAAATTCAGATTTCATTTATATGCTCAATCAAGCACAAGGCGATAGACAAATACTTGCAAAACAGCTCAATATCAGTCCTCACCAACTTTCTTATGTGACAAATACCAATGCTGGAGAAGGGCTTATTTTTTATGGAAATGTTATCATACCTTTTGTTGACCATTTCCCAAAAGATACTGAACTTTACAGTATTATGACCACAAAATTAGAAGATTTGGCACAACAAGACAGAAAGGTGTGAAGTTATGGCAAGGCAAAAGCTAAAAGCAAAAGACAAAAAGACACAGAAAATAACCAAAAATGGTTTAGTAGAAAACAATCAAGAAACGGGAAAACAGAACAATATCAGCAATAAAGTTTCTGATTTTTCATTAGATAAAAAACAAAGTAAAAAACAAAATACAGAAAAAATAAAAGAAGAAAAACAAGGCGGGCGTACAGCTCGCCTTACTTCACTAAAAAAGAAACAACAAAGAAAAATGATTCAAAAAGCACAGTTAGAGAATGAAATCAAAAACGATATTCCACTTTATGAGCAACATTTTTCAGAATTAGAAAATAATGATTCATTGTATATGTCGTTATCAAATGAAGAAAAGCAACAGGAACAACAATGTCAACCAGCAAAGAGCAATGTAAAATCAGATTATAAAAAAAGAATTGTAAAAAAAATAATTGCAAAAAATAAAAATGAAAAGTTGCATGATGTTCCCATAAAAGAATTAGAAACACCAGAAAATAAAAATTTTCATACTGAAAAAAAGAATGGTATGAAAAAGCAAAAACAGAAAGTACAACAAAGAAAATCAGCAGAAAGAATAAAAAAGAATGATTTTTCATTGCAACAGGCAAAACAGGAAAATAGCTATTCTGAATTTCAAACTGTTAAAAAGGAACAAAGCAAAAACCATTTAGAGTTTGAGCATAAAAAGCAACAACAAAAAACACAAAAGAATACAAAAATTCAGTTTTCTACAAAAGAACAACAAAATTTGAATGAAGTATCAGAAAATGATTTTAGCAAAAATAAAAAAATACAATATCAATCTTTTTATAAAAACTCTAATGAAGAACAAAAAGCAAAAAAATTACAATATTATGCTAATGAGAAACAAAAACAAAATCAGTATGCTAATGAAAAACAACAAAAGAAACAAAATGAAAAACAAATTTCACTGAATAAAGAAACAAAAAAAGAAATTTCTACAAATGATAAATTAAAATTAGAAAAATTGGAGAACAAAGTACAGAAAGCACAACAGAAATTAGAGAAGGCAGAACAAAAGCTACCTAAAAAAACAAAAATCAAATTTGAAAAAAGTTTTGATGAAACTACGAAAAAATCAAAAGTTAAATTTCATATTGAAAAGGAAGTAAAACCACAGTATGAAGTCAAACCAATTAGAACTGTTGTCAAAAAGACTGCTGTTACTCCCCCACGTTTATTATGGTATAAAGGGCATCAAAAAATAGCAGAAACAGAAAAAGAAAATACTGCTGTAGAAGCAGTTCACAAAAATGAACAAAGAGCAGAACTTTTAGTTACAAGTGGTTACAAAAAATGGAGCAACAGCAGAAAAAATAAACCTTATCATACTGTAACAAAAATGGAAAAACGATTACAAAAGGCAAATACAAAATATCATATTACAAAATTTTCTGTAGAAAATGAAAAAGCAAAACCAGAAAAAATAAATAAAAAATGGTTTCAGAAACACAATATCAAAAAGAAATATGCTCAAATGGCAATACAAAAACAAAATACAGAAACTATTAAAACAGCAAAAGATGTTTTTATACAGATAGTGAGAGCAATTTTTCAAGTTGCAAGCACACACAAAACAGTTATCGGTATTATTGCTATAATGGGTGTGCTTTTTATATTGTCAAGTTCTGTACTTGGTTCGTGTTCTACTATGTTTTCAGGTGTAGCAACGTCCACATTTGCAGCAGCTTATACAGCAAATGATGAAGAAATCAATGCAGCAGATTTGTATTATACAGAATTGGAAACAAATTTACAGTATACCATAAACCATATAGAGCAGACTTATCCCGACTATGATGAATATCGCTACAACATTGGTGAAATAGGACATAATCCTTATAAACTTATGGCATATTTGTCAGCAATGTATGACTTTTTTACATTTGAAGAAATCAAAAATGACATTGAAGAATTATTTCATAAACAATACAAATTGCAGATTGTTCCTAAAATAGAAACACGCCACGATAGTGATGGAAATGCTTATAACTGGCACGTTTTAGAAGTAAGGCTTGCTGTAAAGCCTATGGAGCAAACCACAATACCGCTTATGAATCAAAATAACTGCAAATATAAATACGATGTTTATATGGAAACATACGGAAATCGCCAAAATTTTGGAAATCCTTTTTCTTTTTCTTGGTTAAGCTATGTTTCAGTACAATATGGCTATCGCTTAAATGAACAAGGTGAAAAAGAATTACATAGAGGAATTGACTTGGATATACCACAAAATACAAGTATTTTAGCAATACATGATGGCGTAATTTCAGAAATTAGTAGCGATAGTATATTAGGAAATTATATTGTGATGGAGGACAGCAAAGCATATCAAAGCAAATATACTGGTTGGGCAAGATGTCAAGTAGCAGTTGGACAAGAAGTGAAAAAGGGAGAAGAAATTGCTTTTACAAGTGATAAATCTTTTCATTTAGAAGTCACACATCAAGGGCAATACTTAAATCCTATGTATTTTGTAGAAAATGGTGATGATGGAAAATGTACCTTACCTGGCACAGAAGGCGGTATTGTCATACCAGAATATCCAGGTGCAGCTATGGGCGATGGCAGTTTTGGAGCATTGATTACAGAAGCTGAAAAATATCTTGGTTATCCTTATGTTTGGGGAGGCAGTAATCCCAATACTTCATTTGATTGCAGCGGTTTTATATGCTGGGTATATACACAATCGGGAGTTCACAATCTTCCAAGAACAACCGCACAAGGTATTTATAATCAATGTACGCCTGTTTCTGTAGAAAATGCCAAACCTGGTGATTTAATATTTTTTACTGGTACATACGATAGTGCAAATCCAGTAAGCCATATTGGTATGTACGTGGGTAACGGGCAAATGTTGCACGCAGGCGACCCAATTTCCTATGCGAATATCAACAGTAGCTATTGGCAAAAACATTTGTATGGTTTTGGTAGGCTTTCTTAAAGTAATTATTTGTACATAGTAGAAGGACAATATATGAAAGATAGTCACCACTTTCCTAATTTATTATTCCAGAATACAAAACAGGTGTTTATATATTGACAAACTTCAATACCACTCATGAATAAGATTTGTATAAAGTAAAAGTAGTGCAGGAACTAGGTTATCGCCCTTACATTATGATATATCATAAAAAATCTGCATCTAAAATCACAAGAGATTTACAGAGATGGGCAAACAACAGAATAATTTATTATGGCAGTG
Source organism: Clostridia bacterium (assembly GCA_910575055.1). Lineage (GTDB taxonomy): Bacteria > Bacillota > Clostridia > Lachnospirales > Anaerotignaceae > Coprocola. The sequence goes on from CAJTDC010000010.1 coordinate 4,781, forward strand.
GTCAGAAATGGGAAAATTATAACTTAAATGAAAAAAAGGAGGAAAAATACTATGATGAAATCAGAAAAAATTGTAAAAAATATTGAAAAATTGCAGGAAAAAATGCTTGAATTACAAATACAGCTTGAAGATTTAGAAAAGCAAAAAACACAAGCAGAAAATGAGGAAATCATACAAGCGGTTAGAAGCATAAAGGTACAACCAGAAGATTTAAAATATGTTTTAAAAGCAATTCAAAACATGAATGTGAAGGCAATCATTGAAAAAATGAAAAAGGAGGTTATAAAAGATGAAAAAGAATAACATAATTATTTTGCTTTTTTGTTTTTTTACAATGTTGTTTCCAATACAAGCGACTGCTATGGTGCAGACACAAACAACTGGTTCTGCATCTGCAAGTATGGACAGTGAAAACAAGCCAGACATAACTCCTAAAGGATTTACACCCAAAGGCAATGCAACTGTTGTAGATGATGTCAAAACAGAAAATGAAAAAGAATTTTTTACAATATCTACACCAAATGAAAATATATTTTATTTAATTGTAGATAGAGCAAGAGAAAGTGAAAATGTTTATTTTTTAAATGAAGTAACGGAGAACGATTTATTCTCATTGACAAGTGCAGAAAAGCCAAAAGAAACAGCTATTCCAGAACAAAAAGAGCCAGTTTGTACCTGCACTCAAAAATGTGTTGTAGGTATGGTAAATGTGCAATGTGAATTGTGTAGTGTGAATTTTAAAAAATGTATTGGAACAGCAACAGATACAGAGGAAACGCAAGAAACTGAAACAAAAAGAGGAGAAATTCCTACAGAAAAAGGGACAATACTATTTTCAATAGTAGGTATTGTAATTGCTATCGTTGTTGGTTACTATTTCAAAGTTTACAGACCAAAACAAGAATATATTGATGACGATGATGAAGAAGCAGAAGAAAAAATTGTCAATGAGGACGAGCAGGAAAACAAAGAAGAAATTTTTGTAAATGAAGATGATATTGCAGAAGAAAAAAATGATGTTACAGAAAATAAAACTTCTAATGTGAAATACTATGATGATGTACCAGATGAATACATAAATAACTAAAAAAAGGAGGAATACTATGAGATTGATTATTGCAGAGAAACCGAGCGTTGCAGAAAGCATTGCAAAAGTGCTAGGCGTTACAAACAATAAAAACGGCTATATCATGGGAAATGGTTATATTGTATCATGGTGTGTAGGACATTTGGTGTCACTTGCGTCAGCAGACACATACCATGTAAAATATTCCAAATGGAATGATAAAGATTTACCTATTATTCCACAAGAGTGGCAATACACTGTAAATATTAGTACAAAAAAACAGTTTGAAGTATTAAAAGAGTTGATGTCAAAAAAAGAAGTAACAGAATTGATTTGTGCCACAGACGCAGGTAGAGAAGGAGAATTGATATTTAGATTAGTATATCAAAAATGCAACTGTAAAAAGCCTGTCAAAAGACTTTGGATTTCATCACTGGAGGACAGTGCAATATTAAAAGGTATGGCAGAATTAGAAAATAGTCAAAAATATGATAGTTTATATGATGCTGCATTGTGCAGAGCAAAAGCCGACTGGTTAATTGGTATTAACGCAAGTCGACTTTTTTCATGTCTTTATCACAAAACTTTAAATGTTGGCAGAGTCATGACCCCTACTCTCGCCTTTTTAACAGAAAGAGAAAAAGAAATCAGTAGTTTTCAAAAAAAGAAATTTTATCAAGTAGAAATTGACTGCGGTAATTTTTGTGCTATTAGTGAAAAAATAGAAAGTAAAACAGACGCTGAAAAATTAAAACAAAAGTGTCTGGGGAAAACCGCTATTGTGCAGTCTGTAGAACAAAAACAAAAAACAGAAAAACCGCCTAAGTTATATGACTTGACAACATTGCAAAGAGAAGCAAATAAAATTTATGGCTACACCGCACAGCAAACACTGGAATATTTACAGTCATTGTATGAAAAAAAGTTAGTGACATATCCTCGTACAGATAGCAACTATATTACAGAAGATATGAAAAACAGTATTACAGAATTAATTGACATCATTTCTAAAAAAATTGATATTGAAGTAACTACACAAAATATAGAAAATATTGTTGATGGTAGTAAAGTGAGTGACCATCATGCTTTACTGCCCACAAAGTCAATACAAACAGCCAATTTATCAGAGTTGCCTGCTGGAGAAAGAAACATATTAAAACTTTTGGTGTATCGCTTGTTGATTGCTGTAGGAGAAGTATATTGTTATGCTGAAACAAACATTTTATTGGAATGTGAAGGAACAATTTTTAAAGCAAATGCAAAAAATGTTTTGCAAAAAGGCTGGAAAGAAATTTTAGAAGCATTTCAAAAAACATTGAGAGAAAAGACAAAAAAAGAAAGTGAAATGATATTACCAGACTTACAGCAAAATCAACAAATAAAAGGGGTAAAATCTAGTGTCAAAGAGGGTATGACTGCACCACCCAAACATTTTACAGAAGATACCCTTTTACTTGCTATGGAAAATGCAAGTGCAGAGGACTTCAAGCAAATAGAAAATGCAGAAAAAAAAGGCTTAGGAACGCCTGCTACTCGTGCTGGCATTATTGAAAAGCTGATAAAATGCGGTTTTGCAGAAAGAAATCAAAAACAAATATTGCCTACTAAAAAAGGAACTGATTTGATAGAAGTAATTCCGCAAGCCATAAAATCAGCAAAATTAACGGCAGTATGGGAAAGCAAATTAAAAGACATCAAAAACAACAATATTTCCTCACAAAACTTTATGCAGGAAATTGAAACAATGCTTTCAGAGCTGATAAAAAGCTATGAAAATAGCGATTTTGTCAAAAATCTTTGTACAGAAAAAGAAATCATAGGAAAATGTCCTCGTTGTGGCAGACCTGTATACGAAGGACAGAAAAATTATTATTGTTCAGGCTATAAAGACAATCCCCCTTGTCATTTTGTATTATGGAAAGAGAATTTATTTTTTACTTCTAAAAGGAAAACATTTACAAAACAGCTTGCAATAGAATTTTTAAATAAAGGCAGAGTGAAAATGACAGAGTTGTATTCAGAGAAAAAAGACAGATATTACAATGCAACAGTGGTAATGCAGGATACTGGCGAAAAGTATGTTGCTTTTAAATTGGAGTTTCCAGTGAAAAAGAAAGAATAGAAAAAGAAAAAAGGTTGTGTTATAATATCAATAATACAAATTTAAAATAAAAGGAAGCTCTGAATACTATGAAATCGGATGAAATTTTACAATATTGTCTTGAAAATTTAGAGGGAACAATTTTAGTAAATAGTTGGGGAGAAAAAGGAATTTTTTATAATCCTAACAATACTTTAAAAAGAGGAATTTATATTTTAACGATAAAAGAAAAAGATGGAGAAAATGATAAAGGTTCAAATTTAGACAGAGAAAATATCTATCGTGTAAACGTAGGAATACAAAAAAAGACATTTATCAATCTATTTGGTGAGATACCTAATCGACCTAGTAAAGGTTGTATTGTTGATATGGAATATGATTTTACATCAATAGACAAGATAATTCCTCATCCTATATATGCGTGGATGGGATGGATATGTTGTCTAAACCCAACGAAAAAGACTTTTGAAAAACTAAAGTTATTGATTCAAGAATCTTATGAATATGCAAAAGAAAAATATAGAAAAAGAAAGTAGTAATTTTCAATTTATTAAAAAATTATTATTACAATCATAACAAAATAAGGAATACATAACAGAGCATATAGAAAATCATATGCTCTATTTTTTTTGTAAAAATAGAGAAAGGTAGGTATGATTATGGCAAGATTAAGTCTTTTGGAACAAGAAACGATATTTGTCATGAATGAAAAAGAAAAAACAGCAACGATATTTACATATAATAGAGCCTATCAGAAAAAATTGCAGGAACTTTGCAGATATTATCCAGACGAAATGATATTTCAAAAAGAAAATGGCGATGGTGCTGTTACTTACACATTCCCTAAAAAGTGGCTGAAAATCATTCCTCAAAGGCAAGTATCAGAAAAAAGAATACAAACATTAGAAACAATGAGAAAACGGAAAAAATAAAAATAAAAAGCGAATGAAATTACTGCAATGTGGTGATTCATTCGCTTTTTTTGTTATACATAAAATCGAGAAAGGAGCATGACTATGTGGGAAAAATTCAACAAAACCAAAAAAATGATAGAACTGTCGCAAGAAACAAGCGATATGATAACAAGTAATGTTGAAAATTGGAAAAACTATTTAAACACAGCAAGTCAATTTTATAAATATTCTTTTGACGACCAGATTATGATACACGCCCAAAGATCAGACTGCACCGCTTGTGCCTCCATACCGATATGGAACAAAAAAATGTTAAGATGGGTAAAGTCTGGCTCAAAAGGAATTGCACTGATAAGAGAAAAAAATCAAAAGCCTTATTTAACATATGTTTTTGCATTAGAAGATACTATCACTACTAAAATCAGTAAAACACCTTATTTATGGAAAATGGAGCAAAAACATTATGATAGTGTACTTGCTATGTTGGAGCAATATGAAGGCAATACAGAACAAAAGGATATTACAAAAAGGCTTATGGAAATAGCGATTTCTATGGTAGACATACATAACAGCCAATATTTTAAAAATATGCTGCTGAATTTAGAAGATACCTATTTAGGGGAACTGGACGAACAACAAGCACAAAGTATTTTCAGAGATGTTTGTATCACAAGTATACAATATGTATTACTGCATAGATGTGGTATTGACACAGAACAATATATTTCTGATAAAGATTTGCAAAATGTTATGGCATTTACCACGCCTGAAATGCTGCACCATTTGGGAACGGCTGTGAATGAAATTTCAAATGATGTATTAAGAAATATAGAAAAAACAATCAAAACAGTTGAAAAATCTATTGCAATATCGGAAAAAAAAGAATATAATCAATATAAAGAACAATTTAACACTTTAAAGTGTGAAACTGAAATAAAAGAAGGGAGTTTTGAAAATGGCAGAACTGAATTACATCAAAGTGGGAGATTACCTCATACCAGATTTGGAGATGGAGAGCGAGCAGGACAACAGGGAACTAGGCAAATATGGCTTGATGATGGGAGAATATCTCAAAAAGACAAACAGGGGCAAATACAACTCCATGCTGTTGATGGACAAACTTTGGAATCACCTTCTGGAAGTGGACGAAACAGCACAGCAGTACGAGGACAATCTGATAGAACAAATGATGAAAACAGAGGGCATAACAGAAAAATTGAAAGCCAACAATCAAATGGAATGGGTACAGAAAATGAACAACACTCGCCAGAGAGCGGAGGAAATGGTCAGACAGGAAATGATATACATTTAACTCCCCTTCCCCAATTTGTACATAGTTATCCTAAAGAAATTGTATTAGGCTGTTTAGAACATAAAACATTTTTAAAAAAGGATTGGCAAGAAATTGCAGATTATTTTCAATATCATACAGACGAAAGTGAAAGAGCAGAATTTTTGAAAACAGCATATAAAAATGAAACATTACAAACAGACATCAATGGTGTGCATATTGGTTTTGAATATCGTCAAAGGGGATTATTGTATTGGAGCGGAAAGGAACAAAATAAAATAACACAAAGTTTTATGACATGGGATTTTATACAAAAAGCAGTTACACTACTATTAAAAATACAGAAAAAAGTTCACAATATTCCTACTATAAAACAACAAACGGAAAATATAGAAAAAGCAGAACAGCAACAACGTTCTGCTTTTTTTGTTGCAGAAAAAAATGTAGAACAACTTTCGCTTGATTTACAGCCATCACAAGAGCATAAAATACTTCATGAAGAAACAGAGCAACCGCAAACATTGTATGTACAGCAACAACAAGAAAAAAATGAACAGTTACAACAGCCTAATATAGAACAATCTAATGAAGAAAATAACGAAAGCAACACTATTTTACAACCACAGCCATCACAAGAAAATAAAACATCTCATGAAGAAACAAAGCAATCGCAAACATTGTATATACAACAGCAACAAGAAAAAAATGAACAGTTACAACAACCTAATATAGAACAATCTAATGAAGAAAATAACGAAAGCAACACTATTTTACAACCACAGCCATCACAAGAGTATGACATATCCGCTGAAGAAACAGAGCAATCACAAATATTGTATATACAACAGCAACAAGAAAAAAATGAACAGTTACAACAACCTAATATAGAACAATCTAATGAAGAAAATAACGAAAGCAACACTATTTTACAACCACAGCCATCACAAGAGTATGACATATTCGCTGAAGAAACAGAGCAACCGCAAACATTGTATGTACAGCAACAACAAGAAAAAAATGAACAGTTACAACAGCCTAATATAGAACAATCTAATGAAGAAAATAACGAAAGCAACACTATTTTACAACCACAGCCATCACAAGAAAATAAAACATCTCATGAAGAAACAGAACAATCACAAATATTGTATATACAGCCTTCCCCACAAAAAATGGAACAGTTGCAGTATGATGATTTAAAACAAAAGTATACAGATTATTTCATTGGTATAGATATAGAAGGGGTTTATCAATTTTATGGTAAAGATGCTGAAATCATTGCTGAACAGTTAAACAGAGAAACTATTAAAAATATGGGAGAAAGTGTTGCTTTAAAAATTCCTTTAGATTTAGAAGAAATTAAAGTATTACTCCAGAAACAAAATATCATATTAACAGATAAAAAAGAATATATTCCTTTGATAAATACAATAGAATTAGAGAACAGACCATTTCAATTTGATGGCATAAATTTTGATACTGGAAATGTTGTATTACGTGATTTAGAAATGAGTGGCATATTCCCACTATTTCGAGAAGAAAAAATTTCTTTTGTTAGAGAACAAATAGAAAAGCAAATGCAAGAAATAAAAGAAAAACAAAAAGCAAGTGCAAAACAAAATATTGATGTTTCAAAAAAACAACAAAAAACAGAAAAGATAAATTTTCATATTACGAATGATTTTAATATTTCTGGAGGCAAAAAAACAAAGTATCAGCAAAATGTGGCAGCAATTCGCTTGTTAAAAGAATTAGAAAAAGAAAATAAACTTGCAAATACAGAACAACAACAAATTCTTTCTAAATATGTTGGCTGGGGAGGACTTGCAGAAGCATTTGACAGTCAAAATGAAAAATGGGCAAAAGAATATGCAGAATTAAAAGAAATATTGACTCCTGAAGAATACACTCTTGCAAAAGCAAGCACGCTAAATGCTCATTATACAAGCACTGTTGTTATAAAAGCGATGTATCAAGCCATTGAACATATGGATTTGAAATTTAAAAATATATTAGAGCCTTCTTGCGGTATTGCTAACTTTTTCGGGCTTGCTCCACAAAGTTTAAAAGATGTTTCTATGTATGGTGTAGAACTAGACAGCATAACAGGCAGAATTGCAAAACAGCTTTATCAAAAGGCAAATATTACAATAAATAGTTTTGAAAAAACAAATTTTAAAGATAACTTTTTTGATATGGCAATAGGAAATGTACCTTTTGGCAGTTATAAAGTCATGGACAAAAAGTATGATAAATACAACTTTTTGATACATGACTACTTTTTTATCAAAACATTAGACAAAGTAAAAACAGGTGGTATTGTTGCATTTATCACAAGTAAAGGAACATTAGACAAAGAAAATGACAGTGTAAGAAAATACTTGTCAGAAAGAGCCGATTTATTAGGAGCAATTCGATTACCCAACAATGCTTTTTTTGAAAATGCTGGTACAGAAGTTACTACAGATATATTGTTTTTGCAAAAAAGAGAAACTCCCCCAGAAAAACAACCAAGCTGGGTGCAGACAGGCACATTGGAAAATGGTATTACAGTAAACAATTATTTTATAGAACATCCTTATATGATATTGGGAAAAATGTCTTATTGGAATAATATGTATGGCAATGAAAAAGAAACGGCTTGTTTGCCATTAGAAGGTGCAGTATTAGAAAAACAATTACAGAAAGCAATTACAAGTATTGTTTTGCCGAATAAAACATTATTTCAAACAGTTGAAATGGAAGAACTGGAAGAAGAAATAGAAACAATACCCGCTGATGAAAGTGTTAGAAATTTCAGTTATACAGTTGTGGAAGGAAAAGAAGATATTTTTTTTAGAGAAAATGATTTTATGTATGCTGTTCCATTAAAAGATACTGAGAAAAAAAGAGTTAAAGCTATGATTGATATTCGTGATAGTACAAGAAAATTGATTGAATTGCAGTTAAATGGAAAAAATGAACAGGAAATTATAGCAGAACAACAACATTTAAACAGTATTTATGATGTTTTTAAAATAAAATATGATGTTATCAATGGCAAAACAAATAAAAAATTGTTTCAAAAAGACTCCTCCTATCCCCTACTCTGTTCTTTAGAAATAATTGACGAATATGGAAAACTGGAAAGAAAAGCAGATATGTTTACCAAAAGAACCATACAAAAATATGAGCCAATTACTCATGTAGATACTGCCATAGACGCACTTGCAGTATCTATATCAGAAAAGGCTTGTGTAGATATTGGTTTTATGGCTGGTTTGATGGGTGGAAGTGAAAAAGCAGAACAAGTGATAAATGATTTAAAAGGACTGATATTTAAAACACCTCAAAGTGGTACAATATCAGAAAATAGTGACACTGGCTGGCAAACAGCAGATGAATATTTATCTGGCAATGTTAGAATGAAATTAGAACAAGCACAAAAAATGGCAGAACAATATCCCGAATTTGAAAGCAATGTGACAGCATTGGAAAAAGTACAACCAAAAGATTTAGAAGCGTCAGAAATTGAAGTGCGTATTGCTACATCATGGATAGAGCCAGAATATTACAAACAATTCTTATTTGAATTGCTTGAAACACCAATGTATTATAGATATAGCGATATTGATGTAATGCGTTCTGTCACTACAAATACATGGAATGTCAAAGGAAAAAGTGTGGATTCTGGCAATACTCATGCTACTGTAACATATGGTACAGCCAGAATGAATGCTTATACTATATTTGAAAAAACACTCAATCAGCAAGACATTAAAATATATGACACAAAAATAGAGGACGATGTAGAGAAAAAAGTATTAAATGTCAAAGAAACAACCATTGTTCAACAAAAGCAGGAAGCAATGGAACAGGCATTTCAGGAATGGATATGGAAAGACCCTCAAAGAAGAAGAATACTTTGCGAAAAATACAATAGGATATTCAATTCTACTGTACCACGAAAATATGATGGTAGCCATATTACTTTTGTAGGAATGAATCCAGAAATTACATTGCAGCCACACAAAAAAAATGGTGTGGCTCGTGTGCTTTATGGACAAAATACGTTACTTGCCTATTGCGTAGGAAGTGGCAAGACGTTCACAATGGCTGCTGCTGCAATGGAAAGTAAAAGGCTTGGGCTTTGCCAAAAAAGTATGTTTGTTGTGCCTAATCATTTGACAGAACAATGGGGCAGAGAATTTTTACAACTCTACACAGGAGCAAATATATTAGTTGCAACAAAAAAAGATTTTGAACCGCTCAACAGAAAAAAGTTTTGTTCTCGTATTGCTACTGGAGAATATGACGCTGTTATTATAGGACATACACAGTTTGAAAAAATTCCCCTATCAAAACAAAGGCAAAAGCAAAATATACAACAGCAATTAGACGATATAGAAAACGGTATAAAAGAATTAAAAGCTGAAAGAGCAGAACGTTTTCAAATAAAACAGTTAGAAAAAACAAAAAAAAATTTAGAAGCAAAATTAGAAAAATTAAATGATGATACTAAAAAAGATGATGTGATTACATTTGAAGAATTAGGCATTGACAGGCTATTTGTTGACGAGGCACATAATTACAAGAACCTTTTTTTATATACAAAAATGAGAAATGTAGCAGGGATTTCTCAAACAGAGGCACAAAAATCAAGTGATATGTATGCGAAATGTCGCTATTTAGATGAAATAACAGAAGGCAAAGGTGTCACATTTGCAACAGGAACGCCTATATCGAATTCCATAACTGAATTATACACTATGATGAAATATTTGCAATATGATATGTTAGAACAGAATAACATGACATTTTTTGATTGCTGGGCAGCAGACTTTGGAGAAAAAGTGACTGTACTGGAAATTGCTCCAGAAGGAACGGGATTTCGTTTCAAAACCCGTTTTGCAAGATTTTATAATCTTCCTGAATTGATGAATTTGTGGAAAGAAGCGACAGACATACAAACAGCGGATATGCTAAAACTTCCTGTTCCAGAAGTGGAATATATTACAGTGCAGACAGAGCCAAGCCAAATACAAAAAGATATGGTGAAAAAATTGGGAAAAAGAGCAGACAAAGTTAGAAAGCGACAAGTAGATGTCAAAATAGACAATTTGCTTTCTATCACAAATGGTGGCAGAAAATTAGCACTTGACCAAAGACTCATGAACCCCCTTTTACCTGATGACCCTGACAGCAAAGTCAATGCCTGTGTCAAAAATGTATTTGAAATGTGGCAAAAAAGTAGTGCAGTAAAAGGAACACAAATCATATTTTGTGACCAATCCACGCCTCACTATGATGGTAATTTTAATGTATATGATGATATGAAAAAGAAATTGATAGCAAAAGGCATACCAGAAAAAGAGATTGCTTTTATTCATGATATGAAAACAGAAGTACAGAAAGAGGAACTTTTTTCAAAAGTTAGAAAGGGAAAAATACGTGTATTATTTGGTAGCACTTCTAAATTAGGTGTAGGAACAAATATACAAAAAAAGCTGATTGCTTCACACGATTTAGATTGTCCGTGGCGACCCGCTGACCTGGAACAGTGAATGGGTAGAATTTCCAGAAAAAGAAATAAAAACCAAAAAGTGAGTATATTTCGGTATGTGACAAAAGATACATTTGATTCGTACAACTGGACGCTAATTGAAAACAAACAGCGTTTTATAGGACAGGTTATGACTTCTAAAAATCCTGCTCGTTCTGCAGAAGATATTGACAGTACTGCTCTTTCTTATGCAGAAATTAAATCTCTTACAACTGGTGATAAACGAATCAAAGAGAAAATGGACTTAGATGTACAGGTCAATAAGCTAAAACTTTTAAAAGCAAATCATACTTCACAATTATATTATTTACAAGATAAAATTGCAATACAATATCCTAAAATGATAAAAAATAATGAGCAAATAATAGAACGATTGGAACAAGCTACTGCAATCGTTCAGCAATATCCCAAACAGGAAAATGATTTTTCTATGACATTGCAACAAAGAAATTTTACAGAAAAAAAAGAAGCTGGAGAAAAAATTCTTTCTTTTTGCAAAACAATTACAAGTACAGAGCAATCCCTTTTGATAGGAAGTTACAGAGGATTTGAAATGAAATTAAGTTTTCAGGGAAAGTATTTTGAAATTACTCTGGAACAGGCAAACAACTACAGAATAGAGTTAGGTGAAGACGCTCTTGGAAATATTACAAGGATAAATAACGCTATAGATAATATTCCTCGTTTGTTAGAAAAGCAAAAAGAAAAGCTACAACAAATATATTCCGAAGTGGAAAAAACAAAAATAGAAATAGAAAAGCCTTTTTTGCAAGAGGAAGAATTAAAACAAAAAAGTAAAAGATTAGCAGAATTAAATGTAGAATTGGATATGGAACAGCCAAGAAATTCTACATCACAAAGTCAACAAAATGCAGAAAAAACAGAAAGCAAAACAGAAGAAAGACAAGAAAATCAGAAAAATTTTGACACAATAGCAGAACCAAAACAGCAAAATGAAATAGAGTCAGAAGTAAAAAAGCCATCTATATTAACTGCACTACACAATTTTAAACCGAAAGAAAATACAACAGAAATCAAAAAACAAAGAGAGGTAGTATTATAATGCAAAAAAGAAATATAGGACTTTACACTAAAGTTTCCGAAGAAGAAAAAAACATCATTTATGAAAAAATGAAATCAGCTAACACAAACAATATGAGAGGATATTTAAGAAAAATGGCAACAGAAGGATATATCATCTCTGTAGATATGAATAGCATAAAAGAACTTGTTATATTACTTCGTTCCATATCCAACAACATCAATCAAATTGCAAAAAGAACAAATGAAACAGGCAATTTTTATGCAGAAGAAATGAAAGAATTACAACAACAATATCAAAAGATATGGTGTTCTGTAGAACAAATTTTAAATCAATTTTCATAAAAAAGGGGAAAATATATGGCAGTAGTTCACTTTAGCAACAGACATATTTCTCAAAATCAAACCATAAAAGAATGTATTCAATTTCATATTGATTATGCTAAAAATCCAGAAAAAACACAAAACGGATTGCTTGTGAGTGCCTATGAGTGCAACCCAGAAACAGCAACAGAAGAATTTTTAATCAACAAAAAAATGTATGAAATGATAACAAAAAGAAGTCAGCCAAAAGAAAGAGATAACATCAGTTATATGCTTATGCAGTCATTCAAACCAGATGAAATTACACCACAAAAGGCACATGAAATCGGTTATCAATTTGCCTATGAATTTACAAAAGGAGAACATCAATTTGTAATTTCTACACATACAGACAAAGACCATATTCATAATCATGTAGAAATAAATAGCACCTCATTAGATTGCACACACAAGTTTAATGGTTACAAACAATGGGGCAGAGCAGCACAAAAGTTGAGCGATAAAATTTGTAAAGAGTATGCCCTTTCCACTATAAAACAACCACAGCAAAAAGGCGAAAAATACATAGAATGGAAAGCAAGAAAATAAAAGCTGGAAACAAGTATTAAAAAATACAATAGATGTTACCATTCCTCAAAGCAAAGATTTTGAAAATTTTATTGAAAATATGAGAAAACAAGGCTATGAAGTAAAACAGGGAAAACAAATTTCATTTAGAGCAGCAGAACAAAATCGCTTTACAAGAATGAAAACTTTGGGTGCAGAATATACTGAAATTGCTGTTGCAGAAAAAATAAAATTGCAACAATCTCAATCAAATTCAATTAAAAAAAGTATCACTTCTTTTATTGATATAGAGCAAAAAAAGAAAGATGGAAAAGGTGCAGCTTATGAGCAATGGGCAAAAATATTTAATGTAAAGCAAGCTGCAAATACCGTAAATTTTTTAACAGAAAACAATATAGATTATCAAAAATTAGAACAAAAAATACAGTATCGCACAAAGCAATTTAATGAAATATCCAGTCAATTAAAACAAAAAGAAAAGCAGATAAAAGAAGTTTTAGAGTTAAAAACGAACATCATTTATTACGCTAGAACCATTGATATTTATAAGCAATATCAAAAAGCAAAAGACAAACAAAAATTCAAAAAAGAATATAATGAGGACATCATAAAGTACGAAAAAGCAAAAGTATTTTTTGAAAAAACCAATCAAAAAAGACTTCCAAAAGTGAAAGAATTACAGCAACAATATCAAAATTTATTAGCAGAAAAACAGCAACTCTATCAACAATATACAACAGCAAAAAAAGAAATGTTGGAGTATCAAACGGCAAAACAGAACATGGACAAACTGCTCCAAACGGAACAAAAAAAATTAGAAAAAGACCAAGAAATATAACAAAATGGGAAAACAATTTGATGTTGTTTTCCCTCTTTTTTTTGTTCGATTTTTATGGTTTTTGCCACGCTGAAAGCGTTTTACAAATTTTAAAAAAATTTGTACTAGGGGTTTGGGGCATTCCCCAACAAGCATGGAAAGGGATATCCCTTTCCCCTGCTTGCAATAGGCGTAATCCGCCTTTGTATGCACTTTTTTATATTCTGATTATTTTTTAAATTTGCTTGGAAATTTGAAAAAAAGTTCAAAAAAATTTTAGTTACTTTATTTAAAAATAAATTTTACTAAATTCAATTAATCGACTACTTTTATTTCTTAATAAGATACAAAAAAATACAAAAATATAAAAATTTTTTCAAAATTTAGTTGCTAAAACAACTCCACATTCATCTTTACCAGTTAAAGAAAAAATTCCTAACAGAAATGGACAGGTGAGATGAATATGGAAGTAAAAAGTTTATACGATTGTATCGTAAAAGCAAAAAATAATGATAAAGAAAGTATGCTTGCATTGTGCCAAAAATTTGAACCGTTGCTAAAAAAGTATTGCTGGCTTTTATCTTATGAAGATGCTTACAACGATTTAATGGAAACATTTTTACATACTATCATGAAAATTCCTATAGAGAAAAAACAGTTTTATGAGGATAAATATATTTTATCTTATATCAAAACTTCTATTTATCATGAATTCATACGATTAAACAAAAAGCAGGAAGAATATGAAAATAAAATTTGTTTTTTAAAGGAAGAAACATCATTTGATAATATTTTAATAGATGAAAGTTTCAATGATTCTGTAAAAGACATATTGTTTTTTATAGACATAAAACAATATCTAACAAAAAAAGAATGCTTATTACTTGAATTAAAAATAGTAGAAGGATTTTCAGATGGAGAGATTGCTGCAATGCTGCATATATCAAGACAAGCTGTAAACAAACAAATAAATAAAATGAAGAAAAAACTAAAAACATTTTTAGACTTTAGAGAAAAAAGAAATTAATTTAAGGAGGTGATGAAACCATTTTTTTCATGTAATTTTTTAGAAAAAATTACAAATAGAGTAACAAGGAGGTGAACAAAAATGACAACAAATGAAACAGAACTACTTAACAACATGATTCAAAAAACAGATAGTATATTGATTATTTTCTTTATATTAATGATGATGGCTTGCATATTAGTGTTGATACCATTTTATAAAATTATATCTAAAAATAAAGCAGATAAGGAAGAAACAGAAGCTGCACGACTGGATAAATATATGCAGAGAGAATCTGAATTGCTGGAAGTAATTACAAAAAATACAGAAGTAATTTCAGAATTAAAAGCACTTTTTGAAGCAACCATACATAATTTTTCAGCATCAAATGATAAATTAAATGAACGCTTTACTGCAGTTGATGACAAAGTAGACAAAGTAGTTACACAAGTAAATGTTTTGGATACAAAAGTTGACCAGTTAAGAAAAAAAGATTTAAAAAAATAAAAGTTTAAGTTTACAAATTTATCCTTTTTTCTTCTTTCTAGTATATAACCGGTTACAAAACAGAGAAATTATTTTGATACTTAAATTACTGTTTTTAATTTTAAACCAAAAAATTTTTAAAAAATTTAAAATTTAGGTTTACAAAATCAATTTCTATTTCTCTTTATATAGCATAACCGGTTATAAAAAGAAATTTTCAAAAAGAAGAAAAAGAAAGGATGATTAAAATGGCTTTTCAATTTTTAACAGGAGAAGCAAATCTTGGAACAGTGAATCTTCCAAGTGGAAGCAACAGCAGAATTCCCATGAAATTTTCCATGGACACAGATGGTCGTTGGATTTATTGCAATTATCCTGAACGTATTACATCAGACAGTATGTTTGGAGATAGCGATAAGGGGAATGTATGGTTGAATCAAAAAACCGTATCCGCAGGAGAAGCACAGATATTTTATTCCCATTACAACCAGTATAAAAGTAATATTCACTATGGGATTCAAATTTTTAATCCTAACAAAACTTCTGTTACAATTACACCTTTAAATTGTGGACATGGACAGGGCAATGGTAGTGATAGTGGACGAATCAATGTAAATGCTGCCTCATGGACAAGATTTTTTAATGGAGCAAGTGATTGTGGCACAACAACAGCTAAAACAGTAGCATCCAATGGTTCGTTTTGGATTTTAGATAAAGTAATTCCTCAAGGATATGGTTTTAGTGGCAATTTAAGATTTCGTACTTCTGGCACTGTGATTGTAACAGTATATGCTTTTTTAGACCGCTATAAAATATCTGGTGCTGGTTCTCAATACCAATATGATGAAGCATCTGTACAATATTCTGGATATGGAGCAGGTTATTTCCTGACTGCTGCAGAAATAACCATTAAAGCAAGTGATGTTTTGAATAATGGAGGAAAGTTTTTTCAAACTTGTTATTCAGAATATCCAAAACCTGTAAAAGGTGAAGAAAATCCAATGGAAGTAAATGGTAAAGCACAAAGTGATATGGTTCCTATCCATATTGCTGGTACAAGTGAAATTGCAGGTCCTGATGAACCTCGTCCAAGACATAATGTAGGAAACTGGTGTGTACAATATTATATTCCTGTAAGATTTGAAAATGACACCAACAGAGATGTTGTATTTAAAGGATACATACAGCCAGGAGAAGATAATAAAAATGAAAATTTCTATATTTTATCTTCTGGTTCCAACAACACAGTTTACCAAAGAATTAGTAGCATTAATGAAGAAAAGTATAAGGACAAAAGAACATGGCATTGGACAAATCATACTGTTCCAGCTCATACTACTTCAGCTGTTCAGATATGTCAATTTATATTAGGAACAAATAGTTCCAAGAATGTAAATCATATTTGGAAAGTAGAAAACAAATAACAAACAAGCCTCTTATGCTATAAAATAGCATAAGAGGCTTACTATTTAATGATTAAGGAGTTACTACTTTATCAATCAATTTTGTATCTTTTCCGTCAAACCAAATATCTAAATAAGTATAACTAAATGGCATACCAATAAATTCTGCAATATCCTTTTCTTCCATATAGATTTCTCCTCCGGAAACAAAAACAGAAAAATTTTTTTCTGGACAATTACTTGATTTTAAAGTAACACTTCCTAACATACGATATTGTGGATGAGTAGAAATAGTGTATGCATCTTCATAAGTATGTAAAGATTGTTTTGCTCCTTTTTCCAAAACAAGCATATTTTCTTTTTGTTCCTTTATGGTAATGTCTGCCATTTCTAAAAGAGATTTTAAATTCATATATTTATTATCTCCATATTGGTCATCGTGGTTAAAATAAAATATATTATTTCTTTCAAAATCAGAAAAATTAGAAGAATGAGAACCTGTATTACGTGACTCATAAGCCTCTTTGCTATTAGTATAGTTTGTCACATAAGGACCTGCAAACATAATGGAATTCAGCAAAAATGTTCCAAAATCTGTTTGCACTTCTTTTCCGCCCATGATTGCCTCTATCTCTACAATTCTTTCTTCTGGGTGCCAGACAAAGTGAAAACCATATCTGGAATAACCACTTCTTCCAAAAGTTCCATAATGTTCTTCGTCAGGGTCAAATTCAGAAATTGCAGATACTTCTATCACTGTTCTGCCACCAATATTATAAATATGCTCTTTTTCAATAGACTCATCATTGATAGATACTTTTATATCTGTTTCATAAATGTTTCCAATCATTTTTCCTGGGGAACTTTTTTTAGGTGGTATATATTCGGGAACAGCTTCAGGCATACGATTTGAATATACAGTTAAGTATCTTCCTTCCTCATTCCATTCCACTTGAAACCCATACCTTTCTAAATCCTCTACTACAATTACCGTTTCCCCGCCGATATTATACGATGGTATTTTCATACCATTGAGATAAGTAACAATATCTGTTGCATAGATATTTCCAATTACATCACCAACAGCAGCATAGGCAACCGTTCCTTCTGACAGAAAACAAAACAATAAAATCATACAACCTATCAATTTTTTCATAAAACATTCCTCCTCTATAGATTATAAACTTTTTATATAGAAATAAACAATAAAAAAGCTGAAAATACTACAAGATTTTTTGTTTTTTTCAAAAAACATTATCAAAAATGAAATTTGAGTTTACAAATTTATTCTTTTTTCTTCTTTCTAGTATATAACCGGGTACAGAATAGAGAAATTATTTTGATACTTAAATTTCCCTTTTTAATTTTTATATAAAAATTTTTAAAAAATTTAAAATTTAGGTTTACAAAATCAATTTCTATTTCTCTTTATATAGCGTAACCGGTTATAAAAAGAAAATTGAAAACAAAAAAAGAAAGAAGGAATATTTATGGCACTAAATATTTTACCAGGTACTCAAGGAGATGGCACCAATGAAAGGAGACAAAATAGTTTAAACTATCCTTTACCAAAAACAGCTATCCCAATAAAATTATCAATTAATACAGATTCTTCATGGGTTTATTGTAACTTCCCTGAGAATATTACAGATAACACAATGCTTGCAGATAAGTCTAATGTAAGCCTTAATCGTCAAGTGGTAAAGGCTGGAAATGTACAAATTTTTTATTCTCATTATAACCAATTAAGTGCAAACTTACATTATGGAATCCGTATCTATAACCCTAATAGTACTAGTGTTACAATTACACCAACAAACTATGGTCATTCTGATTCTGAACCAGGCTGGAGCAATGCTAGTGGTTGCTCATGGGAAAATTTCTTTAAAGGTCCTAATGGTTGCCTTATTACTTCTAAAACAGAATTGAAGCCTAATGAAAGTTTATGGATAATGGATAAAAGTATTAAATTAGGTGTATTTAGTGGTAATTTAAGATTTAGCACTACAAAATCTGTTGCAGTATCTGTATATGCTTATTTTGACCGTTCTAAGGTAGGAAATGCTACAACTATATTCTCTTATGATAATGCCTTTTCAGAAGTGAAAAATGAAGAAGAAAGAAAAAAAATGAAAATGGTATATTCTGGATTAGGAGAAGGGTTCTTTTTTACAGCAAAACAAATTACATTAAAAGCAAGTGAATTATTAGAGAAAGGTGGAATATATTTTTCAACACATTGTAGAAATTATACTCCTTCTTATCTCATGGAAGTAAACAAGGTAGAAAAAAGTGAACTAATACCAATCCATATTGCTGGTACTGATAAAATTGCAGCAGTAGGAAAAGCTTCTCCACTTCATAATGTAGGAAATTGGTGTGCTCAATATTACATACCAATTCGTTTAGAAAATGACTTAAATTATCCAATTACTTTTAGTGGATATGTACAGACAGGTGTTAAAAAAGATAACGAGATTGCTTCTATATTTATTATTTCTTCAGGAAGCAATACAAAATATGGGAAAGTCAGCAGTCAAAAATTTAATTCATGGAATTGGCTCAATTGTACAATTCCAGCGAATGACTCTATTGATGATGCATATCAATTTATATTTGGAACAAACAGTACAACTCCTGTAAATCATATTTTTACAGTAAAAGCATAACAAGTTTGTTTTATATATGTTTAAAAGAGGAGTAATATGCTCCTCTTTTAAACTAATAAATTATTTACATTCTAATTTTATCATTTGTATCTCATCAAAATTACTGATTTTTTCATCAAAATAAAATGTATAAATGATATGGTTTCCTCCTGGATTTTTTATGCCAGAATAAATATTTAATTTTTTGCCATTGATATATAATTTTATATGTTCATTTATGAAATCTATATTTTCTTTTTGATATTCATCATTATAATCATCGTATCTGTAAACTGTTATATCATCAAAATTTACAAATTGATATTTCAATTTTCGAGGAGGAATATTTTCATTATAAAAGGAATAAATTTCTAATTTTAATCCTCCTAATGCTTCATTCTTATGGTACTCTAAATTAATATTATAATCTAAATATTTTATATTTTTACGAATAACGTCAAAATTTCCTTCATTATTTTTAGTAAATTGTATTGAAAAATCATTAATAATATTATCCTCATTAGTATAATTACCATCATTACCATTTACAAGACAAACTGACCAATCAGGTAAATATTCAAAATAAATTTTCTTTTCTTCTGGATGCCATATTATATTAGTATTATTTTCATAATTAATAATATCGGTGTCTGTTTTTTTTAAGGAATCCATAAATATCATGGTTTTTCCTCCTATACTATAACAAGGTATTTCATTTGAATAATAATATATTCTTGTAGAAAGATTTGTTTGATACAAATAAAAAGCAACAGAACCTGGTTCTTTTTTATTTTGTTCTGGACAATAATTTGCTGTAATTTCTTTTCCGTAATCAATAAAATATTGTTCTGCATATTTCTGTTTTTCTGAAGAAATATTATTTTTTTCTATATTTTCTAATGCGTTTAAAGAAATATTTTTTCTATGGTATGTAATCTCCAATATTGGCTTTTTTCCCTGCCATGTTGATTCAAAACTATATTCTATATGAAAACCATAATCTTCTAAATCTTCTGCTATAATTGCAATCTTTCCATCTACTTCATAGCATGGTATTGGTACACCATTAATATATGCAGTAATATCTGTATAAAGTGCTTTTTTAGTATTATCTGCATAAACAAAATTTCCTGTTAATATGAAACAAAACAATAAAATAATATAACTTACTAATTTTCTCATATTCATTTCTCCTTCCTCTTCAATTTATTATAAATTCTTTATATAGAAATAAACAATAAAAAAGCAGAAAATACTACAATATTTTTTGTCTTTTTCAAAAAATATTTAAAAAAATAAATTTAAGATTACATACCAATTCGTTTAGAAAATGACTTAAATTATCCCGTTATTTTTAATGGCTACATGAGAACAGATGTTGTAAAAACAAAAGAAAACGAAATAGGTTCTACTTTTATTATTTCTTCTGGAGGAAATACAACATATGGAAAAGCAAGCAATTTTAAATTTGATTCATGGAATTGGTTAAACTGCAAGGTTCCAGCAAAAGACTCCATTGATGATGTCTATCAATTTATATTTGGAACAAACAGTACAATTCCTGTAAATCACATTTTTACAGCAAAAAAAGCATAATAAATAATACTCTTTGATGAAAGGGGGAGCATATGCTTCCCTTTCCAATATCATTATTTATATTCTAACTTCAGTGTTTGTATCTCATCAAAATCTTTTACTTTTTCATCAAAATAAAAATGATAATCTGTATGATTGTTTCCAATTGATTTCACTACAGAACAAATATTTAATTTTTTACCATTAATAAATACTTTGATATGTTCATTAGCAAAATCAGCATTTTTTCTATAATAGAAGCCATCAGAACTATTTGTTATCATATCAGCATAGCTTGGAAATTGATATTTTACTTTGCATGGAGCTTCAAAATCATTAGGATAAATTCCTAATACTAATCCTGATGTTTTAAAATAACCAATATTGATTTCCTCCTGTAAATATTCTATATTTTTACTTGAAATATCAAAGCCACCATATTGGTTTCTATTTAATTCTATAGAAAAATCAGAAATTGTTATATCTTCATTGATGTATCCATCATTTACTAAATTGATCATCCAATCAGGTATATACTTAAAATATATTTTTCTCTTATCAGAACACCATATGATATTACCATATACATCAAGACTATCTATTAAAATAATTGTTTTTCCTCCTATATTATAGGAAGGTACTTCTTTATCATTTATTCTTGTGCTAATGTCTGTTTGGTAGATATTTGATACAAATAAACCAGCAGGATTTGTATTTTGTTCTATACTTAAATTTTTTCCAATAAAATTATTTTCTGGCTTTGAAATATAAGTTAAAATATGGCTTTTTTCATCATAATGAAAATATGGACTTTCTTTATGGAATATTTCATTTGCTATAATTTGTTTGGTACAGTTGTAAGTGATGTCTAAACGATTATCTTTACCACTATAGATTACATCAAAACCATAATTTTTTAAATCTTCTGCTATAATTCCTACTTTTCCGCTAATGTCATAACAAGGTATTGCCAGCCCATCAATGTATGCTATGATGTCTGTTGTTAAAACTTTTCCAATAACCTTTTCATTAGCATATACAATATTTTCTCCTAATATAAAACAAAACAATAAAATGATACAGCTTACTAATTTTTTCATACAACATTCCTCCTTCATAGATTATAAACTTTTTATATAGAAATAAACAATAAAAAAGCTGAAAATACTACAAGATTTTTGATTGTCTTTAAAAGAATACAAAAAACATTAAAAAAAGTTGTAGTAAAATCTTTTATTTTGTTGTTTATTTATAATAGAGAAAAATAAAAAAGGGGAGAGTTCTTTATGAAAAAGTTAAAAAAAATAATCTATCTACTGTTATTGTGTAGCATGATTTTTATACAGCCTATCTATGCAGCAGAACAAGAAAATCCATCTACAAACCAAAGCAATATGGAAAATGGAGGATATTTTGCAGAAAAAAATCACATTCTTTATTATCTAAAACGTGTTGAAGCAGAGGAAAATCATAATGTGTTGCAACTTTATCAGTATGATTTGCAGACACAAACAGATTCTTTATTATGTGAAGATTCCTTTCAATATGACCCTTCTACATCAACTTATCATATGAGAGTTTGTGAGGATGGATACATCTATTTTAATGCGATAAAAGAGGAAGGCATAAAAGAAAATGTATATAACAGTGCATACTATCGTGTTTCTGTCAATGGTGGAAAAAGCGAGTATGTTTGTAAATCTAAAGAAATTGCATTTCTTTCTGATACCTGGATATATTGGTCAGAAAAAAACAGTTTTTATAATTTAGTGACAAAAGAAACAATACAAAATACAATAACAAATTCCTTTGATTCCATACTACTACAAGAACCAGAAAACAGTTCCTGTGAATATCATGATGTGGTTTATTTGGATGCATATCATATTAATTTGAATGTTGTTCCAACAACTTATAAAAATGGTCAGCCTTTAGAAAAGGGAATTTATGCTTTCCCGTTACATGAGCAAAATGCTTTTCACAAAATAGAATTAGAAGAAGAAGCATACAACTTTCAAGTGTATAATAACAATTTGTATTATCATACTGGAAATGCAATCAAACAGTATTCCTTACAAAATCATACAACAAAAACAGTTATAGAAATAGAAACAGAAAATGATGCAATATATTATTCTGCTATTTATAATGATACACTATATTATGGTTATAACACTAAAAAAAATGGTAAATATTATCCTAATTTATATCGTATTTCATTAAAAGGCGAACAAAATCAGCCTGTAATAGCAGTTCCTTATTTTTACAGTAGCCAAATTCATATTTTGGAAGATGTTGTTTGCTGTGCCTATGTAACAAGAGCCTATATTGGAAATTGGAGAATATTTGATATTCATACTGGAAAAAGACGTTTTATTACAACATAAAAAACAGGAGGAAAATAATTATGAAAAGATTTTTAAAGTTTGTAGTATTCTTTTACTGTATGATATGGATGGGAAATACAGTTTATGCAGAAACAAAAAAAGTTATTTATTCTGATATTACTGCTTATATTAATGGTTTGCCGATACCTTCTTATAATTTAGATGATAGAACAGTAGTGATTGCGAAAGAATTAGAGAACTATGGTTTTGATTTGAATTATGTTGATGAGGAACGCTGTTTATATATAGAGTACAATCCAGAGAAAGAAGTAACTGCAAACTATGACCCCAAAAAAGAAAATAAAAAAATTGGTTCGGTAGCTTTCACCGCTCAAGCTACTGATATTTATATAAGAGTAAATGATTTTAATATTACTTATGATACTTCTTACAGTATAGACGGACAAATATTGGTTCCTATAGATGGATTAGAACATTGTCATTCTGGTTACATATCATGGAATTGGGAAAAAAGAACCCTTTCTTTTGACTATATGCATTATTGGAAAATTATACCAAAAATCGACTATGAAAAAGAGAAAAATAAAGCTATTTCCAGTTTTGCAATAGAATTTACAAAAACAGAACAAAAAGAGACCAATGAATTTGGAAAAGAACAGCCTAAATTCCAAGTAAATGGAAAAAATGAACAGTATCTTTCTTTTTTTAGAATCATTTGGTGCGAAAAAACACCAGTAAGAGATTTCAAAAAAAATTGGTTTGAAAATGGTAAAATTACCATTGATTTTTGTATTCGTGAGGATACTATTTTGAAAGCAGAACAGTTAATACAGTTATTAAATTCTATTTTGACAATCAATTCTGAAGGGAATGTGGTGTCAGAAAACATTGCCGCTGCTAATAAACATATCAAAGTATCTATCAATGGAGAAAGTATACCTGTTTCGGCAATAGAACTAAGACCAGATTTTGACGGTTACACGTATTACATAGAATTGGACAAAGAAATAAAAAATTTAGAAGAAATCCAAAGCATTACCATAGAATGTAAATAGAAAGGAAGAACTTTATGGAAATATTAGCAGAAAGTAAAAAATATATTGTTTTTTATGAGTTTGAATCTGTTATATTAAAAATCAAGAAATCAAAAAAGGAAATTTTAATTGGTGATTTTTATGTAAATATCCAATTATTGTCTAAATATGGCGATATAGGAATAGGAGATTGGGAAATCAATAATTATCATACAGGAGAGCAATACAGCATAAAGCCTTATGTATCTGGTGTAGCGTATATACCCCTTTAATATAAAAAATATAAAAAAGACAGAGATTGTTTCTATAGTTATCTCTGCCTTTTTTTAATTTTATCATAATAACTTCATTTTCATGTTATTCCATTTTATTTTTATTTTCTGTTATATAAAAATTAGCCTATCAATGAAATAATATTACAATTATCACCAATATTTCTATAAAACTTTTTTATAAATTTAAAAAATTTTGAATTTTAGGTTGCACAAGAAGAAGCAATTTTATCTTTATTAGACAGAAGCGGTTAAAAGAGATTTTTCTTAAATTCTTATTTCTAAAAAAGATGTTATAAAAAATTTAAAAAATTGTGTATTTAGGTTGCTAAAACAAAACTTATTTTATCTTTATCAAATAGAAGCAAGTGATTCAAATTTAAAAATCTTTTTCAGCAAATAGGGAAAATGCTTCGCTGAATTTGGAGGGGGATAAAGCTTAAGATTACTGAATCACAACCATCTTTTATAGGAAAAAGACAACTGCTTCAAAATAATAGCAAAAATTTATTTATTGTAAAGAAATGTAAAAATGAAATACTTTACTGCAATGATGATACGATTTTATATTTTTCCTATTTTTTAAAACAAAAGAGCATTCAAACAGTAAGGAAACCATCATTTTTTTAAATCTACATAGATAAGTTTTGCTAAAAGAAAAACAAAATTAAATTTTTGAAGGGAGATTTTATTATGGCTTTCACTATTTTATCTGCCTCTGGCAGCAATTTAACTAATTTAACGAATTTGTCTACTGATGTTAGTTTACCTGTAAACTATTCCTTAGACACAAGCAAAAAATTTGTGATTTGTAATCACCCTGAAGCATTAAAAAATGATATGTATGGAGATAAAGATAAAACGAATTGTAACAAATGCTTAAACCAAGTGACTGTCCCAGCTGGCACACATCAGATTTTCTTTTCTTATCAATACAATAATGGCACAGGTGCAGCTGCACCTGAACCAAAGCATAGACTAAATTTTGGAATACAAATATTTAATCCAAACAGTGCAAAATTTCATTTCAAGCAATTGAAATTAGGACATGGCACGAATCGTTTTGACGACAAAAAAAGTTGGAATGGAGTTGCAGGAGAAACAATCCAAGATTATTTTAATTCTTCACCAGCGTCAGAAGTGAGCATAGCTAAAAATGGTTCTTACTGGTTTGATAAAGAATTGCTTGATTACAGTGGGCTTTACAGCGGTTTAATGGAGTTTCAAGTAGATGGACAAGCTATTATCACAGTATATATCTACGAAAACAAATGGAATATAGATGGTACAGCTACTGTAATTCCAAAAACAGATGGCAATGGAAATCAATATTCTGGTTATTCCAATGGCTATAAATATGTAGCAGATACCATTACATTAAATGCAAGTGACTTACAAAAAGCAAGAAGATATTTGAAGTTAAATACAACAGGAATTTCTAATTTAAAAATCAATAGAGCTGCTGCTACTTCTGATTTACTTCCAATCTATTTAGCAGCTCCTGCTGGAAAGTGCATTTCTCCATCAACTTCAGGTCAAAATCTTGGTAACTGGGGTATTATCTATGAATTTCCAGTTAGTTTGTAAATGACAGCGGAAAATCTTCTGTAACATTTAACATTTATATGAAAACTGATACAAATGATAAAAGTGAATATTGTGTTATCAATTCTGGCTCTGATACAAAGTATGCAACATTAAAAGGCAATGCATCTGGAATGTATAATTCTTGGAAATGTATTTCTAAAACAGTAACTACCAGTACAACAGAAACATTCAGATATGTTTTAGGCACAAATAGCTGTGCAAATAAACGCCTTATTTTCACTGCTTCCTAATCTAATATCAAAAGACTGCTACATAAAGGACTATGTGGCAGTCTTTTTTGTATTTAAAAAAATACAAAATACTTTCAAAAAATTTGTAGTAAATTTGTCTTTTTTGTTGTTTATATATAAAAAGAAATTTATAATCATATCATCAATGAAGGAGGAATGTTTTATGAAAAAATTGAAAAATTGTATTATTTTATTGTTTTGTATGATGATAAGCAGCAGTATTGTTTTTGCGAAAACAGGAGATATTGTTGGAAAAGCAGTCAACACAGATATTGTTGCTTATATCAATGGCTTGCCAATTCCGTCCTATAATATCAATGGATATACAGGAATTGTTGTGGAAGATTTAGAAAAATATGGATTTGATATTTGGTATTCAGATTCTGAACGTGTTCTGCGAGTAGAATATGATATTGCATCTCCCAATGAAATAACAGCAGATTATATTCCACAAAAAAATACAAAGGCAATTGGCTCTTTTGCAGCAAATATTTACGAAACTGATATTATTGCACGACTTTTTTATGGGGCTGACAGAGATGAAAAATCTTATGATGCAGGTAATCGTGTTATTATGGAAGTTCTATCACAAACTGACGATGAGAGTATAGACGTAAATACTTACAATATAGGCGGTAAAAGTATTATTTTAATGGACGATTTAGGATATTATGGCGATGTAACATGGTATCCAGAAGAAAGGAAAATATGTTTGGATTATGTTTTGCCACCCACTAGTACATCATGGAATTTGAATATAAAGGATGATGACTATAGAGATGTTTCAAAAGATATTTCAGATTTTGCTGTAGAATTCAAAAGAACAGGAAACAACAAATTTGATATAACAGAAAATAATATGCAATATCTTACAAAATTCACTGCAACATGGAATCCAGATAATGATAGTAAATTGATGTTTGGGTTTCAGCTTCAAATGAATGTAATGGATCAAACAGAAAAATTACACGGTATGCTGAATAAAATGCTAAACCAAGACAGAGAAGGAAATAAAGTGCAGGAAGGAACGGATTTTGTAAATGAACATATCAAAGTATCTGTGAATGGAATTTATATTCCTGTTACCTTTGTTCGTGGTGGTGGCGGAAATGGTCACAGTGATTTCTATTTTTATTTTGATACTTCTGGCTTAGATGAAACAGTAAAAGAATTTGATGATATACAAACAATTACCATAGAATGTAAATAAAAGTAAAGGAGTAAAACAGATGTTTCAAAGGCTATTTTTATTTCTTTTTATTCTTTTATCATTTTCAGCTTGCTCTGATGAGGAAAATAAAGTCAGTGAGTATATTGGTAATGAATATACTGGAAACACACAAATAGAAATCAATTTTAAATATGAAGATATGTTATATTCTTCTGAAACAGCAATCGAATTTTTGTCATTGGAAGAAGTAGATTATCCTATTGATGAGATAAAAACGATTCGCATATGTGGTGTAATTTTAAATGATTCTTCTATGCTATCACAATATCAAAATTTAGAATCTATTTTTATAGAAAATTGCAATATAAACGATTTTTCTTTTTTGTCATCCTTACAGAATTTAAAATCTTTGCATTTATCTAACTGCATCGCACAAGAATATCAGTCTATCAAAAAATTACCAAACAAACAAAATTTGACAGAATTAAATATCAATTACTGTCAGCAAGGAGATGCTCCTTTAAAAGATATATCCTTTTTAAAAAAATTTTATCATATAGAAAAATTAGGTTTGATAGGAAATGATATTTCTGATATTTCTGTATTGTCTGGAATAAAAGAATTGCAGGAGCTATTTTTGACGGACGGAAATTTTTCGTTGAATACATTAGAAGCATTATATCCCCTAAAAAATTTGAAATTGATTCAAATATCTATGGCTGTTGCAGAAAATTTATCAGAAAAAGATATTGCAGTATTTGGAAATCCCTTTTTCCCTGATAAAAATACCATCATAGAAATTGATTAAAAAGAATCCCACTGAAAAAACAGTGGGATTCTTTTTACTTGCTACATTATTGTCCTGTCCAATCACAAGAATTTGCGACATCTACCAGTAATCTTATTCTACAAAAAGTAAGTCTGGTACTAGCACCTGCACTCGTAGCAGAACCATTTGATTTATAAGATATTTTAGTACAGTTACTGCCGTCTAAACAAATTGCTTGTGTACAACCAAAGTATTTCATAAGAAGATGTACTCCATAAATATTAGGACCACTGTTTAAATCGCTGGTAGAATTGCCAAATAAAGCTGCTAATATAACAGAACCATCTGAGCGAACGCCCATAGCAGTTCTTGGAGTATGAACTTCTGTACGACCATTATACAAATTAGGATAATATTCCTTAAAAGCCTTTAAAAATGCACTCTCATTCGCATAGGAATTGTATGGTAAAACATTAAAACCACCAACACCCCATTCCATGTTATTTACACCATGATGATTTGATGGCGACCAAGAAGATATTTTTGACAATAAACTTACTTTTTTTGTTGTTCCATTACAACATAAAACATCCATAGCCGTTTTTGTGTCATTCAGATTTTCATAGTTATTACTTCCGCCTTCTGTATTACCAGGATATTGTGACATATCTTTATTTCTGAAAATATGTAATGCAGTCATATATCCTTTTTTGTTAGCTTGTACTGTGAAAAAAGAGGCATTTGTTCCAAAGGCTCCGCTTTTTGCCCAATTAGTTGCATTGCTATCTGTCGTTGGTTCAATACAAAAGTCCATAGGAGAAGCAATATAAAATTTAGCTGTAATCTGCTCTCCCGTTGCAATTTTTATTGTTCTTTGATAAAATTTAGCTGACATAAAATCCACTTCTTTCTCTTTCTATTTTTAATTTTTATAGCAAATGGGACTTTCCTATAAGCTTGTCCCTTTCTTATAGGTTTTACTTGCTACATCATATAAAGAGAGAAAAGAAGTAAAAATAGCAACGAAATTTTAAAAAAAATAAAAAACAGAAATTTTTTATTCCTTTAAAAACCATGATTAATAACATATTCAAAAAAATTTGTTACATTAGTATCCACTTTATCAATCATTTCAACATAAGAACCATGTCCTGCATTTCCATGTCCTGTTTTATAATAAATTTCTCCTGTTGTTTTATCTACAAGCAGTAAATAAGGAGCGTCTATTATCCAAAAACTAGCCGTATCTTCTATACACTGCATAGTATTTATTTTTTGCTGAATTTGTGTAAGCATTTCAGTTGCGTTGTCATTTTTTTGCTCTAGCAAAAAATTTTGATAACATTGATTCATTTTTTGTTTTGCCATTTGTAATGCTTGTTCTTTTGTTACTTTTTGTTCTCTTGTATCAATACATATCAAAGGATTATACAAAGGCATTATTTCTTTTGTGGTATAGCTAACAGTACCATTCAAAGCGGTTACAAATTCTTTTAAAGGTACATATATTTCATTTTCTATATAAATTGCTTTTATTGGTAGTATTTCGTTATTCTTTTTGACAGTAAGGGAATGTTCTATTGTAACAGTATCTAATCCATTTTTGATACTGTTTTTGTTTTCTTCTTTTTGCAAATTTAATTCTTTGCAAATTCCTTCTAATGAAACAAAAGAAATATCATTTTGAATGACAACATTTTCAGAGGATATTTTACCATTTACAATAAGAAATGTATGCTTTTGCCCTTCTTCTAATGTGAGTGAAGTGCCATCAGAAGCAGTAAATTGATACTTCCAGTTTCCATTTTCAAAGTCACTGTTTTCTATATCAACTGTATTAATATAACAAGGTGTTTGTACTGCTTCATTTGCCCATACTTGTGTTAAAAATTGAGAACATAGAATTGTAGTAGCGATTATCTTTTTAAATTGTTTCATATCCATTATCCTTTCTATTTACTAATTTCCAAATTTTTTTATTATTTTGGTTGCTAATATACAAAAATTTTATCTTTATCTAATATAACAAGTAAAAACTTTAGATGTAAAAGGCTAACCATTTAAAGTATGCTTAACTTGTTAAAAATCATAGAGTGAAACAAAAAAAGGAGGAAAAGCAATATGGCAATTTCTAAAGATGACTACAAAAAAGTAATAGACGACATTGATGTGGAAGGTACATCAAAATATCAGCCAAGCGGAGGTAAAACATATTGTAACATTTTTGCTCAAGATGTTGCTGAAGAATATGGGACTCCCCTTCCAGGTGGTACTTGTGCAACCATATTAGAAGCATTAAAGAGAAATAAAACTCCTCATTGGTATTCTGTTAATTATGCTGACGCTCAAAGCCGTGCAAATCAAGGATATACTACAATTGGTATTACTTCTGACCATGTTGTTATTATCTATCCTCATGGAAATACAGCTAGTTCCGTTTCAGATTTATATATGTCTATGGCAGGATACAAATGTTTTAATGACACAAAAATTACATATGCCTGGGAAAAATCCGCTTTGTCAAATGTAAAATTTTATTCTTGGTATGAAAAAGAATAAATCATTTGAAATTTAGCATGAAAAATAAAGGTAGCTCTGTTAATCAGAACTACCTTTATTATAGTTTTTCACCTATTGTAAGTCAATGATTGCTGTTTAATAAGAATCTGTTTCAGATATTGTAATTGGTTCAGAGCCATTTCTTGTGCTAACAGTTCCATTAAATATCAACTCATAACTTCCCCTGCCAGAAGCAGTTAATGTACCAGAGGTATCAACCTTGTTACTATTTTCTGAAATTCTTTTTGAGGATACATACTTATCATCTTTGTATAGTGTTAACGTCCCAGAAATTTTTGTAACTTCACTTGTTCCTTTTATATATAAACTATATGACGCTCCAGAACTACTAACAGAAACCTCTATATTAGACGAAGTAACATAGGTATATCGTGGTGTTATAGAGTTTTTTGTTGTTGTATTAAGGTTATCCTGTGCAAATACTTGTATTCCACTTAAAGAGCATACAGAAATACTTGCTAATATAGTAGAAACTATCAATTTTTTTATTATACTCATCATAATCTCTCCTTAATGTGTAAAAACAAATAAAATCCTATTATGTAAATAAAAAAATAATATCAATATTATAGTTATTTAATATTTCTTGATATTTTTTTCAATTTTAAATAGTTCTTCCTTTTCTAACTGTGCCTGCAACATATAGCAACCTGTATCATCATACCATAATAATATATTTGGAAAGTTCTCATCTTGAGAAGAAAAGAAATACTTTGTATCGTTCTCATAGGTTATAATAGTATAGTGCTCATTATCAATTGTAACATTTGGAGAACGAAAAAAATATTTTAACTCTATTTCATTTTTCCATTGATTTTGATATATGATAGAAGTTCTAAAATCATCAGTATCATTTTCTATTTCCACATAACCTTCTGGTATATAACCCACTGTAATTTTTTTAGGAGATTCTGAAAAAGAATTAAAATCAAAGCCAACATATTTATCACAAAATTCCACAATAACCTGATAACAAGCTGCTCTTACTTTATCAGACTGCAAAAGCAAGCCAAAAACTCCAGAAATCACTGTTAAAAGTATCACTGCTATTTTTTTAGAGCGGTTACTCCATTTTTTCATTGTTTGCTTTTTTATCATTTTGCGATATGTTTTCATAACTCTATCATCATATGATTTAGGGACTTCTATCCCTTTTACTATTGTTTCGTCATCTATCCATTCGTCCATTTCTTCTATTGCGTTTTCGATGACAGCAGCCTTGAGCAAAGACTCAAACAATTCGTCCTGTAATTCTTTTTTATACATCTTTTTCTCCTAATTTTGAGCGTAATAAATTTTTAGCACGATATAAGCGGATTTGCACATTTTTCTTTGTAATACCTAACAGTTCTGCAATCTCATTATCTGTAAAACCGATGATATATTTTAATTCTAACACAGTCTTATATTTTTCATCTAACATATGGATTTGCTGTTTCAATTTTTCCATTGCTTCTTTCACAACAATTTCATCTAATATATCTTTTTCTTGAACTTGTTCTTCCAAAGACACTTCTTTGATATGATTCTGCTTTTTTAAATGATTGATAGTGTAGTGTCTTGTAATTGTGATAA
This sequence comes from Clostridia bacterium, assembly GCA_910575055.1. GTDB lineage: Bacteria > Bacillota > Clostridia > Lachnospirales > Anaerotignaceae > Coprocola. The sequence goes on from CAJTDC010000010.1 coordinate 37,149, forward strand.
TAAAATTTTTGGTTTCCTTTTCCTGTTCCATATTGATATTGTCCAAATGATTGGCAATCACAATAAAAACATCATGGAATAAGTCTTCTGCTAAAAAATCATCACAAATAAAACGTTTTATGGTATACATTACATACTTTTTATATTTTTCGTAAATCAATTCAAACTTACATTTTTCCTGCTCCGTATCAAAAATAAGTATTAACATATCTTTTCCCCAATAAGTAACTTGTTATGATTCTATTATATTACTATTTTTTTGGTTGTCTAGTTCAATATCTAACATAGATTCCATTATTCTGAAAAGTACTTGTTGTCTATTTGGAGAAAGTTGTATTAATTTATTATTGATATAGCACAAATTTGCTTCTAAATTGCTATTTACGCTATTTCCAACTAACATATCAAGAGAAATATCAAGAGCATTTGCTATGTCTATTAATGTATTCAAACTTGGAAATTTTATACCACGTTCAATATAAGATATAAATATAGAGTTTTTGTTTATTTGCATTGCAAGTTTTTCTTGTGTATATCCGGTTTTTTTTCTATATTTTTTAATCTGTTTTCTGAGTGCTTTTTCATCCATTCAATACTATCTCCATTTAATTTTATACTATTACGAAATATATTCTGTATAAAAAGTATACCAAAAGTATTACTTTTAATATAGTGAATATAAGTGTTATATATAAAACTAATAGTATTAAAATTAAGAGAAATTTTGTATTGTATCGTAAAAAATACATCTTTTTATTTTATTAATGTATTGTCTGGAATACCCTAATTCAACTGCAATTTCTTTGTCTGTATATCCTATAAATGCCTTATAAAGCACAATATAGTCTAACTTTCTCTTTCCTTTTAGCCACTGTTTTATGTCTATTTGAAATAAACAGTTTTCTATTTGAGATTCCAATGGATTAAAAAAATATATGTTATCTATTTTTGATTTTTCATGCTGCAATTTTTTACTTTTGTCATAAAGGCTGTAAAATTTATGTAAAATAGATTTTTTGATATACAAAAGACAAGAATATTCATTTTTTATTTGCTTTATATGAATAATTGCTTCATACAAAGTTAATGTCAATTCTTGAAAACTGTCCTCATACTCTAAATCATACAATTTTTTAGAATAACAATGAAGTAATGGCTTGAATTTTATTACAATTTCTTCAAAATACTTTTGTTGTTTCGTTTCTAAATATAATTGTATTAATAAATTTACCTTTATGAATTATCCCCCCTGTTTCAGAGGGATAATGAAATTACTTAGGAGGAAATATTACCATCAGTATCAATTATTATTTTAACACATACTATATGTTTTATTAAGTGACAAAATCGTGTCATTTTCGTGTCATTTTGTAGTAAAATGTCGATTTTTTTTGTTTATATAGTAAAAGAACACTGGGATAAATGAAAAAACAAAGGAGGAAATTGTATGACAAAAACAGATGTTAAGGAAATGTTAGTATCTTATAAACAACTGTCAGCAAAAGTAGAGATATGGAAAGAGTATTTAATTCTTTATGATAATTTAGAGATAAAATTGGAGTGCCAAAAAGCAGCACTTCAGTTAAAAATTATCAATCAATGTTTGAATTTATTAAAAGAGCCACACAAATTTATATTAGAAACACATCTTATCAATCAGTGCATATGGAGTGAAACAATAGAATTATTTGAACAAAAGTGGGGCGTACTAAATGGTCGTTCTGAACGAACATTAAAACGTATGCAGTCACAAGCAATACAGGAAATGTTAAATTTTATTGAAACATCTAAATTGGAAAATTATCTTTCATAAATCATTTATTTTCCTTGAAACAAATTACTTACGATAAAACTTAAAAATATACAAGCATATTCCATTCATTCTTTTTCAAATGATAACTGCTTGTAATTAGAAATATTTTTTCTGTTGAATGATGAATGAATGGTCAAATTTATTTACATAATATTATCAATGACCACTTCCAAATATTGTGTGATTTTCACATAAAAGAGGCAGTAGTCTTAGTAATATTGATTAAAATATTTTTTGTGATAAGGGTACAGGCAGAAATTATATTCTGTTTGTACCTTTTTTTGTTTGGAAAAAAGTGTCGTTCTCCACCTATCCAACTTTGAGTTCAAAAAAATTCAAAATTTGGAGGAGAATAAAATGAGAAAAGTTGAAATCAAAGACAGTAATGGAAAAAAAACTTTTGTTGAAGTATCAGAAGAAGTTTATGCAGTTTTGCAGGAAGAAAGTAAAGAAAAGGAACGTCAAAGAAACGAAAAAAGAAGACACTTTGATACCAGAGAGTTGAGTGATTACATAATACATCAAAAAAGAGTTGCTGAAAATTTAGAGGACTACTGCATCAACAGAGAGCAACTAAAAGAAATCCAAAAAGTTGTAGGTACTTGTACAAAAACACAACAGAGAAGATTTTACTTAAACCGTATTTGCGGTTACAGCTATACAGAAATTGCAAGAATAGAGGGCTGTAACCTTATTTCAGTTAGAGAATCTGTTTTAACTGTATTAAAAAAATTAAAAAAGTGAAAGAAATTTAAAAAAGTACCCTAAGATTTGCCCAAGAAGTGACCTATATAGTAAGAAGGTTTTTCGTGATACCTTTTTACTGCACCTTGACAAATTCATATCAGTATACAAACGATTTTTAATATTATGAAGAATTGCCATGATAATATAAAAAATATTGGAGCGATTCCATAAGTTTTAGAAAGTCACTGTTGTGTACCTCGCATAGTAAATGAGGAATACTGCGAATATCGTGTGCAGACTTGTCAACTGCAATATAACACGTATCGGTGGTATTTGTGACAGCTTTTTAGCAGTTTGTATATTCCGTATTGGGGAACGAGCTAAAAATATAATCTTGTTATATTAGAATACAGTACAAAAGAAAAAATTTTTAAAATACATAAAAGCATATTTCTGTCAGGCTGTACTATTGCAGTCTGACAGAAATTTTAATAGAAAAGACAGGACATTTCAAAAAGTGTTTTGTCTTTTCTATTAAAAAAGAGGAGGAATAAAAACATGAAAAATAAACCAAAAGTAATTGATAGAGATAAATTAGTGGATATTAGAGATGTTGTTATCAATACAGATTTACCCAAAGAGGAAAGAATAAAAGATTATATACGACAGATTAAAAATCCTTATTGTTTTAAATGTGGCAAATATGTTGTCATATCCAAATTTTCAGAAAATGGCTTATCATTGGAGGATTGTTTGAAAGGAATATTATTGTAATCAAATTTATAGTAGACTTCTTGTAAAAAGTGTGATATACTAATAACGGAAAAAGATAAAAGGTATAAACTGAATAAAGAGAAATGATATCACTCTTGAATTTACGGGAGAAGTCTGTAAATTTTTAAGGAGTGATTTTTTTATGTCAAAATATAAAGCAATCAGTTATACAAGACTTTCCTACACCAATGAAAAAGACAACGAAAGTAACAGCATTTCTAATCAAAAAATGTTAATTAGAGATTTTGTAAAGAAGCATTCTGATATTGAAATTGTTTCTGAAATATTGTAAAAGATTTGTCCAGATTTGGCAGAGATTACATACAAACGGGAAAATATTTGCGACAAATATTGCCGTCGTTGGGTGTTCGTTTTATTGCTATCAATGATAACATTGATACTTTAAAAGAAAATTGTACTGGTTTAGATGTTTCATTGAAAACAATTATCAATGATGCTTATAGTCAAGACATCTCTAAAAAAATCAGGAGTGTTTTGGAGCAAAAAAGAAAAGAAGGATTGTATGTAGCTGCCTTTACACCCTATGGCTATCAAAAATCAGAGGAAAATAAAAATCAGCTTATAGTTGACGAACAAACAGCACCGATTATTAAAGATATTTTTAAAATGAAATTAGACGGTATGAGTGCAGCAAGAATTGCTGATACATTGAATGAAAAAGGTATCCTTTCTCCCGTGATGTACAAAAAACAAAATGGGTATGCTTATGCAAAAGGCGGATACATCACAGAAAACAATGCAAAATGGTCAGCAACTACCATACTGAGAATACTAAAAAATGAAATTTACACAGGAACAATGGTGCAGGGTAAAAAAACAACATATAATTACAAGTTAAAAAATATTATTAAAAAGCCAAAAAGTGAATGGATATATGTAGAGAATACGCATGAGGCAATCATTTCAAAACAGGAATTTGATTTCGTGCAGAATACACTTTTTTTAGATACTCGGACTGCACCTCATAAAGAAAGTGTATATTTGTTTTCGGGACTGCTAATTTGTGGCGATTGTGGTAACCGTATGACAAGAAAAACGGTCACTTGTGGAAAGAAAAAATATTTGTATTACTATTGTCCAACTGGGAAAAAAGCCTGTACCTCTACTCATATGATAAAAGAAGACGAGCTGATAGCTTGTGTTCTGGAAAGTGTGAAAAAGCACATCAGTAGCATAATCTCATTGGATAAACTGTTAAGCAATGTAGAAAATACAAGAATCAATCAAAAAATTGTACAAAAATATGGAAAAGAAATTGCACAAAAAGAGCAAAAGGCAGAGGAATTAAAAAGGTTTCAATCCTCACTATATGAAAATTACATCAAAGGAATTTTACCAAAACAGGATTATAGAATGTTGAAGGAGGAATATACATCAAAGTTAAAAATAGTAGAAAAAGAAATTTCCGCTTTAAATGAAAAGCTAGAAAAAGAGTTATGGCATGACCGAAAAGAATGGATAGAGCATTTTAAGAAATTTTCAAATATTATGGAATTAGACAGAAATGCAGTTGTTCAGTTAATACAATCTGTAAAAATTTTTGAAAAAAAGCAAATTGAAATCACCTTTCGTTATCAATCGGAATACGAAGAAACAACAAAAATGCTTCATTCTCAAAAGGGGGTTATTTGACATGGCTAGAAAAAGTAGAAAAAACAATATTTTAAATGAAAATAGTGTTCCAAAATCAAAGTTTACAATCAACACTGCTCTCTACATTCGATTATCTGTTGAGGATAACAAAAATAGAGGAAATTCTATAGAACATCAACAAATATTATTAAGGAATTTTGTTGCAGTTAATCCAGAATTTCATGTTGTAAAAACATACATTGATAATGGCAAAACGGGTACAAACTTTGAACGTCCAGCGTTTCAAGAAATGATACAGGATATAGAAGCAGGAAAAATACAATGTGTCATTGTAAAAGACCTTTCCCGTTTAGGGAGAAACTACATTGATACAGGCTATTACATACAAAGTTATTTTCCATCATATAAAGTACGTTTTATCGCTTTGAGCGAAAATTTCGATACAGAAAAAGAAGATAGTAACAATATACTACTTCCAGTGCTGAACATGATAAATGAATCTTATGCGATAGATGCTAGTAAAAAAGTGAGAGAACAAGCTGCAAGAGATAGGAAAGCAGGAAAGTTTATAGGGGATAAAGCCCCTTATGGCTATAAAAAATCTCCTGATGATTGTCACAAGTTAATTGTTGACGAAGAAGCAGCAAATGTTGTAAAACAAATTTTTCAATGGGTGTTAGAAGGAACTTCTTATGATAAAATAGATATTTTGTTAAATGAAGCAAATATTTTAACACCTGGCTTTTATGGAAAAAAGAAAGGATTAATTTCAAGTAAAAAGTTGATTGGACAAGGTTATTGGAATACATTTACGATTGATAAAATTGTAAAAAGTGAGATTTACACAGGTGATATGGTGCAAGGAAAATCAACTAAAATTGGAAAGAAACAGATAAAAACGGATAAAAAAGATTGGATTATTGTAAAAAATACCCATGAAGCGATTATATCAAAAGAAACTTTTGAAAAGGCACAACAATATCGTGCTGAAATAGCGAAAAAAAGTAAATCTAAAAACAAAATACCTTATACAGAAAATGTATTAAAAGGGAAAATTTATTGTCAATGCTGTGGAAAAAATCTAAATCGTGGTAGAGAAATAACTAAAACAAAAGGAGAAATTTATTTCTTTTATTGCATTACAAACTGGCGTATTAAAAAAGGAAATTGTGAAGGAGTTCGTATCAATGAACGAAAACTTTTTCAAAAAATACTTTTTCTATTTAATGAAAAAAGAAATTTGTTTTTAGAAAAAGAGCAATATTTACAACAACAAATACAATCTATGCAAAAAACATGGTATTGTGGAAGCAACAACAAACTGCATTAGAAATGCAGAGGAATGAAAAAAGATTGTATTTGCAAGCCTTGTACGAAAACCTTATCAACAAAGTAATTACACAAACAGAATATAAGGAACTCAGAAAAGACTATCAAAGTGCAATTGAAAATTTGTTGTCTGAAATCACTTGTTTAGAAGAAATACAACAAAATGTCTGCCAAAAAATTGAAAACATTCTAAATTTACAAGAGAATTTTCGAGCAACACAAATTTCAGAAATCACAAAAGAGTTTGTAGATAAATTTATAGAAAGAGTAGAAGTTTCTCCAGATAATACTGTAACTGTAACTTTTTACTTTGATGAACTTTTGAAAGAAATAGGGGGGGAACAACATTGCGTGATTATGTGATTGCCCTTTATATTCGCCTTTCTGCAAATGACAAAGAAGTAGAAAGCAATAGTATTGAACATCAAGACGGGATTTGTCAAGGGAACTTTCACCCAAAAGACGAAAACTCCCTTCCCGCAAACTGGAAGTTATCTAATCTTCCTCGTCCGGCTTGAATACCTTCAAATAGGCGGGACGGCCCTTCGCCTCCTCACCATAGACATACAGGGTGTTGGTCTCCGTGTCCAGGCAGGTATGGCAGAAGCGCCCGCCAGGAAAGGGATATGGCTCCTGGAGGCGCTGGAAGTCTACGCCACCCTCGGACAAAACCGTTTGAATCTCGGCAGGGTCCTCAATCTCGTCCGGCTGGGCCTTTGGCTCCAGATTTACAAGCAGGATGTCCAGGAGGAAGGACTGAACCGAATCGGAGAAGGGCGCCCAGCTATATACATCGTCCTGGTTGTTGTAGTACACTACCGGGTTGGGCTGATCCAAATCCTCCGCTTTGATGCCCGCATACCAGCAGCCCTGATTTTCGCACCAGAACAGCAGATAGTTGCCAGTCACCTCGCCCCACCGCTCCCAGGGCAGGGCGCGCACCTTCGCCAGTTCTTCATAATCCTCTTCTCCTGGTTTGCTAAAAGTCTTCAAGTCCTCATCAATATGATCGTAAGAGAAGGTCAGGCGCTTTTTAAAGGGTTTGGCCTTTTTGTCTGGGATGAATATCTCATGCAGCGCACAATTTAAGCTGGCCCTGCCGCAAGCGAGATAGTATTCCCGCAGGGCATCGGGAAGCCGAATGCTTGCCGCCGCCTCATAGGAGGCAATTGTCTTTTCAGAAAATCCTGTTGCCCTTCCCACCCCAAAGCCGAACAACGGTTCTGCCCACCGAACCAATTCAATGGGGGAAATCTGATAATGCTTTTCGCTCATAGTATCGTCCTCCTGCTACTTCTGTCGATTTGATTTTCTATGTATTAACTAAAATGTCATTTTGTCAAATTGGCCCACTCAAAGTATAGCACAAAGCCGACCAGCGTTCAATCCCCATTGTAGAGCCTTCACCTAACTTGCAAGCAGTACATTTGTTCCTACAAATGCTCAAAACAGACTTTCGGCGTGTCCGCCGAAAATCTGTTTTTGCTTGTTGGGACAGCGTCCCAAACCCTTTGAACAGTCCCGTGGCCGAGGTTGGCTGCGCGTTCGTTTCACGAACGCTGTATTACCTGACAAAGTGAAAACGGGCAGGAGCGGCACCCATCAGAACACCGGAGAGTGGTAGTGCCAGACTTGCCCGTCAAAAGAAAATTGGCATACCAGCAACCAGACCATGAAGCTGGATGCGCATCCGGTGGGCCTCCCTGGTCAAGCGCACAAATGCCGCAGGCAGTATCGCCGCCCGCTTGCGGGTGGTGAGTAAGTGCGCCTTTACCAGGGCCCGTAACAAGAAAGAGGGCATCCAGGTCAACCCCGAACACCCCCCGCATATGCTTCCTCCTGCCGGTCTATCACCGCCCTTCCAGCCTGTGCCATTTACCACAAATGAGCCGCAGTCATATGTATTTGGTGGCAGAAACCACCCTTTACATAGTAACTCTCAAAAACTGTTACGGACAAAGTATACAGAAAATATGGAAATACAAAACATCAAATTATTAGAGTCTGTAGACACTGGTTATAGTGGTACAAATTTTGAACGTCCTGCAATGCAAGAACTTTTGGAACTTGTGAAGTCTTATCAAATAAACTGCATTATTGTAAAAGACTTTTCAAGATTTGGCAGAAATATGATACAAACAGGTTATGTGCGTCCAGATAGGACGAAAGTAGAAGTAGAAAAAAAGAATGAAAAACAAAGGTACTACTCTGTAAAGATAATGCAGGAATCCAGCTGTCTAACTGAAAGGCGAAAGCTGATACGGGAACATAGCATGACAGAAAAGCAGTAAATTGCTAAAAGGCAAAATAGCAAGACTGAACTGCAAGGATAAGTGAATATAAGGATAAAACTATATTTGTTGAATGTGAGTTTCTAGTTCCTGTTGTTTGCAGGTATAGGAAATTTGCCTGAAACCTATAATAGGAAGCCCATTAGAAACAATATCCTTCTAATGGATTATCTGATTTCTTCCTATGACACGCTGGAGAACCAGTGTGAATGAAACGAAAGCATATCCGACAATTCATACAAAC
>CAJTDC010000010.1:45936-103095 GCA_910575055.1 Clostridia bacterium
AAAAAAGATTGTATTTGCAAGCCTTGTACGAAAACCTTATCAACAAAGTAATTACACAAACAGAATATAAGGAACTCAGAAAAGACTATCAAAGTGCAATTGAAAATTTGTTGTCTGAAATCACTTGTTTAGAAGAAATACAACAAAATGTCTGCCAAAAAATTGAAAACATTCTAAATTTACAAGAGAATTTTCGAGCAACACAAATTTCAGAAATCACAAAAGAGTTTGTAGATAAATTTATAGAAAGAGTAGAAGTTTCTCCAGATAATACTGTAACTGTAACTTTTTACTTTGATGAACTTTTGAAAGAAATAGAGGTGAATGACATTGCGTGATTATGTGATTGCCCTTTACATTCGCCTTTCTATAAATGATAAAAGAGTAGAAAGCAACAGTATTGAAAATCAAAGATTGCTATTGACAAAATTTGCAGAAAATATGGAAATACAAAATAGAAAGATTCTGGAATTTGTAGATAATGGCTATAGTGGTACAAATTTTGAAAGACCTGCAATACAAGAATTATTAGAACTTGTCAAAACTTATCAAGTAAATTGTATTATGGTGAAAGATTTTTCAAGATTTGGCAGAAATATTATACAAACAGGATATTTTTTGGAGCAAGTTTTTCCTTTGTATCATGTCCGATTTATTTCTGTCACCGAAAATTATGATAGTGATAAAAGCAAAAACAATACTGGAGGCATACCAGTTACCATACAATTTCTAAAGAATGAATACTATAGCAGAGATTTATCACAAAAATCAAAAAGTGCAAAATATTCTAAAATGCAGAAAGGAGAATATATTCAAAAAAATTGCTGTTATGGCTACAAAAAAGAAGATAATACATTGAAAATTGATGAACCAGCAGCAAATACAATAAAATTAATATTTCAGCTTGCATTACAAGGAAAAAATTATGCACAAATGATAAAAGAATTATATCACAGAAAAATAGTAACGCCTAAAATATATAAGCAAGGAAGAAAAAGCCAAAAAGATTTACCATATCACTCTTACATTTGGTCTACAACAACAATAAAAAGAATACTTTCCAATGAACAATATATCGGAACATATGTAATGAGAAAAACTGCTGTAAAAGAATTAGGGGAAAGAGCTACAAAAAGAGAAGAAAAAGACTGGATAAAAATCCCGAATCACCATGAAGCAATTATTGAGAAAGAAATTTTTGAACAAATACAAAAGCAATTATTTCATTTTAAAATAAAAGATATAAAACAAAGGGAATATTCTTTAAAAGGAAAGATATATTGTGGTTATTGTTCTCATACCATGCAAAGAAGCAAACATAAATTTCCTGTTCTTTTTTGTAGATATTCTGAAGTAGATAATAATTTACCTTGCTACCATTTGACAATAATAGAAAAAGAGTTAGAAGAAATTGTATTTCAAATGATTTTAAAACAAATTAAAATCATAATGAATACAAAACAAATGAGTAATATTGACGTGCAAACAGCTCAAAAAATAGAACTGCAAAAACAAATAAAGCTGCATCAACAAAAAAAGAAAATATTTTATGAAGAATATATTCAAGAAAAAATAACAGAAGAACAGTATAGGAAAATAAATTTAGAATTGACAAAAGAATTAGAACCAATACAGAATAAACTGGAAGAAATTAATTTGCAATTACAACACTCTCAAAGTAGAAATAATTTGCAAAATCAAATCGAAAAGATAACAGAAAATACACCATTTCTTTTAACAAAAGAATTAGTAGATTTTTTTATTGATAAAATTTATGTTTTTAAAGAAAACCGCATAGAGGTTAAATGGAAAATAGAAGATTTTTTGTAAAAAAGATAATAAAATTTTTGTCTTGTGCTTGACTTTTAGTTGACGGGTATCATGGACACGTATATACTTTACACCAGACTTTTCAATATGACGTTTCATTTTGTGTTGTACTGCTTCTTGTACGATTGGAAAAATCCTTTCGTCATCAGGCATACCATAATGTCTATCAATAAAACATTTGATTTCTTGCTTTAAAAATTCTGGTATTTCTACTATTCTGATGGATTGTTTTGTTTTGGGTTCTGTAATAATATCCTGTCCGTTTGCTCGATAATATGTTTTGTTAATATTGATTTGATTTTTTTCAAAATTGATGTCTTGTTTGGTCAGTGCTAACAGTTCTCCTATTCTTCTACCGTCCAAAAATTCAAACTTCTAACATCAAAGCTGCCCATGCGTTTTACTTTTTTGCATGGATTTGTAGTTAAATCATATATACGAGAAGCATGAGAAAACAAACAAGTTAATTGATTTTGAATCATTCTCAAATATGCCTCTGAAAATCCTTTTTTCTGCATTTCATTCTGCCATTGTATGATTTGAGAAGCTGTAATTTCATTTATTTTTTGATTTCCAAAATAAGGAATAATGTGTTGTTCCATCATATATCTTTTATTTTTTATGGTGCGTTGTTTCAATTCATTTTGTTTGTCATCAAAATAGATGTCTACAAAATCGCTCAATTTTATATTCATATTTCTGTTATTGTTTAATTTTTTTGACATTCATATTCTAAAGCCTCTCGTTTTGTTTCAAAACCTTTTTTTCTTCTTTTTTTCTTTTCTCCCTTTATATCTGTTTCAAACCATTGTGCAGTCCATTTTTTGGTATCTTTTTCTTTATAAGCCATAATGTCCTCCTTTTATCAATTCTTTAGTGACTCATAACCATAAATTTTTTTTGCTAAATATGTTTTTGGAATTCTGCCTGCTATTGTAATATAGCCTTGTGCTGCAAGCTCTTGATTTAATTTTTTTACCAGCTTGTAGGCATAAGATTTGGAACAACTTAATTCTCGTGCCACATCATCAGCACTCATCATGTATTGATAATATGCCATATATTCGACCTCCTTTTTTCAATCAAAATCCATTACAATATTTATATTTATTTTTTATACGAATTTCGTATATTCATAGTAGCACTTTATTTTTATTGTGTCAATATTTCATAAAAATATTTTTTATGTTTTTCGTATATTATTTATAAAAAGTTTATCTTTTTTATTTCTATAATATATGATATGATAATAATTAGATTTATGGAATTCGTAATAAATTTTTATATGAAAGTAGGAGATTTTTATGGGAGATGGAAAAAAACTAAAAACAATATTGGATAGCAAAGGTACTAATGTCCGCAAAATTGCAAAAGCTACAGGAATCAGTGCGACTACACTTTATTCAATCATTCAAAAAGATTCCAATATACGCTTTGATTTTGCATTGCGTTTAGCAAATGAATTAGAAATTGATGTAAATGAAATATGCTCTGCTAGTCCATTTTCTGGAGCTATTACTGAAGAAGAAATATACCCCACATTGCCAGATGGTTTACATGGTGCTTTAGACGGAAGTCGAGTAAAAACTTATTTAAAAAACTCTTTGTATCCTCTTATGTATCTATTTGGAAAAAACAGCATGCCTGATGTAGATAATCTTTTAACATCATTCTATCAGCTAGATGATGAGGCAAGGCAAGAAATCGTACAAACAATACAATTCAAACTACAATATCACAAAGACCCACAAAGAGCAGAGCAAGTAAAACAAATAAAAGGCTGGTAAGTATTTTGGCACCGATTTGGCACCATTTTCAAAAAAATATTATATTATACATTAAAAAAAGGACTTTCCGAAATACTCGGAAAGCCCTTAAAATCACCGTTTTTACAAATTACTCAATGATTTCAGTAACAGAACCAGCACCTACTGTTCTACCACCTTCACGGATAGCAAAACGAAGACCAGGAGCCATAGCTACTTTTGTAATCAATTCAATTGTCATTTCAACGTTATCGCCAGGCATACACATTTCTGTACCTTCTGGAAGGCTAATAATACCTGTAACGTCTGTTGTTCTAAAATAGAACTGTGGTCTATAGTTGTTGAAGAAAGGAGTATGACGTCCACCTTCTTCTTTACTCAATACATAAACCTGTGCTTTAAATTTATGGTGAGGTGTAATAGAACCTGGTTTTGCAAGAACCTGTCCTCTTTCGATTTCATTTCTTTGCACACCACGAAGAAGAACACCAATATTATCGCCAGCTTCTGCTTGGTCAAGAAGTTTTCTAAACATTTCAACGCCTGTTACAACAACTTTTCTGATTTCTTCTGTCAAACCAACGATTTCAACTTCATCTTGTACTTTAACAACACCACTTTCAACTCTACCTGTAGCAACTGTACCACGTCCTGTAATGGAGAATACGTCCTCTACTGGCATCAAGAAAGGTTTGTCTGTATCACGTTCTGGTTCAGGAATATATGCTTCAATTTCGTTCATTAATTCAACGATTTTGTCGCCCCATTCACCTGTAGAATCTTGTAATGCTTGGTAAGCAGAACCTCTAATAATAGGAATATCATCACCAGGGAATTCATACTCAGAAAGAAGTTCTCTAATTTCCATTTCAACTAAGTCAAGAAGTTCTTCATCATCTACCATATCACATTTGTTCATAAATACAACGATATAAGGAACGCCTACCTGACGAGAAAGCAAAATGTGCTCTCTTGTTTGAGCCATAGGACCGTCTGTTGCAGCAACAACAAGTATAGCACCGTCCATTTGAGCAGCACCTGTAATCATATTTTTAACATAGTCAGCATGTCCTGGGCAGTCAACGTGTGCATAGTGTCTTGTTGGTGTTTCATATTCAACGTGTGCTGTAGAAATTGTGATACCACGTTCTCTTTCTTCTGGAGCTTTATCAATATTTTCAAATGCAACTGCTTCACCGATTTGATATCTTTCATGAAGTGTTTTTGTAATAGCAGCTGTTAAAGTTGTTTTACCATGGTCAACGTGACCGATAGTACCAATATTCATATGGGGTTTGGTTCTTTCAAATTTTTGTTTAGCCATTTTTAAATATCCTCCTTTAAATTGTCTAAGAGTACAATTCATTTACTGTATTGTTTTCATTATATAGAATATTGCCAGTATTTGCAAGCAAATATTCCATTTTTATAGTGCTTTATACAAAAAACTTATGCGTCAGCTTTTTTGCCTTCCAAAACTTTTTCTTGTACTGATTTTGGACATGGTTCGTAATGGTCAACTTCCATTACATAAGTTCCACGACCTTGTGATTTAGAACGCAAGTCTGTGGAATATCCAAACATTTCAGCTAATGGTACATAAGAATGAATTATTTGTACACCACTTCTTGCTTCCATACCTTCAATTCTACCACGACGAGAGTTAATATCTCCAATAACATCGCCCATATAATCCTCTGGTACAGAAACAGTTACTTTCATAATAGGCTCAAGCAATACTGCATCGCCTTTTCTCATTGCTTCTTTAAAAGCCATAGAACCTGCTACCTGATAAGCCATTTCTGAAGAGTCAACATCGTGGTAAGAACCATCATATACTTCGGCTTTTACGCCAAGTACCGGATATCCACCTAATATACCACTTTGCATTGCCTCTTGTATGCCTTTATCAATTGCTGGTATATATTCTTTTGGTATAGAACCACCAACAGTACTATTGACAAATTCATAATTATGTTCTGCATCTGTGCCAATAGGATAGAATTTTACTTTACAATGTCCATACTGTCCTCTACCACCAGACTGACGAACAAATTTTCCTTCTACGTCAACAGCTTTTCTAAATGTTTCTTTATAAGAAACTTGTGGTGCTCCAACATTTGCTTCTACTTTAAATTCTCTCAACAAACGGTCAACTATAATCTCCAAGTGAAGTTCTCCCATACCTGCTATAATTGTATCGCCTGTATCTTGATTTGTATATGTCTTAAATGTTGGGTCTTCTTCAGCAAGTTTTGCTAAAGCAATGCCCATTTTATCTCTGCCCGCTTTTGTTTTTGGTTCAATCGCAACTTCAATAACTGGTTCTGGGAATACCATAGACTCTAATATTACCTCGTGGTCTTCATCACATATAGTATCTCCAGTTGTTGTTAATTTAAAACCTACTGCTGCTGCAATATCTCCAGAATATACTTTATCAATTTCTTCTCTATGATTTGCGTGCATCTGTAATATACGTCCAACACGTTCTTTTTTACCTTTTGTAGAATTATAAACATAGGTACCGGAATTTAATGTACCAGAGTACACACGGAAGAATGCCAATTTTCCAACAAATGGGTCATTCATAATTTTAAATGCCAATGCTGAAAATGGTTCTTCATCAGAAGCGTGTCTTTCAATTTCTTCTCCACTATCTGGGTCAATACCTTTTATTGCTGGTATATCAATAGGTGCTGGCATATATTCAATTACACCATCTAACAATTTTTGAACACCTTTATTTCTATACGCAGAACCACAGAATACAGGAATTAATTCACAGTTAATACAAGCTTTTCTCATAGCTGCTTTCAATTCTTGTTCTGTAATTTCTTCTTCTGCAAGGTATTTATCCATCAAATCCTCATCTGTTTCTGCAATCGCTTCTACCATCATCTGATGATATTCTTCTGCTTTTTCTTTCATATCATCAGGAATTTCTTCTTCGTCCACTTCTTTGCCTAAGTCATCTTCATAAATAAACGCTTTCATTTTAATTAAGTCGATAACTCCCACAAAGTCGCTTTCTGCTCCTATTGGTAAAAACATTGCAACTGGATTACAACCCAATCTGTCCTTCATCATTTGAAGCACATTATAAAAATCTGCACCCATAATGTCCATTTTATTTACAAATGCCATTCTTGGTACATTATAATTATCTGCTTGACGCCATACTGTTTCAGACTGTGGTTCTACACCACCCTTTGCACAGAATACGCACACTGCACCATCTAATACACGTAATGAACGTTCAACTTCTACTGTAAAGTCAACGTGTCCTGGTGTATCAATGATATTCACTCTATTTTCATTCCACTGACAAGTTGTTGCAGCGGATGTGATTGTAATACCTCTTTCTTGTTCTTGTTCCATCCAGTCCATAGTAGCAGTACCTTCGTGGGTATCACCAATTTTATAATTACGTCCTGTATAAAACAAAATACGCTCTGTAAGAGTTGTTTTACCAGCATCAATATGTGCCATGATACCGATATTTCTAGTCTTAGCAAGTGGAAACGCTCTGTTTGCCACGCTGAACTCCTCCTTTATCGTATATAAGAGTAAACTCTTTTATCATTTTTTTTGCCAATTTTATATACTTACCATTTGTAATGGGAGAATGCTTTATTTGCTTCTGCCATTTTATGTGTTTCATCTTTTTTCTTTACAGCTCCGCCTGCATTATTCAATGCGTCCATAATTTCTCCTGCTAAACGGTCAATCATTGTTTTTTCTCCACGTTTTCTGCTGTAAAGTGTTAACCAGCGAAGTCCCAATGTTCTTCTTCTTTCTGGTCTAATATCCATTGGTACCTGGTAAGTTGCACCACCTACACGGCGTGCTTTTACTTCCAACACTGGCATAATATTGTTGAGAGCTTCCTCAAAAGCCTCTAATGGCTCTTTTCCTGTTTTCTCTGCTACTTTCTCGAATGCACCATAAACAATTTTTTCAGCAACACCTTTTTTACCGTCTAACATAACACTATTTATCAGTTTTGTTACCAGTTTACTATTATACAAAGGGTCTGCTAAAACTTCTCTCTTTGCAACATGTCCTTTTCTTGGCACGATTCTTCCCTCCTTAATGAATAATGATATTCTCGGTACTTCACGAGCTTTTTTCTCGTGTTGTCATGCCTTCATACGTAAATCTTTTATCTCTAAGCAATTCGCAGATGGTATTGATTTTGTATAAGGCATTTCCTTTTGATACGATTTATAATTTTACTTTTTGGCTTTTGGACGTTTTGCACCATATTTAGAACGAGCCTGCATTCTATTTGCAACGCCTGCTGTATCCAATGTTCCTCTAACAATATGATAACGCACACCAGGTAAGTCTTTTACCCTTCCGCCTCTTATCAAAACAACGCTATGCTCCTGAAGATTATGGCCTTCACCTGGAATATAAGCTGTTACTTCAATACCATTAGAAAGACGAACTCTGGCAATTTTTCTTAAAGCTGAGTTAGGTTTCTTAGGTGTAGAAGTTTTTACTGCTGTACAAACACCACGTCTTTGAGGAGAAGAAATATCTGTTGTTTTCTTCTTTAAAGAGTTCAAACCTTTTTGCAAAGCTGGAGCAGTAGATTTCTTTTCTACTGTCTGTCTACCTTTTCTTACTAACTGATTAAATGTTGGCATTTATTGCACCTCCTTACAAAATAAATACGTTCTGCCATTGCATTAATATCTACTGTCATATGAAAACAAGCATGAAAAAAAGCCTTATTTTCAAGACACTGCAATATTTTATCATCTCGTATTACAAAAGTCAATAACTTTATTTTAATTTTTCCCAATTTTTCAAAGCGAAAATATTATTTTATATTTTTACAAACAAAATTTAACACTTCTTCAGGAGTTGCTATTTCTCCTTTTTTCATAATGTTACTTTGAAATAATTTTTGTTCTTGTGTAGCATTTTCAAAAGCATAGTTAATTGCTGACTGCATTTCCTTTTTTACTTCCTCTACAGAAATACCATTTTTTAATGCGATTGCTTTGCAAATTCTATCAAAATTTTTGTTTTTTCTATTCACAACAATTACACCTTTCTATCATATTTATTTGTGATGTTTATTATAACATTATTGCTATATTTTAGCAATATTTTATTTGCTATTTTAAGATATAGCAGTTATTTTTTTCATCATATACCATTTTTACGAGGTGATACCATTGACAAAAAAAGAACTAAAAAGTATGGGCGATAGAATGAAATCAAAAAGATTACAATTAGGATATACTCAAGAAAGAGTTGCAGAATTAACAGATATTTCTTTTAGTACCTATTCTAAAATTGAAAATGCAATACAAAGTCCTTCTTTAGATACTCTGATACGTATTTCTATTGTGCTGGATATTTCAATGGATTATCTAATATTCGGAAATGAAAATATCAAAAAAGATATTGATGATTTTTCTGATATTATAACACTTCTGCAAAATGCTGATTTCAAACAAGTGCAATATGTCTATGAATTACTATCACAACTACTATCAAAAGCCAAATAAACACAAAAAATCAGAGATGCTACAAAAACATCTCTGATTTTTCTAATTACATATCATATCCACCGTAATAGTAAATATCTTCTTCTTCCTCTTCTTCTTTTTCTATCTCAATATCAATATTACGGTATCTTTGCATACCTGTACCCGCTGGTATCAATTTACCTATAATTACATTCTCTTTTAATCCAATCAATGGGTCAATTTTTCCTTTAATTGCTGCTTCTGTTAACACTCTTGTTGTTTCTTGGAAAGATGCTGCAGACAAGAAAGAGTCTGTTGCAAGTGATGCTTTTGTAATACCCAAAAGCACTCTATATCCTTTTGCTGGTTCTTTTCCTTCCTCTTCCATTTGTGCATTTCTATTTTCAAAAGCAAGCCAATCTACAAGGCTTCCCGGCAAAAATTCTGTATCGCCATTTTCTTCAATTTTTACACGTTTCAGCATCTGTCTAACAATAACTTCAATATGTTTATCATTGATTTCAACACCTTGCAGGCGATACACTCTTTGTACTTCTTGTATCATATAATCCTGTACGCCTCTAATACCCTTTATTTTTAAAATATCGTGAGGGTTAACGCTACCTTCTGTGATTTCGTCACCAGCCTCTATAGTATCCCCATCGTACACTTTAATACGTGAACCATATGGTATCAAATAATCTTTTGTTTCTCCTGTATTTACATCTGTAATAATGACTTCTCTTTTCTTCTTTGTATCGCTAATAGTTACTTTTCCGCCAAATTCTGCAATAATTGCAAGTCCTTTCGGTTTTCTTGCTTCAAAAAGTTCTTCAACACGTGGAAGACCTTGTGTAATGTCATCTCCTGCAATACCGCCTGTATGGAATGTTCTCATTGTCAACTGTGTACCAGGTTCTCCTATAGACTGTGCTGCAATAATACCAACAGACTCACCTATTCTTACGAAACGGCCACTTGCCATATTTGCACCATAGCATTTTGAACAAATTCCTATTTCAGAACGACAAGTCAATACAGTTCTAATCAGAACTTTTTTGACACCTGCTTTTTCTACTCTTTCCGCTTGGTCAGGTGTTACCATAGTATCTTTTGGTACTAATATTTCTCCTGTTTCTGGGTGTACAATATCTAATATAGACCAACGTCCTCTAATTCTATCTTGCAAACTCTCAATAACTTCATTGCCGTCCATAAATGCAGATACCCACAATCCTGGTGTGTTTTCTCCTTGGTCTTCACAGCACTGCCATTCTCTTATAATAATATCCTGTGAAACATCAACCAACCTTCTTGTCAAATATCCAGAGTCTGCTGTTCTCAATGCTGTATCTGTCAAACCTTTTCTTGCACCATGTGCAGAAATAAAGTATTCCAAAACAGAAAGTCCTTCACGGAAATTTGACTTAATAGGCAATTCTATAATACCACCTGATGGATTTGCCATAAGTCCCCTCATACCTGCAAGCTGTTTAATCTGGCTATTAGAACCACGGGCTCCAGAGTCTGCCATCATAAATATATTATTATATTTTCCTAAACCAGCAAGCAAGGCATCTGTTATTTTATCATTGGCAATATTCCACGCTTCTATAACTTTGTTATGTCTTTCTTCATCTGTCATCAAACCACGTCTAAATTTTTTTGTAATATCTTCAACTTTGCCTTCTGCTTCTTCTAAATAGCTCTTTTTCTTTTCTGGTATTACCATATCTGATACAGAAACTGTCAATGCTGCTCTTGTTGAAAATTTATAACCTAACGCTTTTATTTGGTCTAACACAATCGCTGTTTGTGTAGAGCCACAACGACTAATACATCTATTGATTATTTTGCCTATATCTTTCTTTTTCACCAATGTATGAATTTCATATTGGAATTTTTCTTCTTCATTTGTTCTATCTACATATCCCAAATTTTGAGGAATTGCTTCATTAAATATAATACGTCCTACTGTCGTATCTACCATTCTCGACTCCTCTACACCATTAAATTCCAATGTTCTTCTTACTCTAATTTTTGCGTGAAGTGTTATCACGTGGTTGTCATAAGCAAGTATTGCCTCTTTTTCATCTTTAAATGCTTTTCCTTCGCCCTTTTCGCCTTCTTTTTCTAATGTTAAATAATACATACCTAATATCATATCCTGAGAAGGTACCGTAACAGGACCACCATCAGATGGTTTGAGCAAGTTATTAGGAGAAAGCAGCAAAAAGCGACATTCTGCTTGTGCTTCTACAGAAAGAGGCACGTGTACAGCCATTTGGTCACCATCAAAGTCTGCATTATATGCTGTACATACCAATGGGTGCAATTTAATTGCTCTACCCTCTACTAATACAGGCTCAAATGCTTGTATACCAAGTCTATGCAATGTTGGTGCTCTATTAAGCATAACAGGGTGCTCTTTTATAACATCTTCGAGTATATCCCAAACCTCTGTTTGCATACGTTCTACCATTCTCTTAGCAGATTTGATATTATGTGCTAATCCATCTTCTACTAACTTTTTCATAACAAATGGCTTAAATAATTCAATCGCCATTTCTTTTGGTAAACCACACTGATATATTTTTAATTCAGGACCTACTACAATAACAGAACGTCCAGAATAGTCAACACGTTTTCCTAATAAATTCTGGCGGAAACGACCCTGTTTTCCTTTCAACATATCTGAAAGAGATTTTAATGGTCTATTTCCGGGACCTGTAACTGGTCTGCCTCGTCTTCCATTATCTATCAAAGCATCTACTGCTTCCTGTAACATTCTTTTTTCATTTCTTACTATAATATCTGGTGCACCTAAATCAAGCAGTCTTTTTAAACGGTTATTTCTATTGATTACTCTTCTATAAAGGTCATTCAAATCACTTGTTGCAAAACGACCACCGTCTAACTGCACCATAGGTCTAATTTCTGGAGGAATAACAGGAATGGCATCTAATATCATCCACTCTGGTTTATTATTAGAAAGTCTAAAAGACTCCAGCACTTCTAATCTTTTTATAATTCTAATTCTTTTTTGTCCTGTTGTATCTACAAGCTGCTTTTTCAATTCTTCTGCATCTTTTTCTAAGTCAATATCCATAAGAAGCTGTTTAATTGCTTCCGCTCCCATTGCTGCCTTAAAAGCATTGCCATATCTGTCATATGCTTCTCTAAAGTCTTTTTCTGTTAAGAGCTGTTTATATTGCAATTCTGTATCTCCTGGGTCTAATACCACATAAGATGCAAAATACAATACTTTTTCCAAAGCTCTTGGTGACATAGAAAGTATCAATCCCATACGAGAAGGTATTCCTTTAAAATACCATATATGAGATACTGGAGCAGCTAATTCAATGTGCCCCATTCTTTCTCTTCTTACTTTTGCCTTTGTGACTTCTACGCCACATCTGTCACACACTACACCTTTATATCTTATTCTTTTATATTTTCCACAATGACATTCCCAGTCTTTTGTTGGCCCGAATATTCTTTCACAAAAAAGACCATCTCTTTCTGGTTTTAATGTTCTATAATTAATGGTTTCTGGTTTTTTGACTTCCCCTCTTGACCATTCGTGTATTTTTTCAGGAGATGCTAAACCGATTTTGATAGAATCAAAAACGATACCTTGTTCTGCATTTTGTGCTGTCATGAACTATCATGCTCCTTTCTTATTCCTCGTCTTCCTCATCTAAATCCATATCATCTAAATCATCATCTAACATTGTGTCATCTATTAAATCATCATCTATATAAGCATCTAATAAATCGTCATCATCTGTTTCTGTATTCTCATCGTCATCATCATCAAAAAGAAAATCAATTAAATTTTCTTCCTCTGTCATCGCTTCGTTTGATTGTCCCATATAAGAATTTTTACTGTCGTCATCATCTCTTTCATATCCATCTATATTTACATTCAAATCATCTACATCATCAATAGACTCTTTGATTTCTACTTCTGTTTGGTCTTCTCTCAATACTCTAATATCCAATGCTAATGACTGTAATTCTTTTAAAAGCACTTTAAAAGACTCTGGTACACCTGGTTCTGGTATATTTTCTCCTTTTACGATTGCTTCATATGTCTTTACACGTCCTACAATATCGTCAGATTTTACTGTCAATATTTCTTGCAAAGTATATGCTGCACCATAAGCCTCCAGTGCCCAAACTTCCATTTCTCCAAATCTTTGACCACCAAACTGTGCTTTTCCTCCTAACGGTTGCTGTGTTACAAGAGAATAAGGACCTGTGGAACGTGCGTGAATTTTATCGTCTACCAAGTGATGCAGTTTTAAATAGTGCATAAATCCTATTGTAACTCTATTATCAAACAATTCTCCTGTTCTACCATCACGAAGTTCTACTTTACCATCTCTACTAAGTTTTACGCCTTTCCATTCTTCTCTATGATCTCTATTGGCATAAAGCTCATCATAAATATCTCCTTGTAACAAGTCTTTCCATTTTTCAGAAAATTCTTCCCAGCTTGTATTTACATAGTCATTTGCCATTTCCAACGTATCCATAATACTAACTTCATCGGCACCATCAAATACAGGCGTTGCTACCTTCCAGCCCAACGCTTTTGCTGCAAGACTCAAGTGTGTTTCCAACACCTGACCGATATTCATACGAGAAGGAATACCTAAAGGATTTAACACAATATCCAAAGGTCTACCATTTGGCAAAAATGGCATATCCTCTACTGGCAATACTCTGGACACAACACCTTTATTACCGTGTCTACCTGCCATTTTATCGCCTACAGAAATCTTTCTTTTTTGTGCAATATACACTCTAACTAATTGATTTACTCCAGGTCCTATATCGTCACCGTTTTCTCTTGTAAATATTTTAACATCTACAATAATACCTGTTTCACCGTGTGGTACTCTTAATGAAGTATCTCTTACTTCTCTTGCTTTTTCACCAAATATTGCTCTGAGCAGTCTTTCTTCTGCTGTGAGTTCTGTTTCTCCTTTTGGTGTTACTTTTCCAACTAATATATCATTAGGACGAACTTCTGCACCTATACGCACAATACCTCTTGCGTCTAAATCTCTCAAAGCATCTTCTCCTACATTAGGAATATCTCTTGTAATTTCTTCTGGTCCTAATTTCGTATCTCTTGCTTCAGACTCAAACTCATTTACGTGTACAGAAGTATATACGTCTTCTTGTACCAATTTTTCACTCAATAAAACAGCATCTTCATAATTATAGCCTTCCCATGTCATAAAGCCTATAAGTGGGTTCTTACCAAGTGCCAATTCTCCATTTGACGTTGAAGCACCATCTGCTATAATTTGTCCCTCTCTTACTCTATCCCCTTGATTAATAATAGGTCTTTGATTTAAACAGGTACTTTGATTACTTCTTTGATATTTAATCAAGCGATAAGTATCACGTTTTCCTTCATCTGTTTTTACAATAATTTCATTTGCTGCAACTTTTTCTGCTACACCAGAATGCTTTGCAATAATACAAATACCAGAGTCCTTTGCTGTTTTATACTCCATACCTGTTCCAACAATAGGAGAGTCTGTTACCAACAAAGGTACTGCCTGTCTTTGCATATTAGAACCCATTAATGCTCTATTTGCGTCATCATTTTCTAAAAATGGTATCAATGCTGTCGCTACAGAAACCATTTGTTTAGGCGAAACGTCCATCAAATGAATTTCTTTTCTATCTACTTCGATAATTTCTTCTCTATGTCGTCCAGAAACCTTTCTATGCACAAAATGTCCTTGTTCATCTAAAGGTTCATTTGCTTGTGCTACATTGTAATTTTCTTCTTCATCTGCTGTAACATATACAAATTCATCTGTAACTCTTGGTTCTTCTCCCGTTTGGTCTACTTTTCTATAAGGTGCTTCTATAAAGCCATATTCATTAATTCTTGCAAATGTTGCCAAAGAATTTATCAATCCAATATTAGGACCTTCAGGTGTTTCAATAGGGCACATTCTACCATAATGTGAATGGTGAACGTCACGCACTTCAAATCCTGCTCTTTCTCTTGATAAACCTCCAGGACCTAATGCAGACAAACGACGTTTATGCGTTAATTCAGAAAGAGGATTATTTTGGTCCATAAATTGTGATAACTGTGAGCTTCCAAAAAATTCTTTTATTGCTGCTGTAACAGGACGTACATTAATGAGTGCCTGAGGTGTTACTACTGCAATATCTTGTGTTGTCATTCTTTCTCTTACTACTCTTTCCATTCTGGAAAGTCCTATACGGAATTGATTTTGAAGCAATTCTCCTACAGAACGAATACGTCTATTTCCCAAATGGTCAATATCATCTACATTACCATATCCATAGTCTAACTGCATTACATAGTTTATAGAAGCCATAATATCTTCTAATGTAATATGCTTTGGCAATAATTCGTGTATATTTTCTTTTATTGCTGCTTTGATTTCTTCTGTTGTATCATAGCTTTCTAATATTTTTATTAAAACAGGATAGTATACTTTTTCTTTAATGCCCAGTTCTGCACCTGTTAAATCAAACTCTGCTATATAATTATCTATATCTACTACCTGATTTGTTAATATTTTTATTTTTCTATCTTCCTGCTCTTCTGGTTCAATATAAATAAAAGGAACTCCTGTATTTTGTATTTCATCACAAAGTTCTAATGTCAATTTCATACCTGCTTCTGCAACAACTTCACCTGTCATAGTATCTACAACAGTTTCTGCTAATTTTGCTCCTTTTATCCTGTTACGAAGTGCCAGTTTTTTATTAAATTTATAACGTCCTACTTTTGCTAAATCATATCTTTTGGCATCGAAAAACATTCCTCTAAGCAATGTTTCAGAACTTTCTACTGTGGGAGGTTCACCAGGACGCAGTTTTTTATAAAGTTCCACTAAACCTTCTTCATAAGATTTTGAAACGTCCTTTTCTATAGTAGCCAATATTTTTGGTTCTTCTCCAAACAATTCTAATATTTCTGCATCACTACCAATTCCCAACGCTCTAATCAACACAGTTACAGGTACTTTCCTAGTACGGTCTACTCTAACATAAAAAACATCATTAGAATCTGTTTCATATTCCAACCAAGCACCTCTATTTGGTATTACAGTGGCAGAAAGCAATTTCTTTCCTAATTTATCAAAATCAGAAGCATAATAAATACCTGGAGAACGTACAAGCTGACTTACAATAACACGCTCTGCACCATTGATGATAAATGTGCCTGTTTCTGTCATTAAAGGAAAATCTCCCATAAAAATCTCTTGCTCTTTAATTTCGTCTAATTCTTTGTTATACAATCTAGCTTTTACTTTCAGTGCTGCTGCATAAGTTGCATCTCTTTCTTTACATTCTTCAATGGAATATTTTGGTTCAGAATCTAAAGTAAAATCTGTTAGTTTTAATTCTAAATTGCCGCTGAAATCCATAATAGGAGAAATATCCTCAAAAACTTCTTTCAAACCTTCTTTCAAAAACCAGTCATAGCTGTCTTTTTGAACTTCAATTAAATTTGGCATTTCAAGAACTTCATTGATTCTTGAGTAACTCATTCTTACACTGTCACCCAAAGGAAGTGCGTGAATTCTGTTCTTTTCCATCTATGTCACCTCTCGAAAATATTCATTACGCTGCGAAAATCAATTTTTTACACAAAAAATTTAGAACCAAACAAAGCTAGACCTTTGCTTGTACCACCTTCAACAGCAGTTATCACAAAAGTCTTTCTATGAAGATTCTAATTTTATAAAATTAGGGTGTTTCTGCATATTCACAAACCCCCTTGCGTAAAATTGCACAACACTTACATACTCTATACTTCTTTTCGACAAGTTCTATAATAATATAACATGGATTTCCTACAAATTTTCATAAAAATTTGTTGAAATTTATTTGCTATTATGCTATACTATTTTAAAGAAAGCATATTAGCGTTAACTTAGTCGATATAGCCAATATATTACCATATCATGGTCTTGTTGTCAAGGTCTTTTTTTTATGCTTCTCTTTATTTTAGTATTGTTATACTACAGTTTTTACAAACATCTTTAACAAATACCTACCTTTATAGAGGAAGTGTAATAATTATGAAAAAGCTATTATCTGTATCCTTTATCATTCTTTTTCCATATTCTATTGTATTATTAATATATAGTCTGTTTCACACAACACTAATGAAATATCTCTTTCATAACAATATTTACATAGGTATTTTTTATATTTGTATTTTTTGGCTTATCTCATTCATTAATGCTATTTTATTTTGTATCAAAAACATTACCTACAAAAAAAATGCACTCGAACTAGCAAAAATAAATATGACAATAAAACTAATTCAAATACCAGCTTATTTATTTCTTTTTATAATAGGTATTGCTTGTATGTTTACTATATTTACATTTGCAATCTCTTTTATACTATTAGCTTTAGATTGTGCTTCTATATTTTTAAGTGGATTAATAGGAGTATCTGCTGTAAAACAAAACTATACAGATAGTATTTTATCAATAAAACAAGCAATTTTTTATAGTATATTACAATTCATTTTTTGTATTGATGTTATTTGTTCCGTTGTACTATTTAAAAAATCAAAAACAGCTAACACTTTAAAAAATACTTTTGAAAAACAATAAAATAATTTTATAGCATATAAAACTCAATATAACAAGAAGGTATTTTATGGAAATTAAACGCATTTTTTTAACAAAACCTAATAGAAATAACGAATATTGTTCTTTTGAAAATCAACTTCAAACAAGAATTGTATTCAAAAACAACAAATTTAAAACGTTATTTGAAGCAAACAAAAAAAATATTATGGAAACAGTAGAAAGAGAAATTAAATATTATGTGAATTGCGACAATTTATGTAACGACAAAGAAAATATGTTTCCTAGACGCTGTATACTCACTGGCGAATGGTATCTTAGCGAAATAAATTTTGAATATATTGATTTTTTAAGTATTCGTACCGCTTTTATTGGTATTGATTTAGGATATAGAGATGATTATTTAGGTTTGGAAGTTACTTTTTGTTATGATGAAAATTTAAAAACATTTTTATTAACTGATGTAAATAGTGAAAGTATTTAATAATAAAAACAGTTGCTTATTTAAAGTAACTGCTTATTTTTATTACTACATTGATAAAACAAACTGCAACATTTTTTTCCCATAGTCAACAATGCTCTACTATTTATGATTGATTTGCTTTTCATTTTATGTTATATTTCTACTATATAAAACATAGAGGAATGATATTTTATGGAAATTACAATACGTGCTGCAACACCACAAGATGCACAAGCATTACTTGACATTTATGCCCCTTATATCAAAAATACTGCTATTACATTTGAATATGAAATACCTTCTTTACAAGAATTTACAGACAGAATTACTCAAACATTACAAAAATATCCTTATATTGTAGCAGAACTAGATAACACTATAATAGGATATGCTTATGCGGGTGCTTTTGGCAAAAGAGCGGCATACACTTGGACAGCAGAAACCTCTATTTACATAGCACAAAATTTTAGGAAAATGGGCATAGGCAAAAAACTTTATGAAGCACTAGAAAAATTATTAAAAGCTCAAAACATTATCAATATCATTGCTTGCGTTGCCTACACAGAACAACCAGACAAACATCTTAACAAAAACAGTTTACAGTTTCATAAACATATGGGTTATGAAATAGTTGGAAAATTAAATCAGTGCGGTTATAAATTTCATAAATGGTATGACATTATTCATTTTGAAAAATATATTGGCTCTCATATTGTGTCACCTTTTCCTTTAAAAAATTTTGATGATGTCAAATTTATGCTTTACAATCAAGGAGATAATAAATTATGAATGAAATAGAAGCTATATACCAAAAAGCATTATATCCCTTATTTCAAAAACAATTTCGTATCATACATAACACTGATAATACTACTAATATTATATTAGACGGAGAACAAGAAGAATTTTATTTTACTCTTTATGGAAATAATTGTGTTTATTTATATTGGTGTAATGAATGTTTTATATTTGACTCTCATAGAAATAGTTTAGTGTCTTCTGATACATATGGAGAAATCGTATTTGAAGGCAAAATTAATGTAGAAGAACTTCCTAAAATAATCATAGAACTTGTTTTACAATTAAAAGATTGTACTTTTTTAGGTAAAAAAGAAATAGTAAAAGAAAAAATTCCTTCTGGCTATGACAACATAAAAGATTACATCATTCAAGCTAAAAAAGCTAAAATTTCTCAAAAAACTTATCAATTAAATAACATTACAATTCAATATGATTAGACAATATAAAAGCAATTATTTTAAATGTTACTTTTTTCATTTAGCATAATATAAATATAAGCTAAATAGTAACATATAAAACGATTGCTTATCACTAGTGCCTTTTACTGATTTTATATTGTACAAATTTCATTCTGTATCATTTTCTAAAACTGTATAATAACTTTGAATATTTATAGGCATTTCATTATATTGCACTTCTTTCCACTCAATTACACCACGAATAGGTACTACTGTTAACTCAATGAAAGCACCTTCTTTTAATTCTCTTGATGTTCCAAATGTAATATTCTTTTTATTACCATTTTCACTATAAGCAGGCAAAGAATAAGAATAGCTCATTCCTCCATTGAAGTCAATTACTCCGCCACTTGAATTTATCTGTTCTATTTTACTATTGTCAATTTGTACATAATAATAAGTATTGCCAATTCCTGAAAGTATCCACATACTAAAACAAATAAAACACATTATTATTGCTATTATTCCAATTAATATTTTTTTCTTCATTTTCTATCCTCCACTATAAACTAATTTTATTTTAATTTCATATTCATTATAGAAAGCCTCCTATATTTATCATACTATCATTGCAACATTACATTAACCTTATTACAATCTTACATTAACCTTACATTTTGAAAAAACAGGACTTGTTTTATTTTATTTATAAAAATACTATTTTCTAACTAAAAAAAATCTATTCTTGTATACAAGAATAGATTACCACATTATTTTAAATGCCACTTTTCTCCATTTGGCATAATAAAAATATCTCCCGAAAATCTTTCTACAATATTCCCTTCTGGAAGTAGTCGGACAACAGTTTCCTCTCTATATTTTGGCTGCTCATACCATACATTAAAATATAATTTTTCTTCTTCTCTGAATAAAAAATGTTCTCTTTTTCCTATAGAAAATTTTACTTTTTCGGGCCATATTATTTCAAAATAATTATCACTTGACTGTCTTGTTAGCATTACAGGACTTATATGTAAACACAAATTATAACAATCCTTTACAATACAAAGAGGTAATTCTGCCACTTTTACTACATTATTTAACACTGCTTCAAAACGAAAAATAAATATTATTTCTTTTATAAAATCTATTTGCAAAAGCATTACAAAGCCATTAACATAAACAGGTTTTCCAAAATAACATCCCTTTGCTGTCAACGCCTTATTATTGTACACTTTACCATCTGGATAATGTATCAAATACAAATGATTACACAATATTTCCCCTTTTTGAAATAATTGTTGTGCCTCATACAAATCTCCTCCCGTAATGTCCATACTCCAATACCATTCTTGCGTACCACCTGCTACTATTTCTAAATTTGTCAAGCCATTTAATTCAATTTGTTTATAATTATTATTCAATATTAATTTCTCCTATCATATATAATACAGCATTACCACTCACTTTTACTCTTTCCTCTGCATTTTGACAGTACAATATTCCTCCCCTTTTAGAAAGCTGTTCTGCTACCATATTATTTTTTTGAAGCCTTTCTGCCCAAAAAGGTATTAAACTACTATGAGAAGAACCTGTTACAGGGTCTTCTTTACTTTCTAACTCTGGTGTAAAATAACGTGAAACAAAATCTACTTTTTCTCCTTTTGCTGTTACTACAACACCCAATCCCATATTTAACTTTTCCATTTTATCAAAATCTGGTTTTAAATATTTTACTTGTTTTTCATTTTCCAACAATAGTATCAAATCTCTTGAAATATACGTTTCTACTGGTTTTATGCCTATAACATCTGTTACTTTTTCTATTACATCTATCTTTTCAGGCATACGACAAGGTAAATCCATCTCAAACATATTTCCCTTTTTCTCTACTGTCAACAAACCACTTTTTGTATGGAATGTTACAACAGAAGCAGTTTTTTCTATGAAATTCATAACAACATAAGCAGCAGCCATAGTTGCGTGACCACACAAATCAATTTCTGCTTTTGGTGTAAACCATTTTAAAAAATACTGTTCTCCTTCTTTATAAACAAAAGCAGTTTCAGATAAATTATTTTCTTTTGCAATATTCTGCATTATTTTTTGTTTTAAAGGCTTTTCTAATATACAGACACCTGCTGGATTTCCTTGAAACACTTTTTCTGTAAAAGCATCTATTACAAAATATTTCATTGTTCTGTTTCTCCTTTTTGTTTTTCTCTAATTTCATCTAAATAGTGGTACAATGTAAATTTTGAAATTTGAAAAAACTGACATAATCTAATACTTGCTTTTGAAATTTGTAATACTCCTTTTTTATCTAAATATTCTAATGCTTCCATTTTTTCTTCTTTTTTCATTACAACCGCAGGCTTTCCAATTTCTTTTTCGCATTGTGTCAAATAATATTCTATTTGTATATCTATCAAATTTTTTTCATTTATAATATACTAATTTTTATAATACTGTCAATTCTTTTTACATAAAAAAAGAAGCCGTTTTCAGCTTCCCATTTTTACCAATTCAATATTTGCTTCTTCCAACATTGCCTTTGACATTTCGTCCGGATAATCCCCTTTATATACTACTCTTACAATGCCTGCATTAATGAGCATTTTAGCACAAATTACACAAGGTTGTACATTAACATACAATGTTGCACCTTCTGTAGTATTGCCTAATTTTGCTGCTTGTATTATAGCATTTTGCTCTGCGTGCAATGCTCTGCAAAGTTCGTGACGCTGTCCTGATGGTATGCCCATTTTTTCCCTTTCACAGCCTCCCAATTCTGTACAATGTTTTAAATGAGAAGGAGCTCCATTATATCCTGTAGTAATAATTCTATTATCTTTTACAATTACTGCTCCCACTTGTCTTCTCAAACAAGTAGACCTCGTTTTCACTACTTCCACAATTTGCATAAAATATTCGTCCCAACTTGCACGCATTATTGTTCATCTCCTTTTTTACTTTTAAAATAGTATGGGAAACCTCCTATCAAAAGAAGATTTCCCATTATTGATTATACCATTAAATACATTTTTTTTGCTTCAAATGTCAATTCTTCTCTAAACTGTGGTGCAGCCAATGAAATTAAAAGTTTTGCTCTTTCTCCTGCTGTCAATCCTTTTAATCTTGCTACGCCATTTTCTGTTACAATATAATCTACATCATTTTTACCTGTTGTTACAATAGAACCAGGTGTCAATGTTGGTTTGATTTTTGAAATTGTTCCATCTTTTGCTGTAGACTGCATTGCAATAAAGCCTTTTCCACCTCTGGACAAATTAGCTCCTCTTACATAATCCAACTGTCCACCGCTTCCGCTATAATGTTTTGTACCTATACTTTCTGCACAAACTTGTCCAAACAAGTCAATTTCTACTGCTGCATTTACAGAAATAAAATTATCGTGCTGTCCTATAATATAAGGGTCATTTGTATAGCTTACTGGGTGCATTTCAAATGAAGGATTATCATCTACATAATCATACATTTTTTGTGTTCCCCATGCCAATGTTGCAATCGTTTTACCTTTATTAATTGGTTTTTTCTTATTTGTAACTGCTCCACATTCCAGCAAATCTACCATACTATCTGTAAACATTTCTGTGTGAATACCTAAATCCTGTTTTTCTTTTAATAATATTCCTACTGCATTAGGTATACCACCTATACCTAACTGTAATGTTGCTCCATCTGGTACTAATTCTGCTATCATACCACCTATTTTTTTATCATTCTCTGACAATGGTGGATTTTGCAATTCTGAAAGTGGTCTATCACTTTCACACACTGCTGTCACTTCTGAAATGTGTATTAAATTATTTCCAAATGTTCTAGGCATTTTTTTATTTACTTCCAAAAGTATAATGCTTGCTCTTTCTGGCATAGCTGGTATTTCTGCTCCTGACATTCCAAAAGAAAAATATCCGTGTTTATCCATAGGAGAAACTTCAGCATAAAATACATCTAATCTTGGCATTACTTCTTGCCAATATAATGGCATTGTACTATAATGATTAGGTATATAGTCATACAATCCCTGTTGTATACCTTTTCTTCCCGGACTGCTTGTAAACCAAGAAACATAATCATATCTGCCTTTTAATTCTGGGTCTAAAAAAGCAGAGCCTGGTTTTACTGCCAATATGGCGTGATGATATACATTTTCAATTTCACCTTTTCTTGCTCTTTCTCCTACTGCTTTTATAATAGATGATGGTTCACCTAATGCTGTAGGACAAGCACAAATATTACCAGATTTTACATATTTTGCTACTTCTTCTGCACTTGTTAATTTTTTCTTGTACATTTCTTCAAAACGATTTCCCATTGGTAACGCCTCCTTTAAAATATTCAATTTACAGTTTTTATCTATTAAAACAAATTACTAAAAGCCTTACTATTTGGGGAAATATAAAAAGGCTTTTATTATTCATTTTCTTTATTTTATCAAACTTTACTTCAAAATTCCAGTATTTAAAAAAATACTCAACACTCTAAATCAAGTATTTCTTGTAATACTTGTTTTACATCACATTCTGGATTTAATGCAATAACATCATATGCTATTATTTGTTCGCCTCTATATACTTTTTCTACCACTTCACAATTAATATCCATATTAAAATAATATTTTGCCCATTCTATCCATTGTCGTGCATTTGTATGAATATAAGAAAGCAAAAAATCTTGTCCATTATCATATTGTTTAAAATTTTCTAAAACATTTTGTTTCCAACATTTTACTTTATTATCATACCACATACAGAATGTCATATAATATAATTCTTCTTTGTTATCATAAATATTAAAAAAACACTGAGGTATATTTGCATAAATATTTTTAAAAAAATCTTCATTCCATTTATCAGCACCAAACTGATTTAATTTGCTTTCATGGTCAAACCCTTTTATCAATATACCTCTATCATCAAATAAAATATCAACGGTATCACCAGCACCATTATCAATAAAATAAGCTTTTTTGGAAGTATGTTTTTTTATTACACGTAAATAAGCTTTTTGTTGTGGCACCATTATAATTTCTAATATTGCCATAGCTTTTAAACTACAATACAATTCTTGAGGTGATAAATATTCAGGGGTAATGGAAACAACATTCATAAATATTTCCCTTCTTTATTAAAAAAATTCTTTTACTCCTTTTCCACCTAAATAATGAAATTTTTTACTTTGGTATCTATTTTCTATTATCATTTCTTGTTCTATTTCATCTCGTATTTTCCACCAGCTCTGCCCCCAATTTGAAAAAAGAGTATCTTCCTCTGGTGCTCTACCTAACAATCTCTGTATCCATATATCTGGTGAAATATATTCTAAAAACAATTTTACTCTTTCTTTATATTCTTCTACACTACAAATCTCAAACAAGCCTTTTGCATATTCTTCTGCCATTTTTGTACCTTTTTCAATATACAAACTATGTAATTTTACATAGTCATTTTTCATTACAGAAACCAATTTTGCACTTTCTATTACATCAATATTTTCATCATATGGCAAATTTAATATAATATGGGTACACAAATGAAATCCATACTGTTTTATCAAAAGACAGGCTTCTATATATTCTGCTAGTGTATGTCCTCTATTTATTTTTTCAAGACTATGATAATTTGCCGTTTGTAATCCTAATTCTACTGTAATTTCTACACCACTTTTTTCAGATATTTTTTTCAATACTTTTAAATATTCTTCTCTAATACAATCTGGTCTTGTCGAAACAGCAATTTCTACTATATTTTGCTGTACTGCCTGTTCCATATATTTTTGAAATTCCTCTAAATGCAAATAGGTATTTGTAAAACTTTGAAAATAAGCTATAAATTTTTCTGCTTTATACCTTTTTGAAATATATTTCATATTCTGCTTTAGTTGTCCATCAACAGAAAAAGCGTCGGATTTTTGTTCCAATCCGGCGCCCTTTTGACCGCAATAGGTACAACCATATCTGCCATTTTTTCGATTTGGACACGAAACAGGAATATGCACAGGCAATTTATAAACTTTCTGTCCATAATGCTTTTTTAAATAAACAGCATATCGGTTATAAATATATTGTTCCATATTTTTAGGAAATTAAATAGCTTTTTAATGCTTCTGGTACTGTTTCTTTATCACGACTAATTGTCATAACAAAATCAACATTTGCTTTTTCAGACAATTTTTCTAATTCATTGATGAAAGCAAATAAATCATCATCTGTCATATATTTTACAATATTATTCAAGCCATCAATATAAATTTTCTCAATATCTCCATCTTGAGATAATATACCACATATAAATCCGAAGAATATTCTCTGGTCTTCCATTTTAAATCCTGTAGTATCTACAAAACGAATATTGTAATGCAAATCATACATATGTCTATTATCATCATCAATAAATACAATATGTCCATCAGACAATTTTCCTGCTTCATTTGACATATCAATTAAACGTTTTGTTTTACCTTCTCCTTTTTCACCTATCAAAATTTGTATCATCGCAATCTCCCCCTTAATATGGTTTATTTTATATACTCGTTGCGTTATCGACTTTTTTATAGTATTTTCATTATAGTTTTAAATATTCTATAAAAAATAGAAAATTCCTTCTTTTTTTATGACTTTTTTTCAAAACAACAGAAATTATACTTTCTATACAAAATATTAGTAAAATTATTGTATACTTTCACAAAAACTCTACTTTATAAAAGAATAACTATATTTTTTCTTTGTTGATATTTTTTTCATTTTTTTAAATTCTTATTAAAGTATTTTCTTTATATAAATCATTATTTTATCCTTTTTATACTATTTCTACATTATTACTTAATAAATACATTTACTATCTATTTCATAACCTTGTTCTAGTGCTTCCTCTTTACTATCAAAATAAATTCTATTTTTTTCTTGTGGCAAATCAGTACAATAAGAACTATGCAGCTTTTTGCTGTTTTTATTTCCTATAAAAATGTCTTCTTCTGATTGCTTTTGTGCTTCTGTTCTTTCTATATTTTCATTATTAAGACCATTTTCTGCCCAAAGTCCTCTATTGTTTTCTGCTGCTTCTGCCTCAAATGACAAAAACAAATCATATAATGTATTATTTGGTGCATATTCATATACATTTGCATAACCATCTAATACTACTTTAGCATTATACATTTTTTGTCTAATTTCATTTTCGTCATTGACATCAACAGGTTTCTCCAACCACACATATCTCAACAATCTATCATATTTATCTCTATCTGAAACATCTTTACTCAAATATACTGTTTGTCCTTTTTTAATCGTTTGTTTCGCATAATCACTTGCTTTTTGTCCATATATTGTATTTTTACTTTCATCAGGGTGCACACTTTCAGGGGTATCAATTCCTATCATTCGAATAGTATATCTTTCTCCTTCTAAATACACTTTTATCGTATCCCCATCTACTACACTCGCTACTTCTACTGTTTCTATATCATCATATTCATTTTCTATATCTTCTATTATTATATCATTTATTGCTGTATCTTCTATTGCAATATCTTCACAGCCTGTCAATACTGCAAAACTACACAACAACACATTTATTAATACAATCAGTTCTTTTTTCCATTTCACAGCAATTTCCCCTTTCACCATACTAAAAAACGGTATGCTATACAGCATACCGTTTTATTTTTTCATACATTATTTTAATGTTACTGTTGCACCAACTTCAGAAAGTTTTGTTTTGATTTCTTCAGCTTCTTCTTTAGAAACTTGTTCTTTCAATACCTTAGGAGCATTGTCAACTACTTCTTTTGCTTCTTTTAATCCAAGTCCTGTTACTTCTCTAACAGCTTTGATTACTTTGATTTTTTCAGAACCAACTTCTGTCAATTCTACATCAAATTCTGTTTTTTCTTCTGCTGCTGCACCGCCACCTGCTGGACCTGCTACTACTGCTACACCTGCTGTTGCGGACACACCAAATTTTTCTTCTGCTGCTTTTACTAAGTCATTCAGTTCTAATACAGTCAATTCTTCTACTGCTGCAATGATTTCTTCAATTGATAATTTTGCCATTTTAAAGCACCTCCATAATTTTTTATACGATATTTTCAAATGATTTTTCTATTATTCTGCTGCTTGTTCTCCATTTTTTTCTGCAATCTGTTTGATAACACGTGCAAAGGAAGAAACTGGAGATTTGAAGCTGCCCAAAAGTTTGGAAAGCAATACTTCTCTGGAAGGAATTTCAGCAATCGCTTTCATACCTTCTGCATCATATGTGATACCTTCTACTACACCAGCTTTAAATTCTAATACTTTTACCTCTTTAGCTGTTTTGCTTAATATGCTTGCTGCTGCTGTTGCATCTTCATAGCTAAATGCAAATGTACTTGGTCCTTCCAAATATGGCTCTAAACCTTCAAACTGTGTATCTTTAATTGCAAAACGTACCATTGTATTTTTGTATACTTTATAGTCAACGCCAGCTTCTCTCAAACTTTTTCTTAATATAGTATCTTGTTCTACTGTCAAACCTCTTGCATTTACTACTACAACAGAAGACGCTTTTTCCAGTTTTTGTTTGATTTCATCAACGATAACCTTTTTTTGTTCTACTTTTGCCATTTCTTTACACCTCCTTAAATCATATAGAAAAGAAATCTTTTTTTATAAATAAAAAACATAAAAAAAATCTCTTTGACGCAGACAAAGAGAGAATGATTTAAACAATTTTCCTCGGCAGGATTTCCGCTTTTGCACCTGCTGTCTACGGCAATATTTTTTTCAACTGTTACACTATATCACGTCCTATATCAAATGTCAATATTTTTCTGTATTTCTTTTTTATTATTTTTTATATATCATTATCGTCAAAAATGAATATTCACAATATTATAGTGAATATTCATACAATTTTAACAAAAAATATTCTATTTTTAACAAAATTACATACAATTATACAATATTTTGTATAAAACACTATGAAATATTGAAATGACTGCATTTTTTTATTCATAATACAGCTTAATATCAAACAACAGAAATACCTTTTCTATCAAAAATAATCAAAAAACTAGTATTTTTGACAATATTTCTATTATTCTATTACTAAAATTTTAGAAGTTATACTATTGACAAATGATATAAAATAAAGTAATATTTCATATCATTTTGAGAGAATATTGTTATTTTTTCTATATTATTTCAAAATGGATATTGCTATATTATTGTTTTCTTTACAAATGAAAGCGAGGAATGATTATGGAAAACAAAAAAAATTTTTTTGACGGTGCTTTTGGTAAATTGATATTACCTGGTATCGTTCTGCAATCTGTTTTAATTGGTGGCGGTTATGCTACTGGACGTGAAATTGTAGAATATGGTGCAAAATTCGGTGCTATGGGCTGGTTAGCTGGTGTTGGCACTTTTTTAGGATTTGCTATTATTGCAGCACTTTCATTCGAACTCATTCGTTTATACAAAGTTTATGACTACAAATCTTTTATTAAAGAAATTGGTGGACCTCTTTGGATTGTTTTCGATATAGTCTATTTTTTATTTATGATTGTTATTATTGCTGTTATGGCTTCTGCAACAGGTTCTATTGTAGAGCAAACACTTGGCTTAAATTACTGGGTAGGTGTTGCTGCTATCACAATTGTTGTAGGTGTACTGAATTTCTTTGGAGCACGCTTAATTGAACGTTTTGAAACTTATGGTACTATTGCACTTTATATAGGATACATTATTTTTGCAATTATTGTTATCAGCAACAATCACCAAAATATGTCACAAGTTTTTGCTACAGGTGATACAAGCTTTGTACCTAATGCAACAGCTCCTGCTATATTATGGAGTGGTGTATTATATTGTGCTTACAATTTAGTTGTAGTACCTTCTTCTTTCTTTACCATAAAAAGACAGACCAAAACAAGCGAGTCCATTATCAGCGGTATTATAGGTGGTATTTTAATGACAATTCCTTGGTTTTTAACTTACTTTGCCGTAATGTGTTTCTACCCTAATGAAGATGTATTAGCTGCTTCTGTGCCTTGGTTATCTATGATGCAAGGTGTTGCTGGTCCTGTTGTAATTGGTATATTTGGTATTGTTATGGGTTGGACACTCATTGAAACATCTACAGGTATTATTCATGCTTGTATTGAACGTGTGAATAATGGTTTAGGAGAATTGCACAAAAATGAAATGACACGCCCTCAGCAAGCTATACTCACATTAGTAATACTTATTGGTGCTATGATACTTTCCAGAATTGGTATTATTGATTTAATTGCTACTGTTTACAATGGTCTTGCTTACGCATTTTTAATTATATATGTTGTTCCATTATTAACAGTAGGTGTCTATAAAATTATAAAAAAACATAAAGAACAAAATGGAAAGCAATATCAATATCAAGTAAAAAGAGAGGGATAACAATAAAAGTCGAACAATTTGTTATGGCGTATGAAGTGGGGCAGGACAGGCTTCGTGCACTTTTACCCAATGACTTTCATTCTCTCAGGCCTGTTTTACGAATTAACGCAGAAATTAGGGCAGACAACACAACATATATGGAATTAAACACAGCTGTAGGAGGTTATGGAAAACGCGGTTGGCTAAATATAGCACATTAGGATAGTACAGTTTTTAATATTTCTTACCAAAAAAGGAAATACAATAACATTTATTGCTCCATTCTTAACAATTACTTTTACCTGAAAGAATTATTGCAAATAAAGAATTTTGTAATTGTGAATTTGCGTGGAATTTTTCTGAAGCCGATGCTAACGGCATCAGCACTGACAAAACATTGCCTGCATTTTCTACAGAACCTAAAATTCAGTACCAAAAACAAAAATTTTCTGTACAAAATGCTGCTGCTATACCCTGTGAACAGGTTTTAGACTGTTATGTTGTGGTATTTGAACGTTAATAAAAACTCCCTTTCGTATAATGTGAAAGGGAGTTTTTTTAAAGTTATCTAGTAAAAAGGCTTATAAGTTTACATATAAGCCTTTTTTTGATGTTCAATAGAAAAACTATTTTCTATTTTATTATTCTGTTATTTTAGCAGGGTTAATTTTTACACCAGGTCCCATTGTTGTTGAAATAACAACACTCTTCATATACTGACCTTTTGCTGCTGCTGGTTTTGCTTTTATCAATGCACTCATAAGAGTTTGGAAGTTCTCACTTAATTTTTCAGAACCAAAAGATACCTTACCTACAGGAACATGAACAATATTTGTTTTATCCAAACGATACTCAATTTTACCTGCTTTAATGTCTTTTACAGCTTTTGTTACGTCCATTGTAACAGTACCAGCTTTTGGATTAGGCATCAAGCCTTTAGGGCCTAACACACGTCCTAAACGACCTACAACACCCATCATATCAGGCGTTGCAACTGCAACATCAAATCCAAACCAGTTATCATTTTGTATTTTTGGAATTAAGTCCTCTGCTCCTACAAAGTCTGCTCCAGCTGCTAAAGCTTCATCTGCTTTATCACCTTTTGCAAATACTAATACACGAACTGTTTTACCTGTACCGTGTGGAAGAACAACGGCACCACGTACTTGTTGGTCAGCGTGTCTGCTGTCAACACCCAAACGAATATGTGCTTCTACAGTTTCATCAAATTTTGCAGATGCTGTTTTTTGTACCAAATCAATGGCTTCTGCTGTATCATAAAGCATTGTTTTATCTACTAACTTTGCTTTTTCAATATATTTTTTTCCTCTTTTCACTCTCGTGACCTCCTTATGTGGTAATATCGGGAGAATTCCCTCCCACTATTTGAGCATTATTTTTTGCTCTTATTACTATTTATTATTCTTCTACTGTAATACCCATACTTCTTGCTGTACCGCAAATCATACTGTATGCAGCTTCAATAGATGCAGCATTCAAATCTGGCATTTTTGTTTCTGCAATTTTCATTACTTCTGCTTTTGAAATTTTTGCAACTTTTGTTTTGTTTGGCACACCAGAGCCAGACTCAATACCGCAAGCTTTTTTCAATAATACTGCTGCTGGTGGAGTTTTTGTAATAAAAGTGAAACTTCTGTCTTGATATACT
This sequence comes from Clostridia bacterium, assembly GCA_910575055.1. Classification (GTDB taxonomy): domain Bacteria; phylum Bacillota; class Clostridia; order Lachnospirales; family Anaerotignaceae; genus Coprocola. The sequence goes on from CAJTDC010000010.1 coordinate 77,388, forward strand.
GTGATAACAACAGGAATAATAAGCCCTGCCTGAGAAGCTGTTTTCTCATTAAATTCTTTACAGAAGCCCATAATATTTACACCGTGCTGACCTAATGCAGGACCAACAGGTGGAGCTGGTGTTGCTTTCGCTGCTGGAATTTGTAATTTGATATAACCTGTAACTTTTTTTGCCATTTCGGCACCTCCTATATATGTGGTAATTAACGGGGATTTTTTCCCTCCCACGCACAAGCCCTTTTTTATTTGCCTGTGCAGAAACGAATATTATACTTTTTCAATTTGTCCAAAATCAAGTTCAACAGGTGTTTCTCTGCCAAATATAGACAGTTTTACAACAACTGTTCTTTTATTGGTATTAATCTCTTTTATGATGCCAACAGAATTTGCAAAAGGCCCTGCTATGACTTTTACAGCATCTCCAAGCTCTACATCTATATTTTCCATAGAGCTACCTATGCCCATAGCAAACACTTCTTCATCTGTCAATGGAACAGGCTTTGAACCAGGGCCGACAAAACTTGTTACTCCTCTTGTATTTCTTACAACATACCATGTATCATCATTCATAATCATTTTTAATAACACATAGCCGGGAAATACTTTTCTCTGCACTGTCTTTTTTTGACCATTTTTAATTTCTACAACATCTTGCAAAGGCACACTTACCTCTAATATTTGGTCTTGCATACCTCTATTTTCAATGATTTTTTCAATGTTGGCTTTTACTTTATTTTCATATCCAGAATAAGTATGCACAACATACCATCTCATTTCATTTGATGCTTTTACTTCCTCTGGTCTTATTGTTTCATCAGACATAATACCATACCATTCCTTTTTCTACTTGATTTTATTATCCTAACAAATTCAGTATACAATCATATCCTGCTGAATACACCATATCCATACAGGAAACAATAACTCCGACTAATAAAGAAGTAAGAATTACTGTCACTGTTTTTTTTGCCAATTCTTGTCTTGTAGGCCACACAATTTTTTTAAACTCTGCTTTATAATCTGCTACTGTTTCAGAAAATGTAGGCTTACTGTTTTTATTTGGCTGTTTTTTTTGCTTTTTTAATTCGTCTTTTCCGCTTGGGTTTGTGGTGTTGTTTTCTGCCATACTGTTCACTTCCTTAAAAACAAGTAATTTTCCCTCATTACTTTGTTTCTTTGTGTAATGTATGGGATTTACAGAACTTACAATACTTTTTCAGTTCCATTCTGTCAGGCATTGTTTTTTTGTCCTTTGTTGTGCTGTAGTTTCTTTGTTTGCATTCTGTGCAAGCTAAGGTAATCCTTGTTCTCAAGACTTCCACCTCCATTAGTCAAATTTCTGCATAAAAAAAAGACTTACGTCTTTCTGTTCATAAGAATATCATAAGTCCTTTTTGTTGTCAATACTGTTCCAAAATATTTTTTAATTTGTAACTTTATTGTGTAAAAAAATAAAAGTTTAGGGTCAAGCCCTTTTTAAAGGGCTTGCGGGTGTATTGAGGGCAGAGCCCTCAAGGTCTTTCCTGCTATAAGCGTGTTTTTGAAGGGGAGTGTCCGACGGACACGGGGAAACTTTTCACAAGTGAAAAAAGTTTCCCCTTCTAAAAAATTCTATTAAATTTGTTTTCCTGTATCTCTAAAAGTAAAAATTCCATCATAATCACAATCCAAAATATCAGCAATTCTGTGTAATTCTTTTTCAGTCAAATTATCTTTTCTTAATTTAGTATAAAAATTTGTACCATTATAACCTAATTTATCACTTAATTCTTTTATAGACATATTTCTTTCTAATAAAATTGTTCGTATTTTCAAGGACATTCCCATATTTTGTACCTCTTTCTTTTTTAACAATAATACACTTTTTTGTGTAAAAAATCAAATATATGTGTAATTTTACACTTTAAAATATAAAATTAGGTATTGATTTATTGTATTTATTATTGTAAAATTGTTTTATAAATTACAAAATTGTAATTTAAATAACAAAAAGGAGGTTAAAAATTTTTTACGTGAAAATAAAAAAAGTGACGCAATACCGACAATATTATTTGCGTCACTTTCCATAACTGTCCACCACAAGACAAGTTATACAAATATTATACACTGTATAGAGTAGTCTTGCAAGTAGGTTATGGAACAGAAAGTGTCTAAACAAGTATTTTTTATTTTAAAAGGGGAACTTTTTTCACTTGTGAAAAGTTTCCCCATCGCTTCGCTCCTCCCTTTCAAAAACACGCTTGGAGCGGAAAAACCTTGGGCTTTGCCCAAACCTACAAGCTTTTTGAAAAAAGCTTGACCAAAAACTTTTGCAGAAAACTCCGTTTTCTGAATTACAAACAGCAATAAAAATTATTTTAAATTTACTTAATTTTAGACACTCCCACAAAGCTAAAATTCAAAAGCAGAAAGGACGATATTTATGGGAAAAATTTTACAAGCATTTGCAGACGGCGAACTCTATGTAACAGAAATTGTTCAAAAAAGAACTCCTGAGCATCAAAAACTAATAGAAAAAAATTTACAACTTTACAACCAATTATTACAAAAATTAAATGAAGAAGAAAAAGAAATATTTCAAAATTTATTAAATGTTATTTCTGATGAAAATTATTACGATACACAAAACAATTTCATCAGAGGTTATTGTCTAGGTGCATTGATGACAATGGAAATACTCTCAGAACAAAATTCCTTTTTATAATTTTAAAAACACGCTTACAAGCGTAGAATACTGTAGGACATTGCCCTATTTTTTAAAAAAAGCTATCTACTTTAAAAGAAGTTTATTGACAGGCTAAAAAATAAAAGTCCATACCTACATTTTTTAAACATTTGCAGGTATGGACAATATTATTTTTTATCCATATGTTTTAATATACATTCCAGCGTTTGCTCACTAATTACGTGTTCCATACGACAAGCATCTTTTGCTGCTACTTCTTCTTCTACACCTATCTGCATTAAAAATTCTTTTAACACACAATGTTTCTGATATACTTTTTCTGCTACTTCTTTTCCCGTTTCTGTTAAAAGAAGCTGATTGATTTGTCCAACTTTTACATATCCTGCTTCTTTTAGCAAAGACATTGCTCTACTTACACTAGGTTTTGAAAATCCTAATTCATTCGCTACATCAACAGAACGTGCAATACCATTCCTTTTTTCCAATATCAATATTGCTTCTAAATAATTCTCTCCTGACTCTTGTAATTTCATTATTTTTACACCACACTTTTTTTCAAAAAAAATATTATTTATATGAATATTATCATATCATATTCAATCGTAATAAGCAACAAAACCATCATTATTACTACTTTTACTTTATATTTTTATTTACTAAAAAACTTTTTCATTTTATCATTAACATTATTGAATACAATATTTCACTATGCTAAAATGGAAAAAATATCAAATTGTAATTTATGGAGGGAAACATAGTGATTAATATTGAAGATTTTGACAAAGTAGAAATGCGAGCTGGAACAGTGATTGAAGTAAAAGACAACAAAAAATCCAGAAACAAAGCATATGTTGTTACAATCGACTTTGGCGAACAAATTGGTATCAAAAAATCATCTGCCCAAATTACCACATTATACAAACCAGAAAATTTAATTGGAAAACAAATTATATGCTGTGTAAATTTACAACCAATACACATTGGTTCTGTAAAAAGTGAAGTACGTATTCTTGGAACAGCTTCAGAACAAGGTGTTGTATTATTGCAACCTTCTGAAGCTGTAAAAAATGGTGATAAAGTATTTTGATAAATTTTTAGATGCTTATACTTTATGGTTAAGCATCTATAAGAGTGTCCAAAAAGAGCAGATTTAAAAATAATTTTTATTTAGTAAAGAAAACAAAATAAAAGTTTAGGTCAAGCCTTTTCAAAGGCTTGCGGAGTTTGAGGCAGAGCCTCAAGGTCTTGTTTTTTGATTACTCCAAGCGTGTTTTTGAAGGAGAAGCGGACTTTGTCCGTTGGGGGAACTTTTCACAAGTGAAAAAAGTTTCCCCTCTTAAAAAAATATTTGTTTAGACATTCTCATATCTATTTTTATATTGACAAAATTGTAAATTAGTGTTATTATGATAACAAAAGTTAGTTATAACTAATATAACGTATTCTCATTGGAAAGGAGTTATCATATTATGAGCGTTGTAATTATAGGCGGACACGACCGTATGGTTTGCCAATATAAAGAAATCTGTAAAAATTATAAATGTAAAGCAAAAATATTTACCCATTTACCTAGTAATTTTAAATCAAAAATTGGTAACCCCGATTTATTGGTACTTTTTACAAGTACGGTTTCTCATAGTATGGTACATGGTGCTTTACAAGAGGCAATCAAAAATAACATTACAGTGGCACGTTCTCATAGCAGCAGTTCTTGTGCACTAAAAAAAATATTAGACTATCACTGTTGTTAATATTATTTTTTACAATGCAGTTAGCTTTAACTAACTAATTACACCTCCCAAATAAAAAAGGCATATTGTTTTAACATAACAATATGCCCCTTTTTACTTATTCATATGATATTGCAGTACAAAAAAAAGCATTACCAATATCATCATTTCCATTCTAATCAAGGAACGTTTTTGTTTCATATATTGCTCATAAAATTTATCTTTTTGGAAACTTCTACCTAAACGCTCTTTTTCTGCTTCTTTTTCCTCTAAATAGCAATAATATCTATTAAATATCAAAAAAATACCATACATTACCGCTACTATAGAAAAAGTATGTGGTCTATTCCAACAGTAAATAATTGTAGCAATCAATACCCACAATACTAATTTTCTAAATCTTTTATAATATGTTTTTCCCTTCATAAAAAAATCTTCTTCATTTTTTTATTTTTTTAAATACTGTTCTAGTGCTTGTGCTAACTGGTCAGGACAGCTTGATGTTCTAGGGCCACAAGTAACACCTCTTAATCTTTTTGCTACTTCTTCTGCTGGCATACCCTCTACCAAATTCGCCAATCCTTTATGGTTGCCATCACAACCATTATGAAATTTTAAATTATATACCTTTCCTTCCTCTATATCAAAATCAATTTTTACAGCACAAATACCCTTTGTATCATATGTGATATGTTGCATAATATTTCCCTCCTATATTTACATCTATTTTTTTAGCATAAAACCACTTTCATTATAATACAAAATTTTATAAAATACTAGTTTATAAACACTTTCTTTATTATTTTTTTCTAAAAAAAAGTGTTACAAAAAATATTACCGCTGCTACTAACACAACAGATGCTCCTGCCGATGTCCCCCATTCATAAGAAAGCACCAATCCTACTATGGCAGAAATACAACCTATTATTGTAGTGATACAGTGATACTGTTTTACATTTACAGAAATATTTCTTGCTGCTGCTGCTGGCAATATCAAAAGAGAATTGATTGTTAATATTCCTATCCATCTTATTGAAATCATAACAGTTACTGCTACCAATATCACAAATACATTTTCTGTAAATGTTACATTTACTCCTCTACTTACTGCAAAAGAGCGATTGATACTTACAAGAAGCAAATCATTATATAATAATATCCACACAATATAACAAACAATCAGTGTCACTATTATCAAAATCAAATCATTTTGTGTAATAGTCAATATATCTCCTATTAAATAATAAGAATATTTTGCAAAACCGCCTTCTTGTGACAATAGCACAACACCTAATGCCATAGCAGCAGAAGAAAACACACTAATAATACTATCTGAGGAAAGCATATCTGCTCCTTTTACTTTTGTAATAGCAATACTAAGCAATATTCCAAATGCAATCATACACAACAAGGGTTGTTTTAATCCTAACACCATTCCTATTGCTATTCCTGTTAAAGCACTATGTCCCAGTGCATCAGAAAAAAATGCCATATTATTATTTACTGCCATAGTGCCAAGCAATGCAAAAAGTGGTGCTAAAAAAATTACTGCTAAAAATGCGTTTTTCATAAAATCATACTGCAAAAATGCAAAGGGGAGTTTCTCTAATATTGCATATATCAATTCCATATTTTTTCCTCCCCTGCAAAATAGCCAAATGTTTGCTGAAATGTTTTTGTCTGAAAAACATCTTCTGCATCTCCTTGTTCTGCTACTGTTTTATCTAAAAGAACTACTTTATCTGCATATCGTCTTATCAATGCCAAATCGTGAGAAACCAACAACACTGCAATATGATAGGTATTTCTCAAATACGTTACTTTTTTATAAAACAAATCCAATCCTGTGGCATCTACTCCTGAAACAGGTTCATCTAATATCAACAAATCTGGCATAGGGTCTATTGTCATTGTTAAAAGCACCCTTTGTAATTCTCCTCCAGAAAGTGACCCTAATTTTTTGTTTAAAACATCAGCACAATCCATTTCCTGCAATTTTTTCATTAAATTTTGTTTTTGTTGTTTTTTATATCCAGACCACACTGGTCTTTTTGTAGTGGTTGCCATCATAAAATCTGCTACACTTACTGGCATACTTTTATCAAACACTAACTGCTGAGGAACATATCCTATTATGGGATTTTTCATTTCTTCTCCACTATGTTTTTCATAATAAATTTTGCCTGTATAGTTTCTTTCTCCCAATATTGCCTTTAATAATGTCGTTTTGCCTGCACCATTTCTTCCTATCAATGCTGTAAGCTGTCCACAATGAAACTCTAAATTTACATTATCTAACAACACATCTTGTCCGCTTATGACAGAAACATTCTCAATTTCTACACGACACAAACCACAACTATTATGAACACTCATAAACCTATAGCCTCCTGTATGATATTTCTATTTTGTTCCATTGCTTTTAAATAGGCATCTTTTTGTAATTCTCCTGTTGTAATGGGATTTAACAGATACACTTTCCCACCTGTTTCTTTTGCAATGATTTCTGCATATTTTTTTCCTTCATCTTCTGCTGCAAAAAATATTGTAATATGCTGTTGTTTTGCCAAATCTATCACTTGTGTTAATTCTTTTGCAGAAGGCGTTTTTTCCTCCTCTACTAATACCTCTGCACAAATAGTAAATCCATATTCCTCTGCTGCATAATCAAATGCTTCGTGAAATGATATCACCTTTTGTTGTGTTTGTTGTGATTTTTGCTGTGTTTGGAAATTTTTTATATCTTGTTGAAATAATTCCAAATTTTTTATATATTGCTGTTTATTTTTACTATCTTTTTGACACAAAGCACTACAAATGTTTTCTGCTTGTTTTAAAGCATTTTCACTATACAACCATATATGTCCATTATATAATTCTTCTTTCTCACTATGTTCTTCTTCATCGTGGTGATGGTGATGATGGTGTTGTGTATCAAGCAATTCCACTCCTACAGAAGTATCTACAACAGGTAATTGTTTGTACTGTTGTTTTACACCTTCTAAAAATGCCTCCATTCCTGCACCATTTACAAGCAACAAATCCGCCTTTTCTAATGCTTTTCTATCTTTTGTTGTGAGTTGATAATCGTGCAAACAACCTGTCTGAGGTTGTGCCATATTTTCTAATGTTACTCCCTTTACGCCATCTGTTATATTTTTTGCCAAAATATAAACAGGATAAAATGAAGCCACTACTGTAATTGTTTGTTGCTGTGGTTGTTGTTTTTGATTGCTGCACCCTGAAAACATTATCAAAATACAAAGCAATAGTATACTGCACTTTTTCATAGTTTCCTCCATAGAAAATGAAAATATTTTGCGTTTTATTTTATACTTTCGCTATTTTATTGTCAATGCTATTATGATATAATGTATATAAATTTACTATATTATGTAAGGAGGTATCTGTTATGTCACTAAGCATTACAGGAAATTTTTTCGGACAAATAAAAAATAGCAAACAATACCAAGCAGCAGCAAAAGAGTAAGGAGGTATCTGTTATGTCACTAAGCATTACAGGAAATTTTTTCGGACAAATAAAAAATAGCAAACAATACCAAGCAGCAGCAAAAGATTTTCTTGAACTTCATCGTCAAGAAGTAGTTGCAATGTCATCAGAACAAAAAATGATGTATGAATTGCTTGGCGGAGAAAAGGCTTATATGCAAAATGTAATGAGAAATTACAATTCAGACGGAGATTTTACCGCAGGTGGCATTGTCGTACCTGGAATGTATCACGGAATGGACGGCTCTACAGATCGCTCTACATGGCAACAAATTATCCCTGTTTCTGAAGATGCACGTCAAATGATGTTTGACAATGTCAAAAGAGAATTTATAAAAGAAAATGGTATCTCCAATGGCAATACTACAAAAAGGTCTGAAGTATTCAGACAATATCAACTTAGTGTAAAAAAAGAAGATCGTGCAAAAGGAACCTGGACATTACAGCAGTATGAAGGCAATTATCGTTCTGCACTTTATCATGCTGTAAAAGCAGCTGACCCAAATTGGGAAGCTGGTCAACCATTTGATACTAAAATATTAGATAATATTACAAGAGAAGATATTGAAAAAAATTTAGTACAAAGCGGAAACAGATTGGTGAAAAAAAGTGTTGATTATCATATTTAATTAAAAATAATAAGGAGAGAATTTTTCTGAAAAAATTAACAGAAGATTTTTACAACAGAGATACTGTAACAGTTGCAAGGGATTTAATAGGAAAATATATTTGTCATACTGTAAATGGACAACAGCTAATATGTCGTATTACAGAAACAGAAGCCTACACTGGCGTATTAGACAAAGCGTGTCACGCTTACGGAAATCGTCGTACCAGTCGCACAGAAGCACTTTATTTGTCTGCTGGTCACGCTTATGTATTTTTAATTTATGGTATGTATTATTGTATGAATATAGTAACAGAACAACAAGACACACCTTGTGCTGTATTATTAAGAGCTTGCCAACCTATTTCTCCATTAGAAGCACTTTCTCAAAACAGATACGCAAAGCCTTATACAGAACTGACTTCTTATCAAAAAAAGAATTTCTCTAATGGTCCCGGAAAATTGGCAAAAGCACTTGCTATTACCAAAAATCAGAATAAAATGAGTTTACTTCAAAATGATTTCTTTTTATTTGAAAAGGAAAATGACACTCCCTCTCATATTTGTGTCAGTGCTCGCATCAATATTGATTATGCTCAAGAATATGCCTTAAAACCTTGGCGTTTTTTTGAAGCACAATAAATATATTATCACAAATGATTTATTTTTACTAAGGAGGCAATAAAATGTTTAGACAAATGCGTCGCAAAAATCAAATATTATCTCAAGAAGAAAGTATTGCTATATTACAAAATGGTACTACTGGCACACTTGCAGTATTAGGAGATGATGATTACCCTTATGCTGTACCTATTAATTACTTCTATGAAGATAACAAAATCTATTTTCATGGTGCAAAAGCAGGTCACAAAATAGATGCTATCAAAAAACATAACAAAGTTTCTTTTTGTGTCGTTGCTCAAGATGATATTATTACAGAAAAATTTACAACTTATTTCAAAAGTGTTATTGCTTTTGGAACAGCTCGCATTATAGAAGATGATGCAGAAAAAAGAAATGCTATAGAAAAATTAACAGTAAAATTTACGCCAGACCAAACAGAACAAAAACGTTCTGAAGCAATCGAAAAAGAATTTCCTGCACTTGGTATGGTAGAAATGACAATTGAACATATGACAGGAAAACAAGCATTAGAACTTATAAAAAAATAATATCATTTATTTATAATAAGGCTGTCGAAATCGACAGCCTTGTTTTTTATTTTTTTATTCTACTGTAACAGATTTTGCCAAATTTCTTGGTTTATCCACATCACAGCCTCTTTCTACTGCAATATAATAAGCCAACAACTGTAAAGGCACTACTGTAGCAGAAGCAGTGAACATTTCATTTGTTTTTGGTATATAAAATACTTCATCTGCTACTTTTTCTATACTTGTGCTACCTTCTGTTGCAATGGCAATTACATTTGCACCTCTTGCTTTTACTTCTTTAATATTACTAATGAGTTTTTCAAACAATGTTTCTTGTGTTGCAATGGCAATTACAAGTGTACCATCTTCTACTAATGATATTGTACCGTGCTTTAACTCTCCTGCGGCATAAGCTTCACTATGAATATAAGAAATTTCTTTTAATTTTAAAGAACCTTCTAATGCTGCTGCATAGTCAATTCCTCTACCTATTACAAAAACATCTTTTGAATGGGCATACTGTTTTGCCAATTCTTTCATTCTTTGTTCTACTTTTAAAAGCTGTTCCACATCATCTGGCACTTTTCTTAATTTTTCAATATACTCTATCATATCATTTTGTGTAATATTTTGTTTTGCTACTCCAAAATACAATGCAAACAAATACATTACTGACAACTGTGTACTATATCCTTTTGTAGTAGCAACAGCAATTTCTGGCCCTGCCCAAGTATATATCACATCATCACTTTCTCTTGCAATAGAACTTCCTACCACATTTACTATAGAAAGCACTCTAATACCTTGTTTTTTTGCTTCTCTCAATGCTGCAAGTGTATCTGCTGTTTCTCCAGACTGACTTACTATAATACACAAGTCATTTTTTTGAAGTATAGGCTGGCGATATCTAAATTCAGAAGCTAAATCTACTTCCACAGGTATTCTTGACAATCTTTCTATGACATATTTACCTACAATAGAAGCGTGCCAAGCACTGCCACAAGCTACAATGTGTATTCTATTGATATTTTTTACTTGCTCTGCTGTCAATGCAATTTGGTCTAACTGTATTGTATTCTCTTTTATTCTTGGCAATATTGTTTTTCTTAATCCTTCTGGCTGTTCCATAATTTCTTTCATCATAAAATAGTCATAGCCATCTTTTTCTGCCGCAGAAACGTCCCAAGTTACACGGAATATTTCTTTTTTGATTTCTTTTTTATTCAAATCAAATATTTGTACACTATCTTTTTTCAGCAATACAATTTCGTTATCTTCCAGTAAATAATATTGTCTTGTATATTCTAAAAGTGCTGGAATATCAGAAGCAATATAATTTTCATTTTTTCCCAATCCTACAAGCAATGGACTATCTTTTCTAACTGCAACAATTTCATCAGGGTGCTCACTGCAAAGCACTCCCAAAGCATAAGCACCTCTAATTTTTTCAATGACTTTTATCATAGTAGCTACTAAATCACCATTATAATAATAGTCAAACAATTGTGCTACAATTTCTGTATCTGTTTCAGATACAAATGTTCTACCTTCTTGTTGCAAAAATGTTTTTAATTCCATATAGTTTTCAATAATGCCATTGTGTACTACTGAAATTCTGCCATTTTCACTGCTGTGAGGGTGGCTGTTTACATCACTTGGTGCACCGTGTGTGGCCCATCTTGTATGACCGATACCTACACTACCCTTCACAGTGTTGCCTGTTTTTTGTATTTTTTCTCTTAAATCAGACAGTCTTCCTTTTGTTTTAATTGTAAAAATATTGTCTTGATATACCGCAATGCCTGCGGAGTCATATCCTCTGTACTCTAGTTTTTCAAGCCCTTGCAAAAGCACTGGTGCTGCCTGTTCTGTTCCAATATATCCTACAATACCACACATATTTTTTTACCTCCAGTTTTTTTATTTGTACGTTGTTTTCTTTTTGTATAAAAAGTTTCCCTTTTATTTTTGTAGAAAACCTGCGTCCCTGTACAAATGGGCGAGAAGTATCCGCCGAATATTTTCGATACCCTTCTTCCTCGTCAACTACCCCTACATCAGTTCTGGCGCTTGTGTATTTCTTTCCTCCTTTTGTTTGTAAAGCACTTTGTAGGAAGTGCATAGTAAATATCATTTACTATTTATTCGCAATATTGTATCATACTTTATTCTATTGGTAAAGATAAAATTATTTTTTATTATTATATTCTTTATAAAAGTTATCCTATTACACAAATATAACAATATGAGAATAAAATTGACCATAAGAGCGTTTTTCGTTATAATCTATTATAAAATTGAAGTAAAAACTTATATTACAAAAGGAGCAAAAACATATGGAAGAAAAAATTACAATAAAACTACCTTTAATTCCATTAAGGGGTTTAACCGTATTTCCAGATATGACTACAAGTTTACCTATAGGTCGTGAAAAATCTCTGGAGGCTTTAGACTATGCCACAGAACACAAACTTCCTGTATTTTTAGTATCTCAAAAAGATGCTTCTGTACAAGATCCTCAAAGACAAGATTTATGTGACATAGGTACTATTGCAAAAATAAAACAAGTATTAAAATTACCTGGAAATTTAAATCACGTTATTGTAGAAGGAGAAAAAAGAGCAAAATTAATACAATGTTTGCAATATGAAGAATGTGAATATGGTGATGTTATAGAAATTGAACAAGATTTCGAAGGAGAAATTTCCTCTGAAGAAGATGCACTTATGCGTATTGCAATAGACTGTTTTGGAGAATATACTACAATTATTAGAAATAGAAATTCTGCTGAAATGCTTTTTGCTGCTACAGAAGCGGCTTCTGCAAAACATCCTGGAAAATTAGCAGATATTATTGCAGGAGTATTAGAAGCAAGCGAAGAAAGAAAACAGTCTTTATTAGAATTAGTTACTCCAACACAAAGACTTCATATGGTAATACAAATTATAAATCACGAAATTGAAGTGCTAAAAATCAAAAAACAAATTGAAAAAGACGTTCGCAAAAAAATGGACAAAGCTCAAAAAGATTACTTTTTAAGAGAAGAAATGAAAATATTGCAAAAAGAATTAGGAGATAAAGATGGTGTTGGTGCAGATGCTGAAAATTTTCGTCAAAAATTAGAACAAAAAAATCCTCCTGAAGAAGTCAAACAAACCATCGAAAAAGAAATTGAACGTATGACTAAAATTCCAATTTCTTCTCCAGAATACAATGTTTCTAGAACTTACATTGAAACAGTGCTTTCATTGCCTTGGAAAGAAAAATCAAAATCAAAATTTGATTTCAACAGAGCAGAAAAAATATTAGAGCAAGACCACTATGGTTTAAAAAAAGTAAAACAAAGAATATTAGAACACTTAGCAGTAAGAAAAATGGCTCCAAAAGGCAACAGCACTATACTTTGTTTAGTAGGCCCTCCTGGCGTGGGTAAAACTTCTATTGCAAAATCTATTGCAAGAGCTTTAAATTTAAAATATGTCAGAATGTCATTAGGTGGTATCAGAGATGAAGCAGAAATTAGAGGACATCGTAAAACATATGTGGGTGCTATGCCTGGACGCATACTCTACAGTATGAAACAAGCAGGCACAACAAATCCTCTTATGCTTTTAGACGAAGTGGACAAACTCAACAAATCTTACAATGGTGACCCTGCTGCTGCACTATTAGAAGTATTAGACAGTGAACAAAACAATACTTTCCGTGACCATTATTTAGAACTGCCTTATGATTTATCACAAGTATTTTTTATCTGTACAGCAAACACTACTGACACGATACCTTCCGCTTTACTTGACAGAATGGAAGTCATACAGCTCTCCAGCTACACAGCACAAGAGAAAAAACATATTGCATTAGAGCATTTGCTACAAAAACAAATTAAAAAGCACGGTTTAAAATCACATCAAATCAGCATTTCTGATGCTGTAATAGATGAAATTATAGACAATTACACAAAAGAAGCAGGTGTTCGTCAATTAGAACGTACTATTGGCAGTCTTTGCAGAAAAGCTGTGAAAATGATAGTATCTAAACAAAAAACAGAAATTACAATATCGCCAGAACAATTAGAAGATTACATTGGTGCTAAAAAATATCATACTGACAAAATATATACACAGCCTCAAATTGGTATTGTAAGAGGACTTGCTTGGACACAATTTGGAGGAGAAACACTTTCTATTGAAGTAAACACTATGGAAGGCACTGGAAAATTTGAACTTACTGGAAATATGGGAAAAGTAATGCAGGAGTCTGCAAAAGCTGCTATGAGTTATATTCGTTCTCAATGCAGTCGTCTTAATGCAGAAGATACTTTTTACAAAGACAAAGATATTCATATACACATACCAGAGGGTGCTATACCAAAAGATGGCCCTTCTGCTGGTGTTACTATGGCTTTGGCTATGCTCTCTGCACTCACAAATGCCAAAATTAGAAATGATGTCGCTATGACTGGTGAAATTACACTTCGTGGCAGAGTATTGCCTATAGGTGGGTTAAAAGAAAAAATACTTGCTGGAAAAAAAGCAGGTATTGTCAAAATCATACTACCCAAACAAAACGAAAGAGATTTAAAAGAAATAGAACAAGAAATCAAACAAGGCTTAGAATTTGTATTAGCAGAAACAATGGAAGATGTTATAACAAACGCTTTAGCGGAAGGAGAAAAAATATGGAAGTAAAAAAATCCTCTTTAGAAGCAGTTGGTGTGAAATTTGAACAATATCCCTCTGACAACAAACCTGAAATTGCTTTTGCTGGAAAATCAAATGTAGGAAAGTCTACACTTATCAATGCTATGCTAAACAGAAAAGCATTGGCTAGAACAAGTTCACAACCTGGAAAAACAAGAACAATCAATTTTTATAATGTCAATGATGAAATTTATATTGTAGATTTACCCGGTTATGGTTATGCTAAGGCTTCTAAATCAGAAATACAAAAGTGGGGAAATATGATTGAAAACTATTTACAAAAAAGGCAATGCCTTGCTGGCATTATATTACTCATTGATATTCGTCACGAGCCCGGCAAAAACGATATTATGATGTATGACTGGCTAAAACACTATGGCTATGATATTATTATTGCAGCTACAAAATCAGACAAATTAAACAGAAGTCAAATACCAAAACAATTAAACATTATTAAAAAAACATTGGGCTTGTCTGAAAAAGACAAATTGATTGCTTTTTCTGGTACAGCTAAAACAGGTGTTTCAGAACTTTGGACAGAAATTGACAAATTACTACTACCACACTAAAACAGACAAGCAAATACAATAATACGTATATTAATTTATCAGTCTGTGTATTTTAAATGATTTAAGGGGTGTTTTTATGAAATTTCATATTTGTTTGTCTGAAACAAATAAAAAATTAGGTGGTGTCTGTGGGGGTATTGCACAATGTTTTCATTTTGAACCTTCTATTGTCAGAATTATATTTGTACTTTTAGTATTGCTTTTTCGCCTCTATCCTATTGCGATTTATATGGTGCTTTGGGCAATACTTCCTAAAGAATACTGATGATTATTGGTAATATGTTCCTACATAAAATGATATGATATTGCCATACTAAAAATGTAACACAAATAAATTGCATTTGAAGGAGGACATATATATGTCAGGAACAAATAATTCATCTAGTAATAAAATTAATGTGCCAGAAGCAAAGGCAGCTTTAGAACAATATAAGTTTGAAATAGCAAATGAAATTGGTGTACCTTTAAAAAAAGGTTACAACGGTGATTTGACTTCTGCTCAAAATGGTTATGTAGGCGGTTATATGGTCAAAAAAATGATTGAAGCACAAGAAAAAGAAATGGCTAATAAAACACAAGGTTAATTGACAAAAACTTTTTATAAAAGAAATGGCTGAGTTCTTTTTACAAAAGACATCAGCCATTTTTTAATATCATTGAAAAAGGCTGTCAAACATATGACAGCCTATAACAGACAACTTGTCTGCTTTCTCTCCAGAATTATTCAGGTTTTGGAGCACTTACTGGACAAACACCAGCGCAAGAACCGCAGTCGATACATTCTGCTTCTTTGATAGCGTAAACGCCACCATTTTCATAAATGCAGTTTGTTGGACATTCGCTCATGCAAGCACCACAACCGATACATTCAGAACCAATTTTATGAGCCATTGGAATACACCTCCTATTAAAATATACAATGCTATTTTATATCAAAAATAAATAATTAGCAAGTTATTTTTTAATTTTATACATAGATTTTGTCAAAAATATCAAATTTTATTTTTTTTATATTATTACAGCAGAAATATCGTAACAATTATCAAAAAATGGTATTAATCATTTTATAAATAAGACGATATTAATTAATGAAACAGTGTATGCTGTTTTATACTGTAATAAAATATATAGGAAAGGAGACGATTGTATGATGAACAGAATTAGTAATTATTACGGCAATTACAACAATTTTAGTAATTCTTATTTTAATTCTACCAACGCACTCAATCAGTTAAAATTACAGCAAGCATTAGATAAATTAGACAAAAAGACAAGCAGCAGTTCCAGCAATACTGCTACTAGTTCTTTAAGTAGTAATGCTTCTACATTTTTACGCAACTATGACAGTGCTATGTCAGATTTAATGTCTGCAGCAAATTCTCTGCGTGATGTAAATTCTTCTGGCGTAAGCAATTCTTTAACTGTAAATAGTTCTGATAGTGATGTTTTAACAGCTAGCAAAAATTACACACTTAGAAAACCAGAAAGTTTTGACGTTTCTGTACAGCAGTTAGCAGCAGCACAGCAAAATGTATCTACTGCTGTAACAAGCAATGCAAAAGCAACAGAAGATGCTAATTTTTCTATTGTAACAAATAAGGGCACTGCAAATATCAATGTAAGTTCTGTAAATGAATACGGTGTACAAAAAACAAACCGTCAGTTACTCAACGATGTAGCAAAAGAAATCAACCGTCAAAGTGTTGGCGTAAAAGCATCTGTTGAAACAACAAAAGATGGTAAGAGTGTATTGAAACTGACATCAAAAGAAACTGGAACAGACAATTCTTTCATTGTAAACGGAGAATTTGCTAAAAATAACGGTTTGAGTGAAGCAACTACTGCTGCACAAAATGCTCAATACTCTGTTACTGACAGCAATGGCTTTACAGAAGAATTTACATCTAGTTCTAACAATGTTAGTTTAGATTATGGCAAAGCTAGTATGACATTAAAGAGTGTTGGTGATGCAACAGTAAGCGTTGGTGTAGATAACAAAAACATTGCAGATGCAGTTGAAAACCTTGTTGATAAATTCAACAAAGCTTTATCTGTTGTTTCCTCTAATGCAGATAGAGGCTCTGGTGTAAAAAATCAATTATCTCAAATGTTAAGTGGCCCTGCTCCAGAAAAATCTTTGAAATTAATCGGTATTACCAAAAATGCTGATGGTTCTTTATCTTTAAACAAAGATACTTTACTTGAAAAATTAGATGAAGACCCAGAATTAATCAAAGATATTATCAGTGGCAATCACGGACTTGCACAAGGTGCTTATAGGTCTGCTGAAAGTGGTATGTCTCGTTCTGCTAATTCTTTAATTAGCAAAGATTTAAAACAAATGCAACAAGAAACCAGTATGGACACATTGAGTTTGATGAGCCGTTTTGCAAATTCAGGTGCTTATAATTTAAGTAATTACTATACTGCAGGTCTTCTGATGAATATGTTAGTATAATATTTTATCACTTTTATTACTAAGCTATTACTGTAAATATGTTTTTCCCCCTACAAAAATATTTTTTGTAGGGGGTTTTATTTATGCCTTTTCTGCTGTCAATATACCATTTGCTGCAACATATTCTCTTTGTGGCAATTCGTCTTTTTGCTCTTTTACTATATCAAACAATTCTTCTAACACTTCATCTATTGTACGCACTGGTTTTACTACAATATCCATATCTTCGTATTTCTCTTGCCAATTATCCGCTGGTATTAATACTTTTTTTGCTCCTGCCTCTTTTGCTCCTTCTATTTTTGCACAAACCCCTCCTACTGGCAACACATCTCCATAAATACTAATTTCTCCTGTCATAGCAATAGTATTATCTGCTTTAATACGAAACAATGCTGAATATACAGCACAAAATATTGCAATGCCTGCGGAAGGACCATCTACTGGTATTCCTCCTGCAAAATTGATATGCACATCATACTCTTTCATATGGATTGCAGTAATTTGTTCTAATGCTGTAATGACATTTTCAACAGATGCTTTTGCATTACTTTTTCTTTTGACTTCTCCTTGTCTGCTTTTAAGTAGTTCCTGTTCTACAATACCTGTTACAGTTAATGTTCCTTTTTCATTTTTTGCCTTTTGCACATATGCTTCTAATGTTAAAAGTATTCCTCTGTTATCATTTCCATATACTGCCAATCCATTTACAACACCTGCTCTTTGTTTTTTAGGAATTGTTTTTACAGGTAATGCTTGGTATCTTCCTGCTTCTAATACCCAATCTAAATCTTTTTGTTGAATAATATGTCTACCTTCTAATATGGCAAGTGACAAAGCAGATTGTATAATATTCACTGTTTGTCTGCCATTAGAAGCATATTTTGAAATTTTTTTACACAACGCTGGTGCTTTTTCAAATCCTGCATTTTGTATGGTATTTTCTGCAATTTTTACAATAGAATTTTCTTTTAAGCCATCAAAATAAATTTCCATACATCTAGAACGCAATGCAGGAGGTATTTCTTCTGGACTTCTTGTCGTTGCCCCTACAAGCCTAAAATCTGCTGGCATACCATTACAAAATATATCGTGTATATGGGGAGGTATATTTTTATTGTTTTCGCTGTAATATGCACTTTGAAAGCGTGCAATTCTATCTTCTAATACTTTTAATAGTTTATTCATTTGCATAGGGTGTAGCTCCCCTATTTCATCTATAAACAATATTCCTCCGTGTGCTTCTGAAACTGCACCTGCTTTAGGTTGCGGTATTCCTGCCATACCATAAGCTCCTGCTCCTTGATAAATTGGGTCGTGTACAGAACCAATAAGAGGGTCAGCAATACTTCTTTCATCAAAACGCAATGTTGTAGCATCTAATTCTACAAATCTTGATTTGCTCCCAAAAGGAGAAAGTATATTTTTTTTTGCTTCTTCTAATATCAACCTTGCTGCTGCGGTTTTGCCTACTCCTGGAGGGCCATATATTAAAACGTGTTGAGGATTAGGGCCACAAAGTGCTGTTCTTAATGCTTTTATGCCTTCTTTTTGCCCTATAATATCCTCTAAAGTTTTGGGTCTAGTTTGTTCTGACAAAGGCGTTGTCAAATGAATACTTCTCATTTTTTTGAGCTGTTCTTGTTCTTTTCTAAATTCTAATTGATGAAATGATTTTGTACCACTTTTTTCTTTTAAACTTTTATAAAAATAAATTGCTGCAATACAGGAAAAAAGTATTTGTACAATAGTGAGTAATAAAAAAAGACGGTTCATATATTTTTCTCTCCTCCATAAATATTTTACTACTTTATATTGTATTTTTCTCCATTTTTGCAATTTTATACCATAAAAAATCTCCTATGTAAAAAATAGGAGATTTTCTAAAATTCAGTATATTTTTTAAATTTAAAATAATAATTTTTATATAACATTTCATTACCAAATTTTTATCGTTTGTGTAAATCTAGTTTTTCCTGTTACTGCAATATGTAATGCACTTGGTACAAAACTTTTTCCTTTATATTCTGGTGTACAAATATATCTTGTACCACTTTCTAAAAGCAATTTTTCTGCCACGCTATCATATCTTTGTTTTAAATCCACTATTTCAGGCGGGACATACAATATATTATTACTTTCCTCCTCTCCTCCAAAACGTAATGGCACAATATATAACATTGCCAATTCTTTCTTTTCACACAATTCTTTTGCCATTTCATTCGTTTTTACAGCAGAAAAGTCAATCCCTTCTATTTCTTTTTTTCCCAGCAGTTTTTTTAAAAATCCCACTTTTACACCTCTTTACTATTCTCCATTTCTATACAGTTCCAAATCTCTCCCATACACGCATAACTTTCTACTATTTCTGTTTTTACTTCTTTAAAGCCACAATTTTTATAACATTTTATAGCATCACCATTATTTTCAAAAACACCTAACGATATTTTATTTACTCCAATATTATCAAAAGCATATTTTATAGCTAAATCAATCATTTGTTTTCCATATCCTTTTTTTCTTTTACTATTGTCTATTATCACAAATCCTAATCTAATTGTTTTTCTATCATCATCAACAAAACGCAATGTAAAATGTCCTATAATGCCGTTTTCATCATATGCTGTCATAATATATATTTGACTATTTATTTTTTCTCTTTCATAATAACTATTCATATCATATGCTGTAATAGGATATTTCTCATATCTGTCTGCACTCCACTGCCTAAAAGCATATTCATTACTTATCCATTTTGTAATTACTTCTGCATCAAACGCATTATATTCTCTCAGTTTCAACATCATTACACCCCTTTAATATATTCACATATTACATCGTGCAATTCTATATGTGGATTTTGTTTCAATGTTTCTTTTGTGTCACAACATACAACATCAAATTTCTCCATATCCCCATATCCATCTATATTTTCTAGTATCGCAATAATTACATCAGCAGTTACATCATAAAGCATATCTTCTACACACTGCCATTTTTGACACAATGCATTTTGTACACAAAAATCTTGAATATTTGCTAAACTTTTCATAAATTTTTTTTGAAACGAATTATATTCTTTCATTTCAAAACACCTCACTATTATTTTTGTACTTTTTTATTATAGTGCCTATTTTCGTGATAACGTTCTATTTTTCGTACTTCTCCTAAAAGCTGTGTTAATTTTCCCAATGTTTTTTTATTTGCTTCTTCTTTTCTAAAAAGCACAATAGGCTCTAACAATTCCACAACATCTTTGCTTTTTCTTCTTTCTCTCAAACAATTTCTTAACTGTGTTGCCAATTTGCTTCTTTCTCTATAGTTTAAATCCTCTAATTCCAATGTATGTATATAATCACTTTCTAAATTCTCCTGCTTCTCTTTTTCTTTTAATGCTAAATAATAAGCATTTTCTGCCTCCGCTAAAAAATTTAAAAATTGTTTTATATATTCTGATTTCTTCAACTCTCTATCATCTCCAATACCTTTACATCAATATTATCAAAAAATCGACATTTTAGCAATTAAAAGGATATTATGATAAATCATTGATTTTATATTTCTACCACTGGTTGCGTAAATGTCTAGACAACGATATAGAAAGCAAACAAAAATTTTGCTATGATTTTAGTATTAAAACAAAGGAGGATTTAAAAAAATGAAATTTTCAGAAAAACTATTAACATTACGAAAAGCAAATAATTTAACACAAGAGCAATTAGCTGAAAAGCTTGATGTTTCAAGACAATCTATTTCCAAATGGGAAAGTGAACAAGCAACTCCCGAATTAGAAAAAATAGTAGCATTAAGTAGTATTTTTGATGTTACAACTGATTATCTATTAAAATCTTCAGAAATAGATGATTTATCTGTAAAAACGAAAATACTGGAAAAACAACAAAAAATATTATTTATTCAAGAACAAAAAAGACAAAATATATTAAAATGTATTCTGTATTCGATTGCAACATATATGATATTTCTAGCAATATATTTTATTGGACATTTTCATTTTTGGCATTGGGTAGCAAATCCATCTATACTTTTTGCAGGATTTCTTATTGCTACTGCCATTATAATTTATATATGTGTTAATCAATTTATTCATTAAGAAAAGAAAATTTATTTATTATAGGGCAGCTTTTTTTAAGCTGTCCTTATACAGAAACATAAAAAAAGTCCCAATATTTAGATAAACTAAATATCAAGACCTTTTAGAGAGGCGCTGATCGGATTTGAACCGATGCGTAGAGGTGTTGCAGACCTTTGCCTTACCGCTTGGCTACAGCGCCATATAAAATTTTAAAATGACCCGACCGGGAATCGAACCCGGGTTACAGCCGTGAAAGGGCCGTGTCTTAACCGCTTGACCATCGGGCCTTATTACTCCCCGAGTAGGATTCGAACCTACGACCCTCCGGTTAACAGCCGGATGCTCTACCGCTGAGCTATCGAGGATTATTCTCCAGCCACCACTTACTTTCCCAGGCAGTCCCCCACCAAGTATCATCAGCCGTTTGTGTCTTAACCGTCGTGTTCGGTATGGGTACGGGTGTTCCCCACAAACGTATCGTCACTGGAAATATCTTTGGGCTTTACACCCTCAAAACTGAACACAAGATATATTATAGCCTCTCTCTCGCCTTTTGTCAATACCTTTTTTTACTTTCCTTCTATTTTTTTACTTTTATTTCTTTGCTTTCCCTTTTACCTAGGTCAAGCCCTCGGTCTATTAGTATTGGTCAGCTCAATACATTACTGCACTTACACCTCCAACCTATCTACCTTGTTGTCTTCAAGGGACCTTACTCACTTGCGTTTTGGGATATCTTATCTTGAGGGTGGCTTCACGCTTAGATGCCTTCAGCGTTTATCCAGTCCATACTTAGCTACCCAGCTATGCACTTGGTATGCAACTGGTTCACCATTGGTATGTCCATTCCGGTCCTCTCGTACTAAGAACAGCTCCTCTCAAATATCCTTCGCCCACAACGGATAGGGACCGAACTGTCTCACGACGTTCTGAACCCAGCTCGCGTACCGCTTTAATGGGCGAACAGCCCAACCCTTGGGACCTACTTCAGCCCCAGGATGCGATGAGCCGACATCGAGGTGCCAAACCTCCCCGTCGATGTGAACTCTTGGGGGAGATAAGCCTGTTATCCCCAGGGTAGCTTTTATCCGTTGAGCGATGGCATTCCCACTTATTACCACCGGATCACTAAGTCCTACTTTCGTACCTGCTCGAACCGTCGCTCTCGCAGTTAAGCCACCTTTTGCCTTTACACTCTTTGAATGGTTTCCAATCATTCTGAGGTGACCTTCGAGCGCCTCCGTTACTCTTTTGGAGGCGACCGCCCCAGTCAAACTGCCCGCCTGACATTGTCCTTCATCTGGTTCACAGATGCAAGTTAGAAATCCAATGATATAAGAGAGGTATCCCACCAGCGGCTCCACGAATACTGGCGTACTCGCTTCCTTGCCTCCCTCCTATCCTGTACATATATCATCGAATCCCAGTATCAGGCTGCAGTAAAGCTCCATGGGGTCTTTCCGTCCTGTTGCGGGTAACCAGTATCTTCACTGGTTCTTCAATTTCACCGGGCGTGTTGTTGAGACAGTGCTCAAATCGTTACACCTTTCGTGCGGGTCAGAACTTACCTGACAAGGAATTTCGCTACCTTAGGACCGTTATAGTTACGGCCGCCGTTTACTGGGGCTTGAATTCAAAGCTTCAGCTATTGCCTTACCTCTCCTTTTAACCTTCCAGCACCGGGCAGGTGTCAGCCCCTATACTTCACCTCTCGGTTTCGCAGAGACCTGTGTTTTTGCTAAACAGTCGCTTGAGCCTCTTTTCTGCGGCCAGCTCTCACTGGCTCCCCTTCTCCCTAAGTTACGGGGTCTTTTTGCCGAGTTCCTTAACAACACTTCTCCCGTCAGCCTGTGGATTTTCTCCTCATCTACCTGTGTCGGTTTTCGGTACGGGTACAAATAATGCTATAGCGGCTTTTCTTGACAGTGTGGATTTAGTAACTTCCTTACTCTTTTTCAGTCCTCATCACATTTCAGCTTAGTCTGACGGTTTTTCCTATCTGACACACCTTTATGCTTGACCGGGTTTTTCCTCTCCCCGGTTTACCTATCCTCCTGCGTCCCCACAGTTCTGATTATTTGTAGTACTGGAATTTCTACCAGTTGTCCATCGACTACGACCTTCGTCCTCGCCTTAGGCCCCGACTTACCCTGGGAAGTTTAGCTTTACCCAGGAACCCTTAGATATTCGGCCTAGAAGTTTCTTTCTTCTATCTCGCTACTCATTCCGGCATTCTCTCTACTGCTTCGTCCATCATTGCTCTCGCTTTGACTTCTTCCTTTTGCACTATGCTCCTCTACCACTTCCTACATCCGTAGGAAATCCGTAGCTTCGGTGGTATGTTTTAGCCCCGTTTATTTTCGGCGCAGGTTTTCTCGACTAGTGAGCTGTTACGCACTCTTTTAATGTATGGCTGCTTCTAAGCCAACATCCTAGTTGTCTTTGAAATCCCACATCCTTTCCCACTTAACATACACTTTGGGACCTTAGCTGTCGGTCTGGGCTCTTTCCCTTTTGACCACGAGACTTATCTCACGTAGTCTGACTCCTGAGGATATCTTGACGGCATTCTTAGTTTGATATGAGTTGGTATCCTTTTTGGGACCCGCGTCAGTTCAGTGCTTTACCTCCGTTAGACTTCTCTCAAGGCTAGCCCTAAAGCTATTTCGAGGAGAACCAGCTATCTCCGAGTTCGATTGGAATTTCTCCGCTATCCACACCTCATCACCACCTTTTTCAACAGATGTGTGTTCGGTCCTCCAAAACCTTTTACGGTTCCTTCAACCTGGACATGGATAGGTCACCCGGTTTCGGGTCTACTATCACTAACTNTTAACCTCGCTAGTAATTGTAACTCGCCGGACCGTTCTACAAAAAGTACGCCATCAGTTTCCCTCTGGCTGTTTGTAAGCACGGGGTTTCAGGTTCTCTTTCACTCCCCTCCCGGGGTCCTTTTCACCTTTCCTTCACAGTACTGCTCCTCTATCGGTCACTGGGGAGTATTTAGGCTTGGGGGGTGGTCCCCCCGGCTTCCTACAGGGTTTCTCGTGTCCCGTAGTACTCTGGATACTGTCGGCTGAATTTCAATTTCGTTTACCGGACTTTCACCTTCTTTGGTGTGCTTTCCCAAAACACTTCAACTATCTCCATTCAATACCTTACACAGTCCTCAACCCCAGAAAACTATGTCTTCTGGTTTGGCCTCTTTCCCTTTCGCTCGCCGCTACTTAGGAAATCGATTTTTCTTTCTCCTCCTACTGCTACTTAGATGTTTCAGTTCGCAGCGTTCCCTTCTGTATGCTATGGATTTACATACAGATACCTAAGGTTTTCTTAGGCAGGTTCCCCCATTCGGACATCTTCGGCTCAATGGCTATGTGCGCCTCCCCGAAGCTTTTCGCAGCTTATCACGTCCTTCATCGGCTCCCAGTGCCAAGGCATTCACCTCGTGCTCTTTCTTGCTTGACCTTAAATGTAATAGCGTTATTACTTTATTTCTTTAAATAGAAGTTTGTTTCAAAAATTTATTATTGCTCGATTTTTGACTCTTTTTTCTTGTATTCAGTTTTCAAGGTGCATACAGACTTCTTTTCGTCTGTTACTGGAGATTGCGAGATTCGAACTCGCGACCCCCTGCTTGCAAGGCAGGTGCTCTCCCAACTGAGCTAAACCCCCATTTATTTCTATATTGTTTTTTTTATTTTTACATTAAAAAATGGGCTCAAGTGGACTCGAACCACCGACCTCGCGCTTATCAGGCGCGCGCTCTAACCGGCTGAGCTATGAGCCCATAAATTCTGGCAATCATCTACTTTCCCAGGCGGTCCCCCACCAAGTATCATCAACCGTTTACGTCTTAACCGTCGTGTTCGGAATGGGTACGGGTGTTTCCCATAAACGCATCATCACCAGAAATTTCCATTTTTCATTTAGAACTTTTATCAGTCCTTCAAAACTGAACAGTTAATCTATTTCACAACTTCGTCTCCTTAGAAAGGAGGTGATCCAGCCGCACCTTCCGATACGGCTACCTTGTTACGACTTCACCCCAGTCACTGGCTTCACCTTCGGCGACTCCCTCCCTTGCAGGTTGGGTCATCGACTTCGGGCGCTTCCAACTCCCATGGTGTGACGGGCGGTGTGTACAAGGCCCGGGAACGTATTCACCGCAACATTCTGATTTGCGATTACTAGCGATTCCAGCT
>CAJTDC010000011.1 GCA_910575055.1 Clostridia bacterium
GCAGTTGGCAGACCGCACTTTTATTATAATCGAAAGGAGTTTTTTTGTCTGCCTCATCGCCAGTAGGCTTTCTGGAACCACGCGACTATCGCGTGGTTTTCTCCACACAAAAAAAGCCTGCTATATAAAGTAGGCTTTTTTATTTTTTTGTATATTTGATATAAAAAATTATATGTTGTCAAACTATCAAAAATATATTTTTATTATCACAACATCAAATAAAAAATTTTTGTCACTATTTTTCTATTTTATACATATTTTTTAATAAAATAACTTGCATTTCAAAAAAATATGATATAATGTTATAGTATTATAAAATTGATTTATAAATCCTAAAGAGGTGCGACCATGTTACAGAAATTAATATTAGCGACAAATCTTTTTTCTAGAGCAAATTTATTAAAACAATTAGATGTTCCTTTTGAAGAATTACATTGTCAAATTGAAGAAAAAGAAGTTGAAATTGACAATGAATACTCTCCTTATGAATGGGTAAAATCCATTTCAGCAATTAAAGCAATGTCTGTTTTAGACAGAGTGGAGGGAGAAGCCATTATACTTGGCATAGATACTGTTGTAACAGATTTCGGAAGGATATTGCATCGTCCTAAAAATAAACAAGATGCTGTTATAATGCTCAAAAAATTACAAGGACGAAAACATACTACTTACACAGGTTTAACTGTAATATATCATCATACAGATGGTTCTTATGAAACAGACAGTTATGTAGACGGTGTAGATGTTTATATGCACCATCTTTCTGATAAAATGATTGATGCGTACACAGATACAGATGAGCCTTATGATAGACCCGGCGGTTATTCCATTACTGGAAAAGGTGCTCTTTTAATTGAAAATATTTATGGTGATTATTATACACTTGCTGGTTTGCCACTTCGTCTTTTAAACAAATCTTTATTAAAACATAATATTGATATAATAGATTTTTGGATTAAACCGCAATAAACATCATTTTAGACGGTTCGTATTTATTTACAACCGTCTTTTTTATTTCTTTTTTTATAAAAAAATGTTATTATTGAAATACAATCAAAAAAGCGGTATGATTACAAGTAAGCTATTTACCACTATAAATATTTATAAAAATATTGTGCTTAGTTTTCACAAAATTGAAAATACTAAATTTATATAACACAAATGAGAGGAGAAAAAATTTTATGTTTTCAAAAGACATGGGAATTGATTTAGGGACTGCAAACACCCTTGTATATATGCCAGGAAAAGGAATTGTTGTAAATGAACCCTCCGTTGTTGCAATTAATTTACAGACAAAAGAAGTACTTGCTGTTGGCAATGAAGCAAAGGATATGATAGGTAGAACACCTGGAAATATTGTAGCAATACGTCCTATGAAAGATGGTGTGATTGCAGATTTTGATACAACACAAGCAATGTTAAAATATTTTATAAATAAAGCTTGTCCTCGCTCTATGTTTGGCCCAAAGCCTAGAGTAGTTGTCTGTGTACCCTCTGGTGTAACAGAAGTAGAAAAAAGAGCTGTATTGGAAGCAGCAATTTCTGCTGGTGCAAAAGACAAAGACACTTATTTAATTGAAGAACCTATGGCAGCATCTATTGGTGCAGGTTTACCTGTAGAAGAACCTACTGGTAGTATGATTGTAGACATAGGAGGAGGAACAAGTGAAGTTGCTGTTATATCATTAGGAGGCATTGTTACAAGTACTTCACTACGTATTGCAGGAGATGAATTAGACAATTATATTGTAAATTATATCAAAAAAGAATTTAATCTTGCTATTGGTGATAGAACAGCAGAAGAAATTAAAATTGCTATTGGTTGTGTATATCCTACTGACGAAGTACGTGAAATGAATGTGCGAGGGCGTGACCTTCTTTCTGGTTTACCTAAAACAGTAGTAGTAACATCTACTGAAATTATGGAAGCCTTACACGAACCTGTTTATTCCATTATTGATACCATAAAACAAACATTAGAAGCAACACCTCCTGAACTAGCTGCTGACGTTATGGAAAGTGGTATTACATTAACAGGAGGCGGTGCTTTGCTTCGTGGTCTTGATTATTTAATTTCTGATGAAACAGGTATGCCTGTACACATAGGTAATGAACCTTTAAATTGTGTTGCTACAGGCACTGGTCTTGTTTTAGAACACATTGATACATTAAAAGCAGTATTAATTTCACCAAGAAAAATAAGATTTTAATTAAAGTATAGGGAGTATGTATCGTGGAATTTTTTGAAGAACACAAAAAGCAAATTATGTTAGCCACCATTGCAATACTCATTGTTGTAATATTTATTACCTATGGCAGAAAAACAAAAGCGACTTTTGTAGAAAGTGCTCTCGGTTTTGTGATTACTCCTGTACAGGAATTGACAACAAATGTAGGAAATTGGTTCGGCAGTAAAATTGACTGGGTACGAAACAAAGATAATTTAGCAACAGAAAATGAACAGTTAAAAGAACAAATTGCTTTATTAGAAGCAGAAAATAAGAGATTGAGAAAATATGGCACTGAAAACCAAAGATTATCTGAATTATTAAAAATTTCTCAAAAATATGCAGATTATCACACAACTGGTACACAAATTATTGCAAAAGACCCCGGTAACTGGTATGATGTTTTTTTAATAAACAAAGGTAGAGATGATGGTTTAGAAGCAAATATGGTTTTAACTTCTTCTAATGGTTTAGTAGGTAAAATTATAGAAAGTGGCGATACTTATTCTAAGGCGTTATCTATATTAGACAGCAGAAGTTCTGTACCTGCTATGAGCCAGAGAACAGAAGATTTAGGTGTTGTAAAGGGCGAATATTCTCTTATGAACAGCGGTCTTTGTCGTATGGAATATATTGACTCTGAAGCTGAAATTATGGAAGGTGACGAAATTGTCACCTCTCATCTTAGCGATGTATATCCTCCTGGTATTGCAATAGGCAGAGTAAAAGAAATCAGAACAGAGGCAAATGGTTTAACAAAATATGCTATTATTGAACCTTATGTTGATTTTAAGCACCTTGATACCCTTTTAGTTATTGGTGATATATTGCAGCAAAATACGCAGGAGGAAGCACAATGAGGGTTTTTATTACGGCTATATTTATTATTATTAATTTTTTAATGCAGTCTACTGTGCTACATTATATCGAAATACGTGGTGTCATACCAAATACTACAATTATATTAGTCGTTTCTTATGCTCTTTTAAGAGGCAGCACAGAAGGTGCCATTGTTGGCTTTTTTACAGGATTATTACAGGATATATTTTTTGGTACATCAATAGGATACTTTACACTTTTTAATATTATTACAGGATATTTATTCGGCAGAGGCAATCACGATTTTTACAGAGAAAATTATATTCTTCCTATGATGTTATGTGCTGTTGCTGTTTTTTTATATGAAACCATTATATATATTATTAGTTTTCTATTTCGAGGTCAATTAAACTTTATATATATATTAAGTAATACATTATTACCAGAAACTGTTTATTCCTGTATATTTACTATTCCTTTATATCGTATTTTATTTGGTACAAATGAATGGTTAGAATTAAAAGAAAAATACAAATATAGACTATTTTAAAGGCTTCCCCTTTTACTGGAGGATGTTTATGAACAAATTTCAAGAACGAGTACAAGAATTTTCAAAAAATAGAATTTTTATGTTACTTTGCAGTATTGTTATTCTTTTTGTAATATTGATTTTTCGTTTGTTTTTATTACAAATTATACACGGAGAAGAATATGAACAAAAACTAACAACAAGCATACTCAGACAGGTAAATTTACCTGCTTCACGTGGTGCAATTTATGACCGTTATGGTCGTCCTTTAGCTGTCAATCATGTTGCCTATTCTATACAAATTGATGACAGTATTACATTAGATTTATCAAATTATAAATCCAAATTAGTTATGGATTTTGTAAATTATATGAAACAAAAAAGTCTACCTTTAGCAGATACATTGCCTATTTCAAAATCAAAGCCTTATTCTTTTGAATTTGAAACTGTGAAAGAAGAACAAGATTGGAAAGAAAGTATTGATATTCCTAAAAATATGATGGACAGTTCTGCAGAAGAAATACTTACTTATTTTGAAAATCAATTAAATATTCCTTCTCATTTTTCACAAGAAGAAAAAAGAAGTATTATTTCATTTTATATTTCTGTTAGTGACAGAAATCTTATGGTACTTTCTTTATTAAAAATATTAGAAGAAAATAACGAAACATTAGTGGACGATTTACCTATTACGCAGCAGCAACCTTATAGCTTTTTATTTGATGACAACAAAGGAAAAGAGCTTTCTTGGAAAAACACAGTACAAATGACAACAGCAGAAGAACAATCTTATGATGCTGCACAAACAATTACTTATTTACAGCATTATTTTGATATTCCTAAAGAACTGCCTGTTGACATTGTAAGAAAAGCAATAGGAATACGCTATGCTATGTATTTACAACGTTTTTATCGTTATCAGCCTGTTACCATAGCATTGGATGTTTCTACAAAAACACTTGCAAATGTAGAAGAGATGAATGACACATTTCCTTGTATTATTATAGGTACAAACTCTTTGAGAGATTATCCTATGGGAAAATATTTTGCCCATATAGTAGGCTACACTAGAAAAATGACAGATACCAACTATAAAATTTACAAAGATGATGTAGACGAAGAAGGCAACAAAATATATACTATGAATGACATTGTAGGGCAGTCTGGTATTGAATCACTTTATGAAAGGGAACTGAATGGTAAAGATGGAGAAATGATAGTAGAGGTAGACAGTATGGGGCGTCGTATGAATACTATAGAGTCTAAAAATCCAGTTTCTGGCCAAGATGTCTTTTTAACATTAGATGCTCGCCTTCAAAAATCTGCTTATGATATACTAGAAAATACATTGAGAGATGTTATAAAAACAAAACTTAATGGTGGTGGTACTACATTACAAGAATTATTTAGTCGTATGCTTGCTGATAATACTATTTCTATTGATAAGATATGTAATTCTGTGGAAGGAGAACAATATATTTTATATCAAAAAATACTAGAGCAAGACCCTACATTTGAACTAAGAGAACTTACAGAAGAAGAAAAAAAACAAGGAAAGGCAAATCCGAGAGATTTTGCACTACAAACATTAACTTCAGCTATTGACAGAGGAGAAATTTCTCAAAAACAACTGATACTAGTACTGATTGAACAAGGAAAATTTACAGCAGACGAACAATATTTATTTAATATTCAAAATGGTATTATTTCTCCTTTGCAAGTTATCAATGATAAATTAGACTCTGGAGAACTCACACCAGGCGATACCAATTTAGACCCTTGTACGGGTTCTGTTGTAATTTCTCGTGTAGACTCTGGAGAACTTTTAGCAAGTGTCACTTATCCATCTTATGATACAAATGAGTTTTCTAACAATTTTAATAACAGCTACTATATTGATTTAATTCATAGAACAAGCACAACACCACTTGTAAACAGACCTATGTCAGAAAGAAAAGCTCCTGGTTCCACATTCAAAATGATACCAGCTTTAGCAGGATTAGAAACAGGCGTTATTACACCTAACACTACTATAAGAGATTTAGGTTATTTTACAAAAGCAGCAAAGCCTTATCCAAAATGCTGGATTTATGGCAGCAGCGGAGGTACACATGGTGCTGTTAATGTAGCTCACGCTTTAGAAGTATCTTGTAACTATTTTTTCTATGAACTTGCTTATCGTTTAGGAAATGCTTCAGAAGGTACTACTTTACAAGGTATTTCTACACTAAATGAATATATGGCAGCATTTGGATTGAATGATAAAACAGGTATAGAAATAGGGGAAAGTTCTCCTATGATGGCTACACCTACACACAAAGAACGCTCTATACGTAGTATCAACCCTAATGCTTCACAATCCCAAGTACAATGGACAGATGCCGACTCCATACGTACTTATATAGGACAATCTGTAAATAACTATGCTCCTATTCATATGACAAAATATATTGCAACATTAGCAAATGGCGGTACAAGATACAAAATGCACCTAGTATCCAAATTAGTAAATGCTGATGGCAGTACCACACAAAAAATAGATGAAGTAGTAGAAAATATATTAGAATTACAACCACAAAATTTAGATATTGTACATCAAGGTATGCTTCTTGTTACATCTGGGCAAAAAGGAACGTTGCGTGCAATATTCCGTGACTTTCCTATACAAGTAGCAGCAAAATCTGGTACAGCAGAAGAAGATAAATCAAGAAGCTCTCACAGTTGGTTTGTTTGCTTTGCACCTTACGATGACCCACAAATTGCTATTACAGTATTATTGCCTTATGGTGAAATTTCTGGTTCGCCTGCAGCAGTAATTGCAAGAGAAATTATAAGGGATTATATGGGACTAAATTATGAGCCTACAAATCAATATATGGAAAATATATTAGCAGAATAATTGGGGGGAAAATAATTATGAACCAAGAAAACTATGTCATGTTTAAGGGGACAAAAAATGGTATCAACATTTTATTACAACAAGACATTCCTTTTTCAGAATTAAAAGTACTTTTTGAAAAAAAAGTAATAGAGTCTGCTAAATTTTTTGAAGGTGTCAAAACTTCTATTGCCTTTCAAAGAAGGACACTTTCTCAAGAAGAAGAAACTTCTCTTTTAGACATTATTACAGAACATACTACTATGAATATTACATTTATTAGAGATGGAAAAAAAGAAGACAATACACAAACAATACCTGAAGGTGTTACTTTACCTGATGATATGGAGCAATATTATATTACAAAATATCACAAAGGTTCTATACGCTCTGGGCAATGCCTTACTTTTGATGGTAGTGTTGTAGTGATAGGAGATGTAAATCCTGGTGGAGAAATCAAAGCCTCTGGAAATATTATTATATTAGGACAATTAAAAGGAATTGCTCACGCTGGCTGTAACGGTATGACAGATGCTTTTGTTTCTGCATTATATATGATACCTGTACAATTACGCATTGCAGATATTATTACACGTTTTCCAGAAGAAAACAAAAAAGGGCCTAAACCGCCAGAATTTGCCTATATAGAAGAAGGACAAATTTATGTTATGCCTCTTGCTTGAAGAGCAGAGCCTCACAAACAAAATCAAAAACGTCGTCATATATTGCTTCAAAAAGCAATTTCTTTGCATTATTTTTCAGGTTTACAACATATTAAAAATGTATGGAAAAAATAACGGCTTATTGTGAGGCTTGGGGACCTCTCCATAGCAAAAATCCTTTATTTTTCGTACCTTGTGTCGTTTTTTAATACAGCAAATCATAATTTGCTAAAAAAAAAGAGTGCAAAATGGTAATACTTTTGTTAATATATAAATATACAAGCTATTTTTATATGAAATGGAAAACAGTTTAAAAAATTACTCGTTTTCGGCTTACATTGTCGAAATGCTAGAAATATGATTACCGCATCAGCGGAAAAAGTCAATTCCGGAACTAGGGGGAACAATATATGAGTGAAGTTATCGTTATAACAAGTGGAAAAGGCGGTGTTGGTAAAACAACTACCAGTGCAAATATTGGCTGTGGTCTTGCACTCACTGGTAAAAAAGTTGCACTTGTAGATGCAGATATTGGATTAAGAAATTTAGATGTCGTTATGGGACTGGAAAACCGCATTGTTTATGATTTAGTAGATGTAGTAGAAGGTAATTGCAGGCTTAAACAAGCTTTAATTAAAGATAAACGTTATAATGGTTTATTTTTATTACCTGCTGCACAAACCAGAGATAAAGATGCTGTTTCTCCTGAACAAATGCAGAAACTTTGTGAAAGTTTAAAAGAAGAAGAATTTGATTACATCATTATAGACTGCCCTGCTGGTATTGAACAAGGTTTTAAAAACGCCATTGCTGGTGCAGATAGAGCAATTGTAATTACAACACCAGAAGTATCTGCTGTAAGAGATGCTGACAGAATTATAGGTCTTTTAGAGGCAAGTGGTTTAAATGACCCTACATTAGTGTTAAATAGACTACGTGTGGATATGGTAAAACGTGGTGATATGATGAGCATTGATGATGTTACAGAAATACTTGCTATTGAAATATTAGGTGTTGTACCAGATGATGAAAGCATTGTTGTAGCAACAAATAAAGGAGAACCTGCTGTTACAGACGAGGAGTCTTTTGCAGGACAAGCTTATCGCAATATTGTTAAAAGGATACAAGGAGAAGATGTCCCTATTATGCGTTTTGAAAAAGATGCAGGTCTTTTTAATAAACTTTTTAAAAAATTTCGTCGTAATTAGAGACAAAGGAAGTGTTTTTAATGGATTTTCTTAATTTCTTCAAAAAGAAAGATAATACTGCATCAAAAAATGTTGCAAAAGATAGATTAAAATTAGTATTAGTACATGACCGTGTAAACTGTTCTTCTCAAATATTAGAAATGTTAAAAACAGATATTATAAAAGTAATATCCAATTATATGGAAATTGATGAGGAAGAATTAGATATTCAAATTACTCAAACACAATCTGATGATAATACAGGTACTGTTCCTGTTCTTTATGCTAATATTCCTATTAAAAGTATGCGTAAAGTAAATCAAGATTAAATGATACATATTCTATTTTTTGCTTATTACAGACCGAATTTCTTTTTCGGTCTGTCATTATTTTATCAGATGTTAATCAGTTTTTCACTTTTTTATATAGGAGGTTTTTTTCATGAATGTAAAAAAACAACTTTCTAATTTAGATTTTTGGCTAATTGGTGCTATTTGCATATTGTCCATATTTGGTATAATTTGTATTGGTAGTGCAACGCATATTAATTTAGGTGCAGACCCAGACAATTTTTATAAACAAATGATTTGGTTTGCTATAGGCCTAGCTCTTATGATAGTTGCTTCTCT
This sequence comes from Clostridia bacterium, assembly GCA_910575055.1. Classification (GTDB taxonomy): domain Bacteria; phylum Bacillota; class Clostridia; order Lachnospirales; family Anaerotignaceae; genus Coprocola. The sequence goes on from CAJTDC010000011.1 coordinate 8,933, forward strand.
TGTGGATTATGAAGCTTTATCTCAATTTTATATACTTTTTTATTTATTAAATATATTGCTGTTAGTTGCTGTATTATTTTTAGGCACAAATGTAAAAGGTGCTACTCGTTGGATTGCTATTGGTCCTATCAATGTACAACCTTCTGAATTTGCAAAATTAATTATGATATTTTTTCTGGCTAAACTTTTAACAAAAAAACAGGAACAAATTAATCAAATTCCTACTCTTTTGTTAGTTTGTATCACTGTTGTTATTCCTGTTGTTTTAATACAGAAACAGCCTTCTCTTTCTGCTAGTCTTGTACTTCTTGCTATATTATGTATTACATTATTTGTAGCTGGTATTGATTTTAAAATTATAAGACTTGTACTTTGTATTGTTGTACCTGCGATTGCTTTTGTATTATGGGACGTAAGCCTTGAAAAGCCATTAATTATGGATAAAATACTAAAACCTCACCAATTTACAAGAATATTAACATTTGTTGACCCTAGCCGTGATATGGACTCTTATTATCAAACGGAAAAGGCAATTAATGCCATCGGCTCTGGTCAACTCAATGGAAAAGGGCTTTATCAAGGTACACTAAATCAATTAAGTTATTTACCTGAACCTCATAATGACTTTATTTTTTCTGTAATTGGGGAAGAATTTGGATTTATTGGCTGTGTCATTGTACTGTTGTTGTTGCTTTTTATCATATTTCGTTGTATATTAATAGCAGTATCTATTCGTGATTTCTTTAGCCAGCTTATTGTAGTGGGCGTTGCTGGTATGATTGCCTTTCAAACATTTATTAATGTTGGTGTTGCAACAGGCATTATGCCAAATACAGGTATGTCTTTACCTTTTGTTAGTTATGGTGGTAGTTCTATGTGGACAAATATGACGGCGATTGGTTTAGTATTAAATATCGGTATGAAACGTTCCAAATCGCTTTTTGAGGGGGTTTAAAATTTACTTCCATACTCTTTTAAAATTGATTGAACTATGTGCAAATGTGACGAAAACAATACGGGCATTTTGTCCGTTTTGATAATAACTATACTTTAGATAAATGAAACACCAATTATCTAATGACAAGTTAAAACTTCTCACAAAAGAAAACGCAGGTTGCAGCGTTATGTATCACAAAAGATATAAAAAATAAAGAAAGGAGAAATTACGACAAAACTTGCAGCATTATAGTAAAGCATAAATAAACTTTCTTAATAATATCGCAAAAGTTTATCGCTTATTATAATTTTTTCGTAATAGGTTGAATTATGAATATAGCTTTAATTGCACACGACAACAAAAAAAAATTGATGGAAAATCTTTGTATTGCGTACCGTCATATACTTTGTAAACACGAATTATATGCCACTGGTACAACAGGTCGTCTTGTAGAAGAAACAGCAAATCTTATTGTTCATAAATATTTAGCAGGCCCTTTAGGTGGTGAACAGCAGCTTGGTGCACAAGTTGCCAGCAATGACATTGATTTAGTGATTTTTTTAAGAGACCCTGTAACACAAAAAAATTATGAACCTGATATTAATTCTATATTGCGTCTTTGCGATATGCACAACATTCCTCTTGCAAGTAATTTAGCTACAGCAGAAATATTACTTCTTGCTTTAGATAGAGGTGATTTAGATTGGAGAAACGTGGTGAAATGATATGTCTTTGTATATAAAAATATTATTACTCTATACACTCATTATAAATATAGCATTATTTTTTACAATGGGTTTTGACAAACATTGTGCTGTAAAAGAAAAGAGGCGTATTCCTGAAGCAACTCTTTTTATAATGGCACTATTGGGCGGCAGTATAGGTGGTTTTTTATCTATGAAGTTATTTCATCACAAAACAAAAAAGTGGTATTTTTATGTAATTTTCGTTATAGCTTTGTTTTTTCAAATTATGTTATGGATATTACTTTTTTCCAAATCAAAAACATTTTTGTTACTTCCAGAAGCGACAAGCAGCTACATCATGACATGGATATAATACAAAGTATGGGCCATTGGAAGTACTTTCCAATGGCTTTTGTGTGACTATTTTACGCCGAATACATGTCTTCCTATAGATGTTGTAATAGGCACAGACCATATCCATCGGCTCGTTGCTGTGGCTGGGTTCCAATAATATAATGCACCATTTGTAGGATCCCAACCATTTAAAGCATCTTGTGCTGCACGAAATGCTGTATCATTTGGTGTTAATGTAATTTGACCATCTCTTACTGCATCAAAAGCCCCTCTTTGATATACCACCTCTGCGATAGAATTTGGAAAATCTTCACTAGATACTCTATTTAATATAACTGCACCTACTGCTACCTGTCCTTCATAAGGTTCTCCTCTTGCCTCTCCATGTATTGCTGAAGCCAACAAATATAAATCTTCATCAATATTGCTTTGTCCTGTTTGCCCTATGCCGCTGCTTCCTGTTCCAGAAGAAATTCCTAATGCACTTAATGTTGCCTCTCCTGCAATACCATCTGTTGTCAATCCATTGTCCCTTTGAAATGATACAATCGCATTATATGTACCTGTACCATAAATGCCGTCTACATTCCCTGTATAATATCCTTTGTTTTTTAATGCTTGCTGCACATCTCTTACAAGCTGTCCTCTTGTTCCCCAAGAAACATAAGAAATTGCTTCAACTGTTTCACTTTTATTTTTGCAATATAATGCCACTGATGCTGTCAAAAACACACAACATAGCAAAAAAATAATTTTAAACATTTTATTTTTCATAGTATCACTCCAAAACAACTTTTTCGATGTTATTTTCTTTCCTGCCACCACTCTACTATTTTAAATTTTACATTTGTGCTTATTTCTTGCTCTGCACTATCTATGATACAAAATTCTTCTTCTGTTAAACTTCCCTGCAAACGGATTTTACTTTCTTCTGTTATTTCTGAACAAGCAACATCTACATAACACAAAGGAGGATATACTACACACCACCAATTTTTCCCTTTTGCTTTTCCTATTTCCACGCGTAACGCCTCATACATTCCAGCAGGAAATGTTAATTCTCCATATTTTTTTAATGGAAATACTGTGTTTTCTAAACTTACATTTACATCATAGTCATATCCTTGTATAGCAATTTCTTGTAATGCTATATTTTTTATTCTGTCCATATTATTTTTTAAATATTGTTTTGTTTGTTCTTTGTTATGACATTTTTCTAATTCTTCCCCTAATTGCTGTAATATAGCATCTCTTACTGCTAATTTCAAATTTTGGTCACTTTCTGTATCACTATTTGCTAATACGTGGAAACGTATTACTTTTTGTGCTATACCACTTTGTATATGTTCTGAATACACTTTTGTAGCATAAATACTACAACATAACAAAAATATTAGTGTCAAAACACAACACCATAAAATATTTTTTTTCTCCATTTTTAATATATATTTCGCTCTATAATATGTATATGCCAATCCTTTCATATTTTCACCTGCTTTTTTATTTGATGAAAAAAGGATTGACCACAATATCAAATTTTATACCTCTCTATTAAAAAAACAAATTAATCTACAACGCCTATTGTTCTAATTTTGACAGAAACCGTTACATCAAATACTGTATTTTGTATCATTTCATTTGCATTATTTCCATATTTTTGATACAGTTCTGTATTTTGTTTTTTCAATTCAGAAGCGATATCAAATATATCTTTTTTATATTTTTTTTGTGCTAATGCTATTGTATTTTCTATTTCTGATTTTATGATGATTTCAAACATATTTTCTATTTCATTTATAGAACTGCTTTGAAATATGTTTCTGCTTTCTAAATTGCTTCCTTCTGCACTACCTTCTATAAAAAGTTTGATATGACAAATGAGCTGATTATTTTCTTCTGTAAAATATAGTTTACTTTTATTTTTATAAACCCACATAGGAACAGTATTATTTTGCCAAATTCCTTCTATTACAGCCCCTTTTCCTTCTTGTTGCAATAATAATACTCCTTGTTCCTGTTTGTCTGTTAAATCGCCAATAAAAGCGTAATCACTTAGTGCAATGCCTCCTCCTATTTTAATGCCTTGTTCTGTTGTTGTAATTTTAGGCAATATGCTGTTTCCTTTACTTTGTCTTAGTTCTCTCAAAAATGTTTCTAAATCTAATTTTTTTGTTACAGCAACATCTTGTGCTGTATTTTTATAAAAATCCCATATAAAAAGTCCTGTAGAAGCATCTTCTTCTAATATAGCATTGACACATTCTTGTGCACTACCTTCTGTACCCAGCAATATAATCTTTCCTGAAATATCTTGATTTCTTTCTAATTCGTCTAATATAGACTGCAAATATTGTTTTTGCTGAAGTAATTCTTTTCCTAATACTACTGTTTTTAACTGTCCTAAATAAACCTGTCTACTACTGTAAGTGTCTGCCTGTCTTACAGCAGATGCAATACTATCTCCTTTTACTGTAATACCTTTTTCTGGAGCTTCACTATTACTACTTTCTTCTCCACTGTTCATTGCTGAAAGTTGTGCAGGTGCCAACGTCAACAAATATTTGTTATCGTCATCACTTTTATCTATACCCATTGTAATAATATAACTTCTGTCTTCCATTTCTTTATCGTCCCAGCAACCAGTAAGGAAACAAACCATCAATACTATTAAACCTTTTTTTATATATTTCACACTTGTTTCCTCCTTTTTATGTTATCTATTACGAAAAGTACAACGGGCAATATTAAAATATAAAATGTACCTCCATATTTTTTTAATCGTTCCATATATTCGTGTGTACTCGCTACATCTTGAGGCAATATTGCTACCAAAAACACAATTACCATAACAAACAACATCCATTTTCTTGCTGGTATTTTTTTATTTTTATTCTGTTGTATTCTTTCAAATAATATTGTGACAAAAAATAATGCTGCACTTACAGATGCAAATATAGAAACTACCCAAAACCAAAGCATAAATATATCTTGTCTATCCAAAAAAGAACCAGGTAATTGTAATGAATCCATCATTTGAAGCACTGGAAACAATTTATTTGTTACAGAATACTGACCAAAAACTGCAATTGTTAAAAGCGTTATAAGTGTCATAAAAAACGCAATTATCAAACCTGCTTGTAACATACCTTTTTTTGCTCTTTTAGGGCATTGTAAATAAGGAAATACCAAAAATAGAAATTCTAATCCTTGAAAAGAAAGTATTGTATACCACGTTCCTTTTGCAATATCAGAAGTGCTATGACTCAGCACAGGACGCAAATTACTATAATCTGCTGTAAAAATAGCCAGAAACATTAATATCAAAAAAGGAACAAATACAAATACAAACAATATCTCTCCTGTTCTGGCACGACATTCATACCCTATTGCAGATACATAACTACAAATCAAAAGCATAGCAAGTGCTGTGATAAATATAGGAGTACGAAAAAGCATAGATTGTCCTATCATTTCACAAAATATACGTAGTTCTAGCCCTGCTCCTATCATTATTTTTATAGCAAGTCCTAGTGACAGTAATAACCCTACAGGACGACTAAGCAACATTTGAGAAATTTCTACTACGGTTTTATTGGTATATCTTTGCCCTAATATTGTAAAAACAAGTGTAAAAACTGCCATAATGATACTACCTAAAAGTACTGCTATATAAGCATCATTTCCTGCTACATTTACTGTTTGTCTTGGAAGTGTTACAACACCTGTTCCAAATAAATCTAATATCAGCAACGCTTGTAACTGCCTTATTGAAATTTTATCATTTTCGGAAAACATTACATTCTGCCTCCCTTTTCTCTTTGTCTGTGTTTGTCATTAGAAAAAATAGGTCTTTTTTTCATAAACCAAAGTGGCAAACGAAATATACTATCTTCTAAATCATTATAGTCATTTATTGATGCAGAACAAAAAGGATACAAAAATGGTATATGAAAACTTTTTAAACTTGCCATATGAATTAACATTAGTATGAGTGCAAGCCAAAAACCGTATAATCCCAATAATGAAGAAAATAATAGTACAATATATTTTGTTAAACGCAGTCCTGAAACTAATGCAATATTTGGAATAACAAAAGTACATATTCCCGTCAAAGCAGAAACAATTACTACACTTGGACTAACAATGCCTGCTTCTACGGCCGCCTGCCCTATAATAATGCCTCCTACAATGCCTATTGTAGAACTGACAGGAGAAGGCAATCGGATACCTGCTTCTCTCAAAAGTTCAAAAGCTAATTCCATTATTAATATCTCTCCTACTGCTGGAAATGGAATATTTTGTCTTGTTTCTGCTATTTTCAGTGCTAAATTGGTAGGTATCATAGATGGGTGAAATACTGTCAATGCAATATACAATCCTGGCAATGCTACCGCTAAAAAACCAGCACAATATCTTATCAGTCTTATAAAACTCATAATCTCCCATCTATCATAATAGTCTTCTGCTGCTTGAAAAAATACATTTAATGTTGCAGGTGCCATCACAACAAATGGAGTATTATCTATTACAATGACTACACGCCCCTCCAACAATGCAGAACTTGCTTTGTCAGGGCGTTCTGTCATTTGTAATTGTGGAAAAGGAGAAAGCCATTTATTTTCTAATAACTGGTCAATATATCCACTATCTAATATTACATCAATATCAATTTGATTAATTCTATTTTCTACTTCCTGTAATATTTCTTTTCTTACAATATCCTCCATATACAATATTGCAACATCTGTTTTGCTTCTTTTTCCTACTTTTGTTCTTTTTACTTTTAATTTGGTATCTCTTATTCTTCTTCTAATTAATACAATATTGGTTGCTCCTATTTCTGTAAAAGCATCTTTAGGTCCTTGCACAACCACTTCTGTTTTTGCTTCGCTTACCCCTCTGGAAGGAAAACCTTTTGTAGAAGCCTGCAATGCAATGTCATTTCCGTCCATAAGCAATATGGTATCTCCTAAAAGTACTGCATCAAATATTTCTTGAAATGTTTTGACTTCTGTCATTTCTCCAATGGCAATGACTTCTTCATTTAATCTTTTAAGCATACCTTCTTTTTTGCCATCAATACGACAACGGTTCATAATATTTGTCAATATACTTTCTTCTATAGCACTACCATTTACAATATTGTCTGTATAAATCATATATACAGCAATTTCTTTTTTCTCTCCTACAAAAAAACGCCTTTTTACAATATCACCACAATTTTGAAAAGCATTTTCTATTACTTTGATATTTTTTTCTAAATTGCTTGAAATCTGTTCCAACAGATACCACCTACTTTAACATACTTTTTATTAGCTTTTGCCAAATGATAAAAAATATGTAAGTTTTTTATAAAAATTGCTATTCTAATATTTTATAATTTCTTAAAAAATAGCTTTGTTAAAATTTTTGCAATATGCAATAAAATATTTGACAAATAATGTAAATTAATGTATAATCACAATATATGAATACAAAAGGATGTGATAGTAAAAAAAGTTAAAAGTTACATATAAAGATAAAGAGTTAAGGATTAAAAAAAGAGAGAAGAATATGTATGTTATTTAAAAAATACTTATCATTAGCTTTAGTTGCTGTAACAGCTTCTACATTTACTTTACCTACAAATATCGTATTTGCAAACGATAATATCACAGTTCAAAGCAATGTAGTAAAAAAAAGAGTTTTTTCTGTTTCTTCAAATGGTGAATTAATACTTATAACAAATAATACACAAACAAGAGTTGCAAGCGATGAAAGAATTGTAATTGCATCATATGAATTATCAGCAGAACAAATTCAAACACTAGCTGACAATATGAAATTTTATCAAAATAACTGGTTTGGCTTTGGAGAATTTTTAGTTGAATTAATTAATCCAGTAACTGCTGTTGCAGCTTATTGTCATAGTCTTGCAAGAAATGCTATTTTTAGGCAGGACGTAGTAGACGCTGCAAAAAATGGGGATAGAATGAGAATTATTATTATAGATTATAAAGATTACCATACTTCATATTCTGTACAAGTAGAATATGAAGTAATCCATTAAATTTAACTTATTTAAGGTAAGTTTCAATGATAAAAGAATTTTTAAAAAGTTTTTTGTTCTATACCTTTTTATTTCTTATTATTTTTGCACCAATATATAAATCAAGAACTACATGGCCAAATAGCAAAATATGTATTATCTGTTTTTTATTGAATATTGTAGTAAGTTATAAAAGAGCAAAAAATAAATAAAGTACAAAAAAATCGGTAACATAAAAATGCTACCGATTTTTTTTATCATTACCAGCCTTGTTTAAAATCTAATACTTCATCTGAAATATTACCTTGTTTATATTCCTGCATTGCTTCATCTATTATAGCAAATGCTTTTCTGAATAAATTTTCATCAATATTCAAAGGTGGTTGTATTCTTAATATATTATCTGCTACAGAAATCATAAGTAAACCTTTTTCATATGCTCTATACAATATTTTAAATGTACCATTTGGGTCAGCCACTCTTTGTCCATTCTGTTCCTTTACAATGCCAATGCCATAAGATAAACCTAATCCATTCATTGTACTAATAATATCACCATGTTTTTGTTTTAACTTAGCAAATTCTTGTTGTAATATATCACAATTTCTTTTTAATATATTTTGAAATTCTTCAGACTGCATATAATCAAAAGCGGCATTTCCTGCTGCACAAGCAATAGCATTTCCTCCTAATGTAAATAAATGTGCTGGTGCTTTTAAGCAATTCATAATTTCTTCTCTTGCCATAAAAGCACCTAATGTTAAACTTGCCCCAATAAATTTCCCCATAATAATACCATCTGGCACAATACCATAATGTTCTATACCAAAAAATTTTCCTGTTCTATAAAATGCTTGCTGTACTTCTTCAGAAATAAAAAGAATACCATATTTTTTACAAATATCATATAATTTTTTCATAAATATAGTATGTGCTGGCATCAATCCGCCATCTCCTTGCAAAGGCTCCACTATTACAGCTGCTACTTCTTCTGCTGGCAAATATGTTGCAAAAGCTCTTTCCATTTCTTTTAAACATTCTTTTTCGCATTCTTCATCATTCATATCAGAACTAAAAAAAGGAAAATGATAAATTTCTGGTAAAAAAGGCCCCATTTTAGCGTGCATACGTGGTGTACAAGTTGTTAGAGAAGAAGAACCATACGTATTACCATGATAACCATTTAAAAATGTAATAATTTTAGTACGACCTGTATATGCTCTTGCAAATTTTACAGCAGCATCATTTGCATCAGAACCACAGTTTCCAAATAATATTTTAGCTTTTACTCCTCCAGGATAAATAGAAGTTAATTTTTCTGCATATTCAATCATAGTAGCACTATAAGTATATGCTACTGTATATTGTGTACATTTCTTTAACTGTTGTTGTATTGCTTCTGTGATTTTTTCATTACAACTCCCCAAATTTAAAGAAGATGCACTACTTAGAAAATCAATATATTTATTTCCATCTTCGTCATAAATCATAGCATCTTTTGCACTCTCTACTACTAATGGAAAATAAGAAAGATGTTGTGTAGGTGCTACTACTTTTTTATCTCTTTCTACCCACTGCATACACTTTTGTGCTTTCATTTGTATTCACTCCTCATAAATAAATATACATACACTTACTCTTTTTTATATTCGTTTATTCTAGCACTATTTTTTTATTTTGGCAATAAAAAGCTATTTTTTGTCAAAAAAATACTATTTCTATTTCTAAAATCAACAGCATTTTCTGTTAAAATATAATAAAAAAGACAAGAATAAAATATTCTTGTCTGACATTATTATTTTATTTCTCAGCTTATACTACCTAATACACAAGTATTATCAAATGTAAACATTAACAAATCGTGATTTAATGTATTTTCTAAAAAGCTATTTTCAATACTTTCTAACGCTAATGTCGCTTGGTCTAATGTTAATTTTGTAATATTTCCTACTTTGAAATTAACTTCTGCTTTTTCTAAATCTGATTTTGCTTTTTCTAAATCCGTTTGCAAATTTTTACGTACAGACTCTAGCTGTTGTAATTGTATATATGCTTCTCTAATACTTTTTTCTTTGTCTTCTTTTGCATTTTTATAATCTCTTGCTGCATTTGTTGCTTCTAGTTCTGTTGTTCTATATTGAGAGCCTGTTGTACCAAGCGAAATTGTTTTTGCAGCAAATTCTGCATTTTCTACTCCTATTTGCTGCATTTGCAAAGATTGGTCTGTAGAGAGTTTTCTATTGATATACATTTCTAAGCTCATAGTCATTTCAAGAGGTGTATATTCCACTTCATTTACAATTTCATATCTATCTTCTGGATTTGTACCAATTAAGTCATTTAATGCAATATAAGCATTATCTATGTTCATTTGTAATTGTTTTATCTGCTCAGCCATTTGTTGTGTCTGTCTGTTTAAATCTTCTAAATCCTTGTTACTCATTACACCAACCTGATTTTTAACATTTGCTTGAGCAAGAAGTTGTTTTTGCAAATTATAATTTTTTTGAAGCAAATCCAATTTACTTTGATTTAACAATATTGTAGTAAAAGAATTTTTAACTGCTGCCTGTATACCTATTTTAGTAACATCTTCTGTAATTTTAGAAATACGATAACTTGCGTCTAATGAATAAATATTACTCAAATAAGCCAATCTTTGTGCACTCACCACAACTAGTTGTGTACTATCGCCAGGACGCACACCGCCATCAAATAAGTCTTCTTTATTATCTAATGTTACATCAATCTGGTCAGCAATTTTTTTCAATGACGAAGCATTTTTAATTGCTATATCTACAGCTGTTTGATAATCCAATGACTGGATATCCAGTGTAGTATCCTTGTTTTCTGCTGCAAACACCATACTGCTCATTAAAATGCTAATACAAAGCACAGCAGAAATAATTTTTGAAACAGACAAAAAACCATTTTTCATTTTTCATCACACCTCATTTTTTAAAATCAAAACGTATCGTATCAATGACATCACCAGAGCCATCATTTACTCTAACTTGGAATTCCAACGAGCCCTTTGTATAGCCATACTCTACGCCATTAAACAATATATAACCTTCTTTTTGCTCATCTTTCTTGATATTTTCGCTCCAAGCATCATCCCATCTACCGCCAGCAATAGACACATCAATTTCCTTATCATCTAATATCAATTTTGCTTCATAAGGCATCACACTAATTTTTGTAACATCAGTATTTTCCACCTTCAAATATGTTCGAGTTCTTCTCATACCAGCATTTTCTTCATCGTCCATCATAATATTTTTAAGAGTAACTTCGTAACCATCTTTATACACAGTGACAGGCAGTTTATTATACACCACATAATCAGGGTCATCACTTTTATCTACATAAACAATTTTTTCAACTTCTTTTTCAACCACTTTTTCAATGACCTCAGCTTCAGGGGAAACCATAGCAACTCTTTTCATAACAGGGTCAAAAGAAACCTGACATTCCAGAGCTTCTGAGACAAATCTCAATGGCACATAAATATAGCCATTATAATTCAGCACGGGCTGATTAGAGGGGGAAGCGACAACATTACCATCGACATCAAACATCACATCAGCCATAATTTGAGCCTGTACAGTTTTGTACACGCTAGCGAAAACGGGACTAACCCCCATCACCATAGCACCAGCAGCAAAACCTAATATACCTATTTTCCAACTTTTCATAAATAATCCTCCTTTCCTACTTATTATACGATATTTCCGCAATATAGTCTTCATAAAATATAAAAAAATATCTGTAAAATTCTGTAAAAACCATATTTTTCAGCAAAAATACAGTTTTTATTTTCAAAGTTCTTTGTCCAACTTTCTTTCAAGAAAGTTGGCAGGGTAGTGGGACAGCGTCCCACGGTCTTTCAATATTTTTTCTTTTTTCTAAAAAACAAAGGTGGTGACTATGTCACCACCCCCGCTTTATTTTAATTTAAACTTTTTAAACTTCAAATTAGTTTAATCTAGCTGTTTGAGTTGTAGCGTCCCAAGAAATCTGGCTTTCAGATAATCCCAAAGCGTATCCTAAATCTCTAAGAGGTAAGAACACACGACCATCTCTAATTTCTGGAGCTGCATTCAATGCTGTAGATACACCATTCATATTAAGCACTTTGCTTCCAACTGTCATAGAGAACACTCTTTGACCGAAACCGATTGTACATGTCTTTGTAGCGTCATCCCATCTAACTGCTGCGATGTTGTTCAAAGATTCTGTTACGGCTCTAACTGGTAACATTGTGTAACCATCATTGTTGATGTATGCTGGAGGGCAAGCGCCGCCTTCCATTTCGCTCAATTTGATTTCTCTAGTACCTGCTGTGATTACATCAGAACCAACTGGTACTACGATACTTGTTGTAAATGTAGCATCGTCTTTGTCACGACCTGCTGTTACAACTTTTACGAAATCATTCATTACTGTTACTTTAGCTGTTTCGAAGCTGTTAGCGTAATCATCGCCATCTTTATGGTAGTTGTTCATGAAGAATTCGTTGTCTTCGTCACCGAATACTTTCAATTTGTAATCACCAGCTGCCAAGCTTCTGTTCATGTACAGGCTCAAACCAGAGATTTTGATTTCTGCTGGAGTTTTGGAGCTTCTGCTATCAACTTTTACAAACAATACGCCGTTTTTGTCGTCGCCGCTGTCTTCTGTATCAACATAATCTCCGCCCAATTTAGCAAGTTTCATATCGCCATTTACAACTTCAGCTTTAGCACCGCCTTCAAAGCTCATTCTTTCGCCTTCAAGTCTGATTACGTCATCTTTAGCCCATAATCCTGCTTCTGGCTCAACGATTGTAATGTCAGCAACGTCTGTATTTCTATAGTCAATCTTCAATTCATTTACAGTTGTTCTAACTTCGATAGGAGCTTTTACTGTAGCGATTGTAGCACTTACGCTCTGGTTAGCTACTGCTGGGCCACTCAATGTCATTACAACATCGCCTGTGAAGTCAGCTTCTGCGGATACGTGTACGCTGAATTCGAATTTTCTCTTTCTGTCTTTGTTACTTCCGCTGCTTTCGAATATACCTTCTGGAAGGTCTTTGCTTGTGATTGTGATTTTGCCACCATCAGCATCAACTGTGAAAGCATCTTTTACTTGGTTCAATGTACCTTGGAAGTTGTAAGCTTTGAAATCTTCTGTGATATCGTCAATGCTTGAGATTTTTTGTTCAGCATCGCCATTATCCATAACGAATTCTACACCTTCAGGTAATGTCAATTCCATTTTTCTATTGTCAATGAAAGAGTTAGCTACTGTTTCTTCAATAGTTACTTTCAATGTTTGGTTGTCATATTTGCTGCTTGCTTTTGTACCTGCGTAGATAACTGGAAGTTCTTTATCTTCAGCTGTCATTTTTACGCCGTAATCTTCATAAGTACCTATTGTTACTGTTTGTTTGCTTGTTCCGCCACCGCTTACTGTGATTGTAGCTTCATCACCAAAGTCAGCACCGTCTTCAACGATTAACAAACCTGTAATTCTGTATTGTACAGCTTGTGTAGACTGTGTTCCACCTAATTGGATATAGATTTCATCACTGTCATCGCCTTTTGTGAATTTGTCTTCACATTTAGGGTCTGTGTATACACTTTCTGTTAAATCTTGGTCTAAGTTGTTACCTGTAATTCTCTTAATGGAGAAGTTGTTTCCTCTTTTCAATTTGAAGTCGCCGTTAACTCTCAATGATACAAGTCCGTCATCTTCTAATGTACCAGGAACTAATTCTTCAATGTAGATGTTCTTTACTTCATCGCCATCATAGAAGCTTTGTGTTTTTTCGATTGTCAAGTTTGTATCTCCGTCAGCTGTTTTAGCAAATGTTTTGCCTTCGCTTGTAAACTCAGAGTTCAATGAGTCAATAGATACGCTTGCAACACCGCCTGTTGTTCTTACGAACAGAGGAATTCTCAATACGTCGCCATCTTTGAATTTGTAACCTTCTGTTGTTACGATAACTCTTGTATCGGATTTTTTATCAATAGTTACTTTTAATTCAGTACCGTTTACTGTTGTTGTGTATACACCAGCTACAACACCACTGATTTTAAATGCTTTAATTCCTATTGCTTCGTAATTTGCAGTTGCCTGGTTAGCATCTTGACCTTGTGTATAATCACCATTACTATCACAGAAGTGTAATTCTTCATCAGTCTGTCTAATATATTTTACACCACTGTCGCCATATCCATCTACTAATTTTTGTCCTGCTTCATTTCTTGCTTTCAATGCTGCGTCCAATGCTGTTTTAGCCTCTCCTGCTAAACTAGCTACTTTATCATCATATGCTTTTTGTGCTGCAGACAAAGCTGCTTCTGATGAAGTTACTGCTCTTTCTGCTGTAGATACTGCTGCTTCTGCTGTAGATACTGCGCTTTCAATACCTTCTGTATTTACTAAATCATCCAATACCTCTGCTCCAGCACCTGTCAATGCGTCTGCTGCACTTGCTAATGCTGCATCTACTGCACTAACTAATTCTTTTTGTGCTTCTGTAGCACTTACTCCATTAGCATCACCAGCTGAATCTTCAGCAATTTCTGCCTTTGCCTTTTTGTAAGCATCTGTTTGTGTATCAGCATACGCTTTAGTATATGCGTCTACCAATTTTTCTACATTTGCCAAATTGTCTTGTGCTGTTTTTAAATTGCCTTGTGCTGTTACCAAAGCCTCTTTTTTACTATCTAAATCTGCAATTGCAGCATCTAAAGCTGTTTTTTCAGTTGATGCTGATGTACCTATACCTGTTAAGAAGTTATCTGCTGCTTCTTTTAAAGTTTCTGCTGCAGCATAGTAAGCTTTTTGTAATGTTGCTTCACTTTCGCTTGGTGTAGTACCAGATGGGCTATCACCTGTACTTCCATTTGCTGGTACAAACTGTAAATAGTCTTTCATTGTAGCGTCGTCTTCAACATATAATGTATCTCCGTCGTCGCCGTCCATCTCTAACCATTCAGCATTCTCAAGTGCTAATTCGAATGTTTGTTTGTCATCAATAAAGTCGTTGCTTGCTTCTAATAAAATGTATGGTACATCTCTGTAATCGCTACCTGCATCTTTTTTAGGTTTGAATTCTGTGTTTGCTGTTACTCTGATATTTGAGTGAGATGTTGTCAAATCACTGCTTGCAAATGCTGTTGCAGGTATCATGCTCAATGCCATGCTTGCTGCTAACGCAAATGATATAAACTTTTTCATTTTTTAATTTCCTCCTTTAATTATAAAACCATAATAGTTGTCTTTTTTGTGTGTAGAGTATTTTTATTACTTTAGGCTTTTTATTACCTAAGCCCCACCAAAGGGCACCCCCTTGATACAAGTTGAATTATATCATCGCTTTTTTTCTAAGTCAATAATTCTCCTTCAAGTGTAACAGTACTGTAATATTCATATTCTCACATTAACGCTATCTGGCGTTCCTCAGCTTACAGCCTGTTCTTTTTTGGCTTCTCTCCCTTTGCTGAACACATTATAACTTATCCTTTTTTTTTACGCAACCCCTTTGCCTATCTTGTAACATAACTGTAAACTCTCTTAAATATCCCTGTAACTTTTCCCTCTCTCCCCACCCCTTTCTACATTATTAATGTCTTAACTTTTTGCCTCACATTTATAAAAAAACTTCCGTTTGCAAAAAATAAAGTTTTTGGTCAAGCTTTTTTCAAAAAGCTTGTGGAGTTTGAGGCGAAGCCTCAATGTCTTTCTGCTTCAAGTGTGTTTTTGAGGGGGAGGAGCGTAGCGACGGGAGAACTTTTCACAAGTGAAAAAAGTTCTCCCCCTTAAAGTTTCGCTCAAGCCTTTTCAAAGACTGGCAGGTATAGACAGTGTCCACGACCTCCCCCCTTCTCCACTAAGCCCATATCGTCATTGGAAAAACGAAGTTTTTCCTTTAAAGTTTTGCCTCGCTTTTGAAAAAGCGAGTGGGCAAGTGGGGCAAAGCCCCACGGTCTTGCTCTTTCTGCTCCAAGCGTGTTTTTGAAGGGGGAGCAGGCTTTGCCTGCTGGGGGAACTTTTCACAAGTAAAAAAAGTTCCCCCTTTCCTACCTTATAAAAATAAAAAGCACTCGCCCCTTCAGCAACTGCTTTACAAATCACATATTTTTATGTTATAATTTACTTATAAAAGAAGAGCAATCACCACTTTGTGGTCGCCCTCAGCTTTTGGATAAAAAACTACCCTAGCTTTACGAGAGCTATGATGGGTAGTTTTTTGTTACTTCTTTTTCATCAAAAAAAGCACTTGCTTTCTCAGCAACTGCTTTACAAACTACACAATATTGTGTTATACTTTATTTATAAAGAGGAGCAGTCACCACTGTGTGGTTGCCCTCAGTTAGAGCTAAAAAAACTACCCTAGCTTTCTGAGAGCTATGATGGGTAGTTTTTTGTTACTTCTTGTCAATGTAAGAAAGTAACGCTACAATAAACAAACCAAAGGTTAACATAACCATAATTGCTTCGTAAATTGTCATAGCACCACCCCCTTATCCCTTTTAATATGTAAGAGGGCGGCCACCCGTCATGACTGCTTTTTTCACTATATCACATTTTATTTCTTTTTTCAACAAAAGTTCCTTTTTTTCCCTTTTGCTTTGTTTTTTCCAAAAAAACCTATTTTATAAATTTGTATAAATTTTGCAATTTTACAAATACTATTGTCAAAAAATATAATACAAAAAGCGGTGATTTTCTGCCGCTATCAAATAGGAGGAAATGATTATGAAAGCAACTGGTATAGTGAGAAGAATTGACGACTTGGGTAGAGTTGTTATTCCTAAAGAAATTAGAAGAACATTGAGAATACGAGAAGGTGACCCTTTAGAAATATTTACAGATAGAGAAGGCGAAATTATATTAAAAAAATATTCCCCTATAGGAGAATTAGGTGCTTTTGCCCGAGAATATGCCGAGTCTTTAGCTCAAACTGCTGGTCATCTTACCTGCATTGTTGACAAAGACCAAATTATTGCCGTTTCTGGTGGCAGCAAAAAAGAATTTTTCGAAAAGCACATTAGCGGAGAATTAGAACAATGTATCAATCAAAGAACTACTGTTATAGCAGATAGAAAAGAAAATACTTTTATTCCTATGTTAGAAGACAACGAAACTGAAAATTACAATTATCAGCTCATTACCCCTATTATTTCTGAAGGTGATGCTATGGGTGCTGTTATTTTTCTCTCCCAAGACAAAAAAATGGGAGAGTTAGAAGGCAAATTAGCACAATCTGCCGCCGGTTTTTTAGGCAAACAAATGGAACAATAATACTATATATTTTAAGAGCCATTCGTGGCTCTTTTATTATTATAGTAAAACCATACAAAAATATTTTTTGTGCTATGTTTTCTTTGACATAACTTGACACATATCTTATAATACACCTATACAACACTTTTTTAACATTGTTGTTTTTTATGTATTAACCTATCTCTACAAGAGTATATTTGAAAAGGAGTGTATCATTAATGAAGCATTTTGACAGTAACGTAGAGTATATTAAATATCTTGTAAACAAAGAAATTGCATCTCGTTTCTTTCAGGGTACTCTCACAGAACACGAAGATTCTTACCAAGATATTGCAAAATCAATTATCCCTGGCCCAAAAGCACAATTTCGCTGCTGTATTTACAAAGAACGTCACATTATAGAAGACCGTGTTGGTCTTGCACTAAAACCTACCAAAGATGACAGAGTAATTAACGTTTTAGACTCAGCCTGTGACGAATGTCCTATTGACCGTTTTGTTGTTACAGAAGCCTGTCGTGGTTGTCTTAGTCACAAATGTCAAGAAGTTTGTCCAAAGCACGCTATTACAATTGTTAATCACCGTTCTTATATCAATCAAGAAATTTGTATTGAATGTGGCAGATGCAAAGAAGTTTGTCCTTTTAATGCAATCAGTGAAGTAAAACGTCCTTGTGTACGTGCTTGCCCTGTAAAAGCTGTTTCTATGGACGACAATCGTAAATCCAAAATTGACCACAACAAATGCGTTTCTTGCGGCTCTTGTGTATATCAATGTCCTTTTGGTGCTATTGTTGACAAAACTTACATAAAAGATGCTCTTACCCTTATTAAAGAGTCCTGGAACAACACAAACTACAAAGTATTTGCTGTCATAGCACCTGCTATTGCCAGCCAATTCCCAGAACATAAACTTGGTCAAGTTTTTACTGCTATTAAAAATTTAGGTTTTTATGATATTGCAGAAGCATCACTTGGTGCAGATATGGTTTCTCTTTACGAAGCAAAAGAATTTGCAGAAACAATAGAAGAAAAAGGTTGGAAAACTTCTTCTTGTTGTCCTGCTTTTGTTGACTTTGTAAAAAGACATTATCCACAATTGATGTCTCATGTATCTACTGCAGTTTCTCCTATGGTTGCTGTTTCTAGAATGATTAAATATCAACACTCAGATGCAAAAATTGTATTTATAGGACCTTGTACAGCGAAAAAAGTAGAAATTAAGCAAAATGATATTAAAGATGCTATTGATATTGTATTGACATTTGAAGAATTACAATCTGTATTAGATGCTAAAAATATCAACATCGCTGAATTAGAAGAAATGTCTCTTGAAAATACACAATATTGTACTTCCTCCTATTATGGCAGAGTATTTGGTAGAACAGGCGGTGTAACAGAAGGTGTTATACAAGCAAAAGAAGTACAAAATATTGATGTAGAAATAAAACCTGTTCGTTGCAATGGTTTAGATGAATGTGCAAAAGCATTACGTCTTGCTGCTGCTGGCAAATTAAACGGCAACTTTATAGAAGGTATGGCTTGCAAAAACGGCTGTACTGGTGGAGCAGCATCTATGTGCCATGCTGTAAAAGGTATCAATGACGTTACACAATATGGAAAAACTGCTACTTCCTCAAACAGTTTAGAAGCATTAAATGGTTTTGACCTTTCTCTCATTAATATGGAAAGAGATTTTGACAACGCATAATGACATAACAAATTTGTTCACTTCATTGTAATAAAAATCAGTAACCACTTTTTATTGAAGGAACTGCAACAGTTCCTTCCTTTTTTATCATACAAATTTTATAAAACGAAAGGAGAAGCTGCTCTATAAAATCACTTTATTTTCTACATCAAAGCAAGAGCAGCAACATCATTATGAAAAACAAACAAAAAAGAGTTTTCAGTATTTTACTTTTGATTACTTTACTTTTTAGCATTGTAGCTTGTTCTAACAATTCTAACTCAGCAGCGGAACAACCAGAAAATGTAAACAAACCACGTGTTTCTGTTGCTGTTTTAAAAGGACCTACAGGAATTGGTGCTGTACAATTATTAGAGTCTACTGATTTATCAAATGATTACACATTTGAAATTTTTTCTGCACCAGATGAAGTTATGGCAGAACTGATTAACGGAGGAGTAGACATTGCTGCATTACCTACGAATGTCGCTGCTACTGTTTACAACAAATCTGAACACGAAATTTCTATTGCTGCTATAAACACATTAGGTGTATTGCATATTTTAGAATGTGGTGACACCATACAATCCATTTCAGATTTAGAAGGAAAAACAATTTATGCTACAGGACAAGGCTCTACTCCTGAATATGTCCTCAATTATATTTTACAAAAAAACAACATTAAAAATGTAACAGTAGAATATATGACAGAACACGCAGAACTTGCTGCTGCTTTATTAGCAGGCGATGTTAATATAGCACTTTTACCAGAGCCTAATGTTACAGCCGTTTTATTAAAAGACAATACCATACGTCAAGCACTTGATTTAACACAAGAATGGGATAATACACAAAAATTTAATTCTTTACAAGCATCACAGCTTGCTATGGGCTGCATTGTGGCAAGAAAAGAATTTATAGAAAATAATAAACAAGCATTCGAAAACTTTTTAAAAGAATATGAAAACTCTGTAAACTATGTTAATACAAATATTAGTGAAGCTGCTAAACTAGTACAGCAATATGGCATTATGGAAAATGCTACTGCCGCAGAAAAAGCAATACCAAACTGCAACATTGTTTTTATTTCTGGAGAAGAAATGAAAACTGCTTTACAAGGTTTTTATCATATTTTATTTGATGCAAATCCAAAATCTATAGGAGGCGTATTGCCTGATGAAGATTTTTATTACACAAAATAAAAAGCTGATTTCTAAAACAGCCATACTATTTGTATGGCTGTTGTTTTGGCAATTTTTATTTATTATCATAAACAAAGAAATATTAATTGCTTCTCCTATTCGTGTCATAAAAACTTTTTTCTCTCTTTGTTTAGAATATTCTTTTTGGCATACTATATTTTATTCTATGATACGTATATTGACAGGTTATTTATTTTCTGTTCTTTTAGGCATTTTATTTTCAATACTTTGTTATCGCAGTAAAATACTATATGACTTTCTTTCTCCTGCTATACACACAATGAAATCAACTCCTGTTGCCTCTTTCAGCATATTAGTGCTTCTATGGGTAAAAACAGATTTTGTTCCTATCGTTATATCATTTTTAATGGTATTTCCTTTAATATGGACAAATATTAGTATTGGTATAGCACAAACACAAAAACAATATCTAGAAATGGCAAAAATATATGGCTTTTCTTATTTTAAAACGTTTCGTTTTATATATGTTCCTTCTGTACTTCCTTATTTTATATCTGCTTGTCATACTGGTATAGGTATGGCTTGGAAAGCTGGTATTGCTGCTGAAGTAATATGTACTCCTAATGCTTCTATAGGCAAAAAAATTTATGAAACAAAAATTTATTTAGAAACACCAGAATTATTTGTATGGACAATTTGTGCTATATTATTTAGTATATTATTAGAAAAAATTTTTTTAAAATTACTTTACTATATCAGCAGAAAGATAGGTATTTTATATGAAAACAAAAACAATACTGCAATTTGACAATGTAACATTTTGTTATGATAAAACTATATTACAACAATTTTGCTGCTGTTTTAATAAGCAAGGAATTTATTGCATATTAGGCAAAAGCGGTTGCGGAAAAACGACATTTTTTAAATTAATAAGTGGTTTATTACTTCCTCAAAAGGGTTCTATTCATCACAATGCTTCAAAAATTTCATTTCTTTTTCAAGAAAACAGATTATTGCCTTGGTTCACTGTTTTAGATAATATGACTGTTGTAAACAATGACAAAGAATACTGCATTTCTATATTAGAACAATTAGATTTATTTCATATAGAAAAGAAATTACCTTCTGAATTAAGCGGTGGTATGTTAAGGCGTGTTGCTCTAGCAAAAGCCATTGCTTATGATGGTGACATATTTCTTTTAGACGAGCCCTTTGTTGGTATTGATTTAGAAAGAAAACAACAAATTATATCATTTTTACAAAAAAAACTACTTCACAAAATTTGTCTTGTTATTACACATAACATAGAAGAAGCAACTGCTCTTTCTTCTCATTTATTTGTACTTCAAAAGCACTCCTTAAAAACAGTTACGCAAAACGATTTTGTCGAATTCATACATTGAAAATGCCTTGCTTTTTATATAGTACAACAGCTATAATGAAATCTATACTATGCAACTTATTTATAGTCCTATCTATTTATTTAGGACTTATTTCTAGTGTAAAAAGGAGGTATTTTATGAATTTATTATACTTACTACCATTTTTAAAAAAAAACAGAGGTGATAAAAATATGATAATTATTGCAGGTCTAGGAAATCCTGGAAAAGAATATGATAAAACAAAACATAATGTAGGTTTTTGGGTTATTGACCAGCTTGCAAAACAATATAATATTGATGTAACAAAATTTAAACACAAGGCTCTCATAGGAGATGGTACTATACTAGGTAAAAAAGTGCTTCTTGTAAAACCTCAAACTTATATGAATTTAAGCGGAGAAAGCATAAGAGAAATATTGAAATTTTATAAAATTCCATTAGAACAATTTTATGTAATATATGATGATACCAGTTTACCTCTTAGCACAGTACGCATAAGAGAAAAAGGTAGTGCAGGTGGTCATAATGGCATCAAAAATATTATATCCCATTTAGGTACAGAAGATTTTGTTCGCATTAAAGTAGGCATTGGCGAAAAACCAAATGGTTGGGATTTAGCAGATTATGTACTTGCTAAATTTTCAAAAGATGATGAACCTCTTATACTCAGTGGTGTGGACAAAGCCTGTCACGCTATAGAAATCATATTGACAGAAAATATAAAAGAAGCTATGAACCAAACAAATCAAAAACTTAAAAAAGAAAACAAAAAAGCAAAACCTTCTCATCAAAACGAGGTGATTTCTTGAATACTCTTTTTGAACCTTTATTAGAATTACAGCAATATCAAAAAATACTACAAAGCATTACACAAAACAATACCCCTGTATTAGCTTCTGGTATAATTGATATACAACTAACTCATATGATAGCAGCAATTTGTCACCACACAAATCGTCCTGCTGTCATACTGACATATAGTGAATTAAAAGCACGTGAAATTTATGAAAATTTTTGCTTTTTTCATAAAGATACTTGCTTTTATCCAGCAAAGGATTTACTTTTTTATAGTGCTGATGTACGCAGCCAAGCCATCACTTGTCAACGTTTTTCTGTAATACATCGTTACATTTCAGGAGAAAAACCTATACTTGTGCTTTCTATAGAAGCACTTCTTGACAAAATGCCTCCTAAAGAAATTTTTTCTTCTTTTGTACTACAACTAAAAGAAGGAGATATTATTGATACTAAAAAATTATTACAAAAATTAGTACAAATGGGATACGAACGCACAGAATTAGTAGAAGCAGCAGGACAATTTGCTGTGAGAGGAGGCATTATAGATATTTATTCTCCAACAGCAGAACAAACATTTCGTATTGAACTTTGGGACAATGAAATAGACTCTATTCGTCTTGTCAATACCAATACTCAACGTTCTACTGAAAAGATACACAATATTTCTATTTTTCCTATGAGAGAACTAGTATACAACAGTGAAACTGCTTTTGCTGCTATAGAAAAAATAGAAAAAGAATACCAAGCTACATTGCAACAATTTGAAAAGGAAAAACTTTATGACTATGCTCAGCGTTTAAAAGAAAATACACTTCCCATATTAGAAGCACTAAAATTAGGACAAAACCATAGCAATATCAACAATTATATGCCCTATTTTTATGAAAATACAGTGTCCCTTTTAAACTATATTGCAAAAGATACTCTTTTATTTTTTGATGAACCTGATAAAATACAACAACACATCAATACTATTTTTGCAGAATACAGTGAAAGTATGAAACAGCGTATCGAAAAGGGATACATACTCCCTACACAGAGCAATCTCCTTTTTGATTATATTCATATTTTAAAAGAGGCTTGTTCCTTTTCTCAAATTCTTTTCACAACAATATCTCAAAAAGCTCCTTGTTTTACTGTAAAAGATACTTTTTTCTTTTCTGTAAAATCTGCTCCTGCTTTTCAAAAAAGAATTGACTTGTTTTGTAATGAAATTGATATGCTTAAAAAATCTAATTATCGTATTGTAATACTAGCTGGAGGACGTACTCATTGTGAAAGAGTAGTAAAAGAACTAGCAGAAAGAAATATTACTTCTTTTTATAGTGAAACATTTGAAAAAACAATACCAAAAGGTACTGTTGTGGTAGCATCTGGAAAACTAAATCAAAGCTTTTATTATCAAGACATTGCTTTCGCTATTTTTTCTGACAAAGAATTTTACGGAGAAGTAAATCGTAAAAAAAGACGTAATAAAACTAAAAAAGGAACACCTATAGAAAGTTTTACTGATTTAAAAACAGGAAATTATGTTGTACACGATAATCACGGTATTGGTGTTTTTCAAGGTCTTGAAAAAATTACTATAGATGGCATCAACAAAGACTATATGAAAATATCTTATGCTAATGGTGGAAATTTATTTGTTCCTGTCAATCAAATGAATTTAATACAAAAATATATCGGTAGTTATGGTGTTGCTCCAAAATTAAACAAACTAGGCGGACAAGAATGGAAAAAAGCAAAAACAAAAGCTCGTTCTGCTGTCAAAATATTAGCACAAGACTTAGTAGCACTTTATGCCAAAAGAGCAAATACAAAAGGTTTTTTATACTCCAAAGATACTTTATGGCAAAAAGAATTTGAAGAGGGATTTTCTTTTGAAGAAACAGAAGACCAATTATATGCTATAGAAGACATCAAAAGAGATATGGAAAGCGGCAAAGTAATGGACAGATTAATATGTGGCGATGTTGGTTATGGTAAAACAGAAGTTGCTATTAGAGCAGCTTTTAAAACAGTACAAGATAGCAAGCAAGTTGCTTATTTAGTGCCTACTACTATACTCGCTCAGCAACATTACAACACTTTTTTACAGAGAATGTCTGGTTATCCTATTAAAATAGGTTTGCTTTCTCGTTTTCGTACTCCCAAACAACAAAAAGAAACATTGGAAGGTTTAAAAAACGGTATTATAGATATTGTGATAGGCACTCATCGTATTTTATCAAAAGACGTTATTTTTAAGGATTTAGGGCTTATTATTGTAGACGAAGAACAACGTTTTGGTGTTGGACACAAAGAAAAATTAAAATCTTTTCGCGAAAATGTAAATGTGCTTACACTTACTGCAACACCTATTCCTCGTACGCTTCATATGAGCCTTTCTGGTATTCGTGATATGAGTATACTAGAAGAACCTCCTCAAGAACGTTATCCTATACAAACTTATGTTTTAGAAAGCAATCCTGCTTTTGTGAGAGAGGCAATTCACAGAGAATTAGCAAGAGGAGGACAGGTATATTATTTATTTAATCGTGTACAAAATATTGTAGAAGAAACACTTCATTTACAAAAATTAGTTCCTGAAGCAAAAATTAGCTATGCTCACGGTCAAATGACGGAAAGAGAACTAGAAAACATTATGTCTGATTTTATAGAAGGAGAAATTGATGTTCTTGTTTGTACTACCATTATTGAAACAGGTCTAGATATTTCTAATACCAATACTATCATTATACAAGACGCTGACCGTATGGGACTTTCTCAGCTTTATCAATTAAGAGGACGTGTTGGTCGTTCTAACAGAATGGCATATGCTTATTTAATGTATCATAAAGATAAAGTGTTACAAGAAACAGCAGAAAAAAGATTACAAACAATACGTGAATTTACAGAATTTGGTTCTGGGTTCAAAATTGCTATGAGAGATTTAGAAATCAGAGGTGCTGGCAATCTTTTAGGAGCAGAACAACACGGACATATGGAAGCAATAGGCTATGATATGTATTGCCGTCTTTTAGAAGAAGAAATTCAAAATATGAAAGGAGAACCTAAACAAGAATATTTTGAAACTACTATTGACTTAAATATCAATGCTTATATTCCTGATTTCTATATCAAAAATCAAGAACAACGTATGGAAATGTACAAAAAAATTGCCGCTATTTCAAATCAACACGACTATTATAACATACAAGAAGAATTAGAAGACCGTTTTGGAAATTTACCCAAAAGTGTTCAAACACTTTTAGATGTGGTACTTTTAAAAGCAGATGCACACTATTTAGGTATATTATCTATTATACAAAAAACAAACAGTATATTATTACAGTTAAAACCAGAAGCAAATATAAAACCAGAAAATATTACTTCATTGATTGCAAGCGGAAAAGGAAAATACTTTTTTACTGCGGGTACTTCTCCTTACATTACTATAAAATTTACTCAAAAAGAAAAAGAAAGTACAATATTAGACAATATTAAAATATTATTACAAGCATTGAAATGCTAGGATTTTTTATTTTTCTAGTGTATAATGAAAAATATACAGTGAAAATAGAATACTATGAATAATATTAAAATTTTCTGTTTTTCAGGTATGTATCAGCAATATTTGTAACTATTAAAATAATATATTATATTTGATGAAGCAGGTGTATACATGAAAAAATTAAAATCAATACTCGCCATGCTTCTTTGTTTCTTACTGTTTACAATAACAGCTTGCTCTGAACAAATTGACAACGAAAATATTATTGCGACAGTAGATGGCAAGGCGATTTCTAAATCAGAATATATGTTATATTTATACGAAGCAACAAGAGATTTTAATGAAATTGGTGGTAATGATATATGGGAAACAGATTTTGACGGACAATCTGCCGAAAATGTAGTAAAAGAAAGAGCATTTATTACAATGGTTCACGTCAAAGTAACAGTAGACAAAGCAAGTAAATATAAAGTTTCTCTTTCCGATAAAGACAAATCTGAGGCAAAACAAGAAGGAGATACAGAACTTGCTTCTATGACAGAAGAACAAAAAAATATTATTTCAATTTCTCAACAAGATATTTATCGCATTATGGAAGATACTTCACTTTATAGAAAAGTAGTAGAAGCTGTTACAAAAGATTATCAACTTTCTGAAGCAGATTTCAATGCTTATTTTGAAAAAAATAAAGAAGCCCAAAGAACTGCTTACACACAATATACTATCAGTACAATATTAATACCAGACCAGCAAATAGCACAACAAATATCGCAACGTCTAAAGCAAGGAGAAGAATTTCAATCATTATTTCAAACATATGAAATGAACTCTCAAAAT
This sequence comes from Clostridia bacterium, assembly GCA_910575055.1. Taxonomy (GTDB): domain Bacteria; phylum Bacillota; class Clostridia; order Lachnospirales; family Anaerotignaceae; genus Coprocola. The sequence goes on from CAJTDC010000011.1 coordinate 35,581, forward strand.
GAAGGATTTGTTGAAACTATACAAGCATATAAAGATAGACTAGATACTGTTTTTAATATAGATTTTAATTTTGAACAAGGTCAAATTACTGACCCTATTTCTACAGAAGAAGGTTATTTTATTATTCATATCGACCAAAAATCTATTCCTGATGATGTTCAATTAAAAGAATTAATAAAAGCAGAATATGAAGCATCTATGAAACAGCAGGTATTTACAGATGAACTTAATCAATGGATTGCTGATACTGAAATTGAAAGAAATGATACTGTATGGAACACTATTGAAATGATACCATAAAAAGAGGTGATAGTTATGAGGCTTTGCATTGTATTTACTGAAATAGTTTGATTTAACTATTTCAGTAAAGGAGTGTATTGATATGAGATTAAGTGGTACAATATTTTCTAATGTACTTCAAAAAGATACAGGTATTACCATTATTACACCAAATGATTTATCAAAACAAAAACAATATAAAGTAGCTTATGTACTTCACGGACTTTGCGGAAATAGCAAAACTTGGTTAGATTATTCTATGTTATCTGTTTATGCTATGCAAGGAAATACTATTTTTATACTGCCTGATGCAGAAAGAAGTTTTTATTGTAATATGAAATATGGTTTTGATTATTTTAATTACATCACAGAGGAATTACCTTTGATTTGTAAAAATATTTTTTCTATATCTTCTCATAGAGAAGATACTATTATATTAGGTGGTTCTATGGGTGGTTATGGTGCTTTATTATGTGCTTTATCCAAACCAGAGCAATATGGCATTTGTGGAGCTTTTTCTTCTTGTTGTTTATTTTTAAAGCAAGGACTTTATGATATGAAACAAAATAGTATGAAATATGAGCAACAGTTCGGAAAGCAACTCATAAATGACTTTACTGCAATATTTGGGGAAACATTAGAATGGAGAGCAGAATTTGATTTAATAGAATTAGTGAAAAAAGCAAAAGTATTTCCTCAAATTTATTTAACTTGTGGCACAAACGATTTCTTTTATAAAGACCATTTGCAATTTTGTGAATACTTAAAAAATAAAAATGTGCCATATTCATTTGAACAATGGAATGCTCAACACGATTTTATTTATTTTGATGAGGCAATGAAAAAAATGATTTCAAAATATTCTTTATAAAGCTATATTACAAAAGCCTTCAATATTATTTTGAAGGCTTTTTTTATGATATTATAATGATATACGAATTTATTTGTAAATATTTTTTACTTTAAACAAAATGATAACAAAGCTACACAAGGAGGATATTTTTATATGAAACAAAAAAATCTATTTATATTATCTGTAATTTCTATTTTTATATCATTATACGCTACCATAAATGTTTTTGCATCTCCTATTGAAGTTTATAATTTATTACCACTATTGCAACAAACAATAGAACAAAATACGCATACTATGACATTACAATTTACAGAACCATCAAGATTAGGAGATAAATATGCTTGGCTTATTACATCTGAAGCAGGTCAGCTAGCCCCTAGCCTTTGTTTATTTATTTCAGTAGCACCAAATTCAAATGTATTTGGAGAGGATACACAAATCATTCTTGTACAAAAAGCTATAGATTTAGATAAAGTTTGTGAAATACTTCATTTAAACTATAAAACTCGTAGCAATCTATTAACAGTCACTGAACCTATCACAGTAAATTATTACTATCAAAGTGACATAGAAAATGCCTATCCTGTAATACTTCTTCCTCACTATGATATTTTATTAGAACAAAATCCCATCAAACAAGCAAGTAATATGGCAAAAATATATATAGAAAATCAAAAATAAACAGTATACAATTATACTACATAAAATTAGCCTGCCAAAAGCAACATTTGACAGGCTATATTTATTATTTATCTATCTTCAAATCCATTTGGGTGGTTTTTATGCCACTCCCATGCAGAAGCAATTATTTTTTCTAATGTATTATATTTTGGTTGCCAATTCAATTCATTTATTATTTTTTCAGAAGATGCAATCAACACAGAAGGGTCGCCTGCTCTTCTTGGCTCTATTTTTTCTGGAATTTCTTTTCCTGTTACTTTTCTTGTCATTTCCACTACTTCTTTTACAGAAAATCCTTTTCCATTTCCTAAATTATAGGTACGACTTTTATTTTCCTGCATTGTTTTTTCTAATGAAAGAATATGTGCATCTGCTAAATCTGTTACGTGTATATAATCTCTAATACAAGTACCATCTTCTGTTGGATAGTCATCTCCAAACACACCTATAAATTCTCTTTTTCCCAATGCTACTTGTAATATAATAGGAATTAAATGGCTTTCAGGAAAATGGTCTTCTCCTATTGTACCACTTTTATGAGCACCTGCTGCATTAAAATAACGTAATACAGAATATTTAATACCATATGCTTCATCAAACCAACGAAGTATTTTTTCTACACAAAGTTTAGACTCGCCATATGGATTTGTTGGCAATGTTCTATCACTTTCTAATATAGGAATATTTTCTGGTTCTCCATAAGTTGCCGCTGTAGAAGAAAATACAATGTATTTTACATTATGTTCTCTCATTTTTTTCAATAAGCTGAGTGTACCTCCAATATTATTTTCAAAATATTTTGCTGGTTCTGTTACACTCTCTCCCACAAGAGAATACGCTGCAAAGTCAATTACAGCATCTATAGTATGTTGTGTAAATACGCTTTCTAAAAAGTCGCTATCTGAAATATTGCCTACACAAAGTGCTGCTCTTTCATCTACTGCTTTTTTATGTCCTGTTTCCAAACTATCCACTACAACAACTTCATAGTTTTTATCTAACAATTCCTTTACTGTATGACTACCAATATAACCTGCACCACCACAAACTAAAATTTTCATATTGTATTCCTCCTTTTATTGTTTTGTAATGATTTTTATTACTTCATTTACTCCATCTGAAAGATGGCTATTTTCCATATTTTTTATATATTTTTGTCTGTTTTTATATAATAAACGTACTGCTTTTTCCAGAGAAACATATGTCATATCTTCCTCTTGCAATATCATAGAAAAACCTTGTTTTTCAAAAGATTGGGCATTTAATATCTGGTCACCTCTACTTGCCTTTGCAGAAAGTGGTATTAAAATATTTGGTTTCTTTAATGCTAAAAATTCTGATATAGAATTGCTGCCTGCTCTAGAAATAATTACATCTGCCGCTGCAAATACGTGAGGCAATTCTTCCGATAAATATTCAAATTGTCTATATCCTTTTTTATTTTCTAATTTTTTATCTATATTTCCTTTTCCACAGATATGAACTAATTGAAAATCTTTTAAAAGTGTTGGCAATGCTCCTCTCAACTGTACATTAATTTTTACAGAACCAAGACTTCCTCCCATCATCATAATAATTGGCTTTTGCTCTGTAAAACCACATAATTCTAATCCTTTTTGTTTATCTCCTTCAAAAAGTTCTTTTCGTATAGGTGTTCCTGTATTTACCCCTTTTTTATTTGGAATATATTGTAATGTTTCTGGAAATGTAGTACAAACTTTTTTAGCAAAAGGCATTGCAATACGATTTGCTAATCCTGGTGTCATATCTGACTCGTGCACAATAACAGGCACTTTATTAAACTTTGCTCCTAATACCACTGGTACAGCAACAAAACCTCCTTTAGAAAAAATAATATCTGGTTTTATTTTTCTTATTAAGGATGTCGCCTCTTTTATACCAGAAATTACACGAAATATATCAGTAATATTTTTAAAAGACAAATATCTTCTTAATTTTCCTGTTGGTATGCCATAATAAGTAATATTTACTTTTTCAATGAGTTTCTTTTCCATTCCTTGTTCTGAACCAATGTATATTATCTCATATCCTTCTGCTTTTAGTGCAGGAATTAACGCTAAATTTGGTGTTACATGACCTGCTGTTCCTCCACCTGTTAATATTATTTTTTTCACACATAGTTCACTCCTATTACACTATTGTTATATGATACTACATTATATTTACACATATTCTTTTTTTATCATATCAAAAAAAATATAGAATATCCATATAAATTTTATATCTACTATGTAAAAAAATCTATACAAAAATCACTTTTTTTATCATTTTTTATTTTCTGCTGCATATCATAACATTAAAACATATTGCAAAGGAGTAGTCTATCTATGTATCCATATCGCTCTAACACAAACATTTACCAAAAAAATACTTCCCTTAATACAAGAGAAACAACTCTTTCTGTCACAAAAGAGGATTTAAAACAAGATAAACGTCTTTTAGAATTGTTAGAAATTGCACAACAAGAAACTATACAATCATTATCTGCTTTTGATGCACTTATTAAAAATGAAGCATTACAATCAGATATTGAAACATTACGCAATGCTTATTTAGATGAAATAAAACATCTAAAACTATTACAAGAAATTTTATATAATATTACAGGAAAGTCTTCCTCTACACAACAAATCACACCACACACTACTGAAACAACTAGTCAAAATGTTTCTTCAGAAATTGAAAAAACATTACATCAAGAAATGGAACAAACAGACTTTTTTAGAGAATTACTTATTGCTATACCTCAAACAGATTTGAGAGATATTCTCTTTGAAATTATAACAGATAAACAAGACCACTGTATTCGTCTTTGTTTTCTTTTTTCAAAATATAAATAGTAAAAATCACTTTTCCATGTTATACTTAAAATAAAAAGTATTTGGAAAAGGAGCGTTTTTTATGAGTGATTGTATATTTTGTAATATTGTATCTGGAACATTTGGCTCTGCCACATTATACGAAAATAACGAATTTAAAGTAATATTAGACCGTTTTCCTGCAAATGAAGGTCATATTTTAATTCTTTTAAAACAACACGTATCTAATATTTTTGAATTGGATCCAGAAGTAGGAGGACGTTTATTTGCATTAGCTGTTAGAATTGCCCAAGTGATGAAAAAAACATTAAATTTAGAATATATGAATGTACTACAAAATAATGGTTCTGTAGCTGGTCAGACAGTAAACCACTTTCATATGCACTTAATCCCTCGTTATGAAAACGATGGTATTCAAATTGCTTATAAACCTCTTGACTTAACAGATGAGCAAATTGAAGCTATGCGTCAAAAAATTGCCTCTGGTATACAGTGATAATAAAAAGCTTCTCTTTATTTTAAGAGAGGCTTTTTATTATACTCCATTATTTTACATTTAATTTTCTAAAAAATGTAATACAAACTTTATACAATAATACTAAAAAATTAAAGCAATTTTTCTCAAAATAGTGTAAAATAGAAATGAGAAAGAAATATTATTTCAAATCTATTTGAATAAACACTATATTCTTTCTTTATTATATTATCACAAAGGAGTTTTTCATTATGAAGAAAAAATTATTAAATTGTATGCTATGTGCATTTGCTTTTACCTGTTGCCCTTTTACTGCATACAATAATAACATTGAAAAAGTTTTTGCAGTAGATTCTGCATTTTCTCCTATCACTTTAGAAACAACTTCTATAAAAGAAGTAACAGGTGCTACTAATATCGCTGCTTTTCGTATCAAAGATAAAAGTGGTATCGCTGTACAAGAAGATACTATTTATTCTTTAAAATTAGATAATGGCTTTATATTTCAAAACAGCCCAGAAATATTATCTTCTGGAAAATACAGAGATAAAGTTTTTTTTGAAATTGATTATCAAAATCCTTCTATTGCTTATATTACAATACAGAAAAAAACAGATACTAGTGATGGTGTAATAGAAATTCACAATTTAGACATTGCTCCAACAAGAAATTCAGAAATTAACAAAGATATTTCATTATCTTTAAGCGGAAATAATACCTATGATACTATAAAAATTGGTATATATAAAGAAGCATCTGCTACTTACAGAACACCTATTACAATCAAAACACTAGAAGGCAGTAAAAAACCTTATGCAACAGGCACTGCTCCTGCCAACAGAAAATTACAAATACTGATTGATGACGAAGAATATGGCACAATTATAACAGGAGAAGATGGTATATGGAATTACACATTTCCTTATAAGTATTCCTCTTTAGAAGCAGGAACACACACTTTTTCTATAGGTTATTTTCAGGGAGAAAACATTACATTAGTTAATACCATTTCAAAAGAATTTGAAATTGCACCAGACATTATCAAAACAACAAAAACTGTTACTTTTACTATAGGACAAAAAACATATTCTTATGACGGCAAAACAGGTTATTTAGAGGCTGCTCCTTTTATAGATAACAATGGCAATGTACTATTACCTTTGAGAGCAGTTGCTGGTACACTTAATATTGATGCACAAAACATCATATGGGATACCCAAACGCAAACAATTACTATAAAACAAGCAGAAAAAACAATTTGTTATACCATAGGCTCTAATGTTATGACAATCAATGGTGTTGCTTCTCAAATGAATACAGCACCTATTATACAAAACGGTGTTACATTTTTACCTTTGCGTTCTCTATTAAATTCTCTTGGTATTACAAATAATAATATACAATGGGACAGCAATACTCAAATTATTTCTTATGAAGTATAAAAATACTACATTGTAAACAGTCTATTTTTAAGGAGGTTTTTTAAAAATGAAAAAAGCACTAGAGTATTTTAAAAATGATTTAAACACAATTCAAAATGCAGGTACTGCAAAAGAAGAACGTATTATTACAACTCCCCAAAAATCACGTATTGATACTACTACAAAAAAACAAGTTGTAAATATGTGTGCGAACAATTATTTAGGTCTTTCTGACAACAGTGAGTTGATTTCTGCTGCAAAAGAAAGTTATGATAAATGGGGATTTGGTTTAAGTTCTGTTCGATTTATATGTGGTACACAGCAAATTCATAAAACATTAGAAAATCGCATCAGCAACTTTTTAGGTATGGAAGACACAATATTATATTCTTCTTGTTTTGATGCAAATGGTGGTTTATTTGAAGCATTGCTTAATGAGCAAGATGTTATTATTTCTGACGAATTAAATCACGCAAGTATTATTGATGGTGTTCGTCTTTGCAAAGCAAAAAAAATGCGTTACAAAAATAATGATATGGCAGATTTAAAAAATTGTTTGGAACAGTCAAAAGATGCTCGTATTCGTTTGATTGCTACAGATGGTGTTTTCTCTATGGACGGTTTTATTGCAAATTTAAAAGGTATTTGTGATTTAGCAGAACAATATGATGCTTTGGTTATGGTAGATGACAGTCACGCAGTTGGCTTTATGGGAGAACACGGCAAAGGAACACCAGAATATTGTGACGTTATGGGCAGAGTGGACATTTTAACAGGCACTTTTGGTAAAGCATTAGGAGGTGCTTCAGGTGGTTATACGAGTGCTAAAAAGGAAATTGTTGAGTTACTTCGTCAACGTTCTCGTCCTTATCTTTTTTCAAATACAGTTGCTCCTGCTATTTGTGCTGCTACTATCAAAACCATTGATTTATTAGAACAATCCACTTCATTACGTGATAAAGTACACGAAAATACTGCTTATTTTCGTCAAAAAATGAGTAGTTTAGGATTTGATATTCCAGAAGGCTCCCACCCTATTGTACCAGTTATGCTTTATGATGCAAAAATAGCAAAAGAATTTGCAACACGTATGTTAGATTTAGGTGTTTATGTGATTGGCTTTTCTTATCCTGTTGTACCAATAGGAAAAGCAAGAGTACGTACACAAATTTCTGCTGGACATACCAAACAAGATTTAGATTTTGCAGTAGAATGCTTTGCAAAAGTAAAAAAAGAAATGGGACTATAATATAAATATATAATACATAAGCATACAATACAGGGGGGCTGTTATGAGTAGACCTCTAAAATGGATATTAGCTATTATGGGTATTTTTTTATCAGCATTTTCATTGTATACCATTTACATAAGCGGAAAACCTGTATTTGACTCTTATAACATACTTGGCTGGATAGGATTTGCAATAGGATTTTTTATTTTAATGCTGCTTTTATACTACTTAAATGTTAAAGTAGGTATTACTTATACATTAATATTACTTTTATTGTTATTTCTTATGATAGGCTTAGAAAAATTAAATCATAACAATACAGCAGAGAAAGAAAATTCTGATGAAATACAACAATTTGATGAAAATGGTAACATTATTATTACTCACCCTTATGATAATTTAATCAGCCTAGAATGGGGTACTTACAACAATGTAGATTTAGATTTAATGTTAATGGACAAAAAAAATAATATTTTTGTTAACTTCAGTGCTCCAAAATATGCTATAGATGAAAATAATAGCATTTGGTTAGATTACGATTACCAAAGGCAAAAATCTGTTGCAACAAAAGAAGTCATTTCTATACTTGGTATGGAAGATAAAACATTTTCTATTATAGCAATGAATTATAATGGTGAAAAATTAAATCAAGATGCTGTTGTTACCATTTCACTATCAAATGGAAATACTACAACATATACATTACCTGCAAAACAATTTAACGATGATACCAATTCTATTCATATTTGTGATATATCTATGCAAACAAATGATGTTACAGAAGTTATAAAAGACTTTCATAACAATATAGTACAACACTAATTACAATATTAGTAAATCCTCCACCTAAAAAGGTGGAGGATACTTATTAATATTTTAACTGATTTATGTAAAATGGAGATAACTATGTGGAAAGATGATAATGATAAAATAATGGATCTATTGTATGATATTCAAACACAAAATATAAAAAGTTTTCCAGCAATATGCCCTATATGTGGTGAAAAACAAGCCCATTTATATTTTTATAGATACGCTGAAAATACAAATAAAGGAGGAGGTTGGGTGTGGTGTAGTAAATGTAAACATTATGCTCACTTTTTGATTAAAATTCCAGAATATTGGGAAAATTTCAGCAAAATCAAATTTGAAAAATTAGCAGCTTATCCAGACTATATTGAAAAAGAAAAAAATAATATTGATAACTGGAATAACAAATTATTATGTTACAACAATAATAGACATTCTAATACCCAAAACAACAAAATTTACTAATTATTTACAATTCAAAAAATAAAATTAAGAATAGAGGGGAAGTTTTATATGAAAATTGACCATATTGCAATTTATACCAAAAAGTTAGACAGGCTAAAAGCATTTTATGAATATTATTTTGGTGGTATTTCAAACACAAAATATACAAATAAAACAACTGGTTTAGAAACTTATTTTATTTCATTTCAAGACGGCACTCGTTTAGAAATTATGACACGTCCAGTATTAGACAACAATAGCAACGAATTATTTCATACAGGTTATATTCATATTGCATTTTCTGTTGGTTCTATTGAAAATGTAAATATGTTAACACAAAAACTAGAAGAAGATGGTTATCCTATTATCAGTTATCCTCATACAACAGGTGACGGTTATTATGAAAGCTGTGTGTTAGACCCTGATGGCAACCAAATTGAAATTACAGCATAAATAAAAAGAGGTGATTTTATGACATTTACTCCTATTGATATGCAACATTGGGAAAGAAAAGAACATTATCAATATTACATTAACTTAGTAAAAGCAAAATATACTATTACAGCTGAAATAGACGTTACAAAACTTATTTCTGAAATAAAACAAAAACATTTAAAATTTTATCCTTCTTTTTTATATGCTATTATACACAATATCAATCAAAATAAAGAGTTTCGTATGGGCTATAATGAGCAGGGACAATTAGGTTATTGGGATATTTGTCACCCATCTTATACTATTTTTCACAATGATGACAAAACTTTTTCTGATATTTGGTCAGAATATCATTCTTCTTTCACTGTCTTTTACAATAATGTAATACAGGATATGCAGCAATATAAACATATAAAAGGTATCAAAACAAAACCTAGAACTGGACAAAATTACTGTCCTATTTCTTGTGTACCTTGGCTGTCTTTTACAAATATTAGTTATGACACATTTACAGAAAATAAAATGCTTTTACCTATTATCTGCTTTGGAAAATATCATAGTTATCACAATAAAATTACTTTACCTTTTTCTATATTTGTAAACCATGCTGTTGCAGATGGTTATCATACTTGCAAGCTGATACAAGACATACAATATTTTGTAAATCATTTAGATTGGCTTTTTGATTAAAATATGCTTTGTTTTTATAATATGTAGTTTTTTATACTACTTCTTAAAATATTTATAATTGAAAATAGATATTATATTTGTTATGATAAAGTAAATACTAACATTATCAATTTTTGTATTTATACGATTTTAAGGAGGAGTTTTTAATGTCTTTATTTCAAATTTTTAGTGATGGTGCCGCGGATATACCTAATCAAGTTACAAAACAATATCATATTTCTGTTATTCCTTTTTATGTTTCATTAGACCAAAAAATTTATCAAAAGGAATTAGTAGAGCTCCCCCTTAGCACATTTTATCAAAAAATGATAGAACAAAATCTATTTCCTAAAACATCACTGCCTCCTGTACAGGACTATATAGAGGCTTTTACTCCTGCATTAGAGGCTGGTAAAGACATTATTTGTTTTACCATTACAGATACTTTAAGCGGTTCTTTTCAGTCTGCTACAACTGCAAAACAAATGTTAGAAGAAAACTATCCTCAAAGAAAAATATACATTGAAAATTCTTGGTCTGCCACAGGTTCTCAATATCTTATTGTAAGAGAAGCTGCGCGTATGCAGCAAGCTGGATATGATATTGATGCAGTACATTATTATATTCAAAAAGCAAAAGCAGATAGTCGTATCTTTTTTATGGTGGGAACATTAACTCATTTAGAAAAAGGGGGAAGAATTGGAAAAGTTGCTGCTCTTTCTGGTAGTATATTAAATATAAAACCTCTTATTGTATTGGGAAATGGTGAAATTAATAAAGCAGGCATTGCTCGCAGTCGCAAAAAAGCAATGATAAAATTATCAGAGTTAACAGCAGAGTATATACAGAAAAATCATTTTTCTGTTTCAGATTTTACTTTTACAATAGGTACTACAAATACACCAGAAGAAGTAACTCCTTTTTCAGAAATATTAAAATCATATTTACCTGATATGGAATTTATAGAACCTTTTCAAATTGGTGCAACTATTGCTACACATACGGGTCCTATGACAATAGGTATTTGTATGAACAAAAAATTTGAAACCTATTTATCACAATAAGGAGGGAACCTATATGCAGAAATATATGATATTTGATTTAGATGGTACATTAATTAATTCTATGCCTCTTTGGAAAAATATTGGTAAAGATTATTTAAACAGATACGGCTTTTTACCTCCTACTGATTTAGATGACAGAGTAAAAAAACAAACTTTATTTGAAACAGCTAGCTATTTTAAACAATTATTTGACATTCCTAAAACAATTAACGAAATGGTAACAGAAATTATTGCTATGGTAGCAGGACAATATGCTAACACAGTACCTTTAAAACCTTTTGCAAAACAATATTTACAAAAAGAAAAACAAAACGGTACAAAAATGTGTGTTTTAACAGCATCTGAACCTGATTATATTTTAGCAGCAATGAAGCGACTTGATATATTACAATATTTTGATTTTATTGCTACTTGTACAGAAATGGGATTAACCAAAAAAACTGCTCAGCCATTTGAACAAGCAATGATACGCTTAGGAGGAAATAAACAAAATACAATAGTATTTGAAGATGCTCTTTATGCTATACGTTCTGCTAAAGAAGGTGGCTTTTATGTTATTGCCATTGCAGAAGATACTCGTCCGAATGATACAGCAGAAATACAAACATTAGCTGACAAATACATATATTCTTATGAAGATTTATTATAGTTCAGTTAACATTATTACATACATAAGCAGTTATATTTTCACATAATATAACTGCTTTTTTATTTACTATATTATTTCCTTTTTTCATTTTTCTTAATTTTATTGCTTTTACTTCATAACTATGATAAAGTTTTACATTATGAAGTATAACAAATAGGAGGAAATAAAATATGTGTGGTATTTGTGGTTTTACAGGTACATTAGCAAATGCAGATGATGTTTTAGATAATATGATGAATAAAATAATACATCGTGGACCAGACAGTGGCGGAAAACATATTGATGATAAAGTAGCATTAGGATTTCGTCGTTTAAGCATTATAGATTTAGATAACGGTTCTCAACCTATGTATAACGAAACAGACGATATTGTTGTAACATTTAATGGTGAAATTTATAACTATCAATCATTGAGAGAAGATTTGATTGCAAAAGGTCATATATTTAAAAACGACTCTGATACAGAAGTATTAATTCACGCTTATGAGCAATATGGGGAAGATATGCTCAATAAATTAAGAGGTATGTTTGCTTTTGTCATTTGGGACAGCAAAAAAGAATTATTATTTGGTGCAAGGGATTTTTTTGGTATTAAACCTTTTTATTATACCATTATTGATGGTAATATTGTATATGGTTCTGAAATTAAAAGTATATTAGAATATCCTCTTTTTAAAAAAGAAGTAAATACAGAAGCATTAGAAAATTATTTAACATTTCAATATTCTGTACTACCTGAAACATTTTTCAAGGGTGTATACAAATTGATGCCTTCTCACTGTTTTACATTTCAAAATGGTACTATGAATATAAAAAGATATTGGGAACCAACATTTGAAGCAGACAACAGTAAAACACTAGAACAATTTGTAAATGAAATTGATACAGTTATGCAGGACTCCATCAAAAAACATAAAATTAGTGATGTAGAAGTAGGTTCTTTTCTTTCTAGCGGTGTAGACTCCAGTTATGTTGCAGCCTCTTTTCACGGCGACAAAACATTTACAGTAGGATTTGATTATGCAAAATATAATGAAATTGATTATGCCAAATCTTTGTCTAAAAAAATTAATATTGATAATTACAGTAAATTAATTACAACAGAAGAATATTGGAACACCATTCCCAAAGTACAATACCATATGGACGAGCCTTTAGCTGACCCCTCTGCTATTGCATTATATTTTGTAAGTCAAACCGCTTCAAAACACGTTAAGGTTGCTCTTTCTGGAGAAGGTGCAGATGAATTTTTTGGTGGTTATAATATTTATAGAGAACCTCACGACTTACTTCCTATTACTCGCCTTCCAAAACCTATTAGAAAACTATTGGGAGGTATTGCAAAAGCAATTCCTTTTAAAATAAAAGGAAAAAATTATATCATTAGAGGCAGCAAAGATTTACAGCAACGTTTTATAGGAAATGCCTTTATGTTTAATGAAGAAGAAAGGGAAAAATTATTAAAACACCCTACAGGACATTATCATCATACAGAAATTACAAAACCTCTTTATGACAAAGTAAAACATTTAGACGACGTTACTAAAATGCAATATATTGACATCAATCTTTGGTTAATAGGTGATATTTTATTAAAAGCTGATAAAATGAGTTGTGCTCACTCTCTTGAAGTCAGAGTTCCTTTTTTAGACAAAGAAGTATTCAAAGTAGCAAGAACATTACCTACAAAATTTAAAGTAAATAAAGAAAATACAAAATATGCTATGCGTTGCGCTTCTCATCGTTATTTACCTGATATGGTAGCAGAAAAGAAAAAATTAGGTTTTCCTGTACCTATTCGTGTCTGGCTAAAAGAGGACAAGTATTATAATATTGTAAAAGAGGCTTTTACAAGCAAAACAGCACAAACTTATTTTAAAACAAATGAAATTGTAAAATTTTTAGACGAACATAGAGCAGGTAAAGCAGACAATAGCCGTAAAATATGGACAATTTATATGTTTTTAGTATGGTATAAACAATTTTTCGAAACAGCAGCATAAAAAACAAAGCACTCTTGACTAATATAAGAGTGCTTTACTTTTATTTATTATCTTCTATTACTAATTTTGCAAAATCATAAAAAGAATATCCTTCTATTATTTCTTCATTCTTTACTATGTTAAAAAAACAACTAGGTATTTCTTTTTTCTTTAAATTTTTTTGAATACACAAACTACACCCTTTATTATGTTTTGTTGGGTGAAATGGACATTCTAAATCCTTACAAGTACAAAAATTATTGAAATCATTCATTTATTTTCCTCTAATATCTCAATCTTTCATATCATCTATATAACCAAAATCGACTGGTGCTTGTTTTACTACAATTTCTAACACATCTGCTAGAAATGACATTATTTTTTTTTCACTTTCCCAAAATCCCATACCGTCAGGGTCCAAAGCAACTTCACTATATGCTTTACTCAAATCTTCTTCCTCTTTTAAAGACACAAATTCTCCTTGTCTTCTTCTCAGTCCTTGACTAAGCTGTAATCTCTTTAGTTCATCAATTTGCTGCTTTAATGCTGTTTTATTTTCTACTCTTTCTTTATAATATAAATAGGATTGGTATAAATCAGATTGATATATTTCCTCCCCCAACTTCTTCGCCTTTTCTTTTATATTATCCAATTTTTATACCTCCATAATAATAGGCAAAATCATAGGACTGCGTTTTGTTCTCTGCCATAAATAATTTTTTAATGTATCCTTAATCAGCCCTTTTATATAACTCCAACCAGTAATATGTTCCTTTTCACATTTCATTAATGCTTCCATAACAACAGCTTTTGCTTCTTCCATTAAATCTTCTGCTTCTCTTACATAAACAAAACCTCTTGAAATAATATCTGGCCCTGCTACCACCATACCACTTTCTTTTTCCATTGTCACTACTACTACCATAAGACCATCTTGTGACAAATGTTTTCTATCTCTTAATACAATATTACCTACATCTCCTACACCAAGACCATCTACCATAATCTGTCCTACTGGTATGACACCACTAATTTTTGCATCATTTTTAGAAATTTCAAGCACATCTCCCGTTTTCATCAAAAATATATTCTTTTTGTTCATACCCATTGATATTGCTAAATCTCTATGGCTTGTTAAGTGCATAAATTCTCCATGCACTGGCATAAAATACTGTGGTTTTGTTAATGTTAGCATCAGCTTTAATTCTTCTTGTCTGGCGTGTCCTGAAACGTGAATATCTGCCATACCTTCATATACCACATCAGCACCTTTTTTTAAAAGTTCATTGATAACACGAGAAATATTTTTTTCATTTCCAGGTATAGAAGATGCACTAATAATAATTTTATCACCAGGTTTTACAGAAACTTGTCTATGTTCTGATGATGCAATTCTGGACAATGCAGACATTGTTTCGCCTTGACTACCTGTTGTAATAATTACAAGTTGCTCATCTTTAAAATTACGGATTTCTGAAATATCTATCAAAATACCTGCTGGTATATTCAAATACCCTAATTCAGAAGATGTTTTTACTGCATTTACCATACTTCTTCCTATAATAGTTACTTTCCTTCCAAATGTTTTTGCAGAATTGATAATCTGTTGTATTCTATGAATATTAGAAGAAAATGTTGCTACCATAATGCGGTTTTTAGGTGTTTCTTCAAATATTCTATCAAATACTGTACCTACTGATTTTTCAGACATTGTAAATCCTTTTCTTTCTGCATTTGTACTATCACTCATAAGCAAAAGTACTCCCTGTTTTCCCAGTTCTGCAAATCTATGAATATCCATAATATCCCCATCAATAGGCGTATAGTCAACTTTAAAATCTCCTGTGTGTATTACAACACCTAAAGGTGTTGTAATTGCTAATGCAACTGCATCTGCTATAGAATGATTTGTGTGTATAAACTCTACTTTCATCTGCCCTAATTTTACAGTTTCTCCTGGTACTACAGTATGACAAGTTACTTGATTTAATAATTCGTGTTCTCTTAGCTTATTCTCTAGAAGCCCTAATGTCAACAATGTACCAAATACAGGAACATTCAAATCCTTTAACACATATGGTAATGCACCAATATGGTCTTCGTGACCATGTGTCAATACAATTCCTCTCACCTTTTCTGCGTTTTTGACTAAATAAGAAATATCTGGTATTACTAAGTCAATTCCTAACATATCATCTTCTGGAAAAGCTAATCCACAATCAATTACAATGATGTCATTATTATATTCCAGAACTGTCATATTTTTTCCAATTTCTTCTAGACCTCCTAATGCCATTACCTTTAATTTTTGTTTTTTTGTTGCCAAAAAACACACCTCCTTTTTTTATTTTTACTTTACTGACTTTAAAAGGAGCTGATATAAAAATTTTTTGTCTACAAAATCAAAGAACTTCTTTTCAAAAAACTTAGTTGGAAAACAGTAAATTTACAAAATATAGTATATTTTTTCATCTTTTTATATATTACCTTTTTAAAGTATAGATATTTACTAATTTTGTGAAATATAATCCAGTAAAAATAATTTACCGTTTTTATTGAAAATAAGTTGAATATTTATTTTTATATTAGTCTGTCACATTTTTGACATACTATTAAAATCTTTTTTTCTATCAAAAAAAACACCGCCAAAAAACAGTAATAATTTTTTATTAAAACTGTTTCTCTCTTTCATTTTATCAGACATTGAAATACCTTATTTCTTTTCCATACCGGTATTTACTAATATCATTCAGTAAATATATAAAATACTACCAAATAACAGCTTGTCTGTATATAGAAGTTATTTTTTTCAACATCACTATTCACTTCTATATCTGACCTTTTTACATCTGCTCACTTTCACCGTTCTTTTGCTATAAAAATAGTATGCCATACAAATGCTTTTTCTAAACTTATGAAATAAAAAACTTTTTTGACTTTTTTAGAAAACGCAACAGAAAAAGAGCAGCTTTTTTTATTTTTATAAAAATGACATACCGCTTTTTTATACTATGCCTTACAAAAACAATACTGCTTTACCAAAATAAAAAATGTATTGTAAATATCTATCATTTAAAGCCAATCAGTCTATTACCTCAAATTTTTGTATTACATATTTATAATAATAAAAAACAGACTTTACTGTTTTTTTAAGAACATTATTTTAATTTATTTTAACGTCATATTCTCCTTCACGATTAGCAAATAAGGCAGAAACTCTTTCAAATTCTGCATCTTGTTCTACTAATTCATATGTGACATCATCTGCATTAATCGCAATTTCTTTTAGTATAATAGCATCTGCTTCTTCTTCGTCCATTAAGCTACTTTCCATTACCAAAAGATACCTATTTCTTTCACTCATTACATTATCTATTATAACAAATTCTATTTCATTTCCATTTTCATCTTCCATAGAAACAATTTCAAATTCATTTTCCAAATCTTCTTCAAATTGATTTGACATAACACACCTCAACATTTTTCATTTTGTTTTTTGTCTAAATATCCCTGCAATATATGCACAGCTGCCATTTTATCAATTATACTCTTTCTTTTTTTACGGCTCATATCTGCTTCTAAAAGGCTTCTTTCTGCTGCTATAGTACTCATTCTTTCATCCCAAAGCACAATAGTAACATTAGGAAACGCTTGTTGTAATTGTTTTTGAAATATTTTTGTTTTTTGGCAGCGTTCTCCTTCTGTATTATCCATATTTTTAGGATACCCTAACACAATCGTATCAACTTCATATTCTTTTATCCACTGTGCAATGCGTGAAATACTTTTTTTATATTCTGTACTATGACTCCTTTTAATCACTTCTAATGCTTGAGCAGTCCAGCCAAAACCATCGCTTACTGCTACACCTATTGTTCTTTCTCCATAATCTAATCCAAGTATTCTCATAATCCATTCTTCTCTAAATAATTATTTACAACTTCTTCTAACAATTCATCTCTTTCTAATTTTCGAATTAAAGAACGAGCATTTTTATGGCTTGTAATATAAGTAGGGTCACCAGAAAGAATATATCCAACTATCTGATTTACTGGATTATATCCTTTTTCTTTTAATGCTTCACTAACTTTTAACAATATATTTCTTGCCTCATTTTGTTCTTCTTTTTCTACACTATCAAAAAATTGTGTTTCATTCAAATTTTCCACGTTTTCTCACACTCCTTATCATTTATCAAACATTAACAACACAATTTATTTTTTATACAACAACATAGTTGCTAATGTTATTCCACAGAAAGTACAAGCCTTTACCAAACAATAAAGCATTGTCAAACACTTTTAATTATGAGTAAATTTGTTTTACAAATTTATATACATTTGACCATTTTCATTCCGAACTACAAGCTCTCTTGTTTCATAATAATATAAATTTACAAATTATGCAAATAAAATTTCTATAATAAAACTTACAGTTTTGTTACAATCCCTTTTGCTATTTCTCCGTGTTTATTTTTTATAGTTGTTTTTAAAATTTTATTTGTTATATTTTGGTCACATACAGTATGTACCTTCATATAATTAGTAGTATGTCCTTCATATATATTTTGTTCTATTTGTTTTTCGTATAAAACACTCATATCTTTTCCTACAAACTGACATAAAAATAACTCTGCCATTTCTTCACTTAATGAAATCAATTTTTGACTTCTTTCACCTTTTACATTATTTGAAATTTGATTTGGCATAACTGCTGCGGGTGTCCCTTTTTTAGGAGAATAAGGAAAAACATGAATTTTAGAAAAACCAATCTCTTTTGCAAATTCATAACTCTCTAAAAAATCTTGTTCTGTTTCTCCTGGAAAGCCTACAATAATATCTGTTGTAATCGCTACAAAAGGCATATAACTTCTTAATATTTTCACTGCTTGACGATATTTTTCTGTAGTATATTTTCTATTCATTGCTTGTAACGTTTTATCACAGCCACTTTGTAATGATAAATGAAAGTGGTCACAAACTTTATTCAATTTTGACAATCTTTCTACAAATTCATTTGTTACAACATTAGGTTCAATAGAACTAAGTCTTATCCTTTTTATATCTTCTACAGTGTGCACATTTTCAATCATTTCTATCAATGTAACATCTTTTAAATCTTTTCCATAAGATGCTACATGTATTCCTGTTAATATTACTTCTTGAAATCCATTTTGTGCTAATCGGTTTACTTCTAACATTACATCTTGTGGTTTTCTACTTCTAATCGCTCCTCTTGCATAGGGTATAATACAATAAGAACAAAATTGACTGCAACCATCTTGTATTTTTAAATAAGCTCTTGTTCTATTTTCTAATTTTTGTATAGATAACGGTTCAAACTCTTTTTCTTTCATAATTTCAGAAACACAATTCTGAGGCTGTTTTTCTTTTTTATAGTTCTCTACCAGTTCTACAATTTGACTTCTATTTTTGGTTCCTACTATAATATTAACACCTTCTATTGCCATAATTTCCTCTGGAGCAGTTTGTGCATAACAGCCTGCTACAACTACAATACTATCTGAATTTTGTCTTTTTACTTTACGAATAAGCTGTCTTGACTTTTTATCTCCAAAATTAGTAACGGTACACGTATTAATAATATATACATCTGCTGGCTGTTCTATGTTTACTATATGATACCCTTTTTGTTGAAATAATTCTGCTATTGCTTCACTTTCATACTGATTTACTTTACAGCCTAATGCGTGACTTGCTACTGTTTTCATTTTTCCACCTCAAATATTGACAAACTTTTTAATTTGTGCTACAACTGCTCCCTTATTATTATCTCCTGCAACATAATTGGCACATTTTTTAACACCTTCTTCGGAATGTTGCATAGCAAAGCTATATTTTGCACATTGCAGCATTTCTATGTCATTGTAATTATCTCCAAAAGTCATTGTTTCTTCTGGCGTAATATTCCATCTTTTTTGCAATAATTCAATGGCATTTCCTTTTGATACCCCTTTATTTACAATATCTACACAATCAAAACCAGAAACTGCAATTTCCACTTTCCCCTTTAATATTTTCTCTAATATAGGAAAACTATATCCACTTGCTCCTTTTGGGTCTACTAGAGAAATTTTAATAATTTCTTCTTTAATTTCATCAAAACAATTTATCATTTTTACTTTATAATGAAATTTAGGAGAAGCTAATGTTTCATAGCATTGTATGTTAGGTGTATAACAGCAATGTTTCCCACAATACAATATTCCTACATTATCTAGTTTTCTAATTTCAGTCGTTATAAAATCAATCAATTCTCTTGTCATAACACTAGCATATATTTCTTCTCCATTATGTACTACGTATGCTCCATTTTCTGCCAGTATCGTGACATCTTTTAAATGTCCTTCAAACGATTTTTCTAAACTAGGACGCTGCCTTCCACTTGCTGCTACAAAATGTATCCCCTCTTTTTTCATTTTAGGCAATAATTCATATATTTCTCTATCAATTTCTTTATTATCTTTTAAAAGTGTACCATCCATATCTGTTGCAATTAATTTAATCATATCAAAAAATCCTTCTCCTTTTTATTATATTTTTAAAAACAAAGGCAATACTTTTAAAGCAATTTTTACATCTTTCCCTGAAATCCACACTATATATTGTCTTAATTTATCCCATTTTCTTTTCCTTGTTAAAGGTAAACTACAAATTTCTTCTATCTCTCCCAATTTTACAATTACTTCTTCTTTTTCTATAGAAGAAATTTCTTCCATCATACCAATACTTAAACGAACTGCTGTAAAATCCATTTCTGTTATAATTGTATCTTTTGCTCTCTCTTGCTCTAAATACAAATCAAATAAGCCATCATTGCTATAATTATTTTGTTGAAATAGCTTCATTCTTTCTATCAACAATGAAATATTTTTACGACAAGTTTCTACTTGCTGCTCTATTGTTTGATAAGCACTTAAAACTTCAATCCCCTCTGCAAAACCATTAATTTTATCAATATAATGACTAATCAACATTAAAAAAAGGGCTTCCATTGTTTCTTTATCATTATAAAATTGTGTCCAAACAATTTCATATTGTGCAAAATCATCTTCTATCATTTGTTGCATTTCTTTCTCCTCTGTCATAAAAATCGCCCCTTTCAATATTACCTATCATATCAAATGCCTTTTATGATGTCAATTTTAAGATTATTTTAATATATTATGATATCCAAACATAAAAGCTCTGGAAAAACCAGAGCTTTTATTATTACTTACTTCAATATTATCTTCTTCTTTTTGGTCTTTTTACACTTTTTTCTTTTTTATTTACAGCAACAACTTCCTCTTCTATTTCTTCTGAAACATCTTTTTGTTCTACTGTTTCCTTTATTTCAGGTATTCTATTAAACAATTCAGAAAGATAACGTAATCCATTTGCATCATCTTCATTTAATTGAGATAACTCAAAACGGAACTGCCAATTACTATTTGATGTACTTGGTATATTCATACGATGGCTACCATCTAAACGCAGCATATCTTGTATTGGAAAAATAGCAAATACTGCTGATGAACTCATAGCAAGACGTATCATATCCCACGCAATATCATCACCACTAATATTCATATAACGACGTACATAGTCTTTTTCGTGTTCTGTACCATTTGTATACCAGCCTATTGTTGTATCATTATCATGAGTACCTGTATATACTACTGTATTTGGCTCATAATTATGAGGCAAATAATCATTTTTACTATCATCGTTAAAAGCAAAATGAAGTATCCTCATACCTGGAAATCCTAGTTTTTTTCTTAATTCTCTTACATCATCTGTAATAATACCTAAGTCTTCTGCAATAATAGGTAAATTTCCTAATTCTTTTTCAACTGCTTTAAATAATTTTTCTGCTGGGCCTTTTCTCCATTCCCCTTTTGTAGCATCTCTATCCCCAAAAGGTACTGCCCAATAACTTTCAAATCCTCTAAAATGGTCAATACGAAGAATATCTACCATATTTAATGTACAACGTATTCTATCAATCCACCATTTATAACCTGTCTTTTCATGTTCTTCCCAACGATAAAGAGGATTTCCCCAAAGCTGTCCTGTTTCACTAAAATAGTCTGGTGGAACACCTGCTACTACTGTAGGAAAACCTTTTTCATCTATATAATAATTTTTAGGATTTGCCCACGTATCTGCACTATCATAAGCTACAAATATAGGCACATCTCCTATAATTTTTATATTTTTTTCATTTGCATATTGTTTTAATGCTTCCCACTGACTGAAAAATTCGAACTGTAAAAATTTATATCTATCTATTGCTGTTGTTAATTTTCTTTTCCACTTTTCTAATGCACCATATTCTCTATTTACTAATTCTTCAGGCCATGTACTCCATACTGCACCAAAATAATAATCCTTTTGTAAATTTTTTGATAATTTTTTCGCAGTCTTTTCTTCAAAAGCAAAAAATTCATTTGAAAAACCTGCTTCTTGTCTTTCTGCAATAAAATAGTCTTTCAAAGAAGCAAATAAAGCATAATCTTCTAGCCAAAAACTATTTTTTTCACAAAATTTCTGAAATGCAACTTGGTCAGCTGTAAATGCCTTTTTTTGAAAACGACGATGTGCTTTCTCAAATAAACCTCTTTTAAAAGGAATAGCATTACCATAATCTGTTTTTTTACAGGAAAAAATTGGTGCTAATTCCACATCTCTTTCTTCTAAATATCCCTTTTGACATAATACCTCCGGACTAATAAATAATGTATTTCCAGCAAATGTAGAAAAGCTTTGATAAGGAGAATCTCCAAAACTTGTTGGACCTAAAGGCAATATTTGCCAAAGATGTTGCCCAGATTTTTCTAAAAAATCTACAAATTTATAAGCATTTGGCCCAAAATCTCCTATACCAAATTTACTAGGCAAACTGGAAGGATGAAGTAAAATACCACTGCTTCGTTGAAAATTCATAATACCACCCTTTTTCTTTTGGATTTGTTTGACAATTTATAATTCTATTATAACGAAAAATTTACCATTTTACTACCCCTTTATTTGACAAAATAAAAATCATTTGGTTGTTTTTTGTCATAATGGCAAATTTATTGTCGTATGAAAAAACTTTTCGTGTAAAAAATAAACTTGAACTTAATTTCATTTATTTTTTCTCAGTTACTATTAAAGGAGGATTTTAATATGAAAAGGTTTTCTATATTAACAATTAGCACTATAGCTATATTGATGTTTGGTATTACTGCCTGTGGTGAAAAAGTTTCTAATAACTTAGGCGGTGCAACAAGAGGAAACGGTGCATATGACTACAATTATGATTACAGTGGCACAGATACTAATGGAAATAATATGCTTAATCGTTTTGGTTTTACTAACTCAGGTGGTGCTGGTTATTGGGATTATTATGGTATTACAAACGGCAGTGCTAACGACAGTATGAGAAATGATTTAGTAAACAATTACAACACTTCTACTACCACCAATCGTACCATACCATATAATACTGCTAACACTATGATAGGCACAACAAACACTGCAAATACTATGTTAGACAGTGCTACAGTAACAAATTAAAGTGAAAGCATTATGAAATAGCGAAAACTATTTTATAATGCTTTTTCCAATTTTAAAAGGAATTCTTTTTTCTTTAATCCACCATTATATCCTGTTAATTTCCCATTTGCTCCTATTACTCTATGACAAGGCACAACAATGGCAACAGGATTATTATGATTTGCATTACCTACTGCTCTTACAGCTTTATCACAACCAATTTCTTTTGCAATTTGTCCATAAGTTTTTGTTTTTCCATAAGGAATATTTTGTAATGCTTCCCATACCTTTATCTGAAATGTTGTTCCTTCCAGCAATAAAGGCAATAAAAAATTTTGTCTTTTTCCTTCAAAATACTCTAAAAGTTGTATTTCTGTCAATTCTAAAAGTGGTGTTTTTTGTATTCTAATTTGTAAAAATTCCTGCTTTACTCCATAACAAATATGACTTATCTTTTTCAATTTTTCAATCAATGTTATAATACCTAATGGTGTGTTTATTTCATAGCGATACTCCATTATTATATTCCTCTTTCTTTATTATATTAAATTATTAATAGCACACTAACATTAGTATATGATAAAATAATTTAAAAAACAACATCATATAAAAGGAGGAAATCAAAATGATTGGAACAATTACAAATTGTTGCACTATATTAGCTGGAAGTGTTATTGGTGCTACATTACACAAAGGAATTAAAGAACAATATCAAGAAACTATGATGAATGGACTAGGCTTAGCTGCATTAGCACTAGGTATCAATAATTTTGCAAAAGCTATACCTAATAGTCAATATCCTGTTTTATTTATATTTAGTATGGCATTTGGTGGATTAATTGGTTCTATAATCGATTTGGATGGAAAATTTCAAAGTTTAGCAAAAAAAGTATCTAAAGGAAATTTAGCACAAGGGCTTACTACAGCAGTACTTTTATTTTGTATAGGTACTATGTCTATATTAGGGCCTATCGAAAGTGCTTTAAATGGAAATAACACCCTTTTATTTACAAACGCTATGTTAGATGGCGTAACATCTATGATATTAGCTTCTAATTTTGGCATTGGTATTGCACTTTCTGCTGTGATACTTTTTTTATGGCAAGGTAGTATTTATTTTCTAGCACAATTTATAGGTGGATTTATGACAGAAAACTTAATGACAGAAATTTCTATTATAGGTGGTATTTTAATTATGAGTTCTGCACTTGGAATATTAAAAATAAAGTCTATTAAAACATTAAATTTACTTCCTGCACTTATTGTACCAGCATTTTATATAGCAATTACCTCTTTATTGTTTTAATTTGTCAAATATTCCTTTTTTATTAATGTGTATTTTTTTATGCAATGCTGTTTCTCTATTGCAGTATATCGTTCTTTCTTGTATAATTTATATAGAAAAGCAATATCACAACAAGTCACTATTTATTGTTAAAGTAGTAAGGAGAGAAGCACTATGACAGCAAAAACGCACGGTTATATTACAAAAGAAATTGAATTAGAACAAATTTATCAATTTATATTAAAATGGTTTGACCCCGCTGCTAAAGTTAATCGTTACGAAAACAAAAACGGCGAAAACAATGAAATGGCTGTTTATTTTACATATAAAGGAGAAGAACGCCGTTTATTTGCTATCGTTTACAAAAGCACAAAATTTTCTAAAACAGGACAAAAAGAAAGACAGATATTTTTAGACTTAGGCTATTGGGGCTCTAGTGTAGAAATTATGAAGTCTATTATCTCTAATTTTTCTGGTTATTTAGATGAAAATGACTGTGACGACGAAGACCCTTATTTTATTGCAGAACATCCAGAAGGCATTATGCCAAATATTATTAAAATTACACGTTCTGAATTAAACAAAAGAATGGGCGGTACTGTAGTTATTATTGATGAAGAATAATAAAAAGCCCTTAGCATTATAGTTATGCTAAGGGCTTTTTATTTTTTTTATTTCTTTTCTTGCATTTCTTTCACTTTTAAGCTCATTTTCTCCCCAAATGTTTTCTTTTTCTTATTTGCTAAATTTGTTCCTTTTACTTTTACAATGTATATTCCTGCTAATTCTACTTTTACATTTTTCTTTACAGGTATAATTTCATAAACAGATTTATCACACATTAAATTAACAATCTGTGGCCCTACTTTTGCTTTTACTAAAGGCATTTTTCTTATTCTTGCCATTTTAGGCATCTGTTCATATACAGCCTTTGTCATATTTGTAGGAGATGGTTTTTCTATTTTTTTGTCTATTACAAAAATTTGTGTTAAAACTTTATTCTGTTCAATAAAATCTTGTGCTTGTATCATTTTCCCCATATTTTTACGATTGAAATAATATAATATTCCAAGTGCAATGATAACAATAACAAGTACTATAATTAATATGTCTAGCACAATCTTTCCTCCTCATTTATATTATTTTTGAACATCATAGCAGTTGTTTCTATTTTAGCATTATTTTTTGTTTTAGGAAATAGAAAAATAAATTTTTTATACTAATTTTAAAAATGTTATTAAAATAAAGAGGAAAAAATGCAAAAAATACGTTATAATAATAAAATATAATTATTAAATTACAGAGGTGACAAAATGACATTTATAGATTTTTTACCATTTTTATCAACAGGTATCTTTATATTGAATGTTGTTTTTGCAGGTCTTGTTGTATTTTTTGAGCGACGAAAACCTGCCAGTAGTTGGGCATGGCTTCTTGTATTATTTTTTATTCCTTTTTTTGGATTTATTATATATATGGTATTTGGAAGAAACAGTAAAAGAGAAAAGATGTTTATACAAAAAGAAAAATATGATACAGAAGTATATTATCGTTATTTACTATTTAATGATACTTCACTTGATACCTTTCGTTCTCAAAAAAAATTACTTGAGAATAAAGAAAACTTTATTGTAAGTCAAAATTTAGACGATTTAATTTGTCTTCACCTTAATACAGGAAATTGGGTGACAACAAACAATACTTTAAAACATTTTATAGATGGAAACAGTAAATTTAATGCCCTTATAGAAGACATTCGTCAAGCTAAAAAATTTATACATTTGGAATACTACATCATAAGAGGAGATGACTTAGGTAAAAAAATAGTACATGAACTTGCATTAAAAGCCAAAGAAGGGGTAGAAGTTCGTTTACTTTATGATGGTATGGGTTGTGCTAGCCTTCCTCGCAATTTTTTTGATGAGTTAAAACAAAATGGTGGATATGCTGTTGCTTTTTTACCTCGTTTTATCATTCGTTTAAATTATCGTGACCATAGAAAACTTTGTATTATAGATGGTGAAATTGGTTATATTGGCGGCTTTAACATTGGTAATGAATATTTGGGTATTGTAAAGAGATATGGTGCGTGGAGAGATACCCACTTAAGAATACAAGGCGATGCCATAGACCAATTACAAATAAGATTTATTATGGACTGGAATTTTACTACTACTCACGCTCCTATATCATTAAAAAAATCTTATTTCCCTAACAGAGAACAAATAGATGGTATTAAAATGCAAATTATATCCAGCGGCCCTGACACTGTTTGGAAAAATATATGGAATGGCTATTTTAAAATGATGAATGAGGCAGAAAAACACATTTATATTGAAACACCTTACTTCGTTCCAGATGATGGTATATTAGAAGCCCTTCGTGTAGCAGCTCTTTCTGGTATTGATGTTCGTATTATTATTCCTGGAAATCCTGACCACTTTTTTGTTTATTGGGCAAGTATGTCCTATTTAGGAGAACTTTTAGAAGCAGGTGTTCGTTGCTATCAATATGAAAAAGGATTTATTCATACAAAAGCAGTATTTATTGATGGCGAAATTTGTTCTATTGGTACGGCAAATATGGATATACGCAGTTTTGACTTAAATTTTGAAGTGAATGCTTTTTTATATGACAAAGAAACAACTACATTACTAGAACAGGACTTTCTAAATGATTTAGAAAATTGTGTCGAAATTACAAAAGAGTGGTATATCAAGCGAAAATGGTGGTTCCGTGTAAAAGAGTCTGTTTCTCGTTTGATTTCCCCTATGCTATAATACTTTAAAGGAGCAAAATTATGGATAAAAGTTATACAGAACATCAACAAATTAGTTATTTTGAAGTAGACAACAATTTATTTCTTACACCTTCTGCACTTGTATTTCATTTACAAGATACTGCTATACGTCATTCTGCTAGTTTAGGCTATACATTGGATTATATGGCAGAACATCATAGAGGTTGGGCTGTAGTAAATTGGCATATTATAATAGACCATATGCCAAAATGTGGTGAAAACATAAAAATAGTAACGTGGAGCAGTAAATGCCGTCGTATGCAAGCAGAACGCTCTTATTTACTTTATGACCAATATGACAATATCGCTGCTCACATTGCTTCTCGTTGGATATTTATGGACTTAGAAGAAAGAAAACCAACTACTATTGGCAATGATATGGAACAAAAATATGGGAATACTGAAATTACTGCAATAGAAAATGAAAAATATAAATTACCAAAAATGCAAAAAAATGATACTATTATTGAAAGAACTTTTATTGTTACAAGGCGAGATACCGACAACAACGGACATACTAATAATGTTAAATACATTGAATGGGCTATTGACGATATACCCGACGACATTTATAACACTATGACTATTTCAGATATTCGTGTTGTTTATCGTAAAGAATGTTATAAAGGAGATGCTGTAACATCAAAATGTTGTGTTCATACGCTAGAAAACGGTATCAAAGAAGTTATCTCTTTTTTTGAAGATGGAACTAGTGAGGGTACTTTATTTGCAGAAGTGGTAACACAGTGGAAAAATAATGCTGCTTTGTAAAAGTTAACAAAATTTGTGATGGCAAATACAATATCCAAATACATCTTCCTACTATAATATTTTTTGTTAAAAAAGAAATTGCAGTACAGCAATCACATAATACAAAAAGAATAAGCCCTATTTTATATAGATTATTACATTTTTGAGTATATGCTGTAATGATGTGCAACAGAAATATTATACTATAACAAATTACTATACTATATAATGGAAAAAAACTTAATAAAACTCCAAAAGGCAGCAATAGTATCATACATTCTTGCTGCTTTTTTTTATATTCTAAAAATGGTTGCATTTGGTACAAATATAATAGATGTACTATTGTAAAAAATGCTACTCCTAAACAATATAATGATGTAAATAGTAACAAAAAATCACAAAATATGGTATAGATTAATATCATTTTTTTAAAATGATTTGCAGTAAAAAATAGTAAAATCATTGCTAAAAATTTAAAATGACTGCTTGTTATTTTTTCAAAAGTATATAGTTCAAAATCTATCATAATAAACAACATCATACAAATTATAATACAAAAAAATAAGTACTTCTTTCTCAAAATTATCACCTCTATAAAACAATACCCTAAAAAATACTATTTCATACCATATAACTTTTTTGAAAAAATACTTATCTTTTTTAATTTAGCTTGTACTATATATTATTATTCTTCATTACAATCACAATATAATGTATATCTATCTCTTCCTTTATTTTTAGAAACATATAATGCAGTATCAGCTTTTTCTAGCAACATCTGATAGTCTGAAGCATCTTCAGGATATAATGCTGCTCCTACACTTCCTGTAATATTCCAAGAAGTTTCTCCTCTTTGATACTTTTCACGAAACACTTCTAATAATCGTTCTAATTTTTTTTTCAAATCTTTTTGAGAAGAAATATCTTTTAAAAATACAATAAATTCATCTCCGCCATATCTAGCAATAACATCTTCTGACTCTCTAAAAAAATGACGAAGCCTTTTTGCAACTGTCAATAATACATCATCTCCTACTGCATGACCTAATGTATCATTCACTTTTTTAAAATAATCTACATCTATAAATATCAATGCACCTTTATGTTCTTCCTCTAACAAAGCTAATACCTTTTCTCTAAATATAGTTCTATTATACAAACCTGTAAGAGGGTCTCTTCTTGCTCTTTCTCTCCAAGTTGTTGCTTCACTTTGCATTTGACGTAAGGCATTGATATTTACTAATGTTCCTGCTATTTTTAAACATTTCTTTTTTTCTTCGTCCCATAAAGGATTACAATGTATTTCAAACCATTCATAAGAACCATTTATTGTTAAAAGACGAAGCTGTGCTTTTATACTAATATTATCTAACATACATTGTTTATAAATATTATTTAATATATTTCTATCTCCTTGAAATACAATATTTGATTTTTGCAGCCATTGTTTAAAACTTTCATAATACATTTTCATACCGATTTGACTTTTAATTGCTTCTGAAAATACTATTTTATCATTTTTAACATAATATTGAAACGAAATACTTTTATAATATTGTTCGTCTGCTGCCTCATCAATAAATTCAAAACTATCTTTATTATTATTATATACCAATATCCTATGATTTGAACCAGCAATATTTTTATGATACTTTTCTTTTACTTCTTCTAATTGTAGGCGTATTTCTATATAATTTGTAATATCTATCATAACAAATAAATAAATTGGTTTTCCATCCTCTTCTACACTAAATTCGTTTCCTTCTAAATGTATCCACATAATCTCTTCTCTTGCATCAAGCATTCTCAATTCCATTTTAAATTGATTATGTTGTTGTATCATTCTGTCAAATTCTCTTTGTGCTATTTTTCTATCTATACTATAAATACTAGAAAAAAATCCTGCTCCAGCTTCTTTTCCAAACATCTTAACAAAATACTCATTTGCTTCTAATATTGTTAATCTATCATCTAAACGTATTTTTGCTACGCCTCCTGGTAAACTATTAAATGTATTTTTTTGTTCTATCTCTAAACGTTTCTTTTCAGAAGTATCTAATAATATACCATAATACACAGGATGCCCCGACTGTTCTCCTATAAACATTCCCTGAAGCTGAAACCAATGCACCATACCATTATTCATTTTTCTTGGTGCTTCCCACAAAAGTGGTTCTCTTTTCTTTCCATTTTCTATAGCAGGTTGAATATATTTTCTTCTTTCCTCTTCTTGTAGCCAAGGCAATACTTTTCCTTTTAATCCATAATACTCTTTTTCATTCATTCCAAGTAATTCAAAATATTGTTGACTTCCTTCCAATAAATAAATATCTTCTTCTGTTACTAAATATTTTCCGCTTGTACCTCTCATACTAGTATGTGTAAATTCTAGTTGTAACTGTTGTTCTTTTTCTTTATCTTTATTTTCTGTAATATCTCTAATCAACATAATACCTAATATTTCTTTACTATATGTACTTTCTACTAAAAAGCAACCACAAGAAAACCATTTTTGTTCTTTTTCAAAATAAAGTTCCAATAATACCTTTTGATTTCCTTGCTGAAAAGAATTCAAGAGTTTTTCTATAGAAAATACAGAATTCCAATTTTCTCTTTGAACAACATTTAATTTTTGTCCTATTATATCAATCAAATCTGTTACTTTTCCTTTTTCATTCAAATGAAATATATTACTATTATGAAAAACAGCATATTCATTTTTATTTAGATTACTTACTACTGTCATTTCATATATTTGAGATAATGCAGGTGTTAACCATCTTCTGGCAATTTCGGACTCTTCTTCTTCTTTTATAGAAATATGAGGTGTTAACGTTACAACAAATGCTTTTGTTGTTCCCTTCCACAATATACTCATAGCACAAATATCAACAATACTATTTGTAACTTCATCATATCCTACCGTTTTATTATATTCTTTATCATTCATATTATTAGCCGGACAATCTTGACATTGCTCTTTCCAGATACCATGACAAATCATATTTTCTACTAATTCTGAATTCATTTGTGTTGCCTTTTTGTTAGCATATAATATTTTATGGTCTTGTTGTCTTACTACTATAATACTTGTGTCCCCTAAAACATCTAACAATTCTTCAATATTCATAATTGTTTTCATAAGGTCATAAAACCTCCTTCCTTTTACAAAAAATCACTTCTCCATTATTTCAAAATTACACTTCATTTATTTAGGAAGTTCCAAGCTTTTAAACAGCAGAAACACCTTTTCACTCTCCCCTCAAAAAAGATGCAAGGACACTACAGAATAGTTTTTTATAGTCTACTATAAATAAGAACTTTTATTTATCTTTTGTATTGTAAAAATTACAGAACAAAACAACATCTGTTCTTTCTAATCATCTGATAGAATTATAACACATTTTTTATAATATTTTTATAAAATATTTTATATTATTCCTTTTTCATTACTTCTTTATTATTATTATAACAAATTATATTTATCTTTTATTTTATTATTTCATAATATTTATATCATTTTCATTCTTTTTTGCTATTATAGCATAGCTAAAAGACTTCATTCAATGTTAATATTATATTTTATTACAGAAAGACAGACAAATATTATATTTCTACAATATTTGTCTGTCCTCTTTTTACAGTTCTAACAAATCATCAACTGCATCTTCTACTATATTCTCTGCTTTTCTTGCCATTCGTTTGCTTTTTTGCATTATTTTATTGCCTTTTTTCTTTAGGGATCGATAATTCTTTTGGTCTTGGAGCAAACAGCCAATTCCTAACGCTGTCATCAATCCACCTGTTACAATACCCATTGTAAAGCTTTTCATTGGATACCACTCCTTTACAATAGCATAATTTTTTATCGCATTGCTTTTTATAAAACGACAAAATATTTACTACTGTAATATTTAGTATGGCAAAAATTATTTTTTTTATACTAGAAATCATAACCAATTCCATATTATTTTTCTAAATCATGTATAAAAAGGCCACTTCTTAATTTTGGCTCAAACCATGTAGATTTTGGTGGCATTGTTCTATTTTCATCTGCTACATTCATCAATTCCTGCATAGATGTTGGATACATAGAAAACGCTACTTTCATATCTCCACTATCTACTCTTTGTTGCAATGCCTCTAATCCTCTTATTCCTCCTATAAAATCAATTCTTTTATCTGTTCTAGGGTCGCCTATAGCAAGCACAGGTTCTAATATTTCCTTTTGCAATATAGAAACATCTAAAGCAGCAACGACATCTTTTTGTATAATTTCTTTTTTTGCCGTAAGCAAATACCATATTTTATTCAGATACATACCAAATTGATGGCGTTGTTTTGGTCTACAGCAATCTTTTCCTTGATATATTTCCATTTCAAATTTTTCACTTACTTTTTTCAAAAACTGTTCTTCTGTTAAACCATTCAAATCTTTTACTACTCTATTATAATCCATAATATACAACTCATCATCAGAAAATAATACAGAAAGATAATAATTAAATTCTTCTTCTCCTGTATAATCAGGTTTATTCTCTCTTCTTTTTAATCCTACTTTTACTGCAGAAGCATTTCTATGATGTCCATCTGCTATATAAATACTAGGTATTTTTTGAAACAACTTTATTAATTCTGAAATATCTTCTTGTTCCGAAATTAACCAAACTTTATGACCAATACCATCTTCTGAAACAAAATCATACACTGCTTTTTCTTTTTTCATAACAGAATACAATATTGCTTTTACAGCATCATTTTTATGATATGCCAAAAAAATAGGACCTGTATTTGCATTTAATGTATCTACGTGACGTATTCTGTCTGCTTCTTTATCTGCTCTGGTAAGTTCGTGCTTTTTAATGGTATTATTTAAATATTCATCTATAGAAGTACATACAACAAGCCCTGTCTGACTTTTTCCATTCATTGTTAAGCAATAAATATAAAATAAAGGTTTTTCATCTTGCAGCATAATACCTTGTTTTATCATACTTTCCATATTTTGTTTTGCCTTTTGATAAACTTTTTCATCATACAAATCAATAGAACTATCTAAATCAATTTCTGCTTTATCTATATGCAAAAAAGAGTATGGATTTGACACTACCATTTTTCTTGCTTCTTCACTACTCATAACATCATAAGGCAGTGCTGCTACTTTTTCTGCTTTTTCCGCTACTGGACGAATTGCACGAAAAGGTCTTATAATTGCCAAAAAAATCCCTCCTTTAATACAACACTCTTACTTTTATTACACTTTCAATGCAATATAAATCTTCTATCAATTCCTTTTCTTTTCCATTTAAACTATCACATACAATAATATTATATGCTAAATTTCCTTTGCTTTTATTTATCATATTATCAATATTAATACTATATTTTGTAAATACTGCTCCTAACTGACCAATCATATTGACTATATTTCTATGAGAAATCGTAATTCTTGGTTTTCCGGAATAATCAATATAACAATTAGGGAAATTAACAGAATATTTAATATTGCCATATTTTAAATATTCTCTAATTGCTACTGCTGCCATCATAGCACAATTTTCTTCAGACTCTGGTGTAGATGCTCCTAAATGTGGTGTTACCATTACTTTATCAATGCCTAATACTTCTTTACTTGGAAAGTCTACAATATATTTTGATATAATGCCCTCTCTAATAGCACACTTTAATGCTTTTACATCTACCAATTCTCCTCTTGCAAAATTCATAAGTCTTGCTCCTCTTTTTGTTGCTGCAAAAAGGTCTTTATTAAAAGTATGCTTTGTTTTATCATTTAAAGGAATATGTAGTGTAATATAATCACTTTGACTTACTACTTCCTCTAATGTAGTAGCGTGTTTTACACTAGAAGACAAATGCCACGCAGACTCAATAGATAAATAAGGGTCATAACCTATAACTTCCATACCTAAATCTAAAGCAGCATTTGCTACAAGAACTCCTATAGCACCTAAACCAATAACTCCTAATCTTTTTCCAGATATTTCTGGACCTATAAACTGTTTTTTACCTGCTTCTGCATCTTTTTCTACATTATCACTATCAATTAATGTTTGTGTCCAGCTTACCCCTTCTAATACCTTTCTGGAAGAAATCAAAAGTCCTGTCAACACCAATTCTTTTACAGCATTTGCATTTGCACCAGGTGTATAAAATACAGGAATACCTCTCTCTGTACATTTTTCAATAGGAATATTATTTGTTCCTGCGCCTGCTCTTGCTACTGCTAATAAGTTTTCGTACAAATCCATACTGTGCATATCAAAACTTCTCACAATAATACCATCTGGATTTTCTTCTGTATCAGAAATATTAAATTCTGATTTAGGTAATTTTGTTAATCCAATATGAGAAATTTGATTTAACGTTCTAATATTATACATCATTTTATTTCTCCTTATTTATTTTCTTTTTCAAACTGTTCCATTAAATCTACAAGAGATTTTACTCCTTCTATAGGCATAGCATTATAAATACTTGCTCTCATACCTCCTACTGTTCTATGTCCTTTTAAATTTACAAAACCTTTACTTTGTGCTTCTGCAATAAATTTTTTGTTCAACTCTTCTGTTGGCAACACAAAAGGTACATTCATCAAAGAACGGTCTTTTTTTACAACAGTTCCTCTAAACAGCTTAGAATTATCTAAAAAGTCATACAATATAGAAGCTTTTTGCTCATTTATTTTTTGTAATTGTTTTACTCCTCCCTGTTGTTTTACCCAATCAAATACCAGTCCCATAAAATAAATACCATAAGTAGGAGGTGTATTATATAATGAATTATTTTTTACGTGAATATCATAACGCAGCATTGTTGGTGTAAATTCTATAGCATTTCCTAACAAATCTTCTCTTACAATTACCACTGTTACACCCGCTGGTCCCAAATTTTTTTGTGCACCAGCGTAAAGTAATCCAAATTTTGTAATGTCAATTTCTTCTGACAATATACTAGAAGACATATCTCCTACTAAAGGTACCTTCCCTGTATCTGGTAAAACGGTATACCTTGTACCATAAATCGTATTATTTAATGTGATATAAAAATAGTCTGCTTCTGCATCAAATTTATTTTTATCTAACACTGGTATTCTATCAAATGTAGTATCTTCAGAAGATGCTACAATATTTACTTTACCATATTTTTGAGCTTCCTCTATTGCCTTTGTTGCCCACTGGCCTGTTTTAACATAATCTGCTTTATGATTTTTATTCATCAAATTCATAGGAATCATTGCAAATTGTGTAGAGCCTCCTCCTTGCAAAAACAATATTTTATAATTATTTGGTATTTTTATCAATTCTCTTAATGTATCTTCTGTATGATATAATATTTGTTCAAAGTCTTTGGAACGATGACTCATTTCCATAACAGACATACCACTACTGCCATAATAAACAAATTCTTTTTGTGCTTTTTCTAATACTTCTACAGGAAGCATAGAAGGACCTGCAGAAAAATTATAAACTCTATTCATTTTGTAAGCCTCCCTATGATTTCAAAATGATATATAATATAAATGAAAAAAATGCCCTCTTTTATAAAAAGAAGGCACTAAAGTTTTATACCTTTTTAATAAAGTTAAAAAGAATTGCTCTCTTCTTTATTAAAAAATTATAACATATGAAATGAACACGTCAACCATTCTGCTGTTCTTTATACAAAACAGAAGTATTTTTCGTGATTTTGCAATGTTTTTTATAAAATATATTCATTGTTATTGTTATTTTTCACAATACATATGTCTTCAGTACAAAGACACATTATATATTGTCTGATATTGGCTCAATATTTAAGTATTTACAAATTGCTTTATAATATGCTTTTGCTGAAATTTCACAACCTTTTTCACTTCCAAATGCCTCTACATCTTCTTGATTTGTTACAAAACACTGTTCTGCTAATACCGCAGCACAATTTATATTTTCCACCATACCAAAAGATTGCTGAGCATATACCATAGTATCTGATACTTCTTTTATTGCTTTTTGTGTATTTCCATTTTGGTCTGTTACATAATAGGCATATCTAACACCATTTTCTCCTCTTAAACGATTTCCTACTTCTGCCATTTGTTCTGCAATACACATAGCAAAATAATAACTTATATCATAATTATCTCTACCAGGTGGAGAAGGATAACATTCAAATCCTCTTGCAGTTGCTGTAGGGTCAGAATTGCCATGTATAGAAAGTATCAAATCTGGCTTTTGTTTCAATAAAATTTCTTTTCTTTTTGTAATGGACATATCTTCTCCATTTTTACGAGAACGCACCACTTCAAAATGCCCATCTTTTTTTAACAGTTCTTCTAATAAATCTGCTGTTTTCTCTGTCAATTCTACTTCTTCTATGTATCCTATTGCACCTACATCTGTTCCTCCATGTCCTGCATCTAATCCTATCGTATATGGCTTTTGTTCTTTTTTTCTATAAAACAAAAAACAAATGATTATTATAATTAAAATAATGAAAAATAATAGTAATATTGTCTTTATTATTTTTCTTCTTCTCCTTCTTTTTATTCTCCTCTTTCTTCTGATTTCTGCTCTGCTTTCTATTTGTTCCACACACACACGCCTCCTGCTTTTTTATCATACTACAAAACAGAAAAAAGAAAAAGTATTGTTCTATTGCTATTTTATTAAATATTTCTTAATATATTCTTTACTTATTTTGTTCTTCAAATACTATCCATTTTCCATCTATATTAACCTCTATAGTATCATCAACATATTGATAACCATAATTTTTACCAAAATTAGACTGATTATTTTTATTTGGTATCTCTGTTTGTTTTACTGTAGATGTAATTTCTCCGTCCATTACACCACATCTAGCACCAAATTCACTTTCTTTTCCATCACTATAATAATATTTATCATTTACTTGAATAACAAAAACATTTTGTTGTTGTGGTTCTACTAAAACAGCTTCATTTGAAAGTTGTCCAAATGTTGTAATTGACATAATTAATGCCACAATATATTTTTCCATATGTAACACACTCCTTTTTTACAATTCCTTTTTCAGAAAAGTATTCCTAATACATATAACACGAAAATTTAATGCACATTATTACATATAACTTGTTCTTATTCGTTTTCTTTGAAACCCATGTCAATATAATTATGCACTGATTTTTCATTATTTCAAGCTGCTCTGAGCATTTTAGCAAGAAGCATTAAATCATCTACATACTATAAGACGACTTATTTCTTCGAAATGTTCCCATATTTAAAATATATTTCAAAAAAAATTTTTTTGATATTGACAAATGCAAAAAAATGATTAAAATAAATACCAACAACATAAATTAAAACGTTGACCAAGAGTAAGTACACAATAATAACTGCTTTCAGAAAGTTGGTGGTTGATGAAAACCAACACAGTTTTATTGCTGGAATGGGCTTGTGAGCAGAAGCTGAAATTCTTTTTTAGAAAAGTATGCAACTCGGGTTCTCCCGTTATAGAGAACGCTGTATTTTTGTACAGTATGAGTGGGTTATTTTTAATAACCAATTAAGGTGGTACCACGTAATAAATAGATATTACGCCCTTTACATATTTTTATAATGTGTAAAGGGCTTTTTTTATTTTTATATACAACATTTTATATCAGAATAGGAGAGATTAATTATGTCAAAAAACATTCCTAACAGAATTTTATTAACAGAAAACGAACTTCCAAAGCGATGGTACAATGTTCGTGCAGATATGCCTGAACAACACGACCCTTTTATCAATCCTGCAACAATGAAACCTGCTGTGAAAGAAGACTTTTACCCTATTTTTGCAGAAGAACTTTGCAAACAAGAGTTTTCAACAGAACGTTATATTGATATTCCAGAAGAAGTACAGGCATATTATAAAATGTATAGACCTTCTCCTTTACACAGAGCTTATACATTAGAAAAAGCACTTGATACTCCCGCAAAAATTTATTATAAATATGAGGGAAGTAATACTTCTGGTAGTCACAAATTAAATTCTGCTATTGCACAAGTTTATTACAACAAACAACAAGGTATTACTCATATCACTACAGAAACAGGTGCAGGACAGTGGGGTACTGCTCTCGCTATGGCTTGCTCTTTTTATAATATTCCCCTTGATGTTTATATGGTAAAAATTAGTGCAGAACAAAAACCATATAGAAAAGCAGTCATTGAAACATATGGAGGAAATGTTGTACCTAGTCCAAGTGATACCACAAAAGTTGGTAGAGAAATATTAGCAAAAGACCCTCATTGTACAGGTTCTCTTGGTACAGCAATCAGCGAAGCAGTAGAAAAAGCAGTTTCTACACCAAACACAAGATATGCACTTGGTTCTGTATTAAATCAAGTATTATTACATCAGTCTATTATTGGTGCAGAAGCAAAATTACAAATGGAAAAAGTTGACGAATATCCTGATATTATTATAGGCTGTGCTGGTGGTGGCTCTAATTTAGGTGGTTTAATTTCTGATTTTATGAAAGATAAATTGACAGGAAAAGCAAATCCATATTTTATTGCTGTAGAACCAGCCGCTTGCCCTTCTCTTTCTCGTGGCAAATATGCTTATGATTTTTGTGATACAGGTCATGTAACACCTCTTGCAAAAATGTATACATTAGGAAGTGGTTTTATTCCTTCTTCTATACATGCAGGCGGTTTACGTTATCATGGTATGTCACCTATTGTATCAAAATTATATCACGATGGTTATATTGATGAAGCAAAAGCATTATTCCAAAACCACATTTTTGATGCTGCAACATTATTTGCAAAAACAGAGTCTATATTACCAGCACCTGAGTCTGCTCACGCTATTGCTGCTGCTATTGATGAAGCAAAAAAATGTAAAGAAACTGGAGAAGCAAAAACAATACTATTTGGATTAACAGGAAATGGTGCCTATGATTTAGCAGCATATATGAACTATAAATCAGGCAATATGCAGGATTATGCACCAACAGATGAAGAATTAGAAAAAGGCTTTGCTACATTGCCAAAAATTCCAGATGTGCAATAATAAAATAAAAATGATCAAAACCACGTCATAACGGCGTGGTTTTGATTTTAATCCCAATCATAAAAATCAATTTGTTTTTTCACTTCTATAGGAGTTGTATCAGAATTTTTTAAATCCATAGCTATCATTTTATAAATATCATGTTTAGTATCATTTGCGTTATTATAACATCTATGTAACATCCATATATTATGTGATGTTGGTGTTTTTATAACAGATTGCATTAATAACTCTTCATACCCCTTATTATAAAACTTCTCAACAAAATGTACCAAATATCCTGGTGTACCAAAATCAACCATAGGATAATTTCCTATTAATTCTAAAATAGGTTTTATTAGTTCTTCTCCATTAGAAATAGTATTCATCGCTTCCATTACTTCATATTCCACAACATATTCCTCATACGGTTTTATATTTCTTTGCAGTATCTTTATAATTTGATGTATTGTCATTTTTATTTTCTTCCTTTCATTATTGTTATTATATTTCATTATAACAATATAAAAATATTAAAAAATACTTGTATTTTCTGCATTATTATGATATGATACATTACTGTAAGTTAAAAATCCTTATTCTTTCTAAATACGGAAAGGGTCATAGTCCAGAAGGAGGTGTAATGATGAATAAATATGAATTAGCATTAGTGTTAAGTCCAACACTTGATGAAGAAGCAAAAGCAGCAGAAGTTGCTAAAATACAG
Source organism: Clostridia bacterium (assembly GCA_910575055.1). Lineage (GTDB taxonomy): Bacteria > Bacillota > Clostridia > Lachnospirales > Anaerotignaceae > Coprocola. The sequence continues at coordinate 75,541 of CAJTDC010000011.1, forward strand.
GCTTTATTAGAAAGATTTGGTGCTAAAATCGAAAAAGTTGATGAATGGGGTAAAAGAAAACTTGCTTACGAAATTAAAAAAGTAAATGAAGGTTTCTTCAGCTTTACAACTTTTGAAGCTCCAGCAACTGCTCCAGCAGAAATCGAAAGCCGTGTGCGTATTATGGAAAACGTTCTTCGTTATCTTATTGTTCGCAAAGAAGCATAATGTATTTTTTAAAATTTAAAAGTCACTTGTTTATTGATTTTCAGTAACGGAGGCGTTTTATGAACAAAGTAATTTTAATGGGCAGATTGACACAAAATCCAGAAGTAAGGTATACACAAGCTGCTGAACCTCTGGCTGTTGCTCGATATACATTAGCAGTAAATAAAAGATTTAAACGTCAAGGTGAAGCTGATGCAGACTTTATTAACTGTGTTTCTTTTGGAAAAGCAGCAGAGTTTGCAGAAAGGTATTTTAAAAAAGGTCAAATGGTTAGTGTCATTGGCAGGCTTCAAGTACGTTCTTGGGACGATCAAAGCGGTCAAAAACGTTGGACTACTGAAGTTGTAATAGAAGAACAATATTTTGCAGAAAGTAAAACTGCTTTTGAAAGTCGTATGACTACAAATGCAAATATGGGCACAGCAGCACCATCTCCTGCCCCTGCTCCTGCAAAACCAGCATATCAACCAGCATCAAACGTAGAAGATGGCTTTTATCCTATTGATGAAAGCATTGAAGATGATGACGATTTACCTTTTTAATTTTAAGAAAAGGAGGATAACATATGATACAGAAAAAACGTGGACGCAGAAAAAAACGTGTTTGTGCGTCTTGTGCAGATAAAGTAACAACTATTGATTACAAAGATATTAGCAAATTAAGAAGATATGTTTCTGAAAGAGGAAAAATTCTTCCTAGAAGAATTACAGGCAACTGTGCAAAACATCAAAGAGCTTTAACAACAGCTATTAAAAGAGCTAGACACGTTGCATTAATGCCTTATACTCAAGATTAATATCAAAAGCATTTAACTAAATTTTTAGTTAAATGCTTTTTTTATATGCTTTACAGGCATTATCTATTATAAAAAATAGTAATTTGACTTTTTTATAAAAATAAAATAAAATAATGTAAAACAATATTTACTTTTTAGAAAGGAGAACAATTTATGAAAAACACAACAAACAATATGGTTTTATCTGCTATGTTTATAGCGATTGGATTGGTATTACCCTTTTTCACAGGGCAAATTCCTCAAATCGGAAATATGCTTTTGCCTATGCACATTCCTGTATTATTATGTGGACTAATTTGTGGTTGGAAATATGGTATTTTAGTAGGCTTTATACTTCCTTTATTAAGACATACTATTTTTGGTATGCCTATATTATTTCCTACTGGTATTGCTATGGCTTTTGAGTTAGCGACATATGGTTTTGTAATTGGTTTTTTATATTCTCATTCTCGTTGGCAATGTATTATCTCTCTTTATCGTTGTATGATAGCGTCTTTAATTGCTGGGCGTATTATATGGGGTATTGTTATGATGTTTCTTGTTAATGTTTCATCAAATGTTTTTACGTGGCAGATGTTTTTATCAGCAGCATTATTAAATGCTATTCCAGGAATTATATTACAGTTTGTACTTATTCCTAGTATTATGCTTGCATTACATAAAACAGGGCTTGTTCCATTTCGTTCCAATACAAACTATCAAATAGAGGGCTAATATATGTATCAAACAATACTACAAAAAATAAATGCTGTTTCTGATGCAAATACTCCTTTACTTATTGCGATTGATGGCAGATGTGCCTCAGGAAAAACTACACTTTCATCTTATTTACAAAAAGAATTAAATTGTAATGTTATTCATATGGATTACTTCTTTTTACGTCCAGAACAAATAACAGAGCAAAGACTTTTACAACCTGGAGGAAATGTAGATTATGAACGCTTTTATGAAGAAGTGCTTATTCCTCTCAAAAATGGCAAAGCATTTTATTACCATCGTTATGACTGCCATAAACAAATAATGTCAGAAACAATTTTTGTTCCATACTGTCCTATTACAATTATAGAAGGTTCTTATAGTTGTCACCCTACATTACAAAAACAATATAATATGAAAATATTTTTAAGTGTAGAACCAGAAGAACAAATAAATAGAATTAAAAAAAGAAATGGCGAAAAAGCAGTAAATGCCTTTCGTCAAAAATGGATACCTTTAGAAGAGCTATACTTTTCTACTTACAACATAAAACAAAATTGTGATTTATATTTTCAAACATAATAGTAAAAGCGTGTCATTTATCGACACGCTTGTTATACTTTATTATTTTATTTACTGCAATTTTTTAGTAATTAATGCTGCTAATTGCTCAGCTTCTTTTTGCATCACTTCTAAATCTTTTCCTTCTATCATTACCCTTACAAGAGGTTCTGTACCAGAAGTACGTATTAACACTCTACCTTCTCCATTGAATTTTTTATTCAAATTTTCAATGGCTTCTCTAATTTCTTCTACCTCCATATAATCATTTTTTCTACTATTATTTACTTTTGCATTTACTAAAACTTGAGGCATAGTTTCCATCATAGCTGCCAATTCAGATGCTTTTTTTCCTGTTTTTTTCATAACAGTTAAAAATTGTATTGCTGTTAATATGCCATCTCCTGTGGTATTATAATCTAAAAATATAATATGCCCTGACTGTTCTCCTCCTAAATTATAATTTTTTTCAATCATTCTTTCTAAAACATATCTATCTCCTACACTCGTTTGTTCAATTTGAATTCCCTGCTCTTTTGCTAACAGTGATAGGCCCATATTAGACATAATTGTTGCAACAATCGTATTATTTTTTAATGTTTTTTGTTCTTTCATTGCCATACCACAAATTGCAAGTATTTTATCTCCATCAATAAGCTGACCATTTTCGTCTACTGCAAGGCATCTATCTGCATCACCATCAAAAGCAAATCCTACATCAGCATTATTTTCTTTTACAAAAGCACACAAATCTTGTATATGAGTAGAACCACAATTTTCATTGATATTGATACCATTTGGTTCATTATGTATAATACAAAGACGTGCTTTTAAATTTAACAAAGAAATAGGTGCTGCTTTATAAGAAGAACCATTTGCACAATCAATTGCCACCTTAATTCCTTCAAAAGTGCTATTTGTAGACTGTTGCAAAAAAGAAATATAATCATCTAAAGCATCTTCTGCAATAGACTTTATGCCAATATCTTTTCCTGTTGGCTGAGGTAGGCTATCCATATGATGAAATATAATATCTTCGATTTCTTCTTCCAATTCATCACGCAATTTATACCCTAAGTGATTAAAAAATTTAATTCCATTATATTCTACAGGATTATGAGAAGCAGAAATCATTACTCCTGCATCTAATTTATATTTTCGTACCAAATAAGCAACTGCTGGTGTAGGAACAATACCTACTTGTATTGCTTCTGCTCCTACAGAACAAATGCCTGCTACAAGAGCTGACTCCAACATATCACCTGAAATTCTAGTATCTAATCCCACTAATATTCTTGGTGTATGTTTTTTTTCTTTTGTTAAAACATATGCTCCTGCTCTACCTAAATTATACGCTTGTGTACCAGTCAGTTCTATATTTGCAATACCTCTGACACCGTCTGTACCAAACAAAATTCCCATTATTAAATTCCTCCTAAAATACTATTCTTCTGATATTGGTGTTTGTTCTATTTCTGTGTCTATATCTGTATTTGTTTCATTTTCATTTTCATTTTCATTTTGTTCTGGTTGTTGTTGTGATATATCTGGCTGTTGTTGTTTTTGCTGTATTGTTACCATAATAGATGGAACTTCACCCACTAATGAAACACCTTCAGGTAATTCTATTTCTAATACAACACTATGTTCTCCTTCTATTAAATTTTCTACATTTGCTGTTACTGCAATACTGCCTGTTGTAATAGCAGATAATTCTCTAGCAGAACCTGTTAATTGTAAAGAAACACTTTCTTCAGAAAATGTATAATCATAATTTTCTTCCTCTGCTCCCTGTAATGTTACATTTGCACTTTGTACTGTTATTTGCTGGTCTTCTTGTTGTTGTATTACTACAGAAACTTCCGCTTCTAAAGGAGTATCATTACTCAACATAACACCATCTGGCAATATTTCATTTAACAAAAAGGACTCTATCACTGTTTGTCTTGCACCTGTTACATCTAATGCAGGTAATGTAATAGATTGCAAATTATTTAATATTGCTTCACTTCCAGCAATATTTACTGCTTGTGGCGACCATCGTATTTCTGAAATTTCATATCCCTCTTCAGGAATACCTACTGTACTTGCTGTTAAATTTACCATTTTATTTTTTTGTATTCCTATAGAAATATGCACTTTGGATATATCCATAGTAATGCCTTCTACTTGTTTGCCATTTTCATCATAAGCAATAGGCTCTGCTGTTACAACAATATCTTCTGATGCTTGTTGTAATTCCACATTTACTTGCACTGTCTTGACACGATTGACAACAGAAGCTGCTCCAGAAATCTGTACAGAAGAAGGAGAAATTTGTGGCTGTAATGTAGTATATCCATTTCCTGCTTCTCCATTAATATGAACATTTATAGGTATTCTTTTTGCTGCAAGTTTTTCTATCATTATCTCTGCTTTTTCTGGAGATTGACTTACAATTTCAAAGCCTGTTCCTGCACTGTCAGGCAATAAAAATGAAACTTCTAATGATGCTGTATCACCAGATTTTACACTTTCTAATTTGCTAAAATCTACTACAGCTCTAATACTATTTCTATACTGTGTTAGCCTATCTAATGCAGTTCTTTGTGCCTTTACTTTTGCAGATACTTTCATATTTTCTAATTGCCCTTTATTCAATATTGTTAGTCCCTGCTGTGTTAAAGCGTCTATATTTTCCATTGTAATCGTTTGTGTATATATTCTTGTTGTAACAGGGTGTTCTATATTGATTACCATAAACCATAATGCTATTGCAATGATTAGTGAAAGTAATTTCCAACCTATATCTTTCATTATTTTCTCTCGTAATTTTTTCATTTTGTTTGCCTTCCTTTCCATAATACCAATTTTCTTTTGGTAGATTTTTTCGAACCAGAAAGCATTTTTCTTAAAGAGTCCACTGTTACATCTCTATAAAGTGTACCTCCTTGTGCCATAGAAATAGCACCTGTTTCTTCAGAAACAACAATAACATAAGCATCAGAAACTTCACTTGCTCCTATCGCTGCTCTATGTCTTGTACCTAATTCCATACTAATATCATTGCTTTCTGTTAAAGGCAAAAAACAAGTTGCTGCCGCTACCCTATTATTCCGTATAATTACAGCACCGTCATGAAGCGGTGTATTATGTTCAAATATATTAATTAAAAGCTGACTAGATACAATCGCATCAATAGGAATACCCGTTCTTTCTAAATCTCCTAGAGGAACATCTTGTTCCAACAATATCAATGCACCTGTTTTTACAGCCGCCATTTTATCAGCCGCTTTTAATATTTCTTCAATTGTACGATTTGCTATTTTTTGGTTATTTTCTTCTGTATCCACTTTTGCCAAATTACTGAAAAACAAAAACGCCTTTCCTTTTCCCAGCTCTTCCAATGCTTTTCTCAATTCTGGTTGGAATACAACAATAACTGCTATAATACCTACAGAAATTGTATTTGTCAATATCCACATAATTGTATTTAAGTGTAAAACTGCTGCTACCGCTGCAAAAACAAATATTACTAATATTCCTTTAAACAATGCCCAGGCTCTAGTTTCTTTAATCCAAAATACAATTTTATAAATTACATAAGCGACAATTAAAATATCCAACAAATCAAAAATGCCTACTGTCGGACGCATAAAATCTGTTATACCTAAATCACCAAAAAAACTTTTTATCCATTCCATAAACCCTTTCCACCTTATTCGACTATTTTTTAAATATCATCTTTTTATGCTTTATCAGTATATGAAATAGCACATATCAACATTCCTTTCTAATTATATCACAAAAAAATGTCTCGTGGTTATAATCATTTATATTTTTGTATAAAAACAAAATTTTAGAACAAAATAGTATTATAATATAAAATCTCAAATACTTTACAAAGGAGTATATCTATGGATTATCAAAATCTTATATTAAATACAAAATCTGTTAGAGAATATAAAAAAGATACTATTGACACTCAAAAATTAAAAGCAATAAAAGACTATGCTCAAAATTGTACTAAAATAGATAACAACATTGAAATTGATATTCGCATACTATCTAATAATGAAGCCTACATTGCTCTATATGGTATTGCTGGTTATAAAGGCAATATGATAGACGCACCACACTATATTTTAATACTTTCAGAAAAAAAACCGCATTATATTGAAAATGCTGGTTACATTGGACAAAATACAATATTAAAAGCTACAGAAATGGGTATTGCTTCCTGTTGGATTACATTTTCTGATAACCAATCAGTGAAAGAGCGTTTAAATATACTTTCTGATAAAGAAGTAGTTGCTCTCATTGCTTTAGGTTATGATGCAAATGCTACTCAAAAAGGAAATATTACTTCTTTTCATACAGATTGTAAAATTGATTTAGACGAAATGGTATACATTGACAAATGGGGAAACGGTGCAGATGCTTCCACATTAGAGCAAAGAGGACTTTTGGAAGCATTTGCTTTTTCAAAGTTTGCTCCTTCTGCTTTAAATAGACAACCTTGGCGTTTTCTTCTCACGGCAGGAAAAGCGATACTTGCTATTAAAAAAGATAAAAATACAAATACTTATGAGCAAAAAATAGATACTGGTATTATTATGTTTGTATTTCAAGCCATTGTTAGTAGTACATTATTCAATTTACAATGGAAACTAGAGCAACCTGTAGATTTTATAAAAATTCCAAAAGAGTTTGAAATTGTTGGTTATTGTATGGTATAATAATAAAGTTATATCAAATACAACATAAATGTGAGAAAGGCGGAAACGTAATTATGGGAATTAAAAAAAGTGTATCTATGGATTACCAAAATCTTATATTAAACACAAAATCTGTTAGAGAATACAAAAAAGATACTATCGATAACCAAAAATTAAAAACAATAAAAGACCATACCCAAAATTGCATTAAAATTGATGACAATATCGAAACTGATGTACGTATACTTAGTAATGAAGCATATCTTTGTTTGCACGGCGTTGCTGGTTACAAAGGCAATATGATAGATGCACCTCATTATATTTTAATACTTTCAGAAAAAAAACCATATTATATTGAAAATGCTGGTTATATCGGACAAAACTTAATATTAAAAGCTACAGAAATGGGCATTGCTTCCTGCTGGATTACATTTTCTGACAGTGAAGCAATTAAAAATAGCTTAAACATACTTTCTGATAAAGAAGTGGTTGCTCTCATTGCTTTAGGTTATGATGCAAATGCTACTCAAAAAGGAAATACTACTTCCTCCCATATAGATTATAAAATCGGCTTAGATGAAATGGTATACATTGACAAATGGGGAAATGGTGCAGATACTTCCGTATTAGAACAAAGAGGTCTTTTAGAAGCATTCGCTTTTTCAAAACTTGCTCCTTCTACTTTAAATGGACAACCTTGGCGTTTTCTTTTAGTAGGTGGAAAAGCTATACTTGCTATTAGAAAAGATAAAAATACAAATACTTATGAACAAAAAATTGATACTGGTATTATTATGTTTGTGTTCCAAGCTATTGTTAGCAGTACATTATTTAATTTAAGTTGGAAATTAGAACAACCTACTGACGCTATAGAAATTCCAGAAGAATTTGAAATTGTTGGCTATTGTATGGTATAATAACAAAGTTATATCAAATATAAAATAAATATGAGAAAGGCGGAAACGTAATTATGAAAAAATATGAATGTGAGGTATGCGGATACATTTATGACCCAGCAGTAGGAGACCCAGAACATAATATTGCACCTGGTACACCTTTTAGCCAGCTTCCTGATGATTGGGAATGTCCTTTATGTAATGTTGGAAAAGACCAATTCAAAGAAATACAATAATATAACAAAAACCCTTCTATGATAAAAAATCATAGAAGGGTTTTTTATTTATTTATCCTCTTATATTAATATCAAATGATGCTTTTTTCAGAGAATGTATTCTTCTTCTTTTTTCTTTTTGTTCTGCTTCAACTTTATACATATTTTTATTGGCACTTGCTAGCATCAATTTAATTCTATTTAATTGATTTACTTCACTTGCACCAGGGTCATAATCAATCGCTACAATATTAGAAAGAGGATATTTTCTTCTTAATTCTTTTATTACACCTTTTCCTACCACGTGATTTGGTAAACACCCAAAAGGTTGTGTACAAACAATATTATTCACTCCTGAACGTATTAATTCCAACATCTCTGCTGTCAAAAACCAACCTTCTCCTGTTTGGTTACAAAGAGATACAATAGGCTCTGCATATTTTCCTAAAACTCTTATATTGTCTGGTGCGTGAAATCTCTTACTTTCTGTCAATGCCTTTATCATAGGCTTTTGATAAAATTCTATTATTTCTATGCCAATATCACTCAGTAACTTTCCTTTTAAAGAGCTTCCTAAATATTTTCTTTTTTGTGAAGCATTATAACAGCTATATAATCCAAATCCTAACAAATCTGGCACAACTGCTTCCGCTCCTTCTGCCTCTAAAAGTCCTACAATATCATTATTTGCTGTTGGGTGGAATTTTACAAGTATTTCTCCTACAACACCAACTTTAGGTTTTACTTCATCTGTAATTTCTAAAACATCAAAATCATGTATAATATTTTCTATATTTTTACAGTATGTACTCCATTTTCCTTTTACAACATCTTTTTTTACTTTCTCATTCCACTGTTCATACAATGTATTTGCTGAATTTTTAAATTTTTCATAAGGACGTACTTTATAAAGCACCCTCATAAACAAATCACCATATACAAAACCTTGTAACATTTTATGAAGTAATTTAGGAGATAACTTAAATCCAGGATTTTTTTCTAATCCTCCTGTACTAATAGAAATTACAGGAACATAAGGCATACCTGCATTTTCTAGTGCTTTTCTAATAAAATTGATATAGTTTGTAGCACGGCAGCCTCCTCCTGTTTGAGAAATCAAAACGGCTGTTTTGTTTAAATCATAATTTCCTGATTTCAAGCCATTTATAAGCTGTCCCACCACAATCAAAGCAGGATAACAAGCATCATTATTGACATATTTTAGTCCTGTATCAATAGCATTTTTATCCATAGCAGGCATAACATCTAAACAATAGCCACTGCTTCGAAATACTTCTTTTAATATATCAAAATGAATAGGTGACATTTGAGGACAAAGTATAGTATAATCTTTTTTCATTTCTTTTGTAAATACAATTCTTTTTAAAGAAGCATCACCTTTATGTATTTCTACATTTTTTTCTGCTCTGTCTTCTATTGCTGCAATCAAAGAACGAATTCTAATTCTTGCTGCCCCCAAATTATTTACTTCATCAATTTTAAGTGAAGTGTATATTTTTCCTGCTTTTGTTAATATATTTTTCACTTCATCTGTTGTTACTGCATCTAAACCACAACCAAAAGAATTTAATTGCACATATTCTAAATTTTGTTGTGTTTTTACAAAGGCTGCTGCTTCATACAATCTAGAATGATATGTCCATTGGTCACGTACTACCATAGGACGCTCTACTTTTCCTAAATGTGCTACACTATCTTCTGTAAATACTGCTATATTATAACTTGCTATTAGCTCTGGTATGCCATGATTGATTTCAGGGTCTATATGATAAGGTCTTCCCCCTAATACAATACCTGTCATATTATGTTGTTTGATATATTGAAGTGTTTCTATTCCTTTTTTATGAATATCTTCTCTAAATTGTCCCCATTCCTCCCAAGCAACATCTACAGCAGACATTACTTCTTTTGCAGATATATCAAATGGTTTACATTCCTGTACAAGTCTTTTTGCCAGTGCTGTTTTATCTCCCATAGATAAAAAAGGATTTAAAAATTTAATATTTTTTTCTCTCAAATCTTCTACATTATTTTTAATATTTTCAGAATATGATGTAACAATAGGACAGTTGTAATTATTATCAGACGCTGCAATATCTCTTCTTTCATATACAACACTTGGATAAAATATAAATCGCACACCTGCTTCAATTAAACTCATAATATGACCATGCACCAATTTTGCAGGGTAACAAGCTGACTCACTTGGTATAGACTCAATACCCTTTTCATATATTGATTTACTAGAATAAGGAGAAAGCTCTACTCTAAATCCTAAATTTGTAAAAAATGTAAACCAAAATGGATAGTCTTCCCACATATTCAATACACGAGGAATACCTACCACACCACGAGGTGATTTTTCCAATTCCAGAGGAATATACTGTTCAAATAATCTCTTTCTTTTATATTCATATAAATTTATGGCATTATTTTGACTTTTTTCTTTTCCTAATCCTTTTTCGCAACGATTACCTGTAATAAATCTTCTGCCATTTGAAAAATTGTTTATTGTCAAAAGACAATGGTTCGTACAACCTTGACATCTTGTCAATGTAGATTTCATTTCCAATTCATTCATTTTTTGTTTTGAAATTAATGTTGTTTGATAGCCTTCTTTATATTTTTCACGTGCAATCAGCCCTGCACCAAATGCTCCCATAATTCCTGCAATATCAGGCCTTACAGCTTCTCTACCACTTATAATTTCAAAACTTTTTAATACAGCATCATTGTAAAATGTACCTCCCTGTACTACAATACTTTTTCCCATTGCTTTGGGGTCAGCAATTTTAATCACTTTCAGCAAAGCATTTTTGATAACAGAATAAGCCAATCCTGCAGAAATATCCGCTACTTCTGCTCCTTCTTTTTGTGCTTGTTTTACACGAGAATTCATAAATACTGTACATCTTGAACCTAAATCGATAGGATTTTTTGCAAAAAGTGCTACTTTTGCAAATTCTGATACACTATAATTTAATGACTTTGCGAATGTTTCTATAAAAGAGCCACAGCCAGAAGAACAAGCCTCATTTAATTGCACACTATCAATTACATTATTTTTTATTCTAATACATTTCATATCCTGTCCGCCAATGTCTAATATAAAATCGACATCAGGTTTAAAAAAGCTAGCTGCTTTATAATGTGCTACTGTTTCAATATATCCTAAGTCAATCATTAATGCTTCTTTAATCAGACCTTCTCCATAGCCTGTTACACAAGAATTTCTGATAGTTACATTTTCTGGCATACTATCATATAATTCATTTAAACTTTTTATAATGACTTTAAGAGGATTTCCTTCATTACTTCCATAATAGGAATACAACAATTCTCCTTTTTCAGATATAAGTGCAACTTTTGTTGTAGTAGAGCCAGCATCTATACCTAAAAAAGCATCTCCTTTATAAGTAGATAAATCAATTCTTTCTACTCTTTCTTCATTGTGTCTTTTCTGAAATGCTTCATATGATTGCTCATTTTCAAAAAGTGGTTCTAATCTATTTACTTCTACTGCTAATTCTTCTCCATAATAAATATTTTTAAGTAATGTATCAAAATTCATTTGTTTTGTATTTTCTTCATTTGATATTGCAGTACCATAAGCTGCAAATAAATGAGAATTTTCTGGCAATATTGCTGTTTGTTCTGTTAATTTTAATGTTTCTATAAATCTTTGACGCAATTCAGACAAAAAATGTAAAGGACCTCCTAAAAATGTAACGTGTCCTCTAATTGGTTTTCCACAGGCAAGACCGCTAATTGTTTGATTGACGACTGCTTGAAATATAGATACTGCCAAATCTTCTTTTGCTGCACCTTCATTAATTAATGGTTGTATATCTGTTTTTGCAAACACACCACATCGAGAAGCAATAGGATAGATTACTTTATAATTTTTTGCCAATTCATTTAAACCACTTGCATCTGTCTGCAAAAGGCTAGCCATTTGGTCTATAAAAGAACCTGTTCCTCCAGCACAAACACCATTCATTCTTTGTTCAATTCCATTTGAAAAATAAATGATTTTTGCATCTTCGCCTCCTAATTCAATAGCAACATCTGTTTTTGGTGCTATTGTTTCAATGGCTTTTGCTGTTGCTACTACTTCCTGTATAAAATCAATATTTAATGACTTTGCTATAGAAACGCCTCCACTTCCTGTAAGCATAGCACTAAAACAAATATTTCCCAAATCATTTTTTGCTTCTTCCAGCAATTCTGCTGTTGTCTTTTTTATTTCCGAAAAATGTCTTTTATATTGACTAAACACAATATTATTTTGATTATCAATTACAACTACTTTTACTGTTGTTGAGCCAATATCTATACCCATTTTATAGTACTGCCTCTGCATATAAATATCCTCCTCCATTGTTATTTTCTATTTCAGGCATTATGCTAATTTCTGACCATATTGTCCTAAATGTACTCTCCCATTTCTCTTTTGTGTCAATACTACTATCTAATATATGTAAAGCAATCATTCCATCTCTCAATGCAATCATTGTTGTTGCATATGTGTCTGTATCAATTTTTGATGAAACAATACCTTCTTTTTTTCCTCTTTCCAAAAGCTCCTTTAACAAAAATCGTTGTTTTCGACTACACTCACAGCTTTTTTTAGCTAAATACACATACTTTTTAATTCCTTCATATATCAAAAACTGTATTTGTCTAAAACTAATATTTTGTTTTGTTTCTATCACCAATTTTGGCATAAATGTATAACAAAAATGTATACTTTGTAATATATCTAACTGATTATTCTTTTCTTCCAGTGCTTTTATTGGACTTTCCAAATAAGGATATAGATACATCACAATAACATCATATATTAATTCTTCTTTACTTTTAAAATAATGATAAAAACAACCTTTTGTTACATTTGCTTCTCTTATAATTTCATTAGTGGAAACTTCTGCAAATCCATTTTTTAAAAACAACTGAAATGCTATTTCTAATATATTTTCCTTCATTATGACAGATTTCTCTCCTCCCCTTTTCAAATATACTATAACAAACCGACTGGTCGGTTTTCAGATACTATTATAATAAAAAATTTATAAAATTCAATAGAATTTGCTGTGAAGATATTGTTAAAACTTTTTACTATTACTGTCTATTATCCATTTTATGAAAATATATTACTTTTTGATGTTTACTTTACACACTTATTAACAATAATTTCACTAAAATATATTTTATTCTAACATAAAATCAAACAATACTAATGCACTATCTTTAATTTACTTTCTACTATTTGCATTAAATAAAAAAAATCATATACTTTATTAACAAAGATATGATTTATCACAATATTATTCTATTTATTTTTAATTACATTACAAGTAATACCATATATCCATATTTTTTAATATTGTTCATCTATTTCAAAATTTTTATAATACAATATAAAATACTTTATAATATTTTCTCTTGAATTAGTAAATTCCGTTTCTATTCCTCCATTTTTTAGACTATCAATCCATTCTTCATCAATCATACAACCAACGTCCATATTAATACTATACTTTGCTTTTTCAAGCAGAGCAACATCTGTAATATCACCAATGCAAAATAAATATCCACAAAGTAGTCTAATATATTCAGAACTACCTTCTTGAAAATTATCTATTTCTTGCTGAATTAAATTGCGAATTTCAATTTTAGAAATGGAATTAAAGTCAAATCTATATTTTTTTATTAATTCCTCTGCCCTTTCTTCATTTGTCATTACTATTTATTCTCCTATTTTTTATTTATCTCTTTCAAAGGACAAATATCTTGTTCCTTGAAAACACAAATTACCTGTATCTCCTTCTTTTAGCAAACCATACTCAGCTCCATTTATATGAAATTCCATTCTATCACCACTAGTAAATTCAAAAGTAACATAATATAATGTATTTGATGTAGTATGATAGCCATAACCTCCTGTGATATCTTCTGCATTTGCATGTTTATGATGTACTACATTTATTCTTTTCGACACTACTTTAGCAGAAACATCAAGTTTTGGAGAATGATTATTCTTATTCCACGTACTAATATTTTTTACTATCATTACTGCAAAAGAAACAATAATCATAATAAATACAACAATAAACATAATAGAAAATATACTAAAGCCCATAGAAAACATACCAAACTTCATTTTTATACCTCCTATAAATTTATTTTTCAATAAAAAAATGGGAGTTACAGGGCTCGAACCTGTGACCCTCTGCTTGTAAGGCAGATGCTCTCCCAGCTGAGCTAAACTCCCATAATAACGACTCAGAAGGGGCTCGAACCCTCGACCTCCGGCGTGACAGGCCGGCGCTCTAACCAACTGAGCTACTGAGCCATATGAAATTAAAATTAACAGGGGCAGAAGGACTCGAACCCTCGACATTTGGTTTTGGAGACCAACGTTCTACCAACTGAACTATACCCCTTTATTGCTTACAGCAGTGAAAAAATCGACTCCCCGAGTAGGATTCGAACCTACGACCCTCCGGTTAACAGCCGGATGCTCTACCGCTGAGCTATCGAGGATTAACTTAAAATTTGAGTATGTCCCCATTTAGCAAATGTTACACCCTCAAAACTGAATACAAGTTATTATCAAAAATCTTCTTTTTAGGTCAAGCCCTCGGTCTATTAGTATTGGTCAGCTTAATACATTGCTGCACTTACACCTCCAACCTATCTACCTTGTTGTCTTCAAGGGACCTTACTCACTTGCGTTTTGGGATATCTTATCTTGAGGGTGGCTTCACGCTTAGATGCCTTCAGCGTTTATCCAGTCCAT
>CAJTDC010000012.1 GCA_910575055.1 Clostridia bacterium
TATGGAATATAAATATATTTTAAATAAATATATTGTATAATTACAGAAATTATAAAAACATATACTAATTTATATTTTCTTACAAAATACAAAAATATACCAAATAATAAATAAAACTGAAAAATAATTGTTACAAAATAAAAAGGTGATATTAAATCTCCCATAATAAAACTAAAAATATGTTGTTGTACATTTTTTTCTGTCATAAATTCAAGTGATGTTAAAAATCTGTAATAAACTACATACCAAAAAGTATAAGGTATTAATATTTTTAAAAATCTTTTTTTCATAAAATATATAAAATCAAAAGATTTTTGTTTGTAAGAATAAGTTAATTTTAAACCACTTAAAAATACAAATGCTGGTACTACAAAAGAAAGTGCCTTATTAAACATAAAAAATACTTTTTGTTGCCAGGTACCTATATTTAATTTTGTAACACCTTCTGATGATGTGTGTATTAATACTACAAAACAACATAATAACGATGTTAATAAAAATAACTCTGTTAATTTTTGCTTTTTTTCCAAAAAAATCCCTCTTTCATACTCTTTTATTATAATGTAAAATTTATATTTATATTTTCACAGTATTTTGTCAATATTATTCAGTATACCGTTTTCTATAAAAATATACAATATATACTTTATTCTGTTTTATCTATTTCTTATTTTTTTATAAAATAGAAAAACTGCCACAAATAACTGTGGCAGTTCAAAGTCGGTTTTGATAAAAGGATTTCTATATTAATTTTTTATTGAGCCTTTACATATTCAGCACCTTTTGCAAGAGCTTCTTTATTGATAGGAATAAATTTTGCCTTGTTTTCACCAAATACTTTTGTAAACGCATTTAAAACAGACTCTTCTGTTACTGTTTTATCAACTTCCAATAATGCACCCAATAAAACGATATTTGCTAATTTAGGATTTCCTAATTCTTTGGCAATTTCGTTTGCTGGAACATAATATGCTTTTATATCATCACGTTCTACTTTAGACTCTATCAAACTGGAGTTTAATATAACTGTTCCACCTGTACCAACGATTTCTACAAATTTATCATAAGATGGTTGGTTCATAACGATAGAAGCTGTTGCATCTGATGTAATAACTGGAGAACCTACAGGTTCATCAGATACAACGATAGCACAGTTTGCTGTACCACCACGCATTTCAGGACCATATGAAGGACACCATGAAACTTCTTTTCCATCAAGCATACCAGCATAAGCAAGTAATTTGCCCATACTTAAAACACCTTGACCGCCGAAACCTGCACAACATACTCTTTGTGTACTCATATTATTTTCCCTCCCCTGTAAGATCCTTAAACACGCCAAGAGGATAGTAAGGAATCATTTTTTCTTTAACATATTCCATTGCTTTTACTGCTGTTAATCCCCAGTTTGTAGGACAACTTGAAACAACTTCTACAAATCCGAAGCCAAGACCTTCTTTTTGTACTTTTAATGCTTTCATAATTGCTTTTTTTGCTTGTGCTACCTGTCCAGGTGTTGTTACACTAACTCTTTCTATATAAACAGGACCATCTAATGTTGCAAGCATTTCGCTTACTCTAATAGGATTACCTTGTACTTTTACATCTCTACCATGTTTTGCTGTTGTTGCTTTCATACCTGGTAATGTTGTAGGAGCCATTTGACCACCTGTCATACCATAAATACCATTATTGATAAATATAGTTGTAATTTTTTCGCCTCTAGCTGCTGCATGAACGATTTCACAAGTACCGATAGAAGCTAAGTCACCATCACCTTGGTATGTGATTACTATTTTGCTTGGGTCTACTCTTTTAATACCAGTTGCAGTAGCAGGAGCTCTACCATGTGCACACTGAATTGCATCAAAATTAAAGTATTTGTTTGCCATAACTGCACAACCAACAGGTACGCAAGCAATAGCATTTTCTGTTTCGCTCATTTCTTCTAAACATTCTGCTAATAATTTATGTACAATACCATGAGCACAACCAGGACAATAATGCAATTTTACATCTGTTAAACCTTTAGATTTTTCATATACAACTGACATTATTTGTCACCTCCCATTACAGATTTACCAAATTCAACAACTTCTTCTGGTGTCAATATAATACCACCAGTTCTTCCATAGAATGCAACTTTATTTACATCATTACAAGCAAGTTTTACATCATCTGCCATTTGTCCCATACTCATTTCAACATCAAGATATTTTTTAATATTTTCTCTCTTGAATGCTTTTACTGGGAATGGATATAATGTTTTTGGACGAATTAAACCAACTTTATAACCTGCTGCTCTTAATGTATCTACAGAAGATTTTACAATTCTTGCAGATGTACCATAAGAAACGAAAGCATATTCTGCATCATCCATGCAATATTCTTCCCAATCTTGTTCATTTGCTTCAATTTCATCATATTTTTTCTGTAATGCGATGTTATGATTTTCACAATCTTCAGCGTCCATATTAAGGTTTACAATCATATGTTTTTCGCCTTTACCTTTTCCTTTTAATGCCCAAGCATCTTTTGAAGGTAAATCTTTTTTAGGAGAATAATTAAATTCAACTGGCTCCATCATTTGACCAATCAAGCCATCGGAAAGTATTATAACTGGAGTTCTATAAAAATCTGCTAAATCAAAGGCATCCATAACCATATCTACTGCTTCCTGTACAGAAGCTGGTGCTAAAACGATATTATGATAGTCACCGTTAGAACCACCTTTTACACACATATGATAGTCTGCTTGACCTGGTTGAATTGTACCAAGACCTGGGCCACCACGCATCATATTAATAACAACTGCTGGTAAATCAGCATTTGTAATATAACCAATACCTTCTTGTTTTAAAGCAAGTCCTGGAGAAGAGGAACTTGTCAATACTCTTGCTCCTGCTGCTGCTGCACCATATACCATATTGATTGCTGCTAACTCACTTTCTGCTTGAACGAAAGTACCGCCTACTTTTGGTAATTCTTCAGATAAATACTCTGGCACTTCACTTTGTGGTGTAATAGGATAACCAAAAAAGAACCTACAACCAGCTTCAATAGCCGCCTTTCCAACTGCTTCATTACCTTTCATTAATACCTTTGCCATGTTAAAATCCTCCTCCCTTAATCTATTTTTTCTACTGTAATCGCTGAGTCTGGACACATTCTTGCACAACTCGTACAAGCGATACAGTCATCATTTACTACTTCTGCTGGGTTATAACCTGCTTCATTAATTCTTGTTTCTGATAATTTTAATACTTTCTTTGGACAAACAGAAACACACAATTCACAGCCCTTACAGTAGTTCTCGTCAATCGTTACTTTACCTTTTGCCATTTTTGATACACCTCCATTATTTTTGCCTACATCCAATCTTTTCTCATATAAAACTTCAGAGGAAAAAGCTCTCCACCTAAATCATCAGGCAATTTTTCAGTATCCTTTACAACTTCTTCCACATAGGTTGTATATTTGATCGGTACTCCAGAAAGCCTACTAGCTTCTTTGAGTATTTTATCTCCCATTGTAATATCTTCTGCTGTTGTTTCACGAATAAGATTTGTATTGTTTATAAATCCTGTTACTTGTAAGCCAGAAGCATCTTCAATGCTTTTCATTTCCCTTAAAATACCTTCTGGGGACGAGGTATCTGGTCTATTTACATTAACTACCATAAGGAAATCTGTTTCTGCATTGTCCAAGAGAGGTTTTATTCTGCCAAGTACCATTGTACCCACATCATTACCACCTAAATCAACAAGATATTTTGTTGATTTATCTCTTACAGGAGACTCAATTGCTGCAACTGCAGGAATGTCTACACTGTCTCCTTCTAAATTAGAAGAAATTACATGGATACCCATTTCTTCTAATTGTTGCTTTTTCTCTCTGGAACGAAAATATACATTTACAATATCCAAATCACCAAGAGTGACTTTGGGAGAAGTCTTACTTAACTGCATAGCATAATTCACGGCAAATTCTGTTTTGCCACTGCCATAATGTCCTGTAATTATGGTTACTCTTTTATCATCCTGTACCATAATACTACCTCCTAATTATACTATTTTAATAGAAAATGATTTTTATACTTTTGTAAAAATTGTACATTCGTATATTTTTACTTATTAAATTTGCATAATATAAAATTCAATTACTGTATTTATTTTAATACATTTTTATATAAATTCTTCTTTCTGTTTGTATTATAACTCAACTTGCACAATAATGCAATAATTTTTATAATATTTTTTTATTTTTTTAAAAAAAATACAAAACAATTATAATCATATATTATAATTTATGATTTATTTTTATTAAATTATTTGTATAATTTTGTGTATTTTATTAGATTTTTGCCAAAAATACCCTTTTATTGTTTGACAAGTCTGTCCTTTTTTTATATTGGCACATCGTAGGGCTTGTTAATAAAAAGACAGCTATTTCGTGGCTTGTATACACTAAGAAATAGCTGTCTTACATTCTATTTTTATTGTTGTTGTCTAACAACAAAAGTTCCTTTGTTTTATTTTTATAACATATTTTACTCTATATTTTATACATTCTTTATCATTTTAAAATCTATTATATATTGAATAAAAGTTCTCCATAAGTTGGAAATGGCCAAATATCTTCATCTACAAGCATTTCTAATTTATCGGCTGGTTTTCTTAATTCTTCCATTGCTTTTGCTACATGATCACGATAAAATACTGCTTGTTCTTGATTAG
Organism: Clostridia bacterium; assembly: GCA_910575055.1. GTDB lineage: Bacteria > Bacillota > Clostridia > Lachnospirales > Anaerotignaceae > Coprocola. The sequence continues at coordinate 4,737 of CAJTDC010000012.1, forward strand.
AGCATTGTAAATGATGTGCTTTTTCTGTTTCTTCTTCTAATATTCTCAAATTTTTATAAAACAATTTTATATTTTCTGTAACATCATATAATAATTTTTCCTCTACACTAGTATCTCCTTCTACTTCTTTTATTATACTGAGTGATTGTGCTACACTGCTTTTATACTTTACAACTGCTGGCAATATCTGTTTTGATGCAATATCTATCATTGTTCTTGCTTCAATATTAATTTGTTTGATATAGGACTCATAATGTATTTCTGCTCTGGACTGTAACTCTAAACGGCTTAGCACTTTATGACGCTCAAATGTTTCTATCGTAGTATCATATGTCAATGCTGGAATGGCATCTACCATTGTAGGCAAATTAGGTAATCCTCTTTTTGCTGCTTCTTCAATCCATTCTTCAGAATACCCATTACCATTAAATATTACTCTTTTATGTTCTACATATGTTTTATGAATTAAGTCGTGCACTGTTGTTGTAAAATCTTCTGACTTTTCCAATATATCAGCAAATTCTTTTAAAACATCTGCTACTACTGTATTTAATATAAAATTAGGACCAGAAATAGAACCAGAAGAAGGAACCATACGAAATTCAAATTTATTTCCTGTAAAAGCAAAAGGAGATGTTCTGTTTCTGTCAGTAGCATCTTTTTTCAGCGTTGGTAGTGTATTTACACCAACTTTCATTTTACCTCCTTGTATACTGGAAGTTGCTTCTCCATGTTCTATCTGTTCAAAAATATCTGTTAACTGGTCACCTAAAAATATAGAAACAATCGCTGGAGGAGCCTCTCCTGCACCTAGTCTGTGGTCATTTCCCGGATTTGAAGCAGAATGGCGTATTAGTGCTGCGTGCAAATCAACTGCTTTAATTACTGCTACTAAAAATAATAAAAATTGTGCATTTTCATGAGGTGTTTTACCAGGATCTAATAAATTTTGTCCGTCATCTGTACCCATAGACCAGTTATTATGCTTTCCGCTACCATTTACTCCTGCAAATGGTTTTTCGTGAAGCAGACAAGCAAGACCATGATGACTTGCAATTCTTTTCATTGATTTCATAACAAGCTGATTATGGTCAGTAGCAATGTTACAAGTATCATAAATCAAAGCAAGTTCGTGCTGTGCTGGTGCAACTTCATTGTGCTGTGTTTTTGCTGAAACACCCATTTTCCACAACTCAATATTTAATTCATTCATAAAATTTGCAATTCTTTCTTTAATACTACCAAAATAATGGTCATCTAATTCCTGTCCTTTGGGAGGAGCTGCACCAAAAAGTGTTCTGCCTGTAAATATTAAATCTTTTCTTTGTTTATACAATTCTCTATCAATTAAAAAATATTCTTGTTCTGCACCTGCATAAATATTAATTTTTTTAGAAGTTGTATTTCCAAAAAGACGTAATACTCTTAAAGCTTGTTTATTAATTGCTTCTACAGAACGAAGCAAAGGTGTTTTTTTATCTAATGCTTCTCCTGTATAAGAACAGAACGCTGTTGGAATACAAAGTGTTACTCCTGCAGAGTCTTCTCTTAAAAAGGCAGGAGAAGTACAATCCCATGCAGTATATCCTCTAGCCTCAAATGTAGCTCTTAATCCTCCAGAAGGAAAAGAAGAAGCATCAGACTCTCCTTTTATTAATTCTTTTCCAGAAAATTCTGTAATTGCCTTTCCATTATTTATTGTTAAAAAAGAGTCGTGTTTTTCTGCTGTAATGCCTGTCATAGGCTGAAACCAATGTGTAAAATGTGTTGCTCCTCTTTCCATTGCCCAATCTTTCATAGCATTTGCTACTACTTCTGCTACAGAAGCATTTAATTCTGCACCCTCTTCGATAGTATGTTGCAATTCTGTATAAATTTTTTTAGGTAAATGTTCTCTCATCTGTGCATCATTAAATACGTTTGTACCATAAAGTTCTACTATAGAAATTTTTTCTTGCATATATGCCACCCTTCCTAATTTTTATATTACAAATATATGTATTTTATCAGACATTAGTAACATAACTTTTTTAACATCATATATTACTAACATTTTAAATATTGTCTGATAGGAGTAAAATTACTCTTATACTTGACTTTATCTATTTTACAGATAATAACATAGAAATACAACACTATATTTTACAAATTTTTGATATACAACAAAAAACCGCCTTTTTAGGGGCGGTCTTTTGCTGTGTGTATGTATGTGTTTTATGCAGATAGAAAATCATCTGCGAGGGGAAGCAATGTCATAGGTGTTACATTTCCTCGTGCCATTTTTTGTATTAATTCTATAACACGACTTTCAGATGTGGATAAACTTGCAATTTGTTCTTTTTCAATTAATTGCTCTTGTTTGTATTTTGTAATTTCTATACCATAAATGGCATCTTCTGTTTCTTTTGTTTTCTTTTTTAACAGCCAATAGTACAAAAGATGCTCTTGACCTGTTTCATCAATTATTTTTTTGCAAAAAGTCAATATACGTTCCATATTTCTCTCCTTCACATTTAGAGTATTTATTTTCTGAAGTATATTATATAGACTTTTCACATAAAATACCACTAAAATATTATTACAAAATAGTACAAATTATAACAAATTAGATAATATACGACAGCATATTACACTATTTTATGAAATATGTTGTTGTATAACGTAACAATTTGTCAAAATTTTTTACTAAAAATATTTTATTATTCTTCTATTTTATATTTTTGTAATCTATTTTCCATTTCTTTTGATGCATATATTTCCAAAAATATACCTTCCGCTTTATGTTGTTCTGTAATAATCTCACATTTGCCATGTACCATATTTAAAAGACTTCCCTCTGTGTAAGGTAAAAAAACTTTCATAGCTGTGCGAAAACTTTTTAATAATGTTTCTATTTTTTCAAGCATAACATCTAAACCTTTTTTTGTTTTAGCAGAAATAGCTATTCTATCTCTTGCAATATTATCAATAGGCAAAGGTGTTTGTACATTTTTATCTATTTTGTTATATACTGTTATCACTGGTGTTGTTTCACAATGCAGTCCTTTTAATGTTTGATACACTATGTTCATTTGTTCCTGTCTATTTTCATTAGAAGCATCTACTACGTGAATTAAAATATCTGCAAAATTTAATTCTTCTAATGTAGCACGAAATGCTTGTATCAAATGATGAGGTAATTTTTGTATAAAACCTACGGTATCTGTAAGTAATATTTCAGTACCATTAGGTAATTTTACTTTTCTAGTAGTAGTATCTAATGTAGCAAAAAGTTTATCTTCTGCTAATACGCCTGCATCTGTAAGTGTGTTAATTAAAGTAGATTTTCCCGCATTCGTATACCCTACCAATGATAATAATGGTGTTCCTTTTTTATTTCTTTGATTTCTTAAAAGCTGTCTATGTGTTTGAATTTGATTTAACTCTTGATTTAATTCCCCAATTCTGTCTTTAATGTGACGACGATTTGTTTCTAATTTTGTTTCTCCTGGTCCTCTTGTACCAATACCTCCTCCTAAACGTGACATAGATGCACCAATACCTGCAAGTCTTGATAATCTATATTTTAGCTGTGCTAATTCTACCTGTATTTTTCCCTCTTTTGACATAGCACGAGAAGCAAAAATGTCTAATATGACCATTGTTCTATCCATAATTTTAGTTTGAAGCATTTGCTCTAAATTTTTCATTTGAGCAGGTGACAACTCATCATCACAAACAATACCAGAAGCATCATAAGTTTGTATCATCATTTTAATTTCTTCCATTTTTCCTTTGCCAATATAATGACCAGAGTGTATTTTTTCTCTTTTTTGTATTACTTTCGCTACTGTAACAGCACCAGCAGTTTTTACTAATTCTTCTAATTCATCTAAACAAGCCTCTGTACTCATTGTTCCATTGTTTTCTAAATCTACACCTACCAATATTACCCTTTCTGGTGTTTGTTCTGATATATGAAGCTGTGTTTGTTTTGCCATATTATTTTCACTCCTATACTTTTGTACAAAATTAGCGTTCCGATAAATTCGGCACGCTAATCAGTTTTTGTTACTACCGTTAAAATTCAAATTCTACATCTGAAAGTCTTCTTTTGATTTCTTCCATAACTTGTCTTTCTTCTTGTTCACCATATGCTAAAAATGTTACTGTCATTCTAACACAATGTTCTACATCATCCCAAGGTACTGTAGAAATACATTTTTCTCTAATAAGATATTGACTAAATTCTTCTCCTGTTTTAAATCTTTCTCCTCCTTTTATCCCTTTTGGTACTTTAAAATAAAGATAAAATGAGGCTTTGGGTTTTACCGCATCAAAACCTAAACTTCTCAATGTTTCCACAAGCATATCGTGTCTGCGAGAATATTTTTTATTTGTTTCTTCTGTAATTTCTGTATGTTCCATAGCATATTTACCAGCTAATTGTATTGCAGCAAATTGTCCAGAATCATTATTATCTTTTACTGTTGCAAATGCTTTTACTGCAAGAGCATTTCCTACTACAAAAGCCATTCTCCAGCCTGTCATATTAAAAGCCTTGCTTAATGAATGAATTTCTATACAAACATCTTTTGCTCCTTCTAAAGAAAGTATACTTAATGGCTCTGTGCCGTCAAATGTTAATGCGGCATAAGCTGCATCTTGTACTACTAGTATACTATTTTTTTTAGCAAATGCAATGACTTCTTTAAAAAATTCTTTTGTAGCAAAAGCACCTGTAGGATTGTTAGGATAGTTAATATAAAGAAGTTTGGCTTTTTTTACAACATTTTTAGGAATTTCTTTTAAATCAGGCAAATAATTATTTTCTTTTTTCAAAGGCATATTATAAACTTCTCCACCTAACCATTGTGTCATAGTGCCCATAACAGGGTAGCCTGGTACTGTCATAAGCGTTATATCTCCAGGATTAATAAAACATTGTGCCATCATAGCAAGAGCAGGTTTAGAGCCAATAGCGTGACAAATTTCTGTTTCTGGGTCAATTCCCTCTACAGAATATACCTTTTTCATATATTCTGCTGCTGCTTGCTGAAATTCTAATATACCATTATCTGTATATCCTCTATTTTCCCATACTGCTGCTTGTTCTGCTAGTGTTCTAACAACACCTTCATCTGCCATAGCATCAGGTTCTCCTACTCCTAAATCAATCATAGCCATTTCAGGATGTTCTTGTTCAGCAATACGTCTTGCTCTTTTTATTTTTTCAAATTTATAAATTACTGTATCTTTTCCGAATTTTTTTCCTCCCAATCTTTCCGCAATCAATTTTTGAATATAACTTTCTTTCATAACAAATTTCCTCCTTCTTTTTTTCGTGAGTATATGTATACAAAATCATATGATTTTGGTTGTTGTTTTATTTTAGCCATATGCCATCAAAACAAAACATTGCTTCTCCTGTCATATAAATATGATTGTCATTTTCGTCCCATTTTATATGCAATGTTCCGCCTAAAAGTATAACATCTACTTCTCTTTTGCAAATACCATTTCTTACACTTGCTACAAGCGTCGCACAAGCACCTGTACCACAAGCCATTGTTTCTCCTGAACCTCTTTCCCATACTCTCATTTTTAAATGGGTATCATCTATTACTTGTACAAATTCAATATTTGCTTTATTTGGAAAAAATGGATTGATTTCTAATACACTTCCGTATTTTTCTACCTCAAAATTATCTGTATTTTCCACATAAGTAACTGCGTGAGGATTTCCCATAGATACACAAGTCATTTCAAATGTTTTTTCTTTTGCTGAGAGTACTTCTTTTTGTACAAATTCTTTATCGCTTATTGTAGGTATTTTTTTACCTTCAAATATAGGCTCTCCCATATCTACCGTAACCGTATCTACGACACCATTTTTAATATGTAATTGTAAATATTTTATGCCAGCCAATGTACTAAGAGAAATAGAAGTTTTATTTGTTAAGCCTCTATCATATACAAACTTTCCAACGCATCTGCTGGCATTACCACACATTTCTCCCTCTGAACCATCAGCATTAAACATTCTCATATTAAAATCAGCTTCTTCACTTGGCATTATCAAAACAATACCATCAGCTCCTACACCAAAATGTCTTTCACTCATTGTTATCGCTAATTGCTGTGGATTTGTTACAGTTTCTTCAAAACAGTTGATATAAATATAATCATTTCCGCAGCCTTCCATTTTTGTAAATTTCAAAAAAAACACTCCCTTTTTATGTAACTTTTTATCGTATGCGGGGCAGTATTGCCCCTAAAACCATATCATCGTGATGATGTTGATGATATACCTTTATAAAATGTTAATGCGTATATTCCTGCTAGTCCTACCACTGCAAATATAATTCTTGCAATCCAGAAAAAAGCACCGCCAAATATAGATGTTACTAAATCAAATCCAAAAAATCCTATTAGTCCCCAGTTTAATGCACCTATGATAACTAATGTTAATACTATCCAGTTGATATTTTTCATAGATACAACCTCCTTTAGAAAATAATAAATAAGTGCTAGCGGTTTTCCGCACAATTATCTTTTCCAAAGTCATTCAATATTATTAGAAAGTATTTTCCAATGCTTTTTCTAAACAGACACTTTTAATATTTCCTACTATAGAAACACTCATATTTTGTTTTATAAATATTTTTTCTATTACATTTTGTATATCTTCTGCTGTTATTTCTTCGATTTGTTGTAATATTTCTTCTGTGTCTTGTACAAATCCTCTCAAAAGTACAGAAGCACCAGAAGCAGTCATTAAATTAACGGTACTTTCTTGTCCTATAATAAAATTGCTAATCATCTGTTCTTTAGTTACATCAATTAATTTTTGTGAAAGTTTATTTTGTTTTAATGTTTTGATTTCTTCAAATATCAACTCTATCACTTTTTCTGTTTGATTAGGGTTCATACCTGCATAAATAGCAAATAAACCACTATCGACATAAGCAGAAGTATAACTGTATATAGTATATGTTAATCCATTTTCTTCTCTTACTTTTTGGAATAAACGAGAACTCATACCTCCACCAAATATAGTATTAAATACTGCTAAAGCATATTTTTGAGGGTGATCTCTTTCTAATGATGGAAAAGCCATACATAAATGTACTTGTTCAATATCTTTTTCTCTTTTTACAATTTTAGGCGTATATATTGTTTTGGTATCATAATATACAAAATTACTTTTTCTTTTCCACTGACCTAATGTTTTATTTAATTTTGAAAACATTTCTTCTGTATCAAAATGTCCTGCTACTGAAACAACTGTATTTTCTGTATGATAACGCTTTTCGAAAAAATCTTTCATATTTTCTGTATGAAATTTTGAAATACTTTCTACAGTACCTAATATAGGTTGTCCTAAACTGCTGTCTTTCCATATTGCTTCTTGTAAACTATCATGTACTAGTTCTTCTGGTGCATCTTCATACATATTGATTTCTTCTATTATGACATTTCTTTCTCTTTCAATATCTTTTTGTGCAAAGCGAGAATGTAAAAACATATCACTTATGACATCTAATGCTCTGTCAAAATGCTTATCTAATACTCTTGTATGATAGCAAGTATATTCTTTTGTAGTATAAGCATTAATTTGCCCTCCAACAGCGTCCATTTCTTCTGCAATTTGTTTTGCAGTTCTATTTTCTGTTCCTTTAAAAAGCATATGTTCTATAAAATGTGACATACCATTATTTTCTGGTTTTTCATTACGAGAACCATTTCTTACCCATATACCAAAAGAAATACTTCTGACATAATCAATTTCTTCTAATACTACTCTAACACCATTATCTAATCTTTTTATATTTACCATAATTATTCTCCTATTAAAACGAATTAGCATTAGCATAGGCATTTTTTTAATATTTATACATAATAATAGGGTTGCAACAATAGACAGAAATTTTCTGTCTTTTTGTATACAACCCCATTGTTGTTATGCCATTATCTACTATTTATCTGCATCTTTTACAGAAAGATTTAATCTGCCTTGATTGTCAATTTCAAGCAATTTTACTCTCACAGCATCTCCTACAGAAACAACATCTTCTACTTTTGCTACTCTTTGTGGAGATAATTTTGAAATATGAACAAGGCCTTCTTTTCCTGGTGCAATTTCAACAAAAGCACCAAATGCCATCAGTCTCGTTACAATTCCTTTATATGTTTTTCCTGGTTCTGGCTCCATTACAATGCCAGAAATCATTTCAATCGCTTTTTGAATATCATCTGTATTTTTACCTTTTATAAATATTCTACCATCATCTTCTGTATCAATTTCACAGTTTGTTTCTTCTATAATCTTTTTAATTACTTTTCCTCTTGTTCCAATCACTTCTGCAATTTTATCCACATCAATAGTCATAGTTGCAATTTTAGGAGCATATGGAGAAAGTTCTTTTCTAGGTTCTGCAATCGCTTTTGCCATAACTTCATCTAATATATAAGCTCTTGCTCTGCCTGTTTGTGCAAAAGCCTGTTCTATCATTTCAAATGTTAAACCTTTTATTTTCATATCCATTTGAATTGCTGTAATACCTTTATGTGTTCCCGCTACTTTAAAGTCCATATCTCCAAAGAAGTCTTCTAATCCTTGAATATCTGTAATTTCTATAAAATCATCATCTGTTTCTCCTGTTACAAGTCCAACTGAAATACCAGCTACAGGACGCTTAATAGGCACACCTGCTGCCATAAGAGATAATGTAGAACCACATATACTTGCCTGAGAAGTAGAACCATTAGAGCTCAATATATCAGAAACCAATCTAATCGCATATGGAAATTCTTCTTCACTTGGTATTACTGGAAGTAATGCTCTTTCTGCCAAAGCACCATGTCCAATTTCACGACGTCCTGGCCCTCTGGACGATTTTGCTTCTCCTACTGAAAATCCTGGAAAATTATAGTGATGAATATATCTCTTATAAGTTTCTGTTTCATCTAATCCATCTAGTTTTTGCATTTCTGCAATAGCACCCAATGTAGTAACGGTTAATGCTTGTGTTTGTCCTCTTGAAAACAAAGCAGAACCGTGTACCCTTGGTAAAACATCAACTTCTGCAGAAAGAGGTCTGATTTCTTCAATGCCACGACCATCAGGACGTTTATGCTCTCTCAATATCATTCTTCTTACTGTATTTTTTTCAAACTTGTAAATTGTTTCATCAATCAATGTAACAATATCTGTTTCTTCTCCTACTTCTGCTATCAATTTTTCTGTAAGATTTTCATTTACTTCCTCTGTAATTGCTTTTATTTTTGCATCTCTGTCTTGTTTCTTTTCTGCATAAACTGCCTCTTCCATACGAGCATCTGTAATATATTCACGAATGATATTGTAAACATTTTCTGGAATAATATGTTCTTCATAAGGTGCTTTTTGTTTTCCTTCTTTTTCTACAATTTCTTCTATCCATTTTACAATTTTTCCATTTTCTTCGTGTGCAAGACGAATTGCTTTCATCATTAAATCATCTGAAATTTCATAAGCTCCTGCTTCTATCATCATTACTTTATCTTTTTTAGAAGATACTGTTAGTGACAAAAGTGTTGTTTCTTTTTGTTCTGCTGTAGGATTGACAACCAGTTCTCCATCACAATAGCCAATATTAACAGAACCTACTGGGTCAGTAAATGGAATATCAGAAATATTCAATGCTAAAGCTGCACCAATCATAGCAGTAACTTCTGGTGAACAATCTTGGTCTACTGCCATTACTGTTGCAACAATGCTGACATCATTTCTGTAATCCTTTGGAAAAAGAGGTCTCATAGGTCTATCAATACATCTAGAAGTTAATATTGCTTTTTCAGAAGGTCTGCCCTCTCTTTTAATAAAACCTCCTGGTATTTTTCCTACAGAATAAAGTCTTTCTTCATAATCAATACTTAATGGAAAAAAGTCAATACCTTCTCTTGGTTTTTCAGATGCAGTTGCTGTTACTAATACAACCGTTTCTCCATAACGGAGTAATACAGCACCATTTGCTAACTCTGCTACTCTGCCAATTTCAGCAGTCAATGTTCTGCCTGCTAATTCCATAGTATAGCTTCTATACATAAAAAATCTCCTTTACATAAATCTTTTTTCGCACTATAGACCTTCAGCTTCATCAACATAAATAACTATGTTTGCAAAGCTGGAAATCTATAGTGACGCTTCTCATTTTGATAATAGAATAGAGAGGAAAATTCTCCTCTCTACTCTTATCATTTTTTACTTTCTTAATCCTAAATTACTAATCAATTCACGATATTTTTCAATATCATTATCTTTTAAGTAATTCAAAAGACCACGTCTTTGACCAACCATTTTCAAAAGGCCACGTCTAGAATGATGGTCTTTTTTATGTGTTTTTAAATGGTCTGTCAATAATGTAATTCTTGCTGTTAACAACGCAATCTGTACTTCTGGTGAGCCTGTATCAGATGGTGTTCTTCCATATTTTTGTATAATTTCTTGTTTGTTAATTGCTGGCATAATAAAAAGCCTCCTTAAAATAATAATAATGTTTCGTATCTCCAAAAGCTAAGTAAATGGTCGGAGCTTCCAAATACTGGGCATTGGTTTTACAGCTTCTTTAGTGTATCATATTTTTTAATGCTTGACAAGTCTGTTTCTATAAATATCATTATTTTTCACGCCAAATATCATATTCTTTGGAAGCAAAATATTGTTTTGCACTTTCTGCATCTCTTTCCATTTGTTCACGTAATGCTTCTACAGAAGGAAATTTCTGTTCTTCTCTTATAAATTTAAAAAAATACGTTTGTATTGTTTCTCCATAAACCATTTTTTTAAAATCAAAAAGGTATGTTTCTACTACTTTTGTTGTTCCGTCAACAGTAGGATTTTTTCCAATATTTGTTACTCCATAATATAATTTACCATCGTGAAGTGTTTTAGTAGCATAAACACCATTAGGCGGAAACAATTTTTTAGTATGTGCTTTTATATTAACAGTAGGAAAACCTATTGTTCTGCCTAACTTTTTGCCTTGTGCTACTTCTCCTAATATAAAATAAGGAGAAATTAACATACGATTTGCTTCTTCTAAATTTTTATCTTTTAAACATTGACGTATTCTTGTACTGCTTACTCTATCCCCTTCAAATAATACAGAAGGCACATAAATTACTTTTACGCCTCTTTGTTCTCCTAGCACTTTTAAAAGTTCATAATCTCCAGATTGATTTTTTCCAAATTTATAATTTTCTCCTACAATAAGCACTTTACAATTTAATTGTTCAAATATTAAATTACAAGCAAATTCTTCTGGTGTCATAGAGGAAAATTCTTTATCAAAAGGATATTCAATATAAATATCTACTCCCATTTTTTCCATCATATACTTTTTTTCAGAAGGTGCCATAACAAGTGCAAAATCTGGTTTTCTTCCAAAAACAAACATAGGATGAGGAGAAAAAGATAATACAACACTTTTTAAATCTTCTTCTTTTGCAAATTGTTTTGTCAAACGAATTAAAGCTCTATGTCCCATATGCAATCCGTCAAAATTGCCTATTGTGACTGCTGTAGGCTGTTGCTGTGTAATATTTGTATCTGTAATATGTTTCATGATTGACTCCTTTAAAGTAATATTTTTAAAGGCTTCATACATAGCCCATTTTTCTCTGTTATAATTTCATATATACCAATTAGTGTATTATTACTGTCATATCCTAAAATGATTTTTCCTTGTGTAATATTTCCTTCTATCTGTTCAAAAAAAGGTTCATAAATTTTATTTCCATTATATAATAATTTATTTCCTTTTGGAGATACTACAATACTATCATATTGTTTTAGTGCCTTCTCTAAAGGGAGCAATACTTTTTGTAATTCATTTTTTTCTGCTAGTTCTTTTAATTTCTCTAATGTAACAGCAGTATCTAATGAAAACATACCTGAAGAAGTTCTTAATAGAGAACCCATATGTGCACCGCAGCCCAATTTTTTTCCAATATCTGCACAAAGTGTTCTAATATATGTTCCTTTAGAACAAACAACTTCTATTTCAAATTGGTTAGGTGGCATAAATTTTGTAATGCAAATATTAAATATTGTAATTTCTCTTTGTTTTCTTTCTATTTCCTTTCCTTCTCTTGCTAATTCATATAATTTTTTACCATTTACTTTAATAGCAGAATACATAGGTGGAATTTGATAATAAGTACCTAAAAAAGAATGTACTGTTTCTTTTATTTTTTGCTGTTCAAATAACACTTCTTTTTGTTGTAATATTTCACCAGAAGCATCTTCTGTTGTTGTGGTTATACCCAATACTACAATAGCTTTATAACTTTTTTTGCCATTCATAATATAATCAGCTAACTTTGTGCCCTTTCCCACACAAATAGGTAATACACCTTCTGCATCAGGGTCTAATGTACCTGTATGTCCTACTTTTTTCTGTTGTATAATTTTACGCACTACTGCAACAACATCGTGAGAAGTAAATCCTTTTTGTTTATAAATATTGAAAATACCATCCATAATTTTCCCCTTAAAACAACTCTGCTATTTTTAACTGTATATTATGCCACGCTTGTTCTATTGTACTGTAAATGGTGCAACCTGCTGCCTTGATATGGCCCCCACCACCAAAATTTTGAGCTAATTTACAAACATCAAATCCATCTTCTCCTCTAAAACTTGCTTTTACTTCATTTTCTCCTTTTTGGTAAATGAAACAAGCAATTTTAATGCCTTCTACTCCTTTTATAAAATTAACAACACTATCTACTTCTTTGCTTGTACCACAACATTGTTCTATATCCTGTTGTGTCAAAAAAGTATAAATGACATTTCCATTAAAATATTTTTCTGCTTTTTCAAAAGCTCTACCTAATAATTTTAATTCTGAAAAAGTTCTATTGTCAAAAAATGTAGTATAAATTTTATTTGCGGGAATAGAATATGTCATCAGTTCTGCTGCTGCTGTCATTGTCATAGGGCTTGTAGAACTATGGCGAAAACCTGCTGTGTCATAAAGTATTCCTGCATAAAGGGCAGAAGCAATTTGTTGATTAAATATAGCATCATCTCTTAAATATTGATATATAATTTCTGATGTAGAGGAAGCATCACTATTTACATAATTATATTGACCAAAATAAGTATTGCTAATATGATGGTCAATATTTATTTTTTGCCTTGCTTTATCAAAAATTTGCTGTGCTTCTCCTAAACGTTGTTTATCTCCACTATCTAATGCTATAAAAGCATCAAATGCTGTATTACTATAATTTTCTTTTGGTAATAACAAATTTTTATCTGCAATGATATCATATTTATTTGAAAATTCTTCTAATATAACAGATACATTTTTTCCTTGTTTCTGTAAAGCATAGGCAAGAGCAAAGCAAGCACCTACTGCATCGCCATCAGGGTTTTGATGTCCCCCAATGGCAATACTTTGGCAATACTGTAATGCTTCTTTTATTTCTTCAAATGTATTATTCATTTTTATTCACCAGATTTCCTTGTTTCTCTCTCTTTTGCAACTTGTTCCATAAGCTGGTTCATATGAATAGCATATTCTGTACTTTCATCTAATTTAAACTGCAATTCTGGTGTAAAACGCAAATTTATTCTCTCTGCTACTAAATGTCTTATAAAACCGCCTGCATTTTTTAATCCCTTCATAACATTTTGTTTTTCTTCTTCATTTCCTAATACAGACACAAATACTTTACAATATTTTAAATCTGCAGTAGTATCTACTCGTATTACACTTGTCATAGCATTAATACGAGGGTCTTTTACTTCAAAACGTATTATTTGTGAAAGTTCTTTCATAATTTCATCATTAATACGAGAAATTCTATTATTGTTTTTCATATTTTTTCTCCTATATTATCTTGGTACTTCTACCATTTTAAAGGCTTCTACAAAGTCGCCTACTTTAATATCATTAAATTTTTTAAATACAAGACCACATTCATAGCCCGCAGCTACTTCTTTTACATCATCTTTAAAACGTTTCAAACTTTCCAGTTCTCCCTCAAATATTACAATACCATCTCTTGTAATTCTAGCTTGACAATTTCTCTCGAATTTTCCATCTAATACATAACTTCCTGCGATATTTCCTACACCAGAAGCTTTAAAAAGCTGACGAATTTCTGCGTGTCCTAGCACTTTCTCTTCATATACTGGGTCAAGCATACCTTTCATAGCCGCTGTAATATCTTCAATAGCATTGTAAATTACTCTATAAAGGCGAACATCAACTTTTTCTTCATCTGCAAATAATTTTGCAGCAGGTTCTGGACGTACATTAAAACCGATAATAATAGCATTTGATGCAGACGCAAGCATAACATCAGACTCTGTAATCGTACCTACACCACCATGAATAATGCGAATACGTACTTCTTCATTGGAAAGTCTTTCTAAACTTTGACGTACTGCCTCAACAGAGCCTTGTACATCTGCTTTTACTACAACATTCAAATCTTTTACATTTCCAGATTGTATTTGTGTAAATAAATCATCAAGAGATACTTTTTGTGGAGTATCTTTTATTAAATTTTCTCTATTTTTTGCAACAACACTTTCTGCAACTTGTCTAGCTTGTTTTTCATTTTCTGCTACATAAAAAGTGTCGCCTGCTGTAGGCACTTCTGAAAGTCCTAAAATTTCTACAGGTGTAGAAGGACCTGCTTTTTTTACACGTCTACCCTTATCATCTGTCATTGCTCTAATTTTACCATAAGCACTACCTGCTACAATAGGGTCACCTACATGTAATGTACCATTTTGTACTAATACTGTAGCAACAGAACCTCTACCTTTATCAAGTTGTGCTTCTACAATAGCACCTCTTGCTTTTTTATTAGGATTTGCTTTTAATTCTTTCATTTCTGCTACCAATGTAATCATTTCTAAAAGCTGGTCAATACCTTCTTTATTTACCGCAGAAACTGGAACACAAATTGTTTCTCCACCCCAATCTTCTGCCAAAAGACCATATTCCGTCAATTCTTGTTTTACTCTGTCTGGATTTGCAGATGGTTTATCCATTTTATTGATAGCAACAATAATATCTACACCTGCCGCTTTCGCATGGTTAATCGCTTCTATTGTTTGGGGCATAACACCATCATCTGCTGCTACAACTAATACAGCAATGTCTGTAATTTGTGCTCCTCTCATTCTCATAGCAGTAAATGCTTCGTGGCCTGGTGTATCCAAAAAAGTAATTGGTTTTCCATCAATTTGTACTGTGTAAGCACCTATGTGCTGCGTAATACCGCCTGCTTCATTGCTTGTCACACTACTGTGACGAATAGAGTCTAAAAGAGAAGTTTTACCATGGTCAACGTGTCCCATAACAACTACAACAGGAGGTCTTTCTTTTAAATCTCTTTCGTCGTCTTCTTCCTCTTGTCCGAACACCTCTTGCATAATATCTTTTTCTTCTTCTTTTTCTAATATGATGTCAAATTCTTCAGCAATAGCAACTGCCATATCAAATTCAATATTTTGGTTAATAGCTGCCATAATTCCCTTTTTCATAAGAGATTTTACAATTTCTGACGCATTTTTACCAAGCACTTCCGCAAGTTCTTTTACCGTAGGGTTTTCGTTGATATATTTTACTGCTACGTCTTCTTCCTCTGTATTTTCTTCTTCTGCAATTTGTTTTTCTTCTGCTTTAGAAAAATCTTGTTTAGGATTTTTTTCTTTTTTATGTTTCCCTTTTTTATTATTTTGATACTCTTGTTTGTTTTGTTCTGTTTTTTGTTCTTCTATTGTTTTTTCCTGTGCTATAATAGTATTTTGATTTTGTTTTAATCCAAATACTTCCATAACAACTGCTGCATCTTCTTCTTTTAAACCGCTCATATGGCTTTTTACTTCAATACCTAGTTCTTTCAATTTTTCAATTAATTCTTTGTTTTCTATTTTTAACATTTTTGCAAGCTCATAAATTCTAATATTAGGCATTGCTCCACCTCCAATAATTTTATTGTGCTATTTTCTGTAATATACTTTTTGCAAATCCTTCTTCTGTTATTGCTAATATAGCTCTGCTATCCTTTCCTAATGCAGTACCAATTCTTTCTTTAGAACCTAATACAAAAATCGGAATGTGATAATAAGCAGCACTATTTTGAAATTTTTTTTTGGTATTTGCTGAGGCATCTTCTGCCAATAAAAGTAATTTTGCTGTTTTATTTTTAATGGCTAATTCACAACCAACTTCACCAGAAACTACTTTTCCTGCCTTTTGACAAAGTCCCAAAAGAGAATATATTTTATCCATTTTTTATCTCACCACGTAATTGCTCTGCTAATTGTTCGTATACTTCTTTAGGTACAGCTTTTTTAAAAGACTTATCTAATCCCTTTAATTTTTGTGCTTTTTCTAAACACTCTATATTAGGACAGATATATGCACCACGTCCTGGTTTTTTTCCTGTTGCATCTAGAAAAAATTCTCCGTCCTCATTGTGTACAATACGTATCATTTCTTTTTTATTTTTCATTTCTTGGCATCCAGTACATTTTCTCAATGGGATTTTTCTTTGTTTCACAAATAAAACCTCCTTTTATGCTTTTTAGAAAGAAAGCTTTTCAAAGAATTTTATAATCATTCTATCATTTCATCAAATTGTTCTGATATATTATTTTCTATCTCTTCAGATATTTCCTCTATTTCTTGTTTTTCTTCTGGTTCTTCTAAATCGGCAAAAGCCTCTTGACACAAACGTAACATTCTTTCTTGTTCACTTTCTGTTTCATTCTCTTGCTTATTTTCCACTAAATTCATATGAATTTCGTCATATTCTAAAAAGTTTGTTTCTTTTGCTTGTGTTTCACTTTTAATATCAATTCTCCAACCTGTTAATTTTGCTGAAAGCCTTGCATTTTGTCCTTCTTTTCCTATTGCAAGAGAAAGCTGATGGTCAGGCACTACAATTTTTGCACTTTGTTCTTGCTCATTTATGGAAACAGCTACTACTTTAGAAGGGCTTAATGCTGCTGCAATAAATTCTTTAGGGTCTTCACTCCAGTTAATTACATCTATTTTTTCGCCATGTAATTCATTTACAATAACATTTACTCTATAACCATTTTGCCCTACACAAGCTCCCAAAGCATCTACATTTTTATCTTTGGTATAAACTGCAATTTTTGTTCTAGAACCTGCTTCTCTAGCAATACTTTTTATTTCTACTGTTCCATCATATACTTCTGGCACCTCCTGCTCAAAAAGTCTTTTTACTAATTCTGGGTGTGTTCTGGAAACATAAATTTGAGGGCCTTTTGTACTTTGCTTTACTTCTAATACATAAACTTTTATTCTATCCATAAAATTATATTCTTCAAAAGGAATTTGTTCATTTGGTGTTAATATCGCATCAATTTTTCCTAACTGTACAATGACATTTTTTCTTTCTCGCCTTTGCACAATACCTGTCATAATGTCTTTTTCTTTTGTAATATATTGATTATAAAGTATTTCTCTTTCTGCTTCTCTAAACTTTTGTACTACCACTTGTTTTGCAGTTTGTGCTGAAATTCTGCCAAAATTCTTTGGTGTTACTTCAATATCAATAATATCGCCTATAATAAAATAAGGATTAATATTTCTTGCATCTTCTAAAGAAATTTGAAGCATTTTATCTTCTACTTCTTCTACTACTTCCTTCTGTGCATAACAAGCAACATCTCCTGTTTCACGATTTATTACTACTTTTATATTTTGACTTGTACCAAAATTCTTTTTACAAGCTGATACAAGAGAAGTTTCGATTGCTTCAAATATCACTTCTTTATCAATGCCTTTTTCCTTTTCAATTTGGTTTAACGCATTTATAAATTCTACTCTATCCATTTTTTTAATTTCTCCTTTTTACACTATTTGTATTTTTGTATTTCAAAAATACATTACTAACGGACAGTAAACTAAAATATGACTGCTAAACGAACACTTGCCGTTTCTTTTTGTATAAATTGTATTTCCTTTCCATCTTGTTGTATTATGGTAATAACACCATCATTAAATTGTTTCAATTCTCCTTGGTATTCTTTTTTTCCTTCTATTGGTTTATACAATTTTATATCAATAATTTCTCCAATATATTTTTCAAAATGCTCTGTTTTTTTTAATGGTCTATCAATACCTGGAGAACTTACTTCTAATATATAAGCCTGCTCAATAGGGTCTGCTTCATCTAATTTTTTCTCTAAAATACGACTCACAATTTCACAGTCTTCAATAGTGACACCACCATCTTTATCAATATATACTCTTAAATACCAATTAGGCCCTTCTTTTACAAATTCTAAATCTGCTAATTCTAATGCTTTATCTGCTAAAATAGGTTCTACTATTGTTAAGACTTTTTTTTCTGTATTACTTTGCTTTGCCACAAACTCACCTCATAACAAAATTTAAGAGTGGGTTTTCACCCACTCTTTTGATATAAAAATCTATTGATACTGCTTTTAGTATAGCACCTTATATTATTAAATGCAAGAAATATTTACAAAAATATTTACAGTACTACTAACTACTTTTTTGAGTAACGATATTACACTCTAACTTCCTCTCCTTCTTCTTCTAAAAACTGTTTATTTTGTTCTAATACAGGCTGCACAAAATTTTTTATATAATCTTCTGTTTGTTCTGGTGCGATGCCAACAAAGTTTTCAGGTATCATAATGGCTTCTAATTCTTCCATAGTCAGCCCAAACATAGTATCATTTGCAATTCTTTGTAATAAATCGTTTTGTTTTCCTTCCATTTTAACTACTTTTCCTGCTTCCATAGAATGTACTCTAATTCTTTCGTGTAATTCTTGTCTATTTCCGCCTTTTTTTACAGCATCCATCATAATGTTTTCTGTTGCCATAAATGGTAGTTCATCATTAAGATGTTTTCTAATTACTTTAGGATATACTACCAAACCATCTACTACATTCCTATACAATGTTAATATGGCATCTACACATAAAAATGCTTCTGGTACACTAATTCTCTTATTTGCAGAGTCGTCTAATGTTCTCTCAAACCACTGTATGGAAGATGTCATTGCAGGATTGATAGCATCTGCAATGACATATCTTGCAAGAGAGCCTATTCTTTCAGAACGCATAGGATTTCTCTTATATGCCATAGCAGAAGAACCAATTTGGCTTTTTTCAAAAGGTTCTTCAATTTCTTTTAAATGTTGTAAAAGCCTAATATCATTACTAAATTTAAAAGCACTTTGTGCAATAGACGAAAGCACATTTAATATTTGAGCATCTAATTTTCTAGGATAAGTTTGTCCTGAAACTTTAAAATAATTTGTATATCCCATTTTATTGGCAATGATATCATCTAATTTTTTGACTTTTTGTTTATCTCCATCAAATAATTCCAAAAAACTAGCCTGTGTACCTGTTGTACCTTTTGAGCCTAACAATTTTGCTTTACTAATTTGAAATTCTATATCCTCTAAATCCATCATTAAATCTTGCAGCCAAAGTGTTGCTCTTTTTCCTACTGTTGTAGTTTGTGCTGGCTGAAAATGTGTAAAACCCAATGTTGGCATATCTTTATATTCTAATGCAAATTTTGAAAGCTCATTTATAACATTCAACAATTTCTTTCTAATGAGTTTCATTGCTTCTGTCATAATAATAATGTCTGTGTTATCTCCAACATAACAGCTTGTTGCACCCAAATGAATAATTGCCTCTGCTTTTGGAGCTTGTTTTCCAAAAGCATATACGTGGCTCATAACATCGTGACGCACCTCTTTTTCTCTTGCTTCTGCTACTTCATAGTTAATGTCATATTGATGTGCTTTCATTTCCTCAATTTGTTCTTCTGTAATAGCAAGTCCTAGTTCTTTTTCTGCTTCTGCTAAAGCAATCCACAATTTTCTCCACGTTTGAAATTTAAACTCTTGTGAAAATAAGTGGGACATTTCTTTACTTGCATATCTTGTATTTAATGGAGATTGATATTGTTGTTTCATTTGTATACTCCTTTCCATATTTGAGTAATGATTATACCCAGACACCAAATCTATTATTTTCTATATCATAAAAATTTTGAGAAAAACTATTTCCAAACATAACTGCAATATCCTTTAATGAAATATAAATTGTATTTTCTTTATTCACAAGAGGATATGCCAACGCTCTAGGTTCTTCTCCATTGAATGAAATTTTGCTGTCCTCTATTTATATCATACTACATCTTTGTGCTATATGACATTCTATTTGTTTTGTATTTTCATACCATATCAAATCACATACGGTTAATTTATATTTCTTTTCTGCCTTTTGAATAACATCAAACAAATCTCTTAAAGGTACCATTATCATACCATCTTCTAATACATAAGGACAATGGCTTACTTGAAATGCTTCTCCTTCTATATAAAACAAATCGCTTTTTGCTTCAAATGACAAAAATTTAGGAAAATATATAGTATCACTGTCTTCTTCAGCAGTAGCATTTAATATAGTACATTGTGTTTCATTTGCATAACAAGGTATCGTAAAAACTACCAAAGACAATAAAACAGCAGCTACTTTTTTATTTATAAATATCATATTTTTATTTTGATGTAATCCTTTTCCAAACTTCCTCATAGGCTTCTTCTACACCGCCCAAATCTCTACGAAATCTATCTTTATCTAATTTTTGTTTTGTATTTGCGTCCCAAAGGCGACAGGTATCAGGAGAAACCTCATCAGCAAGTATTATTTTATCACCATATTTACCAAATTCTATTTTAAAATCTACTAATATAATATCTCTTTCTATAAAGAATTTTTTCATCAATTCATTTATTTTTAATGCACTTTCAGAAATTGTTTTTAATTCTTGTTCTGTTGCAATGCCAATTGCTGTAATTTGCATATTATTTATCATAGGGTCACCTAAATCATCATTTTTATAAGAAAACTCTAATACAGCATTTTTTAATGGTGTACCTTCTTCTACCCCAAATTTTTTAGAAAAGCTGCCTGCTGCAATATTTCTTAC
This sequence comes from Clostridia bacterium, assembly GCA_910575055.1. Lineage (GTDB taxonomy): Bacteria > Bacillota > Clostridia > Lachnospirales > Anaerotignaceae > Coprocola. Next base: position 25,748 of record CAJTDC010000012.1, read on the forward strand.
AATAACCTCTAATGGTACAATTTTTACTTTTTTTACAAGTGTTTCTCTATCACTAATTTCTTTTACAAAATGATTTTCAACACCATTTTCTGCTAAATATTGAAATACAATATTTGTCATTTTATTATTGATAACACCTTTTCCTGCAATAGAACCTTTTTTCAATCCATTAAATGCAGTTGCATCGTCTTTGTAATCTACAATATACAAATTTTCATCTTCTGTTTTGTACACTTTTTTTGCTTTTCCTTCATAAAGCATTTCTAATTTTTTCATACCATTCTCCCCTTTGCAGTTATATTACAAAATTTTCTATTTTATACTACCACAACAAAAAAAAAACCGCAATACTCTCAAAAATTCTTTACAGGGCAATTTATTTTTTCTATTGCGATATGTCCTTTTGTCACAGACACAAGAGAATAGGTTTCTTGCTCCAAAAAAAACTTCCAAAAACCGTCATATCCTGCCCCTGTTAAAACACAAAGCATAACACTCATAACACCATTATGTGTTACTAAAAGCACTGTTTCTTCCTCTGCCGTTTCTTTTATTACTTGTTCCAATGCTTTTCTAATTCTTTCATAAAATGCAAAAAATGCCTCTCCCTCAGGTATACAAAAATTTTTCCAATCTTTTCCCCATTGTTCAAAGGCTTCTGGATATTCTTGTTGTAATATTTTATAATGTTTTCCTTCCCAAAGTCCGAAATTTAACTCTCGAAATTCTTTTCTTTTATCTAATACGATATTTTTTCCTTTTGTAATAATTTCTGCTGTTTCTACAGAACGTTTTAAATCACTTGTAATTACTTTATCACACACCACATTTTTAAAAAATCCATATAATGTCTGTGCTTGTTTTATTCCTATTTCATTAATAGGACAATCTGTCCAACCATAATATAGCTTTTCTTTATTCATATCTGTTTGTCCGTGACGTACTAAATATAATTTCATACTATTCCCCCTTGTAAAGTCATTACTGCTAAAAATACGATTTCTGAAAGTTCATAACCAGCTCCTAATGTATCGCCTGTCATACCACCAATTTTATGCTGGCAATATTCTCTAAAAAGAAAACCAAAAAGTAATACTGTTATTATAGGTAAAATACTTTTCATTTGTAAAAAACCTGCTAAAAGTGCTATACCTATCAAAACCGCTGCTATCATATATTTTGTATATTTTTGTGTTAAATACAAACTTCCTAAACCTGACTGTTCTTTTGCATAATTGCTTTTCATTAGTATAGGTGTTGCCATTTTGCCAGACACTGGTGCAAGTAATACCGCTAAATATCCTTCATTTTCTGCCATTGATACTAAAAATACTACTTTTAATACAATATCAAATAATAATGCTAATGCACCATTTGTTCCTACTCTACTGTCTTTCATAATTTCAAGCATTTTTTCTTTTTTTCTTGCTGAAAAAAAACCATCACAAGTATCTGCTAAACCATCTAAATGAAATCCTCCTGTTACTATGGTTTCAGAAAGTACCGCAAAAACAGCCCCTATCAAAGGCATTTTGAAAAAAAATACCATTGCTCCATAACAAATATAATCAATCAGCCCTACCAAAAGTCCTATTAGTGTATAAAATAAAATTCCTTTTGAAAATTCCTCTTGAGGTAATATTTTATTTGAAGCAGGTACTGGCAATATTGTTAAAAAACTAACTGTACTCCAAAACAGTTGCAATAGTATCACCCCTTTATTTTCATAGGAATACCAGATACTACAAAATATACTTCATTTGCTTTTTTTGCTAATATCTGATTGACATTTCCCATCATATCCCTAAAATATCTGCTTAATTTATCTATTGGCACAATACCTAATCCTATCTCTCCCGTTACAATAATTATTTCACTTTTTGATATACTGCAAATTTCTGCAATTTCTTCTAATTCTTTTACTATTTTATTTTCTAATTCTATAAAATCCATATTTTCAATATCATCTGTTTTGTTATATTCAAATATCAAATTTGTTAAAAGCAATGTAATACAATCCAATAATATACAATTATATTTCTTTTCTGCTTCTTCTATCTTTTCTGCCAAATTGATATAACTTTCTAATGTATCCCAATGTTCTGGTCGGCGTTGTTTATGCTTCAAAATGCGATGCTCCATTTCTTCATCAGTTACTTTTGCTGTAGCAATATAAAGTACATTTCCATTTACTTTTTTTGCTAAGTCTTCTGCAAAAGCACTTTTTCCACTTTTATCACCGCCTGTTACTAATATCATATTGTTTTATCCTCTCTAATATCTATGTAATTTGATTTGTCTACATTCCCTTGTTCAAACGTTGCCATTTCTGCCATAATTTTTGTTGCTGCATCTGCTAAATACATTGTAAAGGGACAACCTGTACCTTCTCCTAATCTCATCTCTAATTGAAAATAAGGACGTAAACCAATTTGTTTTGCTGCAATGTGATATGCAGGTTCTGCTGACTGATGAGAAGCTAATAAATATTGTTTTACCAAAGGCTGACATACACACGCTGCTAATGCTGCACTAATGGATATTACACCATCTACTATAATAGGTATTCTATAATAAGCTGCACCTAAAAAACAACCCATAAGTCCCGCAATATCAAACCCGCCTACCTTTTGTACTACTTCAAAAGCATTTTTTCTATCCATATTATGATGTAATTGTAATATTCTTTTTAAAACTTCTTTTTTCTTTTGAAATAACTCCTCTGTTAGTCCTGCCCCTTTTCCTGTTGCTTCTTCTACATTACAGCCAGTTAATGCTATAATCACAGACGTTGCTGTTGTAGTATTGCTAATTCCCATTTCTCCTGTTCCTAATATTTTATAGTCTTGTTGTTTTAGTTGTTTTACTAATTCAAAACCTGTATAAATAGCTTTTTTCATTTCTTGTTTTGTCATAGCTTCTTGTTTTGTGGTGTTTTTTGTTCCATAATTAATTTTTTTATGAATAAGTTGTTTATGTGTTATATTATTGTTAATTCCGATATCTACAACTTTTAAATCTATATTTAATTGTCTTGATAATATAGAAATTCCTGTCATTCCTTCTAACATATTATATGTTTGTACTGCTGTTACTTCTTGTGGTGCTGTACTAACACCTTCTTCATAAACACCATTGTCTGCACACATCACTATAATTGCTTTTTTATTTAATTCATTTTGTATACTTCCTGTAATGCCAGAAATCGTAATTGCTAATTTCTCTAATCTTCCTAAACTGCCAATAGGCTTTATTAAATTATCCTGATATTGTTTTGCCTCTTTCATTGTTTTTTCAAAAAGAGGTTTTATATTATTTATCATTTGCTGTATATCTTCCATATATATGCCCACCTTTTCAAAATACTTATACTTTATATAATAAATCAAATTGAAAACAAATAAAAGCCCCTTATTGTGTCGATAAGACATAATAAAGGGCTCTTTATCAATTAAATTATTTCAATACAAAAGATTGACAGTCAGTACATTGGTCCATTGTAGGATTTGTTTCATGGGTACCTACCTGAATACTTTTTAAAGAACAGTAGTCTTTTGAACCACAGTGGTATTTACAATTTGTTACACTACATCTAATACATTCGTTTGCAGTTTGCATAATGAATTCCTCCTAAAATATAAATCATATTTGTTACAAAAATAGTATGTCCTAAAATAGAAAATATATAAATATTTTTCTTTTCAAATGTTGGTAAAATCTGCTATACTAATATTACATCTATTAAAACAACAAAAATAAGGAGAATATTTATGCGAATTAAAAAAGAAAATACAATGTGTATTATCATTGACGACCAAGAAAAACTTATCCCCAGTATTTTAGAAAAAGAGCATCTTTTAGAAAATACTAAAAAACTTTGTACTGGCTTATTAGCACTAAACGTTCCTTGTATTGCAACAGAACACTACAGAAAAGGACTAGGCGAAACTGTACCTATTTTAAAAGAAGCATTAAAAATACCAGAAAAAACAAAAGCTTACGACAAAATTACATTTAGTGCTTATGAAAATGAAGAAATTAAAAATTTGATTACACATTCTGGCAAAAAAAATATTATTATATGTGGTACAGAAGCACACATTTGTGTATTACAAACAACCATTGATTTACAAAATGCTGGTTATCAAGTAATATTAGTAGAAGATTGCATTGGTTCTCGTACACAAATCAACAAAGATGGTGCAGTAAAAAGAGCTATGCAAGAAGGTGCTATCATAAGCACATACGAAGCAATATTATTTGAATTAGTAAGAGTAGCTGGAACATCTGAATTTAAACAAATATTAAATATTATAAAATAATTTAAAAAAGAGAGTATTTTTATTATTTATACGAAATACTCTCTTTTATTTTTTACCATATTACAATTCTATTTTTTGAACTAATTTTTGTATTGCCTCATTTAAAAATGAAACGTCTTTTTGTTCTATATTTCCAGCATCACAGAGCATTGCAATATCTGGTTGTATTGGAAGCTGTGCTAACACATCAATATTCATTTCCTCAGCAATTTGCTGTAATTTACTTTCTCCAAATGGATACAATTTTTTACCGCAATCATCACAAATCATATAACTCATATTTTCTATAATACCACAAACAGGAATAGACATTTTTTCTGCCATATGATAGGATTTTTTTACAATTAAGGAAACTAAATCTTGTGGTGTTGTTACAATCACTACACCATCTACGGGAATACTTTGAAATACTGTCAAAGGCACATCTCCTGTACCTGGTGGCATATCAATAAGCAAAACATCTAACTCTCCCCAAGCTACATCTGTCCAAAACTGTTTTACTGCATTACCAATTACAGGGCCTCTCCATACTACAGGGTCATCTTCTTGTTCTAATATCAAATTTGCAGACATAATAGAAATACCAGTTTGTGTTTTTACAACATCAATACCATTTCCATTACCTACTGCTTTTTGATGTACGCCAAAAGCTTTTGGTATAGATGGGCCTGTAATATCTCCATCTAATATTCCAACACGATACCCTTTTTTACAGAGTGCTACAGCAATGCAGGATGTCATAGAGGATTTTCCAACACCGCCTTTTCCGCTCATAATACCAATTACTTTTTTAATATGACTTTGCACATTTGGCATCTCCATAAAATTCGCTTTTCTTTCTGCACAGTCACTTTGACAGCTAGAACATTGTGACTTGTCACAGTTGTTACTCATTTTTTCCATCTCCATTCTTATTCTATTGCTGGTGTAAACAAATCTAATGTCACATAAATTGTAAAATTAGAGTCAAATGCAGCTAAACCATAATGTGTTAATTCTGGATTTAATAAATTGGTTCTTGTACCTGCTTCCATCATAAGCTGATGATACGTATTGATTGCATCTTCTCCTTCTATTTTTACAACACTTTCTCCTGCCATAGTGTATTTTACACCCCCTGCTGTCATTCTGTCAAACGGATTTTGACCATCTTGATTGGTATAGCCAACATAGTTATTTTTGCTCATATCCCAGCTATGATAATATGCTACATTTGCTGCAGTATCATCGCTTGTTAATGCAACAGCACCTTCCTGTACACGAGCACTATTTATAATATCAATCAATTCTGTTTTAAAATTATCTAAAAATTGCTGAGAATAACGCAACTGCAACTGCTGTTTATAATCAGAAGTACGTATTAAAATACCCTCTGCTTTATAATCTTTATTTAACAATACAAATGTATCTTTTCCTTCCTCTTTCAATTCTGCTCTAAAATTTTTTAAATCCAAATATCTTACATTTGTAATGTCATTTGCGTCCATTTTTCCAGTAACACCTTTATATTGAAATGTCATATCATTTGTAAAAATTTCTGCTATTTTATTATCTTTTATAGAAACCATAAAAAAGTGTTTATAGTCATTTATATAGACATATCTTTCTAAAGAATAACTGTTTTGGTCAATACGGCTAGGCTCTCCCCAATCTGATTTTAATTTTGAAATACTTTGTCCAATAGAAATTGTTTTTCCATTGATTACAATACCATCTGACTGATTTTGTGATGTTGTAGTGGGTTGTTCTGTTTTTGTTGTTTGTTCTTTTGGTTGTTCCACTGGTACAGTTTGTGTTGGTTGTTCTATTTTTGGTGGCTGCTCCACTGGTACAGTTTCTGCTGGCTGTTGTGTTTTTGAAGGCTGTTCCACTGATGTAGTTTGTGTTGGTTGTACTGTTTCTGTTGGCTGTTCCACTGGTACATCATTTGATATTGTGTTTTCATAAATTGTTGTAAATGCTACAACAGCTTCCTCTATTGTTACATTTTTAAAAGGAGAAAAGTATTCTTCAAATCCATTCATAATACCAGCCATTTGTATTTTTTTAATATAAGGCAAAACACTTTTATCTAACTGGTTAATATCTTTAAATTTAATTTCTGAATTTTTTTCTTCTAATTCTATATTACTCTTTTCTAATGTTTTCACAAGCATAATTGCCATTTGCTCCCTTGTAATAGGACTATCTGGCTCAAAAATATGTTCTTGTTTTCCACTTATAATGCCCATAGCATAAGCAAAAACAATTTCTGGCTGGTTTGTATCCCAAAACGGATTATGTATATTATCTATATTAATTCTTTCTCCTGTTACTTTTTGATAAAATTGTATTGCCATTTTTGTAAATTCTTGTCGTGTCATATTTTCTGTTCCATGTGAAAGCAATTCTTCTGGTATTAACTCAAATTGATAAGCCTTTTCCATACTGGAAACTGCCCAATCACTTGCTTTAATTTGTGTTGCTGCAAAGGCAGTTGTTGTTATAGAAACAGTCAATGCTGTCGCTACACCCATTTTAAAAAACCATTTCATACAACCTTTCCTTTCTTTTAAATTTTTATTGCTACTTATTACAAAAGTATGTACAATTTATGAATAGTATACCATATTTTATAAATTTTTCAATACATACATATTAAAAAATATTGTAAATCCTTTTTATTTTCATAATAATAGTATTAAAAATATTTGTAAAAATTATGTTACAATTTATTTTAAATCATTTTAAAATATAGAAAGGCTGCCGATAATACCGACAGCCCCACTTCGTTTTTTATTGTTATCATTCAATTTATATGTTATTTTTATGGGTTTTATTTTTTTGTACTTTATACTATTATAGATATACTTATAGCTTATAAAAAATATAATTACTAAAAATTAAGCGAGAACACCCGCTAATTCATTTACAGCTTGTTCTGCATCGCTTCCTTCTGCTGTAATTACTGCTAATTTTCCTTCTATCATACCTAATGCGATTGTTCCCATAATACTTTTTGCATTAATTTTTTTGTCGTCAATCATTACTTGTATTCTACAATCATATTTACTTGCTGTTTGTACAAAAAAAGCTGCTTGTCTTGCATCTAAGGAACTGTTAATAATTACCTTTTTTTCTGCCACGCAAAATCACCTTTATCCTTTCTTAACTGCTCAGCAATATTACTGATTTTTTTTAAACGATGGTTTATTCCTGATTTTCCTATGGGCGGAGCCATCAAAAGCCCTAGTTCTTTTAAACTTGCTTCTGGATACTGTAATCGTAACTCTGCTGTCTTTAAAAGAGTTTCTGGCAAATATTTCCACTCTTTCTGGTTTTGAATATATTGTATATCTTCTATTTGTTTAATAGCTGCCGTAACCGTTTTATTCAAATTAGCCGTTTCACAATTTACTTTTCTATTTACACTATTACGCATATCTTTCCATACACGTACATCTTCCATTTTTAACAAAGAAGTATGTGCTTGCATTATATTAAGTATATCAGCAATTTGTTCGCCTTCTTTCAGATATACTACAAAATATTGTTTTCTATATGTTATTTTTGCATCTAAATGGAATGTATGAAGTATATTTTGTAATTGTTGTGCTTGTTTGGCATCTGCATATACAAATTCTAAATGATAATTTTTTTCGGGATCATTAACAGAGCCTATTGCCAAAAAAGCCCCTCTGATATAAGCTCTACGACAGCAAATGCTGTGTATCACAGGCATATAACATTGATTAAATATTTGTTTATTTTCTTTTGAAAATATGCCTATTGCTGTTAATATTCTTTCTACATCTGTTGTTTGTGTAATTGTCAATACATATATGATACTTTCGTGATAATGCTGATTTTTTCTAACAGTTACATTACACCTTATTTTAAAAGTTTTTTCAATTAATGTAAAGTATTTTCTGGCGAGAAAAGCATTCTCTGTCTGCAATTTTAAACAAATTTTTTCTCTAAAACGCCCTATATATGCACACATATTTATAATGCTTGCTATTTCTGCTATATTACAATGGCGTGCATTTCCAAATCTTTGTGCAATTTCTTCTTTAACATTATATGAAAATGACAAACTTTTTCCTCCTAAAACTTTTATTAAAACTTTTTATGTCGAACATCTTTTTCTATATCATTATGTTTTAACAATATATTATGATTTTTTTCATACAACTTTTTATACAAAGCATTTGCAAGTGTAACAGAACGATGTTTTCCTCCTGTACAGCCTATACTAATAATTAACTGATTTTTTCCCTCTTTAATGTATTGTGGTATCAAAAATTCTAACATATCTGTTAATTTCTCTAAAAAAATATTACTTTCTTCAAAATTCATTACATAATCATAAACAGGAGCATCATTTCCTGTTAATTCTTTTAATTCTTGTATATAAAATGGGTTAGGTAAAAAACGAACGTCAAATACTAAGTCACTGTCTACAGGAATACCATATTTAAAACCAAAAGAACACACTGTAATAATAAGACTTTCAAATTTTTGATTTTCCAAAAATATTTTATTAATCTGTTCTTTTAATTCTCTTGTCAGTATGTGGCTTGTTTCAATAATATAAGTTGCTTTCTTTTTTACCTCTTCCAACATTTGTCTTTCTTTTGCAATACCTTCTGCAATAGAACCTCCCTTTGAAAGTGGGTGACTTCTTCTGGACTCCTTATACCTTTTTATCAATGTCTTTTCAGAAGCATCTAAAAACAATATTTCATAATCATAGCCAAAACTTTGCAACTCAGAAAGCACAGAAAACAAATCAGAAAACAATTTTCCGCCACGTATATCAATTCCCATAGCTACCTTATCTATTTCTCCGCCTTGTTCATAACAAAGTTCTGCAAATTTTGGTATTAATGCAGGAGGTAAATTATCCACACAAAAGAAATTAATATCTTCTAAAAATCTCAATACAGTAGATTTTCCTGCTCCAGACATTCCTGTTACAATGACAAATCTCATATTACTTCACCTCACATCATTATTCTTCTCCAATCACTTTTACTTCTGTTTCTAACAACACACCAAATTTTTCAAACACTACTTTTTGGCAATGTTTTATCAATTCCAGCACTTCTATACAGGTAGCATTTCCTTTATTGATAATAAATCCTCCGTGTTTTTCGGAAACTTGTGCATCTCCTATACTATACCCTTTTAAGTCTGCATCAGAAATCAGTTTCCCTGCAAAATATCCTTCAGGACGTTTAAATGTACTACCTGCACTAGCAAAATTTAAAGGCTGTTTTTGTCTTCTTTGTTCTGCTAATTCTGTCATTCTACATTGAATAACATCATACTCTCCTTTTTCAAGCTGTATTACAGCACTTAATACAATATATTCTTTTTCCGGTATAGCACTATATCTATAGTTTAATTCTAATTCCTTTACAGAAAGTGTTTTCACTTCTAACTCTTTTGTTAGCACCTCCACTTCTAATACAACATCTTTCATTTCTCCTCCATAAGCACCTGCATTCATACATACAGCACCACCCAAAGAACCAGGAATACCAGAGGCAAATTCAAATCCTTTTAAATGATGCTGCAAAGCTGCTGCACCTATAGTACTTAACAAAGCACCTGCTTGTGCTTTTATTTTTTGTCCCTCTACAGAAATATGGTTCATGTCTTTTCCTATTTGTATTACAATACCTCTAATACCTTTATCTCTTACAAGTAAATTACTACCATTTCCTACAATAGTAACTGCTACATTATGTTTTTTGGCAATCGTAATTATTGTTTTGATTTCTTCCCCATTATGTGGAGAAATATAAATATCTGCTGCTCCTCCAATACGAAAAGAAGTATGATTTGCCATATTTTCATACTGCAATATATTTTGTTCTGTTAAAGCATTTTTTAATTCTTGTATCAAACTCAAATTATTCTCCTCTTTCTTTTTAAGCGTCTTCTAAACCAAAACTTTGGCTAATTCTTTGGCTTAATACTTCTGCTGCATTATATCCCATACGTTTCTGTCTTTGGTTAATTGCCGCAGACTCACATATTACTGCTACATTTCTGCCAGGACGTACTGGAATAGAATTACACACTATTTTATTTCCAAGTATGTCAATATATTCCTCTCCTAATCCCAATCTATCATAATCTTTTTCACTATTCCACATTTCTAAACGTATTACAAGGTCTATACTTTGTGAAATTTTAACAGAACTAACACCAAATAATTCTTTTACATCAATAATACCTATTCCTCTCAATTCTATAAAATATCGTATCAATTCGGGGCTTGTTCCAATTAAAGTATCATGTGATATTTTTTTGATTTCAACGGCATCATCTGCAACTAATCTATGTCCTCTTTTGATTAATTCTAATGCAGTTTCACTTTTGCCTATACCACTTTCTCCTATAATCAATATGCCTTCTCCATAAATATCTACTAAAACACCGTGCATAGTAATACGTTCTGCTAATTGTTCTGTCAGCCAACGTATACATTCTGCCATAAATATACTTGTACCCAATTCTGTCTTTAACAATGGTACTTTATACTTTTCTGCAAATTCTATCATTTCTGGAAAAGGTGTCAAATCTCTACATATTATAACACTTGCTACAGAAAAAGAGAAAAATTTTTGTAATATCTCTCTCCTTTGTTCTTCTTCCAAACGGCTCAAATAACTATGTTCTACTTTTCCAAATATTTGCAGTCTATCATTATCAAAATGTTCATAAAATCCTGTTAACTGCAATGCTGGACGGTTTACATCACTTTTTGTTAATATTTTATCTTCTAAGTTGACTGACGGTACTAAATTAGTTAAATGAAATTCTTCAGCCAACTTACTTATTTTTACTGAATACATTTTCATATCCTCCATTATCATAATTACACTTTATCATACATTATTACAACTTCATTTGCAACTTTATCGCAAAATAAAATCATATTCTAAAAAAACGATAAACACTTTCCGCTGATGCTATTGTCATTTGTGGAACTTGTAAAATTTGTTCTACCTCTGCATTTGCAATGGCTTCTATATTTCCAAAATACTCCATAAGAGCCTTTTTTCTTGCTTTTCCAATATTAGGTATATCGTCTAATACAGAATGTACTGCTTTTTTTTCTCTCAATTTTCTATGATATTCTATAGCAAAACGATGTACCTCGTCTTGTATTCTTGTTAACAGTTTAAATCCTTCTGTATGTGTACTCATCAAAATTTCTTGTCCTTTAAAAATCATACCTCTTGTTCTATGTTTATCATCTTTTACCATACCACATACAGCAATGTCTATATCAAACTCTTTTAACACTTCTTCTGCTGCCTGAACCTGCAACATTCCTCCATCCATCAATATTAAATCTGGCAATCTAGCAAAATTTTCTTTTTTTCCTTCTTTTTTTTCTTTTACAGCGTGTTTTATTCTTCTTGTAATCATTTCTTTCATACTTGCAAAATCATTTGCTCCTATTACTGTTTTTATTTTGAATTTTCTATAATCGCTATATTTTGCTTTTCCATTTTCAAACACTACCATAGCCCCTACAGACTCAAATCCTTGTGTATTTGAAATGTCATATGCTTCTACTCTTTCTAATTTATATTGCAATCCTAAAGCATTCTGTATTTCTTTCATAGCACCCACTGTTCTATTTTCTTCTCTTTTTATTCTCTCTCCTGACTGTTCAAATGAAATCATAGCATTTTTCCACGCTAAATCTACTAGCTTTTGTTTTTCTCCTTTTTTTGGTACAGTAAATGTCACTTTACTTCCTCTTTTTTCTGTTAAAAATTGCTCTAATAATTCCTTTTCTTCTTCTATTAACTCCTCTTGTAGTATTATCTCTTTTGGTACAAATGCAGTGCCACTATAAAATTGTTTTATAAATTCTGTCATTACTTCACTTCTCGTACGATTTTCAACAGAATGCAAATGATATTGTTCTCTACCTGTCATTTTTCCTCCTCTTATAAAAAACATTTGTGCTAGTCCTTCATTATGTGCTCTTACAAAAGCTGCTACATCACAATCTCCTAATACTGTATTTGACATTTTCTGTTTTTCACTAATACTTTTAACACTTATCAATTTATCTCTTAATATGGCAGCTTTTTCAAATTCCATATTTTCAGATGCCTCATACATTTCTTTTTCTATTCTCTTTATAATAATTTCGTGTTTTCCATTTATAAATTGCTCTATTTCTGTTATCATTTTATTATAGTCCTGTTGTGTAATTTTGTTATTACAAGGTGCACAGCATTGCCCAATATGATAATTTAAACAAGGTCTTTCTTTTCCTATTTCCTTTGGCAAACTTTTTTTACATTTTCTAATAGGCCACAATTTTTGTATCATATCAATGGTTTCTTTTATGGCAAATCCATCTGTAATAGGTCCAAAATATTTCGCTTTATCTTTTTCTATACTTCTTGTAACAAGTACACGAGGATATGCCTCATCCGTAATTTTAATATAAGGATATGTTTTTCCGTCCTTTAAAAGTATATTATAAAATGGTTTATGTTTTTTTATCAAATTACACTCCAAAAGTAATGCTTCTAACTCACTATCTGTTATAATATATTCAAACTCCTTAATGTGCTGTACCATTGTTTGTACTTTTGGTGTATGATTTCTATTATTTTGAAAATACTGTCTGACACGATTTTTTAAATTGATTGCTTTTCCTACATATATAATTTGCTCTTTTTCATCTTTCATTAAATATACACCAGGCTTTTGAGGAATTTTTTTCAATTCTTGCTCTATATCAAACATTTTTTTACACTCCTTAAAAATTTTTTAAGTATTTCACAATAGAATGACGAAAAATTATTTTTCCGCTATAATATAAAGAATATCATAAAATTTTAACGAACGAAAGGATAGTATCTATGAAAAAAAAACTACAGAAAAAAATCCCTCTTTTTTTTAAAATATTAGGTGCATCTGGCATATTAGACTGTTTATCTATATCGCTGGTTTCTAATTTCAATTTTGGAACACTTTTTCCTGGTGGTATGGGTTGTATATTTCTTATATATGGCTGTTTTTATCAAAAGTTAAACAACTGGGGAAAATCTGGTTTTGGCAAAATTTTTATGAAAACAGCAAAAATTGGTTTTTGTTTTTTCTTTATCAGTTTTTTCATTATTACCTCTATTGTCATACAAAATGGTGCAAAAACTCCTGATAAAAATGCAGATGCTATTATTGTGCTTGGTGCTGCACTTCACGGTTGGACTGTTAGTCCTGCACTAGCTCAACGTTTGGACACCGCAAAACAATACTGGGATGAAAATGATGTATCTTATATTGTTGTTACAGGTTCTCAAGGCCCTCAGGAGGACAGAACAGAAGCAGAAGCTATGAAAGAATATCTTGTAACAAAAGGTGTTCCTGCTGATGCCATACTAATAGAAGACAAAGCACACAATACAAGACAAAATTTTACTTATTCTAAACAAATATTAGACAATATTTATCAAAATAAAAAATATCGTATTGTTTATGTTACCAATTATTTTCATACATTTCGTGCGGGTCTTCTTGCAGAAAAAATTGGCTTTGATGCACAAGGCTTAGGTGCTCCTGTTACATTTTATATGCTTCCTAACTACTATATCAGAGAATATTTTTCTGTGATAAAATATTTCCTATTAGACAGTCATACTTAAATATAAAAAAGGGATATTCCTTTTTTATTAAAATTGGAATATCCCTTTTATTATAATATTATTAGCCTATACCACCATATATAATACTTAATATTACAACGATTGCAGCTAAAAATACATAAAAATATTTTGCTATCCAGAAAAAAACATTTCCAAGTGGTTTTTCTCTGCCTGTATTTAATTCTTTTTCAATATTCTCTTTTCCTAATACCCAATAAATCATAATAGCACCTAATACTGCTCCTATAGGCACAACATATATTGTAATCATATCCATCCATTGTCCCATATAAGGCTCATATTCCAAAAATAAACCTACCGCAAATACAAGCACTCCTATTAGTACAACAGAAAATTTCCTTTTGAAATTTGTTCTGCTTTGTACTGCCTCACTACAAACTTCAAACATATTGATAAGAGAAGTAATCCCTGCAAACAATACTGATGCAAAGAAAAATGCTCCAAAAAGCTGCCCCATAGGCATTTTTGAAAATATTTTTGGTATGGTAATAAACATAAGAGGAGGGCCAGAAGCTGGGTCCATACCAAAAGCAAATACTGCTGGAATAATGGCAAAACCTGCAAGCATTGCTGCACAAGTATCTAATACTGCTGTCATAATTGCCGAATGTACTATATTTTCTTTTTTATTTAAATAACTACCATATATTATCATACCAGAGCCTGTGATAGACAATGAAAAAAAGGCTTGTCCCATTGCCATAATCCACGTTTCTGGTTTTAGTAAATATTCCCATCTTGGAATTAAAAGATATTTATATCCTTCTATTGCTCCTGGTAAAAATGCTACTCTTACTGCTAATATAATAAATAAAATATAAAATGCTGGCATCATAATTTTACTTACTCTTTCAATGCCTGTAATAATTCCTGTCATTAAAGCAATTACAGCAATCAGTATTACAATAATATGCCACGGAACACTGCCAAAAGCACCTGTGATTTGTCCAAAATATTCAGAGGACTCTATACTTAACATTTCTCCTGTAATAGAACCAATTAAAAAACGTAATACCCACCCAACAATAATTGCATAACCAATGGCAATACCAAGAGAACCAATTAAAGGAATTGCACCTAATATTGCTCCCCCTTTTTTTGCTCTTGTTTTCATAGCATATTCATAAGAACCTATAGGACCTGTACCTGTTAAACGCCCAAAAGCAAACTCTCCTGAAAGTCCTACCGCTCCAAATAATGCAATAAAAAAAATATAAGGCAATAAAAAAGCTGCTCCTCCATATGCTCCAAGACGATAAGGAAACATCCATATATTTCCCATACCAACTGCTGAGCCAACAGAGGCAAGCACAAAGCCTAATCTGTTTGTAAATGTAGTTTTTGTTCCTTCCTTCATTTTTGCACCTCTACTCCTTTATTATTTTTGTCATAAATAGGGATAATCACGACAAATGCTTTTTTCCTTTAAAGTGTGACACTTTAAAGCGTATAAGTATTGTATTCTTTTTTTTACATTACTGCAATGTGAAAAATAACCTATTTTTGTTAAAAAAATTATAGTATTTTACTGTTATTATTTTACAATTTTATTATTTTTATAATCTCTTTCACAAAATATAGTGTATCGTGCATTGTATTTTTGTCAATATTGAATATAATAAAAATGGCGAAGAATGTAAAATTCTTCGTCAAAATTACTACTTTTTTATAAAAAATTTTTTTAATTTTCTTTTTCTTTGTTGTTTGATTACCTTTCTAGCATAACACAATGCTTTTTGTTCTCCTTGTTCTGCCAAAATATGCAAAAGTTTCTCAAGCAGTTTTTGAGAAGAAGGATACATTATATGATATGCTTTACTATTCTCATAATAAATGAGAGGACTTTCTTGTGTATAATTTTCTTTTTGATATGTTTTACAAGCTGCAATTCTATCTAAAAACATCTCTACTACATAACACACAGGCATTTTCATACCTATAAAAATAGGGTCTTTTTTTCCGCTGTAATCTAACCAATATTCAAAATGATGTTTATTTCTTCCTTTGTGATGGAGCCAAGAAGAAGAATATCCTTTTTTTTCTTTTTCTGCATTATTGGGGCTTCTTGTACCTTGATAATATTTTGCACCAATCAAAAATTCTGTAGGAGCATATTTTGACAAATCATGCAGCAAACCCTGACGATACAATCCTACTGAAAAACAATATTTCATAACAATTAATTTATGTTTTGTAATGGTACTAAAATGTTTTATCCATTTCATAAAACCGCTCTCCTTTTTTTATTTTATTAGCATACCATATTTTTGCTAATTATTTCAAGCGGCTTAATACAATTACATATATTTTCTCATATGACGCAATGCACTTTTTTCTAAGCGAGACACTTGTGCCTGACTAATACCAATTTCTGTACTTACTTCTGTTTGTGTTTTTCCTTGAAAAAATCTAAGATTAACTATTCTTTTTTCTCTTTCTGTCAATCTTTCTATTGCTTCACTTAGAGAAATATTTTCCAGCCAAAGGCTATCTCCATTTTTTTCATCACTAACTTGGTCCATTACAAAAAGGGTATCTCCTCCATCGTGATACACAGGCTCAAAAAGCGAAATAGGATCTTGTATGGCATCTAACGCCATTACAACATTTTCTTTTGGCATGCCCAATTCTTTGGCAATTTCTTCAATCGCTGGTTCTTTTGATTTTTCTGCTGTCAATCTTTCTTTTATTTGTAATGCCTTATATGCAGTATCTCTTAAAGAACGACTTACTCGTATAGGATTATTGTCCCTCAAATACCTTCTTACTTCCCCTATAATCATAGGTACTGCATAAGTAGAGAATTTTACGCCTTGTGTTACATCAAAGTTGTCTATCGCTTTCATAAGCCCTATACAACCTACTTGAAACAAATCGTCCATATATTCCCCTCTATTAGAAAAACGTTGTATCACACTCAAAACTAAACGTAAATTGCCATAAATATATTGTTGTCTTGCTTCTTTATCACCTTGTAATATCTTTTGAAATAATATTTCTTTTTCTTCATTTTTTAAAATGGGCAGTTTTGAAGTATTCACGCCGCATATTTCAACTTTGTTGACCATTTCTCATGCCTCCTCTTATCTTTTCATTAAAAATGATTTCCAGAGAAGGAAATTTTATACCCAACAAAGCCTGCCATAATATAACAGCCGTTTCTAAATCCAAAAATAGTACAAAATTTTATAGTATAAAACCACTATTTTTTTACATACTATAATAACAAATACTACAAAACAAAAAATATAACTACATTTACCACATAATAAATTGTAGTCGGGAGGTATACTATTATGCTTATTATGCGTCAAGACGGAGGCATTGTATCTGCTCAAAATGAAAAAAATAGTACCATATTTAAAAAAACAATTTCTCACGGAGGAATACAACAAACCATTAAACAACAAAACGGCAATTTTATTAACTATGATTATGAATTAATACACCATATGGATTTATTATAGTATTACAAAAACAAAAAGGAGCATTTTTTTAATACTCCTTTTTATACATCAAATAAAATCTATTTATTTTTTTAGTTTTCTAAGCATAACTGATAAAAATCATATCCATAACTATCAGGAGCAATACCAATAGTATCCAATAACTCATTCACACCTTCTTCCATTAGTATATGATAAGCATTATGATAAGCATATAATTGTTCCGCTTTTTGTATCATTTCTGTATATAGTTCTACTATTGTTTTTGTTGCTGTTTCATATGTTATTGTTTTATATGCTTCTTGTTTTATAATCTCTTTTAACTGTACTAATGTGTATCCCCATTGTTTTTCTAATGTTTCTAATTCCTTTTTAGCATCTTTACCTAACTGCACTAATTTTGCAAAGTCTTCATGTGTTGCTTTAACACAGCGAATTGTTTTTATTTTACCATCAGCTGTAATATTTTCCACAATAACGCCCCCTTTTAAATTGTTTTTGTACTACTTTAACAATACAAAATTTTAATAAAAAGGTCAACTATTTTTTAAAATATTATTTTTCTTCTTCCCATTTCATATGAAAAATAGTAAATGAATTTGCTGTATTATTTGCCTTAGAACAACAAAAAACAGTAAATCCCATACGTTTATAAAATTCAAGAGCCTTTATATTTTGTTCGCTTACATCTACCCACATAGCATTATAATTTTTTATAGCAAAAAGCAAAAGAGCTTTTCCAACACCTATCCCCAAAAATTCGGGTTTTACAAAAAGCATTTCTATTTTTTTATTTTCTATTGCAACAAAGCCCATAATTGTATTATTTTTTTCTTTTGCAATGAGAAGCGTTTGCATATTTTTAATTGCTAATTTTGCCAATGGACGTAATTTTGCAATATTTTCTTCTTTTAAAAAGGAATTTGTTTTTCTAACAGCATCTTCCCAAATTAAAATCAAATCCTCTGCTATTAATTTTTTGTTTGCTGTTACTTTTTCTAAAATCATAAGCAATTCCTTTCTTTGTATTAAAATAGCAAAACATTGATATTATAATAAAGTATCCTTTTTTATCATTATATGCCTTGTTTTAACAGCTGTCAAATTATATCATTTTATTCATTTCTTTTTTTAATCTACCTATGATTTTCTTTTCTAGTCTAGAAATATAAGATTGTGAAATTCCCAATAAATCTGCAACTTCTTTTTGTGTTTTTTCTGTTGTTTCTGGTAATATACCAAAACGCATTTCTACAATTTTTCTTTCTCTTTGGCTCAACTTTTCCATCGCTTTTCCTAATAAATCTCTATCAACTTCTTCTTCAATATCTTTATAAATTACATCTGCATCTGTTCCCAATATATCAGACAAAAGTAATTCATTTCCTTCCCAATCTACATTTAAAGGCTCATCAATAGAAACTTCTGATTTCGTTTTACTATTTCTCCTTAGATACATTAATATTTCATTTTCTATACAACGAGAAGCATAAGTAGCTAATTTTATTTTCTTTTCAGGATTAAATGTATTAATTGCTTTTATCAATCCAATGGTACCAATAGAAATTAAATCCTCTACATTTACTCCCGTATTTTCAAACTTTCTAGCTATATATACTACAAGACGAAGATTTCTTTCTATTAAAACAGATTTTACTTTTACATCATCTTCTCCTCCTAACTGTTCTAACAATATTGCTTCCTCTTCTGTCTTTAATGGTGGAGGAAAAACATCACTCCCTCCTATGTAAAATATACCACTTAATTTTTTACGCCATTTTCTCCAAATACAACCTATATCATATTTTATCTGAAACAATAAAAATTTCATTTTTTTGCCTCCTCATTTATGTAAGTATTTCAGGGCTTATCAATCCATCATATCCTTCAGAAAAAGAACCACAATATATACCAAGAGAAATATTATTTTTTATATTTCCTTCTATTTCTAATACTTCTGGCTCAAATACAAGCAAAAGTCCATTTTCTTTTCCTAAACTAGAAAAAGGAACAAAATGTAGTGACAATTTTTTTTCTTTTTGCAGAACATATTCATAAAATTTTTGTTGATTTTGATACTCTTTAAAAAAATATATTTGCGTTTCTTTTGAAAATAAATTTTTGATGGCAGGAAAAGCTGCCACAATTACATCATTTCCAGAAAAAGGGTCTTTTAAACTATTTCCTGTATCAATAAGCATACGTAATGGTATTTTTATTCCTTTTTGTTTTAAAACAACAGCACAGTAAGCTTTTCTATTTATCATATTTATTTTTATCCAATTTTCTCCTAATTTTATTACAATATAGAAAAAACAAGCAGTTGCAATTAATATTTTAATAGGAAACTGCTTTGTATTTAGCACAAAATAATTTCCTATTGTTCTCATACCAGTGGCAAAAAACAATGCCATTGCTACACCGCCTATAGCAAATGCTACAATATTGCCAATCAAAAAATATCTTAGCAACGTCTTTATTGTTTTAGGAAAAAACACAATTTCTATTCCTAAAATAAAAAGTATCATACCTCCAATACCGTGACAAAAAAAAGAAAGAACTGGAAAAACTAAGGCAATACAATATACCAATGACAAAAAAAGACTGCCCAAAAAAAGGCGTTTATAGCAAACTTTATTTTTTTGCAACACAGCAGTTATCCATAATATGAGAAAATCCATACAAAAATTGACTAGAAATACAATATCCCCATAAATTGTTACTTCCACAAAACGCCTCCTTCTTTTCTGTCTTTTAAAGGCTCTATTGTTATTATAGGCAAGTTTGTGCAAGTTTTTTGTCAAACACGCTGTTATTTTACAAAAATTATAGTATAAATATTGACAACACCACACAAAAAAAGTCAGCAAAAATACTTGCTGACTTTTTTCATACAATATATAGTATGATTTTATTATTTTTTTGCACAAAAAAAGGAATGGATTATTTTCCTTTTTCCTCTTTTTGTTTTTTTATTTTTTTTATTAAAATCTTTTTCTTGTTAAGAAATCTGGTATTTTTATTTCAGATTCAAAATCATCTAAATTACCAAAATCTCTTATAGGTTTATTTTCTTTCATAGGCTGTTGTTGCTGTACAGGTTGTTGCTGAGGTGGTTGTACAGGTTGTGATGCTACCCTTTGCTGTTGTGTTGCACGTCTGCTGCCAAATGGTTGCTGTTGCTGCTGTACAGGTTGTGGTTGTGGCTGTGATACTGGTGTTTCTTCATCTTCCAATCCTGTTGCAATGACTGTTACCACAACTTGGTCTGTTAAATCTTCATTGATTGTTGTACCAAAAATAATTTCTGCTTCAGGGTCAAGTGACTCTCTAATTAATTCTGCTGCTTCTTCTGTTTCCAAAAGACCTAAATCACTATCACCACTGAAATTGATAAGTACACTTTTTGCACCTTCTATTGTTGTTTCTAACAATGGACTTTGTATTGCTGCTTTTGCTGCAACTTCTGCCTTATTTTCTCCAGATGCTTGTCCAATGCCCATATGAGCAATACCTTGGTCAGCCATAATCGTACGTACATCGGCAAAGTCCAAATTAATGACACCTGGTTTAGAAATCAAATCTGCAATTCCTTGTACGCCTTGTCTTAATACTTCATCTACTTTTTTGAAGGCTTCTGTCAATGTTGTTTTCTTATCTATAATGCCCATAAGACGCTGGTTTGGAATGATTACAAGTGTATCCACATTTTTTTTCAATTCCATAATGCCTCTTTCTGCATTTGCCATTCTTTTTTTGCCTTCAAAATTAAAAGGTTTTGTTACAACACCTACTGTTAAAATACCCATTTCTTTCGAAATAGAAGCAATCTTTGGTGCTGCACCTGTTCCAGTGCCGCCACCCATACCAGCAGTAATAAACACCATATCAGCACCTTTTAAAGCTTGTGCTACTTCTTCTTGTGTTTCTTCTGCAGAGCGTTCTCCAATATCAGGATTTCCTCCTGCACCAAGACCTTTTGTTAACTTTTCTCCAATTTGTATTTTAACAGGTGATTTTGAGTCTACCAACTGTTGACTATCTGTATTAACAGAAATAAATTCAACGCCATCTAAACCGTCTTCAATCATACGATCTACTGCGTTATTGCCGCCGCCGCCGACACCAACTACTTTAATTTGTGCCATAGTATTGCTACGTGGAATATCAAATTCGAGCAAAAAAATCCCCTCCTAGAGTTTCAGAATTACATAGAGTAATTTTTATTATACATGAAAAAAACAGATAGTACCATACCTAATTTTGTATTTTTTTGTTCTTTTTTCATATATTTTCATTTTAATACATATTATATAGAAAACAGTATTATATAATATATATCAATATATACTGTTTAATTTACAGAGTTGCTTTATTTATACTATAATATGTCTTTCTATTATCTTATCTCTTTTTTCATTTTTATTCAATACAAATTTAGTAATATTATAAAATTTTTTTCTATTTTATATGCAACAGTTACAATATAACGAAATATATTTTATATATTTATCCATTTAATTAAGACAAATATCGAAATACTATAGGGCGACTCATATCACTTAAATCTAGCACTCCTCTATCTTTTTCTGGTATTGTATTTAATATTTGAGCAAGATAAGCCATTTTTTGCTCACAATTTTCAATACTGCCAAAACGTATTTCTATTTGATTGATATTTGCTGTAATATTTTCTGGGTCATTTACATTTATCTCCATAATATTATTCAGCAGTTCATATTTTGTAATCATTTGAGAAATTAATACAACAACATCAAATGACTCTTTATTTTTTGCATCTAACAATTCTCCCAATCGAAATTGGTCAAATTTTAAGCCATATACTACAGGCAATGTTTTTTTTGTTTCATTTTGCACATCCAGCACTCTACCGTATTCATCTATGTAAAGGTATGACCCTGCATAAGGCACATACCCTCTGACTTTTCTTTCCTCTATATTGATATAAATTGTACTGGGAAGTTGCACTGTGATTTCCGCAGTTTCAATATAATTATTTTCATTCAAAACCTCTACTGCCTTTTTTTTATCATACAAAAATATATTTGCTCCTGTTCTCAATCCTATTATATCACAAATATCATCATTAGAATATTGTTCCATTTCTGTTATCTCTATTGTCTTCACAGAAAAAATTGGAGAAAATATAATTCCTGCACCACCTAAACAAGCTACAAGTAATATCATTATAAATTTTAATGATAATTTTTTTCTTATTTTTTTCTTTTTACGCACAGTTCTTTTTTTGCTATAATTCCTTTTTGCTTTTTTCAATTTATACTCACCTTTTTAATTTTCCAAAGAAATAACTGCTCCCAAAGAAGTCAGCACTTTTTCTATTTGTTCATATCCTCTTTGCACATAACAAGCATTTTCCACTACAGTTTCTCCTTCTGCTGCTAATCCAGCTAATATCAATGCAGCACCGCATCTCAAATCTTTACCAGAAACATAAGCCCCTTTTAAACTTTTTACGCCTTTTATGACAGCCGTTTGTCCTTCTACTGTAATATCAGCTCCCATACGACACAACTCACTAATATGTTTAAATCTTGCTTCAAATACCGTTTCACTAATAATACTGGTTCCTTCTGCCAATGTCAATATTGACATAAATTGCGGTTGCATATCTGTTGGAAAATCAGGATAAGGTCCGGTGTGTATTCTGTAAACAGGTTTTATTTTTTTAGGTGCTTTCAAATAAATACTGTTTTTTTGTTCTTTTATCATACAGCCTGCTTCTCCTAATCTAAGCAAAACTTGCCTCATAGTATCTGCACAAATGTTTTTTAATTCAATTTCTCCTTTTGTAATTGCTGCACCACAAAGAAATGTACCTGCTTCTATTCTATCTGATGATACAGTATATTCTGTGCCATAAAGTGACTTTACACCTTCTATCACAATACAATCAGTTCCTGCACCTTTTATATTTGCTCCACATTGATTTAAAAATGTTTGCAGTTCTACAATTTCAGGCTCACAAGCTGCATTATATATCGTAGTATATCCTTTTGATTTTGCTGCCAAAAGAATACAGTTTTCTGTTGCTCCTACACTCGGAAAATCTAAATTAATTTTTGTTCCTATACATTTTTTTCCATCACAGCATAATATTCCTTTTTGTTCTTCTATGGTGATACCCATTTCTCGAAATGCCTTTAAATGCAAATCAATAGGACGCATACCAATTTCACAGCCTCCAGGATAACCTATATTTGCATTACAAAACCTACCTAATAAAGCTCCCATAAACAATATAGAAGAACGCATTTTTTGAACACTTTTACTATCAATATCTTTATTTTTACAGTCTTTTGTATTAATAATAATGGTTCTATCTTCTTTTTTTATAGTACAGCCTAATTGTTTTAACATTTCTAATGTAAAATGTACATCGGAAATACAAGGACAATTATGCAATATTGTTTCTCCCTCTGTCAGCATAATTCCTGCTAATATAGGCAATATACCATTTTTACTGCCTCTGACTGTTACTATTCCCTTTAGAGGATGCCCGCCTTCTATTTTATATTTACCCATTTATATGCCCCTCCCAAAAGTATCAAATCATATTCCATAGTATGCAAAATCAATAAAAGCGTTCCATTTACAGAAAAGTAATTTCATTGTATACTTTTATCTAAAAAGGAGGCTATCGTTATGAAACAAAATATATTAGACATAAAAGGCATACTTGTAGGACAAGCAGAAGATGAAAAAGGAAAAACAGGTGTTACTGTAGTAATTGTTCCAGATGGTGCTATTTGTGGTGTTGATGTTAGAGGAGCTGCACCTGGTACAAGAGAAACAGACTTACTTGACCCTGTTAACGCTATGGAAAAAGTCAATGCAGTAGTGCTTTCTGGAGGTTCTGCATATGGTTTAGAAGCAGCAAGTGGTGTTATGCAGTATTTAGAAAAAAAAGGAATAGGATTTGATGTAGGTTGTACTGTTGTTCCTATTGTACCTCAAGCAGTATTATTTGATTTAGCTTATGGAGATTGTCATTGTCGTCCTGATAAAAAAATGGCTTATACTGCTTGCGAAAATGCAAACAATGAAATATTAAAAGAAGGCAGTTTTGGTGCAGGCTGTGGTGCAACTGTAGGTAAATTATATGATATGGAGTGCTGTACAAAAAGCGGTATTGCTAGTTATTCTCAAACGCTTGAAAATGGTATCACTGTTTCTGCTCTTATTGCTGTAAACGCATTTGGTGATATAATAGAAAATGGAAAAATTATAGCTGGTACAACAAATAAACAAAAAACTGCTTTTATTGATACAGAAAAAACAATGCTTGAAATGGCATATCCTCCTGCTTTTCACGGACAAAATACCACAATAGGCATTATTGCTACAAATGCTGCACTCACCAAATCAGAAGCAAAAAAAGTAGCTGGTATGGCTCACGATGGGCTTGCTAGAGCAATTAGACCTGTTCATACACAATTAGATGGGGATACCCTTTTTTGTTTGTCTACGGGCGAAATATCATCTTCTAAACCTATTGTAGATTTAATTGGTACATTAGCAGCACGTGTAACAGAGCAAACAGTCATACGTGCTGTAAAAAAAGCAAATCATCATTCTATATAACACATAGTATATCTATTATGCTTTTATAAAAAAACATTTCACAATAGTATCAATATATATCAATAGTGCTAATATATATTGATATATATTAAATTTATTTCTGTTATTTTAACAAAAAAAGAACAGTAAATGCTATACTGTTCTTTTTTTCTCCCCTCCCCCACCGACTATATTATCACATTTTTTGCAATTTTAATATTTCATCAATAATATTGTGTGCAACTTCTTCTTTTGACATCAATTCTAATTCAATTTCTTCTTTTTTAGAAATCATTGTAACAACATTGGTATCTGTACCAAAACCAGAACCGCTCACTTTTAAATTGTTTGCCACAATCATATCTATATTTTTTTTGTCTAATTTAATACGAGAATTTTCAAGCATATTTTGTGTTTCCATAGAAAAGCCACATAAAAATTGTCCTTCTCTTCTATGTTCTCCCATATATTTCAATATATCTACTGTTCTATCTAGTGCAATACTCATTTCTCCATCTTTTTTCTTCATTTTTTCATCACTCACTGTACAAGGCTTATAGTCTGCTACTGCTGCTGCTTTTATGATAATGTCATTTTCGAGAAATCTTTCTTTCATTGCTTCAAACATATCCCCTGCACTTTTGACATTTACAATAGTTACAAAAGGTGGTTTTTGGAGTGCTGTTACTCCACTGACTAATGTAACCTCTGCACCTCTAAACATACACGCTTTTGCCAATTCATAGCCCATTTTTCCCGTAGAATGATTTGTAATATAACGTACAGGGTCAATGCTTTCTTGCGTTGCTCCTGCTGTAACAATCACTTTTTTTCCTAAAAGGTCTTTTTCATATGCAACTTCTTTTAAAATATAATTTACTAACACTTCTTCACTTGGCAATTTACCATCACCAACATCTCTACAAGCTAACACACCACTTTCTGGTTTGATTACTTCAAAGCCATATTTTTTTAATTTTTTTATGTTATGTTGCACAATTTCATTGTGATACATATTGGTATTCATAGCTGGAGCAACAATTTTTTTACACTGACAAGCTAATACTGTTGTTGTCAGCATATCGTCTGCTAAACCATTTGCCATTTTTGAAATAACATTTGCTGAGGCTGGTGCAATTAACACAACATCTGCTCTTTTTGCCAGTGAAATATGAGCTACGTGAAATTGAAAATTTCTATCAAACGTATCTACCATACACTTATTTCCTGTTAATGTTTCAAATGTAATAGGAGTAATAAAATGCGTTGCATTTTCTGTCAATATCACATGAACATCACAGCCCATTTTTACAAGCATATTTGCTACATTTGCCATTTTATAAGCTGCAATACTACCTGTCACACCTAACAAAACTGTTTTTCCTTTTAACATAAAAACACCCTTTTCTTTTATTCATATTTATTTAAAATAGATTGAAAACATTATAACAAACTTTGTCCATTTTTCGCAACAAAAAAGCAGACAAAAAGTCTGCTTTTCTATATGATGTATTTTTATTTTAAAACACGTCTTGCTGTTACATATGTACTTTCACTATAACTATCTGTCATATCTGATATAATGACACCTGATTTACTTCCTGATGAAGAATGAATATACTGATCGTTACCAATATAAATACCTACATGAGAAATACCACCATTTCTATCTGTATCAAAGAAAACCAAATCTCCAGGTGCTAACTCACTCTTTTTCACTGCTACACCATTTGATGTCATACTAGCAGAACTTCTATTTAATGTAACACCAAATTTTTGCATTACTGCATAAACATATCCAGAACAATCCACACCACTATTTAAATCTGTTCCGCCCCATACATATGGAGTACCTAAAAACTGTTTTGCATAAGAAACTACATCGCCTGCTTTACTAGAAGGTGCTGGTAAAACTACTTTTGTATCTGGTTTTTTGCCTGTTCTTAATGATACATATTCTGTGCTAACATAACCTGTTGTTCCTTCTGCTGTTTTGATTTTTAACCAATCTGCACCAGACTGCATTACATCAAATATTTCTCCGCCACTTAAATTTTCTAAAACATCGCCATTTGTAGATGCAGAACTTCTAACTCTTAAATAAGAGTCTGCAATTACAACACCATAAGTTGTTTTTTCATCACTATTATTATTTTTTGTTGTTTCAGAAACAGTTTTCTGTTGTTCTTCTATTTCTTTTTTCTCTTGTTCTACTTCCTTTTTATCCTCTTGTTTTGTTTCTTCTTCCTCTATTTCTTCTGTAGCAGAAACACTAGGAAGATATGTAAGCATATCGCCATCTAAATAATCTTTACTAATATAAGCGTTTCCATTGTTATATGCTAATTGGTACCAGCCATCTAATTTTCCTATTACTGTAATAACATCGCCATCATTTACTGTTTTAATTACATCGCTTTTTGTATTGCTTCCTGTTCTAACATTGATATTTGTTCCTTGTACTTTTCCTTCTGCTCTTGTTATATCAAAATAATCAGCAGAAACATAAGCATTTTGATTTCCATTAAATGTAACTTGATACCAATCTCCATCTCTACCATGAAGAACAAGTTCTGTTCCTTTATCTGCTGTTCCCAATATTTCAGAACCTATACTTGCTGCGGAACGTATATTTACACCATCATCATTTATAGAACCACTTGCTGCGGCAAAAACAGTTGCTGTACTCAACACACAAATACTACTTACTGTCATTAATATTCTTGTCCAAACTTTATACTTACTCATAATAAAATTTTTCCTCCAAAATGTACTTATTACGTATTTGTTACAACTTATTATATTTAATCTTAATAAAGTTGTCAAGAAAAATTTATGAAATATTAAGAATATTATTTTATGTTCTGCATATACTGAATTTACAGGCTTTTTACGCTTTTTTAATATATTGTTTTTTACAAAATACAATAAAAAATGATAAATTTGTTACATAAATGTAATAATTTTTCACAATTCTTTTCATAAAAAATCTCTCTGGCAGTCAATTTGCAGAGAGATTTTTTGTTATTACTATTTTTTTTAGTAATTATTTCAGTTTTGCTAATTCTTCGTCCAATATTTTTGTAACAATAGCAGGATTTGCTTTTCCTTTTAATTGTTTCATACACTGTCCCATAAGGAATTTATTTACTTTTTCATTTCCTTCTTTAAATTGTGCAATAGAATCTGGATTTGCTTCAATTACTTTTGCTACCACTTCTTTTACTGCACTATCATCATTTACCATTTTTAAATTGTGTTGTTCAATATATTGTTCTGGTTCTACATTATCAGAAAACATTTTTTCAAATACTTCTTTTGCTGTATTTCTATTTACAACACCATTCTTTACAAGTAATATCAATTTTCCTAAATTTTTTGCATCAAATGAAATATCTTCTGGCAATGTGCTTGTTTCAGAAGCAAGACGAAGCACTTCTCCCATAATCCAATTAGAAACTTCTTTTGCATTGTTACATACTTCGTATGCTTGTTCAAATATTTTTACAAGGTCTTTTGAACCTGTAATAATATCTACATCATACTCAGGTAATTTATATTCAGACATATATCTTGCTTTTTTTGCTTCAGGTAGTTCTGGTAAAGATTGTCTAACTCTTTCAATCCATTCATCATCAATTTCAATAGGCACAAGGTCAGGCTCTGGAAAATATCTGTAATCTTGTGCATTTTCTTTGGAACGCATAGCATAACTTGCACCTTTGTTATCGTCCCATCTTCTTGTTTCTTGTATTACTTTTTTACCTTCTTGTATCAATTCAATTTGTCTTGCTCTTTCTCCTTCTATGGCTCTAGCAATCGCTTTAAAAGAATTGATATTTTTCATTTCTGTTCTTGTACCAAGTTCTTTGGAGCCTATTGGTTTTACAGAAAGATTTACATCTGCTCTCAAAGAGCCTTGTTCCATTTTACAATCAGAAACACCTGTATATTGTAATATTGCTTTTAATTTTGTCAAATAAGCTATTACTTCTTCTCCATTAGAAAAGTCTGGCTCACTTACAATTTCCAAAAGAGGTACACCGCAACGGTTATAGTCAACTAATGTACAATCTTCCCAAGGGTCATGTATCAATTTCCCAGCGTCCTCTTCCATATGAATTTCTTTGATACGAATAGATTTTTTGACACCATTTACTTCTATATCAATATGACCATTTTGACAAATAGGCAAGTATAACTGTGATACCTGATATGCTTTAGGTAAGTCAGGATAAAAATAATTTTTCCTATCAAATTTATTATATCTTGTAATTTCGCAATTTGTTGCCAAACCTGTTCTAATTGCAAATTCAACAACTTTTTTATTTAAAACTGGTAGCGTTCCTGGCATACCACTACACACCTCACAAACGTGTGTATTGGGTTCACCACCAAATTCTGTAGAACAAGAGCAAAATATTTTTGTGTCTGTGGCAAGTTCTGTATGCACTTCCAGACCTAATACAGTTTCAAATTCCATTTTATTATTCCTCCTTTCATTTAGGTGATTTTGTATGAAAATCAGTTGCTTTTTGGAAGGCAAAACCTGCATTCAATAATATTTCTTCACTAAAAGCCTTTCCAATTAATTGTAATCCAATAGGAAGCCCTGTTTTATCAAATCCACAAGGTACAACAAGTCCGGGGAGTCCTGCTAAATTGACAGAAACAGTACAAATATCACTCAAATACATTTTTAATGTATCTTTAAAACTCTCTCCTATTTTTGGTGCTGTAGTAGGTGCTGTTGGTGTCAAAAGAAAATCATATTTACTAAAAGCATCATCATAAGATTGTTTAATCAGTGCTTTTACTTGTAATGCCTTATTATAATACGCATCATAATAACCACTACTTAATACAAATGCTCCAATTAAAATTCTCTTTTTTACTTCTGAACCAAAGCCTTCACTCCTAGATTGGTAATACAAATCTACTAAATCATCATAATTTTCTGCACAATGACCATATTTAATGCCATCATATCTTGATAAATTACTACTTGCTTCTGCACAAGCAGCAATATAATACGCAGGAATAGCATATTTAATTGTAGGCATTTTAATCTCTTCTATTGTTGCACCAAGACTTTCATATACTTTTGCAGCTTTATAAATTGCTTCTTTTACATCTTCATCTATGCCTTCTCCAAAAAAGTCAACAGGAATGCCAATTTTTTTACCTTTCATATCTTCACATAATGTAAAAGAAGATACTGGTTGATTTACTGATGTACTATCTTTTTTATCATATCCTGCAATTATTTTATAAATTTCGGCAACATCTTCTACATTTTTTGCCATAGGACCAATTTGGTCTAATGAAGAAGCATATGCAATTAAACCATAACGAGATACTGTACCATAAGTTGGTTTTAAACCAGTAATGCCACAATAAGATGCTGGCTGGCGAATAGAACCGCCTGTATCAGAACCTAATGTATAATATGCTTCTTCTGCAGCAACTGCTGCGGCAGAACCACCACTGCTTCCTCCAGGAACGTGTTCTGTATTCCAAGGATTTTTAGTGATACCAAAATAAGAGGTTTCTGATGTACTTCCCATAGCAAACTCGTCCATATTTGTTTTACCAACAATGACTGCACCTGCATCTTGCAATTTTTGTACTGCTGTTGCAGTATAAACTGGTTTAAATGTTTCTAACATATGAGAAGAACAAGAGGTTTGCATACCTTTTGTACACATATTATCTTTTACTGCTGCAGGCACACCTGCCAAAGGTGTATTTAATTCTCCACTATCTATCTTTTTTTGTACTGCTTCCGCTTCTGCTAATGCTTCTTTTTCGCAAACAGTAACATAACAATGATATTTTTGTTCTTTCTTTTCAATATTTTCCAAAACAGCTTTCGTTGCTTCTACAACGCCAACCTCTTTTGACTTTATTTTTTTGCCCAGTTCCAATGCTGACAGCTGACATAACTCCATACTTTATACCCTCCTATTCTACTGCTTTTGGTACTTTGAAGCAGCCTTCTTTTTTATTTGCTGCATTTAATATAACATATTCTCTTTCTATAGAAGGCTGAACAGCATCTTCACGAAATACATTTTTTACTGGAAAAGCATGGCTCATTGCTTCAATACCTGTTGTATCTAATTCATTTAATATATCCATATATTCTACAATTTTATTGATTTCTTGTTTTGTTTTTTCTCTTTCTTCTTCCGAAATATGAAGACGAGCTAGTATCCCAATATAATCTAATAATTCGTCTGTAATTTTCATATCTATAACATTCCTTTCCTTCATATCATTATGGTTCTAATCTGCTCATATCTCTTGGGAACATAGCAGCTACACGTACATTTGTTTCATCTAATAATTTCATACAAAGCCTTTCTAATCCAATGCCCCAACCGCCATGAGGTGGCATACCGTGTTTGTGTATCATCAAATAGCTTTCGAAATCTTCAGGATTTAATCCTTTTGATTGCATTTTGGCTACTTGTATATCATAGTCGTGTATTCTTTGTCCACCTGTTGTAATTTCCATTCCTCTGAACAATAAGTCAAAACTTAATGTAAATTTATCATTTTCTGGGTCGTCCATAGCATAGAAAGGACGTTTTTTCACTGGATAATGTGTTACAAAAACAAATTCACTGTTATATTTTTCTGCAAATAATTTAGAAATCAGTTGTTCTTCTTCTGGTTCTAAATCATAAGGGTCTTTTATTTTTCTGTTATATTCTTGTGCAATCATTTCTTTTGCATCTTTAAATCTTACTGTAGGGATAGTATCAATTTCTGGAATAGGTACATTTAATATTTTTATTTCTCTTTCATATTCTTTTTTCAATAATTCCATAGTATATTTTAATGCACCTGTTTCTACTTCCATTAAATCTACAAAACTATTGATAAATCCCATTTCCATATCAATGCCCATATACTCATTCAAATGTCTTGTTGTATTATGTTTTTCTGCTCTAAAAACGTGGCTGATTTCAAACACTTTTTCATAAACACCTACAAGCATCTGTTTATAAAACTGAGGACTTTGTGCTAAATATGCTTTTTTACCAAAATAATCTAATTTGAATATATTTGCTCCACCTTCTGCACCACTTGCTACAATTTTAGGTGTATTGATTTCAGTAAAACCATTTTTACTAAAATATTCCCTAAATCCTCTAATAACACCTTCTTGTATTTTAAATATTGCACGTTCTCTATTGTTTCTTAATGTAATAGGACGCTGTGCAATATTTGTTTCCAAAGACATTCCTAATTTTCTTTTAGAAAGATTGATAGCAGGAGCTTCTTTAGGCTTTGTTAAAACTTGTGCATTTAATAAATGAATTTCAAAACCACCTGGTGCTCTTTCATCTTTTTTTAGTTTTCCTTCTACATTAATAGACATTTCAACGCCTAAATCTTCTAATGCAAAATGAGACTCTTCTTTATTAAACACACATTGTACTAAACCATCTCTTTTACGTAATGTTAAAAATCCAAAATCTCCCATATTTTTAATGGAATAAACCATACCATGTGTTTTTACAATAGAATTATCTTCTGCTTGCATTAAATCAGAAAATTCCATATCTTTTGCTTCACAGCTTCCTGTTACAAAATCCATTTTTTTATTCTCTCCTTTATCATTCAATGTCATAGTATCAAATTTTGACACTTTAAAACTATCTTATAAGATACCATAATTTCACAGCAAAAGCAATGCTATTGTGTTGAAAAAGATAGCATTAGTGTAATACTTCATCTATAAAATAACCATTTTTATAAAAAAGTTGGCCATCTGCATAAATTTCTCCCTGTTGTTTCATATCATTTATCATATCCCAATGTATAGCAGACTCATTTTTTCCACCTGCTTCTTGAAATGCTTCTCCTATCGCCATATGAATAGAACCGCCTATTTTTTCATCAAATAATATGTTTTTCGTATGCTTTTGTATGCCATAGTTTGTACCGATTGCTACCTCTCCAAAATAACGAGAGCCCTCATCTGTATCAATATAAGAAAGTAAATCTTTTTGTTTTTGTTCATTTTTACAACTTGCCTCTATAATTTTGCCTTGTTTTACTACTAATTTTACTTCCTCAAATTCATTTCCATTTATAATAGAAGGATAAGAAAATGTAATATATCCATTAATATCATTTTCTACAGGAGAGGTAAATATTTCTCCATCTGGAAAATTTTCTTTTCCACAACAATTTATCCATTTTCTTCCAGAAATATTTACTGTAATATCTGTATCTTTTGAAATAATATGCAGTTGTTTTTTAGTGTTTAAATATTCTATCCATTTCTGCTGATAATTTTCTATTTCTTTCCATTTTTCAACTGGATTTTCTGTATTCAAAAAACCTGCTTGGTATACAAAATCCTCATATTCTTCTAAACTCATACCTGCATTTTGTGCATCTCCATTTGTAGGAAATTGTGTACCACACCAACGTAAAGACCCATCTCCCATTCTTTTAGAATAAATTTTTCTATTTTGTTGATTTGCTAATCTTCTCATTTTCAACTTTTCACTGTCTGCATTTTGAAATGTTTTTACATTATCACTTCCCCACGCACTAATCCAAACATCACTTTTTGCACATTCTCCAAAACGGAAATTAGGCTGTGCAATTTGTGTATCATTTCCTTCTTTCACAATCATAGCATCTACATTAGGCATATCTACAAAATAACGTACAATGCCTCCTGCTTTCACTGCTGCTCTTGCTACTGCCTGTATAAAAGGTAATGCACAATCTTCTGCCGAAATACAAACGTCATCTCCTGCTTTTACTTCTGTAGAATATTTTACAAGCACATCTGCTAATTTTTCTAATCTTTCATCTCTCATATTTTTATTCCTTTCCTTCTTTACATATTTTTTTCAGTATAACACTTAGCAAAAAAAGTCACAATGTATATTTTATAAAATTTCTCTTGACTTTTCATTATGCTATATGTATCATAAAAAAATAAGAAAAAACGTTGATAGAAGATTATTAAAAA
Source organism: Clostridia bacterium (assembly GCA_910575055.1). GTDB lineage: Bacteria > Bacillota > Clostridia > Lachnospirales > Anaerotignaceae > Coprocola. The sequence continues at coordinate 59,814 of CAJTDC010000012.1, forward strand.
AGCTCTTTGTGTACAGAGAAAAGGCGTTTGCTGAAAGCCTAAACAAATCTTTTTGAACCTACTTCTTGAGTTCTGTGCTAAAACACAGCGTTTACCTGCGTTAAAGGTATAGAGTGGATAATATTTTTATTATCAACAAGGGTGGTACCGTCGTGACTTGACCCCTTTTATAAGGGAAGCAAGTCTTTTTTTATGCCCTTGATGATATTTTAATCAAATTAGGAGGAATGAAATTATGGCAAAAGAAAAAAAATTAGTAGAAGCAATTACTGATATGGAAAAAGATTTTGCACAATGGTATACTGATGTTGTAAAAAAAGCAGACTTAACTGACTATTCTCAATTAAAAGGCTGTATGATTATACGCCCTTATGGCTATGCAATATGGGAATTAATACAAAAACAAATGGACGAACGTTTTAAACAAACAGGTCACGAAAATGTATATATGCCTATGTTTATACCAGAAAGTCTTTTACAAAAAGAAAAGGACCATGTGGAAGGTTTTGCACCAGAAGTTGCTTGGGTAACACACGGTGGAGAAACAGAATTACAAGAAAGAATTTGTGTACGTCCTACTTCTGAAACATTATTCTGTGAGCATTATTCTAATATTATACAATCTTACAGAGATTTACCAAAACTTTACAATCAATGGTGTTCTGTAGTACGTTGGGAAAAAACAACAAGACCATTTTTAAGAACAACAGAATTTTTGTGGCAAGAAGGACACACTGCTCACGCTACTGCGGAAGAAGCACAACAAGAAACCATTAAAATGTTAAATGTTTATGCGGACTTTTGCCACGATGTATTAGCAATTCCTGTAATAAAAGGAGAAAAAACAGCAAAAGAACGTTTTGCAGGAGCAAAAGCAACTTATACTATCGAAAGTTTAATGCACGACGGTAAAGCATTACAATCTGGTACAAGCCACAATTTTGGAGATGGTTTTGCAAAAGCATTTGAAATACAATATACAGACAAAAACAATCAATTACAATATGTACATCAAACTTCTTGGGGTACAACAACTCGTTTAATTGGTGCGATTATTATGGTACACGGTGACAATAGTGGTCTTGTACTTCCTCCAAAAATTGCACCTACACAAGTCATTATGATACCTATTGCACAACACAAAGAAGGAGTATTACAAAAAGCTGAGCAATTGAAAACAATATTGTCAAATGTGTGCAGAGTAAAATTAGACGATAGTGATAAATCTGCTGGCTGGAAATTCAGTGAATATGAAATGAAAGGTGTGCCAATTCGCTTAGAAATAGGCCCTAAAGATATTGAAAAAAATCAAGTTGTGTTAGCTCGTCGTGATACAGGAGAAAAACAAATTGTTTCTATAGATAATTTAGAAAACACAGTAAAACAACTTTTAGAAGAAATACAATCTAATTTATTACAAAGGGCAACAGAACGTCGTAATTCTAAAACATATGTAGCAAAAACAATGGAAGAATTTGAAAAACAAATTAACGAAACACCAGGATTTATAAAAGCAATGTGGTGTGGTGACCAAGCCTGTGAAGATGCCATTAAAGAAAAAACAGCTGCAACTTCTCGTTGTATTCCTTTTGAACAGGAACATATTTCAGATACTTGTATCTGTTGTGGCAAACCTGCAAAGCATATGGTTTATTGGGGTAGAGCTTACTAAAAATAATATTAATTTTAAAAAGAGAGGTACTGCAGTATGAAAAAAACAATTTTATTTGTGATTTTACAACAGTATGCAGATTGGGAGGCCGCTTATATAGCATCTGCAATCAATATGTTATGTCAAGGACAATATGATATTAAAACAGTATCATTGTCAAAAGATTTTGTACAGTCAATAGGTGGATTTAAAGTATTGCCTGATTATGATATTTCATCTGTACCAAATGATTATGAAGCTCTCATTTTAATAGGCGGAATGACGTGGAGAAATGAAAATTCTAAACAAGTGAAAACACTTGTAAATGACTGCCTTCAAAAACAAAAAATATTAGGAGGTATTTGTGACGCATCAGCTTTTTTAGCTACAACAGGTGCTTTAAATAATGTAAATCATACAAGCAATGACTTAAATGACTTAAAACAATGGGCAGGTTCTATTTATACAGCAGAAAATAAATATATTTCAAAACAAGCAGTTAGAGATAAAAACATTATTACAGCAAACGGTACTGCAACTATGGAGTTTGCAAAAGAAATTTTATTTGCATTAAATATAGCCAGTGAAAAAAGCATTATAGAATGGTACAATTTCCATAAATTAGGTGTATATACTGCAGCTATGCCTAGTATGTAATAAATAACACTCAAGCCTCAAGTAAAGTCTTGAGGCTATATTTATAAAAAAGGATAAATGTATAATGATACAAAAATTAAAATTATTACAAAATACTGTACAAAATAATAAATATATTGTTGCTCTATTTACAACATTTTGTTTTATACTTCCTTTTCTGTTTTTTGGAAATATTAGCTTTTATATTTGGAACGGTGATTTATTAGATTTTGGAGATTTTTTTTGGACTGGATTTTATAGCATAGTATTTCATTTTACACTATTTCGTCATTGCAAATTTTTACGAACGGCAAGATTTTTATTTAATATTTTTAATTTGTGTATTTTAGTAAGTTTTTATATTTTTGGTATTTTAATGCAAGGAGTATATGGAATTTTTTCAATGCTGGTCATTTCTATCATACCATTTGGTAATACATTAATATTAATTTAATTATGTAATAAAAAAGTTTCACTCACCTAAAATATCAGCAAATTATTAGGTGAGTGATAATTTACTTTTTATTCTCCTGCTGCAATCAAAAAATAATACATAGGTGCCAATATACGAAATCCTTCTTCCAATTCTTTATAAAAGTCATCACGATACAATGTTTGAAAGTCTTTACTTGTTTTGATAAAACTAATACTTTTTCTATTCAACCAATTTTGCAATTCTTTAGGCTGTTCTGCAAAACGATTTCTTTTATAAAATTCTCCATCTATTTCAAATAAATTTTGTTTTTCATATGCTTTTTTTGCTTCTAAAAATCGTTTATCTTCTTTTAATATCAACTGACGAAGCATTTCCATTTGTTTTGGTGGTGCTTCATAATATCCACAGCCATATCTAAAAAACGTAGGACAAAATTCTATAAAAAATACAGGAGAACTATATTTCTTTTTATCTCTACCAAAAACACACCACATAATATCTCTATACAATGTTTTATCTTTAGAAAATCGAATATCTCTATACACTCTCGAAATACTTTTTCCTATTTTAGGCACTACAATAAGCAAAGGGTCAATTTTATGAAGTGTTTTTTCTAATTGTTCTACTAATTCTATCATAGGTGTTAATACAAATTCTCGAAATTCGTTTTTATGTTCTATATACCAATCACGACTATTTTTTATTCTATTTTCCCATAAAAATTCTAATGTTTTTTCAGAAATAGGCATACGATTACTCCTTATTTGTTTTTAATTCGCTGCAAGAAATCTGTGGGTGATGATAACGTTGTTTTTTTATTGTTGTTTTTTTCCATTCTATAGCATTTTTAGGACACCAGTGCAAACACGCAAGACAATTTTCACAGTGATGCTGAAAAACAGGTTTCCCATTTTTCAATATAATATTACCAGAAGGACATACTTGCTGACAAGTGCCACAAGAAATACAATCACTTGTTACAAGAAATCCCTTATCACTATTAGGGTATTCCTTTAAATATAACTGATAAAATGCTTTAGAAATTATACCCACTTTTGGAATATTATTTTTTTGTTTTTTAGCAACTGCTTCTGCAATTTCATTTGCTTTTTTATTTTGGGATTGTACTAATTTTGATATAGATTTTTGTTTTATACGATATTTTGTAATATTATTTGCTACTGTTCTAATCGTTTTTCCAAAACTTAGCTGTTGTCCTTTTTTATTTAATATATCATTTAATTGCCCTAATGCTCCCCCGCTGGAAAGCCCACAAGTTGTTACAGCAAATATATAAGGATTTCCTTCTATTTTCAACTTTTTAGTAAAACGTGCTACCAATGCTGGTAATCCCCAGTAAAATGTAGGATATACAAATCCAATAACATCTTTATCACATAGTATTGATGTTTTTGTGGTAATTTTAACTACCTCTGCATCTATTTTTTGAGCTATTACTTTTGCTGCTTGTAAACTGTTTCCTGTTGCTGAAAAATAATAAATAATTCCACTCATAAAACTTCTCCTCTTTTCTGTTTTTGTTTTGTAACAGCATCTGCAAACAGTGCATTTGCAAATATAGAATTTTTTAATAAATTTTTATAATCCCCTTCATATGCTATTTGTTGTGTTGTAAGCATTGCAGTAATACCATGCACTAATGCAATCATAGCAATTAAAGTGTCTAATCGCTTTTGAGGAGGATATTTTATTTTTTCCATAAAATCAAATGCTGCTTTTTTAAAAATACTACAAGGAGTATAATTACTTTGTAATATACCATTTTCTGTAAAATCAAATTGTATTCCTGATTTTCCATATAAAAATGTAAAATATTGTTTATGTTCTATAAAAAAAGATATATAAGTATTTCCTAAATAAAACATAATATCAATATCATTTTTATATTGTTGCACTGTTTTTTCTAATACCTCTACAAATTGTTTTGTAACGTGTTCTTTCATTGCCTCCATAAGAGCCTCTTTGTTTTCAAAATGACTGTAAGGTGCGGCATGGCTTACACCACATTTTGCTGCTACTTTTCTCAATGAAAAATGTTGCTGTCCTTGTTCATTAAGTAGAGCAATACCTGCTTCAATCAATGTATTTCTTAAATTACCGTGATGGTATGGTTTTTGTTGCAAATTGTCACCTCCCAATATTTACGATGTAAAGATAATATCATACTATCTTTACACTGTCAATATTTATTTATTAAAAAACACCTATCATTATGATAAGTGTTTATTTTTATTTTTAGTTTAATTTTGCTTTTGCAGCATCTACTAATTTTGTAAAAGCTGCTGCATCTGTTACAGCCAAATCAGCCAACATTTTTCTGTTAATGTTGATATCAGCTAATTTCAAACCGTGCATTAATTTACTGTAAGAAATATCATTTAATCTTGCTGCTGCATTAATTCTAGTAATCCAAAGACTTCTGTATTCTCTTTTTGTTTGTTTTCTACCAGCAAAAGAATATGCCATTGCTTTCATTACAGATTGTTTAGCTACTCTGTATTGTTTGCTTCTAGCACCTCTATAACCTTTTGCTAATTTCAAAACTTTTTTATGTCTTTTTCTTGCGTTTAACGCACCTTTTACTCTTGCCATATTTCAAGTCCTCCTAACAATTTTATCAATTATGCGTATGGTAACAGTTTTTTCTTAACGCTGTTCAAAACTGTTTTGTCAACCAATGTTGCGTGTCTTAAATTTCTTTTTCTCTTTCTGGACTTTTTGCCAAGAATATGTTGTGTATTAGATTTATTTCTTTTCAACTGACCAGTTGCAGTAATTCTGAAACGTTTTGCTGCTGCTTTTTTGGTTTTTAATTTAGGCATATTCAAATTCCTCCTGTGTCATTTATCAATTTTTTGGTGCAAGGAACATCACTAAGCTTTTTGCTTCCATCTTAGCTGGCTTATCTATGATACCATATTCTTCCACATCTTTTGCAAAATTTTCTAATATCACCATAGCAGATTTAGAATGACCAATTTCACGGCCTCTAAAACGGATACTAATTTTTACCTTGTCACCATTTTTCAAAAATTCAATTGCTTTTTTCACTTTTACCTGCACATCATGAGTATCTATGCTAGGGGAAAGACGCAATTCTTTAATGTCAACGGTTTTCTGTTTTTTTCTAGCTTCTTTTTCTTTTTTCGTTTGGTCAAATTTATATTTGCCATAGTCCATAATACGGCAGACTGGTGGTTTTGCTGCTGGAGCAATTTTTACCAAATCCAGTTTTCTTTCATCAGCCAACTTTTGTGCTTCTCTTGAAGATACAATGCCTAGCTGTGCACCATTTTCATCAATCAATCTTACTTCCTTATCCCTAACTTGCTCATTAATCATTAACTCAGTAATATAAAGCACCTCCCATAATATACAGTATTTTCTCAAAAAAAAAGCAGATAGAAGACTATCCACATAAAATACACTTACAAAACAGTACAAATTGCTTGCACTGCTTTTCTGATAGTATAAACCTTATGCACATCTGTATGATAAGGTGAGAAGTGGATACTTCTGCTTTGTTACTAGGATACTATAACACCTTTTTAAAATAATGTCAATAATTTTCATAACATTTTTTTACCTAACTTTTTTAAATATGTTCTATTGAACATTATTTTTGTTCTATAGAATATAGCAAATACTTTTATGATGATTTATTATAATCATAATAATTTTTATTTCAAATTATTAATAGATATACCAAAAATGGAAACGAAGTTTCCAAAAAATTTAGGGTCAAGCCCTTTTTAAAGGGCTTGTGGGTGTTTGAGGGCAAAGCCCTCAAGGTTTTTTTTGCTTCAAGCGTGTTTTTGAGGGGGAGCGTCTGAAAGACGCTGGGGAACTTTTCACAAGTGAAAAAAGTTCCCCTCTACATTCTTGAATATCGAACAATTTTTATTTTTGTTTTATTCATTATAAATTTTATTTTGTTGTTTCAAAAGCTGCTTTTATACTTTCTAAAGAATTAGCAAAAGCCAACAATGCCATCACTTCATCTTCAGGCATTTTTTGAACTTTCTTTAAAAGGTTTAATTTTATGATGGAAAATGACTGTATTGCTCTTTTTTCACCTTCACCAGTCATAACCCAATGTGCGGAATAGCCATATGTTTCTTCTATTAATTTCGCTAAAGTATCTGAAATATTTGTTTTTTTACCGTTTACTAATTGATTAACATAAACTGCACTGATACCCAGTGTCTTTGCAAAATTAATTTGACTTTCATTACTTTCAGTCAAAATTATTTTTAATCTTTCTCCTAATTCCATACGACCACCTCAATTTAGTACAAAGCATATCATTAAAATATAACTAAGTCAAATATAATAAAACTTGACATTAACTTCAGTTTTATTATATGCTTATATTAAGTTTAATAAAGGAGTATCATTATGAATACTAAATCTACCAGTAAATTAGAATTGATTGAATTATTAGAAAAATTAAATGACTTTGAAACACAACTATTGCTCGCTTTTGCTGCTGGATATGAAGCTGGAAAACAAAGTCAAATATTATCTACAAAAATCAATCATTCTTTTAAAAATTAATACATAAAAGGAGTGTATATTATGGAAACTATATTTCAAAAACGTTTAAAGTATTTAAGAATTTACTACAATGTATCACAGAAAAAATTAGCAGACGGTTTAAACATTACAACTAAAGTTATATCTGATTATGAACTTGGTAAAGTAGAACCAAATTGTAAAGCTATTGTTGATATTGCTCATTTTTTTAATGTGAGTACAGACTATCTTTTAGGAGTTAGTGATAGATTTGCTCCTGCTCGTTTTGTGGTTACTTGCAAAAAGAAGTAAAAACAACAAAATAAAAATGGTGAGTTTCAAAATCCTTTTACTTTGAAACTCACCTATTTTTTACATTCTCTTTAAAAATGTCTATGCTACAATAGTTAAATTTTTTCCTATATTTTCTATTTCTCCAATTAAAAGCAACAGTGCATATTTTTTGTAATACTCCATATTTTTATGGTCAACTATTGCAATGGATTGTATGACAAATACATTACCTTTTTCATCTTTTAATTTTATGCCATTTTTTAAATATTGTGTATCGCCTTCTACATCAACACACCATCTATCTGCTATTTTAAATTTATAAACTACTTTATACATTTTTTTATTTCCTAATTATGTTAAAGAGAGCACTCTTTAAAAATTGCTTATTATTTTTATGCTTCTGTTTTTGTATTTACATTACTTACTCTTGTTTTAATTTCTTGTTGCACTCTTGCAATGACATCTTTTAAGTCAACTTGTCCTTCTTCTCCGTTTGCTCTGGAACGCAATGAAACTTTATTTGCTGCTTCATCTTTCTCTCCTACTACAATGATATAAGGCACTCTTTCATTTCTTGCTTCTCTAATTTTATAACCAATTTTTTCTGCTCTATGGTCTGTTTCTACTCTGATACCTGCTTTATCTAACTCGTCAGATACTTTGTTTGCATAATCTGCAAATTTTTCGGATATTGGCAATACTTTTACTTGTACAGGTGATAACCACGTTGGGAATTGTCCAGCAAAATGCTCTATCAATATACCAATAAATCTTTCTATACTTCCGAAACATACTCTGTGTATCATAATAGGACGTTTTTTACTGCCATCTGCTGCTGTATATTCTAACTCAAAACGTTCAGGCATTTGCATATCAAGCTGTATAGTACCACATTGCCATGTTCTTCCTATAGAGTCCTCTAAATGAAAGTCAATTTTTGGACCATAAAAAGCACCATCGCCTTCATTTACTGTATATGGTATATTGTTTTCCTCCAAAGCATCTCTTAAACCATTTGTAGCAATTTCCCATGCTTCATCAGAACCCATACTATCCTCTGGGCGTGTAGAAAGTTCTATATGATATTTGAAACCAAACAATTTATATACACCATCAATTAAACTGATAACACCACTAATTTCACTTGTAATTTGCTCTTCTGTCATAAAAATATGAGCATCGTCTTGATTAAAGCAACGTACTCTCATTAAGCCGTGCAATGCACCAGATTTTTCGTGTCTGTGTACTAAACCAATTTCACCCACTCTCATAGGTAAATCTCTATAGGAGTGCATATCTTGTTTATATACAAGCATACCTCCAGGACAATTCATAGGTTTTACACAAAAATCGTGTTCATCAATTACTGTTGTATACATATTGTCTTTGTAATGGTCCCAATGTCCACTTGTTTCCCAAAGTTCTTTACTCAATATAATAGGTGTACTTACTTCTACATAACCTGCTTTTTTGTGTATTTCTCTCCAGTATTCCAGCAATGTATTTTTCAATACCATACCTTTTGGTAAAAAGAATGGGAAACCAGGGCCTTCTTCCAACAATGCAAACAGTTTTAATTCTTTTCCTAATTTTCTATGGTCACGTTTTTTGGCTTCTTCCATCATTGTCAAATATGCTTCTAAATCAGATGCTTTTGTATAAGCTGTACCATAAATACGAGAGAGCATTTTGTTTTTTTCGTTTCCTCTCCAATATGCTCCTGCTACAGAAGTTAATTTGATTGCTTTAATAGGTTTTGTGCTAAGCAAGTGAGGGCCTGCACAAAGGTCCGTAAATTCGCCTTGTTTGTAAAAAGAAATAATTGCATCTTCTGGTAAATCATTTATCAATTCTACTTTATATGGTTCTTCTTTTTCTTCCATCAATTTAATTGCTTCTGCTCTTGGCAATTCAAAACGTTCTAGTTTTAAATCTTCTTTTGCAATTTTTTTCATTTCTTTTTCGATTTCTTCTAATTCTTCTGGAGAAAATGGCTTTTCTCTATCAAAATCATAATAAAAACCTTCTGCAATAGATGGACCTATTGCTAATTTTGTGTCAGGATATAATCTTTTAATTGCTTGTGCCATAACGTGAGATGCTGTATGACGAAATGCTTGTTTGCCTTCTTCATCATCAAATGTACAAATACTTACTTCTGCATCATTTTCTACTACAAAACGCAAGTCTTTTGTTTCTCCATTTACAACACCAGCACAAGCGTTTCTAGCTAAGCCTTCGCTAATGCTTTTTGCAATATCATATACAGATACTGCACTATCAAATTCTTTTACAACACCATCTTTTAATGTAATTTTCATTTTCTTTTTTCTCTCCTTAAATTATATTTATTCCGCTTTTTTAAAACGGCTTATATCAAATTTTAAACGATTTATTTCTGTATCATGTAGTTTTACAGTAGATGCTATACTATCTGTTTTTAATTTAATATATTCTACATCTTCAGCAACTACATTTAATTTTTCTTCTACATTATCAACACGTTGTCTTACTTGCTGTATTTCTTCTTTTAATTCCGTTCTTACTTGCTGTATTTCTTCTTTTAATTCCGTTCTTACTTGCTGTATTTCTCCTTTTAATTCTGTCCTTACTTGTTCTATTTTATCATTTAACATTTTTCCTATTTCTTTCATTTCTGCAATAATCTGTTTGCTTTCTTCATTCATAAAGTACCTCCTTTCCTCATTCAAAAAACAAAAAAGCCCCCAATCCCTTCTGAAAAGAAAAGGGACGAGAGCATATTATTCCCGCGGTTCCACCCTAATTGTTTTAAAAAAACCACTTTAATTATAACGATAACGCAGTCAGCGGGCTGTATTAAAGCCACTCCGAGGTGGTTTTCACTTTCACATTCTACAGAAATGCTCTCAACCAAAAAAACTATTTTTGACATTTCTTCTCTGTATGTATACTGTGAGCTACTGTCCTCATCAACGCTTTGCTTTACACAATTATATCATAACTATTTTTTCTGTCAACATTTTTTATTACAACACTTTTGCTAAAAATATGGGTTATGTGGTCATGTATTTGAAAATGAACATAATAAATTACTTTATATAATAAAATTACTCTATTTATTTTTCAGAGATTTTTAATTGAAAAATAAATTATGACGTTTACTGCACCGATTTTTGCTGTGTGCAAACGCAGAAATTTCCTTGCAAAAATCGTACACATCTTTCTGGAAGATTATAATAAACGGCAAATACTTTTGTTGTTTATTATAATTATACAATATCACCTATTTTTATTGTGTATGAATTGTGTCTATAACAGACATATCTCTAATTCTTTTTGATGGTTTATATACTGCCGCAATAGAAGAAGTCACAGAGAGCCATATAATTATCGTCATTGGTAAAAAAGGTATTGACCATATATCACCCCAATAATCAGTTATCATATTTTTAAACAAAAATTTGTGAATGGGAAGTCCTAAAATACAGCCTATTAAACTTCCGATAGCGGCATATGTTACAGCCTCTGCAGTTATCATTTTTGTAACTTGACTTATGCTCATACCTATTGCACGCATTGTCCCATATTGTTTTATTCGTGCTGATACGCTCATAGAAATACTGTTCATAATATTAAACACAGTAATCATAGCAATAATAGCCAAAAAACCATATACCAACAGTATAAATGCCCAATATGTGCCTGTAATTTCTTTGTTGCTTTCACGCCTGTCAGATAATATATATTCATCACCTGCCAGATTACGAATTATATTTGCATCTTCATCTGTCGCATTGTTTTTAAGCTGAATATCAATGACTGCATAATCACTTTCACCTGTCAGACGCATAAATGTTTCTTCAGAGCAAACTATTGTTGATGTACCATCTAATGCAAATTGACTTGTTGACAATATTCCGGAAATTTCAATTTCAGTTCCGTTAAGCTGTAATTTATCGCCAATACTTAAAGGACTGTTTTTATCATAAATTGCCAATACATAGTTACTGTTTCCATATATCTTTGATAAATCACCGTCAACAATATCCTCTTTGGCCCAGTTCAATTGATATTCTTCAAATGAAATTAAGTCAATTACATCTATATTTTTATCCGAAATTACCGCAATATTGCTGCTGAACATACGTCCGAAAACCCTCTCTATATACGGTTTGTCTTTAATTTTATCAATCAAATCCCTGTCTACTGAACAAGAGCGGTCTTTACTTATAATTGAAATGTCAGGATAATATGGTTTTAAAGGATTTAAAGCATGACGTGTAAAATCAAGAACTACCGAAAAGCTAAGAAACAAAATAATACTAAGAGCAAATGAGCATGTCATAAGTATAAGATTTTTTTTTGAAGATACTGCATGATGAATACCTAATGCGGTTTCAATTTTAAAAAAACGGGTATTTGCCGAACAATGTACGTTTTTAGTGTTCCATACACTGCCTGATACCGCTGCTGCGGGTGATACCTTTGACGCACGTTTCGCCGGAGCCTGTGCAGCAATCAATACTGTCAATATACCAACAATTATTCCGCTGATAATACCTATTGCACTTACCTCAAAAACGGGAATATAAGAAAATTCACCATTAATACCAAATCTCAATATAGCACATAAAATCCACGTTATTATAATACCAAGAATAACACCTATCGGAATAGCGACCTTACACCAGTTAAGTGCTTCCAGTCTTACAAACCTGATAATTTGCTTTCGGCTTGCGCCTATACATCGCAACATACCAAAAAACTGTGACCGTTCGGCAACATTAGTGTTTATGCTTCCCGCAATCATAAGAACTCCTGCCGTTAGTATTAAAACAAACAAAACAGCCGCAACAAGATATAATCCCATCATATATGAATTGCTGCTGAAACCTGTTATTCCTAAAAGAGCAGTATTTTCAGATATATTTTCATCAGTAAAGCCATATTGTTCCTTTATATCTGCGATAGTCTTTCTTATGTTTATATGTTCATCAAACCGAACATAATATACAGGGTTAGAAATCTCATTGTTATTAACATCATAAATTTTATTAAATGCTGTCATATTCATAATCACACCAATTGCGTCATACTGCATAATCAGTGATGTGCTTTTACAAAAACCTGATACAATATAATCAATATTGCCATAAGGTGTTTTTACAGAAATATTGTCGCCTATATTTATGCCAAAAATATTTTTTGCGTTATCTGTAAGCATTATTTCTTTTTCATTTTGCGGATAAGCACCCTCTGCGAAACAGTTCATTATATCAGTAATAAAGTCTTTATCAACACCGCAAAATGCCGCTTTTTTATTGTTTATATAATACTCCTTGTCTATCGCATAATTAAAAACATAATACTGTGACGAGGCGACAACATCAGGACGTGAACCTATAAGTTCCATTTTATTTTCAGGTATGTCTTTAAGTGCGATATGCCAATTTCCGTGATTGTTAATCGCACGTACTTTTTCCATTCTGATACCCATATCTGCCATAGAAAATATTGCGGTAACAAGAAAAACAGAAAGTATAATACAAATAATTGTCATACGGTTTTGTCTTTTGTGAATTTTTGCGGATATAGGAATAAGACTAAGATAACTTTTCATCATACTTACCTCCTAAATCCGTTAAAACTCCGTCGCTGACTTGAAGAATTCTGTCAGCTGATGATGTAAGATTAACATTATGAGTAATCATTAAAATTGTTTGTTGATAGTAACGGGAAGCTTTTGTAAGTAAATCTATAACATCATGGCTGCTTTTGCTGTCAAGATTACCCGTTGGTTCATCGGCTAAAATCAATGAGGGTCTGGTAATCAGAGTACGCCCGATTGCCACACGCTGCTGCTGTCCCCCACTAAGCTGATTTGGCAAATGAGTGCGCCTTTCCGAAAGACCAAGCACTTCCAGTATTTCTTCAACCTCTTTTTTATTAGGTTTACGATAATCTAATAAAATAGGAAATATAATATTTTGTTCAACATTTAACTCAGGTATAAGATGAAACGACTGAAAAACAAAACCTATATTTCTTCTTCTAAAAATAGTTAGTTGATTTTCTTCCATTGAGAAAATATCTTCATTGTTTAAATATACTTTTCCTGATGTAGGATTATCAAGCCCACCGATACAATTAAGCAGCGTACTTTTTCCGCTACCTGATTCTCCCACTATAGCGGCAAACTCACCTTTTTGCATTGTAAATGAAGCGTTAATAAGCGCTTTTACGCTATTTTCTCCTTTTCCATAGGTTTTACATAAATTTTGTACTTTTAAAATTTCCATATTTAAGTACCTCCTTTATGTTCCATAATATCAAATACATCTTACAATAAGGTGAATTTTATCTTACAGTTTTGTAAGGAAACATAATCGAAAAAATTGTTCCTTCTCCCTGTTTAGTTTGTAAAGAAATAATTCCTCCCTGTCCCTCTATAACCGCTTTCGCAAGCGGCAGCCCCAAACCAATTCCCTGAATATTTGAGGAATTTTTACTGCGATAAAAACGTTTGAAAATATGATGAAAATCTTCTTCCTGTATACCGCTTCCGTTGTCAGCTATAAAAATACGAAGTTCTATCGGCGTTCGCTCCCAGCTTATATTAATTTCTCCATTTATATTAGTGTGGTCTAAAGCGTTTTTTACAATATTTCCTATTGCCTCGCTTGTCCAGTTAATATCACAAAATATTGTTTCGTTCTGGTTGCCTTTTATAATAATTTTCTTTTTTTCATTTTCAGCCCTTATGGTAAGATTTTCAATCGCTTTATTTATTACATCTATTATTGGATATTTTCTTTTCTCAAAATCAATACCTCCTGCGTCAAGCCTTGTAATTTTTAAAAGTGTTAAAACTAAAGTTTTAATTCTCTCAATAGCAATATCCGATTTTTGTGTAAATAATATAACTGTATTTGTGTTTTCAGGTTCATCAAGAATAATCTCATTATACATAGAAAGTGCCGCAAGCGGCGTTTTTAATTGGTGAGAAATATCCGAAATTGTATTTTTTAAAAAATTTTTTGTGTTATGTTCATTTTCGTGCTTGGATTTTAAAACAGATGCCATATTGTTAATACAACCAAACAAATAATAAATTGTACCAGTATAAGATTGGGGCAAATAATTATAAAAATTACCTTCTGAATAGTCAGAAACAGTTTTTGCCGCTTGCCTATATAATCGTTCACGTTTATATAGAAACAGTATAACAATTATTAATATAAATATCGTAGAAAATATAAATTTTATACTATTTACAAATATAGTTTTTCGGCTAAAATTTGAAATAAAAGGCAAAAAACGCACGTCAGTATTTTCATTTATTCCAAGTTTTCCAAGTAATTTCTCACCGTTTTGTGTAATTTGCGTATTTGTAACAGCTTTTGCTATTATATTTTCTGGAACTCCCTGTTCAAGCAGACAAGAAACCATAGCATTGTCGTGATTTATAATAACTTTTTGTATAATATTTTTCTGCATTGTTGCTATAATCATATCAATAATAAATAGAAATAAAACAAACAATATTATTCCGGTAAAGAACTTCCTCGAAAGCTTATCATAAAAAAAGCTCATTTTTTCACCTCATTCCATTGATAACCAAATCCCCTTACTGTAATCAAATGTTTAGGATGAGATGGGTCGTTCTCTATTTTTTCACGTAAACGTCGAATATATACAGACAAAGTATTATCGTCAACAAAATTACCTTTTCCATCCCAAAGCTCATTTAAAATAGTATTACGTGAAACAACATTATTTATATTGCGTACAAGCAAACAAAGAAGCCGATATTCCGCACTTGTTAAATCTAATATTTTTTCATCAACAGTCACTCGGCTTTTTTGAAAGTCTATAGAAATATCTCCGTATTTTATAAAATTATTATTATCATTTTTTGATGCACCTACACGGCGTAAAAGTGCGTTTATTCTTGAAATAAGTTCGCCTAATTTAAACGGTTTGGTAATATAATCATCTCCTCCGCCGTCAAGTCCGCGTATAATATTTACCTCTTCATCAGAAGCGGTAAGAAAAATAATGGGAACAGAATTTCCTGTATTTCGGACATATTCGCATACTTCAAATCCTGTTCCGTCAGGAAGGGTTAAATCAAGTAACAATAAATCATATTTTGGATTTTTCGCAAAACTTTCCATTGCTTGTGATATTGTATTTACTATATTAAGAGAAAAACCATTTTTCTCCAAAGAGTATTTTAAGCCGTCTATAAGGCTTATATCGTCCTCTAAAAGTAAAATCCTGTTCATATATTTTCCTCTTTTCGCATTATATATTATCTGTTTTTATTTATTTTAATTAATTATCTGTTTGATGTATAAACCGTATGTATACTGATTTTTTTCGCTGTCTTTTAGTTCATAAGTAAATACGAAATTGTTGCTTTTTGGTCTTCAAAATGTTTAATTTATTTCCACTTAAAACAAACATTTCTATAATTGGTGCCTTTGTTATCATTTTTCTATACATTTTTTTAAATAATTATTGACATTAAATATTTAATATGTTAGTATGCAAGTATTCACTTGCAAGGAGGTTTAATATATTGGATTGTACTAAACTGAAAATTATTAATTCTACTATGGAGTTAATAAAAGAAAAAGGATACTCACTGACTACTACAAAGGAAATTGCGTTAAAAGCAGGTATAAATGAATGTACAATATTTCGAAAATTCAAGTCAAAAAAAGATATTGTATTAGAAGCGATGAAACTTTCAAAATGGAATACAAATCTATCAGAAAGTAATTTTGTATATACAGGAGATTTAGAAAAAGATTTAATTGGATTTTTAGAAGTATATATGCAAAAAGTTACTCCTGAAATGGTTAAACTATCTATTGGACTTCGTACACCTGAGTTATATGAATATACTGCCGATAGAATTATGAAAGTACCACAGGTTTTAAAAAACGTTTTAATAAGATATTTTGAGGAAATGCTCAAAAAAGGAAAAATTAAACACAAAAATACTGAAACTTTAGCTATGACTTTTATTTCAATAGCTTTCGGTTTTGTCTTTTTAGATGCTTCGTTTGGAAATAAATTAACCAATTTATCAAAAAAAGAATATATTGAGAATAGTATTAAAATTTTTATAAGTGGAATAAATTAACGGCATATTTAATGCCTTTAATTTTTACTGTTTATGCAAGTAAATACTTGCATAAAGGAGTAATATGGTTTATTTTATAGTTTTAGTAAATATCAAAAATAAAAGTGACAGAAAAGAATATGACGATTATATTATTAAAATAAAACCTATTGTTAAAAAATATGGAGGAGAACATATTGTAAGAAATGAGCAGATAACAGCTTTATTTGATGAGCTACAGAAACCTGACAGAATTATTATTATAAAATGGTCAACTTTTAAATTGTTTTAATTCAAAAGAATATATGAGAATTAAAACAAAAGAGAAAGTAGCGTTGAAAGCCAAGCCATTATAGTGGAGGTATAAATATGAAAGTACATCAAATTAAAATTGATTTTAATATAACAGAACAGATAAAAAGATATGTTTATGTTTATTTGATAGAAAGCAAAAATTTATATCTTATAGACAGCGGTGCGTATTGCGGTAAAAAGATTATTGAAAATTATATAACAAATATTGGCAGGGATATATCTGAAATTAAAGGTATTTTTTTAACTCACGCACATCCTGACCATATTGGTACTGCCGCATACTTTAAGGAAAAAACGGGTTGCAAAATATATTCAAGCAGCGGCGAAAGAAATTGGATTGAGAATATAGATTTACAATATAAAGAAAGACCTATACCTAATTTTTATAATATCGCAAAATCTGTAAATGTTGATATTATTGTTAAAGATAACGATATAATTAAACTTGAAAATGAAATATCAATAACTGTAATTAGTACATCAGGACATTCTTTTGACGAAGTATCATATAAAATTAACAATGTTATTTTTGTTGGTGACAGTATTCCTATTAAAGGAGATATACCCATTTATGTAAATAAAAATAATAGTATAAACAGTTTAAAACGTTTAATTAAAATAGATAGCATAGAATATTGTTATCCTGCGTGGGACAAAGCATATACATATCAGCAAATGCTTGAAAAATGCAAAGTTGCATTAGAAATAATAGAAGATATTGATTACGTGGTAAAAAATATTATAAAAGAGTTTCGGAATTATGATAAATGTGAAATAATAAAAATAGTGTGTGACATATTAAATTTACCTGCAAATAATCCACTTCTTGCCACAACAATACAAAGTCATTTAACTGATTATAGTTTCATATAAAAAGTCAAAATACAGTAAAAATAATACTTGACAAATCAATATTACAAGTGTAATATATAATTGATATTACACTTGTAATATTTTACAAAAAATATTATTTTAGGAGTGATAAATCTTATGAAAAGAATGATTGGATTTTTGTTAAGTGCTGTTTTGGTTGCAAGTTGTGCGGGATGTCAGAAAATAGAGCAAAGCTCTGTTAAAACATCAAATTCTGTTCAAAAAATTAATGAGAACACGATTAAGGAAAATAATGTTGACTATTCACAGGAATTTGGTGAAATAAAAGGCTGCTGTGTATTTTATGATGTGTCGATGAATAGTTACAATTTTTATAACAAAGCAGACTGTGAAACAAGATATTCTCCAAACTCTATTTTTAAGATAATTTCAACCCTCGAAGGTTTAGAATGTGGTGCTGTAACTTCCGAAACATCAACAATGGACTATAACGGAAATACATATCCTTTTGAAAGCTGGAATACAAATCTTAACTTAAAAGAGGCTTTTCAAAATTCTTGTGTATGGTATTACAGACAGCTTATAGACAAAATAGGTGAAGAAAAAATGAAAAAAGGACTTGAAGAAATAGGCTATGGTAATTGTGATATAAGCGAATGGAATGGTAGCGGACTTGCACCGACAGAAGATACTAATGGGTTTTGGCTTGGCTCGTCGCTTGAAATTTCTCCATTAGAAGCGGTAAATGTAACAAGTAAAATTTTTGAGGGCAAAAGTAAATACAGTAACAAAAATATTGATATACTTAAAAATATTATGGAAAGTGATGTTAAAGGTATTTACGGAAAAACGGGTACAGGCATAGATAACAGTGCTTGGTATGCGGGTTTTTATGAAAAAGAAAACAACAAAATTTATTTTGCGTTACATTTACAGAATGAGGATGGAACAAAAATAGCTGGGGCAGACGCAAAAAAAATCGCTGTGTCTATTATACAAAAATACTATATGTAAGGAGAATTATTATGAATAATTTACCTCAGATTTCAGAAGCTGAATATGAAATAATGCGTATTATTTGGGACAAATATCCTATAAATACCAATGAAATAACAAAAACGGTTTTAAAATCAAGCAATTGGAATGAAAGAACTATACACACACTTATATCAAGGCTTCATAAAAAAGGTATAATTTCTCACGAACAAAAAGGTAAACTTTATTATTATACACCTATTGTGAAAAAAGAAGATTATATCAAAGCCGAAAGTAAGTCATTTCTCAAAAAGTTTTATGATGGGACAGTAAAAAGTATGGTAATGAACCTTATTGATAATGATATGATTACAGATGATGAGTTAACTGAATTAAGAAATATGCTGAATAAAAGGTGATAAGCTGTGAATATATACAATTTTTTAATGTGTAATATAATTCTTTCTCTATCAGGAATTATATTGATAAGTTTTAAGAGGCTATGTAGCAAGGCTATTTCAGTTAAATGTAATTATTATATAGGATTTTTACTTATTTTTATACTTATTATACCTATACTGCCTAAAATTGATATATTACATACCATAATAAGCTACAGTAATATAGAAAGTGTAACAAAAAATGTAAACTTTCTTAATGCTGATAATTTTGAAATCAACGATAAAGAATTTTATGTTTCTGTAAATAAAAATTATATCATTTCTTTTATAATTATCAGTGTTGTGCTGTTGAAAATTTTGATATTAAAAATATCGGAAATAAGTCTTCGTAAATACAGAGAGAGCAGAATATGCTGTGAGGAATTTAATAAATATTGTGATATTTTGAAAGTTAATGCACAATTATATAAAAGCAAAAGTATAAATTCTCCCATATCTTTCGGAATAATAAAAAAATATGTTATTATACCCGACAGAAAACTAAATAAAAGAGAACTTGAAATTGTTGTATTACACGAATTAACACACCATAAACACAATGATGTACTTATAAATTATATTTTATGTTTTTTAAACGCGGTATACTGGTTTAATCCTTTTGTTTATATAATAATTAAAGACATAAGACTCGGAATGGAAATATACTGTGATTATTCAGTCATACAGCAAACACAAAATAATATAGAATATGGAAATATAATACTTGATTTTATTTCTGATAACAACAAATATGGAATTGCTAATTGTATAAAAGGAAATTGTAAACAATTAAAAAGAAGAATAAATAAAATAATTCAATATGACACTGAATATTCAAAAAAAGCGTCAAAAGCTATTATAGCATTTTTTACTTGTATAATTTTTTTATTCTCTGTATGTATAAATTCGTTTGGGTATGTTTTTGAATATAATCATATAAATATATCTGCGACGGAGGTGAATTTAGAAAAATTTTTTAATGGCAGTGAAGGCACATTTGTATTATATAATCAAAATAATGATGAATATATAATTTATAATAAAGACTTGGCATACAAAAGAGTCTCTCCGAATTCTACATTTAAAATACCATTAGCGTTAAAAGGATTAGAAGAAAACATTATAACTGTAAGTGAAAATGAGATGTTTTGGAATGGTGTTGACAATCAATTTTCTGAATGGAATAAAAATCAAAATTTAAACTCCGCTATGAAATATAGTGTAAATTGGTATTTTCAAGAAATTGACAAAAAGCTTAATAAATCTGAAATAGTAAACTATTTAAAATATATTGATTATGGAAATAAAAATGTTTACAGTAATAAGAATTATTGGCTTGAAGATTCTCTTGAAATTTCTCCTGTTGAGCAAGTGATATTTTTAAAAAGACTTATAAATAACGATTATAATTTTAAACAAGAAAATATAAGTTCGGTTATGAAATCTATCAAGTTAGATAATGGCTTATATGGAAAAACAGGAACGGGAATGATTAACGGAAAAGTAAACATAGGTTGGTTTATTGGTATAATTGAAAGAAATAACAATAAGTATATATTCGCAGCAAGAGTCAAAGATGCTGATGGTTTGGTAACAAAAAATATAACAATAAACATATTAAAATCCGATGTTATTGATTAATAAGATTTATACAACTGAATTTTCAAATATTAACATAAATTTTATTATACCATTTTATATAAATCTGCATAAAGGAATTTTTCTATTTTTGATAATAGCTTTTTTATCTTTAAGCAATTATATAATCGGCTAATATCCTATGTTTTATGATATGTCAATGGACAACCCTATCGCAAAATCTAATATTGTACTTAAAAAACTTCCCTCCTTTCTTAATTTTTCTCACTAGTCAAGACCACCGGCTTAGCCGGTGGCTTGCATTTACCCTATAAGGGTCTTTTACCTGCCACGCCTGTAGGCGTCTGAAGTTCCGCCAAGTGCACTTCTTTCTCTAGCTTGCCACTTAAGCGGCTTTCTTACCTGTTCTTTTTTACTGGATTACCCGTAAACGGGTCTATGTATTCTTTTAGACTAATCTGGTCTGCTATGTAATCTTCATGCAGTTGATTATTTATATATTCTCGTATTTTTTGTGTATTTTTTCCTACTGTGTTTACATATGGGCGTTATATATTAGGAAAACAAGCAAACGGAATTGTTTTAGGTTAGGGGGTCAGCCTGCGGCCCCCGTAACCATAGGGGAATTGAGTTCGATATATTCTGCTATACGACGGAACTCGTCAGCGTATTTGAATTTCACGCTGATATTGCCGCCCTCGTAAACCTTAATGTGGTCGATCAGCTCGCCTAAAATTTCCCGTGTCAGCTTATCAATGTTCCGGTATTTGAGAAATGCGGTAAGGCATGGGCTTTCCGCATCCACACCATTTTCCAGTTGCTCCTGCTCCGCCGTCAGCGTTTGCATAATGCGTGTGAGGACCTCAAACTGCTGTTCATAGTCCTCGCTCATGTGCCGGTAATCGTTGCGGGTAATTTCCCCGTCTTTCCAGTCTTGATAAAGGGCCTGCTTGTATCGCATGATTTTAACAAGCTCTTTTTCTTTTGCGGCAATGGTATCTTCCAGCCGCTTTGACTTGCTCTTTTTCAGAGGTGCGGAGTTGATACGGGCAACAAGTTCGGAATAGGTAATTGCCAGATGCACCTGTTGTTGGATCGCAAACAGTACCCCGGCCTCAAGACGGTCACTTTTAATTGAGTGCATGGTGCAAGCCTTTTTTGACAGGCTTTTATAAGTCCCGCATTGATAATATACATAAATCCCTTTGGATGCGATCCGGGACATCGCCCGGCCACAATCGGCACATTTCAGAAAACCACTGAACAGGTAAAGCTGTTTCGCTTTTGGAGCGGTGCGGGTATCCCGTTTGAGCAGGCTCTGCACCTTTGCAAAGATTTCCCGGTCTATGATGGCCTCGTGGGTATTCTCCACGATAAACCATTCTTCCTCCGGCACTTTTTCTTGAATGTGGATTTTATAGCTTTTCACCCGCTGGCGGCCTTGTACCATATCCCCCACATAAACACGGTTTTTTAAGATCGTGTCTATGGTGATCGTGCTCCACATAGGATTGCCCTGGGCGTTGGGGGCGTTGTACTTGAGCCCTTGCTGTTGCTTATAGGCTGTGGGACAAAGTGTCCCGTGGTCGTTCAAGTAATAGGTGATCCCCCGCTTGTTCATGCCGGACAGGAACAAAGCAAAAATGCTTTTTACCACTTCAGCGGCCTCGGGATCAACCAACAAGGCGTGTTTGTCATTCGGGTCTTTCACATAGCCATAGGGGGCATACGAGCCGATAAACTCACCGTTGCGGCGTTTCATATCAAATACCTGCCGGATTTTCTTTGAGGTCTGGTAGCAGTATTGATCGTTCATTACATTCGTGATCGGCACGATAATGTTTGATACGCTGTCCGGGTTGCGGTAACTGTCCACCCCCTCCGCCAAGCTGATAAACCGTACATTCAGCCGGACAAAAAGATTTTCAATCAAGTTCCCGGCATCGGTATAGTTACGGGAGAGGCGGGACAGGTCTTTGACAATTACGCAGTTGATCCTGCCGCTATACACATCGGCCAGGAGCCGCTGGAAATCCTCACGGTCAGTATCCGTCCCGGTTTTGCCGTCATCCACATATACATCCTGTTCGGTTCCGTCATGGAACTCGTCCAGATGGGTCTGGTGGTATTGTTCCAAAAGCCGCCGCTGGTTGATAACGCTGTTGCTTTCGTCCCGGCCACGGAGTAAATCTTCTTTGGAGAGCCGGATATATTTACCCAGCCTCCAGCGCATCATATTGTATGAAGTAGGGGTGCTGGCGCTTATTGTCCCCCGGTTTGCTGTTCTTGCCATTTGTCCTCCTTCCCTATCACATTACATCTATATTATACCTCTGCTGGGGAGGGACAACAAGGATGCCTTTGTACGGGACACTTTGTCTCGAAGTTGCAGAGGGGCCACAACCGAAGTTACAGCCCGCTTTTTTGCCGGAGAAAAAATGTGGTGAGCAGTTCCTGGAGGGAGGGCCCCTCGTCCGCAAACTCCAGCTTAATCACCATATCGCCCAAACGGAAACAATACGGATTTTTGAAATGCTCCAACATACGCTGGGCCCGGGTTTCCTTGGGGAGCATCGGATCGAAAGTAAAACCGCTTGCGTCTGCAAGGGTTTCCTTATCTACTGCGCCGATGTCAACGCTTTTCATTTGTTCAATTTCCTGTGCAGTTAATCTCACGGTAAAACCTCCTTATCCAAAACAGAGTTAAAACGCCTCCCGCTCACAGTGGGGAAACGCAAGAGGACGGTACCAGCAACGGTGCCGCCCTCTTGCCTCACTCCATCTCGGGACATTTTGTCTCGAAGTCAATAGGGGCTTTTCTGATAATGGGCCTCGGCCTCATCCAAAGATACAAAATCGAACAGCTCATAGAGCTCGGCCATGATACGGCGGATGTCCTGGTCGGCAAAGCCGCAGTTTTCCATCGCCATAATTACATAGCCACGGCAAGTGCCGTTGCTCCACGGTTCAGATAACAGGGCCGCCAATTCTGCGGGATCGTAACTCATAGACTGTACCTCGCTTTCCTAAAATTGAGGGAACGCCGCCCTCATTTTCTTGACCTGTCCAAAGACAACTTTATTCGGGGCGGCGCTCCCACGCAGGCAAGAGGGCGGCCCGGAGGGACAGGCGGCCAGCCTGTCCAGCGACGGATCGTGGCCCTGGGTTAGCCCGTCCTATTTGCGGCGCTGGTGTTGTTCGCTCGTTCCTCCGTGGAGGAAGTCACAGCGCACCCGCCGCCCAGCTCCCCGTATGTTGCTCGGGGCCGCTCCTGTTGTTCTGCGGAGAAAGAAAACCTCCTCTCATAAACCGAGACATTTTTTCACCATTTCCAAGTGGGCAAAATGAAAAAATCAAAATATTTTTTTCATGCGCTCAAGGCCCCGTTTGATGGACTGCCGAACAGACTCCTCATGTACGCCCTCGGCCTCGGCAATTTCCTTGACGCTCTTTCCAAGAATGATGTGGGCGTCGATCCTCCGGCCCTGGATCTCCGGCAGAGAATTGAGGGCGTTCCACAGACGGCAGAACAGCTCCATCCGCTCCAAGAGCTCCTGGGGCGTGGGCTCGTGCAGGCAGGCAGAATATTCAATCCCGTCCTCACAATCCAGAGAATACTGCGCCTTGTGCCGGGAGAGCCGCCGCTGGTAGGCCATCTCATACCGGGCATCGGCCAGAAAGACAGCCGCCACCTCGTCGGAAACCTCGATAAACTGATCCTGTGTGTGCCAATAATAAAAATCTTTCAGATTGATTGTAGTCATAATAAACCTCCGTTTCGGTGTTTGGGTGAACGAGTGACCGAAACGGGGCTGGCGGGGAGCGGCACCCGGGGGAGCCGCCCCGCACCTCGGGACACTTTGTCTCGAAGTGCAAAAAAGCGCCTGGGCGACATAAGGCCGCACAGACGCACGAAGTTATATATTCATTTATGTACTGGTATATTTCATATTCATAGCCGTACTGATCCCATTTAGGTGGTGGGCTTTTTTTAACAGGTTAGGGAGCCGAACAGTAAATAAGGACATAGCGATACCTCCCGGATACCGCCATGTCCTTAAAAATGGGCAACTTTAATACACCCTCCGTATTCTCATTTTTCAAAAGAAAACGGCGGCTTGAAATTTGCTATTTCAAAACCGCCGTAAGGCTACTGTATTTTGTTTTGGCGCATGAGTATTCAGCCGCCACAACAACGGTTTTTTTATATGCCGTTATTGCAGAGAATATTTACTCAATTATTAGTTTTGCCTAATGTAAACTACAATTATTGAAATTCTACGCTGGTATATCCGATTAAAGATATGCTGATTTTATTCAGCTCTGTTCCGTTTTTGTAAGAAAATCCCGTGTCAGTTCGAGTGAAATAATTCGGATATATGGGTTCCTCATATAATATAAAAACTTTTTCTTGAGCAACTAATAGAATATCGCTATTTGCATAATGATTGCTGGATGCGAAATGAACCCCTCCGTTTGCCGCAGTTATATCAACTTCATTTTGACAATCTTCTGGTAAATTATAGCTAAAATCTCCATTAGACACATTCACATTCATTTTTGTTTTTATATCGGGAATGTATAGTTGAACTTCATCAACATCGCCCATTCTAGCTGTTTTTCCCGATACAGTAAAAATCCATTTTCCATTTTGTTCTGTAAGCTGAACATCATAAAATTCACTATCATAGACTGCTTGTAGCTCATTAGAAGTAGTTGGTAATATTACAACGCCTCCATTTTCAATATCTAATGATAAATTCAAATTTTCAGATATATCCGATAAATCATCGCTACTTACTTTTGCCAAGTTATCTGATCTGTTGTTGTTTACAAAGTTATGTGTGCTATTGTCGGACAAATATTGTATAGGTTTATTCTTAATGGTGTAAGCTCCAATAACGATTGAACAAACAATCAGTAAAAAAGCAAAACTCACCATAACAGTTTTTGCAGCTTTCGAGTTTTCTTTAAAATTGATAATAGCACCAAGCCTTTCTTTCAATAATTCCTTGCTTTCGTTTAGGGTTACAGAAGATATAGTATCTTTGTATTTCCCGCCTAACGCTATAGCGTGGAGTAGCGTATCTCCATATTTCCGCCGCTCTTTTTCGTTCAAAGACCTAATCATCTCCTCATCGCATGACAGTTCGCATTCTCTACTAATTTCATGCTCCATAATATAAACAAAAGGGTTAAACCAATGCAGGCATATGGTAATCTGAGCAAGCCATTTATAAAACATATCTTTACGCTTAAAGTGAGTTAATTCATGTAGCAATGTGTATTTCAAATCATCCTTTGGAATATCCGTAGTCGGCAAAATAATGCAAGGACGGAAAAAACCAATAAGCAACGGAGAAGAAACCAGCCCATTAGTATAAAATTCTACGGGACAATTTACTCCGATTTGTGTACCGAGCTGAGCTAAAGTATTCAACAATCCAACACAGGAGACTTCCTCTCGTCCAGCTTTAATATATTTCACAAAGCCTTGATAAATAGTGATTTTCCGTATTAAAAGAATTAGAGAAACAATCAACCAAATTATTCCTAAATTTTGAAAGAACACTGATAAAAAACTTTGTAACAAGGAGAAAGTCGTGTCTGATTTATCGTTTGTATCAAAATTGTTTTTATCAGCAGGAGTGATATTTACTTCGCTCTTGGCAGGTGTTGTTTCTATAATATGTTCCATTACTAAATCTGTTTTTTCAAAAATCGTTCCCGTTAGGCTTATATCTGGTGTCAGGGGAATAAGCAAACGAGCTATAATGATAAGCCAAATATAATATTTCCAACGATGGTTTGCTCTTTTCCGAAAAAACACTTTTCCGATAAATAGCATAATAATAATCAATAATGTTCCCGAAAAGGATAATGATAGTATAATTTTGAGAAGATCATTCATTCCATTTTACCCCTTTCCCAATAGCGTCTCAAATCCTCATAATCTTGTTCAGAGAGCAGTTCTCGCTGTATTAGAGTTGAGACAAGCCCCTTTGCATCCCCTTCATATAATTTTTTGAGAAAGTTTTGTGTTTGAGATGCTTGATAATCTTGCTCAGACACAACAGCGGAATATTCATTTCGGCGTCCAATTTTATTCACTTTCAATAGACCTTTATCTACTAAACGAGATAACAAAGTAATAATAGTATTTTTCTGCCATGTGTAGCCATTGTTAGTTAAGCCATCTGAAATTTGAGCATATAGGGCTTTACCTCCATTAGCCCAAATAATCTTCATCAATTCCAATTCTGAATCTGAAACCTGTTGAATCATAATTTTCCTCCTATGATAACACCATGTAGTCTAATGACAGGATAACACATTGTAGTCCTTTTGTCAAATATCAAAAGAAGAAATATAATACTCCGAATCTGCATGAAATTAAATATTTGGTTACATGAAATTATTCACCGTTCAAATACTATCACCCGAAATATAAAATTAGGTTTTGTTAACTTAATATGAAAATAAAAATACAGAAAAGACTTTTAAAAATACAGTCAAAAAAAGGCATACAAACAAAAGCGAATATCTGAAAAAATTTTTTAAAACAAAA
>CAJTDC010000013.1 GCA_910575055.1 Clostridia bacterium
CAAATTTCTTTTTTCATTAAATAGAAAAAGTATTTTTTGAAAAAGTTTTCGTTCATTGATACGAACTCCTTCACAATTTCCTTTTTTAATACGCCAGTTTGTAATACAGAAGAAATAATATATTTCTCCCTTTGTTTTTGTTATTTTTCTACCACGATTTAGATTTTTGCCACAGTATTGACAAAAAATCTTTCCTTTTAATACATTTTCTCTGTAGGGTGTTTTGTTTTTAGATTTACTTTTTTTGTCTATTTCCATACGACATTGTTGTGCTTTTTCAAAGACTTCTTTTGAAATAATTGCTTCATGGGTATTTTTTACAACAATCCAATCTTTTTTATCTGTTTTTATTTTCTTGTGTTGAAGGGTGACAGATTTTCCCTGTACCATATCACCTGTATAAATTTCACTTCTTACAATTTTAGCAATAGTAAATGTTTGCCAATAACCTTGTCCTATCAAATTTTGACTTGAAATCAAACCTTGCTGTTTCATATAATGACTAGGTGTCATAACACCAGCTTCATTCAACATAACAGCTATTTTATCATAAGAAACACCGTCTAATACCCATTGAAAAATTTGTTTTACAACAGGTGCTGTTTCTTCATCAATAATTAGCTTATGGCAATCATCAGGAGATTTTTTATAACCATAGGGCGGTCTTGCTCCTATAAATTTGCCTGCTTTCATATCTCTTGCAGCTTGTTCTTTTATTTTTTTACTAGCATCTACCGCATAGGATTCATTTATCATGTTCAACACTGGAAGTAGTATATTGTTACTATCTTCTTTTTCTGTATCGAAATTTTCGCTCAAAGCGATAAAACGTACTTTATATGATGGAAAATAACTTTGTATGTAATAGCCTGTATCAATGTAGTTTCTCCCTAAACGGGAAAGGTCTTTTACAATGACACATTGTATTTTTCCTGCTTCTATATCCTGTATCATTTCTTGAAACGCTGGACGTTCAAAGTTTGTACCCGTTTTGCCGTTGTCAATGTATGTTTTTATCACTTGAAATTCTGGATTGCCTGCAACAAAATTTTTTAGCAGCATTTGTTGATGTTCAATAGAATTCCCTCTGTTTTTGTTATCCTCAACAGACAATCGAATGTAAAAAGCAGTATTGGCTGTAAAATTTGATTTTGAAACAGTATTTTCATTTGAAATATTGTTTTTTCTACTTTTTCTAGCCATGTCAAATAACCTCCTTATGAGAATGGAACATTTTTGTTGTTTCTTCATACTCTGATTGATAACGAAAAGTGATTTCAATTTGTTTCTTTTCAAAAATTTTGATAGACTGTATGAGTTGAATGACTGCATTTCTATCCAATTCTGTAATATTTGAAAACTTTTTAAAATGTTCTATCCATTCTTTTCGATCATTCCACAACTCTTTTTGTAACTTCTCATTTAAAACAGAAATTTCTTTTTAGCTGTCCTCTTTTATCATGTGGGAAGAAGTACAACCTTTTTTACCAGTTGGACAATAATAATAAAAATACTTTTTATCTTTATAGGCAACGCTTTTTCTTGTCATGCGATTACCGCAATCTGCACAAATTAACAAACCAGAGAACAAATATACGCTCTCTTTATGAGGTGCTGTTTTGGTATCCAAAAGAAGAATACTTTGCACTAAATCGAATTCCTGTTTTGAAATAATCGCTTCATGCGTATTTTCCACATAAATCCATTCTTGTTTTGGTTTTTTGATAATGTTTTTTAATTTGTAATTGTATGTCGTTTTTTCCCCTGCACCATTGTGCCTGTATAAATTTCATTCTTTAATATTCGCAATATTGTTGTTGCTGACCATTTTGCATTATTTTCTGTAATGTACCCACCTTTTGCATAAGCATACCCATTTTGCTTTTTGTACATCACAGGAGAAAGAATACCTTTTTCATTCAATGTATCAGCAATTCTTGCTGCACTCATGCCATCTAACTTCATTTTAAAAATATCTTTTACAATAATTGCTGCTTGTTCATCTATGACAAGTTGATTTTTATTTTCTTCCGATTTTTGATAACCATAAGGGGTAAAAGAGGCTACATATAACCCCTCTTTTCTTTTTTGCTCTAAAACACTTCTAATTTTTTTAGAGATGTCTTGACTATAAGCGTCATTGATGATTGTTTTCAAAGAAACATCTAAACCAGTACAATTTTCTTTTAAAGTGTCAATATTGTCATTGATGGCAATAAATCTAACACCCAGTGATGGCAATATTTGTCGCAGATATTTTCCTGTCTGTATGTAATCTCTACCAAATCTGGATAAATCTTTTACAATAATACAATTTACTTTTTCCGCTCTGATATCCTCCATCATTTCCTGAAATGCTGGTCTGTCGAACAAAACACCTGTATAACCATCGTCCACTTTTTCAGAAACAATTTCAATGTCAGAATGCTTCTTTACAAAATCTCTAATTAACATTTTTTGATTAGAAATGCTGTTACTTTCGTTGTCTTTTTCATTGATGTAGGAAAGTCTTGTATAACTGATTGCTTTATATTTTGACATAAAAAATCACTCCTTAAAAATTTACAGACTTCTCCCGTAAATTCAAGAGTGATACAATTTCTCTTTATTCAATTTATACCTTTTATCTTTTTCCGTTATTAGTATATCACACTTTTCAAAAGAAGCCTACTATAAATTTGATTACAATAATATTCCTTTCAAACAATCCTCCAATGATAAGCCATTTTCTGAAAACTTGGATAATACAACATATTTGCCACATTTAAAACAGTAAGGATTTTTAATTTGTCGTACATAATCTTTTATTCTTTCCTCTTTAGGTAAGTCTGTGTTAATAACAACATCTCTAATATCCACTAATTTATCTCTATCAATTACTTTTGGTTTATTTTTCATGTTTTTATTCCTCCTCTTTTTTAATAGAAAAGACAAAACACTTTTTGAAATGTCCTGTCTTTTCTATTAAAATTTCTGTCAGACTGCAATAGTACAGCCTGACAGAAATATGCTTTTATGTATTTTTAAAAATTTTTTCTTTTGTACTGTATTCTAATATAACAAGATTATATTTTTAGCTCGTTCCCCAGTACGGAATATACAAACTGCTAAAAAGCTGTCACAAATACCACCGATACGTGTTATATTGCAGTTGACAAGTCTGCACACGATATTCGCAGTATTCCTTATTTACTATGTAAGGTACACAACAGTGACTTTCTAAAATTTATGGAATCGCTCCAATACTTTTTTGTATTATCATGGCAGTTCTGCATTAATATTAGAAATTATTTGTATACTGATATGAATAGTTTACTATTTTTTGTCAAGGTGCAGTAAAAAGGTATCACAAAAAACCTTCTTATTATATAGGTAACTTCTAGCCCTTTTCTGCCCCCTATTTTAGAAAAAATTTTTAATTTTTTCTTCTACAGCAATAACAGATTTTTTGATACGATTAAGACCACATTTTTCCATTCTTGCAATTTCCGTATAGCTGTAACCACAAATACGGTTCAAGTAAAATCTTCTCTGTTGTGTTTTTGTGCAAGTGCTTACAATTTTTTGGATTTCTTTTAGCTGCTCTCTGTTAATGCAGTAGTCCTCTAAATTTTCAGCCACTCTTTTTTGATGTACTATGTAATCGTTCAGTTCTCTATCATCAATATGTTTTCTTCTTTCATACCTTTGATGTTCTTGTTCCTTGTTTTCTTCCTGTAAAACTGCATAAACTTCTTCTGACACTTCAACAGTAATCATTTTTTTACCATCGTTGATTTCAATTTTCATTCTCTTACCCTCCAAATTTTGAATTTTTTCTGAACTCAAAATGGTATAGGCGGAGAACGACAGTGTTTTTTGAGCAAAAAAAAGAACAAGTAAAATATAAAATTCACTTGTTCTTTTTGCTTTTCATATAGATTGAAAAAATAAAAATGGTTAACATACATTTTATTAAAATTAAACTGTAAATAGTCAGATTTTTATTTTTATCTAATAAAATAGGTGCAGATGTCAAAGTGAATTACTTTATTAACAACTACACCTTTCTGGCACTAAAAAAAGCCAACTAATTTACACAAAAATATGTAACATTCATTGACTTTTTTCTCTTTTGTATTTTTTCAATTTACTTTTATTGTAATTTTTTTGCAGTATTTTCATCTGCAATCGCTTTTTCAGTTTCTCCTATTGCACGATAGGCTTTTGCACGATTCAAATAGGCTTCTTTATCATTTGGGTCATGAGCAATTACTTTGCTGAAATCAGAAATTGCTTTTTGATATTCTCCCAGTAAATGATAGCTTTCACCACGATTATAGTATATTTGCACTATAGTAGGGTTTAATTTTTCTGCTTTATCAAAATCTGCAATCGCTTTTTCATATTCTTCTAATATGTTATATATTGCACCACGATTACAATATGCTTCTGTAAAATCTGGATTTAATGCAATCGCTTTTGTTAAATCTGCAATCGCTTTTTCATATTCTTTTAATTCAGCATAACTATCAGCTCTATTATAATAAGCGTCTGCATAGTCTGGTTTTAACATAATTGCTTTTGTTAAATCATCAACTGATTTTTGATGTTCCTCTAAAGCACTGTAACTATTAGCACGACAAAAATAGGTTTCTGCAAAATTTGGATTTAATGCTATCATTTTTCCAAAATAAAATATTGCTGTTTTATAATCTTTTAATTTGTTGTAATTTTTCCCCAAATTTAAGTATATTTTTTCCTCATTTGGATTTAACTCTATCACTTTTTCATAATAAGAAATTGCTTTTTCATGTTGTTGTAATTGAGCATAGATATAACCTAAATTAAAATAGGCGTGTTTGTGATTTGGATTTAGTGCAATCACTTTGTTGTAATCCGTAATTGCTTTTTCATATTCTTCTAAACGCATATAGTCAAAAGCACGACCACTATATGCATCTACATTATCTGCTTGCAAGTCAATTACTTCTGTAAAAAGTTGTGCTGCCTCTTCATATCTGCCTGCATCTGTATAAATACAACCATGTGTATAATAAGAGTCTGCTGCATTTTCATGTAATGCTTCTAATATTTCTGAATCAATTTCTTGGTTCATTATCTTTTCTTTGTTTTCTTTTTCCTGTTCGTCATATGTATAAGGAATGTTTTCATCAAACCAATACCCTTCTAAAATACTTTCTTGTAAATCAAAATGATATCTTTGATATATTTTTTGTAAATCCTTTTCAGTCTTTAAATACTCTATATCTCTTTTTTGTCTTTCAAACTCTAAAAGCACTAATTCATGTTCCTCAAATAATTCTTCTTCATTTTGGTCATACACTTTATCAATTAACTCTGGAGAATATTCACATAAAAAATCTTCTAAAAATAGAAAATTACAAGTAGAAATTATTATATTATCATCATCATTCATTTCATGTGCTGATAATAAAGCTATTTGAGACAACATATCATGTATATGTTGTACTACTCTAGATAATACTTCTATCCAATTTACTTCTTTGTAATTTTGTATTAAATAAGAAGGAGTGTCATCCCAACACTCATATAAAAATCTATCTGGACCCTTGTAATCATCATCACTATTATATTCTTCTTCTGTTAATTCTCTCACTCTGTCCATAATATATTCATGCCTTGTACCATTTACTGCCATATCCCAACAATCTTCTAACATAGCATTTAATTTTTCTGTATGATCCCATTCTTGACCTTTGGCATATTGTTTATAAACCATAAATTTTCTTTCTGTTGCCATTAATAAAAAAAGTTTCTGTTGCCTAATTGTTAAATCTCCTTCTATTTCCGTAATTAGAAATTCTTTTGTTTGTTCATATTTATATTCCATAAATCTCCTAGCCCCTTTTATTATAAATAATAAAGGCTATTTATTATTATAAAGATTTTTTTCTATTAAATTAAACTAACAATAAAATAGCCTTTTTTTCTTTATATATTATAATTCCTTGTATAAATAGCATTTCTAGTATTTTCACTAAATCCTGTGCAATTTATAACTTTTTCATGCATTTGTATAAAACTACAGCTTGGACAAGAAAGATGACTACAAAATTGAACAGAATATCTTACTGCATCATCACCAAAGCCTTTAGTATCTTTTATTCCTTGTATTCCTTTTACTTCTGCATGACCATCACCAAATTCAAATTTATCGTTTATGTTCTTAGACAAATTTCCCCCTTTTTTTATTTCTTTTTCTCTTTTATTTGCAAATTTTCCTTTTCTTTCATTTAATCCACTTTTTATAAACTCTTGTGACATAATGATAGTCTTTTTCTTTATTTCAAGCTCAGAATCTAATTTATATTTTTTGCTGTTAGGTATTACAGTGACGTTGTCTTCACCAAATATATCCTGTGCAATTTTTCTAGCATTTTTTGACACACTTCCTGCTAAACTTAAAAATACATGCTTATTCGCAATAGTTAATGCTGTTGGAGATTTAGAACCATTTTGCGTATATGTATATTTTGTAATGCCATCCTCTATTCTTTCTTCCATACCATGTTGAGTCATGTGCATTCTATCTGTAATTATTTGTAATTCTTCCATAGTAAAAGTTCTTTCACCTTCTGGTGTATTTACTATTACACCATTCTTTTTTATTTCTGCTCTCATATTTCTTAACTCTTGTGGCTCAAAATATTCATCATAATAATCCTCACCATCTGGTATTCTATCACATTTTTTATACCCACTAGGGTCAAACCACAACAGAGGATTATTCACAACATAGACATAGAGATTCAGTCCATCGCCTCTATACACATCTTCTTGTGTAAAGCGTGCTACCACTGGGTTGTAGAACCTTGCCCGCAGGTGGTATTGTTGTGCATTTTTCCAATTATATCATTTTCTTTGTTTATCTGCAACAACTGGTGTTATAGCAATATAAAAAAAGCCAACTAATTTACACAAAAATATGTAACATTCATTGGCTTTTTTCTCTTTTGTATTTTTTCAATTTGCTTCTATTAAATTTTTATAGTAGTTTCTTCTTCAATAGATTTCTATATTTTTCTTATCATATAATAGGATTCTAGAATAACAGTATTATAATCAAGACTTATTATGATTACAGCTATATAATGTACCCATGTAAAATTTAATTTCACGTAAATGCTAACATTCTTCTGATTTTTATTCTTTAACTGGTTCTAATTCAAAATATCTAGGAATATCATCATATTCATTTGATAATATAGAAATATATTCATCTGCCAAAACTACAATTGCAAATAATCTTAATGGGTCTAATTCTTCAAATTTTATATCATCTTTTTCTGCTATCCAAAGAAAATATTTTTCAAACCATTTATAATAATCAGGTTCCTCAATTTTAACATAAATTTTATATCCCATTTTTTTCAACTTGTCAATTGCACAATTATATGCATTGTTGTCAAATTTGTCATAATTTTCTGGTATTCTCATAATTACAAAACTTCTTTCTTTTATAATATTAAAAACTTATTTGGTACATCTTTATGTAATTTATCTGCATAAAATTCTTCCCCATATTCCCGATATAATGTCACAATTGCCAATAATTTTAACGAGTCAGTAGCAGAAAAACTTTTTCCACTTTTTTTGGCTATCCATATATATTCTTTGTTAAATTCTGCTTGTCTATCTATGACAAAAACTTCATATTTCCATTTTATCAATTTGTCAATAGCAAAATTATATGTATTTTCTTGGTCAACTAATCCCATATAATAAAACACCTCTTTCTTATTACTTTATCCACTCATCATAATAATTAAATACACTATCTTTAGAATCCCAATCTTCTTTTATTACCATTAAAGCTAATAATCTTAAAATATCTATAGCAAATAGTGTACTATTATTACTATAATTTACCGCTCTCCAATAAATATGATTTACCCCATAAATATCCATATATACGATATATCCATTTTTCATTAATAAATCTATTGCAAAATCACAGTGTGTAGCATATAACATAATACCTCACCTCCTTCCTTATATAAAGAACATATTTTGAAGCAGAAAAATAGAAATTCAATGAAATATATTATCTTTATTATTTCCTTCATTAAAATAAATATTGAACTTACATGTTGAATATTATTTTAAATGAAAGATTCTTAACATTTTGAACTTCTTTTTCTTCTATTTCTTGCTTCTTTCAGTTTCATAACTTTTGATTTTGACTCAAATTCTAAATATTCAGCTGGAATTTGCCCTTCAATTAAAACTTCATCATTCTTTTCCATATTGTGAATTGCATTTACTAAATTCTTCTTTTTAGGATTAGTTTTCAAATTACTTGCCTCTTGTCTCATAGCTTCTACTGAATAAATATCATATACAACAATATCGCCATTATCTGTTAGTTTTTTTATATTCTCTGCTGATATTCGTACTATTATCCCATTATCTGTAAAATCTAGTACTGGATTTCTTGTATTCAAATCAGTAGTAAAAGAATTAAAACGACTTGTTGACAATTTCTTATTTTTTCCGTTAACATGAGTATATACATCTTGTATATCTGCTCTTTTTGCTTCTGGAGAATCTTTAATATATCCAATATTTTCATTTTTTCTTAGATTGTCATCAGCCCTATACAAGTATTGAAATAAAGGTTGACCATTTTCATCAAATATAGGTTGTTTTAATTGATTAATTGTTTTTGGGTCTTTAGAATTCTTTGAAGTCTTAGGTATCTTTTCATTTTTTGCATAACCACTAGGGTCAATCCACAGTAGTGGATTATTCACAACATACACATATAAATTCAGTCCATCGCCCCTATACACATCTTCCTGTGTAAACCGTGCTATCACTGGGTTATAGAACCTTGCCCTCAAGTAATACTGTTGTGTTTCTTGGTCTTGCTGTTCTCCTGCATATTTGAAAACATTCTCTATATTTTCTTGCTGTTCTCTAACATTTCCAAATACATCATACTGGTAGCTGTTTTCTATTTCCTCATCAGTGTTAGTTAAATGAGTAATATCTCCATGTTCATTTTGGTGGTAGTAATATTGCTTGTTGTTTATTTCCTTTTTGACAAGCCCATACCCTCTGATTTCTCTGCTTTTCAGTTCACCATTTTTGTTAGTCTCTGCTGTAATGCTCCAACCATCAAAAATATAGTTGTGCGTTTCTCCATTGACTTCCTTTTTATATCGGAAACCCAAAGGGTCATATTTATTTTTGATAGTATCGCCGTTTTCCGTTGTGACTTGTCTTGTTCTGTTGTATATGTCGTATTGGTATGTTGTTGTGCCTTTACTGCTTGTCTGTTCCAGCGTGTTGCCTTGATTATCATATTTATAGAAAATTGTATCATTTTCTTTATCTATCTGCAACAACTGGTTTTTGTTGTTGTAGTAATAGTTTTCTTCTTTGCCTTGCAGTGTCCTTTTGATTCTATCTCCCACAGCATCATAATCAAACTGTTCTGTCACTTTTTCATCATACACAACTGTTTTGATTTGATTCAGATTATCATAAGCATATGTTGTTTTGATACCTTTTTCCGTTTTTTGTATTTGATTGCCGTTTTCATCATAAGCATAGGTATTTTGTGTAATCAGTGTACCATCTTTTTTTGCTGTCATCAGGCTAACAACAGACTGGTCTTTATCATAGCTGTATTCCGTTGTAATGCCATTTCCATAACATATTTTTTGAAGTGTGCTATCGTCATTGTAGTAATATTGTACTGCTTTTTCGCCGTCATCTATTACTGTCTGTATTCTGCCTACATCATCAAATGTATATGCTGTCTGTTTTCCAGAAATATCCTTTTGACAAACCATATTACCATTTTTATCATAGGCATACTGCAACACTTTTTTACCGTTTTGCCATTTTTCAATCTGTCTGCCCTGTTTGTCATACTGATAAGTATACAAAATACCTTTTGATATTGCTTTTTTGAGCGTGCCATCTGCATTATATTCATAGCTTTCTGAAAAATCTGGCTGTATAAAACGATTTCTACCCTTTGATTGTCTGCTGGCATTTGACACATTGATTAAATTGTCATCTGTATCATAAGTATATTTTAATTCGTTGCCATTTCTATCTTTTTTATAGTATAGATTTCCAGAAATGTCATATAACATTATTTCTTCCATGCCCTGCTGGTCAATGATTTTTGACAGTTTATTCAAACTGTTGTATTGATATTGTATTGTGTTTCCATTGCCGTCTGTTGTCGCTGTGACATTTCCCGCATAGTCATAATCAAATTTTTCTCTGCTTCCATCTGCTTTTATGGTTTCTGCTACTCTGCCCCATGCGTCTGTAATGTAGCTTGTTTGGTTTTTGTTACCATCTATTGTTGTAAAGGGGCAAAAAGAATGGCAAAAAAGGGCAGAAAGAATGGCAATTTTATAAAACAAAAAACGAGCAAAAAATAAAATATTTTTCACTCGTTTTCTTTTAGATTTTTTTAATTTTAAAAAAACAGTTAAACAATAGTTAAAGACCAGTTAAACGGCAGTTAAAAATTATTTCTTATATTTTTCAAATAAAAGTTTGTTATAATCAATTCTTTATATACTCCTTTTTTCCTAGCATTAAGAAATTAGTAAAACATTACTGCTTTTTATATCTTGTCATATATTCCCATTCTATCATTTGCAACAAATATCCTCAACATAGCATTTGTTAACATCAATTTGCCTTTTTCATTTCCTTTTAATGCACCTCTATCTACAAATTTTTGTATAGTAGGTCTTGCCCAATCTGGTACCTCTTCTATAGTATTATATTCCTCAAAACAGCCAACACTATCAAAAACAACAAATATCCTCAACATAGCATCTGTTAACAATAATTCCCCTTTTTCATTTCCTTTTAATGCACCTTTGTCAATCAACTTTTGTACCGTTGGCTTTGCCCAATCTGGCATATTTTCATCAATATAGTTGTATATCATTTTTACATTTTCCTCCTTTTGTTCACTCAACCTCTTTTTAAAGTCTAACCATTGCACTTGATTTCTAACAAAAGGTTCTGGGCACATTTTACCTGTTACGTCATAGTGTCTAATTATATTTTCTATAGGTACACTGTATTTTGCCATAAGCACCTTTATTAGTTCAACCGCTGTATATTGTGTTTCTTGATTTATGTAATATTGTCCATTTTGGTCTTTTTCACTACATATCTCCACACCAATACTGTTATCATTTCTGCATATAGTGTGTTTGTAGCTTTTGGCTCCACAATGCCAAGCGGTATCCGTATCTTTTATACTTTGTACTACATTACTTTCATCTACAAAATAATGAGCAGAAGCATTTCTATTTGGTTGAGCAAAATAATTACCATTGCCTTCTGCCTTGTCACCGTTATTTGCCGTATAATGTACTACAATAAACTGTATAGACGATTTTCTACCTTTTGTGTAGTTGCTTGTGTGTGCTAACATCTGTTTGACTTTCATATGTATCACCTCAATCTTTTTTTGGTTTCTGGTAAGTCAACGCCTGTTTACTATCTGTAATGCCTTGTGTAATAGGGTCATTGATATAGCCCACAACTGCCACAACAACACAACCCAGTGCAAAAGGATTGCTCAAAAGATTTTTCACTTGCTCCGCTAGTATTGCCCAACTGGTAAACATTTCTGGTTTTGCACCAACCGCCGCCAACACTATCGCCACCAATCCAAATCAAAAATACGGATTTTTTACCCTTACTTTCCAGTTAATTTTTTTCATACTATACCTTTAAACTAATTCTATTTTCGTGTTCTGCTAACTGTTCATCTTGTTTATCATTATGAGCCCAGATTTTGACATGACTATCATGATTATGATTTTCAAATTTCTCCATTTTTGACTCTAAATGCTCACAAGTATCATTTAATTTTGTAATAGCAAACAGAAATGGCAGAAAAATTAAATTTGGAAGGAGGAGAACGTTTTAAATAGAAATTTGGATAAACAAGGTAGATGGCGAAATAAAACGGTTTCATTTAGAATGTCAAAAGAAGAAGTAATATTGTTAGATAACCTAGTTTCGCTATCTGGATTAACAAAACAAGATTATATTATTAAGAGACTACTTTGTAAAGATATTGTAGTAGTAGGCAATACAAGAATATATAAGGCTCTGAAAAATCAAATGGAGCAGCTTTGCATAGAACTGAAAAAATTAACAAATGGAAATGAAATTGATGATGTGACAACATCAACAATTCAATTTATCAATCAAATTTTACAAGGAATGAAGGAGGAAAACCAATGAGTAAAAAAGAAAAGATTGTTCCTATTACATCTGGTAGCACAGACAAGGAACAATCAAATATTACTAACAAAAGTATAGCAGAAAAATAACAAAAAAGCAATTTACAAGCCACAGAAAATTTAAAAAATTTTGAACAGGGGGTGTTGGAAACGATTACAATGGAAGAATTGTATGATACGATTTATCCGCCAAAAGCAGCAGTTGTTGACAAACTGATTTATAATGGCACATACCTTTTTGTGGATGCTCCTAAAATTGGCAAATCGTTTTTGATGGCACAACTAGGTTATCATGTGAGTATGGTGGAATTATCAGGTTAATCAAGGAAGTGTTTTGTACTTAGCATTGGAAGATGATTATGCTAGAATACAAAAAAGATTATCAAGAATGTTCGGTATGGAAAGTACACAAAATTTTCATTTTGCTACAAAATCAAAGGCATTAAATGAGGGTTTAGAGGAGCAACTTACCAATTTTATGAAAGAGCATCCTGACACAAAGCTATTATGATTGACACTTTGCAAAAGGTACGAGAAATCAATGGTGATAGATATAATTACTCAAACGATTATGATATTGTGATGAAGTTGAAACAATTTAGTGAAAAACATAACATTTGTATGCTCATTGTGCATCACACCAGAAAGCTACAGTCAGAAGACTGCTTTGATATGATTTCTGGCACAAATGGTTTGCTAGGGGCTGCTGATGGGGCGTTTATACTTCAAAAAACAAAGCGAATTGACAATAAAGGAATACTTGATATTGTTGAGCGTGACCAACAATATCAAAAAATTTATTTGGAGTTTGATAGAGAAAAATGCCTGTGGAAGTTTATTAAAATGGAAACAGAACTTTGCAAAGAACCACTTGACCCAGTAGTAAAAATGGTTGGTGAAATGGTAACAAAAAATAAATCCGACTGGACTGGAACGGCTTCAGAATTAGCTGCCTTATTACCAAAAGAAATCTCTCCAAATGCTATAACAAGACGTTTAAATGTCAATGCAGAAAGATTGTTGGAAGAATTTAGCATTTACTATCAAGCAAGCCGAACTAGGACAGGTAGACAAATTAAATTGACGTTAACGAAAAAATGAAAAGTGTGACGATATTTTGTATAAATATCGTCATGCAAAAAGAATATAAAACAGCTAAAAACGTTGAATTTATAAAGTTTTTAAAGCATATAGATAACAAAAAAATCATGAGTGTGACGATGTGACGGTATTTTAGATAGTATGGAATAGATAAAAAATATCGTCACAAATATCTTAAAAGAATAGGTTTAAATTTGATAAAAACCTTGATTTTATTGGATTTTAGAGTTATTTAATTAAAAAACAAAAGAACTGATAGTGTGACGGTATTCTAGGCAGTATACTTAAACAAATTTTACAAGAAATAACAACTAAAAAAATAGGGTATACTAAACAATAAAAAATATAAAAAGGTAGGTTGTTATGATGCAAAAATGGGAATGAAGTGATTATCAATAGGAACAAATCAAACAGTTTTTTCCTCCTAAAACTTCAAAATGTGGCAGAGCAAGACGTGATCCAAGAGAGTTACTCAATGCAATTATCTGGGTATTAAGAACAGGTTCTCCTTGGTGTACTCTCCTTGAAAAATATGCTTCTTGGCACACAGTTTATAACAATTTCAGAAAATGGTCACAACAGGGTATTATGGAGAAAATTTTTAATTATTTTTGTGCAAATGCAGAACAATCTTCTCAAATACAAATAGATTCTACTTATGTCAAAGCACATCAGCATAGTGCTGGAGTTAAAAAAAAGGGGGATTGGGGCAGGGAATAGGAAAATCAAGAGGAGAATTTACCAGTAAAATTCATGTAGCAACAGATGAAAATGGGAAAGCAATGTGTGTTTTTATAACAGGTGGAAATGTATATGATAGCACACAAGCTGAAAAGTTACTGCACAATACGATTCACGAAGGAGTATATGTTATTGGAGATAAGACATTTGATTCTGAACAGATACTAAAGTATATTGAAAAAAACAGAGTTATTTGTGTGATACCACCACGAAAAAACAGAAAAGAGCAAAGAGAATATCATAAAGATATTTATAAAAATCGAAATCAAATAGAACGCTTTTTCAACCGATTAAAACAGTTTAGAAGAATAGCAACAAGATATGACAAACTACTATTTTCATTTTTATCATTAGTACAACTTGCTGTAGTTTTAATTACAATACCAAAATTCCCCTTAATTGTTTAGGTTTACCCTCTAAAACAATTTTGCATTTCATCTGCTAAAAACTGTGGCATTTTAATCACTCTATTACTCTTTTTCGTTTTCGGAACAGTAATAACATCTTTTGCTCTCAGTCTTTGATAAGATTTGTTAATCGTTATTGTTCTGTTTTCAAAATCAAAGTCGGCAGGCGTTAAAGCAAGCAATTCTCCCTCTCGAATACCACACCAATACAACATTTCAAATGAGTAAAATGAAAGTGGTTTATCCATCATGACATCAGCAAACTTTAAATATTCCTCTTTTGTCCAGAATAACATTTCCTTGCTTTCCTCCATGCCCATCGTACCTGCTTTCCTTGTTGGATTGATTGTTAAATCGTAATAGCGGATAGCATGGTTAAATATAGAACTTAACTGTGCATGAATCGTTTTTAAATTAAGTAGGAGAAATTTCCTTTCCTGTTTTTCTTTTTTTGACTTCGCATTTCATTCTGCCAGTCAATAACATCTTTTGCTGTAATTTCTGACAGTTTGCGTTGTCCCAAGTAGGGCAATATCTTACTTTGTATAATACTTTCTTTTGTTAGCCAAGTATTCTCCTTCAAACGAGGACGAATATCCTTTTCATACAGTTTGCAAAAACTTTCTAACGTCATATTCGCATCAGCCTTCTTTTGTAGCTGAAACTGACGCTCCCAATTTTGAGCTTCTTGTTTGGTAGTAAAACCTCTTTGACACTTTTGCTTACGTTCGCCTTTCCAGTCATTGTAGCGAACCATAACATACCAAGTATTATTTTTTTCATTTTTATAAACTGACATTTAATCCCTCCTTTTTTGTGTCCCATAAAAATGTTCATAAAAAAATTGACGGTCAATACGCCCAGCCATTACAAAACAGCCTTTCTTTTCCAGTTCCTTGTTTAGCTTGCGTATTAGCTTATAAGCATAAGACTCTGAAACATCTAATACTTTCATTACATCGGATACTTTTAAAAACATTTTTTCCATTATCAGCATTCCTTTCACTACTATTCACTATACTAATTTGTATAATGATATGATATGATACTATACTTTTTTGTATTTGTAAAGTAATTTTCAAAGATTTCTATACTTTTTTGTATTATTTTTTTTATTGATTATTGCCACACTTTTATGTTATACTGAATTATCAACATTTGTTAGGAGATAGAATTATGGCAATCGGAGAAAGAATACACCATTTTAGATTATTACATAGCTTTACACAAAAATATTTAGGTAAGCTACTAGGATTTAATGACATGCAGGCAGATGTCCGCATTGCTCAATATGAAAAAGGTGTTCGCAGTCCCAAAGAAAAATATTTG
Organism: Clostridia bacterium; assembly: GCA_910575055.1. Taxonomy (GTDB): domain Bacteria; phylum Bacillota; class Clostridia; order Lachnospirales; family Anaerotignaceae; genus Coprocola. Next base: position 15,845 of record CAJTDC010000013.1, read on the forward strand.
AACGCACTTGCAGAAGTTTTTGAGGTATCTCCTCAAGCACTTGCTGTTCCTGATATTGACAGCTACATCGGACTTCTGCACACACTTTTTGCAATGGAAGACATTTATGGTCTATACGCTGATGAAATCAATGGAGAACTTTATATTCGCCTTGATAAAAGCAAAGGGACAACCTACCTTTCCATGTTTGATATGATTTCTGCTTGGCAATCGCAAAGGGCAAAACTTGCTTCTGGTGAAATCACAAAAGAGCAATATGACCAATGGCGTTACAATTATCCTAATATGGAAAAAAATGAAAAATAACTTTTGACAACAAAAAAAGTCTTACCAAATTAATTACAATTATTTGGTAAGACCAATTATTCTTTCTTATAGACACTCACCAGCCACTCACTTGCTGATGAGTAAATGCCTTTTTACAAATGTTATCAAATTGTTATCAAACGTCCTTTAAAATTTTCTCAAATCCGCTGTTTATGCGGGGTTCAAAAAAATTTTAATTATTCCCACTCTACAACAAATATTGCTTCTCATATGGTAGCAAATAAAAGCGGATATGTGCCAATATGGGTTGATACATTTGGAACAATACTTGATGGAAGTTCTGTATATAGTGATATTGTTAATGTGCTATCATTATAAAATAGTTTTTATACAGTTTTATTTTTCTATCTATATGTAGTAATTATTTTTATAAAAAAATGACATCTGAAAACGATATCAAATGTCATTTTTGATTTTATCATTGTAGAGATAAAATTATTTTGATTGTCAAACATCATAAACCATTATTTTTTCGCCTTTGGTATCATACTTTCCATTAAAATAAAAGCCCATTTTTTGATAAATATGGATAGCAATTTTATTTACATCATACACACTCAAATAAATTTTTTTACAATTATATTCTTTTATTATTTTTTGTATTAAAGCAGAGATTGCCATTTTACCATATCCTTTTTTTTGATATTTTTTGTCAATAAGAAGGCGGTCTAGCCACAACTCTCCATAGGGTAAAGGCTCATTAAAATATCCATACATAGCAAATCCGATTAAATTACATTCATTATAAATAGCAAGAGGTTTCCATTGAGGCACTTCGTCAGCTTCTTTTAAACAATCTGCTACACTTTCTATAAAATTAACTTGTTCTGGAAATAAACATAAATTTTCTACAAATTGCCTGTTTTTTGGTGTAATTGTTTCAAAGTATATATTCATTTTTTGACTCCTTTATAATAAAAATAAATATTAATACAATTATGTTATCGTCTATAATTTATTTTCATTAATATTTAAAAAAGAATATGAAACAATAAATATAAATATAAATATAATATACAATTTATTATATTATTAAAAATAAATAATAAATATGATATTATAATTTTTATATTTTACTAAAATAGATATTGTATTTGTATTGAAAATAATTTTATTAATATTTATAGTAAAAATATTCTAATATTATGATAATGTTTTTGTGCAAAAATACCATTGTTTTTTTATTCATTATTGTATTATAATAAATACAATGAATGGATAGATAATGAGTCAGAATTGACATAAATTGAAAATGTAACCCGTAAGATGACAGTCTGAAACATTCTTTATGAAAGAAGACCGAAGCGGAAAGCTAAAGTATTAACATCACTTTAGTGAAACTGACAGGTAAAGCAAATGACTGTTTGACGGAACCTTGGAAAGACTATCTTAAAGATAGAGCCAATGAGGCGATAACCAACTGGCAAAAAGACAGGGAAAGTTTATTATGTTGATAATAGATTTTCCCTGTCTTTTTTTATACTTTTTTGATATTGCTGAGAAATACTTATGAAAAAAATGAAATGTAATAAATGATTACCTTTTTAACAAAGGTTAGCTGCAGCTGAACCTTTTGATGATATATAAATTATTGCGTTTTGTGATATAAAGTCAAAAGGGGGAATTTTATGAGTCAAAAAAGTACGGAAGAATTAAAAAAATCTAAAATGTCGACAATAGGCGTTGTTGCACTGATATTTTCATTTGTTGCTGCGGGTGCTTTTGGTATTGAAGAAGCTATTGCAGCGAGTGGTCCAGGTGTTACAATAGCAATGTTGATTATTTTCCCATTTATATGGTCGTTTCCTATTTGTGAAATGGTAGGAGAACTGGGTTCTATATTTCCTACAGAAGGAGGCGTTTATTCATGGGGAAGAGAAGCTTTTGGCGAATTTTGGGGATGGCAAGTAGGTTTGTGGTCAGCAATCACAACATGGCTTTGTCAAGCAGAGTATTGTGCATTGGTTGCAGGTTATGCTGCAAAGTTGGTTGACCTTTCTCCAATGGGAACTTATATAATAAAAATAGGTGTAGTTGTCATATTTACTATTGTTAATATTATTGGTTTAGATTGGCTTGAAAGATTAGAAACATTTTTTATTGTACTTGTAGTTGCTGCATTTACAGCAGTAGCAGTAGTTGGTTTTATGAATTGGAATATCAATCCAATACAACCATTTTTTAATCCTGAAGAAGGCTTGTTTCATTCCGTAGGGGAAGGCGTTGCGATTATTATATGGATGTATATGGGTTATGAATGTATGTCAAATATGGCTGGAGAAATGGATAATCCTCAGATTATTCCAAAGGCAATGAGATTATCTCAGCCTATCATTGCATTATCATACATTCTTCCTACATTAGCAGCATTGGCAGCAATTGGTTCATGGAATGCTTGGTCTATTGAGTCTGGTGGTGGTGCTGTTGGTTATGCAGATGTATTAATACAACACGTTGGTACATGGGCAGGCGTACTCTTTATTATTGTAGCAATTATTTCAAATTGTTCTATTTTTTGTTCTTATATAGCACATGGTTCTAGGGCATTTTTTGTTATGGCAGATGACCATATGTTTCCACCAATTATGAAAAAAGTAGATAAAAGAGGAATTCCTACAGTATCTATTATACTATTAGCAATTTTTACAATTCTTACTTGTCAGTTTGATTTTACAACGCTTGTTATGGCAACAAATCCAATACAGTTATATTTGTATTTAATGTTGGTTGCTTGTGTATTAAAAATAAGAAAGTTGTATCCAGTGGAAGCAAGAAGGAAAATGGGTCTTACTGTAATGCCAGGTGGAAAATTGGGATTATGGTTTTTGTCAGCTTGTGTAATACTTGTTAGTTTATTTGCAATATATGTAAATGGAACAGACTATTTTGTAACAGGATTTATTGTTATTATAGGCGGATTAGTATCTTATGTACTTTGTAAGTGGGTTTATAAAGGCAGAGTATTAGATGAACCAGAACTTTATCCTCTTAATCCAAAAACAAAATTAGATTTAGGAGATTTGATGAATATGGGAGCTTATATGATACTTTCTGGTGCATTGTCTGTTGGAGCAGCTTTATTCTTTAGATTTTATGAAGGAGAATATGGAACAGAATACTATTTAGAAGAATATCAAAGTGGACTTTTCAGTAATTTTGATGGAATGGTTCAAGTATGTTTGATAATTGGTATAGTATTGCTTGTTGTAGGCGTAATTATGGCATATATAGGCAAAAAAACAGAACAGCCAAAACTAAAAGAATTAGAAGAAGGAAGAAGAAAGCATCTTGATAAAATGATAGAGGAATTTCACGGTGCTGTGCCTAGAGAGTAACTATGTAGTGTAATGTCAAAAAATTTTGACAACAAATAATATAACAATAATGGCAAATAATATAATATCATATGATAAGGAGGAGTTTGTATGAAAAAAGTAATGGTATGTGGTTGTGGTGCACAAGGTTCAACAATTTGTAGAAAATTAGATGAAGAACCTAATATAGAAGAAATAATTTGTGCAGACTATAGTCTTGCTGCAGCAGAAGCAGTATGTAAACTGATGAAAAAAGGTACACCAAAACAAGTGGACGCATCAAGTATTGATGCTATTGTAGAAGCAGCACAAGGCTGTGAATTAATTGTAAATGTTATGCCATTAGATTTTGGTGTAAATGTGTTGGAAGCAGCTATTCGTGTAAAAGCAAATTATCAAGACCTTGCAGCGTGTGAAAATATTGTTGATTGCCCAAACCCTAGAGATAGTTGGTTAGAAGGTATTAAAGTAATGTATAATGATTATGGAAAGAGATTTGCTGAAAATGGTACAACAGCAATTATTGGAACAGGTTCTGCACCTGGTGTAATGTGTGTTATGGCAAGAAAAGCAGTAAATGAATTAGACGAATGTGATACAATAAATATGATGGTTTATGAAGGTGTAGAGTCTAAAAGATTTTTACCATATTGGTGGTCACCATTGGTTGCTTTAAGTGATATGGCAGAAGATGCTTATGCTTTTGAAAACTGTAAACAAATTAGAACAACACCTTTTAGCAGACCAGTAAAAAGAATATGGCCTGAAATGGGAAATAAAGAAGTTGTTTTAGTAGAGCACGCACACGATGAGCCTGTTTATGTTGGATTTAATAGAGAAAAATATTTTAAAAATTGTAAAAATGCTTATTTTAAATATGGTGGAGTGGGTATTCGCTTTGCAGAACCACTTTACAGAGCAGGTTTGCTTTCTTATGAAGAGGAAGAAATTAATGGTAGAAAAGTAGTGCCATTTGATGTTATTTTGAAACATACTCCTGCAGCACCAAAAGATCCAGAAGTAATTAAAGAAATTATTGATGAAGGTTTAATTTCAGATGAAGGGGCATTTGTTTGTGAAGCATATGGCCAAAAAGACGGCAAAAATATTATGGTAGATTTGCACGTATTTGCTCCAGGATTAGTAGAAGCATATGATAAAGCAAAAATGTCTGGTGAAATGTATTTGACAGGTCAAGGTGCATTTTTATTTACAAAATTGTTTGTAAATGATAAAATTACACAAACAGGTTTAATTTCTTCTGATATGTTAAATGATGAACAAGTAGAACAATATTTAAAATGGGCAGAAGAATTAGACATTACATATCAAATTGATATAAAAGAAAATGTTGTTTGTGAAGATTGATATGAAGCGAAATTATTCGCTAAATATAGAATATGAAATATAAAGAGATACTAAAGGAGGAAAAATAGTATGATAGGCAAAAAAGTAGTACATCATTTAATGATGAGTGCAAAAGATGCACATTATGTAGGCGGTTTGGTAAATGGTGCAAGAATTGTTGACCAATGGGGTGATGTTGGTACAGAACTTATGGTTTATGTAGATGGCGATATCAGCTTATTCTTGGGTTATGAAAAAGTAGAATTTTTGGCACCTGTATATGTAGGTGACTTTATGGAATATCATGGCTGGATTGAAAAAGTAGGAAATCAATCTTATACTTGTAAATTCGAAGCATGGAAAGTTGCTACACAATTAGACAGAACAGATGCTGATTTATCAGGCGTAGCTACACCTGGCACAGCAGCAACAGCTTGCGAACCTCCTGTATTGTGTGGTAGAGCAACAGGAAGTTTATATATTGCTAAAAAAGACCAAAGAGGTCCTCAAGAGTCTTCTTTTATGGACAGAAAACATCCAGGCGAATAATATAAATTAAAATAACTCATTATTTTAGACATATAATATATTGTAATATAGACGAACGGATTGACTTCGTTCGTCTTTTTACAGTGAAAGGGTGTGAAAAAAATAATATGAGAAGGTTTTTAAATGTTGGTATTATACAGATGCCTGTAAGTCAATATACTTCTGAAAATTTAGGATATATTGAAAAAAGTGTAGCTTCTTTGATGAGTGGGTTTCGTACACCAGAGCTAATTGTAGGAGTAGAAAGTATTTCTTCATTTACACCAGAGTATATTCCGGGCAGTATTACAGAATATTTTGGAAAAATAGCCAAAAAATATGGTATTTATTTGGTACCTGGTACACTTTGCGAAAAAAGTGATGAATTACCAGAAGGAAAATATTATAATACAGCACCTATATTTAATCCTAAAGGGGAACTCATAGATAGTTATAGAAAAATGGTGCCTTGGCGACCAGTAGAGGATATGGTAGAGCCAGGTAATAGATATGTAGTATTTGATATTCCAGAAAAACGAACAAAAATAGGAGTACAAATTTGTTATGATTTGAATTTTCCAGAAATATCTAGAAATGAAGCACTTATGGGAGCAGAAGTGCTTTTAAAATTGACACTTGACCCACAAGAATTATATTTATTGAATAGACCAATTCACTTTGCGAGAGCATTAGAAAATCAAACTTTTTTAGTTTCTACTAATGGTGTAGGATTTCATCATAGTACTCATTTGTATGGACATTCTATGGTAATTGACCCACAGGGAAATTTACTATGGGAGGCTGGAGAAAGAGAGTCTGCTGCTGTTATCACATTGGATTTGGATTTAGTAGAACAGTGCAGAGTATATGGAACAATGGGTATAGAACATTATATACAGCACGTGAGAGATTATAATTTGCCTATGCCTTTTACAGGTCATATAGAGCAAGCCCCTTTGTTTCAAACATTATCGAAAGTTCCTAAAACACTGAAAGAATATCAAAAAGAAATGAAAATAAAAGGAATTTCAGAAATAGGAAAACAAATAGAGCAACAACCAGATATTTCAGAAATAGAACATCGTTTTATAGATTTTATGGAAAAAAGAAAAAATATAGAATAAGAAAGGAAGTATTTTATTATGTCAGATAATTTAGATAAAAAAGAATATGTTATTTCTAAAATTAAACAAATTGTAAAAGATGAAAAATTTAAAGTAGATGCCTTTTTTTTCTGTGGATTTCCGGGAGGAACACCTAATGAAAAATTAAAAAATGCTTGTGAGAAATATTTAGAAACAGTAGAAAATGAAAAACCAGATGAAGATGTGACACAACAGCTTATAACAGAATTAGAAGCAGCGGCACAGTTACTCAATACAGAAAAAGCTGGTACATTAGTAAATAATGTGTCAGATGTAAAAGAAGTGCTTGATAATAAACAATATTTATAATCTGCCAATAAAAAATATAGAAAAAGTCTTTTAATAGAATGAATGTTCTTTTAAGGGACTTTTTATATTATTTTGATAAACAAGCATATTGAAATAATATCGAAATGAAAAAAATATTAAAAATAAACCACTATATAATGTGAAAATTATCAAATAGTATACCTTTTGAGACAGTTTTTTATACAATGAAAAATATACCAATTTTATAAATCTTTATTTAATTACTATAACATAATTTGTTTGATTTGTCTAATAAAAATTTTTTTAAATTCACACTATGTATAAAAAGCATATTTTCCCAAAAGGTATACCTTTTGGAATAAATTGTATTTTTATCATTGCATAAAGAGAAAAAAATTTTCTATTACAAAATAACAAAATCAAAATAGAATTTATAGTTATTAAGACAACGATTTTAGTAAAATAATACAATTTGTTTTAATGTTAAGTTTTAGTAAAATAGTGACGATATAAAAATATAAGTATGTTATAGTTTTAATTTATTATAAATGTGGAAAGGGGATTTTATTATAATAACACAATTAAGTTATACTAATACAAATAAAATAAATATAAAAGGGAGGAAAATAATATGTTTATAGGACGAATAGGATTTCAACAAAATATACAAACAAATTTTTTATCAAATCAACAAAAATCTACATCTAAATTACAACAAATTACAAATCAGAGCAAAATAAGAGAAATGAAAAATGTAGATACTTTTACACGTTCATCAAAAAGTAATATAATATATTCAGAAACATATAAAGGCGTAAATAGGCTGACGCCTCTTACAAAAGAACCTATTTCATATAGTAAAATAGAAGATGTTGATCCAGAAATGGTATTGAAATTGAATAAAACATTGTCAGGGTTACAAGACCAATATAACTATTCAGAAGAAGATGCTTTAATGTATCAATATTATCAAAAAAATTGCTATCAGTATTGGGGTGTTACATCAGACAAATATGTATTAGATGATAATGTTACAGAAGAAGAAATAAAAAATTATACTATGAAAATAGTAGAAGTTGGTATGAACCAATTTAGCAGAGCAAATTTAAAAGAAACGATAACAAAAGAAGAGTTAGAGAATTTCAGAAAGGAATTGGCAGAAAATGGTGTGAGTGATGATATTGATTGGTGGGAAGTACGCAGTGACGGGGTATCTATGCAAATAGGTGCTGGAAGTGCTGCCGAATTGGAAGATTATATGGATTATATGTGTGCCCGTTATGCAGTATTGAAAGACCGTATTGAAACACAATATACAGGGGAAGAAAAAGAGAAAAATATGAAAATTCTCAATGAAATATATAATGCTGATAGAGATAGCTTAATCAATTCTTATTCTAAAGATGTCAGCAGTTTTTTTGAAAATTTAGGACATACTGGTGTTGTAGAAGATATGAAAAACAGTTTGAGTTCTATTATAGACAAAAAGGTTTCAGAATACGAAAACTATATTACTCAAAATGAAAATTATGCTTCTATTTCAAATGAAGAAGATATATGGCTATATAAAGATACTTCTTTTATGACAGCACAGCTTCTCAAAAATGTAAAGGCTTCTAAAAGCATCACAAATGATGCTTCAAGTATTCAAAAAGAAAACTATACAAGTGGAATATTTGATATAGATTTCTCTGAACGTTTCAAATATAATTTAGAGGGAAATGTGACTGGTGAGAAAGGAGAATATTCTGATAGTGAATATTCTTTGGAAGATTTGAAATTTGCAGGAATTTATGTGGATACTATGAAAAATTATATCAAAGAAACGACTTCTTATTCAGGCTATAGAAATAAAGATGATACAGATATAGGCAAAAAATTTGCACAACAGTTTGTTGAAACAAAAAAGATTTCTTACAATTTGAACATTAACCAAAATTTAATGCAAGCAATAGAAAAAACATATGAACCTTTTTTAAATAAATATATAGATAAAATAAATGAAGGTATTGAAAAAAATAGACAAAATCCAATACGTGGAGAAAGATTGAAAGATATTAATAGAGATGTTATTTTTGGAACTTTTTATAAAGAGATTTCTTAAATTATAAAATAAGAAATAATTGCCGCTGAATAAAGCGGCTTTTTTGTTATTTTTTTTTGTTTTTAGGTGCAAAGTGTTGCATTTTTTGTTATAGTTTTGTGAGAGGAAAAATAAAAATAAAAGGGGCGAAACTATGGAGGAGAAAAAAGAACAACCCGAATGGCTGAGTGCAGCAAAACAAAATAATAAAAGAGCGTGGGAAAAGTTAGTAAAAGAAAATGAAAGTTTAGTATACCATATAGCATATCGTATGATGCAAAATGAAGAAGAAGCAAAAGATGTTTCGCAAGAAATTTTTATTAAAGTATATAGGAATTTACAAAAATTTGATGAAAAATCCACATTTTCTACTTGGATATATCGTATTGCAGTAAATACTTGTATTGATGCTTTAAGAAAAAAGAAAGGAAAAGAAGTTGTTTCGTGGGAAGAACAAACACAGCATCAAAAAGAAAATGTAACAGATACAACAGAAACACCTGAAGAAGTTTATTTACAGAAAGAGAAACAATTACAAATAATAGATATGATACAAAATTTATCACCAGAACATAAAGCAGTGTTATTAATGAGAGATATGGAAGATATGACATATGGAGAAATTGCAGAATGTTTGTCTGTTTCTTTGGGAACAGTGAAATCACGTATTGCAAGAGCAAGAGAGCAGTTTAAAAAAGAATTTTTAGCCAAAAAGGAACTTTTAGTAAAAAAACCTCGTCAAATAAATAAAGTAAATAAGAAAGGAGGGGATACAATATGAAATGTGAAAATAGAGAAGAAAAGATTTCTCTTTATATAGACAGGCAACTGGACTGGAAAGAGGAGAAAGAATTTTTAAAACACATAAAACAATGTCCAGAATGTAAAGAGGCATTACAACAAGCACAGCAGTTAAGACAGATGCTTTTAGAAATACCTATGGAAAAAGTACCTGAAGGACTTCATCAAAACATTATGGAAACAATTAACAAAGAAATAGAAGCAAAAACAAAAGTATCCCCTCTGAAAAACAAAAAAAATACTGCTTGGCAAAAATATGTTGCAGTTGCTGCTTCTTTTTTAATATTGGCAGGTGCATCAAAAGTATATTTTAATTATAAAACAGATGTTACAGAAAATGTACAAATACCAGAAATGGCTTCTATGAAGTTGCAACAAACAGAAACAGATATAAAGCAAATAGATGAACAAACAAACATAGACCAACAACAAATTTCACCTACGATTACACAAACAAGAAGTATAAATGCACCTGAAACAGCAAAAGCATTGCCAGCAACACCAAATTTAGCAACAGGCAGTACAGAATATAGTGAGGAGGGAGAACAGCAGCAAACAGAACAAGGACAACAAGAAATAACACAACAAAGTGAAACAGTACAGCAAGACAATACAAATGATGATGAAAATAATGACGAAAATAGCGAACAATATAGTCAACAAGGAGTAATGATGCAAGCTATGGTGGCAGGAGAAGGTACAGAAGAAGAAGAAAAAAAAGAAAAAGAAATATCTTCTCAAAGTGATGAAGGGGAAAGCATAGAAGATGCTGTAACAAATACGATTAGAAGAAGTGTTCCAACAAATATGAAATCAAAATCGTTACAAATTAGTTTAAAATCAAAAAATGAACAAAAAATAGCAGAAAATATAGAAAAAAGAGTAAAATCATTGAAAGGAGAAATAGAAGCACCTTACACAGAAGGAAGTATGACAGTAAAAATACCTATTTCAGAATATAATAATGTTATAAATTGGTTAACACAGCAATGCGAAGTAATCAATAAAAATGAAATTATAGAAGATTTAGGAAAACAATACAAAGAAATACAACAACAATTAGATGAGGCAAAACAAACAGAAAAACAAGCAGTACAGAAAGAACAACCAAGAAGAGCACAAGAAGCAAGAAAAACACAAAAAGAATGTGAAAAGGCTTTAGAAGAATTACAAAAAACAGCAGATTTTGCAACAATTTCTATTACATTTGTAGAATAAAAGGAGGTTTTTATTTATGAAGAAATTAGTTAGTATGATAACAGCAATGACAATGGCAGTAAGTGTAGCAAGTATAACAAGTGTAACTGCATTTGCAGCAGAAACAGTACAAACAACACAAAGAACAATAGAAGTCAATGGAAAGGGCGTTGTAACAGCAAAACCAGATGTAGCAAGTATTTATTTTACAGTAGAAACAAAAGAAAAAACAGCAGAGCAAGCACAGAAAAAAAATACAGAAATAACAGAAAAAGTAACAAAAGCAATGAAAGCATTAGGAGTAAGAGATGAAAATATAATTACACAATACTATTCTATTGATGCAGAACAAGTATATGATGAACAAAAAAATAAATGGGAAGAAGATGGATATAGGGCATATAATCGCTTTTTAGTAAAAATAAATGATGTCGATAATGTTGGAAAATATATTGATGCTGCAACAAAAGCAGGTGTAACAAATGTAGGTTCTATTTCTTTCTCTATTTCTGACCCAAATCAATATTATAAACAGGCTTTACAGGCAGCAGTGAAAAATGCGTCTTCTAGTGCAGCAGCATTAGCAGAGGCTTTAGGCTTAACATTGGGGGGCTGTATTTCTGTAGAAGAAGTGTCAAGCTATAATTCTTATGAAAAAGAAAGAGCAGTAAATAATACGAAAAGTATGGCTTTTGGAGTAGCGGATACAGCAGCACAATCAGAAGATGGTGGAGCAAATATACGCTATGAAGATATAGAAATTACAGCAGGAGTAATAATGACATATGCTTATTAAAAAAGAATTTGTTTACGAACATTTAGAAGAATTGGTAAAAATATGGTTAGAAACCAATATACAAGCTCATCATTTTATAGCAGAACAATATTGGAAAAGTCACATAGAATTTGTAAAACAGGCATTGCCTGATGCTATGATATTTTGCTATGGAGAACAAAATATAAAAGGATTTTTAGGTGTTTATGATGGTTTTATACAAGGACTTTTTGTAAAAAAAGAGTTTCAACGTATGGGAATAGGAAAGGCATTGATAGAAGAAGTAAAACAATATTTTGATACATTATCATTGTGTGTTTATGCTAAAAATAGTAATGCAGTTGCTTTTTATCAAAATATAGGATTTGTAATACAAGAGCAAAGTATTCAAAAAGAAACAGGAGAACAAGAATATAGTATGATTTATAAAGCAAAATGATAGTAATAGAGTAATAGACAGTATTGTAAAATAAATTCACGCCATAATAAAAAATGATAAAGAATTCCTTGTGAAAACAAGGAATTTTTTAAATTATATTGTAAGTATATGGCATAGAATTGTATGGGTACAATTTTGAAAAGTAGAATAAAAGCTATCATTAATTTTAAAATTAGTATTTTCAAATTTATTTGTTTTGATAAAATAGAATTCAAATATAATAGATTGAGTAGCTACTTATCAAAACAAAAAAAGGAATAAAAATACATTACAAAAGGAGTGTAAAAAATGAATAGTACAGCAATAAAAATGACAACTACTAAAAAATTAACTATTAATGCTATGTGTATTGCATTAACATTTGTTGCAACAGCATTTATCAATATTCGTTTACCTATGGCGAATGGAGGACTAATCCATTTAGGAAATGTACCATTATTTTTGGCTGCAATGATATTTGGCAAAAAAACAGGAGCGATTGCAGGGGCTTTTGGTATGGGGCTTTTTGATTTGCTTTCTGGCTGGACAGCGTGGGCACCTTTTACATTTGTAATTGTAGGAATTATGGGTTATGTAACAGGTAAAATTTCAGAAAAACGAACGGTAGTTTGGCATACTGTTGCAGTTGTTGTGGCATTATTGATTAAAATTATAGGATATTATATTGCAGAAGCAATAATATATAGAAACTGGATAGCACCAATTACATCAATCACAGGAAATATCATACAAGTTGTAACAGCAGGTATCATTGTAATCCCCATTATCACCGCACTAAGAAAAACAATATTAAAACAAATAGGAGGTTTTGAAATATGAACCATATTACATTGATGACAGCAGGGCCAACACAAGTGAGAGAGAATGTACGTTTGGCTAGAAGTACTGTCACAACAAATCCAGATGAAGATATTTCATTTTGCGAATATTATAAACAAATTTGTGATAAATTAGCAGATTTTTTTCATACAAAAAATACATTTTATTTATTAAGTGGAGAAGGTATACTTGGATTAGAGGCAGCTTGTGCTTCATTAACAGAAGTAGGAGATAGAGTTCTTGTAATAGATAATGGTATATTTGGGAAAGGATTTGCAGATTTTGTAAAAATATATGGAGGAGAACCAATACTTTATACTGTAGATGATAAAGAGCCAATAAATGTAAATCAGTTAGAAGAATATTTAAAAAAAGATAATAATTTTAAATATGCAACTGTTGTGCATTGTGATACACCAAGTGGTATGCTTAATGATGTAGAAGCAATTTGTCCTGTGCTAAAACAGTATGGTATATTAACTGTAGTAGATAGTGTTTCAGCGTCTTTTGGTGTACCATTAGATGTAGGAAAAGCACAAATTGATATACTTTGTGGAGGCTCTCAAAAAGCACTTTCTGCACCGATTGGACTTACATTTTTAGGAGTAAGTGATAAAGCAATAGAAGTAATGCAGAACAGAAAAACACCGATAGCCTCTTTTTATGCAAATATATTGTCTTATGTAGGATATTATGAAAAGAAATGGTTTCCTTATACTATGCCTATTAGTGATATATATGGATTTGGTACAGCATTAGAAAATATTTTAAAAGATAAAGAATTATTTCTAAGACATCAAACCATAGCACAAGCAACAAGAAAGGCAGTGGAAGCAGCAGGATTAAAACAATATATTAAAAATGGATATTCTGATACAGTAACTGCAATCGTATTACCTGAAGGGATTTCTGCTAAAATACTTTTAGATATTATGACAAAACGTTTTCATATTATGATTTCGGGTTGTTTTGGGGAACTTGCAGGAAAAGTTATTCGTATAGGACATATGGGAGAAAATGCAAATATTGCAGATGTAGCACAGACGTTAGCAGCATTAGGAGATACATTAACTGATATGGGAGTTACATTAAAATGTGATATGAGAAAGATATTTTTAGAAGAAACAAAAACAAAAGTAATTGTTGAGTTTGTAAAAGAATAATAAAAAGTAATGATATTCCCAAAAGGCATTATATTTTGGGAATATATGCTTTTTATATATAGTAAAATTTTAAAAAATTTTTATTGGACAAATCAAACAAATTATGTTATAGTGAATAAGTAAAGATTTATAAAATTGGTATCTTTTTCATCGTATAAAAAATTGTCCCAAAAGGTATACTTTTTGAGAAAGAAAATTTATGCTACTCCCCCATATATAGCATAATAAAACGGCACTGTTTTTTAATAAAAAACGGTGTTTTTTATTTGTGTATAAAAAAAGGCAAGTTAGCAAAGCTTGCCTTTTCAAAATATATATGTTAATAAGGAGAACGGACAAAATTAAGCAACAGCATCAAAAAATTTTCCTTTTTGTTGCTGTGGGTCTGTAGTAGTGTCGTATTCCTGCTTTCCCCTTGTTACAGTACGTGTTTCACCGCCAGAAATGTATACTCTGTGACATTCTGGGCAAATATCTGTTTTGTATATAACAGACTGAGAAACTACTTCTCTGTCTTCTCTTTTGGCATTTGCCTGTTCGTGAAAAACGTGTTCCATTTCGTGATTGCGTACTGCTGCCGCCGCTCTGTCGGGTGATATTGCAGTAGGCATTTTAAATGAAACACTAGGGTCATTAGAACCATCTTGATATTTGCGATTTTTGCAAGTTTGACACTCCTCATTAGAAAGGTCATTTTCGTCTTTTTTAGGGGAAGTGTTAGAAAGTTCTAATGTATCAAAAGGCTTGTTATTTTGTGCAACAGGTGAAGTATCATCTGTATTGCCATATTGATTTTGCACATTGTCTTTTTGAGTAGGTTGTGAAAAATTTTCAACAGGGTAAAACTGTGTTGAAACAGAATAAGCTGGTGACATATCTAATAATGAAATATTCATAAAATCCCCTCCTTTAGCCGAAAAATAATTTATATTATTATAGCAAATTAAAAATCATTTGTCGAGGGCAAATAGAAAAATTTATTTTAACTTTTTATGTAGAGCAATCGCATCTGAAAAACCATTTCTGTAAAAAAGTTCTGCTATAGTATGTAGTATTGTATTTTGAATATCATCATATTCAAAAAAAGGTGTTCCTATATTTTTCATTTGAGCAGTAAGTTCTTTTTTTTGTGAAAGTAATGTAGCAAGCTGCTCATCATTTTTCGCATAATATAGTAATAAATCAGAAATATAGTTTTCCAAAAAAGCGTTTAAATTCTGTTCCATCAGTTGTTGTTTTTTATCCATAAAAAAATGCTCCTCTCTCTAAAAACAAAACAAAATCACTTTTAGACAGAACAGATAAAAAATAAGATAAAACTATGGAAGCAATGCAGAAAAGACAATAAAAAGATTTGCCTTTCTGGCTAAAAGTTCAGCGAAAAAAAGGAATGTAAAAACATTCCTAGGGGTTCTTATTTTTTTTGGCGGTCTAAAAAAGTAACAATCGTTTTGACTGTCTGTAAAATCATATCTTTTTCTTCCGCCGTTCTATTTTTGGTCAATTCGTTCCAAATGTTGCTTTGCTCCTCGTCGCGATCCAAATCGCCACTATCTTGTAAAAGAGAAGTGACAGAAACATGGAGCACGTCGGCAATAGCAAGGAGGGTTTCCACAGTAGCATTGCGGCTGCCACGTTCAATTAAACTGACATAAGATACAGAAATATCAAGTAATTCCGCAAGTTGTTCCTGTGTTAAATTTTGGCTAAGTCTAGCCTTTTTTATTCTACTGCCCATTTCTTTGCAATCCATAATATCACCCCACAACATAACTTTACTTTGTAAAAGGGAAAAGGGTAACAGACTAGAAGTAAAATTTTTTGACTTTTTGTAAAAAAACACTTGACAAATTTTACAAACAGTATTACTATATTTACACAGAGTAAAATTAAATTGACAAGGAGGTTGTTTAAAATGCTATCACTTGGAAGGAATCCCGGAGAATATATCGTCATAAATGGCAATATCATTGTGGAAGTGGTGTCAATAGATGGTTCACTTCGTTTAGCGATTGAAGCACCAAAAGAAATCAAAATTGAACGAGGGGAAAACTACGAAAAACATCACGCTATACCAGATTGTATTGTACGCACAAGGGCATTAGGACGATAAGAGGCATACTCTTTGTAAAACAATGAGTGTGTCAGACTGCATATGATTTTACTCAGAGTAAAAATATTAATCAAAGGTGGGGGAGAAAGGATACTCCCCGTCAAAATTCAAGGAGGTAGTATTTATGATAGTACAACATAATATTCCAGCTTTAAACTCTTATAACAGATTAGGAACAAACAACAAAAACGTAGCAGCAAACTTGAAAAAATTGTCATCTGGTTACAAAATCAATAGTGCAGCTGACAATGCAGCAGGTTTGGCTATTTCCGAAAAAATGAGAGCTCAAATTACAGGTTTGGAAGCTTGCCAACAGAATGCGAAAGATGGTATTTCATTGGTTCAAACAGCGGAGGGTGCTTTGACAGAAGTTCACTCTATGTTAAACAGAATGGTAGAACTTTCTACATTGGCATCAAACGGAACATACTCCGACAGCAACAGAGAAAAATATCAAAACGAAATTCAAGAACTGCAAGATGAAATTGATAGAATTGCAGACTCTACAAATTTTAATGGTATCGACTTGTTAAATGGTAACTTAAGCGGCGGTGGCTCAACAGGTGGTAATTTAGTAGGTGGTGTAATTGGTACATTTACTCCTCCAAAAATGACTACAGGTGCAGCTGACCTTAGTGGTACTAATTTGAAATTTGAAAAAGAAACAATTGTTGTAGATGATACACAAGTAACAATTGACTGGAGTCAGTTAAGTTCTGACGATAAAGCAAAGCTGAATAGAGATTGGACAGATCCTACAGTAGCAGGTAGTAAAACTGCAAACGAAGAAGCAGCAAAAATATTACAAGATACTATTAATAAAGCATTAGCAGATGCAGGTTCTACATCTAGTGTTACTGTAAGTGGAAAAAATGGTGCATTTACAATAGAAAGTAATGCCAAAGATGGTACAGGTAGTTTGCTTTTTATGGGTAATGGTACAGCTAATTCAGAGACAACCACTAATGCTACATCAGATGGTATTTTTACAAAAGTGTTTGGAGCAACAGCAAATACTGCAGTAGAGGCAACAGATAAAGTAAATGGTGCTTCTGGAGCAAACGGTAAATTCTATATGAATATCAATGGTACTGATTATGAAGTTGATATGTCTGGTGCTGGTTTAGCAGATGGTGCGACTGGAAGTGCAGTTGCAGCTGCATTACAAACTGCTATACAAGCTACAATAGCCAACTACAATACTGCAGTAGGTACAGATGACAAATTAACAGCTGCTGATATTACTGTAAACTTTACAACTGATGGCAGATTAGAAATTGTAAATGGTACTGATGCAACAATCGGTTTTTCTGATAAAACATCAACTGACCGTTTTGCTGAAACATTAGGTATTTCTTCACAAGGTAAAGCACAAGGTGGTGGCTTAAGTCTTCAGATTGGTGATACAGCAGATGAATACAACAGAGTAAGTGTAAGTATACAAGATTGTCATTCCGCTGCATTGGGTGTAAGCACAATCAATGTTTCTACAGAAGCAAGTGCAGCACAAGGTATTACCAAAATTAAAGATGCTATTGACACTGTTTCTAAAGTAAGAGCAAAATTAGGTGCTACTCAAAACAGATTAGACCATACATTGAACAACTTGGAAACAACAACAGAAAACTTGACAGATGCAGAAAGCCGTATCAGAGATACAGACATGGCAAAAGAAATGATGCAATATACAAAGAACAATATTCTTGTTCAGTCTTCTCAAGCTATGTTGGCTCAAGCAAATCAGTTGCCACAAGGCGTTCTTCAATTATTACAATAATATATCAAAACTATATAGAGGCTGGCATTTTGCCAGCCTTTTTTATTTCATAAAAAAGGAAGTGAGGGAATACCTCACTTCTGTAAAGTGTTGTTAAAATAATAGGGGGTTGAGATTGTATGAAGCATATTGTATTACAGCCAAGTTTTTATGATAAATTCGAATGTATAGGCAGTAAATGTAAAAATAATTGTTGTTGTAATACTTGGACTATTAATTTTACAAAAGAAGAATTTAGAAATATTAAAAGAAAAATGAAATCAGAAGAATTTAAAGAAATATTTCAAAATGCTTTTAATATACAAAAAGGAAGTGATTATTATACCATTAAATTTGATGAAGAAGAACGATGTAAATTTTTAAATGAAAATGGACTGTGTAAAATGTATACAGAAGTAGGACCTGAAAATATGGGACTGGTTTGTAAAGTATTTCCAAGATTTTGTACACGTTATATAGATAAATATGAGCGATTTTTATCAATAGGTTGCGAAGAAGTGATTAACCTTTTAATAGAAGAAAAAGAAGGAATATTATTAGAAGTAAAACAAACAGAAATAACTGAAGTAGAAAGAATTTCTTCCACAACAGTACCAAAAGAATTTTTAAAAAAAGACCCTATATTTCATTATTGGACAGACATAAAAATGCTTATATTAGGTGTACTTCAAAATAGAGAATATGATTTTGGAGAAAGAATGGTTGTATTGGGACTTGCTATGAAAAAAATGGATGAAATGAATAAAAAAGGACAGCAATATAAATTAAAAGAATATATTCAAGGATTTATAACAGATTTTAATGATATAAAAAATAAAGATGTTTATAGTAAAATATTTCAAAATATAAATAGAGATGGCTATATAAGAGCTATGCAAGTACTGACTTCTTATTTTTTAAATCCTACCGAAAATGTATCAAAATTTAAAGATATTGTCGAAAATAGAATTCAATTAAAAAGAAGTGCAATGGTTGATGATGTAGAAAAATTAAAAGAAAATGAAGTACAAGTGAAAATAGAATTTGATAATAAAAAATATAGTGAAGCAATACAAGAGTTTAAGGAGTTTTTAAAAGGTAGAGAGTATTGGATAGAAAATGTTATGATAGAAGGATTTTTAACAGCAAGATGTCCTTTTCGAATTCCAGGAGGAATATGGAAAAATTATTGTGCTATGGCTGTAACATATAGTGTGTTTTTGTTTACATTAACTTGCTGTCTGAAAAAAGATAGTACAAAAGAAGATTTTATATATTATGTCGTACAAATAGCTAGAACAATGTTTCATAATGAAGAACGTACGAAAGAAATGGAAAAACATCTTAATGAGACAGAAAGTAATACACTTGCTCATATGGCAATGCTCGTTTTATAAAAAAATTTTTTTCCCATTTATGCACATTTTTTTGGTACTAGCATAGTATGTACTATAAATCAAATTTGAAAGGGGAACAAAAAAATGTGTGGATGTAATGGATGTAATAACTGTGGTTGTGGAGGTTGCGGCTGTGGCTGCGATTGTGGAGGCTGCTGTGGCAGTGCTTATTTAGACGCTTGGTATGATTATTGGAACAGCCAAAGCTGTGGCTGCAACAATAATAACAATAGCTGCGGTTGTAACAACAATAACAGCTGTGGTTGCAACAACAATAACAATAATAGCTGCGGCTGCAACAACAACAACAATAGTTGCGGTTGTAACTAAACACAAAAAAGAAGGTAGTCGAAAGACTACCTTCTTTACATTTATATCAATAATGACAATGGTTGTATAAGGCAAAATTAAGCCGTATAAACAAAATAAAATAAAAATGATGTTTTTTACATTATGCTATATAATATGCGTTATAATGCGAAAAAAATCCTATTATAGCACCTAATTTTACTGTTAGTAAAGTTATTTGACTGAAAAAGTATCTGTATGAGAACACATATAAATATTTGTGAACCATATACAATCAGATAACCTAAACCTGACTGTGCAACTAAAAATTCACCTACTATTACACCTACAAAGGAAAGCCCAACATTGATTTTTAAAGCACTAATAATTGTAGGAATGCTAGCAGGTAATATTACTTTTGTTAAAACTTGTTTTTTTGTTCCTCCGAATGTTTGTATTAGTTTTATTTTATCACTATCTATATGCAGAAAACCATTTAATACAGTCATAATTGTTACTACAATAGAAGTCATAAGTGCTGTCGCTATAATAGATGTCATATTGTTGCCAAGCCATACTATGATAATAGGAGCAAGTGCTGTTTTAGGCAGAGAATTTAATACAACAAGATAAGGCTCTGTAACATCAGATATAAAATTGTTCCACCAAAGAAGTATAGCGATAAGTGTGCCAAATATCGTACCTAGTACAAAACCAACAACTGTTTCATATAATGTAATTCCTATATGTTTCCAAAGTATGCCCGTTTTTGCCATATCTGCTATTGCAGAAATCATTCTACTAGGTTGACTGAATAAAAATGGGTCAATCCAATTACATTGTGCAGCTATTTCCCATATGGCAAAAAAAGCAATCAGTAAAAATATTTGTGTACTACATACAAGAACTTTTCTCTTTTTTACCTTTTTTAAATATTGTAATTGCTGAGCAGATATAGTATTTTTTTTATGATACATGAACGTCCAACTCCTTCCAAATTTGATTGAAATAGTCTTTGAATTCTGGTGCTTCTCTTGCTCTCATAGGAGTCCTTTCGTCTATGCTTAAATTGATATTGTGTATAGATTTTAATGTGGCAGGGCGGTGAGAAAGTACAATAACTCTATCAGAAAGACTAATTGCTTCTGAAATATCATGAGAAACAAGTATAGCTGTTTTTTTCTCTTTTCTAATAATCGTGCCAATTTCATCAGAAACATAAAGTCTTGTCTGATAATCTAATGCAGAAAATGGTTCATCAAGTAGCAATACGTCAGGCTGAACAGCTAATGTACGTATCAAAGCAGCTCTTTGCCTCATACCACCAGAAAGTTGGTAAGGCATATGACTTTTGAAATCACCAAGACCATAAAGTTCTAAAAGCTCATCTACTCTTTGTATGTTTTCAGACGTTAATTTGTTTTGAATTTCAAGCCCTAGACAGGCATTACTACGTATATTACGCCATTCTAATAAATAATCTTTTTGAAGCATATAACCAATATTTGTTTTAGAATGAATGTGGAATGAACCACTAGAAGGCTTTATTAGTCCAGCTAACATAGATAATATAGAAGATTTTCCGCAGCCACTTGGCCCAACAATACAAACAAATTCTCCTTGCTCTACAGAAAAGCTTAAATCAGAAACGGCATTTGTTTCACCAGATATGCTATGATAGCTAATTGTTATATTTTTTAATTCTACCATAGAAGACATAGTGAATACCTCCTTTTTTCGTTTAATCTATTATATTGAACAAAAGGACAAAAGGTGCTTTTCTTATATAAAAAAATCATGCTACAAAAGTAACATGATTTAATGTAATATTATTTTACTTCTTCGTTTATTACAAGTGCCATAATTTCTAATTCTTGGTTTGTGTTATTTTCTAAAGAATGCCATTCCCCTACATTAATAACACAAACATCTCCCGCTTTTACAACAGTTTTAGATTGGTCGTTGTCAATAAAAACGCCTTCTCCCTTTAATATTAAATAAGGTTCTGTGTCGCCAACGTGCTGATGCCAGCCTATACTGCTGTGGGGACGAAGTATAACACGAGCATACATTTTTCCGTGTCCCATTAATTCCTCTTTACTCAAAATATGATGTATTTCTGCAGAACCTTTTCCACCACGAAGCCCTTCTACTTCTACAATCGTTTCTTTTCTTACCATAAATACAATCCCTCTTTTCTATGTAATATATTAATAAAATTATTTTTATTATACAATATTGTAGTATTTTTATCAATATCATTGTTTATGATAAACCAGATAAATCAAATATAGGAGTGTAATTAGAAGTCGCAGAATGTTTATTTTGCATAAAACCGTTTTTTAAACCTATTTCAAAAAAATAGTTTACTACTTTTTGATATTCTAGCGTAGTAAGTTTCCGTGAAATTTCTTTATATTGTAATGCTTTATGCATAGGAGTATATTGATTTAATAAAGAAATATAAGTATCTTGTCCTATATTTTGTTTTATCCATTTTAATATGTCAAAACTATCTTTGTAGCAATTAGGCAATACTAAGTGACGTATGATAATTCCTTTTTGCAATATACCATTTGTATCAAATATCATATTAGGCTGTTGTCTTTTCATTTCTAGTATTGCTTTTTTGGCATAATCAGCATAGTTATGTGCAAGGGAATAACGCTTGCTAAAGTCTGGAGAAATATATTTAAAATCAGGCAAGTAAATATCAATAATTCCTTCTAACAATTTTAGACTTTCTACTTTTTCATAAGCATTAGTATTATATACAATAGGAATAGAAAGACCTCTTTGTTTTGCCAATAACAATGCCTGTTTTATTTGAGGTATAAAATGAGTAGGAGAAACTAAATTGATGTTATGTACTCCTTTTTTTTGTTGTGATAAAAAAATATTTGATAAATGTTCTATTGTAATTTCTTTTCCAAATGCTTGTTCACTGATAGTATAATTTTGACAAAAAACACAGTTTAAATTACAATGAGAAAAAAATATGGTACCAGAGCCTTTACTGCCGCTAATAGGGGGTTCTTCCCAATGGTGTATAGAAGCTAAAGCACACTTTGGTAAAAAGCCTGCATTACAATATCCTTTTTCTCCTTCATATCGATTTGCACCACAATTTCTGGGGCAAATCGTACAATGTTTCATAGTATTGTTCATAATATCATTCCTTTTGTGATTGCTATGTTTATTTTAACAGATGTACCAATGTTTTAATAGTGCAAAAGTAAAAAAGCTATGTTACACTACAATAAAACAAATAGTAATAAAATAAACAACAAACAGATAAGGGGGACTGAGTAATGAGAATGTATGAAACTGTAACAAAAAATAGTGAAAAAGTGGAAAAAGTCCTTTGTAATTGTTGTGGAAAAGAAATTAAAAAAGAACAAGGTTATTTTTCTGACCATTTGCATATAGAAAAACAATGGGGATATTTTTCACAAAAAGATGGTAGAAAAGATGATTTTGATATATGTGAAAGTTGTTACGATAAATTTGTAAATAGTTTTGTTTTGCCTATATCATGAAAAATAAAAAAACAGTGGTAATTTTGCCACTGTTTATTTTTTAGGCTACATTTTATATTTTCTGTCCAAACTACGATATTGTATTACTTCTGCAATATGTTTTGTATTGATGTCTTTACAGCCTTCTAAATCAGCAACAGTACGAGCAACTTTTAATATTTTGTGGTATGCTCTAGCACTAAAATTCATACGGTCAAATGCAGCTTGTAATAGTGTTTTTTCTTTTTGACCCAATGGACAATAGTGTTCAATTTGTGCTGCACTAAGTTGAGAATTAAAAAAGAATTTTTCATTTTTGTATCTTTCTAATTGTATTTGTTGCGATTGTAATACTCTTTGTTTTATTTGTGTAGAACTTTCTCCGTGAGAGTTTTGCTCTAATGATTGATAAGAAAGTGCAGGTAGTTCTACCATTAAATCAATGCGATCAAGAAGTGGACCGCTGATTTTATTGTGATATTTTGTAATTTCATTTAAAGAACAGTGACAGCGATTACTGTCGCCTAAATAACCACAAGGACAAGGGTTCATAGCAGCAATTAACATAAAATTAGAAGGATAAGTCAATGTTCCGCTAACACGAGCAATTGTTACTTTAGCATCTTCTAAAGGCTGACGCATAATTTCTAAAGCACCTCTCTGAAATTCAGGTAATTCGTCTAAAAATAACACACCATTATGTGCTAGTGATATTTCTCCCGGACGTGGTATTCTTCCACCTCCTGTTAATGCAGAGGGAGAAATTGTGTGATGAGGAGAACGGAAAGGTCTTTGACGAATTAAAGTGTTTTGAGAAGGTAGTAATCCAGCTACACTATATATTTTTGTAATTTCAATACTTTCTTCAAAAGTTAAGTCAGGTAATATGGTAGAAAGTCTTTTAGCAAGCATTGTTTTACCAGTTCCGGGAGGGCCTATTAATAATGCGTTATGCATACCACTAGCAGCAATTTCTAATGCCCTTTTGGCATTTTCTTGTCCTTTTACATCAGAAAAGTCTAAAAAAGTGTTTTGTTCTATATCTTTTGAAAAAAGAGAATGAAAATCAACAATAAAAGGAGAAATTTGTTTCTTTTTCTGTAAAAAGGCAATAACATCGTTTAAATTTGTAATAGGATATACTTCTATTCCTTTCACAAGAGCAGCTTCTTCTGCATTTTCAATGGGAACAATACAACGAGAAATTCCTTTTTCTTTTGCGTGATGCACCATAGACAGTACACCTTTTACAGGACGCACAGAACCATCTAAAGATAGCTCTCCTAATACTAATGTATTTTCAGTAGCAGAAGGAGAAAATAGTTCCATACAACATAAAACACCTATAGCAATAGGTAAATCGAAAGCAGCTCCTTCTTTTTTCATATGAGCAGGTGCTAAATTGACTGTAATTCTTTTTACAGGAAATATAAAACCAGAATTTTTAATAGCGGTTCTGACACGTTCACGAGCTTCTTTTACAGCAGAGTCAGGCAGTCCCACTAAGTCAAAAGCAGGCAAACCACTGCTCAAATCTACTTCTACATCTATAAGATACCCATCAATACCCAATATTCCACTACTAATTATTTTTGAAAGCATTTTCATTCCTCCCTTTTCAAACAGTATTATACTATTTTTTTCATAATAACAGCAATTTTATGATTTTTCAACAAAAACAAAACATATCTATGGTGATTTTTGATAGGATATGTTATGATAATGAAAATAGGGAGATGTGGGAGGAAACATATGAAAAAGAGAATAAATATGTTATTTTGTATTATGTTACTTTTTTTAATAGAAGGGTGTGCAAAAGAGGAAACAGAACCTGTAGAACAGCAGCAACAGATGCAACAACAGTCAGCAGAAGATGATAGTGTTATTCCTTCTGTTTTTAAACAAGAAAAAATATTTGGAACTTATGATGTATATGAAGATTGGGTATTTTTGGAAAATTATTCTGATGATGAAAGTGCTTTTTATACCAAAAAAGGAGAAGAAATTACAAATAAAACAACAAATATTTCTGTAGAATATCGTCAAAATCAATATAAGAAAGAAGAATATAATATATTAATTTCTGCGATATTATATCAATTAAAATTGGAATTAAAACAAGAACTGTATCATAATTTAGTAACAGAAGAATATACTTCTAAAAATGGATATACTGTATTTTGTATTGAAGTAAATGATGAACAAAATGACCCACCTGTAAAAACAATACAACGTTATATTATAGGAGAAAAAGCTCATATTGTAGTACAAACAACAGATTTTGGAGAAAAAGGAACAGAAAATGTAGAAGAAGTTGCTAAAAATATTGTGGAAAGTTTTGTATGGAGAGAAATTGCGATATAAGGCAAAAGCTATATTTTGAGGATTTAGGACTGTGAAAAAACAGTCCTTTTTTCATACAAAATATAATTTTCAAAAAATTTATATTGAATTTATTTCAAAAAGGTTTTATGATAGGATAGATTTCGGATTTTATTTATGACGCTATATTTTGGAGAGGAGGCGAAACATATGGAAGAATATTATATGATGTGGCTTTCTCGTATACCCTCTATTGGTGTTCATAAAGCAATGCTGTTGTTAGATTATTTTGGCACAGCAGAGAATATTTGGAAAGCTTCTTTTCGTGATTTGAAAGAGGTAAAGGGAATGGGCACTATTTATTGCCAAAAAATAAAAGAAGCAAAAAAGGAAGAACAACTAGACAAATGGATAGAAGAATTAGAGGAAAAAGAAATTCGCTTTATTTCTATTAAAAATGAACAATATCCTTATTTATTAAAACAAATATATGACCCACCTATTGGCTTTTATATGAAAGGATATCTGCCAGATGATAATATTGATAAAGTAAGTATTGTAGGAGCAAGAAGATGTTCCCATTATGGTGCATCTGTAACACATAAATTAGCAAGTGATTTGGCAAAGGCAAATATCACTATTGTAAGCGGTATGGCAACAGGTATTGATGGAATAGCACATACAGGAGCATTAGACGGTGGAGGACAAACCATTGCTGTATTAGGAACAGGAGTAGATATTTGTTATCCAGCGGAACATAGAGAACTTATGGAGCGTATTATATGCAATGGATGTGTCATATCAGAATATCCACCTCAAACACCAGTTTATCCTCAAAATTTTCCTAAAAGAAATCGTATTATTAGTGGATTATCTCCTATTACGATTGTGGTAGAAGCAGGTAAAAGAAGTGGAACATTAATTACAGCAGACCAAGCACTCAATAATGGCAGAGAAGTTTTTGTAGTGCCAGGAAATGTAACAAGTGCTTTAAGTGAAGGTACAAACAATTTAATTAAGCAAGGTTGTCCTATTATTACAGAATTTGAAGATGTTTTAATAGCATTAGGTATTGCTTTTTCTGAAAAAGAGAAACAACAGTTTCAACAGCAGATGTCAGAAAGTATGGAAAAAGAAGAAAAAGAAGTCTATGATTGTATTGGGCAAGAGGCGATTGATGTGGAAACCATAAGCAGAAAACTAAACAGAAATATACAGGAAGTACAATATTCGTTAACATTACTAGAAATTATGGGAAAAATACGGAAATTACCTCAATTAGGTTATATTAGAAAATATTGAGAGGTGTTATTGATGTCAGTAAAAAAAGAAGTGAAAAAATCAAAAAAGACAAAAGAAGACAAAAAACATCTGGTCATTGTAGAGTCACCTGCAAAAGCAAAAACAATTAAAAAATTTTTGGGAAACACTTATAAAATAGAGGCATCTATGGGTCACGTAAGAGATTTGCCTAAAAGTCAGCTTGGCATTGACATAGAAAATGATTATGAGCCCAAATATATTACAATAAGAGGAAAAGGAGAATTACTCAGTCAGTTAAGAAAAGAGGCAAAATCAGCAGATAAAGTTTATTTAGCAACAGACCCTGATAGAGAAGGAGAAGCAATTAGCTGGCATTTACTTCACGCTTTAAATTTAAAAGAAAAACCGATTAGTCGTATTACATTTAATGAAATTACAAAAAATGCAGTAAAAAAATCCATTTCAGAAGCAAGAGAAATTGATATGGATTTGGTAAATGCACAACAAGCAAGAAGAATACTTGATAGAGTAGTAGGATATAGTATAAGCGATTTACTTTGGCAAAAGGTAAAAGGAAGATTGAGTGCTGGTCGTGTGCAGTCTGTTGCATTAAGAATGATTTGTGACAGAGAAGAAGAAATAAATAGTTTTATACCAGAAGAATATTGGACAATTACAGCACATTTAATAGATGAATATAATAATGATATAAAAGCAAAATTTTATGGTACAGAAAAAGAAAAAATAGAATTGCATAATGAAGCAGAAACGAATACAATTATAGAACAAGTCAAACAGAAAGAATTTGTTGTAACAGATGTCAAAAAGGGAACAAGAATAAAAAAACCAGTTGCACCTTTTACAACAAGTACATTACAACAAGAAGCAAGTAAACATTTGAATATGACAACACAAAAGACTATGATTATAGCACAGCAGTTATATGAAGGTGTTGATATAAAAGGAGAAGGAACAATTGGTATTGTTTCTTATATTAGAACAGACTCTTTTCGTATTTCTGATGAAGCCTATGAACAAGCAGTACAGTTTATTGATGAAACATATGGTAAAGAGTATGTAAATCCTGAAAGGGCAGTATATAAATCAAAAGGAAAAACACAAGATGCTCACGAAGCAATACGACCAACAAGTGCTTCTCGTACACCAGAAAGTATAAAAGACTCTTTGTCAAAAGACCAGTATAAGCTGTATAAATTGATTTGGGAAAGGTTTATAGCGAGTCAAATGAGCCCTGCTGTATATGATACATTGTCTGTGAAAATAAAATGTGATAAATATCAGTTTAGAACAGGTGGCTCTGTATTAAAATTTGAGGGATTTTTAAAAGTTTATAATTATAGTAAAGAAGAAACAGAAAAAATTGTAAATTTAGAAAAGGAACAAATATTGCAACAAAAAGAAATTGAAGATATACAACATTTTACACAGCCTCCTCCAAGATTTACAGATGCTTCTCTTGTAAAAACATTAGAAGAGATAGGAGTGGGACGTCCTAGTACCTATGCTCCTACACTAACAACAATACAAGCAAGAAATTATGTGACAAAAGAAAATAAAAATCTTTTTCCAACAGAATTGGGCGAAATTGTAAATGATATTATGAAAAATTATTTTTCAGATATTGTTGACATTCATTTTACTGCAACAATGGAGGACAAATTAGATAAAGTAGAAGAAGGAAAAGGAGAATGGAAACAAATTATAAGAGAATTTTATCCACCTTTTCATAAAGAATTGCTTGATGCAGCAGAAAAACTGGAAAAAGTAGATATTAAAGATGAAGTAACAGATATTATATGTGAAAAATGCGGCAGAAATATGGTAATAAAATATGGTCGTTATGGAAAATTTATTGCTTGTCCTGGCTTTCCAGAATGTCATAATGCAAAAGCATTTTATGAGGAGGCAGGGGTAGCTTGTCCCGAATGTGGTGGAAAAATACTTATCAAAAAGACAAAAAAAGGAAGAAAATATTTTGGCTGTGAAAACAATCCAGAATGTAATTTTATGTCTTGGAATAAACCAACAGGAGAAAAATGTCCTCGCTGTGGTAGTTATATGGAAGAAAAAGGAAAGAAAAATACTAAAATTGTTTGCTCTAATATACAATGTGGCTATATACAAGAACAAAAGAAAGAAGAAGAATAAAAATAAATAAATTTTGAAAAATCAAAGAAGTCATATTATATTTATTATAGTATGGCTTCTTTATTTAATGAAGAATAAAAAATTTACAAATTTTGTTTTAAAGTAGTTGTAATATTTTTTAAGCTATGATATAATGCACAAGGTAAAAAATATAACTCACCTATTTTCATACGCTGAACTGGTGCTTTTTAAAGTCGTTCAGAAAAATGGAAAATGGGGCGGACTAACCAAGGAGGTAAATAAAATGAGCGTAATTTCTATGAAACAATTATTAGAGGCTGGTGTACACTTTGGTCATCAGACCAGAAGATGGAACCCTAAAATGGCAGAATATATTTTTGCTGAAAGAAATGGTATTTATATCATAGACTTGCAAAAAACAGTAAAAAAAGTAGATGAAGCATACACAGCAGTAAGCGATATTATAAAAGAAGGCGGAGAAATTCTTTTTGTTGGTACAAAAAAACAAGCACAAGACTCTATTAAAGAAGAAGCTGAAAGATGTGGTATGTACTATGTAAATCAAAGATGGTTAGGTGGTATGCTTACAAACTTCAGCACAATTAAAACAAGAATTGCTAGATTAAAAGAATTGGAAGAAATGCAAGAAGATGGTACATTTGATGTATTAACAAAAAAAGAAGTTGCTGCATTACTTCATGAAAAAGAAAAATTAGAGAATAACTTGGGTGGTATTAAAGAAATGACAAGAGTACCAGATGTTATGTTTATTGTTGACCCAAGAAAAGAAAGAATTGCTATTCAAGAAGCACATACATTAGGTATTCCTATTGTGGCTATTGTTGATACAAACTGTGACCCTGAAGAAGTTGATTTTGTTATTCCAGGAAATGATGATGCAATTAGAGCAGTAAAACTAATTGCTTCCAAAATAGCAGATGCTGTTATTGAGTCTAAACAAGGTGAAGAAATGGCTGGTATGGAACCAGAAGAAGCAGAAATAGAAGAAGAAGCATAATATAAGGCAGTATGCCCAAGCCTCAGCCTGCTCATTGGGCTGAGGTTTTTTTGAGAAAATAAGTATCCACATACAATAAAATATGGAGGTTTTGAAATTATGGCAGTAGATATGAAAAAAGTAAAAGAACTGAGAGAAATGACAGGTGCAGGTATGATGGACTGCAAAAAAGCATTAGAAGAAACAAATAATGATATGGATAAAGCAGTAGAAGTATTAAGAGAAAAAGGTCTTGCAGCATCTGCAAAAAAAGCAGGAAGAATTGCAGCAGAAGGTATTGTTGCAATACACTTGTCTGATGATAATAAAGTTGGTGCGATTGTAGAAGTAAACTCTGAAACAGACTTTGTTGCAAAAAATCAAAAATTCCGTGATTATGTTGATGCTGTTGCAAAACAAGTTACAAAATCAAATGCAGCAGATATGGATGCTTTTTTTGCTGAAACATGGCAAGATGACCCACAATTTACAGTAAAAGAAGAATTGAGTCAACAAGTTGCTGTAATTGGCGAAAATTTGAATATCAGACGTTTTGAAAGATATACAAGAGAGAATGCAGGCAAATTAGTTTCTTATATTCACGGCGGCGGAAGAATTGGCGTTATGATTGAGTTGGCTTGTGAAAAAGAAGTAGATGCTTTGGAAGAATTAGGTAAAAACATTGCTATGCAAATTGCAGCATTAAACCCACAATTCATTGCAACAAAAGATGTTCCACAAGAATTTATTGATAAAGAAACAGAAATTTTAACAGTACAAGCAAAAGAAGACCCTAAAAACGCATCTAAACCTGATAATATTATTGCAAAAATGATTGAAGGTAGATTGAAAAAAGAATTAAAAGAAATCTGTTTAGTAGAACAGGCTTATGTAAAAGATGGTGATATGACAGTACAACAATATATTAATAGTGTTGCAAAAGAAGTTGGTGCTGACATTACAATTACACGTTATGTTCGTTTCGAAACAGGCGAAGGTCTTGCAAAAAAAGAAGAAGATTTTGCTGCTGAAGTAGCAAAACAAATACAATAATATTTATTTTATTGTAAAGAAACAAAAGAAAAGGAAACATTGCCTGTGCGTGTTTCCTTTTTTTGGGATATTTTATAAGAATTTTGACAGATTATGAAAAAAATATAGCATTTTAAATAGTTGTGTGGTACATTAGTAAAGAAGGGAGCTGTTGCAATGTATAAAAGAATTGTATTAAAAATCAGTGGAGAAGCTTTATCAGGAGAACAACAAGGAGTAACATTTTTTCAGCCTGTTGTAGACGAGCTTGTAAGACAAATAAAAGTGATTTTACAAAAAGGCACACAAGTTAGCCTAGTGATTGGCGGGGGTAATTTTTGGCGTGGAAGAAGTGCAGACTCTCAAATGGACAGAACAAAAGCAGACCAAATTGGTATGTTGGCAACGGTGATGAATGCGATTTATGTAGCAGATGCACTGAGGCAAGTAGGTGTTAATGCAGTAGTACAAACACCTTTTGCAGTTGGTACAATGACAGAACTTTTTTCAAAAGAAAGTGCTTTAGCACATTTACAAAAAGGACAAGTAGTCATATTTGCTGGCGGTTTAGGACACCCATTCTTTTCTACAGATACAATTACAGCTTTGAGAGGCGCAGAATTAGATGCAGACGGCTTGTTTTTTGCAAAAAATGTTGATGGTGTGTATGATAGTGACCCTGCCGTTAATAAAAATGCAAAAAAAATTGACTGTATCAAATCAGAAGATATTGTAAAAAATAATTTAAAAGTCATTGATATGGCAGCAGCAAATCTTTGTTTTGAAAGAAAAATTGCAGTTGTAATATTTGGTCTGAATGAAACAGATAGTATTATTAGAGCAGTTAGCGGTGAAAAAATTGGTACAATTGTAACAGTATGAGCAATGTGAAAAGTAGGAGGAATAATTATGGCAATAGACACAACTGTTTATGAAGACAAAATGAAAAAAACATTAGCATCACTTGAGGGAGAATATATTACTATTAGAGCAGGACGTGCAAATCCTCACGTTTTAGACAAAATTACAGTAGACTATTATGGAGCACAAACACCTATTAATCAAGTAGGAAATATTACAATACCAGAAGCAAGATTAATTCAAATTCAACCTTGGGATGCTTCTATGCTCAAAGCAATTTCAAAAGCAATTTCTGCTTCTGATTTAGGCATCAATCCTAATAATGATGGTAAAGTCATTCGTTTAGTATTTCCAGAGTTGACAGAAGAACGCAGAAAAGAATTGACAAAAGATGTAAAGAAAAAAGCAGAAAGTGCAAAAGTAGCATTACGTAATATCCGTAGAGATGCGATTGATACTTTTAAAAAAATGGAAAAGAAAAAAGAAATTCCAGAAGATGAATTAAAAGATTTAGAAGAAAAAATACAAAGAATGACAGATAAATATGTAGGAGAAATTGATACAAAATGCGAAACAAAATGTAAAGATATATTGTCTGTATAAAATAATAATGATATAAAGGACAGGAAGCAATGCTTTTCTGTCCTTGCTGTATTATTTTCTAAAAGATTTTAAGGAGAAAAGTTATGTTTCCTTTTATAAATAATAATAAAGAAGAATTAAAATTAGATGAAAAAAATATGCCAAAACATATTGCTATTATTATGGACGGTAATGGTAGATGGGCAGCAAAAAGAGCATTACCTAGAAAAGCAGGGCATAAAGCAGGAGCAAAAACACTTGAAAATATTTCACAAGCTGCAATAAATTTAGGGATAGAACATTTAACAGTATATGCTTTTTCTACTGAAAATTGGAAAAGGTCTGAAGAAGAAATCAAGGGAATTATGGATTTGCTTAGAGAGTATTTAAAAAATTATATTGATAGAGCAAAAAAAGATAATGTTCGTGTTCATATTATAGGGGATATTACTCGTTTAGATAATGACATACAACAACAGATTATACAATTAGAGCAATTAACAAAAGAAAAAAAAGGAATGAGTCTTCATATTGCATTAAATTATGGTGGTAGAGATGAATTGTTGAGAGCAATTAGAAAAGTAAGTAAAGATGTTGCAGAAGGAAAATACAAAGCAGAAGAAATTGGAGAGAAAGAACTAGAGCAGTATCTTGATACAAAAGAAATACCAGACCCAGAGCTTCTTATTAGAACAAGTGGAGAAGAACGTATTAGCAATTTTTTGCTTTGGCAAATTGCTTATTCAGAGTTAAGTTTTTCAGATAAACTGTGGCCTGATTTTACGGAATATGATTTAAAACAATCTATTTACCAATACCAAAATAGAGAAAGACGTTTTGGAGGCAGAAAATAGCAGGAGGAGGGAAACAATATGGCAATTAGAATTCTTTCAAGTGTTGTTGGTTTGCCCGTACTGATTTTTTTTGTAATATATGGTGGAATACCCTTGCAGGCTGTGATATTATTAGCAGGCTTAATTGGTATGCACGAATTTTATAATGCCTTTTCTTTAAAAAATAAAGGAGTGCAATATATTGGCTATTTTTTTGCTGTAATTTATATGATTTTTATTGATAAAATTATTAATATGCAGAATATGTTTAATATATTTGTTTCTTTGTTTTTATTGGTATTACTGATTTACATTGTTCTTTTTCACGAAAAAACAAATGCAGAAGAAGGAATGTTGAGTTTTTTTGGTTTTTTTTATGTTATGTTTCTTTTATCTCATATATTTTTAATTCGTTCTTATACTTATGGAAATATATTTATATGGCTTGCGTTCATTTCCGCATGGGGGTGTGATACAGGTGCATATTTTACAGGTGTTACTGTTGGCAAGCATAAATTAATCCCTACATTAAGTCCTAAAAAAACAGTAGAAGGGTCAGTTGGAGGTGTTGTAACAGCAACAATGTTAGCGCTTTTGTACGGCTGGTTTATAGAAAAAAAATTCCCTTTAGAAGAAGTTAATGTATTTCTTCTTTGTGGTTTAACGGGTATTTTTGGTTCTATGTTGTCACAAATTGGGGATTTGGCAGCATCTGCTATGAAAAGATATACAGGTATAAAAGATTTTGGAAAATTGATACCTGGACACGGTGGAATATTAGACAGATTTGACAGTGTACTTTTGACAGCACCTGTTGTATACTATATTATGATGTTTTTAATACGTGTAGAATTATAAAGCTTGGAGATGATATTTTGAGGACCATAAGCATATTAGGGTCTACTGGTTCTATAGGAACACAGACACTAGAAGTTGTGAAACACTTGGGGAATATAAAAGTTGCTGGCTTAACTGGCAATCAAAATGTAAAATTGATGGAACAACAATATTATACATATCGTCCTTCTAAAATTGCTATGATGGATATAGGCAGAGCATTGCAATTAAGAGAAAGATTAGCAGGAGAGCCTGTTACAGTGCTCTGGGGAATGGAAGGGCTTATGGAAATTGCTTCTATGAAAGAGATAGATATGGTTGTAACATCTGTAGTAGGCAATGTAGGTATTCAACCAACATTTGAGGCAATACGACATAGTAAAGATATTGCTTTAGCCAATAAAGAAACACTTGTTTCAGCAGGACAGCTTGTTATGGATGAAATTAAAAATAAAAATGTAACACTGTATCCTGTAGATAGTGAACATTCTGCAATTTTTCAGTGTTTGCAGGGAAATAAACCAAATGCTGTGAGAAGAATATTGTTGACTGCTTCTGGAGGACCTTTTAGGGGAAAAACAAGAGAAGAATTAAAAAATGTAACAGTAGAAGATGCTTTAAAGCACCCAAATTGGAATATGGGCAAAAAAATCACAATAGACTCTGCTACATTAATGAACAAAGGTCTTGAAATGATGGAAGCAAAATGGCTTTTTGGTGTAGAAACAAATCAAATTGAAGTTTTAATACATCCTCAAAGTGTTATTCATTCTGCTGTAGAATATGAAGATAGTGCAATTATTGCACAAATGGGCGAACCAGATATGAAAGTACCTATACAATATGCTTTAACTTATCCAGAAAGGACAAAAAATAACTATCCTAAAATAGATTTTACAAAAAGAAATTGTTTGACATTTGAAAAACCAGATTTTGAAACATTTCAATGTTTATCATTAGCATATAAAGCACTGGAAATAGGGGGAACTATGCCAGCTGTTTTAAATAGTGCAAATGAGGTAGCAGTACAAAAATTTATAGAGAAAAAAATAGGTTTTTTAGATATTCCTTTGCTAATAGAACAGACAATGAACGCATATACTGTAAAAGAAAACTATACATTAGGAGATTTACTTGCTGCAGACAGATGGGCAAGAAATTTTACAGAAGAAAACAGTATATAGGAAGGTAGGCGGCAAAAAATATGATGTCTATTATTATATCTATTATTGTGTTAAGTGTTATTGTAATAATACATGAATTTGGACACTTTATTGTAGCAAAAAAAAGCGGCATATTAGTGGAAGAGTTTGCTGTGGGTATGGGACCAACGATTGCATCAAAACAAATAGGTGAAACTTTATATTCTTTAAGAGCGTTGCCAATAGGTGGCTTCTGTCGTATGATGGGAGACGATACAACAGGAGAAATTGCAGAAAGAAGTTTTTCTGAAAAAAGTGTTTGGGCAAGAATGGCTGTTGTATTTGCAGGTCCTTTTATGAATTTTGTATTAGCGATGCTGTTAGTGATTTGTATTGTTTCTACTACTGCTGTTATAACACCTGAAATAACATCACTTTCAGAAGGATATCCAGCACAGCAAGCAGGTTTACAAATAGGAGATATTATTACAAAAATCAATCATAAAAATATTTATATTTATGATGATTTGCAAATGATTATGGCAGAAAATAGAGGAGAAGCGATAGAATTAGAAGTACGTCGTGATGGCGAAAAAATTACAACAACAATATTGCCAAAAGCAGACGAAACAGGAAGGTATTTAATTGGCTTTTCTCCTCTCATTAAGCAAGGAATTTTTTCAAAACAACAAACAAATTATGAAAAAGCGGGTATATGGGATACAATTCACTATAGTTTTGATACTATGGTGTTTTATATAAGATATACTGCTATGGGATTGGCAAAAGTATTTACATTTCACGCTTCTAGAGAAGAAATTTCAGGCCCTATAGGTATTTTTCAAATAGTAGGAGATAGCTATAAAGCAGGTATAAAATATAGCATAGGTGCAGCAATACAAAATATATTGTATATTGGTGCAGTATTAAGTGCAAATTTAGGTGTGTTAAATTTGTTTCCAATACCAGCTATGGACGGAGGACGTTTATTATTTTTGATATTAGAAGCAATACGCAGAAAACCTGTTAATCCTGAAGTGGAGGGTAAAGTACATTTTGCAGGATTTGTTTGTCTTATGCTTTTTATGATGTTTATTATGTATAATGATGTTACAAAAATTTTTGTTGGATAATATGAAAAAAATGCTTGCCCATATTGTAAATGGCTGCAAGTGTTTTTTTGTTTAAAGAGAGGTGTGCTACAATGAGTGAAATAAAACGAAAACAAACAAGAACAGTAAAAGTAGGTAATGTTATGATGGGAGGAAATTATCCTGTTGTAATACAGTCTATGTGTAATACAGATACAAGAGATGTAGAAAAAACAGTAAAACAAATATTAGAATTAGAACAGGCAGGCTGTGAAATAGTAAGAGTAGCTGTACCTGATATGACAGCAGCAAAGGCGATAGGAGAAATAAAAAAAAGAATTTCTATTCCTCTTGTAGCAGATATTCATTTTGATTATAAATTAGCATTAAAAGTAATGGATTTAGGAGTTGATAAAGTACGTATTAATCCTGGCAATATTGGAGAGGAAAGCCGTATACAGGCAGTAGTAGAAAAGGCAAAACAGAAACAAATACCTATACGAATTGGTGTAAATAGTGGTTCTTTAGAAAAGGATTTAATACAAAAATATGGTGGTGTTACACCAGAGGGACTGGTAGAAAGTGCATTACGCCATATTAGAATATTAGAAAAATATCAATTTTATGATATTGTAGTATCTATAAAAGCATCAAATGTGCCTTTTAGTGTACAAGCATATACATTACTTTCTGAAAAAGTTGATTATCCTATACACGTAGGAATTACAGAGGCAGGCACTGTGTATAGTGGTACTATAAAATCTGCTGTAGGAATTGGAGCAATATTGTTGCAGGGCATTGGTGACACTATAAGAGTTTCATTAACTGGAAATCCTGTAGAAGAAATAAAAGCAGCAAAAGAAATATTAAAAAGTGTTGGTATGCTGGAAAAGGGAATTGAATTAATTTCTTGCCCAACTTGTGGCAGAACACAAATTGATTTAATTTCCATTGCGAATGAAGTAGAACAAAAATGTAAAAATTTGGATAAAAAATTAAAAGTAGCAGTTATGGGTTGTGTTGTGAATGGGCCAGGAGAAGCAAGAGAAGCAGATATTGGTATTGCAGGAGGAAAGGGAGAAGGTCTTCTTTTTAAAAAAGGAAAAATTATTAAAAAAATACCAGAAAATGAATTAGTAGAACAGCTAATGAAAGAAATAGAAATAATGTAATATTTAAAAAAATATTTAGTAAATAAAGGAGGAGTTTTGTGACAACGAAAGCATTTGCTACTGTTTTTGAAAAAATATCTCTTTCTGAAGCAGTAAAAAAAGCTTTTTGTAATAGTGTTGTAGAAAATGTAATTGTACACAAAAAGCAAAAAAATTTAGAAGTACATTTAGTTTCAGAGGAGATACTTGGATATACCATATTACAACAGCTTCAAAATGAGTTATTAAATCAAATTCCAGGTGTAAAAGGAGTAAATATTAGTCCCTTTTTTAATGTAAAAGAAAAATTTTCAGAAAAAGAAATTATTGAAAAATATTGGGAAAATGTAGTTTGTGAAATTTCATCACAAAGCCCTATTTGTAAAGGTATTATGAAAGAGGCTTATTGGGAACTGCAACAAAAAAAGTTGCTGATTTATGTAAAAAATAATACAGCATATTATATGTATAAAAAGGGTATGGAAGAAAAAATACAACAATGTTTACAACAACAAACAGCATTACAGTTTCGTGTAATGTTTAAAGATGTGCATATTTCTGAACAAGAAAAAGAAGAGTTTTCACAAAGACAAATTTCTAAACAAAATGAAATGATAGCACAGATTAGTGCAAAACAAGCAGAAGTAGAAAAAATACGTGATACGCAACAAACAGAAGCAGTTTCTGAAAGTATTATGAAAGGCGTTCTTTTTGGCAAAGAATTTAACGGTGCTGTTTCAAAAATATATGACAGTAAAATAGAAGGTGAAAAAGTAATTATTGAAGGCAATTTATTTCATATAGAAACAAGAGAAATCAAAGGTGAAAAGTATATTGTTTCATTTGATATTACAGATTTATCAGACTCTACTACTGTAAAATTTTTTGTAAAAAAGAATATTTTCGAAAAGGAATTAAAAGCATTTATAAAAGGTGGCAGCTATGTGCGTGTGCAAGGAGATGTGCAGTTTGATAAATATGCCAAAGAAATTAACATTATGGCAAAAAATATTATGCTTGCACAACCACCTCCAAAAAGAAAAGATAATGCAGAACAAAAAAGAGTAGAATTACATTTACACACACAAATGAGTAGTATGGACGGTGTAACAAATGTAAAAACTTATATAAAAAGGGCAATAGAATGGGGACATAAAGCCATTGCTATTACAGACCATGGTGTGGTACAGGCATTTCCAGATGCTATGAATGCAGCAAATGGTACAGATTTAAAAGTAATTTATGGTGTAGAAGCTTATTTGATAGATGATTTAGGTAATGTTGTGATGTGTCCAAAAGGACAAAGCTTGTATGATACATTTATTGTGTTTGACATAGAAACAACAGGCCTTTCTAAAGAAAATGACAAAATTACTGAAATTGGTGCAGTAAAAGTAGAAAACGGGAAAATAATAGAACGTTTTAGTACATTTGTAAATCCTAAAAAGCGTTTGAGTGAAGAAATTGTAAAACTAACAAATATTACTGATGATATGTTAAAAGATGCTCCTACTATTGATAAAGTATTGCCTCAATTTTTGAAATTTTGTGGAAATGGTGTACTTGTAGCACACAATGCAGGTTTTGACGTAGGGTTTATTAGAAATAATGCAGAAGCATTACATATGTCTTCTGTAGACAATACTGTTTTAGATACTGTGGAGTTATCCAGAACACTTTTACCAGA
The DNA here is from genome assembly GCA_910575055.1 of Clostridia bacterium. Lineage (GTDB taxonomy): Bacteria > Bacillota > Clostridia > Lachnospirales > Anaerotignaceae > Coprocola. The sequence continues at coordinate 55,053 of CAJTDC010000013.1, forward strand.
GTTAAAGAAACATAAATTAGATATTGTTGCAGAGCATTTAGGAGTTTCATTAGAAGGGCATCATAGAGCAGTAAATGATGCAGAAGCGACTGCAGAAATATTTATAAAATTGGTTGCTATGCTAGAACAAAAAGGTATTACAAATATTGATGAAATTAATGTTTTGGCAAGTCGAACAGTTAATTATAATAAATTGAAGCCATATCACGCTGTTATATTGGTAAAAAACTATACAGGATTAAGAAATTTATACGAATTGGTATCAAAGGCACATATTGATTATTATTTTAGACGACCACGTATTCCTAAAAGTGAATATTTGAAATTAAAAGAAGGGCTTATGATAGGAAGTGCTTGTGAAGCAGGTGAATTATATAGAGCATTGCTTGACAATAAACCCAAAGAATATATTGAAGAAATTGTAAATTTTTATGATTATTTGGAGATACAACCTTTAGGAAATAATCATTTTATGGTTGCCTCTCAAAAAATAGATGCAGTTCATTCTGTAGAAGATATTAAAGATTTTAATAGAAAAATTGTGCACTTGGGAGAACAGTACAATAAATTAGTAGTAGCAACTTGTGATGCACATTTTATAGACCCAGAAGATGCAGTATATAGAAAAGTCATTATGACAGCAGAAGGTTTTTCAGATGCAGAAAATCAGCCTCCATTATATTATAGAACAACAGAAGAAATGCTCACAGAATTTCAATATTTAGGAGAAGAAAAAGCACAAGAAATTGTAATAACAAATACAAATAAAATTGCAGATAGTATTGAAAAAATAAAACCAATACCAGATGAAACATTTCCACCTAAAATTGACGGAGCGGAGGAACAGCTAAAACAAATTACAATGGAAAAAGCAATATCAATATATGGTGACCCTTTACCAGAAATTGTACAACAAAGATTGGATAAAGAATTAAATTCTATTATTAAAAATGGTTTTTCTGTATTGTATATTATTGCACAAAAATTAGTTTGGAAATCTGTTGCAGATGGCTATTTAGTAGGTTCTCGTGGTTCTGTTGGTTCTTCTTTTGTAGCAAATATGGCAGGTATTACAGAAGTAAATTCATTACCCCCACATTATGTTTGTCCAAAGTGTAAATATTCTGACTTTACTTCTGATGTTGTCAAAGCAGCAGCTATGGAGGAAGGTAGTGGCTGTGATATGCCAGACAAAAATTGTCCTGTTTGTGGCACATTACTCAATAAAGAAGGGCACGATATTCCTTTTGAAACATTTTTGGGATTTGATGGAGATAAAGAACCTGATATTGACTTAAATTTTTCGGGAGAATATCAGCAAACAGCACACGCTTATACAGAAGAATTATTTGGTACAGGCCACGTTTTTAAAGCTGGTACAATAGGTACATTAGCAGAAAAAACAGCATATGGTTTTGTAAAAAAATATTTTGATGGAAAAGAAGTAACAGCTCATAATGCAGAAATCAATCGTTTGGTGCAAGGGTGTACAGGAATTAAAAGAACAACAGGACAACATCCTGGTGGTCTTATGGTTGTACCAAGTGACCACGATATTTATGAGTTTTGTCCTATACAAAGACCTGCAAATGATATGAATTCTACGATTACTACAACTCATTTTGATTATCATTCTATTAGTGGCCGTCTGCTAAAATTAGATTTACTAGGACACGACGACCCTACTGTTATTAGAATGTTATATGATTTAACAGGGGTTAATCCTCAAAGTGTTTCATTGGGAGATAAAGATACTATGTCATTATTTGAGTCGCCTAAAGTGCTAGGAGTAACACCAGAACAAATAGGCTGTGAAACAGGTACACTAGGTATACCAGAATTTGGTACAAAATTTGTAAGGCAAATGCTTCTAGATACAAAGCCAAAGACATTTGCAGATTTATTAAGAATATCAGGACTTTCTCATGGTACTGATGTTTGGATAGGAAATGCTCAAACATTAATAGAAAATAAAATTATTACATTAAAGGAAACGATTTCTACACGTGATAGTATTATGATTTATTTAATCAATAAAGGAGTAGAAAAAAAGAAATCATTTAAAATTATGGAAAAAGTAAGAAAAGGAAAAGGATTAGATGAAAATGATATTGCAGATATGAAAGCAAATAATGTGCCAGATTGGTATATAGACTCCTGCCAAAAAATAAAATATATGTTTCCAAAAGCACACGCTGCTGCATATGTTATGATGGCATTTCGCATTGCTTATTTTAAAGTAAATTATCCTTTGGCTTATTATGCCTCTTATTTTACTGTAAGAGCGTGTGACGACTTTGATTATAGTTGTATGTGTTTGGGAGAAGAAACAGCAAAACAAGCAATACATGACATCAATGTAAAAGGTATGGAAGCAACTACAAAAGAAAAAAATAAATTGACAGTATTAGAAATTATTATAGAATTTTATGCAAGAGGATTTCATTTTTTACCTATTGATTTATATGAGTCTGATGCAAAAAAATTTATTATAAAAGGGAATGGTTTAATTCCTCCTTTTCATTCTTTGCAGGGGTTAGGAGATACAGCAGCACAAAGTATTGTAGAAGGTAGAGAAAAAGGAGGAGAGTTTAAAACAATAGAAGAATTTAAAGAAAGAACTTCTGTAGGTAAAACATTAATTGAACTGTTGAAAGAAAATGGTGTATTAAAGGGAATACCAGATACAAATCAGTTATCATTGTTTATGGATTAAATAAAAAAAAGTCCTGCTATGGTATTAGCAGGACTTTTTTTCAACCATTTTCAAAATAGTTTTTTATAAAATCAATAACCTTTTTTTGATTTCCACAACGAGGACAAGTATATGTACCACAATAATAGGACAATATTTTGACAAGATGTTCTTCTCCTAATATAGAAAGTACATTACTTAACCAAACAAATGTATCATTAAATGAAATATTATCCCATTCATTCAACTGATATGTGGCTGGCGTAATCTGACTTAGTTCTTGTTTGTTTGAAAATGAAAATGATAATTCTTCATCACAATATTCGCAATTATCACACAATATATAAAATATATCCCAAGCAGATAATATTAAAATATAAGCGAAATATTTATCTCCTAATATGGCTAAAATAGAAGTACAAAATTCTGATTTTTCAGTAGAAGACATTTGATTTAATAATTCCATATGTTCAAATAAAAATTTTTTCGTTTTTTGCTGTAGTATAAAAAAACTTTTTTTGTAATTATCTAATATGGACTGTTTTATTTTGTCCTCTTTGGAGTGATTTTCTGGAATGTCTGTTGCAATACAATAACCTACATTTGAAATAATGTAAAATTGTTCTAAAAAATTGTTTTCATATTGCTCTAATAATGCTACAATATAAGGCAAAGTAATATATGTGGCATTGTAAAAACTCATTTGATGACTTAGATTTTCAAATAAATTTTCAAAAGCAATATAATAATCTGAATTTTCATTCTTTTTATAAAATAATTGCTTTTCACTAGTAAGGGCTATAATGTCTTCTTTTACACTTCCATAAGCTCCTTTATATATTTCCCATAAAGGAGAATTAAAATCTATTAAATTCATAAAATTTCCTTTCTATCATTTTGCTATAATACTATTTTAATTTTGAGATTGTATTTTTTGTATAATTTCATTTAGTGAAATAGGGGTATAATTTATTCTTTCTACAGATACACAATAATGCTGATTACTATATGTGTGAAACATTGGAGAATTGTGAATATGTCCGAATATATTTGCATAAGGCATATTTTTGTTTACATACATTGGTTTATGGGATAATATCCAAAATTCATTTAATATAATAGGCATATCATATACTTCTATAAAGCCTGTATGACGATAATATTCGTTGCTGTATTTGTCGTGATTTCCTTTTACAAGGTATTTATTACCATTTAGTTGACTTAATATAGAATATTCATTTTTTTCAGCACCAAAATCACCAAGAATATAAACAATATCATTATTTTTTATAACACAATTCCATCTATAAATAATTTCATTATTCATTTGTGTAATATTTTGAAAAGGCCTGTTTTCATATCGTATAATATTTTCATCTGAAAAATGAGTATCTGCAATGAAATAGATACTACTCATTTTATCACCTCATTTTTATTATTTGTCTAAATAATATTTGTCATCTACATCTAATGCTTCTACTAATAATACTTCTTTATTTTTTTCTAAAAATGTATTCATAGTATAATTATTTGCAAAAAGGAAAACAGGTCTTTCAAATCTGTCATAAACAAGTGAACATCGGGAAGAAATATAATTTTTTAAATCAATATCTTTTGAAACAGTAGGAGATACCCATCTCGCTACACTGTAATCTAAATCTTCCATACGTATTTCTGAATTATATTCATTTTTAAGACGATATTCAAACACCTCAAATTGAAGCACACCCACTGCACCAAGTATAATATCATTATACTCATTGTGATAAACTTGTATTGCACCTTCTTGAGCCAACTGTGAAACGCCTTTTTGAAATTGTTTTGCTTTTAAGGAGTTAACAGGATGTACCCTTTTAAAAAATTCTGGAGGGAATGTAGGAAGTGGTTCAAAAAATATTTTTTCTTTACTTGTAGTTAATGTATCGCCAATTTGATAATTACCTGTGTCATAAATACCAATAACATCACCAGCATATGCTTTTTCTACAGTTTCTCTTTCATTTGCCATAAGCTGTGTAGATTGACTTAATTTAAGCTGTTTGCCTGTACGAGAAAGTGTAACATTCATACCTCTTTCAAATGTACCAGAACAAATACGTAAAAATGCAAGTCTATCTCTATGAGCAGGGTTCATATTCGCTTGAATTTTAAATATAAATCCGCTGAAAAAATCATCTGTAGGTTTTATTACCCCTGTAGTTGTTTTTCTTTCACTGGGTGCAGGTGACCAATCTAAAAAGTGATTTAAAAAAGGAACAATACCAAAGTCTACTAAAGCAGAACCAAAAAATACAGGGGAAAGTTTCCCTTCTTTTATTGCTTGTAAATCAAAAGTATTTCCAGCACCATCTAATAATTCAATTTCATTACGAAGTATATCAATGTTTGCTTCACTAATAATGCCATCTAATTTATCACCATAAACACCATTTGCACCTAAATCAATCACATCATTTTTTCTGTATACATATACTTTGTTTTCTAGTCTGTCATAAATTCCCTCAAATGTCAAACCGTTTCCTATAGGCCATGTAACAGCAGTAGAGGGTAATCCAAGTGCGTCCTCTAAATCTGCCATACAGTCAAGAGGGTCTTTTGATTGACGATCTAATTTGTTTATAAATGTAAATATAGGAATTTTACGCATACTGCAAACTTTAAAAAGTTTTTCTGTTTGTGCTTCAACACCTTTTGCTGCGTCAATTACCATAACAGCACTATCTACAGAGGTCAGTATACGATAGGTGTCTTCTCCAAAATCATTATGTCCAGGCGTATCCATAATAGAAACTACTTTATCATTATATTCAAACTGCATAACAGAAGAAGTAACAGAAATACCTCTTTGCTTTTCAATTTCCATCCAATCTGATTTTGCAAATTTTTGATTTCTTCTTGCTTTGACAGTGCCAGCCTCTCTAATTGCACCACCATGAAGAAGTAATTTTTCTGTTAGTGTTGTTTTGCCAGCGTCAGGATGAGAAATGACACCGAAAATACGTCTTTTTTGTATTGTTTCTTGATTAACCATATAAATTAATTTCCTTTCTTTCTCTTTTCGCTATTACTCTATTGTAACCAAAATATAAATATAAAAATTAAGTTAGGCAATAAATGTTTAAAAGTATTTAAAATATAATATTTTTAATACTTTTTACTTTATTTCATTTATGCTCTTTTTTAAAATTGTATTTTAAAATGTCTTTTCTATAGTTTTATATTTAAGTTACTAGAATTTAGTATTTAGTGAAATATACATAATTCTTTTTTCTCTATCATAACAAGAATTTCTTCCTTTTTCAACCGCAATTTCTTTTATATAATTTTTTAATATTTTCTGATGTATTTCAGAAATTAATACCAAATCATTTTGATGCTATTATTATTATAGAAAATAGCAAAGTATCAAATAAAATGTTTGAAAATTATTTTCTATTAAATAAGAGTGTTGTATACTAGTAAATACTTATTCTAAAAACCGCAAGATATATGAAAAACAGAACAAAATATATTGTTATAATATAGAGAGAAAGGAGGAAGACATAATGCCAAGAAATATCAAAAATGTAATGGCAGCAATAGACTATATAGAAAGCCACCTATACAAAAAAATAAACCTAGAAATCATAGCACAAGCTGTACATTATTCAAAATATCATTTACACAGAATGTTCACAAATACAGTAGGATTAACAATCCATAATTATGTACAACGCCGCCAGTTGACCGAAGCTGCAAAACTACTTACTATTTCCAATAAACCAATTCTTGAAATTGCACTTTCTGTTGGATATGAAAGTCAACAGTCTTTTACGGATATTTTTAAAGCTATGTATAAAAAATCTCCTAACCAATATAGAAAAGAAAAAGAATTTTATCCGTTGCAGCTCAGATATGTTTTGAATGACAAAACTGTAAGTTTAAAAGAAAAAAATTGGCAGTATAAAATCGCCTTTGCAACAAAAGAGGATATACCTAAATGGATAGAATTAGTTTCTCTTGTTATTGATGGTTTTCCGTGTTTAGATGAAAAGAAATATCTGAAACAGTTGCACAAGTATATCAAAAATAAGCAAGCATTAATTTTGAAAGACGCTGATACTGCAATAGGAATTATGGCGTTTAATGAAATAATGGGAAATATTGATTTTTTTGGAGTACACCCACAGTATCGAAAAAAAGGAATAGAAAAAGCATTTTGTGAAAAGGCATTGTATGAACTTACACATTCTACACAGATTAGTGTTACAACTTTTAGAGAAGGCGATAAAGCAGATACTGGATATAGAGAAATATGGAAAAGACTTGGATTTGTTGAAGCAGAATTATTGGTTGAATTTGGCTATCCGACACAACGATTTATATTACAAAAAGAAAAATCGGAGAGTGAAAAAAATGAATGAAATACAACAAATAGAAAATCCTTTATCACAAAATTTTACAATAAAATCACTGCTGAAATTTGCATTTCCAACGATTTTAATGATGATATTTATGGGATTGTATACAATTATTGACACTATTTTTGTAGCACGCTTTGTAAATACAAATGCACTTTCAGCATTGAATATTGTTTGCCCTATTAACAATTTAATTGTAGGTATTGGAACTATGCTTGCAACAGGAGGGAGTGCCATTATAGCCCGAAAAATGGGAGCAGGAAAACAGACAAGGGCATCACAGGATTTTACGTTGATTACCAGTATAGGGGTTCTGTTAGGCGTGTTGATTACAGTGTTTGGAACAGTTTTTATTGACAAAATTATTTTAGGACTTGGAGCAAGCAGTATTTTATTTCCATATTGCAAGAAATACCTTTTTACACTTTTGTTATTTACACCTGCAAGCATATTGCAAGTGATTTTTCAGAATTTAATTGTAACAGCAGGACGTCCTGAAATTGGTATGTTAATTGGTGGAAGTGCAGGAATTACGAATATATTGTTAGATTACATTTTTATGGTGCCATTACAAATGGGAATTAAGGGAGCAGCATTTGGTACAGGTATCAGCTATATAATACCAACGGTGATAGGTATATTGTTCTTTTCTACAAACAAAAGCAGTTTATATTTTAAAAAACCCATCATAGATATTTCTGTATTAGTAGAAAGCTGTACAAATGGTTTTTCAGAAATGATAAGTCAGACAGCAACAGCGGTTACAACATTTCTTTTTAACAATATTATGATGAAAATACTTGGTGAGAATGGAGTTGCAGCAATTACAATTATTATTTATACACAGTTTTTATTGAGCACTCTTTACATCGGGTTTTCTATAGGGGTAGCTCCTGTTATTAGTTATAACTATGGGAAACAGGACAATAAACAACTAAAGAATGTATTTTCTATTTGTATACAGTTTATTCTATTTGTTTCTGTTTCTGTTTTTGTAATAGCTTTTATTTTTGGTTCACCATTGGTTTGTGTTTTTTCAGAAAAAGGGACATCTGTTTATGAAATTGCAAGAAATGGATTTTTGATTTTTCCTTTTAGTTTTCTGTTCTGTGGACTAAATATTTTCACTTCTGCCACATTTACAGCATTGTCGAATGGAAAATTGTCAGCAATATTATCATTTCTACGAACTTTTGTATTGATTATAGTGTTGTTGCTTACATTACCTAATTTTTTAGGCGTAATAGGTGTATGGCTTGCAGTACCAATAGCAGAATTCATTACAATGATAGTAGCACTGGCTTTTATTAATCAAAACAAAGAAAAGTATCATTACATATAAATAATAATATTTTTATGCCATACAACGATAAATAAAAATAAAGTGAAATATTATAAAAAAAGAAAAATATTTATAATGAAATTTTAAAAAAAAAGTCCCATCAGTTTATATAGACTTTTGGGACTTTTTTATTATTCTATGTCTTCTAATGTATCCATAATATTTATAGTATTTCCAGAAGGTTGTGACAATGCTGTTTGATTTGTAGCTTCCATAGTCATACCACAATTAAATACCATCGTTAACATATCTGGTACATTTAAGTTGAATGTTACAGTAGCATTTGTATCATTTTGATTTGCAGATGCTGTAATGTAATTTGTACCACCTGTACCAACAGTAATATTCATATCATAACCAGAAATTTCGCTGTTGTCTTCCAAAATTTTTAATGTAAAATGAATGTCTGCACCATTTTCACTAAAATTAAATTGTGAAGTATAGCCATCTGCTTGTTGTTGGAAAGAATTATCTCCAAAAAGGTCTACAAAAACAGCTATAGATTGCTGAAAATCACTGTAGTCATCTACACTTGTCAATGGAACAGAAGATAATACATTTTTAATATAATCTTCGAAATTAAAAGAAGTTTCTTTTACTGTTTCCATTAAATCAGAGAAATTAACGTCCATACCCATAGAAGAATATAGTTCGTCTAAATCTATGTAATACCAAGCATTTCCGTCCATACCTGCAAAAGCAAATGCTGGAGATTGGAAGTATATTTTTCCTGTAGAAATATCTGTAATATAGTTGATTTCTATATTTTCTAGTGCATTTACAACAGCATTTGCAATTTCTGACGTTTCCTCATCAGGTGCTTCTGTTGCAATATATTTTTTTAATCCTTCTGTATTTAACTGCATTGCAAGAGACATATTTTGTTTATCTTGTTCTGAAATACCTTCGAATGTACCAGAACCTGTAATTGGCATTAATTCTCTTGTAGTTTCATCATAAGGCATATCTAATTCAAAAGAGAAAGTACCTTTAAAAACATAAGGCTGTTCTGCAAATTTTCTATTATATTCCATATAACGGTTTATAATAGAGAAAGAACCAGCATCTGCTAATAATTTGTCTGTGTCAATTAGTAAAGCTGCTTTTTGTTCTGCGTCCCAGCCTACTGGATAATCAAATGCTTCTCCTAAAAAACGTATAGGTATGTAAGTGTTTCCAGAAGAAATTACCATTGAAGTTTCTAAATTTTTTTCTACACCATTTTTAATTACAGTAACATTTGTTTCTCCAGGATGAAATTGTATTGTTGTATCTCCTCTTTGTGCTGTTGTTAAATGTAGTGTATCATCATAATCTACTGTTGCACCCATTTGTTGCAGCGTATCACGAAGAGGAACAAATACACGATTTTTACGATTAATAGGTTTTAAATTGTCAAAGGCAATCATTTCACCATTGATTTGTAATTGCATATCATCACTTTCTGCTGCCAATGCTGTAACAGAAATACCTGCTATCATAGTAAAAGTACTCAATATGGCAGTAAATCGTTTTAATATTTGTTTCATATCATATTACCTCCTTTTTGTATTTTCTTCATAATAATATGCCTCCTTTTTATGATAAAAGTGATACAATATTAATATTGTATATTGATTAGTATAACACGATAATATAATAAACACAATGGAAAAGAACAAACAAAAAACAGAAGTACAATACTTCTGTTTTTTGTATTATATTATTTTAATATACCATTTTTATCTACAAGTCGTGTAATAGCAGAAAAAACACTATCATACAAATAGTCATATCCTTTTTCGCTTAAATGTACACCATCATATTGAAAAAGAGAAGTAAATTCTTCTTCACTTTCATATTTTAATATAGAAAAAAAGTCAATCATAGGACATTGATACTGTTCTGCTATTTTTTTTACAATGTCACAGTATTTTTTTACTCTGTCTGTTGTAGTAAATGGAAAAAAATCCGTATCTACCACTGGAGGTGGTGTAATCAAAACAACAATGGGACGACAATGATTTAAGCCTGTATGATTATTATGATTTTGTATTTGCTCTATTATAGAACACATATTTTTTTCATATTCATAGGGAGTACGATATTGGTCTTCTACTAATGCACTATCATTAGAACCTAAAAGTATAAAAACAATGTTAGGGTGATAATTTAAAACATCTTTTTGTATACGTTCCAACGCCTCTCTTGTAGTATCGCCATTTACACCACTGTTTTCTATTTTCCAGTTGACGGAAGGATAACATTGAGGCAGAAAAGCCTCTAGACGTCTTGTATAAGTACATTTTTTACTCACACCATAGCCAAATGTAATACTATCACCAAAAGCAACAATTGTTGTTTGTATCATATACCTTTCCTCCTTATTTTATACTATATTGATGTAATAATATCATAAAAATTTGGAAAAGAAATATTTGCACATTCTGCACCTGTAATTGTTGTTTCACCCAAAGCAGCAGTTCCAGCAACTGCCATAGCCATAGCAATACGATGGTCTTGATAACTTTGTGTAACACAACCTTTTAATGTATTTCCTCCTTGTATTATCATACCATCTTCTGTTTCTGTAATATTAGCACCAAATTTTTTCAGTTCTGTAATAATTGTTTGAATACGGTTTGACTCTTTTACTTTTAGTTCTTGTGCATCTTTTATAATTGTTGTGCCTTGTGCAAAACAGCCGGCTACAGCAATAACAGGAATTTCATCAATAAGACGAGGAATGTCAGCTCCTCCTATTGTGGTGCCCTGTAAAGCAGAATATTTTACACGAATATCGCCTATTTTTTCACCATTTATTATTTTTTCATTTTCTATTGAAATGTTGCCTCCCATAGATTGCAAAGTATCAATAATACCTGTTCTTGTTTCATTGATACCTACATTTTTTAATAAAATTTCACTGTTTTTACAAATACTACCCATTACAATAAAATAAGCAGCAGAAGAAATGTCAGCAGGTACGATAATTTTTTTAGACTGAAGTTCTGGCACTGGTTTGCAATGTATTTTATTTCCTATTTTTTGTATATTCGCTCCCATATAACGTAACATAATTTCTGTATGGTCACGAGTAGGCTCTGGTTCTATTATAATTGTTTCGCCTTTTGCAAAAAGCCCAGCTAATAATATAGCACTTTTCACTTGTGCACTTGCTACAGGCAATTTATAGGTAATACCTTTTAGTGTTTTGCCTTCTATTGTAAAAGGAGCAAATAAATTTTCTTTGTCATTTCCTTTTAATACCGCACCCATTTTACGCAAAGGAATAGCGATACGGTTCATAGGACGTTTTTGTATAGAACTATCTCCTGTTAAATGACTTGAAAAAGGCTGAGCAGATAATATACCACTTATCAAGCGTAATGTTGTGCCACTGTTTCCTACATCTAATGTTTCAACTGGTTTTGTTAAACCGTGTAATCCTTTTCCGTGAACAAATATTTTACTCTCATTTTGTTCTATTGTAATGCCTAATTTTTGAAAGCAGGAGATTGTAGAAAGGCAGTCTTGTCCCATAAGAAAGCCTTCTATTTCTGTTACTCCTTTTGCTAATGCACCAAACATAATACTTCTGTGAGAAATAGATTTATCACCAGGTACTGTAATGGTAGCATAAATATTTTTTTTAGGTGTTATAATTTGGTTCATTTGTATATCAATCCTTTACAAAAACATCATAATTTAAGTTATGAAGCAAATTAATACTTTTTTGTCTATCTTCTTCTGTATCAAAAGCAAAATATAGAGCACCTTGCTGTTGTTCTCTGTTGTTAACAATACTCATATTTTTGATGTTGATGCCATGACTGGAAAAAAGTACTGCAATAATAGCGATACTACCAGGACGGTCTAATACATCAACAGTAATTTCATAGCGTTTTACAAAACTCTTTGGAGTAATAGAATGGAAAGAGTCTCTATAAACTCTTGCTATGTCAAAATAGTCGTATACAGATTGATATTGTTCTTGTAACAATTTTTGACGAATGTCTTGTATTATTGTTTCAAAAGAAGAAAGTACTTTTAATATTTGTTGTTTATTTTCCATACAAATGCCTTGCCACATATCAGGACTAGAAGAAGCAATTCTTGTAATATCTTTAAAACCTCCTGCTGCCAATAAGTGCATATATTGATTTGGTGTGTCTAAATTTTTTACATTATGCACAAGAGCCGATGCAATAATATGAGGAACGTGACTAATAGATGCTACAATATAATCGTGTTCTTTAGGAGAAAGTATTACAGTAATTGCACCAATAGAACGTATCAAATCAGAAAAAGCATTTGTTTTTTCTTTTGGAATAGTTTCATCTGGTGTTAAAATGTAGTAAGCGTTTTCGAAAAGATGTTCTTTGGAAGCATTATATCGAAAACGTTCAGAGCCTGTCATAGGGTGCCCACCAATATACATAAATTTATCAGAATATTGTTTCATTTTTTGATATAATTCCAATTTGGTACTACCTACATCTGAAACAATACAATCTTTTGATACAAAAGGAACTAACTTTTCTGCATATTCCATAATGTTTTGAACAGGTGTACAAATAAAAATAATATCACAATGTTTAAATATATCTGTAATTTCTGTAGCATATTCATCAATAACACATTGCTTTTTTGCTTCTAATAATACATCTTCGTGACGATTAAATGCTACAATCGTTTTGACAGAGGTTCTGTTACGGAATGCTTTTGCAAGAGAACCTCCAATTAAACCAAGTCCTACAATGCCAATTTTAGAAAACATATTTAAAACTTCCTTCCTGACAGTTGTATATATGGTTTTAATTCATCACAAAGTTGTTTAAAATCTTCTGGGTTTAATGATTGAGAACCATCAGACATTGCAGTAGCAGGGTTTGGGTGTACTTCAATTTCAAGACCGTCAACACCAACAGCTACAGCAGCACGACTTAAAGGAGCAATATAATCACGTACACCAGAAGCATGACTTGGGTCTATAATAATAGGCAAATGTGTTTTGCTTCTTAAAACAGGTACAGCACTAATGTCTAATGTATTTCTTGTGCTTGTTTCGTAAGTACGAATACCTCTTTCACAAAGTATTACTTTTTCATTTCCTTCATTCATAATGTATTCTGCAGCATTGAGCCATTCATCTATTGTTGCACAAAGACCTCTTTTTAATAATATAGGTAAATTAGATTTTCCTACTTCTTTGAGCAATTCGAAGTTTTGCATATTTCTAGCACCAATTTGCATAATATCTACATAGTTAACAGCTGTTTCTGCGGCTTTGCAGCTAGTTACTTCAGTAATAACAGCCATACCTGTTTCTTTTTTAATTTCTGCCATATAACGAAGTCCTTCTTCTTCTAAACCTTGAAAGGAGTAAGGAGAAGTACGAGGCTTGTATGCACCACCTCTTAATATTTGAGCACCTGCATTTTTGGCTGCAATAGCAGATGCCATAAGTTGGTCATAACTTTCAATAGCACAAGGTCCAGCCATAATGACAAAATTGTCACCACCTATTTTAACACCATTTACATCAATAATAGTAGGTTCTGGGTGGAATTGAATATTAGCAACTTTGTAAGTTTCACTAATAGGAACAAGTTTTTCAACACCTGGCATAAGCTGAGGATTTTCTGCTAAAAATTTAGATTTATCACCAACAACGCCTATTATAGTAATAGATGCACCTCTGGAAAGATGAGCATCTAATCCTAAACTGTATAATTTTTGAATAATAGATTGTATATTTTCTTCTGTTGCGGAATGTTTCATAACAACTATCATATTTTTATTCCTCCTTATAATATAGCATAAAAATGTATTTTATGTACATTTTACTCTCGGAAATAATACATGTCAATCATAGGATAATTTTCTATTTGTGTAGAATTTTCTTGAAAAATATGGTCAGAAATAGCATTTAAAGTAATTTGTCTATAAGGACGACTAATAAATGCTTTTTTGTTTGTATGGTAAAAACTAACTGTCCAATGTCTTGAATTTTTATCAATTTTTGAAATTTTATAAGGATTGATAATATAAGAACGATGAGATTGTATTAAAGTATTATCTGGTATTAATTCTAAGAAATGTTGAAATGTTGTAGGTAATTCTGTAATAGTATTATTTTCTGTATAAATAAAAACTTTTCTGTTTCTAGCTTCTGCAAATAAAATGTCATCTATTGGAAAGTAATAGGAACAAGAACAGAAGTTTAGCTCCAAAATTTTTTTGTAGCTTGTTTTATACATATTGTAGTAAATATAAACATATTCTGATAAATTATTAGAAATTTCTTCAGTAATAGGTAATAAAACTGCTTGGAAAGGTTTTAATTGGAAAAAAGCATTTGATAGATAATTTTTGTTGTAAGAAAAAATAATTATAGGATAGTTATGATATTTCGAGTTGTTTTGTATTGTTTTTATAATTTGTATAGTATGGTATGGGTCTTTATCTAAATAAAATAGAAATAGATGTATTGGAAGTTTCATCGATTTCAATTTTTTAGAATTATATATAATAATTTTTATGTTATTTTTTTCTTTAGGAAAGAAATCTATAATATTTGGAATAATTTGTTGATTAACAAAACATTGTAATATCGTAAAAGGATAAATAAAAATCACCTCTGATATATGAATTATTTTAAAATAAACAACACAAAAAACATTTCTTTCTAAACTTTTTTCTAAACTTTTCCCAAAATATAAATGATAAAAAATCTGAAGAAATACCTTATAAATTTGTCTTAAAATTAATAAGAAACTTAAAAAAAACATCTCATAAGTTCGTTTTAAAAAATCTTATAAAAAAATCCTATCATACTTTATCATAACTGTACAGAAAAATTTTAATAATATGTCATATGTTAAAAAGCAATTTCATAAATATAAATAATAAAAAGGAGGACAACATATGATGGTAAAAAATGTGCTTTTAAAGACATTTGGTGAAAATATAAAGCAAATCATACAATCATTAAAAGAGGATTTTTTGGAAAAAGTAGAAGAAATACATATTAGAGTAGAAAAGCCTCTTTTGATTTTTGCTCAAAACAAAGAATATTTTGTAAAAGAAGATGGTAGTATTACAAATAAACTATGTGAGGCTTATTTTCCAAAAAGTGAGGATATACAACATACATTAGAAAGGGCAAGTAGATATTCTTTATATGCTTTTTCTGAAGAAGTTAAAAATGGATTTTTGACAATAGAAGGTGGACATAGAATTGGCATTGTAGGAAGGACAGTAGTTGAAAATGGCACGATAAAAACAATACAAAATATTAGTGCATTAAATGTAAGAATTTCTCATCAAGTAAAAGATTGTAGTGATATAGTTTTGCAATATGTCATAGAAAATAAAATTTTTTATAATACACTTTTGATTTCTCCTCCTGCTTGTGGTAAAACAACACTTTTAAGAGATATGGTAAGACAACTTAGTAATGGCAAAGAAGGTTTTTTTGAAGGACAAACTGTGGGAGTAGCAGATGAAAGAGGGGAAATTGCAGGGTGTTATAAAGGAATTGCTCAAAATGATGTGGGTATTAGAACAGATGTTTTAGACTGTTGTCCCAAAGCAGAAGGTATGCTTATGCTTGTTAGAAGTATGTCACCTCGCATTATAGCTGTAGATGAAATTGGAAAAAAAGAAGACTTTGTAGCAATAGAAAGTATTGTAAATGCAGGAATACAGTTGCTTTGTACTGTTCACGGAAATGATTTAGAAGATGTTAAAAGAAGAGCAATATTGGGAGATATGATAAAAAATGGTGTTTTTCATAGCATTGTAGTACTTTCTGCAAAAAAAAGAGTAGGAGAAATTAAAACAATTTACAATAAAAATTTAGAAATTGTTTATAAAGCATAAGGAGGAAAAATAATATGTTTTTGCAGTTGGTAGGTGCTTTGATAGTAATGTTAAGCTGTACGATTACAGGTATTTGTTTTGGTAAAAAAATAAGTTATCGCATAGAAGAATTAGAACAAATGCAAAGTGCAATGACAATGCTTCAAAATCAAATTCACTTTTTAGCTACACCTTTGCCAGAAGCGATGGAAGAAATAGGATTAAAATATGATAATATAATAGGCAATTTGTTTTTGAAAACAGCAAAAGAAATGGAAAAAAGAGAGGAAGAAAAAGGAGAAGAAATATGGAAAAAGGTAGTTTTAAATTGGAAAGAAAAAACTTATTTAGAAAAACAAGATATTGATGCAATATTATGTTTTGGTTGTTCTATGGGATATTTGGACATAACACAACAAAAAGCAAGCATTTCTTTACTTTTACAATACATAGAAATGACATTAGTACAGTTGCAAGAAAAAAAGAAGCAACAACAAAAATTGTATCCAAGTATGGGGATATTAGGAGGAATGCTGATTGTAGTAGTATTATTATAAAGGGAGGTATATAATTTATGGAGATTAACATAGTATTTCAGATTGCGGCAGTAGGAATATTAGTAGCTGTACTAAATCAAGTACTTGTGAGAGCAGGTAGAGAAGAACAAGCTATGATGACAACATTAGCAGGACTTGTAGTAGTGCTTTTTTGGGTAATACAATATATCAGTCAATTATTTGATACAGTGCAAACACTGTTTCAGATTTAATAAATACTGTGGAGGAATGTCTATGAATATGGCACAAATCGTAGCAGTTGGACTAATAGGAACAATACTTTGCATAACAATAAAAGAACAAAAACCAGAAATAAGCCTTTTGATAGCAGTTACAACAGGAGTTTTGATATTTATTTCTGTTTGCACAAAATTAGAAATATTAATTTCTCTTTTAGAAGAAACTGCACAAAAAGCAGGTGTGAGTGAGGGATATTTTGCCATTGTGTTAAAGGTAACAGGAATTGCTTATTTAGCACAATTTGGTATGCAGTTATGTATTGATGCAGGACAAAGTAGCATTGCATCAAAAATTGAACTTGCAGGAAAAATTATGATAATGATAATTTCAGCACCAGTATTAATTTCTCTTTTAGATGTAGTTATGGGATTAGTATAGGAGGAACACAAATGAAAAAAATGGGTGTGTTGTGTATAATATTGTGTTTTTGTTGTATTTTTAGTGTTGCAGTAAAAGCACAACAAACAACAGAAGAATATACACAAGAAATATTAACACAACAAATCGAAAAATTGCCTTTTTATGATGTGGACAAGCAGATAGAACAAATTTGGAAAAAGACAGAATTACCATCTTTTAAAGACTGTGTTATGAATGCTGTTACAGAAGGTAAATTAATTGATTTTAAATATTTATTTTCGGTATTTGTTCAAAAATTAGCGGGAGAAATTACAACACAAATTTCAATGATTAAAAAAATACTTTTTATAGTATTGCTTAGTGCCATATTAAAAAATATCAATACTTCTTTTCAATTAAAATCAGTAGGAGAATTAGGATTTTATGTTTGCTATATGGTGCTTATAGTTGTGATTACAGCAACATTTTATAATCAAACAGATATGGTAGGGAATACAGTAAAAAATATTGAAACATTTTTTAAAGCAATGATGCCAATTTTTATGACATTGTCTATGACATCAGAAGGATATGGACAAGCTGTAGTAACAGCACCAGCAATTATGGCAGGAGCGGCGATATTAACCAATATAGTCTGTTATGGCATATTGCCTGCTATTGTTATGATAACTTCTTTGGAAATGATAAATAATATATCAGAAAAGCCTATGCTAAACCGTTTTACAAAATTGTTTCAAGGGGGAATTTCTTGGGGAATGAAAGGAATTGCGTTTTTGTTTATGGCGTTGCTTTCATTACAAAAGTTAGGAGGCAGTCTATTAAATCAAGGTATTGGAAAAACAGCAAAAGCAGTTGTGACATCTGTTCCTATTGTAGGTGATGTAATGGGAGGAGCAGTAGATACAGCAGCAGCATTAACAACAATGATAAGAGGAGGTACATTGATTACAACAGTCATTTTTTTAGCATTGCTTTGTGCAGTGCCATTGATACGATTAGCTATTATGATATTGATATATAAAATTATGGCGGCAGTATCAGAGCCTATATGTGAAAGTAGACTTGTAAAATGTATTAGTGGAGCAGGAGATTTTTCTGTATTGCTTTTTGGAGCATTGTTTTTGGTAGAATGTATGTTTTTATTTTCTGCTATATTGCTGTTAACATTTTTTTAAAAACAAGGGGGCAATAGGAATGTTAGAAGCTTTTTCTGCATATATAAAAAACATAGCAGTATTTACATTGTTTGTAGCATTTGCGGAATTGCTTATGCCAGAAAACAATTTTAAAAAGTATCTTAGTATTGTAATGGGTTTGCTTTTATTAACAGCTGTTTTAAAGCCTATGCTTTTGATATTTCAAAGAGGTAGTGATTTGGAATTACAAACCATACAAAAAACAGTATCACTTTGGGCAGAAAGTAATGAAGGAGTAAATACAGCACAAGAGAAATGGAATGATGAAATGATACTAGATATTTATAAAAAAGAATTAGAACAGAAGTGGACACAAGAATTACAAAACAAATTTCACACAGATACTGTTTCAGTATTGGCAGAATTTTCACAACAACCAGACAACTATGGTCAAATTATTTCTGTCAGTATTGTAGGGGAGTGCGAAAGAGGGGAGGAGATGAAAGAATATATGAAAAGCAAATATGATATAGAAAGAATACTGATAGAAGATAGCTAAAAAATAGAATATACAAAAGAGGTGAAGTATACTTTGGAAAAAAAGAATTGGGTAAAAGAGTTGTTTCGCCCTGAAAATAAAAAAGCACGTATTAATTTATTTACAGCATTTTTAATAGGGGTATTGCTTCTTTTGATGAGCCATATTTTTTTTGAGCCGCCAGAGCAAGAGCAGCAATCAGAAGCAATACCACAAATACAACAACAAACAGAACAAAAAGAATATAATACAGAAGAAGAAATTGAGAAAAAATTAGAAACTGTTTTTTCAAATATGGAGGGAGTAGGGCAAGTAAAAGTAATGGTAACAATGAAAAATACAAAAGCATCTATATTAGCAAGAGAGGAAAAAAAAGAATATTCTTTAACAGAAGAAGAACAAAACAAAAAAACACAGACACAAAGAGAAGAAAATACTGTTGTAATGTCTGAAGACAGCAGAGGAACAAGAACACCTCTTGTTGTGCAGGAAACAATGCCAGAAATAGAGGGAATTGTAATTGTAGCAGAAGGGGGAGATGATGCAAGAGTGGCACAAATGCTGTCGGAAGCATCACAAGCCCTTTTTAATGTACCAGCTCATAAAGTAGCAGTATTAAAAATGAAATAAGGAGGAAAAAATATGTTTGTAGTAAAAAGAAATCAGGTAATTGTAACAGCGTTGGCTGTTATGGTAGCGGTAGCAGGCTATTTGAATTTTACAGAAAGTAGAGCAAGTGAAGGAGCAAAAACAGCAATGTCGTTAAATGAGGAAGGCGATGCTATGGCATTATTAGATGACTTTTCTGTATTGCCAGATACAGACCCTAATGAAATGGCAGAAGCAAATACAGCAGAACTAGACCCTATTACAGCAGAATTAAATGTAGCAGAAGCCTCTACTACTACGGGAGATGGGGCAGCTGTTTTTGTCAATGCAGAAGAAAATGCAGGTACAGTAGGAACATCAACTTTTTTTGCAGAGGCAAAACTAGACAGAGAACAGGCAAGAGCAAAACAAAAAGATATGCTTACAGAAATGATGAACAATGAAAGTGTAGACGAACAACAAAAAGCAGCTTGTGCTGATAATATGTTAGAACTGCAAAAAAGAATAGAAAAAGAAACAGCAGCAGAAGCAATGATTGAGTCCAAAGGATTTAAAGAGGCATACGTTCGCATTGATGATGAAACAGTAGATGTTGTAGTGGATAAAGAGGAATTGACAGATGCAGAAGTAGCACAAATTGAAGATATTGTAAAAAGAAAAACAGGTTTTGAGGCAGATAAAATTAGAATTAGTCCTTTGAAAAAATCAAATTAAATACATAATAAAAAAAGATTTTTGTGGGGAGCAAAAATCTTTTTTTGTTAATTACTGCTTTTTTTGCTAGGTTTAATATTGCTGTCTGGAGGAATTGCTTCTTGTATTTCTCCATTTGTAAGCTCAAAATTTTTGATGCTTTGTCTGACTAAAAAAAGAATATGACTGTTGATAGAGCGACCTTCGTAATCAGCAACAAAATTTAATTTTTTTAGCATTTCTTCCTCAATACGAATGGAAACACTTTTGATAGCCATATGAAATCACCTCATAAAAATATATTATATGTTTATATTATATCTATTTTATGTTATAATGTGCAGAATAGATATATAACAGAATTTTAATAAATATATAATATATCTGATTTTTGTAAATATATAAGGGGGAACTTTTTTCACTTGTGAAAAGTTCCCCCTGACCCCCTTCAAAAACACGCTTGAAGCATAAAAGACATTGAGGGCTAGCCCTCAAACTCCCACAAGCCTTTAAAAAAGGCTTGAGCGAAATTTTTAGGGAAAACTTCGTTTTCCTATTTAATAAATACAATTTTATATTATTAAAGGAGAAAATTATGAGAGCAGCTATTATAGGTTCAAGAAATTTACACATTAACAATTTAGAACAATACATTCCAAACAATATTACTGAAATTATATCAGGAGGAGCGAAAGGAATAGACACTTGTGCTAGAGAATACGCCATAACACACAACATCAAATTAACAGAATTTTTACCCGAATATCAAAAATATGGTAAATCTGCTCCATTGAAAAGAAATATTACAATCATACAAAATGCTGATATAGTATTAGCGTTTTGGGACGGACAGTCTAAAGGAACAAAATTTGTTATTGACCATTGTAAAAAATATAAAGTTACTGTAAAAATTATACTATTAGAAAAGAAAAATCCTTCTGTATGAAGGTCTTTTTTTTGACAAAATTTTTATAAATAATATATTGACAGAAAAGCAAAAAAGTGCTATTTTTGAATTGGTTCAAATTGAATGAATTCAAATTATTACAGGGGGTAATTTTATGAGAAATACAAAGCCCAAACAAGAAAAACAAAAGGAAATTATGGACGCTGCATTACAGTTATTTTTAGAAAAAGGATATGAAAAGACTTCTATAAAAGATATTACAGAAAAAATGAACATTGCAACAGGACTATTTCACTATTATTTTAGTTCAAAAGAAGATGTTTTAATAAAATGTGCTTATCTCAATAGCCAAATGATTACAGAGGAATTGCAACTTGAAACATTTTTTGAAGGCAAAGGCAATGCAGTAGAAAAAATTAATTTGCTTATGAGTCAAGTGCTTCATAATGTTGCAGAAAGAAATGATATTATTAAAGATAGTGCAAAAATAAATCAATCACTTTTATTAGATAGAATTACCTATATTACATTAGATATTATTATTACAAAATTAGTAGAATTTATAAAACAAGGTAATGATGAAAAAATATTTGATTGTCCTTGTCCTCAAGAAACAGCAGAAATATTAGTATATGGCTTTGAAAGAATGTTCCGAAAGCAAAAAGAAAAAGATAGTGCTTTAAAAGATATGAGATTAAGTGAATATTTTATGCAAAATAAATATAAACTGGCAAGTATGTTTGAAAAATTACTTTGTATGAAATATGATTATCATTTTCAATTTGAAGAATACGAAAGGGTATAAATAAAAAGTTTGTTTGTAATAGTATAGTGTCATAAAACATATGTTTTAAAAAGATATTGAATGAATTCAAGTGATAAATTAGGAGGGAATTTATATGAAAAAAATAATTTCATTATTGCTATTAATGACACTTTTGGCAGGGTGCAGCAATGTAAATGCAGAACAAAGCAGTAAAGCAGAGTTGAGAACAGTAGGAGTTGAAACAGTAGAAGCAAATGGTTATGGTGATGTGTTAACAGTTAGCGGTAATATTGTTCCAACACAAACAGTAAAAGCATCTTTTAAAATACCTGGTGTTTTATATAATGTGGCGGTATCGGAGGGAGAAAGTGTTGTTGTAGGACAAACACTTGCCACATTAGATAAAGTGGACTATAACATACAATTAAAAGGTGCACAAGCAGTAAAATCTACAGCACAAGCACAGACAAATGCAGCAATCGCACAAAGACAAGCTGCTACAGCACAAAGAGAAGCCGCTACAGCACAAAAAGAGGCTGCAGCGATTGATATTGAAACAGCACAATTACAATTAGATACAGAAATACCAACAAAAATAGAACAGGCAAAAGCACAGTATGATTTAACAAAAACAAGTTATGACAGAGTAAAAGAATTGTATGAGCAAGGCATTGCCTCACAAAGTCAATTTGATGAAATCAGTGCAAAATTGACAGTAGACCAAAATACATATCAGCAGGCATTAGATGCAAAATCTATTGCAGAAAGTAAAATAAAATCAGCACAGTCACAGCTTAGTGCCGCAGAAGCACAAATTAGTATGACAACAGCACAAATTGATATGACAGCAGCACAAGTTTCTGCTTCCAACGCACAAGTTGAAGCAAGCGATGCACAAGTTGATGCAGCAAGAACAAATTTGCAAGATACTGTTTTAACAAGTCCTATTAATGGTGTAGTGCTTCAAAAAGTTTCAGAAGCAGGAGAAACAATTAGTGCAGGCTATCCAGTTGTTGCAATAGGAGATATTACTGATGTTTGGGCAGAAATTGGTGTAACAGATGATGTAGTAAATAAAATACAAAAAGGACAACAAGCAGAGGTATATGTTTATGGATTAAATCAAAGTTTTATCGGTGTAGTAGATGAAATTAATTCTTTGGCAGATACTACAACAAGAACATTTCCTGTAAAAATTAGAATAGATAATGCGGAAGGAATATTAAAACCAGGTATGATTTGCCGTGCTGAAATAGCTATGGATAATGTTGAGTCTATATTTGTACCTATTGATAGTGTAATACATTTTGCAGAAGGCAGTGCAGTATTTTTATTAAATGAAGATAATACTGTTACAAAAACAACTGTAACAACAGGAGAAATAACAGGAGATAGAATACAAATATATTCTGGGTTACAAAGTGGAGATAATATTGTAACAAAAGGACAGTTTACGCTACACGATGGTGATACAGTACAGATAGAGGAGATGAAAAAGTAATGGTAAAATGGAGTGTAGAGCATAAAAGTATTGTTATGCTTTTGACAGTTGTAACATTGATTGCAGGATTTTTGCTGTATGGAAATATGGAAAGACAAGAAAATCCTACTGTAGCAAGTCCTATCGCTACCATTAGCTGTATTTATGGCGGAGCAAGTCCTGAAGATATTGAAAAATTGATTGTAAAGCCTATTGAAAATAAAATTGGAGATATTGCAGAAATCAAAAAAATGGAAAGTTTTTGTATGGATAGCGTTGGTGTTATCAAAGTTACATTAAAAGATTTGAGTGACAGTGATATTGCAAAAGTTTGGGACGATATGAAAGATGATATTGATAGTGTAGAAACAAGTTTACCCAGTGATGCACAAAAACCAGTAGTAGAAACAGATTTTACAAGTAGTTATGGTATATTGTTAGGTTTGACATCAAAAGACTATACTTATCAAAATTTAAAAGATGTTGCAAATGATTTAAAAGATGTTTTAAAAGATGATGATGGTGTAAAAGCGGTTGATATATTTGGAGAAGTAGGACAACAAGTAGAAATTAGTTTGGATATGGTAAAGTTGCAGCAATATGGCATTACACCTACCAATATTGTTACATTTTTAAAAGCAAGAAATATTAACATACCTGGAGGAAATTTAGAAATTTCTGGTACAAAAATACCTGTACAGATTTCGGGAGAATATGAAACAGTAGATGAAATTAAAAACACTATTGTAGGTGTTTCAACAGAAAATGGTACACCTGTATATTTAAAAAATGTAGCTGATGTGATACAAAAAGAGCAAAAAGCAGAAGCATTAGCAGAAGTCAATAATCAAAAAGCATTAATAATAGGTGTAAAATATGCAGATGCACAAAATATGCTTACAATACAAAAAAGATTATATCAAAAAATTGAGGAATTTGAAAAAAATCAACTTTATGCTAATATGGAAATTGTAAAGTTGACAGACCAGGCAGATTTTGTAAAATCTTCTATAGCATTGTTCCAAAATAATTTAATTTCTGCTGTAATATTGGTAGCAGTGGTGGTGTTGGTAACAATGGGTATAAGAAGTGCTGTTGTGGTATCTCTGCCTATACCAGTTGTTATAGCGATTGTGTTTATATATATGGTGTTAACAGATATACCATTGCATCAAGTTTCTATTGCTTCTCTAATTATATCGCTAAGTTTGCTTGTAGCAAATGGTATTGTAGCAAATGATAATATTAATGTATATTTGGAAAAAGGACATAGTAAAAGAGAAGCGTGTGTAAAAGGAATTAAAGAAGTAAATATTGCCATATTGACATCAACATTAACAACAGTTGCTTCTTTTTTGCCTCTTGCTATGATGCAAGGAAGTGCAGGAAAATTTGTAAAATCTTTGCCTATATTGGTTTCTGTTGCATTAGCAGGTTCTTACATTACATCATTAACATTAGTACCTGCAACAGGATATTGGTTGTTGCAGCCAAAAAGTAAAAGAAAACAGTGGGAATTTAAAGAAAAATTAAAAACTATATTTCATATGGACAAAATTGGAGAAGGAGTATTGTCATTTTATGAAAAAATGCTTAAAATGGCACTAAAAGCACCTAAATTATTAATACTGACTTTTATTGTAATATTTGTGTTAAGTGGTTTATTAGTTCCTTCTATGGGAATACAAATTTTCCCACCAGCAGAACGTGACCAATATGCACTCAATGTTATGGTACAAGATGGAAGTAGTATAGAACATACTCAAAAAGTGATGGAAGAAATAGGAAATTATTTAGATGCAGACAGTTCTATAGAAAATTATTCTGTTATGATAGGGGACGGTTATCCTAAATATTATGTTACATTTACACCAAATCAATTAGATACTGCAAAAGCACAATTTCTTATAAATGGCAAACTTTCGGACATCAATAGAATAGAAAAAGAATTAAATGAAAATATTCCTGGTGTTGTAGTAAATGCTAAAGAATTAGAAATTGGTATTCCTGTTACTTATCCTATTGAAATTAGAATTTCTGGTACAGATATAGAAGTGCTTCGTAAAATTGGTGATGATGTCAAAAACAGAATATATACTGTAGAAGGCGGTAAAAATGCTGAAGATGATTACGGATATTCTTCTAATAAATTGGAAATAAAAGTAAATGAAGAAAAATCAAATATTGTAGGTGTTTCTAATTATGATGTTGCTTCTACTGTAAGAATGGCTGTGAATGGTTTAGAAGTATCAGAATTGAAGCAAAAGGATATTGACGAAGACCCTTACCCTATTAATATCAAAATACCAGATAATGACAAAACAAAAAGAGAGGTACTCAATGATATTTATATTACATCTCAAATTACAGGAGAAAATGTCCCTTTAACACAAATTGCAGATATTGTTACAGAGTCTTCTATGAATAAAATAGTTAGGCGAGATGAAAAAAGAACATTGACAGTAGGTCTTTTTGTAGAAGAAGGCTATAATACTCAAACTGTTATGAAATCTTGTCAACAAGCACTGCAAGATTATGAATTACCAGAAGGTTATAGTATTGTGTTTGGTGGAGAAAGTGAAGAAAATAAAGATACTTTTTCCTCTCTTGTAATACCAACAATTATTGCTATTGTAGGCATTTATTTAATACTTGTATTAGAATTTGGTGATATTCGCCAGCCTCTTATAATTATGGGTACAATACCATTATCATTTATAGGAATTTTATGGGGATTAAAATTGCTAAATTACCCTATTGGTTTTATGGCACTTTTGGGTGCAATTAGTTTAATGGGCGTTGTAGTAAATAATGGTATTGTATTGTTGGATTATATTAATACATTGATAAAGGAATACGAAAATCCTGTAGAAGCAATTGCACAAGCCTGCAAAACAAGATTAAGACCCATTATGATTGGTATGATTACAACAGTAATTTCATTAATACCTTTAGCATTAACAGGAGGACTACTTTGGGCTCCTTTGGCAACTTCTATAGTATATGGTATGCTGCTTTCTTCTGTTTTGACAATGTTTGTAATACCAAGTGCTTATTATGTTTCTGTAGTGAAAAAGAAATAAATTTATTTTAGTAAGTTGTGCTATTTAAAATATAGTAAAAATATATTTATTAAAGGAGATATCAATATAATGTTTTGTACAGCAGATTTAAAATGGATAAGAGAACCAAAGCAATATAATATAGAACACGATAAAATTAAAATTATTACAGAACCTAATACAGACCTTTGGCAAAGGACCTATTATGGTTTTCAAAATGATAATGCACCTGTTTTACAAATGACAACAAAACAACAATATTTTTCATTTATTGTAAAAACAGAATTTGAAAGCAAAAAAAGATTTGACCAGTGTGGCATTGTGATGTATTTAGATAGTGAAAATTGGTTAAAGGCATCTATAGAATATGAAAATGATACCTATCAAAGACTGGGAAGTGTTGTAACAAATTGTGGATATTCTGATTGGGCAACTACAGACATAGATGCTTCTATAAAATCAATGTGGTATCGCTTCAGCAGAAGAAAATCTGATTATTGTATAGAATGCTCACAAGATGGTATTCATTTTAAACAGATGCGTATTTGTCATATGCATAAAGGAGATGCTGAAATTCAATTTGGCATATATGCTTGCTCTCCAGAGCAATCTTGTTTTGAAGCAGTGTTTTCAAATATGGAAATGACAGATTGTAAATGGTTAGAACATAAATAAACTGTATAAAAAAGTGTCTGTATTTTAGGGCACTTTTTATTTATGTTAATTTAAAATACTAGAAAATAAATAGTATTGTCAATAAATAATAAAAATGCTATAATATTGCAAGAATTTTTTAAGATTTTATATAGTTTTTTCTAATGAAGTAGTTGTTTTAGTATAAAAAAATGGAAAGGTGGCATACAATGAAAAAAAGAATAGTAATAGTGATGTTTTTGCTGACAGTTTTATGTATAACAGCAGCATCAGGCTGTAAAAGAAATGAGAAAGAAGAAAATATTTCTTCAAATGATTTAGAAACAGTCGAACTATTGCTCTGGGGTGCAAAAGAAGATGAAATTCTTTTAAATAAAATAATACAAACGTTCCAACAACAATATCAAGAACAGGCAAATTTTCATATTACATTTGCAGCACAGGGAGAAACAGAATGTAAAGATGTAATTTTAGGTGGTCTTGAAGAAAGTGCAGATGTGTTTACATTTGCAGATGACCAACTAAGTGCATTAGCAGCAGCAGGTGCATTAAATACTGTAGAAAATGATGATATGATAAAACAAATGAATTTATCAACAGCGGTAGAAGCAGCTACTGTAAGAAATACATTATATGCTTATCCATTAACAGCAGATAATGGATATTTTTTATATTATAATAAGCGATATTTCAGTGATGAAGATATTCAAACATTAGACCGTATTTTAGAAGTTGCAGCAGATAATGGTGGTTTATTTTCTATGGATTGGTCTTCTGCGTGGTATGTCTATTCTTTTTTTGGAAATACAGGTATGGAAGTTGGATTAAATGAAGATGGTATTACAAATTATTGTACATGGAACCGTCAAGATGGAGATATTTGTGGTGTAGATGTAGCACAGGCAATGTTAAATATTGCGACACAACCTGCCTTTTCAAATAGAACAGATGAAGAATTTTTACAAGGAGTAAGAGATGGAACGGTAATTGCTGGCGTTAGTGGTGTATGGAATGCTGTTGCTATAGAAGAAATATGGGGAGAAGATATAGGAGCAGCAAAACTGCCAACATATACTTGTGGTGACCGCCAAATACAAATGGCATCATTTTCTGGTTGTAAGTTGATAGGCGTAAATGCTTATTCTAAGCATTATGAGTGGGCGTGTAAACTAGCAGAATGGATTACAAATGAACAAAATCAAAAACTTCGTTTTGAATTACGTGAACAAGGACCTTCTAATATTCAAGCTGCTTCTTCAGTAGAAGTACAACAATCTCCAGCGATTGCAGCATTGCTAGAACAATCAAAATATTCTCAACTGCAAAGAGTAGGCGGAAAATTTTGGGACCCTGTAACAGTTTTTGGTGAAAATATGGCTTCTAAAAATGCTACAGGAGAAGATTTACAAAAGCAATTAGATAAAATGGTAAAAGGTATTATTGAAAGATAAATATATCATAATATTGAATACAACTGTAGGAGGATAGTAATGAATGGAAAACTCAGTATACAACAAAGGTTGATATTGCCAATTATTCTGCTGGGGGTTGTAGCGTTGCTTTCTAATGCTCTGGCTATATTTAGTATACATAATGTAAATGCTAATGCGTCAAATATTGTAGATAATTATATGGAAGGAAAAACGCAGTTAGTAGAAATTCGTCGTTCCACAATGAATATTCATAAAATGGCTCTTTCGCATATTGTTGCTACAGATTATGGTACTATGATTGATGTTGTAACAAAAATTAAAGAGGAAGAGGAAAATATAGAAAACACTCTAGAAGCATATAGTAATTATGTAGAAAAAGAGGAAGCAGAAGTATATCAGGAATTGTTAAGGTGCGACTCGTTGGGTAGTGAAAAGCTACTCCCATAACTTAAAAATAATTGCTTAATAAAGACGATTTAAGTTGTGAGAACTAGTGACTTGATTAGTCAAATGA
>CAJTDC010000014.1 GCA_910575055.1 Clostridia bacterium
CTGCCCGAAATAATAATGCGATGTTAAACCTTCAGTATCCCCTTTTAGGGGATTAGCAAGTAATACCCCTTCTAGGGGTTGGTCAAACCACTAGTTTACTAGTGGTTTTGATTGTTAAAATAGTCCAACTTTTGAAAGATATTTGTCTATTTTTTTAAGTTTGTCTTCATTAGAGTAACCAACTTTTCTGCTAATAAAAGAGCAAAGCAATTCACAAGCAAATACAACAGAAACATAAGAATTAAAAAAGGTGTTACTGTCTATGCTGATTGTTAAAAGCTGTGTAGCATATTGTGCTAAAGGAGAGCTTGCTTTATCTGTTAGAAGTAATATTTTAGCACCTGCATCATATGCCATTTGTGCAGCAAGTAAATCCATTTCAGAATAACGAGGAAAACTAATAGCAATTAAACAATCGTTTTCTGTAATGTCAGATAAGTGGTCTATTACATTAAGTGCTGGATAAGACGTTTCGTGTACATTAGGTAACATATGTTTTAAAAGTAAAAGAAGCATATCACCAATACCAGAATTTGCACGAGAAGCTAATATGTATTTATGATGACTGGATATTAGTGTATCGCTTGCTTGTTCAAACGCCTGTATATCATTTGCATTAATCAGTGTTTTAATATTTTTTAAAATATTTGAAAAATAAGACTCTACAATACTGTTTTGGTCTAATTTTCCTATACTTAATTTTAATCGTTCTGAAGGAACGGTAATGTTTTCAGAAAGACTGTTTATTCTGTCAGTATATGTTTTTCGTATTGTTCTTTGAAAATCCATAAAACCAGAATAGCCCAATGTACGAGCAAAACGAATGACAGAGGAGTCACTTACATGAAGCCTTTTGGCCATATCTGTTGATGTAATAAAACACGCTTCTGCAAAATGGTCTAATACAAACTCTGCAATAATTTTTTCTTTTTTTGTTAATCGTATGCCTTTCATTTGATTTCTAAGTTCTTCTGTCATATTTTAATCACTCCAAATTTATCAGATGTTAGTAATGTGGATAGGACTAATTTGTAATTATATGTAAATAAAAACGAATTGTATCGTTATTATAATTGATATTTAACCACAATATGGAATTATTTTCAATAAAAAAAGTATACAAAAAACAGAAATTTTTATTTTTTTTATAAAATATTGTTAGCACTCTTTACAAGTGAGTGCTAATAGTGTATACTAATAACGTAAAATAAATAAAAAAGTAAAAGGAAGTCTTAAATATGAAATGGAATAAATGTTATTTTTGGTAGTAATACTATAGAAAAATGACAAAGAAGGGATAAAAATGATATTAGGAAATCCATATAAATTTGCTATTATCATACAAACAATAAAACAATGGAATAAAGAGGAAAGTGCTGATAATCCATTTTGTAATGGAGTACTACTTTTTTGTATTGATGGTAATATTTATACAGAAGAAATTTTGACAGCAACATTAAAAACAGAAGTATATATGTTACTAGAAAATTTACATAATATTTCTGTTGATAAAAAGATATACCATATGAAAAAAGAAAAAGCATTTAAAAAAATGTATCATTTGATATTTTCAGAAGAATATACAGATATTAAGTATTATTTTAACATATCACCATATTGTTTTTTAGATAATCAATATTATGTATTTGCAGTAAGTGATGGCACTAATATAAGAATTTTAGCAAGTAAATTAAAGTATATTAAAAAGTATTCCAATCATAAGCTAAAAAATATTAATGTTAATGAGGCAATTATTAGTATGAAGGAATTAAATGATATAATATATAAATTAGAAAAATTTGATTATTTTCATGATGTAACATAAACTGTGTAGAATTTAAGGAGGTAATATTATGAATTTACAAAAATATACACAAAAATCAATTGAAGCAATACAAAATACACAAACCGTTGCAGCAGAATATCAAAATCCTCAAATTGAACAACAACATTTATTATATACATTGTTAACACAACAAGATGGATTAATACCACAACTTTTAATTAATATAGGCGTAAATATCAATGGTATTGTGAATAAAGTGCAAGAGGAAATAGCAAAATTGCCTCATGTTTCAGGAAGTAGAGAGGCTACAAAAGTTTATATTTCGTCTGATGTAGATAAAGTTTTTGTAAAATCAGAAAAATTGGCGGATAGTATGAAAGATGATTATGTGTCAGTTGAGCATTTGTTTTTATCACTTATTACAAGTCCTAATAGTATATTGAAAAAAATATTTGAGGAGTATAACATAGATAGAACAAATTTTACAAAAGCACTTGTAAAAGTAAGAGGAAATACAAGAGTAACAAGTGATAGTCCAGAAGAAACATATGATGCACTGAAAAAATATGGTACAGATTTGGTAGAAAAAGCAAGAAACCAAAAATTAGACCCTGTGATAGGCAGAGATGATGAAATTAGAAATGTCATCAGAATACTGTCCAGAAAGACAAAAAATAATCCTGTGTTGATAGGAGAACCTGGAGTTGGTAAAACAGCTATAGCAGAAGGTTTAGCACAGAGAATTGTAAAAGAAGATGTTCCAAATAGCTTAAAAGAAAAAACAATATTTTCTCTAGATATGGGTTCGCTAATTGCAGGGGCAAAATTTAGAGGAGAATTTGAGGAAAGATTAAAAGCGGTATTAAATGAAGTCAAAAAGAGCGATGGTAAAATTATATTGTTTATAGATGAATTGCATACTATTGTAGGAGCAGGTAAAGCAGATGGTGCTATGGATGCAGGAAATTTATTAAAGCCTATGTTGGCAAGAGGAGAACTGCATTGTATTGGAGCAACAACATTAAATGAATATAAACAATATATTGAGAAAGATCCAGCATTAGAAAGAAGATTTCAGCCTGTACTTGTAAGTGAACCAACAGTAGAAGATACTATTGCTATATTAAGAGGATTAAAAGAGAGATATGAAGTATATCATGGTGTAAAAATACAAGATCAAGCTATTATTGCAGCGGCAACGCTTTCTAATCGATATATTTCAGATAGATTTTTACCAGATAAGGCAATAGACTTGATAGATGAAGCCTGTGCTATGATAAGAACAGAAATTGACTCTATGCCTACAGAACTAGATGTTATACAAAGAAAAATTATACAATATGAAATTGAAGAAGCAGCACTCAAAAAAGAAAATGATAAAATATCAAAAGAACATTTGGAAGAAATACAAAAAGAACTAGCAGAAACAAGAGAATGTTTTAATCAATTAAAAGCAAAATGGGAAAATGAAAAAGCAGACATCAATAGCGTGCAAAAATTGAGAGAACAAATTGAAAGTACAAATAGTGAAATTGAAGCAGCAGAAAGAAAATATGACTTAAATAAAGCAGCAGAATTAAAATATGGTAAACTGCCTCAATTACAAAAAGAATTAGAGCAAAAAGAGAAAGAAGCAGAACAAAATGGTATGAAGAATTCTCTTCTTCGTGATAAAGTAACAGAGGAAGAAATTGCTAGAATTATAGAAAGATGGACAGGAATACCAGTATCAAAACTGATGGAAGGAGAAAAAGAAAAACTAATTCATTTAGAAGAAATACTTCACGAAAGAGTAATAGGACAAGAAGAAGCTGTTACAAAAGTTTCTGAAGCGATTATTAGAAGTAGAGCAGGTATACAAAATCCTAATAGACCAATAGGCTCATTTTTGTTTTTAGGTCCAACTGGTGTAGGTAAAACAGAATTAGCAAAATCACTTGCAGAATGTTTGTTTGATGATGAAAAAAATATGATACGTATTGATATGACGGAGTATATGGAAAAGTTTTCTGTATCTCGTTTGATAGGAGCACCTCCAGGATATGTAGGATATGAGGAGGGAGGACAACTTACAGAAGCTGTCAGAAGAAAACCTTATGCTGTAGTATTATTTGATGAAGTAGAAAAAGCACACCCAGATGTATTTAATATATTGTTACAAGTGCTTGACGACGGACATATTACAGACTCTCAAGGTAGAACAGTTGACTTTAAAAATACCATTATTATATTGACATCAAATTTAGGTTCCCCTTATTTGTTAGATGGTATAGATGAGATGGGAGAAATTACAAATGATGCAAGAGTAAAAGTGGAGGAACTTTTAAGAAAATCATTTAGACCAGAATTTTTAAATAGATTAGATGAAATTGTATTCTATAAACCATTAACAAAACAAAATATTACTAATATTATTGATTTAATATTAAAAGACCTTAATAAAAGAATGGCTGAAAAACAACTGCAATGTACTGTTACAGAAAGTGCAAAACAACTTATTATTGAACAAGGATATGACCCTGTTTATGGTGCAAGGCCACTCAAAAGGTATGTACAAAGACATGTTGAAACACTTGTTGCCAAAAAGATAATACAAGAGGATTTAGAACCAGATACTGTATTGACAGTAGATGTAGATGATAGAAACAATTTATTTGTAAAATAATGTTTTTATTGTAATGAATTATGATTTTGTATTGATAGATGGTAAAAAATGAGATATAATAAAAAAAAATAAATAAACATTTGTATAACTGGCGGAAGTGGATAGAACCACAGGGAGTACAAATGGAAAAGCCGACCGCCTGGGCATCATATAGAAATACCCAGACGGTTTTTTCAGTTTTATATAAAATATTGGTATCTCGAATGAACTTGCAATATCGGGAGGCAAAATATGAATAGAAAAGCAATGGCAAAAGAAACATTAGAAATTATAAGACAAGGGTACTATGAACCAACAGTAAAAAATGAAACTAAACAAAAATTAGAAAAAAAGCAGATTGTAATAAAAGAAGCTATAAGGAACTCTATTGAACATAGTATATTAATTTCCCCTATAGAGGGGGAGAAAATGATTGAAAAATATACTGTATGTGAATGTTGTAATCAACCAGAAACAAGAGTTGAAAATATTTCTACAGTAGAAGCTATCCATATACTTACGACAGAGGGAAAAACAGATATTGGTGTATTAAATTTTGCAAGTGCAAAAAATCCAGGAGGCGGTTTTTTAAACGGAGCTAAAGCACAAGAGGAAAGTATAACCGTTTCAAGTACTCTATATACTACATTGATAGCACATGAACAATATTATAAAGAGAATAGAGCTAATAAATCTATGATGTATTTAGATTATGGTATTTATTCTCCAGAAGTGGTATTTTTTCGTGATGGGGCGTTTCGATTAACAGAAACATTTGTAAAGGCTTCTGTACTAACATTACCAGCAGTGAATATGGGTCAAGTGCTTTTAAAAGGAGAAAATGAAGAACAGGCTAAAAAAGTTATGCGTCGAAGAATGAAATTAGCTCTAGCAATTTTTGCAGAGCAAAAAGCAAAGCATATAATACTTGGAGCTTATGGATGTGGAGTATTCAAAAATGACCCTAATATGGTTGCAATGTGGTGGAAAGAACTTATGAATGAAGGAATGGGACAATATTTTGATACAGTATTTTATGCTGTTTTAGACCATTCTAAAGAACAATATTGTATAAAGGCTTTTCAAAAGTAAAGGACACTTTTTATTAATATAAAGAAGTTTTAAAAGGAGGATATTTTTATGAAACGTGCATTAATTAGTGTGTCTGATAAAACAGGCATAGTAGAATTTGCAAAAGAGTTGTCTAGTTTGGGAGTAGAAATTATATCTACAGGAGGAACTTATCATACATTACAAAATGCTGGTATTTCCTGTGTTGGTATTTCAAGTGTAACTAATTTTCCAGAATGTTTAGATGGTAGAGTAAAAACATTGCACCCTTCTATACACGCAGGTATACTTGCTATAAGAGGAAATACAGAACATATGAAACAACTTTCAGAATTAGGTATTGATACCATTGATATGGTTATAGTAAATTTATATCCTTTTAAACAGACCATATTAAAAGAGGGAGTAACAAGAGAGCAAGCGATAGAAAATATTGACATTGGCGGACCAACTATGATAAGAGCAGCAGCAAAAAATTATCAAGATGTAGCAGTGATTATAGACCCAGAAGATTATAATAAAGTGCTTTCAGAATTAAAACAAAATAATGATATTTCATTAGAAACAAAATTTTATTTAAGTGCAAAAGTATTTATGCACACAGCACATTATGACAGTTTGATAGCAGATTATATGAAAAAACAGGCAGGTATAGAACAATTTCCAAATACATTAAGTTTAACATATGAAAAAGTACAAGAAATGAGATATGGAGAAAATCCTCATCAAAAAGCAGCATTTTATGCAGAAGTAGGCACAAGTAAAGGCGTTTTGACAAATGCGGTGCAACTTCACGGAAAAGAACTTTCATTTAATAATATTAATGATACAAATGGTGCTTTAGAACTGCTTAAAGAGTATGAAGAACCTACTATTGTAGCTTGTAAACACGCTAACCCTTGTGGTGTAGCAAGTGCAGAAAATATTTATGATGCTTATATGAAGGCATATAATTCAGACCCTGTTTCGATATTTGGAGGTATTGTTGTTTCCAATAGAGAAATAGATAAAAAAACAGCAGAAGAAATTAATAAAATATTTGTAGAAATTGTACTTGCACCATCTTTTGAAAAAGAAGCACTTGAAATATTGGAAAAAAAGAAAAATATTCGTTTAATGACATTACAAGACATTACACAAAAACAACCAGCAGGCTCTATTGACATTAAAAAAGTATCTGGTGGTATATTAGTACAAGATATAGATAATAAATTACTTGTTGAACAAGATTTAAAAGTAGTAACACAAAGAAAGCCTTCTGATAAAGAAATGGAAGATTTACTATTTACGTGGAAAATGGTAAAATACACAAAATCAAATGGTATAGCAATAGCAAAAGATAAACAATCTGTAGGCATTGGACCAGGACAAGTAAATAGAATATGGGCTTGTGAACAAGCAATAGAACATGGTATAAACCATTTGGGAGAAGAAACAGTAAAAGGTGCAGTATTAGCTTCTGATGCCTTTTTCCCATTCCCAGATTGTGTAGAAGCGTGTGCAAAAGCAGGTATTACAGCGATTATACAGCCAGGTGGTTCTATACGTGACCAAGAATCAATTGATGCTTGTGATAAAGCAGGTATTGCTATGGTATTTACAGGTATGAGACATTTTAGACATTAATGAGTACTCCCTCTACAAACGTATGTGTTTGTAGAGGGAATTTTATAATATGGAGGAATTATGAAAGATTTAAGTAATATTGTACAACATTTGGTATTATGGTATCAAAAAAATGCACGTGTGTTGCCTTGGAGAGAAAATACTTGTGCATATGGTGTATGGATATCTGAAATTATGTTACAACAGACAAGAGTAGAAGCAGTAAAAGAGTATTATGTGCGATTTTTAGAAGAATTGCCTACAGTAAAACATTTAGCAGAAGTGTCTGATGAAAAGTTGTTAAAACTTTGGCAAGGACTAGGATATTATAGTAGAGCAAAAAACTTAAAAAAGGCTGCTATAGAAATTATGGAAAAATATTATGGAGAAATTCCTAATGACTATCATAAATTGCTTCAGTTAAAAGGTATAGGAGAATATACAGCAGGAGCAATTTGTTCCATTGCTTTTGGAAAGCCTGAGGCAGCAATAGATGGTAATGTTTTGAGAGTAATGACAAGATTGTATGCAGATGATAGAGATATTATGAGCAAAACATTGAGAAAAGAATATACAGAAAGTATTAAACAAGTTTTAAAATGTACTCAACCAAATATTTTTAATCAGGCATTAATGGAACTAGGAGCAACAATTTGTTTGCCAAATGGCATACCAAAATGTGAACAATGTCCTATAAAGCAACATTGTAAAGCATATGAACAAAATAATATATTAGAATTTCCCCACAAAGCTGCAAAAAAACAAAGACGCATTGAAAATCGTATGATGTTTTTTATATTATGTCAAAATAAATTAGCATTGCATAAAAGAGAAGAGAAAGGACTGCTTTCTAATTTATGGGAATTACCTAATGCTTTGACAGAAAAGACAAGTACAGAACAACTTTTATATTGGGGCATAAATTATAATAATATCAAAGAAATGGGAGAAGCAAAACATGTATTTACGCATATAGAGTGGCATATGCAAGGGTATTTAGTTTTTGCGAATTCTTTTGAAAATACTTCTAATTTTGTATGGGTAACACAAAATGATTTACAACAAGAGTATGCTTTGCCTTCTGCATTCAGCAAATATATAAAAAAAGGGTGGGATATGGTATGAATTTTTTAGAAGAAATTAAATTATATGAACCACAAAATGAACAAGAACAAAAAGACAAATTTGTTATGATGCAATATATTGTAATGTTTTATGACAAAATAGCATATCGTAGTAATATGCTTTTTCATATGACAGCATCAGCTATAGTATGTAATGAAAATAAAGATAAAGTGCTTATGATATATCATAAAATTTATCAATCGTGGTCGTGGTTAGGTGGACACGCAGATGGTGAATATGATTTACAAAAAACAGCAATAAAAGAAGTACAAGAAGAAACAGGCATTTCAGAATTAAAAGCTATGAAAAATGGCATTGTATCCCTTGATATTTTAACAGTAGAAGGGCATTATAAAAATGAGGAATATGTTTGTCCTCATATTCATTTAAACGTAACATATTGTTTTATAGCATCAGAAAAAAGTAAATTAACACTAAATGAAATAGAAACAGAAGGTGTAAAATGGATACCTATTTCAGAAATAACACAATATTGTACAGAAGCGAAAATGCTTCCTATTTATCAAAAAATAATACAAAGAATAAAATAATAAAAAAGTATAGTATCATATAATGTATATTATAAACGAAAAAATAAAAAATATGAACTATTTTTTAGTATTTTTTTCAATAGGTTATATTTTAATGATAACTACTATTATTTGACTTTTTTTCTCTTTTGTAATACAATGTAGCAGAAATAGACGTTGAATAAGAAAAGAGTGATATTTTGGTTGAAATAGCAACAGAGCAACAAAAGCAACAATATTGTGATATGTGGCAACAGTGTTTTGAAGATAGTGAAGCGTTTCGAAAATGGCTTTTTGAAAAGCGTTTTTTGCCTAGTTTTTCAACATATATTAAAAAAGAAAATGAAATTGTTTGTTGTATGCAGTCTTATCCTATGCACATATGGGTAAGAGGAAAAATAGTAAAAGGCGTTATGCTTTGTGGTGTTTGTACAGATAAAAAATATAGAAAACAAGGACTTATGACAGAATTATTTTCTCGTACTATGAATATGTTAAGTGAAAAAGGGTATGCCTTAGCAGTACACACACCAGCAGTATTACACAGTTATTATCGATTTGGTCATATTGCAGTAAATCGTTGTAAATATATTAAATCAGATTATACAGCACAGTTTCAAAAAGATAGCAATATCAAAGAAGTTCATCAAAATTTTAATTTATTGTATGAATGTTATGAAAAATTTAGTCAAAAATACTCTGGTTGTGCCAGTAGAACATTGGCAGATTTTTTATTAAAAATGGAGGATTATACAATAGATAATGCAAAAGTAATTGCTTATGAATATAATAACAGTGTAAAGGGATATGCTGTTTTTTATAATACAGATAGCATTGTACAGGCAGTGGAAACGGTAGCAGAAAGTAATGGAATATATCAAAAAATTGTAGAAGCAATATGCAGCTATGCAAAAGGAAAAAAAGTGAATATAAAATTGCCTGAAGATGTTTTTGTGAAAGCAAATTCTCTTTATGAAGAAGTAGTTGAAAAAGGTGTTGCAGGGATATTAAATATTTCTAAATTGATGTCTTTATTAGGACAAAAAAAGAATTGTGCTATACAAATAGAAGATGATGTGATAGAGAAAAATAATGGTGTATTTGATTTAGATGGTACAACTACTACAAAATCTCCTGATATAAAATTGAGTGCAGGAGATGCAGTACAATTAATTATGGGATATTGTTCTTTACAGGAACTACAAAAACAAAATAAAGTAGTAATATATCATAATGAAAATGCAGAAAAAATAGCAAGTGAATATAATAAACAAGCTTGTTATATTGTAGATGAGTATTAAAATTGGGAGGATATTATGGAGTTAGGATTAGAAATAAAACCAATAGAGCAACAAGAAATAAAAAATAAATTAAAATTTAAACCGATTGATTTATCATCAAAGAGCATTATAGAAAGTTATACAAAGCCTTGGAATTTAGATTGTTCTGATTTGTCATTTGCAAATCTTTTTATATGGGGAGTAGATGGCAAAATGGAATATGCTCAACTAGATAATGTGTTGTATATTAAATTAAATTTTGAAAAGGTACCTGCATATTTTTGGGCACCAATTCCTAAATTAGGTGTAAATGTAAATTATAAAGAAGCAGTATATACAGCACTAAATTATATGAAAAGTATAGGTGTAGAACCAACACTTCGTTCTGTTTGGACACCTTTTAAAGATAAAATATTAAAATGTTGCCCTGAATTATTTGTACAGCCTACAGAAATAGCGTGGGACTATGTATATGAAAGAGAAAGTCTTGCTACATTAAAAGGCAAAAAACTACATGGAAAAAGAAATCACATTAATAAATTTTTGTCAAAATATCCAGATTATGAATATACTACATTAGATGATAGTATGATAGAAGAATGTATTGCATTATATGAGGACTGGAGCGAACAAAAAGAAGAACAATCTGTTGAATTGTTTGATGAAAGAACTTCTGTAATGCTTGCATTGCGTCATAGAAAGGCATTAGGATTAACAGGTGGCTGCATATTTGTAAAAGGGGAATTAGTAGCATTTACTGTAGGAGAAAGATTATCAAATACTATGCAACTAATACACATTGAAAAAGCAAAAACAGATGTAGAAGGGGCATACCCTATGATAAATCAGCAGTATATTTTGCACGAGTGTCAAGGTGTGGAATTGATAAATAGAGAAGAAGATATGGGAATAGAAGGTATGAGAAAAGCAAAACGTTCTTATCAGCCTATAAAAATGATAGAAAAATATCTGATAAGTACAAGAGATTTGACAGATGTAAAAGGCATTTGGGAGGAATAGTATTGGGGGAAGTGTATGATAAAACTTATATTAAAATATTTTGTCAAAAGTGATGTCATAGATAGCGAAACAAGAAAAAAATATGGTGTAATAAGCGGATATGTAGGAATATTTTGTAATTTTATGCTTTTTTGTGTAAAATTATTTGCAGGTATGATAACATCTTCTGTATCTATTATGGCAGATGCCTTGAATAATTTGTCTGATGCAGCTTCTTCTGTAGCAACACTTTTAGGTTTCCATTTGGCAGATAGACCACCAGATGAAGAACACCCTTTTGGTCATGGAAGATATGAATATGTAGCAGGATTTGTGGTTTCCCTTATTATTATATTAATGGGGATAGAACTTTTAAAGGCCTCTTTTGACAAAATAATACACCCCCAGCTAATGACATTTCATTTGCTATCATTTTTTATAATGCTATGTTCTATATTAGTAAAATTGTGGTTATGTTTTTTTAACAAAAAAATAGGAAATATGATTTGTTCAGCAACATTACAAGCAACTGCAATGGATAGTTTGACAGATGTTGTAGCAACCTCTGCTGTAATAGTAGGTATGCTTGTAACTCATTTTTTTGAAAAAAATATTGATGGATATATGGGTATTGTGGTAGCACTTTTTATATTGTATACAGGTATTACCACAGCAAAAGAAACACTTAATCCTATTATTGGAACTGCACCATCTTCTGATTTAGTAGAAGAAATTAAAAATGAAGTGCTTTCTTATAAGGGAATATTGGGAGTGCACGATTTGATTGTGCATAGTTATGGTGCAGAAAAAAGACTTGTTTCACTTCATGCGGAAGTATCAGCACATGATGATATATTAAAAATACATGAAGTCATTGACAGCATAGAAAAAGACATCAAACAAAAATTTTTATGTGATACAGTAATACACATGGACCCTATTGATATAGAAGATGAACAAACAAAACAACTGTATCATAAAGTAAAACAAATTGTAAAAGATATAGATAACACTTTTGAAATACACGATTTTAGAGTAGTAAAAAGTATGGGAGAAGTAAAGTTACTTTTTGATGTAAATGTGTCATTTCAATGTCAGCAAAATGACAATGATATTGCTAAAAAAATAAAGTGTGATGTAGAAAAATTAGGACAATGTTATATTACTGATATTACAATAGATAGATTATATTCGAGTATTTCTAAACACACAGCAAACAAACATAAGTAGCCCAAGCATTTGCTTGGGCTACTTATGTTTTTATTTAATTTTGAATAGGTTTTTTCAATATTGCTAGTAATATTGTGCCAACTACAGAACCGATGATAAGTGATAATAAATACATAATGCTATTTCCAATAACAGGAAGTACAAATAATCCACCATGTGGTGCCATCAATGTACAATTAAAGAACATTGACAATCCTCCTGAAATAGCTGCACCGATTGCACAAGCTGGTATTACGTGAAGCGGGTCAGATGCTGCAAAAGGAATAGCACCTTCTGTAATAAAAGAAAGACCCATAATATAGTTTACAACACCTGATTTTCTTTCTGCTTCTGTAAATCTATTTTTAAAGAATGTTGTTGCTAATGCAATAGCAAGAGGTGGAACCATACCGCCTATCATAACGGCTGCCATCATTTCATAATTTCCTTCTGTAATAGATGCTGTACCAAATACATAAGCTGCTTTATTGATTGGGCCACCCATATCAATAGACATCATACCTGCTAATATAACACCAAGTAATATTTTACTAGAGGAACCCATAGAGTTTAAACCATTAAATAATGCTGTATTGATTGCACCTACGATTGGATTGATAATAAATATAATAATTGCACCTATAAGTAATATACCACAAAGAGGATAAAGCAATACAGGTTTAATGCCCTCTAAACTTTGAGGAAGTTTATCAAATGCTTTTTTCAGTGCAAGTATTAAATACCCTGCTATGAATCCTGCTGCTAATGCCCCTAAAAATCCACTACCTCCTTCTTTTGCTAGATATCCGCCTACAAAACCTACTGCTAATGCAGGTCTGTCACCTATGCTGGAAGCAATGAAACCAGCTAATACAGGTAACATAAATGCAAAGGCACTATCTCCAACTTGTTTTAAAAATGCTGCAAATGGCGTATTGCTTCCAAAATTTGCTGGATTAATTTCGTAATTATCAAACAAGAAAGCAAGTGCAATTAAAATACCGCCGCCTATTACGAATGGTAACATATTAGATACACCATTCATTAAATCTACATATATTGTATGAAGTCCTTTTCCTTTTTCTTGTTTTTGTTCTTCTGCACCAGCTTCTGCATAAAATATAGGTGCATCTCCTGCCATTGCTTTGTCTAATAATTCATCAGCTTTATGAATACCATCAGCAACTTTTGTAACAATCACTTTTTTGCCATTAAAACGTGTCATTTCTACTTTTTTGTCTGCTGCAACAATAATACATTTTGCATTTTTAATTTCTTCTGGCGTTAATACATTTTTAGCACCACCTGAGCCATTTGTTTCTACTTTAATAGAAATTCCTTTTTCTTTTCCTTTTGTTGCTAAATTTTCTGCTGCCATAAAAGTATGTGCAATACCTGTAGGGCAAGCTGTAACAGCTAATACATCATATCCTCCAGTACTTTGTGTAACTGACTTTTCATCAGCATATTCTTCCGCAAATTTTTCTCTTTCTGCTTTATCAATAATATCTAAATAAGTATCAACATCTTTTGCATTTAATAAGTCATTTCTGAAATTTTCATTCATTAAAAGCATAGAAAGTCTTTGTAATACTTCAATGTGTACATCGCCACCTTCAGCAGGTGCTGCAATCATAAAAAATAATTTGCTTGGTTCACCATCTAATGACTCATAATCTACACCCTCTGGCACTGTCATAGAACTCAAACCGGGATATTTTACAGCTGCAACTTTTGCGTGAGGGATAGCAATTCCTTCTCCTATTCCTGTTGTTCCGCTCGCTTCTCTCTCCAATACTCCCTTTTTATAACCTTCTCTATCGTTTAATTTATCTCCCTTTTCCATTAAATCTACTAATGTATCAATAGCTTCGTCTTTGCTTTTTGGTGCTGCTCCCAACAATATGGAATTTCTTGATAATAATTCTGTAATTTTCATAGAAATATACTCCTCTCAAATTGTCATATTATATTTCATTTTTTAATGTCTTTAATATTGCCTCTACTTCTGATTTTGTTGCTAAGTATTTTGAAAAAGCACTTGCACTGCCTGTTGCTACACCCATATAAAACGCTTCTTCTAATGAATTATTTTTCAAATACCCTGCTGTAAATCCTGCTACCATACTGTCCCCAGCACCTACAGAATTGACAACGGTTCCTTTTGGTGCTGGTGTTTTATATATTTCTCCGTTTGCTCCTACTAATATTGCACCATCGCCTGCCATAGATACCAAAACATTTACTTTATTATCACCCATTTGCTGTAGTTTTTTTGCGTATGTAATAATTTCGTCTTCTCCTTTTAATTTCACACCAAATATTTCGCCAAGTTCGTGATTATTTGGTTTTATTAAAAATGGCTGATATTTCATAACATTAACAAGTAATTCTTTTGTAGCATCTACTATGA
Organism: Clostridia bacterium; assembly: GCA_910575055.1. GTDB lineage: Bacteria > Bacillota > Clostridia > Lachnospirales > Anaerotignaceae > Coprocola. The sequence goes on from CAJTDC010000014.1 coordinate 14,663, forward strand.
TTTTAATACCTTTGTTTTGCAGTACTGCCATTATTTTTTCGTAAATGTCTTTAGGAAGTGTTGCAGGAACGCTTCCTGCTAATATCAATATATCTTCTGATTGTAATGTATTTAGTTTGTCAAAAAGCTGCTGTAATTCTTTTTCGCTAATTTCTGGCCCTATGCCATTAATTTCAGTTTCTTCTTTTGCTTTTATTTTAACATTGATACGAGAAAGCCCTTTTTCTAAATGTATAAAATCACTTTTACCTCCGCTTCTTTTAAAACCATTTTCAATTTCTTCTCCTGTAAAACCAGCTACAAATCCAAGTGCTGTATTTTCTACACCTAAATGATTGAGCACAATAGAAACGTTTATTCCCTTGCCTCCGCTAAGTATCAGTTCTGATGTTACTCTGTTAATTTCTCCTGCAACAAGTGCATCTGCTGTAATGATATAATCCAGTGAAGGATTGAATGTAACAGTATAAATCATATTTTTCGCCTGCCTTTCATTATTCTACATATATAGTATTGATATGATTTTCCGGTGCTAATTTTGTTGTAATAATAGTGCTATTTTCTATTTGACCAAATGTTACCGCAGAAACAATATTAAATTTACTAGAGTCTGCTAAAACATAAGATTTTTTACATTGCAGCATTGCTGTTCTTTTTACAGATGCTTCATTTGCTTCTGGTGTGCTAAATTGTGCAACTTCACTTATGCCATTTACACCAAAAAATCCTTTTGTAAAATGATATTTTTGTAAATTTTCTACTGCTTCGCTGCCTATAATTGCTTCTGTTACTGCTTTAAAAGTACCACCTATAATAGTAACAGGAATATTGTGTTTTGCTAATGCTTTTGCTTGCCAAATAGAATTAGTGACATAATTTGCTTCTTTTTCTGTAATATATTCTGCCATAATTTCAACAGTCGTACCAGCATCAAGATAAACGAAATCACCAGGTACAATTAATTTTGCTGCATATTTGCCTATGATGTGTTTTTGTTCTAAATTTAATGTACTTTTTTTGGCAATACCAACATCTTCCATTTCGTATTGTAAATCAAGTGCAGTTGCACCTCCGTGTACTCTGATAAGTTTTCCTAATTTATCTAGTGATACCAAATCTCGTCTAACTGTAGACTCTGATATGTCTAATTCTTGAACAAGTTCTAATACAGTGACTGTTTTTTTATTATCAACCATATCCATTATTTTCTGGTATCTTTGTTCCGTCAGCATTTTCCCCCTCCTTTTGTTAATACTATATCATCATTTTCAATCAAAATCAATCATAAACAATCACAAATATGACTGTTTATGATTGGAATATTTGCACAATGATGATTGATATTGACTGAATATAAATGAATTATTGTAATGTTATCATAAATAAATTTGCTCTTTTATAGTAGTATTTGCTATATTATATAATAAAAACAACAAAAATAAACTGATTATGCTATAAAATAAAAATATAGTGTTTCATAGAAAAAATAGAAATGTTTTATTTCAATTACATAATCAGTCAAAATCAATCATTTTATTATGAATAAAGAATTAAAAACATATCCTGTTAAAAAGAAAATGTATTAATGTTTAATAAATTAATTATTCATATTTTGTTTACAAATGTGTAAAAGCAAAGAATGTTATTATGAAAAAAGTGCTGAAAGCATTGATATTACAATGTTTTCAGCACTTTTCTATTTTATATTTAAAATAAGTTTAAGCGTGTTTGTCCCACTTTTGTCCTATTTCATCAAAATTTAATGCAGCTGTTACAGATGATTCCGACGCATTTTCTTCTTTCAAATATATCATCAAAGTAGGATATGGTATCCCAGTTCCTTCCGATATATTTTTTAATTTCTTTTTTTCTGTAATGCAATTTCTCTAATTTTGTTCTTCATTATTAACCTTCCTTTATATTATGCCATAGTTTTTTATATAATAATATATATTTTTATATAATATCATAATTTTATATGTAATATTCTCTATTTCTATATTATACTATATATTTTTTTAGTAAATATTTCAAAGAATACATCAAAAAAAATTAATAAAAAATTTTTTACATTTTAAAATGCCAATTTTCGTTGATATATCAAGGAAAATTAGCATTTTTTTTCGTTTTCTATCCTGTTAATATAGTATATAGTGGCTACACTTAGTAAAAACGTTATGCCTGAGTCTTTGAAATTAAGTCTTTAGCTTATACGATTTCGTGAACTGCCCTCACTTCTACAGGTAGGAGACCTCTTACTTATCTTAGTTAAAAAAATCGTTATGAATGATATAATATTTTCAGAAGGAAACTTTTTTATAGGTAGAACAGCTATGAATTTTGGTTGATAAATAACTATTTTTTTGTTTTTTTTACTTTCATTATTTAGATTATGTAATCTTATTTATAGACTTTACAAGAAAAGGATTGTTTTTTTATAAGAAATTTTTATTTTTTAAGGAATGTTAAAGTAAAAAAATATTTTTTAGTTCGTTTGTTTTATAAATTTTCGGGAAAGAGTAAAAATTTTTTCGAGGTATCTCTTTGGCGATTTTTTTTGACCTCCCCCCTTTTGTATTTTTAGGTTATCAAATAAGATAGAAAAAATAAAATTTATACTTTTTTATTTAGTTTATTATGCTATTTATTACGCATAATAGTTATTATGCGTAATAAATATTATTGTATTTGTTTTATTAAAATTAAGTTGATATAATATAAATAAAAATAATTTTGAAAAGTAAAAAACAATTTTCTTCACAAAAAAATTGTTAAAAAAATTATCACGAACAAATTTTTTTGAAATTTTCCATTTGTTTGCCTTTAAATTTATACTGCTATACATTAGTAGAAATGGCATACGGTTTTTTCACCTCTTTATTAAACTTTAATTAAAAAAATAAATTTATAAATAAAGGAGATAATTATATTGAAAAAAAGAAAAAAAGAAAAAAATTTTTCTTCTTTTTCCATTTATGACCAAGCATTATTAAAAGAACTTTATTATATCAAAGAAATAAAACAAGAAAAGGTATTTGTACAAGTAGTATATAAATTATTGTGGTCTGCCATAGAGGCATATAAAAAAAGCCCACAATATAAAAATGACTTAAACAAGTTTAATTTGATGCAGGAACGGAAGCAAGAACTTGATAATGTAGATGTTGAAGATCTAGAAGAAAAAGACAAAAAAATAAAAGGTCTGATAGCATTTGTAGAAAGATATGATAAATAGTTAATTATAATAATATATTTAGAAATGTTTTGTAATGATATGTTAAAATAGCATTTATTTTAAATAATGTTGGCATATACTCAATTATTTTATATTTATAATAAATTTATCTATAAAAAAATATTTACGTAATATAGGCTAATTTATGCCTTAAACAACGTGTCAATTTCATCATCCAAATTTGCAAATGCAAAATGTGGTTGTTTCTAAAACTGAAATAACCACTTTTACATTAACTTATGTTATACTATGAAACAGTTTTCCCATTAAGAAATATATAGTTATTGCTACCATAATTGAAAGTAAATACTCACTACCTACGGCTTCATATCCTCTTTGTATATATGCTATATTGGAAAAGTATATAATTGTACCCTTATAATAAATTATTCCAGTTACAAGCTGAAATATTATTTGTATAAATTGTATTATCATCTTGTTCACTCCTTATCCTATTAACACACTTTGTCTTTTTTCTGCAAAGATTTTTTGACTTCCATATTTTTCCCTTATTTCTTCTATTGATTTAGACTTTTTATTTTTTATTTTTTTGTCTTGATTATGCCAATACCATAACTTCTTTTTAGGTGCATATTTACAACCTATTTCTTTTAATTGTGTTCTATTTGGGTATGTATTACCACTTATCCAAATCCAAGAACCACAAATTTCAATTTGTAAGTCTTGCATTTTAACCAACTTATCTATAATTTCAATAAATTCTTCAGGTGTTTCATATGTATTATTTTCTGTTTGTTCTGTTTCTTGACAGAACTTCAATTTATTAAATAAACTTGTATAAACTCCATTTATTTCCTTCATAATTTCACTATTACCACCATTATCTGGATGGTGTAATGTGCAAAGTTTATGATATTCTTTTTTTAATTGTTCAACTGTTTTAATATTTTCAAAAAATCTCATTTTTAAGCATCCTTTCTAAAATCAACATAGACTACATTATTTGTATTTTTATTCGCTTTTTTTTCTATTGTATTATTAAAAATGTTTTCCTTGTGCTAATCTATCGCAAAATATAATGTCCTTCTTGCTGTTTTTCTAGCCTTTGTTTTTCTTCTTTAATATCATCTGCACTAAGCACAAGACACATAGAATACTTCCCACTTGGGTATATTAGTTCAATTGTTCCTTGCTGATTTGTATTAACTTTACGACTTATTATTTCTCCATCATCATTTTTTATAGTAATGGTTTTTTCAGTTCTTTTAATTACTTCAAATTCATATCTTGAATTTGAGTTTATAACAGAACTACAAACATATTTTTTACCTACTTCAAACTTTAAAATTTCATTCTCACTTATTTCTTTTTTTCTTTCTGATTGTTCTTGATTATTACTTCTTATGATGTTTTTATTCTCTCTTTCTTCTTTTGTTTCTTCCAATTCTTCTATAATTCTTTTATCTTGTTCTACTTGCTCCATATGTTTAACCCATATATCAAAAATAGCTTCTGTATCAACATCTTTTACTTTAAAATGATAAGAATATTGATATGTAAAATTATCAAACTCTTCTTTCTGTTGCCATTTGATTTTAATGTGCAAGCCTTTTCCATTACCATTATCATAAAATTCGCTATCCAAATAATTAGCCTCAATATTGTTTTCTTCAAGCCAATTATTAATTTTTTCTTTTAATTCTTCTTTGATTATTTGATATTCTGGTTTGAACAAATCATCATACCAGCTTGTATACTCATTTTTGTTCATTGGTTTCAACCAATTTCCAATACCATTTAATCTTGCGTCAATTTCTTTTTTTCTATTTTCTTTTTTTATAGACCCTCTTTTTATTTTTTCTTCTACACATTTCGTAATAATTTGTTTTTTAGTCATAATTTGTTCGCTCCTTTTTCTTTTCTTGTTTTCTGTTTCATTTGTTGATTATATTATATACTGACGTGTAATATTTATCAAGACGGAATAATGTACAAAAAATAGGCACGTAAGTATATACTATATTGTGCAATTTATATACTGACGTGTATAAAATATACTTTCTATAAAAAATTATTTATATACTTGCGTATATAATATAATTACTATATAATATAAAATATGGAGGTGTTATTTATATGGCTAATACAGAAGCAAATAAAAGCAGTAGAACCAAAAGTAAAATAAAATATAATGCTCGAAATTATGAAAGATTATATATACAAGTAAAGACAGGCGAAAAAGATAAAATTAAAGCATTTGCAGAAAATAACGGTGAAAGTATTAATGGATTTATCAACAGAGTAATTAAAGAAGCGATGGAAAGAGATAACAACCAAACTACACATCAAGAAAGGTGTAAAAATAATGAATGATGCAGAAATAAAAGAAAAAATAACTATTTTGTTAAAATCCTGTTTAGATAATGACAAAAGTACCATTAATAAAATTTATAATGAATTAAAGGAGTGTAAAGATGTGCACATTAGTCTTACAGAAAATATTTGACGATGACTATCTCCCCTTTTAAAAAATATCAAATATGTGCTTATATATCTAATTTGCAATTATTTAGCTTATAAGCACATATTTTTTTATATAGACTATTTATATCGAAAAAGCATAAAATTTTGCTTACAAAGCCAAATTTCAATTTACAGCATATCATTTTCATTCATCTACAAGTCTAAATAAAAAAGCATAAACAACATCATTATTTGTTTATGCCTAAGATTAATATAACGGAGAGGGTGGGATTTGAACCCACGGCTCATTGCGGAGTCACTGATTTTCAAGACCAGCTCCTTAAACCACTCGGACACCTCTCCAAAAATAATAGTGATGTATCAACTAAAGTTTTCCACTATTATTTTCTGAGATTTTTTTATGGAAAAGTCAACAAAATTATTGTATCATTATAATTGTATTATGTCAAATAAAAAGGATGCTCATAAACTTAATTATCCTTTTTTCATTCTCTCTCATTATAGATATGCTGAAATGCTAAAAAAGGCACTAGATAATAATCTAGTGCCACGAAAAGATAACCTATTTAAAAAAAATTTTAAAACTTGGTCTCTTTTCAATCTCGACAGTTAATTTTAGCACAAGGTTATAAAAATTTCAACTATTTTTATATCGCTTGTAGCAGACACGACATTTAATTTCCATTATTCTTTTGCCAATCTTCTAAAAGTTTATAAATCACCTCTTCCATTTGTTTTGCTGTATAATCTTCTGGAAAATATTTTTTAATTTTTTTATTTGTAATATTAATTTTTGTTTCTTTTGTTTCTTCTGTCAACAGCATTTCAACTACTTTTTCATCAAATTTTCCTTCTTTACTCAGTGCTTTTATATTTGTTGCCTGTTGCAATGACGGAATTTGATTATATCCCGAAAGAATATTATACAAAACAGCTTGCTCATCTTTTCTTAAAAATGACAACTGTACAGAAGTATTAAATGGCAATTTTTTATTGTCTACCATATCAAGTAATTCTGGAACCAAATAAGTCAATCTTATATATCTTTTTATTTGGTTTCTACTTTCTCCCACTTCATCTTCTAATATTTCAATAGAGGGTTTGTTTTCAAAATAAAGACCAACTTGGGCTTCATTTTTTTTCTTTCTTCCCGTTTGTCTTTTTAGTGCTTCTGACTTTATTTTATAAGCAAAAGCCTTTTCACTTGGCAATATTTCCTCTCTTTGTATATTGCTGTCTACCATCAATATAGCAGCTTCATCATCATTCAATTCCTTTATAATTGCTGGAATTTTTGTAATTCCTAACTGTTCGCAAGCAAATTTCCTTCTATGCCCTGAAACAATTTCATACATATCCTCTTTTTGCCTTACAATAATAGGAGTAAGCACACCATACTCTTTTATACTTTCAATCATATCATCCATTTTTTCATCATTTACTACTTTAAAAGGATGATTTTTAAATTCTAATAACATAGACACAGCTATCTCAATAATTCCATTATTTTCATTTCCAAAAAGGGTATCTAGTGAATTTAATTTTATATTTTTTCCAATTCCCATTGTTACCCCTCCTTTACAACTTCATCTACAAAATTTTTATAACATTTTGCTACATTGCTATTTTTAGCATATTTATATATACTTTTTCCACTAACTGTAGTTTCATCTTGTTTTATACTTCTAGGTATGATATTTTCAAATACTTTTATAGAATTTCCGTAATTTTCGTTTAAAATTTCTATAATATCCTTTGAGTAATTTGTTCTACCATCTACCATAGTAATTAAAATCCCCTCAATTTCCAATTTCGGATTGAGTTGTCTTTTCACTTTATAAATGGTTTTAATTAACTGTTGCAGCCCCTTCAATGGCAAATAAGAAGCTTGCACTGGTATAATAACACTATCTGCACAAGTTAGTGCATTTATCGTTATCATTCCCAAATTAGGAGAACAATCTATAATTATATAATCATAATATGATTTTATTTTCTCTATGTATCTTTTCAACATCATTTCTCGACCTATAGTATTTATCAACTGCACTTCCACATCTGACAATTCTATATTCGCTGGAAGAAAATCAACATTTTCTTCATGATGTAATATTCCTTTTTTATCAACTTCTTTTTCGTCGCAAATTTCTCTTATCACATTTGCAACGGTATACTCAAGACTGTCGGGTTCTTCTATTCCCAACGAAACAGCCAAATTTCCTTGGCTATCTGCATCGATACAAAGTATTTTTTTGCCTAAATTCGCTAAACCTATTCCTAGGTTTACTGTCGTTGTTGTTTTACCAACACCGCCCTTTTGATTTGCTATTGCGATTACTTTACACATTTTACTCAACTCCCATTTTAGATTTTTTATATAATTTTTCTTCTTTTTTCATCTAAAGCATTTTTTACACATTCCAAAGCCCCTTGATATTGCTTCGCTTTCTGTTACATATGCAGGATTTATCATATCGCTGCAACTTGCGTCAATATGATATTTTATTCCACCATTTGTTGGTATCCACACCATCATTTCTTTAGGCTGAGTAGATACTGTTTGTGCATCGGGTATCTTTGGTGCTTCCCAAAATGTTTTATCAGGATATAAACTATTTAATCGCATACCAGTCTGAGCTAGCATACCTTGTACAATTCCAGAATCTACTGTTTCCATATTGAGATATACTCTCCTTGCAGCTGCACCAGCCTGTTCTGCAATATTAAATTTTGTTAATTCTAGTGTCATTAAAGATTTTGGAGGTCTTTCAGTCTTCAAATAAGTATCGTCCCAAACAGAATATGCTTCTTCAAAATCTGTTGACAAACTTTTATAATTTTCCCATCGTGGGTCATAAGTATATTGCACCACTTTACTATAATACATTGTCTTTTCCATCATATCATTATTTTCAAAATAATTAGGGTAGTTATCTCTAATAAAATGAAAAGCCTTATTAAATTCCTCATCATCTGATATTATATTTTGAGCATCTTGACTTGCTTTCGCCAAAATATACCCCATCATTTCCTTTGAATTAGGTTCTATATCATCTGTTCCCTGTTCTACTAATGCCTTTTCTTTTTCTAACATTTTTTGTATAAATGCTTCTTTATTTTCGGCTTCTTTTTGTTTCATTTCTTTTCTTTCAATTTCCTCTTTTTGTTTTTCTGCTAACAATTTTTGCTCTGTTCGTTCTTGCAAATAATTATCTAATTTTGTGCCGCCTAAAAATGTAACGGCTATTATTATTAATACAAAAAATGGAAAACGACTTTGCCTTTTCCTTACTTTTTTTTCATTTAGTTTTTCTATTCTGCTCAAATTTTATAGTCCTCCCCCAATATATTTTGTAATTCTTCATCAGTAAATGGAGTGGCTGAATATTGAACTTCAAACTCTAAATTTTTAGAATGTTCAGCAGACCTTTTTACTGCGTCATCAAAATCTTTTTGCAATTCAGTAATATCACCATCATAATCCTTCATTGCCTTTAAACAATTTCTCAATAAATTCTTTAATTTATCGTCCACATTCTTTCACTCCTTCCCCTTCCTTATCATAAATTACTTTTTTCATCTAATATTTTTTGTATTTCTTCTAATTCAATCAAATTTATTATTTCTTTTACTTTTTCTAATCTTTTTTGTGTTGTTTCAGAATCTACACTATCTGATTGAATATAAACAGGAATAACAGCTTCACTTACAAATTGTCCTAACAATACTACTTCTAGTTGTTCATTATCCAGCTTATATTTATATTGTTCATTTTTAGGATAATATTTTAAATTTCTAGGACGATAAAAATATTCTATATAACGCCCATAGTATATTGTTTTCTCCATCATTTCATTATTATCATAATAATCTGGAAATCTTCCCTTTATAAAATCAATGCAATCTTTTACTGTAGGTTTTTTATCATTATCTGAAATACTAGAATTATCCTTATCAGCTTGGCTTTCAATTTCATATACCATATCCGTTGTATTTGGCAAAATATTTGCTTTTTCCATTTCTCTTTGCTTTTCTTCTTGTCTTTCAATATACCTTTCATACATAGACGGTACCATAATTCCAAGCATTACAAACAAAATAGGAAACCATATCCAACTTACTTTTTTATTTTTCTTTAATTCCTTCTCTTTTAACTCCACTCTATAAAATTCCCCCTTCTAATTTTCTTCATCTTGATTTTCCAATAACTTTTTCATAAACTCCTCAATTTGTTTTAATGCTTCTGGATTTGTTTCAGCAACAGCATTTACCCATCTAATGATAGTTTCATCATTTACAGGTTGAAGTTTTTTCAAATTAAGATTATAACGTTCTTGAGTTGTTTGTGCTGCTTTCATTTCTCCTTCTCCAGTACGTAACCAATTTTCATTAATGCCAAATTCAAAACAAATCAATTTAATTGTCTGTTCTGATGGAGCATTACGTCCTGACTCCAACATACTAACGGAGGATTTTGTAATGCCTATTTGCTTTCCAAACTTTTCCATAGATAAATTAGCTTCTTTCCTTATTTTCTTTATTCTGTCCTTCAATACATTTCCCTCCTTTACTATAAATTTTTAACTTTATTATTCAGATATATTAAATGCTTTTTTATATTCCTCCAAAGCACTAATAAACGATTTAACCGCTATCAAATCCCTCTCATTCATTTGCTCAATATCAAATATAATTTGACGTTGAATAGCAGTTAAGTCTTTCATTTTTTTATCTTGTTTCATTTTCGGTTCATCACCATTAAAAATCCAATTAACATTGTATCCATATCTTTCCTCAATAAGGGCAGCAGTTGATTTAGATAATCCAGTTTCTCCTCGTATAAGTTTAGAAATATGACTTTCAGTTACATTAATACTTTTTGCAAATTTTTTTTGAGTTAAACCATTTTCAGAAACAATTATTCGTATTCTATCTGGTAAATTCATAAATATCACCTCCTTATAAATTCAGCATATCAAAAAAAATGTAGTAAGTCAAGTTATTTATAATTGACACCGCAGTAAATCAATGTTATTATAGATTTAATCAAGTTTATACATGAAAGGGGATATTTTTATGAAGTGTAACAAAGATGAACTTATAAAAGAGATTATTAATTTTGTTATAACTGCATCAGATGTTGATAAAATAATTCTTTCAACTTTTATTGCAGGTATGCAAGCGAAAGAAAATTCTTTACAAAATACTTCAGAATTATTAAAAACAAAAATTAACTATAATAATAATTGAATAGTTAATTTAATAAACAAAACGTAATAAATAATTGACTAAATTAATTAAATAAACTATAATATATTTATAATTAACATTATAATACTACAAACTAACCCAACAGTTAAATTAAAATAGCGTTAAGTGGCACTTTATAACAGAGTTTCTAAAAAACGGATATGGAACTGAAAATACTTGCTAACTATTACCATATGTTGTATAATAAAAGGCAAAAAAATAAGAGTTCCTAACGCCAATTAGAAACTCTTGTTATAAAGTTATAAGATTAAACGCCACATTACTGTAGTTAGTTACTGTAGTCAGTAGCTTTAGCTATTTAAAATAACGCCAATTATTTTAAAATGCAGCCAATGAACTTTGAAAGCTGAACCTTGAAAAGTTAATATCAAACTATTCACTTGGTTTAGTTAAAAAGTTATTGTTTCTATGTACATTGAACTTTTGAACTTTAAAAATTTAATATACTTTATCTTTAAAAATTTAATATACTTTATCTTTAAAAATTTAATATACTTTATCTTTAAAAATTTAATATGGAATCATTGTATCATTAAAAATTTAATATTCTTTATCATTGTATCATAGCATTGAACTTATATAGTAATGCAGCTTTTGTAAGTTGATTATATAACAAGGCACTGAATTTATCAATAGAAAAAACAAAAATTCAGTTAAAAATAGCAAGAAAGAAGGAAATTATTGTGAATAAACTAGCAGAATATAAAAGAATAACAATACGCTTGTCAACTACATTAGCTGATGATTTAAAGGTTGTAGCGAAACAAAGAGGGACTACATTAACAGGAATAATAAGACAAATTCTTTTTGAATGGTTAGAAAATCATAGTAAAGAAGAAAAATAAAATACAAAGAAAGAGGGTTATTATTATGACAAAAAATCTAAAATGTGACTTTATCAATAATTTAAAAAGTAAGTCGAAATCCGAAAACACAATACAAGCATATTCCCGAAATTTAGACCTTTTTTTCGAATTTCTGGAACAACAAAATAAATCTGTATTAGAAGTAAAACATACAGATATAGAAAAATTTTTGTTGTTTTTGTTTGATAAAGGAAATGGGGCATCTACAAGAAGCCAAAAACTTTCTACCGTAAAAACTTTCTACAATTTTTTACAAATGAACGAATTGGTAGAAAAGAATCCATGTCTGTATATAGATTCACCAAAATTGGAAAAGAAACTTCCAGTGCATTTATCATCAGAAAATATAAACAAATTGATAGAAGAAGCACAAAAAGTAAAAAAACAAAAACAAAATAATGCAAAAAGGAATACTCTAATATTGCATTTACTTGTGAACTGTGGTCTTAGAATTTCCGAGTTGGTCAATATCAAAATAGAAGATATAGATATGCTCAACAACTTAATTATTGTCACAGGAAAAGGCAATAAACAACGTGTTGTAGGTTTTAATGAAACAACAAAAAAAGCAATTACAACTTATCTGCAGAAGGATAGAAAAAAAGTTGTAAAAAATAACTGTCCTTATTTAATTTTAAATTCCAGGACAGGTGAACAACTCAAAGTAAGAGTAATACAAAAATTAATAAAAGAATTATCTAATGATTGTTTAGATAGTAATTTAGCACAAAAAGTGACGCCACATAAATTCCGTCATACTTGTGCAACAATGCTGTATGAAAACGGTATCGATGTTTTTACATTACAGTTAGTGTTAGGTCATTCTAACTTAAATACAACAAAAATATATACACATGTAGCAAATGCTGCTGTTTTAGCAGCCACACAAAATTTTACTGTATAAATAATCGACATAACATTTATTATTTACACTTTTCACTTTTATATGATATTATGTTTACTAAGAGGGGAGGGACTTAATTTGCTATGTACTTTAAGTTAAAAACGGAAGAAATTTTGCAAAAAATAGAACAACATAATCTTTTTTTGCAAAATTTAGGAGGAAAAAGACTAAATTTTACAAATGAAGATTTAACAGGATTTAACTTTTCAAAATTAAATTTGCAATTTGCAAAATTTATAAATTGCAAATTAGACAATTGCAAATTTAAAAATTGTGACTTATATGCTGCCTCATTTAAGGGCAGTACAGGTTACAACATTCATTTTCAAAGAGCATTTTGTTGTCAAACGAATTTTAAAAATTGTAATTTTGACACCTGTAATTTTAAATCTGCAAAATTTAGCGAAATTTGTTATTTTGAAGGTGCAAATTTAACAAATTGCAGTTTTGATGACATAAACAAAATTTTAGAAGTGAATAGAAAGGACTGATAATATTGAAGGACCCATTATTAGCAATCGGAACAGTGGTATCTCTTATCAATGATGACTTTCAAAAATCATTACAGAAAGTTTTAATTATTGGCAAGAGAAGTTGTTCTGAAGGTATAGCATATGACTATATTGGTGTAAATTTATATACTGGATTTGTACAAGCTGACGAAGATTCTTTATTATTCTTCAACTCTACACAAATTCAAGAAATAGATTTACCAGAGCAATCACAACCAGAACAGCCGTCACCAGAAGAAAGTGGTGATGTATTTTGAACAAAATTATACTAATGGGGAGGTTAGTAAAAGATGTTGATGTACGTTACACACAATCTTCTGAGCCATTAACAGTAGCACGTTATACACTAGCAGTAAAAAGAAATTTCAAAACAAGCAATCAACCAGAAGTAGACTTTTTCAACTGTGTTGCTTTTGGTAAAACAGGCGATTTTGCCGAAAAATATTTACAAAAAGGCCTATTAATTTGTGTCATAGGCAGACTACAAAACAGAAGTTATACAGATAACGAAGGCAACAAAAAAAATGTCACTGAAGTGATTGTTGAAGAACATCATTTTACAGGTGACAAAAAAAATAACACTACTGAAAATAGTACAAACAATTTTGATAATGATGTAGTTCCATGGTAAACAAAAAATAAAATAAAAAAAGGCCCATTTTATCCCATGGGCGAGAGGAGCGTTTATAATGACAAATATCACTACAAACTCAACTACAAAATTAAACTTTACATACATATTTTGCGGGAAGCACAATAAACCCGAACAATTTGTTATGCTCCCGAAGTTTGTACTGGATATGCACATCAGTTGTAGAGCAAAACTGCTCTACAGTCTTATGCTTGATCGTGCAAAACTTTCTCTTGAAAATCATTGGTCTGATTTTCAAGGAAAAGTATATATTAAATTTTCTTTAATGTCAATACAGAAAATATTAGATTGCAGCAAAAATACTGCAACAAATGTACTTGAAGAATTAAAACGTCATGAACTAATTGAAGCAAAAAAAGATGAATTTGGGAAATGTAACAAAATTTTTGTAAAATATCCTGAGCAAAAAGAAGAGCAAAAACCAGATGAAAAACCAGACAAAGAACCAAAAAAACAAGAAAACGACGAAAAAAGTTATCAACAGGATTCATTAGATATAAAAAGTTATCCACAGAAAAGTGATAGTTATCAACATGTTAGAGATAGTCAAAAACAAAATATAGGGGCATTGTCCCAAATTTTGACCCCATTATCCCAAATTTTGACCTCATTGTCCCAAATTTTGACCCCATTATCCCAAATTTTGACCTCATTGTCCCAAATTTTGACCCCAAATCATACTAATAGTATTAATACTAATAGTATTAATAATCAATCTTCTATCTATAACAATACTAAAACAGATACGTACGATGTAGATATGGATATGATTGAACAACAACAAGATTATAAAAATTATCAAAAATCTATCAAAGAAAATATTGACTATATCAAGTTAAAAGAAAAATACGATACTGATACTATAAACGATATTGTTGATATTATATGTGACGTTATGATAAGCGATCACAAAACAACTAGAGTAAATGGACAAAACATATCTACTGAATTAGTCAAAAATACTTTTATGAAATTGAAAATGTCAAATATAGAATATGCCCTTGAATGTTTAAAAATGACACCAAAAATAAATAATATAAGAGCATATCTTATCACGACATTATATAATAGTACAAAAACGAGGCACCTATTTTATACATATGCTGCTGCATCAGAAGTATCTAAAACAAAACAAGAGTATTCAAAATCAGTAAAACAAAATAGATTTGTCAATTACAAACAAAGAGAATGGGATTTTGAAGAATTAGAAAGATTAGCAAGAGAACGTCTTAAAAATACTTCTGATTTTGAGTTTGCTTGGGGTAAAGATGGGCATATACTTAGGGACGAAAATAATAACCCTATCAAAATATATCCTAATCAGGAATTACCAAGCAACATAGTTAAAAGTGAAAATGGCAAATATTATGATATGCGATACACAAGGAATGAAAAATAGTCAATAAAAGCCAATATTTTGCCATATAAGCGAAAAAAATAAGTTTTATGATTATATAAGTTTTATGATTATTTTACTACATAATTCAATTTTTTTGGTATATGCAAAATTATGACAAATTAGAAAGAGGTGAAATTTATGTTTTTAACTTTAATTTTAGTTTTACCTTTTGTCATTAGTCTTAGTCTAAGTATATTAGTTCTTAGTAAGAGATAAAAAAGTTTTGTTTGGGTTTTGTAAGGAGTTTGGAGATAACGTATAACAAAGAAGCTAATACCTATCATCCACATATACATATATTGATACATACTACAAATGGTCTTTATTCTGGGCGTAATTATTTGTCAAAGCAAGATTATATAAAATTATGGCGTGAGATAATGGGGTTAGATTATGATCCTAATATAGACATAAGGAGATTTAAACCGAAAGATAAAAATAAAGTTGGTAGAGAGTTAGCGGAAATTTGTAAATATTCTGTAAAACCGAGTGATTATATTTATATTGATGATGAGAATTTGACAAAGAAAGTAACAGAAATACTTGATAGAGATTTAGCGGGGCGTAGGCTTCTGTCGTATGGTGGTACTATTAGAAAAGCACGAAAGAAATTATTGTTTAGTGATGAAATAACGGAGAGTGATGATATAATGGCAGTAGGAGATGTACAAGCTGATGAGCAAGGATATATTGAGTTGTATAAGTGGCATTTTGGAGAAGAACGATATAAAAGGTTAAACGGAGAAGAAAAAGAAAATATGTTGAAGTTTGTAAGAAGAAAGGGAAAGGATTGTAAATAAATGGACAATGAGTGGAAAGAAAAAATGATTGTTTTGATAAAGTCTATTTTAGATAATGATAGAAATGTTATTGATGAAATTTATAAAGATTTAAAAAAAGATGAAGGTATGTCAATCAGTATTGTAGAAGACTATGGTTCAAGTGTTAAGTTGCATATAAAGAAATTAAATCTTGATATAGAATTTAATTTAGAGTATGAAGATGATTATTTACCGTTTTAGAAAAGGAGTGAAAATTGATTGAAAAGGCAAGAAGATAAGGAGTACTAAGTATATTAGTTGATAGCTATAACGATATATCAGCAAAGACAGCAAAAAGACCGCCAAAACCACCTCCACCCTCAAAAAATCTAAGTGAAAGGAGCAACACAAAAATGGCAACAAGACAATTACCCTGTGACGAAGACTGTTTTCATTGCAAATTTAAAGACTGCATTGTTGATGGTATACTTCCAAACATCAAAAATCAGTCTAAGTCACAAAAAAGAAAAACAAAAAATTTCAAAAAAAAAACAAAACAAAGACAAAAAAAGATAAAAAATAGTGAGGTGAAAAAATGAATAAGTTGACTATAAAAGAAGTGACTATTGTAAACTTTAAATGTTTTCAACAAAAAAAATTTTCTTTTCCTTCTGACCAAGTTACAATTACAGGAGATAATGAAACAGGAAAAACAAGCATTTATGATGCCTTTTGTTGGTGTTTATTCGGTAAAAATAGTTTAGGCGAAAAATCTTTCAACTACAAAAACACACTTGCAAAAGACGGCGAAAATACGGAAGTAGAAGTCATTACACAATTTGGTGAAAAAGAGATTGATTTCAAACGTGTTTATGAAGCAAAATTTACACGTTTAAAAGAGTTCAATGGTTATTCTACACAATGCTTTATCAATGGTATACCCAAAAGTGTAAAAGACTTTGAAAAAGAAGTATACCACATTTTATCTATAGGCATTGACGAATTTAATTTAATCACAAACCCTAAATATTTAACAGAACAAATAAAAGGCGGTAAGGGTGTATTAGATTGGCAAAAAAGGCGTGAATTAATTTACGTGCTTACATCATTCAAAAATGATAAAGAGTTAATACAACAAAATACAAAATTTTTACAGCTTGAGCCAATTTTAAATAAATATAATTCTGTATCAGAATTTATACAAGCAATAAAATACGATATTTCAAAAATCAATTCTGAAATAGAGCTGATGCCTACCCGTATTGACCAGCAAATGAAAAATACAGTTGCTATAGATTTTTCTATTGAAGAACTTCAAAAAGAAAAAGTGGAACTACAAAACAAAATATCTGCTATAGAAGAAAATTCTGACGATACATACAAGCAATTTACAAAACAGATTGTAAATTTGTCTCAAGAAATACAAGACAAAAAAATAGAAATGGAGAAATTAAATTCTCAAATTTCGCAATATATACAAAAGCAAAGAGAAGAATTTTTTAAAACAAAAAATGAAAAAAATTCTGAATTACAACAAAAACGTTTTGATATAGAAATAGAAATAACAGCATTACAAAATAAAATGCAAAGTGATATAAAACATCTACAGTTAAAATATCAGCAAAAACAAAATGAAATAAAAGAGCTTCAAAATTCTATGGATAAAATACAAAAAAATCATATAGCATTAGAAAACAAAACACTTTGCCCTGTTTGTTTCAATGCTTTAGATAAAACATCAGTAGACAAAAATGTAAAAATACAACTTGACCATTTTCAAAAACAAAAGGACAAGTGTAAAAAGGAACTACAGGAAATTATTCAAGAAATAGAAAAAATAAAAATGAATAAAAACAATATAGATACTTCAAAATTGAAAGAAATTGATTCTCAAATACAAAATGTAATGTGTCAAGAATTAGATATAAGAGAAATCAATGTTGACAATTTTAAACAAAAAACAACGATTTTAAAATCTGAGATTTCAACATTACAAAAAGAACTTACTCAATTAAATATAAAAGTTGACCAATATTTAAAACAATCCAAAGAAGAAATACAACATTGTCTTGACAGAATAAAAGAGATTGATAAAAAATTAAATATTGTGGAACAAAACAAGAAATCAGAATTGTTATATAATCAGCTGCAGCAACAAATGCAAGAGTATCTTTCTAAAAAAGATGAATTGCAAAAAATGTGCGACTTATCCAGCGATTTTATACAATTCAAATGTCAAGAAATTACACAAAGTGTAAACAACTGTTTTGAAGTAGTTAAATGGAATTTATTCAAATTTAATAAAACCGATGGAGAGTTAAAAGAATATTGCGAACCAGAAGTAAATGGTAGGGAATATAAAGACTTATCAGCAAGTACAAAAATAATTGCTGGTTTAGACATTATCAAAGCATTCCAAAAACATTTTGGTATCAGCCTACCTATTTTCATTGACAACTCCGAAAGTATCACTTATTTTCCTGAAATGGATGCACAATCAATAAAGTTATATGTCCAAGAAGAAAATTGTCCAAAATGTAGTTCTAAAACAAAGCGTCGCAATCAAGATTTACTGTTCGAATGCGAAAATTGTGGACATGAATTTAACAAAAAATTAGAAATCAAAAATAAGTGAAATAAAGCCCAACTTGGGCTAAAGTGAATTTCAAAAGGAAGGGAAATAAATGAATAATTTTGAGGAAATAATTCAAATATGTTGTAAAGAGTTTTCTGATAAAGATATGTTAAAATTAATAGTTATTTGGAAAGAAGAGGAGAATTGGAATTATTATAAATTTTTTAGGAAATTTACTTCTGTTTTAGAATTAATGCCTGAAGATGTTTTTATTTTATACGATATTAAAGATAAAAACTCTAATGCGATAATACTGCAATGGACTGATTTTTTAAATTATGAAAAGAAAAGTTTAGAATCAATAACAGCAGAAATTAATAAAAATTACATAAACAAAAATGATGAACATAATATTGGTACTTTTTTAAAGAAATATAAAATATCATTTCCTTCTAAACAAGCAGGAGATAGTTTAAAGTCTATAATGCAAAAATTACAAAAAAATCTTATGGAGAAAGAGAAAGAAATATCTCAATGTACTTTACAAGCATTAGAGGGGGAAAGACCTATGATAAAAGAAGAAATTATAAAAATAATGGAAAGTCAGTTACAACTACTTTCTGATTTTGGAGATGCTTATACTGTAAAAGAAATATGCAAAATATCAGAACAAATGTTAAATATTTCTAAATTTTTACTAGATGTAAAGTGTGAAAAATTATTTGATAATTGTAGTATTTAAAGAAAGGAATTATAATATGAGTGAAAACAGTAAAAATAATCAAATAACCATTTCTGAAAAATTTGCAGATACTGTTATAAAAAACCTTAATGAATTAACACATGGAATACAAGTAACAACAGAGCAAAAAAATCTTATTGCAGGCTATTTTTTAGCTATTGATACCACTTTAAAAGAGCACCCAGACAATTTGACATGGAAAGATGTTAATTTACAAAAATTAGCACCTTCTTTAGCGAATAAAGCAGCACTTGGTTTAGATATGAATATAAAAAATACATTGTTTGCAATTCCATATAAAAATAAATCAACAGGACTTGTTATTGTAGATTTACAAGTAGGTTATGAAGGTGAAAAGTATCTTGCAATGAAATTTTCAAAACACAAAATAAAAGATATACGTGTTGAGTTGGTATATAAAAATGATACTTTCAAAGTCATAAAAAAAGATGCCCAACACCCTTATGATGATTGTATATTTGAAATAAACAATCCATTTGATAGAGGGGATATTATTGGAGCATTTGGATATGTTTCTTATGATGACCCACAATATAACAAAATAGTAACTCTTTCTAAAGTGGAAATAATTAAACGAAAAGCATGTAGCAAAAGTGAAAAATTTTGGGGAAAATGGTACGACCAAATGTGCAAAAAAACAATGATAAAAGAAACTTGTCGTCAAATAGAAGTAGATGCAGAAAAAATAAAAGAATATAAATATCTGTTAGACTTTAAAGAAAAAGAAGAAGTTGAACAATGCCAAGAAGCAGCAAACAATGAAATACAACAAAATATAGAAACGCAGGAAATCATTGATATTGATGTAGAAGATGAAATACCATAACAGAAAGAAGAATAAAAATGGACATTAATATTATACATACAGGAAGTGATGGAAATTGTACTTATATTTCTGATGGCACTACAGAAATTTTAATTGATTGTGGTATAAAATTGGAAAAAGTCAATCGTGAAATTGGTTATAGACTTTCAAAAATAAAAGCTGTACTAATTACACACGAACATACAGACCACACAAAATATATTAAAGAAATTGCTTCACTTGCAAAGCCTATCTATATGGCAGAACAAACAAAACAAAATATACAAATACAGCGAATAAAAAGCCCCTTTTTTATTTCGTTGCAAGAAAAACAAAATATAAAAATTGGTACATTTATTATTAAAACAATTCCACTCATTCATTATAATGTAGATGGAACGCCATGTAAAAATTTTGGTTATATTATATTTTCTATACTTACTAACGAAAAGATACTATGGTGTACCGATACAGAATATATACCATTTTCTGTACCAAAATGTAATTATATTTGTATTGAATGTAACTATGATAATGATATAACATTTAATAAAGAATTTGATATTGCAGCAGTTGATAAACGTCGATTTATCAGCCATCAATCATTACAAACAGTAAAAAATTGGCTTCAAAAACAAGATTTATCTGTATGTAAAGCAATCTATCTTATTCATATATCAAATGAAAAATCAGATAAGCCAAAAATGAAAAAAGAGATAGAACAATTAACAAAATTACCTGTATTTTTCTAAAAGTAAAAGAGCGTCACCTCTCTCAACAAAGTAACGCTCTTATACGAAGCACTTGACATTATTTCATCTGAAACCATCTAAAAATACAAAACTTGATAATTGTGAAATTATTTTATTTGTATCTACTATGCTATCACATAAAAATCTTTATGTCAACTATATAACAAATAATTTCTAAAATAATAATATATCGCTGAAAATATAAAATTTCCGCTAAATTCCTTTCTCACAAAATTAATATCCAAATTATATCTTGACTGAAAAGAAAATAACGTACCTAAGTAGCTTTTTGGTGCATATTGGCTTCTATAATTATGATTGATTATATCATTATAGCCTTGTTCGTTCTCTATTAATAGAAATTTTTTTAGTTTATTTCCTCTCAACAACTCACTTTCAAATCTATCACGCTCAGCCGTCAAATTTCCAGCTAATTCGTCAAGACTTGCTTTTCTTTCAATACAAATGGTATCATCAAAATATAAATCCCTTTGCATATTTAATTCTGCATTTTTTTCTACAAAAAAAGAATAATCACCTACAGATAACTTTTTTTCTTTATATCTAATATTTTTACTTTCAAAAAAGTTTAAAATATGTGTATTTTCTTTTTCTCTTGTATCCACTAATACTACGATTTGCTTTAAAAGCTGTTTTATTTCCTTTTCGGTATAATAATATTTCATTTTTTATCCACTTCTATCTCAAATTCAAATATATTATTTTGATTACATTTTTCTTGTATTCTTTTTCTTTGTCTTTTAACTTTATATTCCATCATTGATTTTACTTCTTTTTTACAGCTAAAAATATATATTAACTGTTTAATCATAACGAGAACATCAGCCATTTCCTCAATAATATGTTCTCTCCAGCTCCAATCAGTATCAAAATTATGTTCTCTTAAATATTGCTTTATTTTTGAAGTTTCCAATATTAATTCTGAACATTCTTCTATTGTTTTGTCTAATTGATTTAACACACCATAAAAACTTGCAATTATTTTAATATCCTCATTTAATTCTTTTTCTTTACTCATTGCAAATGTCCCCTTTCCATTTCGATTGGCTAAAAAAATCATATGCCTTATTTGAAACACCAAACCCTTTAAACAATATATAAGGATTGAAGTACATTTTTTCTTTCTTTTTCTCTTTTACAACTTTTATAATTTCTTCATTTTCTAGTTTTTTTACTGCTGCATTTGTTGAAGCCATACTAATTCCTAATTCTTTTGCAATGAATTTTCTTGTCATATTATAACGTTTTCCTTTTTTAATAATACAATTTACATAGGAAGTATGACTAGCTAGTAAAAGAAAAACTTTCAGCTGTATTGCAGTCAAATTTAGTTTTGAAATAGTATGTATAGCCTCTAAATTTAATTTTCCATAGTTTGTAAAAGAAGTGTTAAATTCAGAATATCTTTTTCTTATTTGTGCCTTATGCTCTTTTTGATATATTTCCTCTCTTTTAGGTATCAACAATATTGTTTCTATTTCTGGTAGTGCTTCTAGATGTTCTAATTTTCCAAATATTTCACCTGTTTCGTCCCTTATTATGTACCCTTCATTATCAGCTGATAATATTACTTTCGCTCGAAACATTACTATTCTCACCATATAATAAATTTACGGCATCTGTATCAAATTTGTTACCCAAAAATTCAGCACTAACTAACATATTATCCGAAAAATGTAGCCCTAATAATTGCAGTTCTTCCACTTTTCCCTTTTCATATGCTTGAAAATATAATATTGCATTTTTAATAACTAATATACCTATTCCAAAATTTGTTTCATTATATGCTATTTTTACAATGTCATTTTCAAATAATTTATTTTTGTATTTGTCTACAATCAAGAGTGGTCTGCAAATAGTGTCCTCTCTAATTTTTACTGCATAGGGTTCACTTCCATTACCTGATATATAATACCCATAATTTTCACTATCTTTTGATTTGGGCAAATAAGCAACAGTTCCTGTTAACCAGTTTCCGTTAATGTCTTTTGCTTTAAAAAAACACATTTCATTTAGCATCCTGTCCATTTTGTACCACCTATCTCTTTTAAATATTTTCCAAAACTTATTTCGTCAAGTTCATAGAAATTTTTTATAATCTCTATCATTTTTTTCTCGGAACATTTCCCATCAATATAATCACCTTTGAATTTTGAACTATCAGAATATTCAAAAAAATATTCTATAATATATTCAAATGCAATTTCTAAAATCTCAAACTCTAAATAAGTTCCATTTTTTTGGTCATATTCGAATTGTATCGATACAGTCTCACGAGCAGTAGGACAAATAAAAGATTTTATATTTAACTGATTTGTAATAATATTATCTATCTCATCACATTTTTCAATAAGAGATTTAGATGGCATTGTTTCTATCAAATATTCTTTCAGTTCTTTATCCATTTTTATTCCCTTTTCTCCTAATCTCTTGAAACAATTTTTCTAGACAATCAAAATCTTCAGCGTTAATTTTATATTTATCATCCACTGCTTGTCCTGCCTCAAAAATATCCTCCATATTCAAATCTATTTTTTCTTTTATTAATTCAAATTCTTCGCTACAAAATTCATTTAATTTTTGATTAAATTCTTCTTGTTTTTCCTTTGGTATATTAAAACTACCATCTTTATTTGTTGTAAATCCATCTATATTTAATTTTATTTTTTCAATTTCATTTGTAAAAAAAACCATACTATCATTGTAAGTTTTAAGTATTTTATAAGCTTCATATGATTTTTTTGTACTATTAAAATTTAGTCTTGATAATTTTTTAATTGTGTTTTGTAAAGCAATGATTTCGTAAATTTTCAAAATAAATCCCTCATTTCTATTTGCTTTTTAGTATTATTTTTAGTACAATATAATTACAGATGTTTACATAATGTGCTTTTGTTTTTTTAAATCATTTTTTCTCCTTTCTTTATATATAGTGGCATAAGATGCCACTATTTTTATGTTATTGAACAGCATTTAACTCATCTTGTAAACGTTGCATAACTTTTCTTGTAATAGTATCTCCACTATCAACATAACTTAAATAACTACCATATCCTGATATTCCCTTTATCGCTCTTACAATATCGTTATAATCATCAGCTAAAATAGGGTCACCTCTGCTTACTCTGCTAAAGCTGTAACTACTATATCCTTTATATGCTCTCACTTCATTTACATTGTTTTGTAGTTCTCTCCATAACGATGCCGTAATATAATTTTCTATCAGTACACCGCTTGGTAAATCTGTCAAATCATTCCTACTATCAATCCAATAGAATTTACCAGGTCTTCCGACTTCTGTTCTAAAACTACTATACAAGTAAATAGGACTTCCACTAGAAAAATTGACAACTGCTTCTACAGAATATCGTGTATCATCTTCTAAATCTTCTATATCTACACCATCGCTTCTGGATACATAAGCATCTAAATTTTCATATCCTACCCACTCATTATTAAAATAATAATCCACTTGTCTATCATTTTTAGAATAGGCTGTATCTAATCCTGTTAGCCTTACAAAGCAAGAATTGCTTGTTATACTCGAAATACTTACACTTGCCATATAAATTACCTCTCTCAACCAAATTTTGCTTCTACACCCTTATAGTCCAACAAATAGTATACTGTAGGAAATTCAAGTTGGTATCCTAAAACAGTATTATGTATTGTCAAAAATTCTTCTCCATTTCGATACCATCTAATATCTGCACCGTTACTACTTAACGTCAAATAATAATCATCATTATTATCTATCTTTACAACGCAATAATTCGAAATATCTAAACTTGCCATTAAATTTACCTCTCTCAACCAAATTTTGCTTCTACACCTTCTACGTCCCATAAAAAGTATACTGTACGATTTGCTTGGTTCACATTTAGCCACGGCCTACCATAACATTCAAATTGATATCCTGAAACATTATCATATATTGTCAAAAATTCTTCTCCATTTCGATACCATCTAATATCTGCACCATTACTGCTTAATGTTAAATAATCATTATCGTTGTTATAAGATACAATTCTATAAGGATATAAGTTGTCAATTTCTACCCTATCAGCATTAATTTTTACTGTACTTCCTGCACTGTTAATACTTGCTACAATGCTTGCAGCATTTGGCTTTGCGTTATTTCCTGTTCCGCTTACAACCAATGATATTTTTGCTTCGTTATCGTCTACACTAGACTCAATAGACGCAATTTTTTTGTTTGTATTTGTTTCATATGTTGTTAATAGTTGTAATGTTGCAGCATTTTCATCAGAAACTGCTGTAATAGACGCTTGTGTTTGTTTAAACTGGTCAGCTACTGTTTTTTTATAGTCGGTCAATAATTGCAGTGTAGCAGCATTTTCATCAGAAACTGCTGTAATGGCTGCCTGTGTTTGTGTAAATTGTTTGTTAACTTCTTTTTTATAATCGGCAAGCATTTGTATACTTGCTTGTTTGGCATCAGCAACCATTTTAATTGTTGCTGCTGATTGTACTTCAAACTCATTTGCTACTTCTTTTTTGTATGCTGCAATCAATTCTAATGTCGCTTTATCTGCATCAGCAAGCATTTTAATTTGAGAATACGCCTTTGAAAATTCGTTTTCAGTTTCTTTTTGATACAATGCTAATAACTCTATTGTTGCATATTTATCATTTGCCTCTTTTTTAAATTCAGCAAGCGATTTGATTTTGTCTGATGTAAACTCTACTCTGTTATTGATAATACTATCAAGCATAGAATTTATATCGTCAGACTGCTTTATAATTTCTACAACATTTTTTGTACGACTTCCTAATTCTATTGTTGCATTTTCCATTGCAAAAACATTGTAGGTCCACGAAATAATTCTTTGACGTTCAATTTCCCCTTCTGTTACAATAGGGTCTATAATATCTACTATATGATTTAATTCAAATGTTTCGTGTTCATATCCTTCACTTGTACGTAAATCTACAATATTCGCTGTAATACTTTTAGAAGGTCTTGAAAGTTCCCTTAACTTTCTTTTGCCCCATAATTTCAACGCTTTTTGACTGTATATATTGGCATTTTGCAATATTTTTTCATATAATCGGTCTGTATAACTGAAATTTTCTAAATAGGTCTTGTTGTTATTGATTGCTGCTATATTTAGATTATTTTCTCCCATAGGATAAAGCCTTGTAATAATTTCATTGTTAACAACATTTTCTATAGATAACAAATTTTTTTCTGGTGTAACCAAATACCCGTGATATGGTTGCCATTTTTCATCATCTCTTAATGACAATGTTTTATGTACACTATCCCAAACTAATATACCACCATACAATTCTTGTACTGCTTGTATATTTTCCAGTATTGTTTTTTGGTCTGTTTCTATATTAAAACAACCATAATCATTTTCAGCATCAAAACCATCTATGATAACATCACAAATATCTAATGACCAATCGGTATCATATAACAACGCCCATAAACAATATCCTGCACTTCCTCTTGGGTGAGAACACTCATTATCTCTATGTTTTCTACCATTGATATAAATAGTGTTTTTTTCGAAATCATCGCCTTCTAATGGATTTTTAGGCAATATAATAATAGTATGTTCGTCTACACCTTCACGTTCAGGATTTGCATTATATATTTGCTCATACCTTTTTCCAAGCAAATACCATGTTTCTACTAATTTTACACTAACAATAATAGAGCCGTCTTGATTTCTAGTAATGGTATAAGCACCATCATTTAATGCTGTATACTCTTTTTCGTTTACTCTATATATATTTTCAATTCCCCTAATCTCTTTCCATTTTTGAGAGTTAACATTGATACTAAATGAAAATGTACTTTCTCCATTTTGTGTGATAGAAATAGTAGGGTCTATCATATAATCTTCATCAGCAATATCATTTTTATTAAAAACAGCTAATAGATTATAGTTTTTGTCAAAAACTTCAATCGCTTTATAATAAAACATATTATTTCACCACCACTATAAAAATAATTCGGTCCATTTTGCAGTGCAGTCAATACCTTCTGAAACCGTTAATATATTTCCTCCAATTTCTGCCTTTGGAAACACCTTATTATATTCCCCCATAGCATTTACTTCTGTTCCATTTGCATATATTATTTTGCAAACGGATTTATTTGTATCAATAATTAACTTGGAACCGCTTCCAACTGTACCTGTATATGTCATTCTTTGACCATTAAAATATAGTGTTGGGTTAGTACATCTTCCTTTTATTTCAAAAATAATGCCACATTCTACCATACCATTGTTATAAATAAGTCCACTTCCATTTAATTCATTTGGAAACATACTTTTTCCATAGGGGCTTGCACTTTTAAATGGCAGACTAAATTCTAACCAATTATGGGCTTGTATCGATGTTTCTGCAGTTCCAGAATATTTAACATCAAATGTAATATCGTCTGTACTAATTGTTAATTTTTTTGTGTCATGTTTAATACTGTGTAAAATTTCAGCTATCATTCTTTTTGCCTCAGCCTTTTCTGCAGGTGTCAGTCCGTCTTCTGTTACTGCAAATATTTCTATAAGTCTTGCTTCATATTTTGTATTTTGTACAATTTCACCGTCTTTTCCTGCAATATTTATGCTTGTATCTGTTGCAGTAGGCATAAATCCAATATTTGTTTTGCCATAATTAACATATAAATCAAATGGAGAAAAATATCCCTCTCCATCAATATAAAAATCGGATATTGCTTTTTTAGGTTCTTTATCTAATATTCTTGCAAAATCAAATAAATCAATAATACTAAATTGTTCTATTTTTTCTCTGCTAAATCCATAATCTCTTATATTTAATAGTGCTTTTAATATCATATTATCTTTAATATTCATTTTTTCATTGATAGCTATTTTTGCTGTAGCACGAATAGTGTCTCTTATTTCTGCATTTGATATGTCTTCTAACAGTACATTTAATATTGTTTCTTCTTCTTTTATTCCTGTTTCTTCTAAAAATTCTAATACACTCATACTTTCCACAAAATCCCTTATACTAGAATTTTCATTAATAGAAAAATGAGACATTAATGTAATACTGTCTTCTAATGAAAAACTTTCTTTAAATATCAGCAAAACAGTTGTCAGTGATATTTCGTCGCTGATTTCCATATTTTCGTTGATGTATAATGTTTTAACATAAGGCTTAGAATTATAATTCATACCGCCCTTGTTTTCTAAAAAATTATATTTTTTGCCCTGATTGTATTTTGCCAAATGCTCACCGCCTTTCTATAAAAAGTTTACATAACTATATTATAATCATAAAATGGAAATATCGCAACTTATAATATTTTTGTTGTAATTTTATTGTATGTGGTGTATACTATTATCGAAACAAAGATACTACAATCCTATTGCTTTCTCACGAACATACACAAAATAATATCATGAGGACAAATATTGATTATTCCCCAAAATAAAAAAGAGCAGTCTTCCCCAGCTCTTTTTTTATTTTGTTATTCCTTTATTATTTTAATTTCTTCTGAAAAATTTCCGTTTTCTTCTACAACGATTGGTTCTTCTATATAATACTCTGTTTCTTCTTCATCAGAATACGTTTTTTCTTCTACTGGTTCATCAGCCAAATATTCAACTTCTTCATCTCTTGATATTTCAGCGTCCCAGTCTACAATTTCTCTTTGTTTCATATTTTGTCCTCTCCTTTGCAAAAAAATAATAGATATAACAAAAGGCGGTTTTCACCGCCCTTTGTATTAGAAAGAAGTCAATTATTATACAAAAATCTAAATGTATTGTTATTATAGCACATCTGTTTTTTATTTTCAACTATAATATTATTCTTTTGTTCCTATCAATCCATATCCATGTATTGATGAAAATGTAATACCCTTTGGTATGTCTTCTGGTCTGGCATTGCCTAAATAATATGCGTCTTTTGGTGGTGCTTTTATAATTACTGTATGGTTGCCTTTATCAAGTGATAAATAATTTTCTCCTATTTTTGTAGATTTATAATTGCTTGTATGGAATAGATTTGTTTTTATCCAATCAAAACCATTATAGCTATAATAGTAACTACCATATACAAATATACCATTTATGAAGTCAATAACACCATTACTATTTATAGGATTTTTAATCACACTCCAGTTTATTCCATCATAGCTAATTATCATATCTTTTGCATTTGCTATTCCAATAAACAATCCATTACCATATGCCACATTATAAATATATATATTCGTACCAGCAGTAAATGTAGGTAATGTAATCAGTGTCCAGTTTATGCCATCTGTGCTATATGCTGCATTTGTTCCTTTTCTTTTCCACAAAACATATTTTCCATTTCCATAACATATATTGTCTTCAACATTTATATCAAAAGGTGCAGTTCTTTGTGTAATTGTAATGCCGTCACTGCTGGTATAATAATATGTTGCTTTACCATTATAAAAATAGAAAAATAGATTATTATAGAATTGTATATTTCCTATATTGGTTACACTAGAAGTAATTTTTGTAAATGTTATGCCATCTCTGGAATAATATTTATGTATATTATCATATACAAGTGAAAATACTCCATTTCCATATACCAAACATTTGTATGCTGTAGATCTAGTATTCAAAAAATAAGTAGCAAATTCATATCTGGTCCATGTTTTCCCCATATCTGTACTTCTAAAATAATCATTAAGACGTCCTTGTACAAGTAATATGCCATTTCCATATGCTATTTCCTGCATAGTTTGTATTCTATTTTTTAATATGTAACTGCTCCATGATGTACCATTTGTTGAAACTAATATTTTTGTACTTCCATTAGAAACAGCATAATATTTATTATTCAAATATTTTATACTGTTGTATAACCCATTTATGCCAAAATTTCTTTTTGTCCAACTTATGCCATCTGTACTAGTATAATATATGTCAGTATTTCTGTTGCTATTTCCCCCTGCTATAATGAATAGATTATTTCCATAGCAAATGGTTTGTGGATTTATACTTGTGTCTAGTGCAGTTGCAGAAGTAGTCCAATTTTCTCCATCTGTGCTATATATAATTGTTCTTACATTTGTTATAATAACAAATTTCCCATTTCCATATTCTATATTTTCTAGGAGATAAGTAGTTCCTATACTGATTTGTGTCCAGTTTTCTAAATCTGTGCTTGTTGCAATCATTGCATAACTAGCACTATTACTACGTATCATTACATATTTTCCATTACCATATGCAATATCTCTCCAATAATTTGTTACTTCTAATCCTGCCATACTACTTTGTGTCCAGTTTTCTCCATCATCACTATAATAAATAACAGTATCTCCTACTAATACAAACTTATTATTGATATATTTTACTGTTCCATATTGACCATAATTTACTGGTACTTTTATTCTTGTCCAGCTTTCCCCATTTGTAGTAGTATATATATTAGTTCTTTCATTTTCACAATATAGTACAAATTTACCATTTCCAAAACAAATATGAGTATATTTATAAGTATAATTAGCAACTTTTTGTACAGCATTCCACATTGTACCATTTGAACTTTTAGAAATATAAAGAGTGTTCTCTTGTTTAGCAACAGCAATATAAATACCATTACCATATGCCACATCAGCCCAATCACACGCTGTATATTCTATATTTCCTGTAATATCTTCTACACCTATAGGATATGGCATTCCTTTTTCTGCCTTTCCTTCAATACCATAACCATTTATACTTGTTGCACTATGCCCTTCTATTATGTCATTTTCTCTAGCATCTCCTAAATATTGTGCGTCTAAAGGTGGTAGTGTAAAAGTATTTTTATATAAATTTATACTAGTATAATTAATTATATTATTTCCCATTATAGTATATGGATTAGTACTTATTCTTGTAGAAGTGTATCTTTGCGGTATCCAATCAATACCATTTGTACTATAGTGTGTACCATTAAAAAATACACCATTTAAAAAAAATATTGCCATACCACTACCTGTTGTATTTTCTCTAATACTCCATCCTATGCCATTTGTACTATATAGTAGTTCTTTATCATTCAAACAAGCAACAAATACCAAATTTCCATATGCTACATTTCCTATACTTACACTATATTTAACTATAGGAAGTGCGTTAACAGCCATCCATACAATACCATCTGCACTATATGCTATTTTTTTCATATCAGATGATATTGCTACATATCTTCCATTTCCATAAGCCATAAGTATTTTACTACTAGAAACATTAAAATTAGCAGGAAATTTATTGCTTTGTATTGTTTTTCCATCTGTACTATAGTAGAAATCTATTCCAGTTAAGGTATAGAAAAACATACCATTTAGAAAATAATTAAAATATGATGCATAATTTCCATTTATTTTTGTAAAATGAACACCATCTTCTGTCCAAAAAGAACAATTAGCAGGATGTCCTGGATGGCTATAATGCCCTATTACAGAAAATATACCATTTCCAAATATTATTGCTCTATAACCTACTAAAAAACAATTAAACCACGGCAATTTACTAACATTCCAACTATTTCCGCCGTCCGTACTGGTAGAAATCCCACCAAATCGTGTCAATGCTAATAGTTTTCCATTTCCATATGCTATACTAGCAATTCTATCAAAAGTATTTAGATTTTGTGTGTTCCAGCTTGTACCATTACTGCTAAAGCATATTACATTACTTCTATAAAATAAAGCATATAATTTACTTCCGCATAATCTAATGCTGTTACATTGACCACTGATAGGAAAATTTCTAGAAGTCCAGTTTATACCATCTGTACTGGTGTAGTAAGTGCTTGTCGGATTGTAACTGTTTACATTGTCTTCTTGTCCTTTTGCTATAATGAACATATTTCCTATTGTGCTACTTTCTGCTGAGCTAATAAATGCAATATAGTTATTTTGTATACCGCTTGATGTACTTGGCAATGAACTTCGTATTGTCCAGTCAATACCATTTACACTGGTATAATAATTTTGTCCTGTTTCTGGTATAGCAACAAACATTCCTAGTCCATATGTAATACAACGCAATTTTACTGTACTGCTTAAACTTTTTTGTGTCCATGTAGCACAATGATCTGTACTGTATGCTATTGTAGCATTACTGCTATCTGTTTGATAAAATATAGCTACATATACTCCATTACCATATGCTACATCAACCCAATCCCCATTGGTTTCTTTTAAACTACTACGATTACTTTCTGTAAATGTACTCCCATCTATACTATAATAAAACTTGCTTCGTGCTATTATAACAAATCTATCATTTAACCATTTTACCATTCTAACATAACTAGGAGAGATATTTGTTATACTTGACCATGATGTACCATCTGTACTTTTGAACACACTACTTTGACTTCTTATAATAATATATTTTCCATTGTGATATGCAACATAATTGTTGATTAAACGATAATTACTGTTTAAATAAGTTAATGCAATAGAAGGAAGATTAAGAGTACCAGTACTAACTGATTTCCAGCTGTTTGTACCTGCTGCATTATTTTCTAGTACATCATCGCATACATATACAAAAAGTTTTTGCTGTATATCGTCATATACAATATCAGTAGCATTTACAATACTTCTAAAGTTTTTTGTTATGTCTCTGCTTATGACTGTTCCAGAATATATTCTTTTTGCTTTTCCTGTAATATTATATCCTTCTATACTAGTGCCACTTGCTCCTTCTAATATATCATCTTCACTTGCTCCCCCTAAAAACTTTTCTGTTTGAGGTGCTTTGCTTATAGTAGCAAATTGGTATTTACTATAACTTCCATAACTGTCGTGTATATGCGAATTATTGCATATCATAAACATATCATTTAAAAACAAAATTTTTGAATAGCTGTAGAGTTCTTCTAGTTCTCCGCTTTCCCATTCTAATCCATCATAACTATATAAATATGTTTTGTTATTTTCTATTGTTACTAAAAATATTCCATTACCATAGCATATAGATACAGCTTTAAAAGTAAAAGGAAATTTTCCTATATTCCAGTTTTTTCCACCATCGATACTATAATTATATATATCTGTATCTTCAAAAGACACAGCAATAAACATACCGTTTCCATACACAATATTGTTGTAATTAGAAACTGTTCCAATAAGAGAAATTAATATATAATTTACACTTTTTACATCATCTATAATATTATATGTTAATATGGCTACATTATTTAAAGAGCTGTTACAAACAATAAATCTATTTTCGCCATATGCCGCTTGTACATAACCAGAAGTATTCAAAACTGTCTTTTTCCAGCCACCTGTTCCACTATAACTATAATAGAAAGAGGTAAAATTGCTAATTCCTACAATAAATATACCATTTCCATAGCAACAATAACTAACAGGATATGTTTCAGGAAATGTAGCAATAGTCCAATTGATACCATCATAACTATATTCAAATTTATTATCTCCAAATATAACAAATATTCCATTTCCAAATACAATAGCAGTTCTTTTTTTTGCTGTAGTAAATGTTCCATTCTCCCATTGAAAACCGTCATAGCTGTAACTGTATGTGTCAGTGCTTTCTCCATAATGTATTGCTACATATATGCCATTACCATATGCTACACTACTCCAGCTTTTTCCCCCTGTTATTGTGCTGATATCCATTGCCTGCCATTTACTTAGCTGTGGTTTTATTCTTTCTACATTTCCGCTTGTACCATAACCGCTTTTTACACTTGTACTATATTCGTTTAATAATTTGTCATTATCGCTTGCATTTCCTAAATATACAGCCTCTTCTGGCGGTATACTCACATCTAATACATATACTTTATTCATACTGGTAGCACTACTTGAATTTCTAAAATTAACAAATATTCCATTTCCAAATACAGTATTTGTTCTTACTACTCCATAATAACATTCAGATGTTTTCCAATTTTCACCATCATAGCTATATGTATAATACCACGCATTACTTGTCATGAAAAACATACCATTTATATAATTTATGTAAGTAAATCTTAAAGGAGTGTTAGTGCTTCCATAAGTAGTGGAATATAGTGTTATCTTTTTCCATATCAATCCGTCCTCACTTACAAAACATATATTTTCCTGTGTTTCTACAGAAACATCTGTTGTAATTTGCACATTTATAACAAATTTTCCATTGCCATATGTAATATAACTTCCGTTAATATATGTGCTTTCTATATCAAGTGTTCCTTCATACCATCTTTTACCGTCATAACTGTATAGATATTGATTTGTTTTAGATGCTGTAGCAATAAACATACCATTTCCATATATAATATCATTCAAAACTTGTTCTTTTATAGGAGTAGAAATAATATTCCATTCTTTTGTTGTATCATAACTATAGGCAATATAACCTTTTGAAGAAGTAGAAGCACCTATTGCAACAAACACACCATTTCCATATGCTATTTTTAGTACTGCTGCAACAGCTCCGCTTCCTATTTTATTTGGATGATATGTTGTCCAATGAATACCATCTTTACTAACATAATTATTGGCAGCAACATTATTTAAAATGTAAAATCTATCTTTAATGAAACATACACAATAATAATAACCATTTACTGGAAGTGTTCCTTCTGTCCAATTTTCGCCATCATAACTATATATGTATTTATTTGATGTTTTTAGGTTGCCATCAACATACTCAGTTCCTGTTGCAACAAATACACCATTACCATATGCCACTTGATACCAACATAATGAAGTATTGATTTCTATTTCTTTATATCTTGCGGATAGAATTTTGGGTTTTAAATTATTTCCTCCACCGCTTGGGAAATTTGATATAACGGATATACTCACCTTTTTTATCTCCCTTCTAAAAAAGGTGTTGTTTTTCACAACACCCCTCTTTTTAATCTAATACAATAAATGCAAAACTCAATGAAATTTCTGGTTTTTCACCATCTGCAATCACATATAATGTTTTTGTTCCTTGCTCAACTCTTGTACTTAACAAAGCATTTCTTGCTGTTTCTCTTTGCTCAGCTGTAGCATTGTCAGAAAGTCCTATAATAATCTTTTCATTACCAGTAAAGCCTAAAACTTCTAATGTAATAGGAGCTTCAAAAGTGCCATCGCTTTTTTCTATCCAATTTTCTACTCCAATATTTACAACATATATTACAGATTTATCAGCTTTTTCTTCTATTTTTTCTGTCAAACTAGCAGTATTTTCTGTTATACTAGTTTCTAATTGCGTAATTTTATTGTTGTTTTCTGAAATAGCGGTAGCATTTTCTGTTATTGCAGTAGCGTTTTGTGTAATATTATCTGCATTAGCTTGTATTTGTTTTTCTGCATTTTCAATGTTTTCAGTATTTGTATTGATATTGTTTTGCAGATTGGTAACAGTGTTGTCGATTTCTGCTTTTGTATAGTATCCTGATAAATCTTGTATTTTATAAATGTCTTTCCAATTTCCGCTCTCACTGTCCCACAGATAAATGCTGTCAATTTCTCCTCCTAAAAAGGCATAATCTCCAGCTTCTCCTGTAGGTATAGCAATTTCTAAATCTTCTATTGTGTCATAGTAGCCTTTATTATGGCTTGTATCCCCTTCAATTTTATCTATACGAGCATTGATACCTTTTATCGTTTCGCTTTCCGCTATCAGACACGTAGCGTCTACAGACACTCTGTCATCAGCTGTCAACCTAAAATCTTCTTGAAAGGATATACTGCCCCCTATGTAATCTATTGTAAAATTTTCAGTGATAACAGTACCATTCTTTTTTACAATAATAGGAGGAGATTTCAGCCATAATTTTTTACCAAAATCAGCTTGATATATTCTGTATTGGTCGTCTTTTGATATTTCAACCGCTGTTAGTGGTATATCTGTATATGCCACTGTTTTTAAATTCAATATATCGCTAAGTTTGTTTAAAGCATCACTAAACCCTGCCATCAGCGGACTTTGTACTTCCGTTGATAGTGGGTCTTGTCTTTCCACCCCACTCATAATATATTTTCCTCCTATTTTTTCTGCATCGATTATAATATATCATTTTTTAAAATCCTTTAAAATCAACATTTCAAAATTCCTTTGTAAAACTGATATTTTTGCAATAATCGAACTTTTTATCACCTCAATTTTCTTCATAAATCATATCTAAACCATATGCTTTTGCTGTTTCGTGTTCAATTCTGCAACCTCTTGCATTTTCCCAGCCTTTGCAGAAATAAACAGCATTGCATTTTGACATATATTTCAAAGATTTTGCAAGATGATACAAAGGAACATTTTCAAAACCTTTTTCTTTCAAATCTTGTTCCTTATCATCAAAATAAGTATTTAACACTTCATAGCCTTTTTCTGTTAAAACTGCTACTGCCTTTTCTCTTGTTTGCAAAATTTCTTGCTCTGTTTTGCTGCCCATTGTTTGTGATATCATTGCTATTTTTTTCATAATATATTTTCCTCCTATTTTCTCTATTTTTTAATCTTTTTTAGGTTTCTGATAAGTCAATGCTTGTTTACTATCTGTAATTCCTTGTGTAGTAGGGTCATTGACATAGCCCACAATCCCCACGACACAACAGCCCAATAAAAAGGGATTGTAGAAAAGGGATTTTACTTGTTCTATTAGTATCGTCCAACTTGTAAACATTTCAGGACTAGCCCCCACTGCTGTAAGTATTACACCTATCAGACCAAACCAAAAGTATGGATTTTTTGCTCTAACTTTCCAGTTAATTTTTTTCATATACTACACCGCCTTTACGTTAATGATATTGTTGCTCTCAATGTCCAGTTACCAGTCACTTTTGTACCTAAATTTTGAACTCTCCTGTTTAATGCAACCGCATTTGCTCCTACACCATTTTGT
The DNA here is from genome assembly GCA_910575055.1 of Clostridia bacterium. GTDB lineage: Bacteria > Bacillota > Clostridia > Lachnospirales > Anaerotignaceae > Coprocola. The sequence continues at coordinate 51,473 of CAJTDC010000014.1, forward strand.
ATTGCAAATTCATTCCAGGCAAAATTAGCTTCTGTATCTGTAAATGTAGTTTGATATATAATGCTTCTTACATTTACCTGTGGGTATGTTGCTTCCACTTTTTTGTAAAATGCGTTGCTGTCTTGCAGTCCTGTTTGTGTTGCACTTTCTGCTGTGCTTATTCTTCCTACACCTATTACTGCATTTGCTGCACTAAATGGTGTTGCTCCTGCAATACCGCCGAATATTTTCCATAATTCTTCTACACCTCTGTCAAGCACGATATTTCCTAATACAACTTCACTTTCTTCAATTTTTATAATCTCATCTGGATTATCAATATCGTCTTTCCATTTCAAAAGTTCCCATTTGCAATACCATTTTCCATTTTCGCTAAATCCTGTTATTGTTGACAAAAATTTATATAGCTTTTCTAAAAAAGAACTATCCTCTTTTTTTATTTCAATTATCTTTTTTAATATTTTAAATGATAGTGTTTCTTTTCCCACTTTTTCACAACCTTTCCATATTTCTATTTACATATTACTATATATATTATATTATGTATATGTAAAAACTTCAAGGAAACGCATTAAATTGATTATTTAATTCTCTTATCATACGTTTTGATAATTTTGCCTCGTCTATTTGACTAGCAGCATTATTTACATTTAAGAGATTTCCTTGTACAATAACACTATTTTGTCTTGTATTTGACGTATTAGTATTGTATGTTATAGGAGAGGCCTGGCTTGAACGAAGCAAGTTTTGATATATTTCAGGCTTAATACTAGTCGGAACAAGTTCTTGCAATGGTATATAGCTTGGTCTAGTAACAGGCATAATTTTATTAATTTCCTCTGTTAGTGGTATGATAAATTTGTTGTGATATGCGTTATACACATATGCAGCATTTTTATCAGCCATTTCAGCCATAATCTGGCTTGCTTTTCCAAACCCTTCAAACATTCCATTTGTCATTGGTTCAATGAAGCCTTTTAAATATTCATCATATAATTCAGGGCTTTTTGCAGCAGCATAAGCCTTCATATTGATGTTTGCTTCATTAAAATCATTTTCTATTCCTTCTATTTTCTTGCTTAACCCATCAATTTGTGCTTGACTAATTCTTTCTAGGTCATTTGTCAATTTTTCGTTTACAGCGTCAATAGGGTCCTTTAAATTTCTTAAATATGCGTTGCTGAAATCCCCTATAAGGGCAGTATATGTTTCCATTTGAGATTGTATTTGCTGTAACGTTAATACAGAAAATTCGCCGTTTTTCGCCTTAATATCATCATATATTAACTGTATCTGATTAAGCACATTTTGTACCTGTTCGTCTATAAATGCCTTATTTTTCTCAAGCATTTCATCTACTGCTTGCAGCTCTCTGTTTTTTAATTCTTCAACTTCGGCTTTTTGTTTTTTGAATAATTCTTCAAGCCTTTCTTCTTCGTCTTCAGCATTCCATTTTTCTTGTTTTTCGTCCCATTCTCTGTCTAGGTCTTCCAGTTTCTTTCTTGCTTCTCTTTCTGCAAGTCGTGCATCACGTCCGCTTCTTTGATGGGCACTGTATATATCTTCTAATATTTCTCTGCGTCTTCTATAATAATCTTCTTCATCTGCTTCTCTTTCTCTATCTTTCTCTCTTTCTTTGAGTGCTGCCTTTCTTGCACTTTCTGATTTTTCAAGATATTCCATTTCAGCATCATATTTTTCGTTGATTTCTTTTTTAGACAATTCTGCATCCTCTTCATATTGAGCATACATTTTGTCCCTGTATTCTTTTAATGCTGAAAACATTCCTTCTGTAGAATTTTTTGTTTTGTCTGTTAATTCTTGTAGACTTTCTAATTTTTTTCTATCAGCTTCTAATTGCAATTCTAATGCTTCTTGTATAAAGTCCTTTAAAGCGTCATATAGCCTTTTTTCTATATCTTTTCTTTCTTCTGCTGAAAGTTCTGCACGTTGGGCAATCTCTTTGTAAAACTCTACAATATCCTGCTTTGTTTTCTGTCCCATAGAAACCAGATATTCAAATTCCTCAATTTCAATTTCTAATGCACTTTTTTCGTTTTTGCTTTTTCCAGAACCGCTTCCTTTTGAGCCACCGCCAGAACCGCCACTTCCGCCACCAGCATAAGATGCACCAGCTGCTCGTCCTGCATTTAATCCTTGTACCTTAGCAGCTGCACTATTTAAAGAATTTAGCCTTTCTGTAGCCTTTGCAAGTTCATTTTGTTGCTTTGCTAAACCTACCATTTTTAAACCAATTTTAGTAGATTCTCCTGCTAAACCTACCATGTTTCCAGTCATAGCTGCCCTTGCTGCTGCTAATGCCTGTAAAGCAGCAATTTCTTGTTTAATTGCATTAATTCTTGCATTTGCTTGAGCAATTACATTTTCTGCAACTGCTTTTTCAGATTGTATTTGTGAATTTGCACTTTCTACACTTTTATTTTTAAGTTCTTCTAATACATCTTTTTGTATTCTATATCCTTCTGATGTTACTTCAATTTTATCTTTTAGTTCAGGATATGCTGCAATCAATGCTTGCATTTGTTCTTCTGTCATAGCAAGTTCTTGATTTTCTCTTTCAATGGCGTTTGTTAATAATTCAATACCTTGTATTGAACTGTTTATTTGATTGTATACTTGCACTAACCTTTTATCTTCTTCAGATAAGGCATTTATAGTATTTTCTTTTACTTGTACTAATTCTGCCTCTTTCTCAGTATATTTTTCCATTTCTTTTTCCAGTTGAGCGATGTCATTTCTAAGTCTTTGTATACTTAGTTCTTCAGCATCTCTTATTGGTTTGTTTTCTTTCTGTTTTTGTAATAACTGATTGTATTTTTCTTCATATTCATTTCTTTTTTCAAATATTTGATTTTCCAATTCTACTTTTGCTCTTATACTTGCTTCTAATTCTTCTCTTTGCATTTGTAAACGTATTTCTTTTTCCATTGAGGAAATTTTATTTTCAATAGCAGCTGTATTTATGTTAATTTTATTTGTTTCTGCATCATATGCTACAGCTGACTCCCCTAAAACATCATTGATTTTCTTTTGGTAATATTCAATTTGTTCTTTCGATAACCTAGAATTTCCCTCTGCGTCAATGCTATTTTGTAATATTTGTATATATTCTTGTGCTACTGCAATATTTTCTCTTTGACTTTCTGCTTGTTGTTGTGCTGCCTCCATCGTTTCTTTGAATTGGTTTTCAGCTCTGTGCATATATTCTTCGTGTTCTTGCCATTGAGCAATCGCTTTTACTAATACTCCAATCAATGCAGTAATGCCTAGTGTTAGCCCTGCATTTACAGCAATTGTTTTTAGTGCTACAGAATTGTAAGCAATTTGTGCAGCCGACATACCTTCTGTAGCAGCTTTATGTGTTAATACAGACTTTGCCATATTTTTAAAGTCGTTTGCCAATCCTTTTAGTAATGCACCTTTATCAGAAAAAGCACTATGTATGAGACTTCCTACTGTCGCAATAATTGGTAGTGTCATTTCTCCTTGGTTCATTAAATTTACAAGTTCTGCTGTGATTTCTACAATAATTTTAGCTAAATCCATTAAACCGCTTTCTCCTAATGAAACCGCTAATGATTGTAATGATGCTATTAGCTGATTGTATTTTGCTGTTAATGTTTCCATATATTTTGCATTTTCCTGCATAGAATACCCGTCAGCATCTTGTAAGTTTGTAACAACTTTTTGTACTTCAGCAAAATTTTCCATCAATGCAGTATAATAATTTTTCCTATAAACACCAGCTGCTTGTGTTTGCTGTTGTCTTGTTTCTGCATCATTTGCTCTGTCACTTGCTTTTGTATATGCTTCTACAGCATTTGTATAATCTTCTTCTGCATTTGTTAATATCGCAAGTTCTTCACTCATAAATCCAGCAGCAGTAAATGTGTCCATCATAGACTCTTTTGCAGCTTCTCCTGCTCTATTCCATTTTTCGGACATATTTTCCAATATTTCCATCATTGGAAGCAGTGTTCCTGTTGCTTTGTCCGCATAAACCTCTATACCCATTTCTTCAAATGCTTTTAAAGCATTTGGTCTTTGTATATATGAAAATATTGATTTTAAAGCATTTCCAACTTCTTTACCAGCTGCACCACTAGAAACTTTCATAGCTGTTAAAAGTCCTATGGTATCTTCAAATGAAACATTAGAAACTTTAGCAACAGAAGACGCCTTTAACAGCCCGTCAACTAAATCTTGTGATGTAATTGCAAAACTATCCGCTGTTTTATTAATACGATCTACAACACCTTCAAAATCTCTACTCTCCATACCCCATTGTTGCATAACTGCAATAAGAGATTGAGTAGCTTCTTTTGAGTTCAATTCCGCTGTATTTAATGCTAACATAGCAATTTTAGCATTTTCTATTGCTTCCTCAGCAGTATAACTTGATTGAGCAAATCTCAATACAGTATCTTGTACATCTTCAAATGTTCTGCCAAATTCTGCAGCAACATTAAATATACTTCCTGTATATTCCTTAACATTTAATGTTGCATCACCAAATACTCTAGTAATTTCCATTACACCAAATTCTACATCTTTTATTGTTGACAGTGTTTCTCTTAGTCCCCTCTGTACAGCGTAAATTCCGCCATATATACCCGTTAATTGTTGTGCTACAGACAAAAAGTTGTTACTTGAAAAAGAGGAGCGTATACCGCTTGATAATCCAGCAGATTGCTGTAATGCAGAATTTTGTTGTTGCAATACTTTTAATTCTTCTTTTTCAGCTTGTGTAACAGCACCTTGTGTTTGTATTTTTTGTTTCATTTTTTGTAGTTGATTTTCTAGTTCTCTGCTATCAGCTGCTAAAACATTGCTTTTATAATTGAATTTATTTCTTGTTGCCTGTAATTCTTTCTGCTTACTTATCATACTATCTATAGATTGTAGTATCTTTTTTGTTTCTGCTTGTTGTTGCTGTAACTGCTTGGCTGCCTTTTGCCTTTCGGCATCAATTTGTTGCTGAACTTTTACTTGTGATTTTAACTCAGACGTTTGTTGTTTTAATGTTGCAAGTTGTTTCAATTCAGTTTCATCGACTTTGTTGTTTGTTGTAATTACTTCTCTTAATTGCTGTAGTTGATTTTGTATTTCGCTGCTTTTTGAAACTAATTGCTGGTTAGGTTGTTTTGTTGCTGTCTGTAATGCTTGAAATATTTTTTGTTTGTTTATCATTTTGTCAATAACAGAAAGTGTTGCTTGCATCTTTTTCTGCTGAGCATTTGCAGCCTCTTGTTGTGCTTTTTCTTGTGCTTGAATATCATTTATAATTTGTTGTGATGTTTCTTTCCATACATATTTGTATTGATTAACACCATCTTTTAGCTTTCCGACAGATTCTTCTTGTAATTTGTATGTCTTTATTATTTCTTGTCCATCTTTTGTAACCGCTGTTGCTGTTGCTTGTAACAATGTTCCGTTACTAGGATTTGACTGATATACTATTTTAGTAATCTTTCCTAAAGTAGAAAGTGTTTCTTCTAATTCTTTTTTGCTTTTTCCTAATTGTTGAAATGATACTTCTAATTTTGATGTCGCTTGTTTAGTATTTGATGTGATTTCATCATATATTTCTTTAAAACTCTTTGAATTTTTTTTTGCCATACCCTCAACAACCATTGCAAGAGATGCACTTGTTTTTTGTACCATTTGCTCAATTTTTTGAAATTGTGCTTCAACTTCGCTAATATCGAAATCTAATTTTGTAATATGTTGTGTTTGACTTCCTTTACCTGCCATTCATACACCGCCTTTTTAAAAATAGGATACTACGATTAAGTAGTATCCTTTACATCTGCTAATCCTGCAAAAAAATCAATAAATTGTTGCTTATCTGAAGCATCATAAATATTGCTGTCTGTTTTTACTGTTTTTCTTTTCGCAAGTAGTTTTTCTACTTTTCGGGAAGGATATTGAGGTTCTTCTTTCGTTGTTATTTTTGTTTCTTGTTGTTTTACTTCTTCCTCCTCCTCATCATCATATGGTACGCCTAATTTTTCGCATATTCTCTTAGGTAAGTCATCTATTAATCTATTAAGCATAGGGAATGATAATTTGTTTATCTCGTCTATGCTCATACCATAATGACAGATGAAACTTATATAAATATCACCAAAGTCTAATTCTTGTTTTCTGTCGCCGTTTTCAAGAGTGTGTTTATCCCCTCCTTCAACGGCTCTGGAAAACCCGATATTTCAAGAAAGTAAAAATATAGCTTTGCAATTTCGGCTTTGGATAATCTGTATTTGTTTTCTAAATCATGAAATACAATATTTTTCCCGTTTATTGTCACTTTTTTTTCAAGCCACGCAACAATCTTACCTCCGATAAAAAATGAAGCATATTTTTTACTATGTGTTCGGCTTTCTTTTCTGTTTTCAATATAAGCCTTTATTTTTTCGAATAGATTTTGTTTTTTATTTTCTTTTACAACAATTTCTGTTTCTATTTCTGGTTTTTTATAAAAAATAGTATGCCACCATAGTAATAATTCGCCATCACTTGGTACTTCTTTATAACCGCTACATAGAGGCAAATTATCATTTTCAAAATCTATCAGTTCATACAAATAGATAGGTTTTATTTTAAATATTAAACCATTTACTTTATACTCATATTCACCAATAAATATTTTATTATGAAATTCCTTTTTTGCCATTTTATCACGTCCCATTAAGCATCTTATTCAGTAAGTACTTTTGATTGATTTTTCGTTTTTGTATCTAATACTGCTAATTCAGATGTTTCTTCATTTGATTGCTCAATTTTTATTGTAATAGGGCTTTTTCCACTTCTGGATTTTGCAATAGAGAATGTAATCGTCCAGCCACCTGTAGGGTCATTTGTTTGTGCAGGTGGTGTAATACTACCGCTTACAGAGCACTTGTCAATAATTGTATTGACACGCTGATATGATGTTTCGTTCATATCCTTTGTTTCATTTATAATAATTGCTTGGAATGTAGACATTTTTGGTGACTCAGAGTATTCTACTGTAGCTGTATTTGTTGCATAATAGCTATATGCTAAATATAATGTTTCGTCTTTGTCATCAGCTGAAAATTTAATTTCTCCTGTATCAGTATCTATAAAGAAATGTCCTTTCGTTACTGGTGTAGCAACACTGTCTACTGCTTCAAATAAATTACCATATTGGTCTATAACTTGTAATTGTTCTACATTATTTGGTACTGGATTTAATATAGCAGAATAAGATACAGTACCTTGTACATTAATTGTTTTAATAGTATTTTTAATTACGTTGTTTCCTGCATCTAGCCATTGAAAATAAAATGCGATAGAGCGTTGAGGCATTTTTTCCCATTCTCCATTTACTTCTGCAGCAAAACCAATATAATCAATATATTGTCCTTTATATACATCTTGGCTTTCTTTTGTTAAATCAACTGTTTCAGCATTATCGAAATTTGGTATATGAGAAACTTTTACTTTTACTGCTGAGTCAGGAGCAGTAAATTGAATACCCATATATGCCCTTTTAACACCATCAATGGTATGTACTACTTCTGTCAATGTTGGTATTTTAGTTAAATCTAAATATTCAGTATCTATAGTAGCTGTCTTTAAATTTAATTTCACGCCTAATTGACCATATGCAGCAGCATAATCAAAATTTTCTACTTGAGTACCATCTTCTTTTATAGCTGGTCCTGCCTCTCTTATTGCAATTGTCTGAGAAGAAAGACTTGCTCTGTTTGCAATAAGAGTATTATTTTTTGCAGTATTTTCGCTTTTAGAAACGGTTAGTGTAGTATTATACCACAATTCTTCTTGTGCCTGTTCATTTTCTTTGTATGTTGCACCTGAAATTAATGCTTCTAATCTAGGGTCATAAGTAGATAACGCTATTGTTACAGTACCCGCTTGTGTCTGTACATATGTTTTTGCTGGATATGTTGAATTTCCGTCAGGTAAATCTACTGTATTTAAAGAAGTTTCTCTTGTAATAGAATTTACAATCCCAGACCTGGAATTATATGCTTTGCTATAATCTAATTTATTTCCTGCACCATAAGGAACTAACAAAAAATGACCTGCTTGTGGAAAAACAAGCGTTTTAGATAATGTTTTTTGTGCCATTTTAAAAACCTACCTTTCATTATTTACTTTCTATAATTTGCTTTTTGTTAAAAATAGTGCTATATAATACTATTTTCATTCCAGTAACATAAAAATTTTCTACACTAGGTGCCAATGCTCTTGGTGGGTCAAATAGCCTAATAGGGCGTTTCCTAATTGTTTTATTTAATATAAGTGCCTGTATTTGTTCTAAGCACATATCTGCTATATGATTTTCAGTTGTTGGAACACTCACATCTATTTGATAAACTAATCCTGCTTCAATTTCGCTTGCTGTTCTTACACCAGCAGCATTATATATAAATATTTGTTTATTGTTTGCTTTTATTAAATCTGGAGTGGTCATACTTTTGTATATATTGTGACTTTTAAATCCTAAACTTTGTATAAATGGGTCACTTTTAATTGTATAAGCAATGACTTGTTTATCATCTACAACACTCAACATTTTTACCACCACCTAGTTATATACAAAAAATTGATTGATATTTGAAAAAACTTTTTGCTGAAACAAATTAAGTTCATGTTCAAAATATCCAGTATTTTCTTTTAGCCATTGCTCAGCTTGTTGTATTGCCATTGTAGGCGTTCTTGCTTGAAATAACGGGCTTATTTCTTCTAAATTTTTTCCTTCCATACTACCACTAGAAATTTTTTCTTCTCCCAAAATATTAGTATATTTTCCTGCAGGTCTTCCGCTGATAGCAAGGCCCTTTCTTGCAGGGTTCCATAAATCGCTGCTCTTATATTCTTCTAAATATGGATTTGATGTATCCATTTTGCTTCCTGTACCATAACTTTCTATAATTGCTTGTGCATATGCTGTTATTTTTGCACTGATGATATTTTTTCCTTCTGCAATACTTTCTTCTCTTTCTATATCGTTTTTTGCTTTATTCAATCGCATTTTTACATCTTTTTCAAATGCTTTCATAATTTCATTTGTTGTTTTCATCAGTTCAGATTTATATAACTCTACAAATCCTGCTGAATTGAATTTTAATGTTGGTCTTTTCCCTTTTGCCACTATCTCAAATCCTCCGATAATTGCAGATATACTATTCCGCTGATTTTAACTTTTTTTTCATCTTCTATACACATTAACGAACTATCAATACTATCTACTTTACATTTTAAATCTCCAAATTTTCCATTAGAAAATCCCTTTCTTACAATTCTATCTCCTACAGAAATACCATATTTAGCCGGTATTATCATAGTATATATTGTTTGTTCAAGCGTACCATCGTTTGTTTGTTTTAAATTTCTTACAGTAGTATTCCAAAAACAAAATACATCTTTTTGATATGTCTTAAATGCTAAAGTAGTATTGTAGTCCTCTTCAATATGTATAGGATTTTGTAATGTTACTTTGTCATTTGTTTCGCAGCAATATAAATAAGATAAATCATTGCTGGTATATTCATTTCCAATAGAAACTACCATATATTTTTTGTTTGGTATGCTTTGTCTATCAAAATACATACCACCCTTTATTGGCGATTTATCAGCAAAACTACTAACACAATATCCTTCAAAAAAATATTGTCTTTGTGCTAAATTATAAGCTGTTTTGGTAGAATGTTTTAAACTTGCTTTTACTTTTTGTTTATTTTCAAAAAATAAATATTCTCCTAATTCTTCTGTGACTGTTTTAAATGTATCTCCAAATATTTGCATACCATACCACCACTGTTAAATATTACTAAGCCTAAAATAGGATATACTTGTGCTATATTCTTTACTTAAATCTGAAAGCAATTTATCAAGCATATCTTGTATTTGATTTTGTAATTTTTCTGGTTCAAAATATTCTACTTTACCACCTGTAATTTGCTTTACTTTAATGCTTTGATTTCTAATACTTGGATATAATAATAAAGCAGTTTGATATACAATAGCACTTTCAAATTTTTTATATTTTTCTGAATTTTCTGGAAGTGAACGCCAATCTTTTACAATATCTTTTATCTTATCTTCTGACATTCCTCGATATTCATAGAAATCTATTGTTTCATCTGGCAAAAGTTCTTTAGAAGCATTGATTAAATGACGTACTCTATCATGGAATTTTTTTATTTTTAACATAGTATCACCTTAAAAAGTTTACATAATGATGTATATATAATTCAATTATATAATACATTATGTAAATTTGCAAATAGAAAACGGGGCTATTTACTACCCCGTTTTATTTTTATATCAATGTTCTGCTATAAAGTTGTAATAAATCATTGTTTTATTTTTTACTGCATCAGGGTCATCAATAAAATCTTTTGCTAATTCAGCAAATATTTCTGGTTCATCACAACCATATTTTTTCAATGTTTTTCCATAATCTGCATACATAGCATTCATAATAGCATAAAAACACCAAAATCTTTCACTTCCAAAGTGAAATCCTAATTTATCAGCAAATGGTTTTATATCATTTGGTTTCCATTTAGCTCCTTGCTCCCCTGTAGCATAATCCATGTTATTGGCCCATTCAATAGCCATTTTTTCATTCATTTTTATATTATTGATATTTGCTTTCATATTCATATCGCCCATCGTAGCATGAATATTATAATTTTTTGCATCACCATAAGGTTCTTCAATATCTATGTAACCCATACCATAATATTGCATACTATTTCGATTATCTCGTTCATAGTTTTTCCTAGTTCTATTATCATACATAGGATAATATTCAGAACCATACCCTTTTTGCATTGGCATATTTCTATATCCGCCATAATAACCGTTGTCATAATCATTATAATTTAAACCATAATTTTTATTAGTTCTAAATGGAGTATCTCTTAAATATTCTGGAGGAATATTAGTGTTATACATTCCATAACCTTTTTCGTCATAATCTTCATTATATCTTCTGTTATCATATTTGCGATTTCTATCTTTACGTCTTTGCATTTCATTTAATACAAAAGCCTTCATTGCACGAGCCATTATTTGCCACTTCCTTTCTTAATATCAGAATTTACTGAAATAGCATTCAAATTTCCTTCTGCAGATGCTGTTGCAGGTGTTGTTGCTGTTGGAATTACTGGAAAAGTATGTCTTGTTTTACATAATTTGCAATCTTTCGCAACAACAAAATAAGGTAAATCAGTTGCTGCAAACAGTTTTAAAATTTGTCTGCTTTTTATTTGGTCACCGTATAACAAATTACCGCATCTTGTAATAACATTAATTGTTTGTGTACCTAATATAATTGCTACTGTTGTATTTTCGTTAACACCTTCTGGTATAGATTGTGCAATACAAATACATACTCTTTCATGATTTCTTAATCTTTGTTCTGGTATTGTAATACTTAAAATTGCACCAGTTAATGTAACTGCTGTAGAACGTACAAAGTGGCAGCAACCACCACAAGCATATCCTTGATTATTATACAAATAACAAGCCATTTTGTTATCTCCTTTCTATTATTTCTAATTTCTTTTCTATGATTTCTAAGCGTTCATTTATTTTTGTAAAATCATCTTTCAACTCTTTTATAATTTTTTGTGATTGATTGTTTAAATTTGTCAAAATATCTTGATTTGTTAATGAACTGTCTTCTATATAATTAATTACTTGTAGTATTACAGAAAACAATGTTAATGTGTCAATATTTGCATTCAAATTATTATTTTGACCAGTATTAAACATCTTCATCACTCCAAAAATAAAATAAAGACGATAAGTATTATAACTCACCGTCTTTTTTAAAATCACGTCAATCTATTGACGGAAAGTACCACATTAAGGTATATTAATTATATATTAGTTGCAACCACAGCCACAACCGCAGCCATTATTATAGCTGCCACAGCCACCATTAAATCCTCTCCAATTCATCATTACGCTTTCATAAGGGGAACACGTAATATAAGCTGGTCGTGGAGTTGGATTTAAGTTAGACAATAAATTAGCTGTTTGTGCTTGCTGTGACAACTGCAATTCATATGCACTAGCACGGTCACGCAACTCTTGAATTGTATTTTGTGTCATCATGTCAACAATTCTTTGAGTATTAGCGTGGCCTGCTTCTATTATATTGCAGGTACTTCTCTCAATTTGGAAAGCAACATCTTTAATATTACTCTTTAAATCACAACAGCAATTTTGCATCTGGAAACCTAAGTTATTGATAGCTTGGTTTGTGCTATTAAATCCATTACATAATGAGGATTGTACACCTGTAAATCCAGCCTGCATTGTATTATTTAAGCTAAATGTAGCATCACAAATACCTTGCTGTATGCCTCTAATACCATTATCTAACTGATTAAAATTAAAAGAATCAGCTAAATCACTTGTAGTTGCACAATTTCCTCTATTTCCACCGAAAAAGCCTCCATTGCCCCAACCGCCAAACATAAATAACAGAATTAAGACAATCCAAAATGCACCACCATCGCCCCACATTCCATTGTTGCGATTGCCATCTTGTCCTAATACATAGCCTTCTAGCATTTCACTCATTTAAAATTCCTCCTTTATCATTTATTTTTATATTTACAGCCATTTTGGCATATAAATCATTTTTTAAATACTTCTTGATGATTTTGAAGAAAGTTATCAAACATTTGTAATTCATTTTCAGGTACACCGAATTTTTGGAGTTGTTGTTTCATTTGTGCAACATCATTTTTAGATATTCCACCATTTTTTTGCATTGTTTGTGCTAAACAATTTTGTAACGCTTCTGGTGATTGTCCATTAAATTGGCTCATAAGCTGCATAATATTCCCCATATTTGGATTTTTAGCACCTAATACATTTAGTGCAATATTTTTTACATAAGGTATTTTCATTAAATTTCCTATAGCATTTCCTAACATATTCATCAAAGGGTTCATTTTTTACCCCCCTTTTCATTTTGTGTTTTTTCTATTGGAGAATTTACTACTATATCTTGTCCTGACTGAGGTATATTTTCTTGATTTGTTTGCATTATAGGTAACTGACTTGCTACTTGAAAAACCATATTTTTAAACTGCTCATAATCATTTTTTAACATTTCATAGTTTTTCAATAAATTATCAAAATCACCTTTTGATACGAAGTCTTCAGATTTTGTATTTATATTGCTTTCAATTACATTATTTTGTGTTGGTTCTGCCGTTTTAAATTCAAATACAGATATAATTGGATAACCTTGATTATCTAATTTTTTAATGTAAAATTTAGGTTCTCTGCTATCCATAAGCATATATTGTTTGCCTGCTGGAATTGGATACATTTTTGCTCCTTCATATCCATCAACAAAAGGAATATCTTGTCCAGGTGACATTTGTTGTGATTGGTTCATATTGTAATTTTGTTCTGGATACATTCCACTCATTCTTTGCATTGTTTGAATATATGGATTATATGCAGTTGTTCCATAATTTGGTGTGTATGGATATGTATTATATGCCATAAAACTTTCCTCCTTTAGACAAAAAATAAAGACCCTAAATTTATTATAGAGTCTTTATTTTTTATAGTAAACGACATAAAAATGACATCTTTATGACATATTTTCTAAAAAAATAATATTAAAAATTTCCTTTGTATCTTTCGTTTGGTTTTCTAATTTTATCATAATTTTGCTTATTTTATTTGAAATTCCATCAATAATTCTTTGTACTTGTCTATAACTATAATCCATTTCATCAGCTATTTCCTGATATAAGTATTGTTTACGAAGCATTTGAAGTACTATTTTTTCATTTTTATTAAAATTCATAATAATTAAAAATTCATTAAAAATGTCTTCATTAACACATTCCCTTATACAATTTAATAGTTTTTTCTTTTCTTGCTTATCCAATGTTGAAAGCATCCCCTTTACTATCAATATTTTTATTCTAAAATAAATTTGCTTCTTTTAAAATAATGTAAATAGCAAGTACAAAATACATAAAATGCTTCTTAATGAAATCAATTATGTCAATATTACTTTTCTCTGATTGAAATTCTAAATCTTTTTCGACTTTGTCAAATCGTTCTTTGGTTTCTTCTTTATTTTCTTGTATTTGTTTACCAAAAGTATCCATAGTCATACTAATTTTCATAAGTGTTTCTTTTAATTCTGAAATTGCAACAGGTAAATCTTGCAAATTTTGTAACATTAAAACGTGCTGGCTTTGTATTACTTTTAATTCTGTCACTTCTTTTTTCATTTCCTCAAATCCTGCAAAGTATGTTTCAGCAATTTTAGCGTTGTTTAATGTTTCATTCATAGTATCACCGACTTTCTAGCAATCCAATTTATGAAAAAAAGGTGCATCTCTGCACCCTTTTTCATCGTGTTAAGACAAATTTTTATACAAAGCTAAAAGTTGTGGATACTGTTTCAAATCTAAAGGGATACCGTCCTTTGTATATTCTTCTCCATTTGAAACTACCGCTTTTTCAGTAGAATACATAACAACACTTTGCCCTGCTATCAAAGGATAACCGCCTTTACATGGGTAATCAATGTTTTCTACTTTTCCATTTTTAGAATACTGTTTCGCATCCTCTTCTTTTTCTACTGCGTGTAAAACACTACCTTTGTCTAAATAAGCATATGACATATAATTCATCCTTTCTTTATTTTTCAATGCCAATTAAAACTGTATCAGGATTAAATAATCCAAAATTTGCAATCTCTGTAAATGTACCTAATTGTGTCTGATTTCTTATGTTAGACTGTAACTCTTTAATATTACTGCCTAATGCAACATATTTAATCAGTGATTGGTCTACATTTAAAGCGATTATTTGTTCTTTTCCATTTGCTTTTGGTATATTATCATTATAAATAACAGTTACATTTTCAAATATTGATTGTGGAAATTCAAATCCAAACATAGATAAAACGCCACTTGCTTCATTTGTGTTATATCTCATCTTTATAATTTGCTGATAAAATTTATCTCCAACAATTAATGTAGTAATTGGAAATCCTGATTTTTTTGTAAACTTCATTGCCATATTAAGTAAATCAGCATCTGTAACGGTTCCTGCTGTAGATAAAGTCATTGTTTCAATTTTTTTGTCTTTATTTCCATCTCCATTGATTAAAACATCAATAGCATCATCAACTTGACTTTGTGCAATATCATTTGCAATCGCATCCAAATATTTGTTGAAAACATTAATCCTTAAATACATTAATGCTTCATAAGTGGCTTCTATTGCTCGTCCTCGTTTTACCATCTTAATTACACTTTCGCCCAATTCAATTTTTGCAAGTGGAATATCTTGTCCTTCAGCAACACGTTTTCTTGAAATATTATCTTTGTTTTTTTTATCATTCAAATTTAATGTTGCTGACATTGCTGCCAATCCGTCAACACCAACTGTTGTATTTGTAATATATTGTAATATAGGTTTTCTGTTAATGTTTTCTCTTAACAATGTATCAATATAAGAAGGCATTAACCATTCTCCAGCACCATTTGTATTAAATGAATTTAATATTGATTTATTACTAATACCATGCTGAGCCATAGATAATTGTATAGGTGTCAATCCTTTTGCACTTGGATTATCTGTGACAAATTTATTAATTTCCTCTTTATATTCTCTTTCTAACACTTCATCAACAGTTATATGCTCCTGCAAACTTTTCATATAAATGTCTTCAGTCATAACAATTTTTCTAATATTATTTTCCACTTTCTCCACTTCCTTTCTTATCTTAAAAATATTGTTGTCATATTTGTATCTGTATCTAATGCTGTAACTTGTGCATTTGTGGCAGTTGTAGATTTTGCAAATCCTCCAGAGCCGTCACAAGCTAAATAATCTCCTACAGCTACGCCTGTACTTTCTAAATCAGTAAAAAAACCATTTGTTCCAACACCAACGACCAATTTATTATTAGACGTTGTTTGTGGTTCTACTATAGTTACAATTCCAAAAATAGGGTTAGATGCACTGCCATATCCTACAGTATTAGAATCTGTAATGGTAACTGCTTTTCCCTTTATGCTATCTATATCATCTTTTATTGCTTCTGTTGTAGTATCATCTAAATACAATGTTACTCTTGTTAAATTTCCAATACCATTTACACTAATAACTCCCATTTTTATTCACTCCTTTAATATTTATAGTCTTCTGGATTAATATGAAATGCCTTTTCACTTCCAAATGGTTGAGAAGTTCTAGTTCCAACATTTAATTCTTTTTCTGCTTCATTTTTCCATTCTTCAGATTGTGCTTTTACTTCGTAATATGTAAACCTATCAAATATTTTTGTCCATCTTTTTTCATCAAAATCATTTCCCTTTGCTTTTACACCATTTTTTATAGCATCTTCTACTGCACGCTGAAAAATTTCATCATATTCAGAAGCTTTCGTTTGCTGTTGCTCATATGATTTCATTTTGGAAAATAACTCTTCTTTGCTGATTTCTCCAAACTCTTTCTTTGCTTCATCTACCGTTAAAAATACTGTTTTTTCTTTATCAGCTGCTTTTAATATTTTCAAAAACAAATCAGCATCTATTTCTTTACTTTTAGAAATAATTGATTGAAAATCACTCTCATCAATACCATATTGTTTTAAATCATCATTATATTTCATTTTATCTTCATCCTTTCGTTGTTTTGTTACACCTGCTTCTGGTTGAGCCGGTACTGCTACAAAACTAACTTCATAAGCATCATTTATGCCTTCTAATTTTACAAACATTTCTTGTTCATCATATACTTCTCCTTTATAATGTCTACATTCTCCTCCATAATAATCTAATCCACATATACTACAAGTATGCTTGCTTACTCCAACACCAACA
This sequence comes from Clostridia bacterium, assembly GCA_910575055.1. Taxonomy (GTDB): domain Bacteria; phylum Bacillota; class Clostridia; order Lachnospirales; family Anaerotignaceae; genus Coprocola. The sequence goes on from CAJTDC010000014.1 coordinate 68,377, forward strand.
GATACCTCTTTTAGTATTCCTGCATCTATATTTAATATAAAGTCTTTTGTAGCATCCGATTTTACAGCATATGCTAATGCAGTCAAATGATAAAATGGTTCACCATCTTTTGTTATCTTTCCGCTAACTTGTTCAACATTTGTTTTAAATATTCTTGCTGACTGATTTTTAGCACTCCAACGATGGTCTAATACAATTGTTTTTCCTACCATTAGTGAAGCAATTGCATTTAACGATTCTACTGTAAATTTTTCTATATCTCTATCTATATCATTGTTACATAAAGATATTGGAAATATATATACTTCATCTAATGATAAATTTCGTCTTGTATATTTATTAATTAGTGCTAAACTATCTTCATTTGTTGTATTTTCAATTTCCAATTGTTTTTGTATCACTCCATATTTTTTACAATCATTATTGTTCGCCATTTTCTATTTCACCACCATCTGTTATATTATTCTCTTCTTTTTCTTCTTTGAAGTTCTTTTTAATATATTCAAACATTCCATTTGAATTTTGATTATCAGCATTTTCTACACCCATAGAATTACTTGCAGCTTCATCTTTTCCAATATATCCATATTCTTCAGCACGTCTATTAATTTCTAATAGTTTTATTTTTGCATCTAGTTTGTCCAGCTCCTTTTTCCAATCAATAGGATTAAACTCAACTTTAGGAATAATTTGATAGCCATTTACCCTAGCCCACATACGACAAATATCCTCTATAATCCTTTTAGAACCACGTCTCATACTTTCAATCGTATCTGTTACTATTTTAAATTCAACACTTGAAAGAGCATAAGAACCACTTTTCAGTCTATTCATTAATACCTGCAGTATTTGAAAAGAGTTCATAACTTGTACATCAATTACATCATTCCACGCCCTAATATCAATGCCACTACCATTTACACCAGCACCTAAAGTTTCAACTTTTATTGCATCACTTGTAACGAAGTCATTATCTTTTCCTACAAATCTCATCATTTTAGCAACTGAATCAATTTGAGAGCTGATAGCCTTTTTTATTCCATCTGAAGATTTATCGGATAATGAATTTATAATTCTTTCACTATCTACTGTAGCATGGTATCTAGGATAACCAATTCTATGTAGTACTGTCCAACTATCACTTAAAAATTGTTGCTGCTGTGTAATAGCTAAAATAGCAGGTTCAAACATAAATGTGCCATCAGGATGTCCTATTTTTGGTTGAAATGGTACAAAAAAGAAATTTCCATCAAATAAATCTCTTTTTTCTCCTTGTTGCTGTTGATATGCAGCATATCTCTTTTTTTCTGGTATCCACTTCCATTCTACTATTGAAACAGGGTCAACCAAATAAATATCATCAATACCTTCATCTAAATTTTCAATAACAACTTCTACACCCATTCCACCATGTGTAATAGCACTTCCGTGCAATTCATCTATGATGCCGTCTAATCCACTAGAATTTGTTTTTCCAATTCTTGAAGCAAACTCTCTAAATTCAGCATCATATTTTTTAATTGGCTGACTTTTTAATCCCCTTCCTGCACGATACCATTGTATGTTAATTCCGTTATTTGCAAGCCTTAAATATGTATTAAATGCCATTTTTCCGTCTGGTGTCTTATATACAATTGTATCAATAGCATCAGCAACATTATTTTTAACTTTTAATTCTTTTAAAATATCTAAAGTTTTTTGATTATAAGAATAAATATCTTCTAATTCATTAGAAATAACAGATATTCTTCCAATATTTATTGAGGTATCATCTTTTTTATTACTATCCTTTTTTTTAAATAAGTCCATTTTTCCACCACCATAAATACTATAATACTATCATATCATTTGGATTTCATAATATCAACTACAAATTTTTATGTAAATTATTTACTCGTAATCAACTATAGATATATCAAATATTGGCGGTATAATAATCTCTACTTTGTCAAAATCAAAGTAGCAAAAATACATTGCTGAAACAAAGTCATCATGTGCTTGTTCTTTATTTTTATATCGACCATTTATGAAACTATAATCGTTCATTTCATAAATAAGTGTTTGTGTTGCCTCTTCACCATCATATAATATTTGACAACAGTTATTTTCTATAGCACGCTCTAAATTATTTATGTACTCTGATTTTTTAGTACCGTGTTCATCAAGAGGTATTTCAAGGACACCTCTTTTTGCAAGCTGTCCTTCTATAGCTGTATGTCCTGTAATTCCATAAGCACATTCTGCATTGTTGTACAATTTAGAATAAAAGGAAATCGTATCCCACTGTTCATCATATTTTTTACCATACAAACTAATTATTTTAACTATCCTATTTTCACTTTTATCTCTAATTACAATAGCAGGTGTGTCTCCAGAACCACCTGTAGCAGGGTCATATCCAATACGATATACATTATATGGTTTTGCCATTTGCCATTCTTCTATTATTTCTCTTTTTTGTTTTGCTTTTAATTTAAAGTCTAATTGTTTAACACATTTTTCTTCGAAATTTTTAAACACTGTACCTTCATCATCTAAAAATTCTCCCAAATAATTTTGTCTATATACATTATTTCCAAGCCTTCGACGTAAATCTTCAGAATAAAGCATTTCACCATATTTTGTTAAAATTTTTGTATTTGCTAATTCTTTATTTACTGGATTTTCGTCCCATGAAAATTGAAAGGACTCCCACATAGAAGAATAATTCGGATGGTCTTTTTGACCCCAAGTCCACATTGTATAGAAATAGTTTTTCCCTAAAGGAGAGCTATTTATAATGGCTTTTCCCATACCATAGCTATGCCCTTTTCGGTCCTTTTCTCGTCCTCTTCCAGGAGAAGAAAGTCTAGCTTCTAAATTTGCCCAAACTGCAGCAAGGTCTTTAATTCTAGCTGCTTCTGTAATTGCAACAATATCTAATCCTACACCAACTAATGCTTCTGGGTCATATGCTGAGCGTACTTCAATTACTCCACCACCTATAGTATTCATAACTAATGTACTATCAGAAATTGCTACAATCCATTCTTTAGGAAAATATTTTTTTAATTCCTTCCAATTCTGTCTTGCCATTCTTTCAGTTGGTGCTACAATCCAACCATATACAGGCGGTACCATATCAGTATGGTCAATATGCCTATTTTCATTTAAACAGTCAACAAAATAAATAATAAAAGCCATAATAGTAAATCTATCTTTACCGAACCTATTGCCACAGCATAACAATAAAAATCTATGTATCTCAAAACTGTCGTGCATTTTTTGTTGTGCTTTAAATGGTTCATAATCCAATAATGCTTTTTGTGAACTGTAATTTTCGTTTGATTTTTTTTCTTTTTCTCTTGCTTCTTTTATTCGACATTCTTTGCAAGTGCGATAATTGGAATAAATATTTTGTTCTGCATAGTAATCTTGTTGAAATTCATTTCCACACTTCTTACAAATAGAATATTCTTCACCTTTTGGAGGTTCAGTCCATTCTTTAGGCTTTTGTAATACTTCTACCATTTCTATATTTTCTGAATTTTTTCTTTTTCTTCCTCTTCTTTTAGGTGTTTTTACCTCCAAAAAATCACCAACTTTCTAATTATTCTCAATCTGTACACCAACTTTAACGCCTTGAAAGCCAACTGCAAGAGCTAATCTCTTTGGTGTTCCTTCTCCATCAATGGTATCGCATCGTTTTACAGTATCAAGTGCATTTAACATTTTGACATAGGTATCTGCTAAAAAGTTCAAATCTTTTGCTGTACGAATATTGTCCCTTACTTTACTAATTACACTCTCATCTGTCAATATATCTCCAAGCTGAGAAACACCATTAATTACTTTCATGACTTCATCTAGTTTTTTATCATCTGAAATCATTCTAACGACTTCTTTTTTCTCTTGTAATTTCCTCTTTTGCAATTCTATTATTTCTTTTGGATTGCTAATAATTTCATTATACCCTTGACTTTCTAAAACATCTAATGTTGTATCATTTTCTATGTTTTTTTTAATCATACTATCACTTTCTTTTCACCTTTTTTCTAAAATCATATTCCTTTTCTTTTTTTCTATTTAATGCTTTATTTTCTAAAGGAAACTTCTTTATACATTCTTCTATATCCTCTATTTTCTTTTCTAAGTTTTCAAATTCTTTAGAATTACACACAATTATGCACGTCCTTATTATATTTATTGATAATATTCCTGCATTTTTTTTAGTCGCTCTTGTTCTATCGCTAACTTTGGTTCACTATATTTTAATGGAACTCTTGCATTTTTTTCAGCAATAGCATTTATAATATAATCTCTAAACGTTATTTTTTTTGCATTTTCGCGATTAAATCTTCTAACAATATTTGCCATCTTTGAATGTATTTCTCCAGGAATAGTAAGTGTTGTTGTAACATTTTTAGGTTTTATTTCATCTAAATAAATTAAATCACTTCTTACCTCTGATTTTTTAGGTATTTCTACAGGATACTTTTTCAATATTTCATCCATCGCTAATAATGCTGCTTCTGATATAGTCAAGCCATTTTCTTTTGCCCAATCTCTAAAATCGAAATATGTTTTATTTTTTGCTCCTTGCAATGCTTTTATTTCTTTATCAGTTGAGTCTATTACAATTTTATATTGCCCGTAAACATTAATACCTGTTGTAGTATTTCTTCTTATACTTTTTTTTGAGTTTGTTTTTCCATACATAATATAATTTTTTATATAACTCTTTCGTATGCAAAATGAGTGCCAAAAATGGTCCTCTAGTCCTTTTGCTTCAACTTCTCTTACTCTAGTTTCTTTATGTTTACATTTATACATAGTAATAAGAGGAGCAATATCTATTAAATCTGTATGTTTTGCAAAATGATTGATGTCTGTATCGAAATCAGCTGTATTGATATTCCAAAAAGTACAAACATTATTAGAGCCATGCTTTCTACACCAACTTTTAGCAGCTTCAAAACTCTTTCTACGATATTCTTGTATTTTTTCCTTTGAAATACCTAAAGAAAGACAAATTTCATCTATGGGATAATACTCTTCTGGTATCTCTTTATCTGTTGAAGACAAATAATTTTTTATTATTTTACGTCTACCCACAATTAATCTCCATTTCTATTAAAAAAAGCATATCTATGGATATGCCTTTCTATTGTAAATATTGCTTATAATGTTCATAGCATAAGTGTCTTGCTGCATACATAGTAGGCTTATTACAAATTTTACAATAACCATCTTTTGTTTCATTGTCTCCTGGTGCTGCATAACACCTCTTGGTATCATTTATTTCCTCGTCTGTTAAAATATCTTTAATATCTTTAATGTTGAATATTTTGTTTTCTTTATTTTCAACTTCTATACTTGTCTCTTTAGAAACAGTTAAATTTTCATCATATTTTTCTTGCTTAGCCACAAAAAACATCCTTTCAAATTCTATTATTTTCTAAAATAGTTTTCTTTATCCATCTATCTACTACTACAAATATTCTTAAATCTTTATCATCTAGTCCTAATTTGCCCTCTGAGTCTCCTTTTAAAAAACCCTTAGTTACTATTTCCTGTATAGTAGGGCGTGCCCATTCTGGCATATTTTCATCAATATAATTATAAATCATATTCGTTTTCTCCGTGACATTATTTTGTTTCGTCAAACTTCGTTGTACATCGTTTCTAAAATCATCCATAGTTTTTCCAAATTTTCCAAACCAATGTAATACATCGCTATGGTTTGAAGCAATACCCCTCTGGTATCCTTCAGAATGGCATATTATTCCATTTTGCGGATTTATTTGATATAATTTACAAATATCTACTGCAAATTTTATAGCTTTTGTATATATTGCTTCAAAATATCGCCTATCTTTCAAATTATCTTCACAAAGTTCAACGCTAATATAATTTTTATTTCCACTACCACCACAATGCCATGCTACCATATTAAAAGGCAATGTTTGATAAGTAGCTATACTACCATTTTCTAATTTACCAATAAAAGCATGAACACAAACATTTCTACCATCTGGTTTTTTTTGGTTCCAATGATTTCCGTTTTTATTTTCACCTAATTTCCCATCATTTGGCTGAATATATCTTTTTAAATATGGATTATTCGCCCCTGTACTATGTATCATAATACCATCTATTTTTTTCATATATTCTTGCTTTAAATAGCAATCATTTTTTGTTAAAAAACATTTTTCCAACTTTTGACCACCTTCTTTTTTCAAAGTCTTTATATTATTTTACCATAAATTATAAATTATGTAAACTATTTAAAATAAAAAGTATTATTTAACAATTCACCACTTTAAACCTATACATTTGCTTTACATCTGGATACTTTATTTTATCTACTTCAGATGCAAACATATCATAGGGTCTAGCATATATTTTCCTTTCACCATATAACGCTTGATATATCACAAATTTTTCTCCTGTTTCGGTATGTTCTGCAATCGCTATAACACGATATAATTTTCCTTTGAAATGCTTGTATATTTTTCTTGGAAAAATTCTTCTTTTCATTGTTCTTTTGCCTATTTTATCCTTTCTAACTACCTATTTATAAATTCCTCTCTATCTAATCCATCATAAATAAACATACGAACTTTTTTGATAAATTTATTATGAACAAAAATAATACAAAAACCTTCCATTTCAAAATCAAATATTTTTATTTCTTCAAAATAATATTCATAATACTTATGTTTACTAAAACAGGCTTGATTGCTTCCGTCAGTTTTAAACTGGTACATTTTATTAAAAATATTTTCATATCTTTGAACATCATTGTAAAAATCATCTGCATTAGTATAAACACTACAGCTTTTAATACTATATTTTTGAAATATCAATGAATATAAAAATTTATCTTTCTTATCAAATCCATAATACATATGATTTTTAAGCAAATCTTTGAATATACCTTTATAATACTCTGGAATTTTTTCCAAGTTCATTTTTAGAATTGCTTCATTTCGTTTTTTTTCTCTCTTATCAAATAAATAACTCATACCAATTCCTCTTCCTTTATCCTTTCTAACTGCCTATTTATTTTATATTCCATTACTTTTTCTACTTCTTTCTCACAATCTAACAAATAAAGCATCTGTTTTAGCATAATCTGTACATCTGCCATTTCTTCTATTGTATTCTCTCGACTTTCTAACTTCACTAATGCTTGTATCAGTTCTGCACATTCCTCAATGGTTTTATTTAGCTGATTATCCAATCCATAATACTCAGCTATTTTTTGTATGTATTGTTCTGTTTGTTTTTTCATGATATTTTCTCCTATCCTATTTTCATACTTCACCTACTATCTCTTTAATTTTTTTAGATAATATGACATATAATCTTTATATCTTCCTGCTAAAATATTGTTGTAATGACCAATATTATCATCATCTTTATAATCATAGTGATGGCCTTCTAAATATTTTCCTTCTATTTCTTCGTTTCTTCTATCCATATCAATTCCTTCTTTTTTTCGTTCAGAACATCATTAACAATTTTTCTCATTTTGTACCCTCACTGCTTTCTATCCTTTCATAATCTGGTACTGCTATTTCTATAATCCTTTCTACTTTTCTCACCCTATAAGGCTGTTCTTTAAAAACTTTTTCCTTCAAACTTTCTTTCCAATCTACTGCATACAATTCATTATCAATGTTTAAAATAGTAGTTGTATTTTTATAAATACTATTTTCTTCTTTCCTTGATACTACATCAACAAGATTATTTGCAAACAATCCAGCATATTTACTACAATAAGCCAGTTCTTCCAGTTCTACTTCTGAAAGATATTGTCCTATTTTTATTTTTTCTATTATTTTAGATTTTTTTCCCGTATTCATATTCATTACTCCCTATCTACATCAATCCCTGTTACTTCTTTAAATATTGCTTTGTCAAAATTCGGTATTGATATAACAATATCTTTTTGTTCTTGAGATAATTCATTCCAGCATTTCTGTCTTTCTTCTGCTATTTTTTCCAAACTCAATTTTTTTAAATAAAATCCCGTTGTTTGATATTCTGGGTGTTCTTCTTTTTCTTTGTCTGTCATATCTTTTTCATCAATTTTTTGTATTGGACTAACCATCATATCATATAATATAGTTCTTGCCTTACTACTTCTCCAATCTTTCATTGTCCAATCGGACAATTTATTGAATAAAAATATTCTTTGTTGTACTGTATTGAAACAACCATTGGAATAATCTGTAGTATTCCAGCTTCCGCTGTTACAGTTTCCGCTATTCCAGCTTCCGCTGTTACAGTTTCCGCTGTTACAGTTTCCGCTATTCCAGCTTCCGCTGTTACAGTCTCCGCTGTTATAGTCTCCAGCGTTATAGTCTCCAGCGTTATAGTCTCCAGCGTTATAGTCTCCAGCGTTATAGTCTCCGCTGTTATAGCTTCTGCTATTACTATCTCCGGCGTTATAGCTTCCGCTGTTACTATCTCCGGCGTTATAGTTTCCGCTGTTACAGCTTCCGCTATTACCTATTCCTGTACAGGATTTTCCGATATTGACGATATCAAGTACTTCGTACCATTCCATTTTTTTTTCAATTTTAATCTTATTCGTACAGCACTTATTGTTTTCTCTTGTTGTTTCTCCATATGCTGTTATTTCTGCTACTTTATTTTCACTATCAAAATCATAGTAATTAAAACAATCTTCTAGCCTTTCACAAAAATGAAACCCTCTTTCACAAGCTATTGGTTCTTCGTCCATTTCATAGCTTGCACCAACTTTATACTGAAATCCCCTACAAGTCCAATCTGGATTAAATACTTTATAGCCTTTTACTGTTTTTTCACTCATATTGCACACTCCATTCTATTTTACTACAGGACTATTTTGACAAATCAATGGACAGTCTGATTTATATTTATTCCTTTTGGCATAGTACCACTTCTTTTTACTTCTCACACCAAGAACTTTTTAACAAACAACCTTCTTTTTTCCTTTTCTGTTTTTATTGGAGCAATAGCAGCTTTTGCAATACTGTTTTCGATGTATAAAAATTTGTTTTTTCTATTTACAAATTTTTTAACTTTCTCATCTGAAAATAGTTGCAATACATCAAGAACAAAATCACAATATTTGCTATCTATTTCTAAGAGTCCTTTTTCTGTTTCAAATAAATATGAAATTTCTGACAAATTACATATGGAACTTAAAAAAGGATTGATACGTTCCATATAGATTGCTAGTTCATTTATTCCAGCTACTGTTATTATATTTGCTTCTATAAAATCTGTATTTTCAAAAAGCCTTTTACAGTTAATACTTTTTTTATAATCGTTTTCAACATTGATTTTTTCTTCATCAGTATATTTATACATTTCTAATTCCATATAGATTTTAGGAATTTTAAAAGCAACTACTCGATTAAAGAGATAAAAATTTTGATGATCTGTTTGCATAAACAGAACATCAAAATTTTGAAATAATTTTTCCAACGTCTCAAAACGAACTTTGTTCATTTTATTCACTCCTTTATGTTAATAGTTTAAGTTCTAAAACAAATATAATCTTTATTTTTTCCAATCTGTTTTCTCTAAAATAAATAATTCTTCTACCTTTACTCCTAAATATTTCGCAATTTTTAATGCAGCTGTTACAGATGGTTCCGACGCATTTTCTTCTTTCAAATATATCATCAAAGTAGGATATGGTATCCCAGTTCCTTCCGATATATTTTTTAATTTCTTTTTTTTCTGTAATGCAATTTCTCTAATTTTGTTCTTCATTATTAACCTTCCTTTATATTATACCATAGTTTTTTATATAATAATATATATTTTTATATAATATCATAATTTTATATGTAATATTCTCTATTTCTATATTATACTATATAT